>CAWBBO010000006.1:0-830138 GCA_963787085.1 uncultured Gaiellaceae bacterium | reverse complement strand
CTCGCCCGGGGTGAAGCGCCAGTACTCGGGCACGCTCGGCAAGATCGGCAACTGTCAGATCGCCGTCTCGGTGCACGCGGTCGGCGAGCGGGGGACGCTGCCGCTGGGCTGGCGCGCTGTACCTGCCCCAGGAGTGGTGCGACGACCTGGAGCGGCGGCGTAAGGCGAAGATCCCGGCCGCGGTCTGCTTCCAGACGAAGCCCGAGCTTGCCGCCGGCCTCTGCGAGCAGGCGGCCGCGTGGGAGCTGCCGACGGGGCCGATCCTGGCCGACTGCGCCTACGGCGACGACAGCGGCTTCCGCACCAAGCTGCACGCGCAGGAGCTCGAGTACGTGCTCGCGGTCTCCGCCCAGATCAGCGTCTACGGCCCGGAGGCGACCTTCGCGGTGCCCGAACGCAACGGCACGACCGGCCGGCCCCGCTCGGTCGCCCGACCCGACCGCAAGCACGAGTCGGTGCGTGCGCTCGCCGAGCGCCTCCCGGCCGAGGCCTTCACCATGGTGTCTTGCCGGACGACGCCTGCCGGCGAGGACGTCGAGGGCCGCTTCGCTTTCGTCCGCGTCGTCGCCACCCACCCCGTCCGCAACGACCACCAGCCGCCCCGCTGGGAGTGGCTGATCATCGAATGGCCCGCCGGCGACGAGGCGCCGAGCGACTACTGGCTCTCGAACCTGCCCGCCGACGAAAGCCGGGAGCGGCTCGCCCGCCTCGCAAGGCTGCGCTGGACGATCGAGCTCGACTACCGACAGTTGAAAGGCGAGCTCGGACTCGACCACTACGAGGGCCGCAGCTACGCCGGCTTTCACCACCACACCGCGCTTGTCACCTGCGCCCACGCCTTCCTCACCCTCGAGCGCCTATGCCCGACAGCCCCGCGGCTGGCCTGACACTGCCGCAGGCGGTGCTGCTCCTACAGCCCCTCCTGCGCTGCTGGGCCAGCCGCTGCCGCACCTGCGACCAACCAGTCGACCTCGACCAGCTCATCCTCACCCCACGTCGCGAGTAACAAAGTCCTACTAGGAGCGTGGGGCGGTAACGGGTAGCGGGGTGTGCATGGCCGCGCGAGTGTTCCAGATCGCGGCGAGCCAGCGGTGCGTGCACCGTGCTGCGTGATCGACGATCCTGCTGGCCGCGTTTCGCGCGGTTTCGGAGCTGCTGCCGCCGTTGTTGCCTGGCTTTTGTTGCTGGTCGATCAGGGCGAGTCCGCCGGCCCGGTGGAGCTTGAGCAGGTTGTGGACGGCGCAGGTGAAGCGCCACTGGTCGCGGGCGGCCTGCTCGCCGCGCAGGAGCAGCCGCCGTCCGTTTTGGACGGTGTCGATCTGGCCGAAGACCGGTTCGACGATCGCCTTGCGGCGGCGGTAGACCGCGCGTCCTTTCTTCGTTTTCAGCTTGCGCGCCATCCGCTGCTTCGGCGTCGCGTTGGTCGCGATCCGTCCCCGCGGCGGCGGAGGCGGCGGCTCTGTGTGCTTGAAGCGTGCGGTGGCGATGTGCGGGTCGAGCCCATGCTCAGCAGTGATGCGGATGTTCGTCTCGGAGAAGTAGCCGGCGTCAGCGGCAAGCGTCGCGCCTGCCGGCAGCTCGGCGCCGATCGCGGCCAGGTTGCCGGCCAGCTGGTCGAGCGCCGGGGCGAGCTGGCGCGCGTCCGGCGCCTCGTCCGCGAGATCCGCTGCGACGATCACCTGCGCCTTCCCGTCGACGACCGCCTGCCCGTTGAAGCACTGGTGGAAGGCGCCGTCGGAGGTCTTCATGATCCGCGATTCCGGGTCGGTGAAGTTGCGCTGCGCTTTCGGCTTCGGCACGTACGGGTCGCGCCCATGGCGCGGCGGCCGCGGCGTCTTGCCCTCAGCCTCGAGCTCGGCCCGGCGGGCGCTCTCGGCCGCGCGCGCCTCCGCCTCCAGCGCCTGCTTCGCCTCCCGGATCCGGGCGAGCCGTTGCTCGCGGCGGCGCAGCTCCTCCGGCAGCTCGTCGCCGCGGCGACCCGGTCCGTAGCGCTCGTCCTCTGCCGCGTCGACCGCCTCCGCCTCCGCCAACAGCGCCCGCACGTTGGCGCGGATCTCGGCGATCTCCGCCTCCAACTCGGCCTCCCGCTTCCCCATCCGCTCGTAGCTCATCGCCTTGTGCCGCGAGGCGTTCGCACGCAGCTTCGTCCCATCCAAAGCGAGCGCGCCCAGCCCGACCAGCCTCGCCTGCCGGCAGAGCCTCAGCGTCTGCACGAACAGCTCCGCCAGCACCCCCAGGTGGCGGGCACGGAAGCGGGCGATCGAGCGGTAGTCCGGATGCTGGTCGGCGCACAGCATCCGCACCGCCACATCCTCGAAACTCGCCCGCTCCAGCTTGCGCGAGGAGACAACCCCGATCGCGTAGCCATACAGGAGCAGCTTCACCATCAGCCGCGGATCGTAGGGCGGAAAGCCACGCTCCTCCGCGTAGGAATCGTAGATCGCCGACAGATCGAGCGTCCCCGACTCGACGACGTCCGAGACGAAGTGCGCCAGATGCCCCTCCGGCAGCCACTCCGACAACACCGGCGACAGCAACAGCACCTGCTCCGGGTCGTACGGCCGAAACGTCTTCTCCACAGCGGCCGGCCGCCGATCCCCCTCGACCACCCCGACCGGCTCGACCTCGACCAACCGCTCCAGCCCCTCAACCGCCTCGACCGCCGCCGCTGCCATCGCCTCCTCCTTGACTCGACGCCAAGAACAAGGCTAGGACCCCGCCCGGATCGACTCGCTTACTGACCCACGCTCCTAGCGAGGTGCCGGCGGTCAGACTGCGGGCAGGACGACCGTCAGGCCGAACGCGCTCAGGACCGCGCCGTATGCGGCGGTCGCGACGGCGAAGCGCACGTAGGGCCGAAGCACTCGGCCGCCCAGGCTCAGCGCTCCCCCGGCGCCGACTGCCATCGCGGCGATAAGCTCGACACCGCCGAACGCCATCCCGGCCGCGAGCGCGATGTCGGAGGGGACGCCCTGGGTGGTGAGCACGAACGCGGCCGCGGCGCTCGCGAGACCGACGTTGCCCGGGGTGATCGGCAGCACGGCGGCGAGCTCGACCGCCGGCACGACGATCAGGGCAGCGCGGAGCGGATGGTCGATCCCAAGGGCAGTGATCGCTGCCATGGCGGCGGCAATCTTGACGGCAGCGCCCGTGAGCGCCCAGCCGGCGACGATCAGCAGATCGCGCGGCGAGCGTGCCAGCGCCTGGAGCGCCAGCACTGTCTGCTGCAGCCGCCGTGGCAGCCGGACGCGGCACGAGAGGAAGGCGACGGCGGTCGCGGCAACGACGATCACGCCGATCACGAGTAGGGGCCAGGCCGGCAGCACGCCGCTCGCGGACCCGAGCGTGATCAGGCCGCCGAGCCAGACGACGCGCGTGACACCGACGGCTGCCGCGGCTCCGCCGACGGTCCAGCAGCCTCCGTGCGTCACCCGTCCGAAGAGTGCGAGCCGGAGGGCCGAGCCGAGATGCGCCGGGGCGATCGCGTTGACGCCTGTGCCGACGCAGTAGCGCGCGGCGGCGTCGCCGACGGTGAGGGGGGTGCCGCAGGCACGGATGGCGGCTCGCCAGGCGAGTGCGCCGCACGCGCTCGTGCCCGCGAACGCGAACGCAGCCAGCCACAGCCACGCAGGCCGGGCTGCGTCGAGCCCTGCAAAGGCGTCGCGAACGCGGTCGCCGAGCAGCGACGGGCTCGTCGAGAGCACGCCGAGGAGGGCAAGGGAGAGTCCTGCCAGAACGAGCTGCCGCATCGGGAAGTGTTTGCGTATCAAGGCCGCACAGACGAGGTCGGCAGCCGAGGGCATCTCCTTGAGCCCGATCGTGCGCTCGGGTGTGGGGGCGGCGCCGATCGAGCCTCTAGGCTCTTTCCATGATGGGCGCGGTCGCAGCCGGAAACCCGCACACCGCCTACGCCGGGGCGAGGGCGCTCGCCCAGGGAGGCAACGCGGTCGACGCGGTCGTGGCGGCGGCATTCGCCGGGTTCGTGGCAGAGGGGCCTCTCACGGGGCCGGCCGGCGGTGGCTTCCTGCTCGTCCGTGACGCGGGCGAGGAGCCGACGCTGCTGGACTGCTTCTTCACCGTCCCCGCGCGGGCATCGGGGGAGATGGATGAGGTCGTCGTCGACTTTGCCGATGCGTCGACGCAGGTGTTCCATGTCGGCGAGGCGTCGGTCGCGGTGCCGGGCCTCGTCGCGGGTCTCGAGCAGGCGCACCGCTCGCATGGCCGCCTGCCCTGGAAGGCGCTCGTGGAGCCGGCCATCGAGCTTGCCCGGCTGGGGGTCGAGCTGAACGAGGCACAGGTGTTCCTGCTCGAGATCCTCGTCCCCATCCTCGAGCGCACGGAGGCGGGCAGAGAGGTGTACGGCCGCCGCGACCGGGTGGCGACGGCGGGCATGGTCGCGGGTCTCGAGCTGTTGCGGGACGAGGGGGCGGCTGCGGTCGCGCAGCTCATGCCCGAGCTCGCCGGCGACATCGCCTCCTACCGGCCGCTCGAGCGCACGCCGCTCGTTGCGTCGTTCCGCGGCATGCGGGTAGCGACGAACCCGCCGCCCTCGCTCGGCGGGACCGTGATCGCGGCCGGCCTGGCGGAGCTCGACCGCTCGGGCCTCGGCGGGCCGCCGGGCAGCGCCGAGGAGGCCGTCCGTCTCGCGCACGCCGTCGCGTTGGGCTACGGGGGCGGCGCCCCCCACACGAACCTGACGGGCACGACCCACGTCTCGGTGATCGATGCGGACGGCAACGCCGCGGGGCTCTCCTCGACGCTCGGCTCGGGGTCGGGCGTCTTCCGCGGCGGCTTCCAGCTCAACAACATGCTCGGGGAGCTCGACGTGATCGGCGAGGAGGTGCGCGCGCCCGGCGAGCGGCTGCCGAGCATGATGGCGCCGACGCTCGTGCTCGAGGAGGGCCGGCCGCGCCTCGTCCTCGGGAGCGCCGGCTCGGTGCGGCTCTCCGGCGCGATCCTGCAGGTGATCGCGTCGGTCGCCGGTCACGGGCTCGGGGTGCGGGAGGCGATCGAGCGCCCGCGCCTGCACGACGAGGAAGGCGTCCTGCATCTGGAGGGGGGCTGGTCGGACGCTGCCGCGCAGCGGCTCGAGGCCGGCGGGTGGGAGGTCGTGCGCTGGTCGGGCCGGAACCTCTACTTCGGCGGCGTCTCGGCGGTCGAGGCGCGCCCCGACGGGACGCTGGGAGCGGCGGGCGATCCCCGCCGGGGCGGCCACGGCGTCGTCGCGTAGTGCGCCGGTGATCCGCATCCGCCCTGCCGAGCCGGCGGATGCCGCCGCCCTCGTCGGGCTTGCGGCCGAGGTGGGCAGCGAGGCCGGCGCGTGGCTCCTGACGACGGAGCAGAGCCGCAGCACCGTTGCCGAAAAGCGGTACCTGCGTGTCGTGCGGCGGCACCCGGACGCCGCCGTGTTCGTCGTCGAGGTGGAGGGAGCGATCGTCGGCAGGCTCTCGCTCGGTCGTGACGTCCACCCGGCGAGCAGTCATGTCGCCGATCTCGGCCTCATGATCGCGTCGTCCCACCGCCGGCGGGGAATCGGACGGGCACTGCTCGAGCAGGCGGTCGTGTGGGCGCGCGCGTCCGGCGTGACGAAGCTCGAGCTGCACGTCTTTCCGTGGAACGAGCCTGCCATCCGCCTGTACGAGTCGTTCGGCTTCGAGCGTGAGGGGTACCGCAAGGCGCAGTACGTCCGCGACGGGGAGCCGGTCGACGCGATCCTGATGGCGTATCACCTCGCCGCGTGAGCGCCGGTCCTGCGGTCAGAGGTCTCTCGGCTTGACGAACGAGACCAGCGTCGCCTCGGCCTCGGCCACCTCCGTCCAGGACGAGGCCGCATGGTCCAGCGTGACGAGGGCTCCGGTGGGGAAGTGCGCGGAGAGCTCCGCCCGGCCTCGTTCGTCGACGAGGAGGAGGGCGAGATCGTGGAGGCCGGGGTTGTGCCCGACGAACATCGCCTCGACCACGGCCTCGGGCAGCGCCCGCACGCACTGCAGCAGGTCCTCGCCCGAGGCGAGGTAGAGGCGCTCGTCGCTCTGGATCTCGGGGGAGCCGAGGGCGGGTCGCACGAGCTCGAGCGTCTGTCTGGTGCGGGCCGCGTCGGAGCAGAGGACGAGGCCGGGCCTCACGCCGGCCTGTTCGAGCCACCGACGCATGTCCGCGCCGGCACGCCTTCCCCTGGGCGCGAGCGGCCGCTCGTGATCGGCGAGCAGAGGGTCGTCCCGGCTGGACTTGGCATGGCGGAGGAGGTGCAGCCGTCTCACGGCGGGCCGGTCAGAGGAAGAGGCGCAACAGGACGGGTGCGAAGCCGTCCGAAGGTGACGGCGGCGCCGAGACGTGCGCGGATGTCTCCGAGGTGCCCCAACCCCTCGTGCTCGACGAGCGCGGTGCGAACGACCAGCGACTCGTCGACCGCGGCGCGCACCCGGCGCGCGCCGGCGGCCGAGCGCGTAACGGCCGCGAGCGCGACGGTGACGCCGATCGGGTAGGCGACGGAGAAGCCGACGAGAACCTGTCCTGCTCGGGCGTCGAAGCCGGCGGGCTCGAGCGTGCGCAGCGCCTCCAGGGTGCCGGCGAGCGCCGGCGTGTTCGTGAGCCCACCGGCAAAGGTGCCGGCGATGGCGGTGCCGTCGAGGCCGAGCAGCGAGCCCAGACCGGCGGCGGCCACGGCACCGGCGAGGACGGCGGCGAGCACGGCGACGTTCGCGCCGAGGCCGCGCCGCCGGAGCGCCGTGAGGAAACCGGGCCCCGTCGCGAGGCCGACCGTGTAGACGAAGAGGACGAGCCCCAGCTGCCAGAGCGGCTGCGGCACCTTCAGGGTGGGATCGGCGGCGCCGAAGCCGATGCCAACGAAGAGCACGGCGGCGATCCCGAAGCCGAAGCCGCCTGCTCCGCCGATCCGCAGCCGTCCCGCCAGGTAGCCGGCCGCCGCGACGAGGAAGACGAGGAGGATCGGGTCGTCGTGGAGGACGCTCACGACACGTGAGTCTCGCAGCCGGGCAGGGCGGGGCGGGAGATGTCCGCAAATTGCGCCTTTCCCGCACGCGCTGCTCTTGCACCTGCCCGGGCCGGGGCGTAGCTTGGTCTGGCACCGAGCACGGGGCATCCGAGAAGGGCCTCCCGAGCGGCTGACGCGCAAGCGAAGGTTGGTCGGGTTGCCGGACGAGGGAGCAACCGGCTCGGTGCATTTCCGTGGTCCCGCGTCAGGTCGCGCGAAGCTCGGCTGCGACCGCTGCGACGACCTCCACGAACGCGGTCGCGGCGGGAGAGAGCGTCCGGTCGGCGTGCCAGGCGAGGGCGATCTGGCGTGGAGGGACGCCCTGCACGTCGAGGACGGCGACATCCGGGTCACCCCGGTCGACCGTCAGCAGCGGCACGAGGGCGTACCCGATCCCCGCGCCCACGAGGCCCTGCACGATGCCGCTCTCGTCCGACCGGAAGACGATGTCCGGTTCGATGCCTTTGGCGCGCAGGTGCGCCTCTCCGCCCTCCTCGGGCTTCGAGTACGCGACGAGCGGCAGCCGGCCGAGCTCCCGGACACCGACCGGACGCCCGGCTCGTGCGAGCTCGGCGTGCGCGGGAGCGAGCAGCACGTACGGATCCACCAGCACCTCCAGGTGGTCGGCGGCGGCGTCGATCGTCCCCGACACGAAGGCGAGCTCGAGCTCGCCGGCTGCGAGCCGCTGGAAGAGGTTGTCGAGGTTCGACTCGGCGAGGCGCACCTCGATGCCGGGCCGGCGCTCGACGTAGCGCCGCATCACGCGCGGGAGGATGCGGACACCGACGCTCTGGAAGGTGCCCACGCGCAGCGTGCCGGCCTCCCCTTCGGCGAGCGCCCGCAGGTCGGCCTCGGCAGCGTGCATGGCTGCCGCTGCTCGACGTGCGTGGCGCAGGAGCCGTTCTCCCGCATCCGTCGCCGTCACCGGGCGCCGTCCTCCCGGGCGCTCGAGCAGTCGCATGCCGGCGGCGCGCTCGAGGGTGGCGATCTGCTGGCTGATCGCCGGCTGGGAGTAGCCGAGGCGACGGCCTGCCGCCGCGAACGAGCCGGTGGCGACGACGGCGTCGAATGCCGCCAGGTGGCGGATCTCGACCCCAAGCAATCGATCAGGATTTTGGATCAGATCAGTCATAGAGTCGCATTTTACTTATCGATAGGACGTGACGATCCTGACTGTATGACGTTGGTACCGTCACGCCTCGCCCGCTGTGACCGCGGCTTCGCCGCCGTGATCGCGCTCTCGTTTGCGACGAGCCTGGGGGAGTCGGCGTTCATCCCGGTGCTGCCGGCGATCCGCGACACGTTCGGCCTGTCGGGCTTCCAGACGGGCGCCCTCCTCTCGGCGGGGACAGTCGCCATGCTCACCGCCGCCGTGCCGATCGGGATGCTGGCAGGCAGGGTGGGGTCGCACCGGTTGCTCGTCGCCTGCGCGGTGCTGTTGCCGGTCTCGATGCTGGGCCATGCGGTCGCCACCGGCTTGCCGTCGCTGCTGCTCGCGCGCGCCCTCTTCGGTGTGTGCTTCGGGATCCTGTGGACGATCGGGCCGGCGGTGGCAGCCGGAGCCGGCCGCGGGGCGGCGGGGACCGGGCGGCTGATCGCGGCCACGGGAGCCGGCTGCCTGGTCGGGCCTGCCATGTCGGGCCTCGCGGCCGACGCGCTCGGCTTCCGCGTCCCGTTCGTCGCGATAGCGGTGCTGACCGTGCCGCTGGCGCTCCTGCTGGCGTTCGCGCTCGACGGCGTGGTCGTGGCGGAGGCGTCGGGCCGGCGGCTGCGCGAAGCGGTCTCCCTCGCATGCCGTGAGCGTTCGCTCGGTGGCGTCACCCTGGCCTCCGCGCTGCTCGGCCTCGTGACGGGGGTGTCGGGGCTCGTGCCGCCGCTCGTGCTGGCGGGCAACGGGCTCTCGGCAGGCGCGATCGGCGCCGTCGTCGCGCTCTCGGCGGTCGTCTGGATCGTGGGCGGCGCCGTGTCGTCGCTGCTGCCCGACGCTCGCATCGACATCAGGCTGGTCGGCTTGGCGGTGGCCGCCCTCGCGCTCTCCTGGCTGATCCCCGTCGTCAGCCTCTCGACGGCGGCGATTGTCTGCTTCCTGCTCGTCTCGGCAGCGTTTCGCGCTTTGCTCGGCACGGTCATCTACGTCCCCGTGCGCCTTGCCGTCTCGAGCGAGGCGCTGGCGGCCCCGATCCTGGGCGTGATGAACGTCGCCTGGGCGGCGACGGCGCTCGCCTCACCGCTCGCTGCCGGCCTCGTCGTCGGCGGCGCCAACGTGCGCTGGGCATTCGTCGGCACGGCGGCGACGGGGTTCGCAGCCGCCGCCTGGATGCTCGGCTCGTGGCGACCGGGCGCCGCTGCCGCTCCGCAGCCCGCGTAGCGCTAGAACCCCGGCAGCCCGAGTGCGCCGAGGTCGGGCATCTGACCGCGGAGCTTCGACTCGACGAGCTCGCTCGCGGAGCGGAGGGCCTCGTTGGCCGCTGCCATCACCATGTCGGCGAGCATCTCGGGGTCGTCAGGGTCGACGGCCTTCGGGTCGATGCGGATCTCGACGATCTCGCCGCCGCCGTTCGCCTTGACTGCGACCATGCCGCCGCCGGAGGTGGCTTCGACGACCTCCTTGCGGGCTTCCTCCTGCGCGGCCAGCATCTGCTCCTGCATCTGCTGCGCCTGCTTCAGCATCGCGTTCATGTCGAACTTGGCCATCAGTGCTCCTCTACTTCGTGGGCGTCGAAGGTGTCCTTGAGCAGCGAGATCACGTCCTCCTCGGACAGCGGCTCGTCGTCGAGCGTCAGCGCGGCTCCGGTCACGGGCGCGGCGACGGCGGTGAGGATCGCGAGCTTCCGGCCGGTGACCTCGTAGAGCGCCTCGCGCAGCAGCGCGATGTTCTTCGGGTCCTCCACCTGGGCGCGGTGGAAATCGGCCTCGGGGGCGAACTCGATCGTGAGCGTGTCGCCGTCGAGCCCGACCGGGTGCGCCTCCACGAGCAGGGTCGCGATCGGGATCGACTTGGTGCGGACGGAATCGAGCACTCCTCGTTCCCAGGCGTCCTGGAGCTGTGCGAGCTCGAGCGGCGGGAGCTCGGTGGCGGCGCCGGCGGCAGCGGTCGCCTCGCTCGCCGGCGGCTCGTGCGCAGGCGCTGGGTCCAGTCGCGGGAGCGGGCCTGGCTGACGGCGGTGGCCGTGTCTCCGCGACGGGGAGTCCGGCCTGCGGCCGGGTCTCGAGCAGCTCGACCCGGTGGGCGAGCGACTCGCGCGAGAGGTCGGCGTGAGGCCGTGTCACCTTGACGAGCGCGAGCTCGAGCGGCAGGCGGGGGTCGCCGCCCTGGCGCATGTCGTCGACCGCGACGGCGAGGAGGTCGATCAGGCGGATCACCGTCGGCTCGGGCAGCTGGTTTGCCTGCTCGCGCAGGCGCTCCCTCGTCTCCTCGGTGATCGGCAGCGAGTCGGGCACGTGGCCGAGGTGCTGCACGAGCAGCAGGTGGCGCAGGTGCTCGAGCAGGTCGGTGACGAGCCGGCCCAGGTCCTGGCCCTGCTCGGCGAGCTCCTCGACGAGCATCAGCGCTCCCGCGCTGTCGCGGTCGATGATCGTGTCGCAGAGGCGGAAGAGCGACTCCTCCTCGACGGCGCCGACGAGCTGGAGCACGTCCTGCACCGACACCTTGCCCTCGGTGGCGGCGGCGAGCTGGTCGAGCGTCGAGACGGCATCCCGGAAGGAGCCGTGCGCCCCGCGTGCGATCAGCGCGAGCGCAGCGTCGGGTGCTTCGATCGCCTCGCCCTCGGTCACGCGCCGCAGGACGGTGACGAGCTCCTGCAGGCGCGGCCGCAGGAAGGCGAACGTCTGGCAGCGCGAGCGCACGGTCTGCAGGACACTCTTGAGCTCGGTCGTGCAGAAGATGAAGACGAGGTGCGGTGGCGGCTCCTCGATCAGCTTCAGGAGCGCCTGCCAGGCCTGCACCGTCAGCTGGTGCGCCTCGTCGACGATGTACACCTTGTAGCGTCCCTCGACGGGCTGCAGCACGGCCCGCTCGCGGATCTCGCGGACGTCGTCGATGCCGCGTTGCGATGCGGCGTCCATCTCGACCACATCGAGCGAGTTGCCGTCGGCGATCGCCCGGGCGATGCGCGAGCTCGGGTCGAAGGCGATCGATGGGCCGCCCTCGGCGTTCAGGGCCTTCGCGAAGATGCGGGCCATCGAGGTCTTGCCGGTGCCGCGCGGCCCCGAGAAGATGTACGCCTGACGCACCTGCTCGTGCTCGATCGCGTTCCGGAGCGTGCGCACGACCGCCTCCTGCCCGACGACGTGGCCGAAGTCGAGCGGCCGGTACTTGCGGTAGAGCGCGGTCACACGGCGATTGTCGCAGACGGGGGCGGGGTGGGTCCTGCGGTCAGGGTGCGGGCTCGAAGCGTGCCGTGAAGTGCCGTAGCTCCGCCGGCTCCTGCACGATGCGGTAGCCGGTCAGCTCCCGGGCTCGTCCCGCCACCTCGGCGCACACCTCGATCACGTAGTCGATGTGGCTCTGGGTGTAGGTGCGTCGCGGGATCGCGAGGCGGACGAGGTCCATGGCTGCGGGTACCTCGGTCCCGTCGGGCTGGCGTCCGAACATCACGGTGCCGATCTCGCAGCCGCGCACGCCGCCGGTCTCGTACAGCGCGACGACGAGCGCCTGCCCCGGGTACTGGAGCGGCGGCACGTGCGGGAGCAGCCCACGCGCGTCGATGTAGATGGCGTGGCCGCCCGCCGGCTTGACGATCGGGATGCCTGCGCGCTGGAGCCCGTCGCCGAGATACGCGGTGGAGCGGATGCGGTAGCGCAGGTAGTCGTGGCCGACCGCCTCCTCGAGCCCCTGGGCGATCGCCTCCAGGTCGCGGCCTGCGAGCCCGCCGTACGTCGGGAAGCCCTCGGTCAGCACGAGCAGTGCGCGGCAGCGCTCGGCGAGCCGGTCGTCGTTCGTCGCGAGCCAGCCGCCGATGTTCGCGAGCGGGTCCTTCTTGGCGCTGATCGTCATCCCGTCGGCGAGGCCGGCGAGCTCGCGCACGATGTCCGCGACGTCGCGACCGCCCTGGCCGGGTTCCCGCTCGCGGATGAACCATGCGTTTTCGGCGAACCGGCAGGCATCGAGGTAGAGCGGCACGCCGTGCCGGTCGCAGACGGCGCGGACGGCGCGGACGTTCTCGAGGGAGACCGGCTGTCCTCCGCCGGAGTTGTTCGTGATCGTGATCATCACGACCGGGACGTTCGCGGCGCCGCGCGTCTCGATGAGGCGGTCGAGCGCCTCCACGTCCATGTTGCCCTTGAACGGGTGTTCGGCGGCCGGGTCGCGGCCCTCGGCGATGACGAGGTCGACCGCTTCGGCTCCCGTGTACTCGACGTTCGCGCGGGTCGTGTCGAAGTGGGTGTTGTTGGGGACGACCTTGCCCGGGCCGCCGATCGTCGCGAACAGGATCTTCTCGGCGGCGCGGCCCTGGTGCGTCGGGATCACGTGCCTGAAGGGGAAGAGCTTGCGAACGGCGTCGAGGAAGACGAACCAGGAGGGCGAGCCGGCGTAGCTCTCGTCGCCGTGCTGGATCGCGGCCCATTGGTCGCGTGACATCGCACCCGTGCCGGAGTCGGTGAGGAGGTCGACGAGGACGTCGGCGGAGTGGAGGCCGAAGACGTTGTAGCCGGAGTCGCGGATCGCGGCCGCGCGGTACTCGGGCGTCGTCACCCGGAGCGGCTCGACCGAGTGGATGCGGAACGGCTCGAAGATAGTCGTGAACATGCCGTGGTGATACCGGGCCGCCGCGCCCCGGGCATCGGGGTTTCCGCGGAGCGGGGGAAACGGAATGCAGGGTGTCTCCCGAGAGAGCAGGTGAGACACCCGCATGCTGCTGTCACCAAGGCCCGGTCGCGCGTTCCGGCGTCGTGACGGGCCTCACCGGAGGAACCTGCGTCGCCGGCTCGGGCGGGGCGTGACCGCGGCACCTGGGAGGGAGTCCTTAGCGCTGCTTCCTTCCGGACCTGACGCGGTTCGAACGCTCCCAGTGCGCGGGACCCTGCCTGTCAACACCTCGTGCGCAGACCCAATCCCGACGAAGCCGCCCCTCGGACGGCGTTCGGTCCCGCTGGAGCGGATTTCGGGTTCAGGGAACCGCTGACTCCCCACCTAGCGCGACCGGGCCCGGTAACGGTAGCGCACGGCCACGAGTGCGCGTGCCCTGGCCGGTGGCGGGGGTGTCTCCCGAAAGGCAGGGGAGACACCCCGGCGTGCTGGTTGACGAGTCTGCCCTCTGGTAGAGAGGGTCGCGGGGAACCGTAGGTTCCCGGCTTCAGGAGGTGTTTGCGCGGCGGGAATCCGCGTTAGCGGGTTCCGAACTTCGCGGAGCGAAGCCCGCTTGCCCGAAAAGGAACCATCATGCTGCAGCAGCCACCGCTTCGTCTCGAGGCCGCCGGCGAACCCGGTCAGGGAGCCGTCGCTGCCGACGACGCGGTGGCAGGGGAGCACGATCGAGAGGGGGTTGCGGCCGTTGGCGGCACCGACGGCCCGGAAGGCGTTCGGCCGGCCGAGGCGCGCGGCCTGTTCCGCGTAGGTGCGGGTCTCGCCGTAGGGGATCTCGGCGAGGGCGTGCCAGGCAGCCAGCTGGAACGGTGTGCCCTGCAGGTCGAGCGGGAGGTCGAACGACGTCCTCGTGCCGGCGAAGTAGGCGTCGAGCTGGTGGCCGGTCTCGGCCAGCACGGGGGAGGTGTCCGCGTGCTCGCCGGGCGGAGCGGCGGCGAACCCCGTGCGGGCGGGATCGTCACCGTCCCAGAGGACGGCGCACAGGCCGGCGTCGGACGCGATCAGCGTGAGCCGGCCGACGGGGGAGGCGTACGTGGCCCTCGTGGTCGTCGCGAGTGTGGTCGTCATGTGGGGTGGAACGCCGGCGCGGCGGCCGGTGTGAGATCGAGGCACCGGTGTCATCGGCGCGGCTGGGAGAGCGCCTGCTCGAGCCGGTCGAGAAACGCCGCCTGGGCGGCGTTGATCTTCGCGCGGGCGCTCTCGAGGTCGAGCCACTCGGCCCGGTCGACTTCCGGGAACTCCTGCTCGTTGCCCGACCGTGGCGGCCATTCGAGCGTGAACGTGTTGCTCTGGATGCGTGAGGCGTCGATGTCGAGCTCCGCCGCCCAGGCCGTGACCGCCTTGCCCGCCTTCTGCGTGACGGTGCCGAGCTCGACGAGCGCGCTGCGGTCGACCGTGGCGAGCTCGAAGCCCGTTTCTTCCGCGAGCTCGCGCCAGGCGGTCTCGAGCGGATCGTCGTCGGGGCCGTGCTCTCCCTTCGGGATCGACCACGCACCGGCGTCCTTGCGCGCCCAGAACGGCCCGCCGGGGTGCACGAGCAGCACCCGCAGCGTGTCGCCGTCGACGCGGTAGGGGAGGATCCCGGCGCTCGTTCGGGACATGGCCGGGATCGTAGGCACGCGGGCGGGCCGGCGTCGCCCGGTGGGCGAAGGCCGGCCTGCCGGCGGAGTCGTGGTCTGTGCTAGCTGCCGTCGACGAAGCCGCCGCCGAGCACCGCGAGGAACGATGCGACCGCGACGACGACGTAGAGAAGGGTTCCCTTGTTCACCGCACGTGTCCTTTCGGGGGGAAGGTGATGCTGCTTCCCTCACGGTCGGCACGTCGGGTGTCCCCGGCACCCCCCTTTCAGGGGATCCGCATGGGGGACGGCGTGGGATGACGGGCGTTAGAAACGGACGTCTTGCAGGGCTTCTGCAGCGCGGCGGTAGTGCCGCGCGGCCTCGCGGCTGTCGCCACGCTGCTTGGCGACGTCGCCTTGCGCCACCCAGGCATTGGCCCTGTGGCTGATGGAGGCGATCTGCTCGAAGCTGCGGTCGGCGGCCAGGATCGTCTGCTCCGCCTCCTCGAGGCGTCCCTGTGCGAGCTGGGCGCGGCCGAGCGCGAGCTGGGCGATGCCGATCTCGTGCAGGTAGTCGTCTCGCCCGTCGAGCAGGTCGAGCGCCTTGCGCGCCTCCGCCTGGGCCTGGTCGAGATTGCCCGCCGCCAGATGGACCTCGGCCAGCGAGCACAGGACATGTCCTGCGTCGGGCGTAAGGCCGGTCTCGACGGCGCGCTCGAACGCCTCGCCGAGCAGCTCGATGGCCCGGGCGTTGTTGCCGAGCAGGTGGTTGATGCCGCCGAGGTTGTTGAGCAGCCGGCCCACGTTGGCCTCGTCCCCGAGCTCCTGGAACAGGGCCTTCGCCCGCTCGCCGTGCTGGCGCGCGAGCAGCCAGTTTCCTTCCCGCTCGGCCACGAGCGACGCCTGGAAGTAGCCGTCCGCCGTGCGCCGCCGGTCGGCGATGCTCTCGGCCAGCTCGAGCGCGAGCGCGACGTCTTCGCGCGCGGCGTCCCATTCCCGCCGGCGGCGGAAGCAGCGCGAGCGCCAGTGGTAGATGTCCGAGCGCAGCCCTTCGCACCGCTCACCCGAGCGCGTGGCGAGCCGCAACGCCTCCTGGAAGAGCGTGAGCGCCTCGGCGATCTGCGATTGCTTGTAGCGGCACACGCCGGTGCGGTAGAGCACGTCGGCGCGCTCGACGTCCGTGAACGCCTGTCCCTCGGCCAGCGAGCGCGCCCGTTCGAGCAGCACGAGCGCCTCGTCGAGCTCGCCGTGCTGGCTGTGCGCCCACGCCTCTCCGACGAGCGAGCGGAAGGCGAGCGTCGGCAGCGAAGTGAGGACGGCGACCGCGGCTGCCGTTCTGAAGCGCTCGATCGCCTCGGCGTAGCGGTGCTGCTCGGAGAGCCCCTCGGCGCGCTCGAGCATCGACTCGATGCGGACGGCGTCGTCGGTGCTGATGCCGTGTTGGAGGAAGGCGCGGTCGGTGCCGAGCTGCGTGGCGAGCCAATCGAGTGTCTTCGCGCCGGGACGGGTCTTGCCGCGCTCGACCTGGCTGATGTACTCCTTCGAGCACCGCCCGCGCGCGAGCTCGCTCTGCGTCAGCCGCGCCGCCGTGCGGAGGGCACGCACGCGCTCGCCGATGCTCGCCGGCGGCGTGCCCGCGCCGGCGGGTCCGCCCATGGCAGGCACCTCGGCTCGCCGCAGTTCCGCTGCTTCCGTCATCCCTGCTCCAAGTATGGACGAGGTCGACGAGGACGGGCTAGAGAGTTAGTTGACGCTAACGTAAGACTATGCTTACATAAAGCCGTGGAGACCGCCCTGCGAGCGATCGTCGAGCCGCGTCGCGCGCGATCCTGCGCCTCGTGTGGGACGCCGAGCGCACGGCAGGCGACATCGCGTCGCATTTCGACGTGACGCGGCCTGCGATCTCCCAGCATCTCACCGTCCTCAAGGAGGCCGGGCTCGTGGACGAGCGTCGGAACGGGACGAAGCGTCTCTACCGGGCACGGCCCGAAGGCATGGCCGAGCTGCGGGCGTTCCTGGACGAGTTCTGGGGCGACCGCCTCGAGGCGCTGCAACGGGAAGCCGAGCGAGAGGAGAGGGAGCAGGATGGGAAGCGTGACTGAGACGACCTCCGTCGTCCGCGAGCTGACGATCGCGGCGAGGCCGGAGACCGTGTGGGAGTTCCTCGTCGACCCGGCGAAGGCCGAGCGCTGGATGGGCACTCGCGTCGTGCTCGAGCCCCGTCCGGGCGGCGAGTATCGCGTGGACGTGATTCCCGGCCACACGGCGTGCGGGGCGGTCGTCGAGATCGACCCGCCGCGGCGGCTCGTCTTCACCTGGGGGTGGGAGCCGGGCGAGGACGGAGCGGCGGCGACGGTGCCGCCGGGCTCCTCGACGGTCGAGATCGAGCTCGAGCCCGACGGCGACGGCACACGGCTTCGCTTCACGCACGGCAACCTGCCGACCGCCGAGTCGGCCACGCAGCACTCCGTCGGCTGGGATCACTACCTGCCGCGGCTCGTCTCCGCCGCCGGCGGCGAGGACCCGGGCCGCGACCCCTGGCTCGAGGGCGAGACGTAGGCCACAACCCAGAGAGGAGCACCGATGTCCCACGCAGTCGTCCACTTCGAGGTCGCCGGCCGGGACCTGGCGAAGCTGCAGAGCTTCTACGGCGACCTCTTCGGCTGGAAGACCCAGGCGATCCCGGAGATGAACTACGCCATGGTCGAGAAGGAGGGAGAGGGGATCGGCGGCGGCATCGGGCAGACGCCGGACGGCGGTCCGGGGCACGTCACCTTCTACGTCTCCGTCGAGGATCCGCAGGCGGCACTCGACCGGGCCGAGGAGCTCGGTGGCAGGACGATCATGCCGGTGACCGAGCTGCCGCAGGTCACGATCGCGCTCTTCGCCGACCCTGAGGGCCACGTGATCGGGCTCGCCAAGGGGATGTAGAGCCCTCGCGGTCGCGAGGGCGTGGGGCGAGGGCTAGAGCTCGACGTCGTCGAGGAACTCGCCCTGGCCGGACTCGGGCGGTGCGCCGTAGGCGAAGAGGACGACCTCCTCGCCGGTCTCGTTGCGCAGCTGCAACGGCGTGCGCGGCTCGACCGAGACGACGCTCTCGGGAGGCAGGTCGAAGCGCTCCGGCGGCTCGCCCAGCAGCATCGTCAGTGTGCCCTGCAGCACGACGAAGACCTCCTCCTGCGCCATGTCCATGTGGCGGCGGCCACGGGTGTGAGCCGGGTAGCGCCACAGCCGCGCGCGCGACTCCTTGAGCCACGCCGCCGAGGTCACATCGGCCGCGAGCCTGGGCGACTCGCCCTCCCGGTTGGGCCGCTCCTCGTAGGCATGCTCGCCGCCGCGGATGACGTGGAATCCCATCGGAGGGATCCTCTCACAGGGCCGAGGGCCGAGCCACCGGTCGCCACGAAGATGCTTCGCTGTCTGGCTACTGTCCGTGTGTGCGGATCTTCCCTCTGCCGGCCGTCGTGGACGCGGGCGCGTGACCAGGGTCGCACTCGTCACGGGTGCCGGCAGCGGCATCGGGCGCGCGGCTGCGATCGCGCTGGCGGGCGCGGGCTTCACCGTCGTCCTCGCGGGCCGGCGGATGGGGCCGCTCGAGGCCGCCGCCGCAGAGGCAGGCTCCGGAGCAGTCGCTCTCACCTGCGACGTCCGCGAGCCGGCATCGGTGGCGGCGCTCTTCGCCGAGATCGACGCCAGGTTCGGCCGGCTCGACCTGCTGTTCAACAACGCCGGCGTGGGTACCCCCGCGGTGCCGCTCGAGGACGTCGCCTTCGAGGACTGGGCGTCGGCCCTCGAGACGAACCTCACCGGTGCCTTCCTGTGCACGCAGGAGGCGTTCCGGCATCATGAAGCGCCAGTCGCCCCGCGGCGGGCGCATCATCAACAACGGCTCGCTCTCGGCCGGCGTGCCCCGCCCGCAGTCTGCGCCGTACACGGCGACCAAGCACGCCATCACGGGCCTCACGCGGTCGACGTCCCTCGACGGCCGCGAGTTCGACATCGCGTGCGGGCAGATCGACATCGGCAACGCGGGCACCGAGATGACCGAGCGGATGGTCACGACCGGCGTCCTGCAGGCGGATGGGACGGTCGCTCGCGAGCCGACGATCGACGTCGCCCACGTGGCTCGGGCGCTGGTCTACATGGCGACCCTGCCGCTCGAGGCGAACGTCCAGTTCATGACCGTGATGGCGACGAAGATGCCGTTCATCGGTCGCGGCTGACTGCCTGCGCGCCCTCCTCTACGGTGTCGGAGAACCCTCGTAGCGACAGGAGGCACTCTCGGTGCAGTACGTGAACCTCGGCAACACGGGCCTGCGCGTCTCGCGCGTGTGCCTCGGCATGATGAGCTACGGCGCCCACCCGGAGCGGCCCTGGGCGCTGCCGGAGGCCGACGCGGAGCCGATCATCCGGCGAGCGGTCGAGGGCGGGATCACGTTCTTCGACACCGCCGACGTCTACAACGGCGGCCAGAGCGAGGTCGTCACCGGCCGCGTCCTGCCGAAGCTCCTCTCCCGCGAGGAGCTCGTGATCGCGACGAAGGTGCACGGCCGGACGATGCCCGGCGAGAACGGCCGCGGTCTCTCGCGCAAGCACGTGCTGGCCTCGATCGACGCCTCGCTGCAGCGGCTCGGGATGGACTACGTCGACCTGTACCAGATCCACCGCTGGGATCCGCGACGCCGATCGAGGAGACGATGGACGCGCTGCACGACGTCGTGAAGGCCGGCAAGGCCCGCTACATCGGCGCGAGCAGCATGTTCGCCTGGCAGTTCGCGAAGGCGCAGGCGGCCGCCGACCGCAGCGGGACGACGCGCTTCGTCTCGATGCAGAACCACTACAACCTCGTCTACCGCGAGGAGGAGCGGGAGATGATCCCGCAGTGCATCGACCAGGGCGTCGCCGTGCTGCCGTGGAGCCCGCTCGCGCGCGGGCTGCTCGCCGGCAACCGCACCCGGGAGGGCGAGCGCCTGACCCCGCGCGCGGGCAGCGACCCGTTCGGCGACTCGCTCTACCTTCCCGAGGTCGACTTCGACGGTCGTCGACCGGGCGAACGAGGTCGCCGCCGAGCGCGGCGTCCCGAGCGCGCAGGTGGCGCTCGCGTGGCTGCTGGGGCGCCCGGGTGTGACAGCACCGATCGTCGGCGCGACGAAGGTCGGCCACGTCGAGGACGCGCTCGCGGCGGAGGCAGCTCGAGCTCACGGCCGAGGAGGTCGCGCGGCTCGAGGAGCCGTACGTGCCGCACGCGGTGTCCGGGCACGAGTGAGCGGAGACGACGAGGCTCGCGGAGGACGGTAGGCACCCGGTTGCAGGGATCCTCGCGCGGCGCCTGGGCTGTTTTGCGGCTCGAGGCCGTGGGTACACGGGAGACGAGCCCTACGAGTCGAGGAGGAGAGACGTGAACGTTGCGTTCCTGGCCACGGACATGGTCGAGCAGGTCGAGTTGACGGAGCCGTGGAGAGCCGTGGAGGAGGCCGGCTGGACGCCGCGCCTCGTGTCGCTGCGCCGAGGCGAGATCCAGGGATTCGACCATTACGACAAGGCGGACACGTTCGCGGTCGACGAGACGGTCGCCGACGCCGACCCCAGCGCGTTCGACGCCCTGGTCATCCCCGGTGGCGTCGGGAACCCGGACGAGCTCCGCACGAGCCCGGATGCTGTCGCGTTCGTGCGGTCGTTCGTCGAGTCCGGCAAGCCGATCGCCTCGATCTGCCACGGCCCGTGGCTGCTCGTCGAGGCAGGCGCCGTCGACGGACGTGCGCTGACGTCCTGGCCGAGCCTCAAGACCGACATCCGCAACGCCGGCGGCACGTGGCGGGACGAGGAGGTCGTGGTCGACGAGGGGATCGTCACCAGCCGCCGCCCGGACGACCTGCTCGCGTTCTGCGAGAAGCTGAAGGAAGAGTTCCGCGAGGGCGTCCACAGCCGTGCCGGTTCGGCGTGATGCGCGCTCATCTGCCTCCCCTGCCGCAACCCGGCATCCCGGGGCCCGATCCGGTGCCCGCTCCCGATCCGGAGCCTCCGAGCGAGCCCGATCCGGTTCCCGATCCGGTCATCTGATCGCGAGCGTCCCCTCCTAGCCCTCGCGCTGCGCGGCACGGGGGTGCGTCGTCCCGGTCTGCCACGGTTGGAGAAAGCGTGTCCGGCTGCTCAAGCCGCACAGGAAGACGGTCGATGCACCCACGATGCCGGCGCAACCCGCCTTGAAGCTGCGTGTCGCGCCGCCCGCGCGCGACGGCGACCGGTCGTACCTCGACACCGTGCTCGTCGTGTCGCCGGATCCTGGTCGCCGTGCCGAGCTCGAGGATCTGGTCGACCGCGGCGGGTGGCTCGCGATTGCTGCCGGGTCGGCGCAAGAGGCGGCGTGGGAGCTCTCGCCCGTTCTCCCACATCTCGTCGTGATCGACGTTCCCACGCCTGAGGAATCGGATTGGGCGCTCGAGCTGATCGACCAGATCCGGTCGCGCGGCGGTGGTGACGGCGTTCCGGTTGTCGTGGTCACACCGCGAGAGAGCCGGGACCTTGCGGTCGCCGCGTTCGAACGCAAGGCAGACGACGTCGTCTCGGGCCGACCGCACGTCGACGAGCTCATCGCCCGGCTCGGCGTGAGGCTCGAGCGGCGCCCGGTTCCACGCGACGCGCTCGTCCGGGATCCCGTCACAGGTGCGCTCACGCCGGCGTCGTTCGCCGACCAGATCGAGCACGAGCTGGAACGCGTTGCACGCGGCGGCCAGCCTGGAGTGCTGGCGCTCCTCCAGTTCGACGAGCTGCCGGAGCTCGAAGTGCGGCATGGCCTGCGCGCGCGGGACGAGATCCTGGCGCAGGTCGTCACCCTGATCCGGGAAGACAGCCGCGACATCGACTTCGTCGGGCACGCACGCGGCGTCCTTGCGATCCTGATGCCGGCGACACCGGGGAAGGGCGGCCAGGTACGTCTCGAGCGGCTGTCACGACTGCTCAGCTCGCGTAGCCTGATGGTTGCGGGGGCGATCGTCCGGCTGACGCCGATCATCGGCTACGCCGGCTCCGCGCCCGGGCTCTCCCTCGAAGCCCTCGAGGAGCGCGCGTGGGTCGCCGTGATGCATCAGGCCGAGCAGCTCGACCTGCACCCGACCGCATGGAGCCCGGCACTGTCCGGCGAGTCGACGAGGGGCTCCCGGCTCGTGCGCGCGCTCGGCCGTGCCAGGACGCCCCTGCAGCTCGCTGTCCAGCAGCTCGCGTGCCTCGTCGTGCCCTTCGCCGTGTACGTGGCCCTCGACCGCGCCGGGCTCGACGTCACCGGCATCGTCTACTTCGTCCTCGTGATCGGGCTTGCCTGCACGGCCGCGGCGATCTGGGCCGAAGGGTTCGCAGCGCTGCGGCGCCCGGAGCTGCCGGAGGAGCCGGACGTGCTTCCGCCTGCCACCGCCGATGATTGCCGCCTATCTCCCCAACGAGGCTGCGACCGTGGTCGAGACGGTCGAGGCGTTTCTCGCCCAGGACTACCCGGACTTCCAGGTCATCCTTGCGTACAACACGCCGCACCCGCTCCCGGTCGAGGAGGAGCTGCAGGAGATCGCCGACCGCGACCCGCGGCTGCGAGCTGCTGCGGGTCGAGGGTCAGTACTCCAAGGCGCAGAACGTCAATGCCGCCCTCGCCGGCGTCTGACGGAGAGTTCGTCGGCGTCTTCGACGCCGACCACCACCCGACCCGGCAGCGTTCCGGCGCGCGTGGCGGTGGCTCGCGACGGCTACGACGTCGTCCAGGGGCACTGCGTCGTTCGCAACGGCGACGCGTCGTGGGTCGCCCGCACCGTCGCGGTCGGAGTTCGAGGCGATCTACGCGGTGAGCCACC
This sequence comes from uncultured Gaiellaceae bacterium, assembly GCA_963787085.1. Classification (GTDB taxonomy): domain Bacteria; phylum Actinomycetota; class Thermoleophilia; order Gaiellales; family Gaiellaceae; genus Gaiella. The sequence continues at coordinate 807,948 of CAWBBO010000006.1, read as the reverse complement.
CGGGCCGGGCGCGGCTCCACGGCTTCGGGATCTTCGGCGGCTCGAACGGCTACTGGCGCACCGAGCTGCTGCGCGCAGATGCGGATGCACGGCTTCATGCTGACCGAGGACATCGACTCGTCGATGCGGGCGCTCGTCGAGGGGGCGGGGATCGTCTCGGACCCGGGCCTCATCTCGCACAGAGCTCGCGCCCGACACGCTCAGCGCCCTCTGGAACCAGCGGATGCGCTGGGCGCAGGGCTGGTTCCAGGTGTCGCTGCGGCACCTGCGCGCCGCATGCTCAGGCGTCCCGGCGCCTCGCTCCGCAGCCGCATCGGCGCCTTCTACCTGCTTGCCTGGCGCGAGGTCTACCCGTGGTTCTCGCTGCAGATGTTCCCGATGCGTCGCCTTCTGGCTGCCTCGCGGCAGCCACCGATCGACTGGTTCGTTCCCGTCTTCGTCGCGACGACGCTGTTCACCCTGATCGCCGGCCCGTCCAGGCGCTCTTCGCGTGGAAGCTCGCCGATCCGTCGGTCAAGGCGCACCGGCGGTGGTTCGTCCTCTTCCTCTTCGCGCTCGGCTCTTCTACACGGAGCTGCAAGAACGTGATCGTCCGCACCGCGCAGCTCAAGGAGCTCATGGGCGAGCAGGCGTGGAAGGTAACGCCGCGCGCGGCGCGTCCCGTCGCCGCCAGTCCTCCGGACGGCGTCGAGCGGCGCTCTCCGAGCTCGGTCGGCGCACCCCTCCGCGGTGACGAAGCAGCCGCTGCGCCGAGCCGGGAAGCCACCGCTGCCACTGCGCTCCGAGAGTCGATGTAGTCCGGCGCGATGGGCGCGGACGCGCCTATCGGCAACATCGAGCCCCATCATCCGCACGCCTGCTCAGCAGGGCGCGTTGTGGTGCAGAGGATGACGCGACACGCAGTAGAACCCGGTGGCATGACGAGCAGAAGACAGAGGCGCGGCGGTGCGTTCAACCGGTTCGCCGAGGCTGCTTCGGAGTTCGCCAGTCGCGCGACGTTCTTTGCCGTCTGCCTCCTCCTCGTCGCGATCTGGGCGCCGAGCTACTTCGTCTTCGGGAACGTCGACACGTGGCAGCTCGTCATCAACACAGCTACGACGATCGTCACCTTCCTCATGGTCGCGCTGCTCCAGAACACGCAACGACGAAGCGACGAGGCCATGCACGAGAAGCTCGACGCGATCGCCGACGGACTTGCCGATCTGATGGAACACACTGATCCCAAGGACTCCGACCTGCAGCGAGACATGCGCGATCTCCGAGACGCCGTCGGCGCCGAGCATCCCGAGCCCCGCGTGGCGTCGTGAACACGAGTCTGGCGCCCGTTCGAACCTTTGGGCAGAGCCACGGGCACGTGCTTCACATCTCGACGGCAAACTCCCGCGACGGTGAGTCAGCCGGGGAAGCCGCCGAGCGGCGATCCCGGACTCTCTGTCTGCGACGTGTCCGACAGCATCTCGTCGACCGACCGCTCGAAGGCGGTCGCCTCTGTCACGAAGTCGACCTCGTCGAGCTCGCGGACGAAGTCGGCGGTGTCGTCGAACGCGGCTCTCCCCACTGCCAGCGCGATCAGCGTCGCCGCTGCCTCGAGCAGGCGCTTTGCCTCGTCGGGTGACCCGAGCGCCGCCTGTGTGAGCCGGTCGAGGTCAGCAGGGTATTCGTCGCCGCTCGCGCGCTGGTCGCCCCCGACCGCCGCCACCGCGAGCTCGAGGAGCTTCCGGCGTGCGGCACGAGACTCGTCGTCGAGCAACGGCCACACGGAGTGAACACGGGGCACGTGACGATCCTCCCAGCTTTCTCCGATCGCCACAACCAGCAGTCCGGTCCTGGGCACCCATGCCGTAGCGGTTTGCGCTTTCTGGACGCGATGGACTCATTCGTGTCTTCAGAGCGTCCGCCCGCCTCGTCGACGGGTTTCAGGCAAGCGGTATCCCGGGGAAATACGTGCGTGGAAGGTATGGGCGCACCTGGGATCGAAATCGGCAGGGTAATGATCGACTAGGCGCTAACTGGGGTGATCTGGCCCCTTTTACAGGGACTTCTCGGGGGTGTGTGTAGTGGCCAGGATTCACTCTCTGCGACTGCTTTTGATTCTGCACTTGGACGGATTCGGGACACGTTGCGTGGCTCGGAGGAGTCGCCACGAGTTGTCGTCGAGCTGCTCGCGGAGTTGGTGGACGAATGACGGTCGTCGGGGATCGGTTGTTCGGGGTGGCGGACGCGGAGGAGCCGGCGGGGGCGCCCCCGCACGGGGGCTCCGCCGGCGCCTCCGGTGCCGAGGAGCCCGATTACCGATTCGAGACTGCCCGCGACCTTCGGTATGTGCGCGGGTACGTGATTAACTGGCGTACCGGCGAGGTGCTCTCGTCGATCATCGCGGATGTCATTCGTGAGCGTCGCGAGCGGAAGCGGAAGACTGCATGAGCGCGATCCGAGATCACGCCCGCGGGCTGCCATGGCATCGGTGTCGAGGGTGTGATCGGCCGATCCCGCCGGAGGTTAGGCGCTGCTCGTCGCGTCGTTGTCCCGAGTTCGCGCCGACGTGAGCGCGGAACGCGGCGTCGGCTCCTCGAGACCTTCGGCTCGTGAAGCTATCGGTGATGTTCTCGGTGACAGCGCCTGGCGCGGACATGTACCCGTTCGATCCTGAGTTCTGCTCCCACGGGGCGGACGTAAAGTGCTCCGGGACGATCGGATGCCGCGTGAGTGTCGTGGATGAGGAGACGTTCAACGCGGCGGCGGGCAAGGCCTGGAGCGACCTGCACCGGCGGTCGAAGATTCGGGCCGACCGCGCGACTGGCTTTCGGGGGCTTCTGCTAGCGCGAGTGTGGGAGAAGCAGAAGCGGGGGCTCGCTCATCTCCATGGCGTCATCGCTGTGTCGAGTCCGGGTGAGCTGGCGTGGGCGCGCGCATACCTTGAGACGCTGCGCGAGCTCGCGCCGGTATATGGATTCGGGTTCGTGGACGGCTGGGGAACGGTGAGTCGAAACTTCTGGCCGGGCGACCAGGCGGCGCGTATCTCTCGAGCTACTTCGTATCGGGCCGTGGTCGGAAGGCGTCGATCACCGAGAATGTCCAGGATCGGAACCTCCCGCGGGTTCTTGTGCTCGTCGGCGTACATCTGACTCAACAGACGGGGGTCACGATGCGCTCGCTCCGCCTCGCTCGCCGCCTGTGGGCGTTCCGCGAGGGCCTTATCGATTCTGCCGGGTTTGATGGGTGGGACGCGACGTTGGCCGCATGCGTGCTTGACCGCGAGCCGCTGCCGGCGCGAGGGCCGTAGATCGCTGTGCACTGGGGCGAATCAGCCGCCACCAGCTTGCCGCAGTGTTGAGAGTTGTCAGCGCTCGGGTTCGATCAATCAGATCGTGGGAAGTGCGGGTCGTCAGAAGGGAATATCGCCGTCGTCTGGCGGAAAGAGTTCGCTGCGAAGTTTCTCGATCCGGGATAGTGCGTTCGTTGCTTCCCTCTGGCGGAGGGTTGTGACCCATTCGTCGAGGCGCTTGGATATCCGTTGGTCTTGTTCCGTAGTTGTGTGATTGGCGTATTCAGTGACCAGTCCTTCGCGGGCGATCCGACGGCGCGAGATGCCGGCGTCGTAGGCGATTACCCGGATGTAGGCGTCGATGAAGCGGCGGAATTGGTTGGCGTTCAAATACGGGCTCATCCCGACGCACGACTCGAGGAGCGAATTGGATGTTGTCGATCGGGTCTTGAGGCGATCGAGGAGGTGCGTGATCACGAGTTCTCGTTCCGCACGGCTGAGATGGGTCAGGTCGGGGCTACGGAAGAAGGCTTCGTCGTAGATCTCGACGCGGCTGCCGGAGTCTTCGCGAAGCGCGGAGACGTACTTCTTGGTCGCAGCTTTCTGGACGTCCTCGGAGGCGGAGTCGTATGCGGCGCGATAGAGAACCTGGAGCCGCGCAAGCCTCTCCTCGCTTGGCTCGTCGGGATCATCAGGGTCTAGATGTTCCGCATTCTCGAAGTACCTCGGAGGTAAGACATCAATGAGGAGCCTTCGTACATCCTGCGGGCGCATCTCGCTGACGAGTAGTTTTGAGATGCCAGGCGCATTGTGATCCGTCTCGAACTTGGTAACCATCTGCTCTGCGGTAAGGCCGAACTCGAGGGCTTGCTGCCTCGCGACATCGCGGACGACGATCGTGACGACGTGCGATGCAACTTGAGCGTCCTCAATGCCAAATGACTCACTGAGGCGCGCAACCCTTCCGGGATGGATGAGGTTGCGATATGACCGGATCACGCTTGATAGTTCCGCCGTTCGCTGGCTCAACACACCTGCATCGGTGCACGCCTGAATGAGATCAGCGAGATCCATCCGTAGCGGATCGGGCTTCTGCTGGCCTGTGGACTGAAGATAATCGACCAGCACCGCTTCAATAATGCTGCCGCTCAAGACCATGACCGCTTTGGAGGCACCGGCGTCGAGAGCGGCCAACAGCTCCGCGTGATCAGACTCAAGCGAGGCGCGGAATCGCTCGTCGGTGATGAAGTCAAAACTAAGGCCGGCTCCATCGGCCGCGGGCAGTTCGCTCATTGAAGAGATGAAACTGCATCAAGGCGGGGACTACAAGTAGTGACTTGATCCCGTAGACCACGCCGGTAACACGTCGGCTTCCATGCGCTGTCAACTTGACAATGACAGGTTGTCATGCCAAGGTGACAGTGATGAGTCCTGTGAAGACCAAGACGCTCGTGAAGTACGCAGCCGCGCACGTAGGGGCCTTGCAGGCGTATCGGACTGTCGCTTACGTGGTGTGCTGGGCGATCGCCGAGGAGCGTCTTGGGCATCCGCCCACCCTTGAGGAGTACGCGGAGTGGTGGGGCGAGTCTCTTCGGACGGTGTTTCGCGAGCAAGAGAGATTTCGGAACGCGTTCCCAGGTGAGACGACGCCGCAGCGGCTCGTCAACCATCTGAAAGCAAACGGAACGCACATCTACAAGCTCGGCGTGGGAGCTGCTTCGCGGCTCGAGTTCACTCTCCCGGTGCCGCGAAGAGGGCGAGCTGCTCACTCATGAAGTCGGAGGCGCTTGAGCGGCACTTCAAGACCCAGGATCTGGCTGAGCTCTTCGCGGTTCACCCCGAGACGATTCGGCGTGAAGCGGCGAAAGGAAAGCTGCGCTCGGTTCGTGTCGGGTCTGAGCGCCGCTATCCGGAGAGCGCCGTGCGGGAGTGGCTGGCCGGCTCGGATAGGAAGACGGTCGCATGAGCGTTCGTCGACGCGGCAAGCGCTCGTATCAAGTGCGGGTGTCGCCGTTCCCGGCGCAGACGGTGCCGACGCGGGAGGCCGCGGAGAAGCTGGAACTGGCGCTCAAGCTTCGGCGCGTCGCGGGTGACGTGTCCGATGAGCCACCGACGACGTTGGGCGAGGAGATCGACGGCTTCCTCGATCGGTTGCGCGCGGCGGGCGGGCTGCGGCCGCGGAGCATCGAGTTCTATGAGCAGAAGGCGAAGGTCTGGAAGCCGCTTCGCGGTGTGCGCGTGCCGGCGCTTCGACGGGCGCGGCTCGAGGACTTCATCGTGGCGCGCGCCGCCGAGCATCCTCGCTCGGCTCTCGATGAGCTGCAGTTCCTCAAGCGCGTGCTCCGTGATGCGAAGGGTCGTGGGCAGAAGGTCGACGAGGCAGTGTTGGAGCTGCGTTCCGTGAAGCATGCGCCGCGCCGTGGACGGGCGCTGAGCGTCGAGGAGCTGTATGAGCTTGCGTCGTGGTTCCCGGAACAGACGTCGCGCCTGATCCTGCTGGCCGGTCAGGTGGGGGCGCGGCAGTCGTTCTGGTTCAACCTCACCGACGACCTGCTCGACCTGCGAGAACGGAACGATGCCGATCCCGGCCGAGCTGGCGAAGAACAAGGCGCGAGCATCGGGTGTACCTCACCTCAGTCGAGGTCGCGCTCTTCCGCGAGCAGCTGATGGTGCCGGGCTGGGGACGCGGCTCGTATTCCCGATTCGATGGGGCCGGCCTCGGGATCGAAGCAGTGTCTCCGGGTTCCGCGCTTCGCCGGATTGACCCGGATCGCTCGTTTGCAGGTACTTCCTCGAGGGCGCAGAGGTCGTTCGGGGTCCTGAACCACTTTCGCGGGTCCTCGTGGGGTCACTGAGTGGTCAGCGGGCGTCGCTCGTGCGGTAAACGCGTGTGGTTGTTCGCACCTGTGGTGCATCTGCGTCTCGGCTCGATGGTCTTCCTGTTGGGGCCGCCGTGCTGAGCGTCGCGAAGCTCACGCTCGGTCAGGAGGCGTACTACGAGCAGCAGGTCGTCCTCGGGCTCGACGACTACTACGCGGGTCGCGGTGAGTCGCCGGGCGTGTGGGCGGGAGGCGGTGCCTCGGCGCTCGGGCTCGTCGGCGTCGTCGAGGACGGCGACCTCGGCACGCTGCTTCGCGGCGTCGAGCCGGCGAGCGGGGCGCACTTGCGCGCGCCGGTGCGGACGCGGACGATCACGGTGCGCGGCTCGATGCGGGAGCGGCGAGTGGCAGGAGGAGCAGAAGCGGCTCGCGCCGGTCTCGGGCTACGACCTGGTCTTCTCGTGCCCGAAGAGCGTCAGCCTCCTGCACGCGCTCACCGACGACGAGTGGGTGCGGCGCGAGATGAGCGAGGCGCACGAGTCGGCCTGGCAGGCGGCGGTCGCCTATCTCGAGCGCGAGGCGTGCGTCGTGCGCCGCGGTCGCGGCGGCGCGATCCGCGAGCACGGTGAGGGCTTCGTCGCGGCCGCGTTCCGCCACCGCACGAGCCGGGCGCAGGACCCGCATCTTCACACGCACGTGATCGTCGCGAACCTGGCCCGCTCCGCGGACGGCGGGTGGCGCGCGCTCGACGGCGAGGCGATCCTGCGCACCTACCGGCTCGCGGCCGGCTACCTCTACGAGGCGAACCTGCGGCACGAGCTGACGCGCCGGCTCGGGGTCGAGTGGACCGAGCCGGTGAAGGGCATGGCCGAGATGGCGAGGTCCCGGAGAGCGCGATCCGCGCCTTCTCGACCCGTCGGCAGTCGCTGCTCGAGCACATGGAGGCGCTCGGGACGGAGGGCTTCGCCGCCGCCCGCGTCGCCGCGCTTGCGACCCGGGAGGCGAAGGAGCACGTCGATCTGCCCGCGCTGCGCGAGAAGTGGCTGGTGCGGGCGGCCGAGCACGGCCTCGGCCGGCGCGAGCTTCGCCGGCTCGCCCCGAGCGTCCCTCGACCGCCAGCATCGAGCGGGAGGAGCTCGCGTCGCGGCTGTTCGCCGCGGACGGGCTCACCGCGACGCAGACGACGTTCACGATGCCCGAGCTCGTCGGCGCCGTCGCGGGCGCTGCGGGAGGGCGCCACGGTCGAGAGGTGCTGGAGGCGGCGGAGCAGCTCGTCCGCTTCCCAGGGTCGAGCCGGTGGAGCCGGGCGAGGTCGCGGACGGCCCGCGCGCTTCACGACGCGGAGCTGCTCGAGCTCGAGCGCGGGCGCTCGAGATCGCGCTCGCGGGCCGCGACGCCGGCGCGCCTGCCGGGGACGGCAGAACGCTGACTGCGCGCGCTGGCCGGAGGCGGGCTGGGCCGCGAGCAGCAGGCGCTCGTCCGCGAGGCAGCGCGCAGCCGCGATCGAGTCGTCTGCGTGGTCGGCGTCGCGGGCGCGGGCAAGACGACCGCGCTGGGCGTGCTCGGCGACGCCTTCCGCGAGCAGCGGCGTGCCGGTGCTCGGAGCCGCGCCGAGCGGCCGCGCCGCCGACGAGCTCGCGACGGCGACGGAGATCGCCAGCAGCACCATCCATCGGCTGCTGCTCGACGCCCGCCGCGACGGCGGCCTGCCGCGCGGCTGCGTCGTGGTCATCGACGAGGCAGGGATGGCCGAGACGCAGGCGCTCGCACCGCTCCTCGAGCTGGTCGAGGCGGCGGAGGGGAAGGCGATCCTGGTCGGTGACCCGGCCCAGCTTCCCGCGGTCGGCGCCGGCGGCTCTACCCGGCGCTCTGCGACCGGCTCGGCGCGGTCGAGCTGACCGAGAACCGCCGCCAGCACGAGCCGGCCGAGCGCGAAGCGCTCGCCGGCCTGCGCGACGGCGACCCCGAGGCCTACCTCGCCCACGCCGCACACGGCCGCCTCAGCGTCGAGGACGACCGCGCTCGTGGCCAAGGAGCGGCTGCTCGCGGACTGGTGGCAGACCGCCGCGCACGACCCCGAGGCGGCGGTGATGCTCGCCCACCGCCGCGCCGACGTCCATGACCTCGAACGAGGCGCGCACGGGCGATGCTGCGCGCCGGGCGGCTCGGCCGGAGGCGCTCGTGATCGGTGAGCGTGAGTTCCGCGTCGGTGACCGCGTCATCTGCCGACAGAACGACTCGCAGCTCGGCGTCCGCAACGGAACACGCGCGACCGTCGTCGAGCTCGACGAGCGACCCTCATCCTGCAAGCCGACGCCGGCGCCCGCAGGCGCTCCCGCTCGCTATGCGGCCGAGCACCTCGAGCACGGCTATGCGCTCACCGGCCACGCAGCCCAGGGCGCGACCGTCGATCGCGCCTACGTCCTCGTCGGCGACGAGGGCGCCCTGCACGAGTGGGGCTACGTCGCCTGCAGCCGCGCCCGCACCGAGACCCGCCTCTACCTCGCACACCCACCACTCGAACCGGACAGACACGGGCGCGAGCCGAACCTCCTGGGTGCGCCCGAGCGCCTCGCCCGCGCACTCAGTGCCTCCGCCTGCGAACCGCTCGCCGTCGAACAGCTCGAGACCGCAGACAGACCGACCGCTCGCACCCACCTCGCGCGGCGGCGTGATCTCGAGCAGCAGCGGGCCCGCGCCCAACAGCGACTCGGCGAGGCACAGGAGAGGCTCGACCGGCTCGGCTGGCGCGGCCACGGCAGGCGCGGCGACGAGATCCGCTCCGAGATCGCGCTGCAACGCGCGGTGCTACGCGTCGCCGACAAGAAGCTCCGCGAACCCATCCCCGAACCGACGACTCGACTCTCGCGCCCCGACCCGGTCACAGCACTCGCCCGCGACCGCTCCCTGCAGCACCGCCTTACGCGCGAGGCGCTCGAGCGGACGCCTGGGCTCGAACGTGAACGCGGACTCGGAATCGAGCTGTGAACACGGCCGTACCGTCACCCGACGGTCGTAGGGTTGGCGCGTGCCGCGAATCAGCTTCTTCTACGGGATCACGATCTGGATGTACTGGAACGAAGGCGCTCACGCCCGCCCGCACTTCCACGCCCGCTACGCAGGCCAAGCCGCCTCGATCGATCTCACGGGCGAGCCGATCGCCGGCACGCTGCCGCGGCGCGCACTCGCACTCGTCAATGAATGGGCAACCCTCCACCATGACGAACTGCTCGCCAACTGGGAACGCGCACGAAATGACGAGCCCCTCGAACCGATCGACCCGCTGCTCTAACATGAACCTCATGGAGCAACTCGTCGACATCACCGCAGTCGAAGTGATCGGCCACTACCGGCTGCGGCTCACCTTCGAAGACGGAACCGTGGGCGACGTCGACTTCACCGGCCGCGAATGGCGCGGTGTCTTCGAGCCCCTCCGCGATCCCGCCTATTTCGCGCGCGTCGAGGTCGATCCCGAAGCAGGAACGATCACCTGGCCGGGCGGCCTCGACATGGCCCCCGAGCCGCTCTACACCGAAGCCCGACATCACCCCGTGCACGACGCCCGCGCGGCGACCTCATAAGCGACCGGAACCGCCCCCTCCCGCCTGATGGCGTGAGCACGCCTCGGGGTCGGCGGCGCCGAGTTCCGCGCCGAGATCGCGATGCAGCGAACGGTGCTCCGCCTTGCCATCGACAAGCTCAGCGAACCTATCCCCGAGCCGACGAGGAAGACCCCGCGCCCTGATCCGGCCACGGCTGCCCTCGCCCGTGAACGCTCTCTACGGCGCCGCCTGACGCATCAAGCTCGCGCAGACTCGTGGGCTCGAACGCGAGCGCGGGTTCGGGATCGAACTGTGACGCAGGACGAGCCGCCCCAGCCGATCGACCCGCGGCCCACATGACAACCGTGGAGCAACCCGACGCCACCTCGGCGGAGACGCGGGCGCCGCGCTCTATAGTGAAGTTGCTGGGTGATTGCAGCCTTCGTCCTGCGTGTCTCCAGGGAGGCAATGAGTACAGCGTGATTGTCTGGCCAAGTGCTGTGATTGTCTGGCCAAGTGCTGAACCCTACGGCTGTTTCAGCACGGGGGGGGCTGACTACGCGGTACCTCGGTGCACGGCAGATCCCCGACCAGCGCACACGAGGACGATTACTACGACTGAGACCGATGTCAGCGCCGACCCAGACAGTCGAATTTTCAGCCGCCCGCAATAGGCGGGGTCGTAGCCGCCTGCTCGGGCTATTCGGCGTCGTAGAAGATCGTCGCCGCTCATCCATGATGCGCTTGAGTTCGATCCCGGTTATGGGACGATGACGAGACCGTGCGAGTGCTGCTGTGGCAGTGGCGCGACGAGGATAGCGGGCAGATCGGTGTCGCTCGTCTGTGGCACGAACGGCCGACAGGTCGAGCAACTTCGTGGGTCGCACAGTCGGCGGGCCAGAAGGCGCGTGCCCTCTGGCCCAGAACTGATGAGCAAACTAGCTATCTAATTGGGAAGCCGATCGAACCAACTTTGTTGCCGTCGACATCTTGAGCAACTATCTCGGCGACTTTCTGAGCGGTAAAGCCGACGAAAGAGTAGATGTTGTTCGTAACGGACACTTCCGCAATGACCGAACCATTAGGGTCGAACATTGAGACGGCCTTGACCCCGTCCGCGACAATGCCCTCGCTTCTCCAGAGAAGATCGCCGTGCCATACGCTGAAGTCAAGAATGGGGTGCGTCGATGACGGGAATGTAGGAGCGCAGATCACCTGCCCAAGCCGATCGCCGGTAGGGTCCGCCGGGCCTACGGCGAAGCAGTCCGCCCCGGTTTGATTGTCCAGACGATAGTATGCGCGGTCACCTTCGGTGCCCAGGAGCGTGATGCTCCCGAAGTGATTGCCGGCTTTCTCGACCGGCTCAAGGAGCAGCTTGTCCTGATCGGAGAGCTCGCCAGCGGGTAGGCCGCGCGCTCCAACATACTGCTTAGTTTGAACGGACGAGATAGGACTTGCGGGATCGTCTGACGCCGTAGCGGCTCGAGTGACGGACACGGCGCCCACGCAAGCCGCGATGGCGAACGTACCTATCACAAGGTTGCGTCTTAGGTTTCGCATAACAAGTACCTCTCTTACCTACGTAACGGTGGCGACGTAGAGATACGATGAACTACCGGACCAATACTGCGAGTAGGCACGCTTCACGCCGTGGCAGCCCCAGTCTGCCGCCGAGACTGACCAAGTCATGCTACCCCAGCTATAGCGATAGCACGTTCCTGATCCGGGAAACCAACCCGTAGCAACCGTGCCACCGCTGTTCTTGTCCAGTGCCAAGTGATTCCAGTCAGCGTAATCAGACTCAACGTATGAATTCGTAGTCGGCGTCTGATAATTGTATCCCCAGGACCAAGCTAGCGCAGACGCCGGTAGGGCCAGGACAGAGGCAGCGACGACAACGACGACGCCGATGCGAAAGCGTCCTAACAACATGATCACCTCCTAGTGACGGCTTAAGGCAAGAGCGACCGGAATTGAGCAGAAGACACCAACGGGACCACCCACATTCCTAGACGCTCTTTCCTCCGGGAATCAGGTCCTTGGCAGGGACCGAAACCGGCCTACAAAATAGCGTGACAGGGCGACCTCGCGCTGGCATCGGAGAGCGCGCTGAACTCGTTAGGTAGAATGCCGCATGAGGTCCAGCTCGGGCACCAATGCGCGGTACTGATCGGGTTGATCAGCGAGTCTCGGCTTGAAACAGTCGTCGCATGTGTCGTCGGTGCCGGGTTTTGCGGGCGGCGTGCCTCCACCAGTGCTCTCACGGCGCGGCGACCGGCGGAGACGTTGCCGGCCCCTCGCAAAGTGCGGTCAGGCAGGGTTTGCCCGCCACGTGCGGCGACGGACGATCGAACCGATTCGGTTCCCCGCGGCCGTCCCCGGCTGGGACCACGTACGTGAAGCCCCGTCCGAAAAGTGGCGGGCGCTAATCGCGAGACCGCTCATCCCTTGCGAATCAACTCGCGACCCACACGGTGAGGAATGCCCCCAGGGCCATCGTCGTGCCGAAGGTGACGCTCCGACCCGAATTCGATGACTGCAACGTGACGCTGCAGAGCTGTCGCACACAGTGCAGTCGGGTCTTGATGGTAAACCGAGTCCCGTAAGTACGCGCGACGGCACTCTGGAACGCGCGGGGCGTCATTGCCAGCACGTTCCTCCCGATCTGCTCTTCGAGCAACGGTGGCCGTTCGAACGTCACTGCGACCGCACGGAGCGTCCCGCCCTGCTTCCGGAACCGGACCATCAGGCTGAAGTTCGTCCGCTGGCCGTAGCCCATCCGGTAGAGCCGGGTCCCCGGCAGCCGCCAGCTCGGCTTCCCAAGCGACCTGGTCACCTGCGCCGGCGACCTGCCGAGGACGACGTGTCCGTCGATCGCGCCGCTCCCGAGATCAACTGTCAGTCTCGGCGATGGAGCCGCGGTGGCCGTAGCGGCTACTACTACCACCGCCAGCATCGCCGCTGAGAACGCACCGCACCGCCTCATGGCACCTCCTGGTGGAAGTCTGTTAACGCGGGACGAGCCGGGGCGCCTGCTGCATGCGGCTTAACAAACGGAAGCGGCCCTCGGGCAGGTGAAGCGCGCCCGGCGGCCGGGAAGCCTCACTTGTGCTCGCTGCGAGAGACCCAGCGGTTCATTTATTCCTTTCTCCATTCTGCAGGATGATCGCGACCTCAGTTACGAGCATCCGGGAGAACCTCTGGCCGGGGGCCCCCGTCACGAGCCTCTCACGAGTTTGACTGTTGGCGTTCCCAGGAGCCTGATGGTCATCGTGTCGCCCGACATCGTCGCATCGAGTGGTGCGTACGTCATGAAGACGGTGTCGTTCTTGGCGATCGTTGGCTGAACACGATCGACACGCGAGCACTCGATGGTCGGTCCAGTCAGGTGTGGGCACACCAGCTCCGACGCTTCGATGAATGGCGCTGCCTTGTCCGTAACGTCACCTGTGATGCCGCGATAGATGCGCTGCGAATAGAGACCCGGCTCGCCACCGTCGATCGCCGTCGCGACAGCGCCGTCTGGCACGGGTGAGCAATTCACGGTGGTGTCGGATGCGGCACTGCATCGAATGACGGTCGGGCCGGAGGCTGCGAGCCGTCGAGCCGTTGCGAGATCCGCGCGGGCGGCATCCGATAGCTGCCCGGCAACCGAGACCGATCCGTCTGCTTGCTCGGTAACCGTCGCCCCAGGCGCCATGTCGTTAAGGAGGCCCGCGGCGTCGGCGCCAGAGGTCTGAGATGATGTTGCGGATGCGGAACCGGCTGGACTCAGTATTTCAACGATGCCCACAGAGAGCGCGAGGACGCCGGCTGCCGCGCCTGCAATGAGCAGTGTCTTCAATCGCATGTCTGACGCTCCAATCGTAGTGGGTAGAACAACTTGTCCTGGCCACTCACCCGTCACACGAACTGATCGATCCTGACGTTTGTGTACACGGATCCACCAGCAGCATTCGTGGCCTTCGACGCCTTATAGATGTACGTCGAGTACAGGACTGTGTAGTCGTTTGCGCCACCACAATTGACGCCCTGCCAGACCCACGCGCTATCGCTTCGCCGCTGTATCCAAGCGTCAGGGCCACAGGCGGCGCGACTGATCCGGATGTTCCAGTTGTACAACGTCCCTCCCTGGGCCTCGCCATACGAACACCCTGAACACAGAGATCCCTGATAATCCCAATACGCAGCCCATGCGGCCGTCGCACCGATGCCCGCTCCTACGACGCAAGCGAGTGTGGCCACAGCGAAGATGAGCCTACGTCGAGGTGAACGAGCCGATGAGCCGCGTGGCGCGACCGACTCCCTGGCGGCCATATGACGCTCCTTCCTGGATTGGCAAAGGCTCTGAGGAGCACGGCGTACCCTGCATCCTGGTGGCGTCGCTCAGAGGTAGATAGCACTTCATGCTCATTGGTAGATAGCACTTCATGCTCATCTACCTAGTCGCCTCGACGGCCCAAAAGGTAACGGCAGGAATCGCGGGCAACACCGAAGCCAGCAGGTGTGGAGCGGTCGCCCTGGCGCGATCGGCCCAGTAGCGGATGTTCGTCGCGACCTGACTAGCGGAGAGCCCGTAGACGTTGTGGCACGTGTTGTAGAAGTCATCGCATCGCTGATGATCTTGGTGCCGCATGTTGCTCACGACGCAATCGTTGGCGGAGTAGTCGGCATTGTCCGGCGTCGTGCGGTATTTGGGTACCCAAGGGGGACGCGAAAGAGCAGCCTGCACGTCCGGAAACACTGCTCCATCTCGCGGTGAGGAGGTCGTCGGTCACCTCAGGCGGCCTCGTTGCTGAGGTGGCGACGACCGCGAAGAAGTAACGGGCCTGCCCCGCCTAAGCTCTTACAGGGGTTGAATCAACGGCCCGTCTCCCGCCCCAAGTATGGTGCGTCACTCCACAGACGTGTTCAGGGGATCCTGAGGATACCTCCATTCGCAAGTGTCACCGCCACGCCAGACACATCCGCCGCGGAGGTCTCCGAACCTGCCTGATAGACGAAGACGTTCTTGGTCACCGCGATCGACTGCTCCCTTCCACGAGTAGTCACCGAGACCGATGTGACGCCATCCAGAGCTACTCCAAAAACAATCGGCCCGATCCCACCAGGTCCGTCGCTGTCGTCCGCAACCACGAGCGCAGGATTGCTTTCCGTCAGCGGTGCTGTACATGCCTCGGTTCCGCCCTCCCGAAACGCGCAGAGGGCGCCGTTCTCCGTGGGCAGGAGGTAGAGCCGCTTTCCCCCGACCACGGTTGACATCACTCGAGCTTTGTCGACGAGCTGCGCTCCGAGTGTATTCTTGCCGGCACCCTGTTGGTTGAGAGCGTCAAGCGTCGCCATTGACTTCGAGTCAACGGTCGCTGATGGATCAGCGGACGATGCAGCGATCCCGCGAAGCGGATCCTTCCCGGAATTGAGACTAAGGTTCCTATGTCCGAGCGCTAACGCAACGGCTGGCACCGAGATGGCAATCACGCACAGGCCTATTGCTGCTTGGAACCAATATCGCGACAGCTTCGCCATGTTGTCACCACTTTCTTTCGCGTCAAGGAAAGGTGTGTGTTAGTAGACTGTTTGACAATCGGCTGCGGTTGGTCCCGTGCCGTGGAGGAGATGGCAACGGGCGGTAGCGGTGTTACTGCAGTCTCCCTTGTAACTCCAGACCACATTATTGACCGCAAGATCACAGGTTTGGTTGCCCGTCGACGTGTTGTAGAAATAGACATGCAGATCGGCAAAATAGTTGTTATAAGTTGTCATGTAATTGGAGTAGTGATAGGCGGTGCCACTCGCGGCCGGCACGCCGTTCGACGGTAGCGTGCAGCCGCTGCAGTACACATCCACGCCCGAGAACGCGTTAGCAGCCATGATTGCAGCAACGACGGCGAGACAGCAGAGTATCATGATTCGGCGAAACAAGGTGCCTCCCTAGATCGGATGCCGTGTGTATAAGCGTACGGGCTGATCGATCATCTAAGTCCTGTTAGTCGATCGGCTCCTCTTCAAGCGCCCGGGACGCGATGATCTCAACCGCCCAATCGGGTTACCGTGGTCTCAGAATCAAAACGTTGTCACCTCCTTAGTCTATTGACTGCAAATAGAGACACGGCAGCGCGCGCCTCATCTACCCATCTAAGTCGGCCCAGAAAACAATTGGTAACGCTCGGACATTGGGCGCACGAGGCGCGTCCGACGACGCGGGTTGGGAGTACGAGTAGCGTCCCGCAGTTGGTGCCATTCGCCCTGGCGCGATCGGCCCAGTAGCGGATGTTCGTCGCGACCTGACTCGCGGAGAGCCCGTAGACGTTATGGCATGTGTTGTAGAAGTCGTTTGCATCGCTGATGATCTTGGTGCCGCATGTTGTGGAGCTCGCGACGCAATCGTTGGCGGAGTAGTGCGTTGGCGGAGTAGTCGGCATTGTCCGGCGTCGTGCGGGTACCCAGGGGAAACTCGAAAGAGCAGCCTGCATGGCCGGAAACACTGCTCCATCTCGCGGTGGGGAGGTCGTCGGTCACCTCAGATGGCCTCGTTGCTGAGGTGGCCGACGACCGTTGTTTCGGGACGGTGTCAGCGTGGAACAACTGCCAGCACCCGCCCCCCGTCGTCGACGGCTTCTATCCGTACAGCGCTATCGCCAAGATCGGCGCTGCCGGAACTATAGAAGTTCCCTTCGACGGGAATCCGGCGGATGACGTGGCCGTCCAGACCCACGACATGGATTGCTGCGACACCGTCCGCTGCGACGCCCTCAACTTGCTCGAAGTGCATAGTGCTGTCGCCCGTGTGCTGGACCGCAAGCGAGAAGTCGAGAATAGGTCGAGCTGGGGAGGGAAACGGAGTGGGGCCGCTCTCGCAGATGTACCTGCCAATTGGCCAAGCAGAATCGATTCGGCCGCTTCCATAGCACCCAGTGCCGTCGGAGCGCCTGAGCAGGAAGAGGTTTCTCCCTCCATAGCTGCCGAGAAGGTAGATCGATCCGAACCCCGACCTCTCGAGGTCTTCGCGAGCCCTTCCTGCCGGAAGCCCCACCGGGTCACCCGCGGCGCTTACACGGGAAAGGCTTGCTCCCGTGGGAACAGGCGAGGAACCTCGTGAGGCGATTGCCGCAAACGCTCCTGCGCCGAGCGCCAAAATCGCCGCGAGAGATAGTACGACGAACAGAAGGCTTTTCCTACCCATCCTCTTCCTCCTCATGTTGTGGCGCTGTACCAGCCGTCTGCCCAACCCGCCGTTCCGCATTCGGGCAACCAGTGGCACCAGGTGAGTTCAGGGCGGATTGCCGTACCAGAGGAGAAAACGTCCGATGCGTACACACTCCCGGACTGGTACGAGCCGAGATACATGCCCCTGATGGCGCTCGAGTTCTCGAACCCGACATGTAACCCATCACCGGACGGGTTCTGGTTGGCTCCGTTGTTTCGATACCAATTCGTCTGCGATGGGCCGCAATGACCCCAGCTCGCGTACCACGGACATACTCCGTTGCTCCCGCCAGGAAGCCGTCCTTGCCACCCGTACGTGTTCGCCGTTGCGTTGGTGACGATGATCAGCGCCGCTAGCAGTGCAGCGGCGATAGCAGCGAGCAGCGATCGCCGCATTGTTGGTGAAACACGATGCCTCAGTTGCATGAGATCGCCTCACTTCCCTGGAGGTGATATGTCGGACGGGTTGGCCACGTTCGCTCTCAAGGACACCTCCCAGCGGGTTCGAGTCTCAAGGTGCTCGTCTCTATCCGTCATGTCGCTCGAGGACGCGAAGAAGTAACGGGCGGGACCTGACCGACCGCATGTCTCCCGTCTCGTTACCTTTGCGCGGCCCCAGCGACACATAGAGCGAAAGGACACACTCAGCGGAAGGAGGCGCACGCATGAGACGGCTCTCGATGGTCATGCTCGCCATCGCGGTGGCACTGATTGCAGCGACGACCGCATTCGCCTCGTATCAGTATGCGGGGTATCGGAGTTGGGGATTCCTGCAGGACGCGAGCAGCAGTTACGCGTCGAACTGGACGCAGAACTGGTTCCAGAAGGACCTGCAGGGGTTCGACACGACGGTGACATTCATCGACAACTCGAGCTACAGCTGGCACAACACGGTTCGCAACACCTTCAAGACCACCGCGACGACGCTGACGTGGAGCGGCACGACGAAGGCCTACTGTCAATCTCACACGAGCGGCTTCTTCGGAAGCTGCACCGTGTTCACCTAGGAGGACTCGATGACCCGTTTCATTTCATCGAGAACACACCCGGCGCGGGGAAGACTGCTCGTGGGGCTGTTGGCAAGCGCAATGCTTGTCGGCGCGCTCGTGGGGACAGGCGTGGCGGCACGCCTGTCTGGCGGTACACCCTCCGCACTCGATCGTGCACCGACTTTGAGCGACCGCCTTCCTGCCGGCGCCGGAGGGATCGGCGCCCTCAAAGCCGGCGAGAGCCGTAGGGTGGCGGCCTTCCGCTCCACCGCAGGCGCTCTCCGCGCCGTCTACGTCACACGAACGTCCGACGGAAGATCGATCTGCCTCTGGGACACCGATCTCTCGACCGGCGCCCAGGGCGGTGGCTGCAACGACGCGGAAGACTTCTTCGGTGGACGGCAGCTGTCGATCAGTCTCGGCTACGACGGCGGGCCGAGCATCTCGGCAGCCTCGAACGCCCGGATCGTCGGAGTGGTGACTCCCGTGGTCGACCGGGTCGAGATCGTCGCAACGAACGGCACCCACACGCCCGTGCCGATCACGGTAGACCGGGCCTTCGCCTACGTCGTGCCGCAGGCAGAGCTGCAGCGCGGCGTCGGCCCAAAGGAGGTGGTCGCCTACGCCGCCGACGGAGCCGTCATCGACCGCGAGACGACCGGAGTCGGCCGGTAGCGCCGAGATGGACGCCGCGTGAGGCTCCCGGCGAGCCGGGAGCCTCACGCGTTGTGCCGGCGTTCGCATCTCCTCCGGACAGCTCGCGATCTCCTTGATTTCCTGGAAGTGATGTTCCCGACGGGTCGACCAGGCTCGCTCTCATGAATACCACCGGCGCGGTTGGGCTCACCAGCGAGGTAGAGCGCTGATCTCTGCCAGCCACTTGTCGTTCGAGGACGCGGAAAGCAACGGCCGGCGTTGCTGCGCGAATTGCGAACCGCTCGTTCAAGCCTCGGCTTTCCGACCCGACCCTCGCCGTGGCCACCGGGGCCGGTCATGGGCGTAGGTTGTTGTCCTCGAGTTCCTTGCGGATCCGAGTGATGCCGCGGGCAAATCGCATCTTGCAGGCAGCTTCGCTTTGGCCGACGAGCTCGGCGATTTCGGCGAACGGCAGCCCGCGTAGGAGGCGAAGCACGACGACGATTCGCTGCTCTTCGGACAGATGTGCGATGGCCGTCTCGAGCGCTGCCCGCACGTTTGGGCCGTACTCGTCGGTTGAGTGGAGTGTGTCGACATTCCATGGTGCTGCTGCCTGGGGCTGCCGGCTGCGCTGCCGTATCTCATCGGCCATTCTTCGGTGTGCGACCGTGTACAGCCAGGCCAGCATCGAGTCAGGAGGCGTGGCGTCGCCTGCGAATGCTTCGACAGCGTCGGCGAACACGCGCTGGGTCAGATCCTCTGCGTCAGCGGGGCTGCCTGTTCGACGCATGAAGAAGCGGTAGATCCGCAGGCGGTACTGACGGTACGCAGCTCGGCGAGGGTCGAGCGCTTCGGAGGGTGGGTCATCGGGTGCTCACGGCAGAGGTCAGACGGCGACCTTAGCCTGGCACGGACTCGTGCGAAGTGGAAGCGGAGGAGCCCGTTACTTTTCCGACGCCAACGCGACTTTTCTTCCCGACAGCCGTCAGCGCAAACGAAGGAGGGCGCGTGTGCGTTCCATCGATGTGACGCAGTGGACCCGGGGAGGCCTGCGCAGACTCGCTCTCGTAGCTGCCTGCCTGTTCCTCGTCGTTCTGCCACCCGCGGTCGCTCTCGCGGCGCAGATCACGTACGCCTCCGGTACGAACGGTGTTGGCGGCACGTTCGCCACGAGCGGCGAGGCGGTACGCGGATACAACCAGGTGTGGCACCAGGCGGGCCGCTCCTGGTGGGTCTGGTATCTGCATGGCTCCAGTCAAACCGGTCTGGTCTTCAACAGCTCGAACCCGACGAAGTACAACGGCGGCAGCGGCACGGTCGCCTACGCGAAATGCTCGAACAGCGACGACAACTCCGGCGTGACCTCGCCATGCCAGACGACAACTAGGAGGCGACGCGATGAAGAATCCGTTTTCACGCTCGGCATCGTTCGTGCTCGGTGGCTCGACGGCGATCGGGGCCATGCTCGCGGTGAGTGTCGTCGCATTCGCCGGAGGAGGCTTCGACGCGGGAACCGAAGCTGCAGCCCCGGCTCGCGCAACCGACGTGCTCCCGAGTTTCAGCCGTGCCCGCACTGCAGGCGACGCGTTGCCCCCCTCGGCGCAGGCAGGCCTCGCGCGTCTCCTCGCTGGTGGGGCGCCAAGCGAAGCGCTCAACCCTGGAACGCCGCTTCCCGCCGACAGTCGCAAGACAGTCAGTGCTTACGGACAGACGACCTACCTCGTCCCGACCGACAAGGAACAGGCGTGCTACGTGGTGAGCCCATCGGGTGACGCGGGGTGCACGGACGGGTCGGGGATCGCACGAGACGGCCTCGAATGGGGTCTCGTTGACCCGGATGGCTTCGATGCCGGTGCGCCCACGGTCGTGCACGGGCTAACAGGAGAAGGCGTCACAGGTGTTAGCGTTGCAACCGGCGCGAAATCTCACCCGGCGATCGTGCGGGACGGTGCTTTCTACCTTGAGCTCCAGTCGAAGCCGACCGCGATCACCGTGCGCTTCGTGGACGGATCCGATAAGGAGTGGACCATTCCAGCGCCTCCGGCGCCGTAACCGCCAGGGCATTCCCGTCGGGGCTCTGCGGTTTCGCTCAGCCCCGACGGCTGCCTCAGCGGGATCGACGTCCTCCCTTCGGAAGTTCGCGGGGGTGACTGGTTCCCGTTGTGCCTGCCGCGGCGACAGACATAGTGTGGGAACACCATGGACGAGGAACCGGTTAGCGTCTTCTCCGATGCCGAGATCGCCGAGGCGCTTGGCAACGATCCGGAGTTGCTCGCGATCGCCGACGCTATCGCGCAGACGCGCCCAGAGCCTGCTGGACAGACACATTGGCGCCGCACAGTCGTGCTTCTTGCCGCTGCCGTGGCGGCTGCCATCGTCGTTCTGCCTGCGCTCGCGTTCACGAACGTGATTCCCGACGTCTGGGATTGGTTCTCCAGCCCCAAAGCGCCGAGACAGGCTGTCCTCAGCTTCGAAAGCCTGGGGCGGGGCGCACCGACGGGCATGGACCCCAGCGTCGTGGCTTCGGAGGCGCGAACACTCATGACGATCAGGTTGGCCGACGGCACCTCCGCCCGTCTCTTCATTGCGCCGACGCGTCACGGTGGCTTCTGCCTCGAGATCGAGGGCCTCGGGGGGGGATGCGATGCGGCCAGAGAGATCATGTTCGGCGCCGGCTTCGCAGCGAAACGCTTCCCACAGGGCCCGGCAGTCGTCTACGGCAGCGCCCTGACAAACAAGGCGGTAGAAGCGGAAATCCGCCCGGCCAAGGGTCAGACCCAGCGTGTCGCCCTGACCCGAGTCTCGGCTCCCATCGACGCAGGCTTCTTCGTCGTCGACCTCCCCGAGCCCGCCGGAACGCGTTCCCGATCCAGGTAAGCCTGCTCGACGACAGCGGAAACGCGGTGGGCACGAAGACGATTCCGGCGCCGCCGCAAGCCTGATCCACGCACGGCACGCCGAAGGAATGCCGCTCGCTCAGGGTGCCGGCTGCACGACCTGTCGCTCATCGAGCAGCACGCCGTCGAGCGCAATCGGTTCAGGGATCCGGAGGCGTGAAACGTCCCCACCCCTCCGGATCCGCTTTCGTCGTCGGCCGGCTTCCACAGGCGGCGCTACTGCGGCCGGGTCGCAGCGATCAGCTTCTCCAGATCCTGACGTCCGACCTCCGTCCCGCTTCTGTCGTAAGCAACAAGGAAGTATGGGCCGCCTGGGGCGAGCTTCCCGCAAGCGCCGGACGGAGCGAGCCCGCCGACGAAATAGCCGTGCGAGAGCGCGACCGGCATCGCTCCTGCCGACGAGACGACCGCGAGGCCGGCGACGCGCGCGACGTCGACACGACCTTCGATGGTCACCTCGTAGCCGTAGGCCCCTTCCGACGTCTTCGCCCAGCCGATGTTCGTACTGACTGGACTGTCCTTGTTCATCCACTTCTGCGACGGCGGCGAATCGGTGCACTCCCCGGCGCCGGTGATCGTGGTCGGCACTCCCGCTGTCGCCGCCGACTTGTCGAGGAAGACGCAGTGGCCACCGCCTGCGTTCGGCGCCTGCCACACCGCGAGCTCCTGGCCGGACGGCAGCTTCGCCGAGACCAGCTTCGAGGCGCGGCTCAGATCCGGCACCGACGACGGCTGAGCGGTCCGACCCTTCACAGCGTAGCCGGCGAAGCCTGGGATGTCCGCCAGCTTCCCGGTCATGGCGACCGTCGGCGCGGCAAGTGCCGCGACGACGGTCGCCATGAGGAAGCCGCGTCCAAGCGTCATCCGCCGGTGTCGTGTCGTGCTTTCCCAGCGGCCATGATTGTCCATGTCATCCTCCTTCAGTTCGCAGTTTGGGACGTCGAGCTAGCGTCCGGCGCCTAGCAGGGCGTCGGAGAGCCGTACTCGCCGGAGGTGTCGCTCTTCCCGGTACCGCCCACGTTGATGTAGTAGAAGTTGTGGATGTACGCACCGGTACAGGTCGCAAGCGGCGTCCAGCGATCCCCCGATCCGGACTGATCCTGCGCCGTGTGAAGCGTCTCGGCGAGGGCGGTTCCCGCCCGGTTCACGAGACGCACGTCGTAGGCCCACATCGGGGCTCCCGCGGCAGTGTCAGCCAGTGCATTCGAGCTGCGCGCCTGCAGGCCGGACAGGTCGTCTCTCGCGTAAGACGGATGTTCTCCCTTGGCCGCGCCTCCTCCCGATCGGAGTCCTGGTTCTCTTCAGCTAGTCGTTGAACCACGACAGAGGTAACGCAGGTCGCAGCCTGAACCGTGCGACCCGGTCGGCGGTCATCATCGTTCTCGCTGTCGCCGTGTTCGGTCTCCTGCGTCAGCTTGGGCAGTTCATTGTGGGGAGTGAGAGCGCGCCAACGCTCCAGCAGGCCTCACAGAGCTGTGTCGCCGTTGTACGCCGAAGTACCGTCGACGAGCGGATCTGATCGCATCGGCAACCGGACCGCAGTTCTCGCACGGCGGCTTTAGGGAGGTTAGGGCGGCGGCGTAGCACCGACGCGCATGCACGTTCTTGATCGAGCCATCCAGGTACCAGTCGTCAATCACCGCCCGGCCACATGCGTTCACTGCAACCCGCGGAGCGAGGCGGTCGCTCTCAGCGGTACGGATGATCCTTCCCCGGCCGTCGTCTCGAGCGTCGATCCAAGTGGAGACAAGAGCGCCTGCTCCGGCGAAGCCAGCCAGACAGAACGCAAGCATGACCTTTCGTGTCAGTCGTCGTGGCATTGTCGGACTGTTGCTCTGGCGCAATTTCCGGACATCGAGCGGGCCGGCTCGACCACCCAGAGTCATGGTGCACGAATTGAGACGGGCGGCCGAGCCGAGCACGTCAGCTGCTTACCCACAGTTCCTCGCCGTGCTCTTGTCCGGCTCGCTCGTGCGCGGGTCGAGCAGGGGCGTCTCCTCGTCTGCGATGGTCGCGCCGCTCGTGTCGTATGCCACGAGTCGGGTCGGGACGATTCCAGATCCGGCTAGGGCGCGCGGGAACACGTGGAAGAACAGCTGCTTGTCCCGATTGATGTGGATCGGGATGGTCCGGCAGCTCGAGAGCGTGAGCTCGAGAGCTTGCTCACCGCCGGTGAGGCCCAACCCCACACCCAGACCTGGTTCCAGGTGTCCTGGTTGTCAGTCAGGGCGCGACTGCTGACCGAGAACACGAGAGGGTTCGTGTCATAGGCCGTATTCGGGTCGATGCACCGGCGGCTCCACTCGCCCTTCATCGAGGAGATCGTCTCACCCGCGCACCACTGCCCAAGCTCGTTCACGAAGCTCGTGAGCGACCATGCTTCATTGTCGATCTGTGCGGAGAACAGTTGCAGTGGGACGGTTCCCGGGAGCGGACTGAGGTTCTGGGCATTCCCCCGTGCGGCAGAAGCCGGCGCGGCGGAGTTCGTGGAGCCCGAGTCGGCCACCGCGAAGAAGTAGACGCTCACAGCCGCCAGGATCCCGAGGGACAGCATCGCGAGCGTACGGTTCATCCTGAAAGGCATCCCCGCTCACCTCCTAACAGTAGGACCACTGAGTGACAGACCAGGTCGTGTTCGTCGTCCACGCTGCGAAGCGCGATGAGCGATAGGCATTACCCGCCGTGCCGTACGACGTCGACCCTCCGCCTGACATGTACTGAGACCACGAGGAACTCCCGTCCGAGTAGCGCCTGACGGCGTAGTACGTGCTGTTCCCGGTCCACTCGCTCAGACCGATCCAGGCAACCGGAAGGTCTGCGTTGTTCGGCGCGTAGATGACTCCTTGCGTCGCGAAGCCCTTTCCAGCGTTGAAGCAGAGCGCTGCGTTCGCCATAGGCGCCACAGCGAGCGCGGCAAGAACAGCCATGACCACAACGATCGTTCCGACCAATACGAGGCGTCGCGGCGATCGGCGAAGCCCTTCTCTCATGGCATGGCGCATCGCATTCCCTCCTCTCGACTCCGGGTGACCGCCCATGCTCGCCACGTTCGACAAGTCAGGGCCTACGTTGTTGCTACCTGCACGTGGGGTTGTATTGAGCTACCTCCCCTGTTGAGTGGATGGAGCGTTGATTACCCATTAAGTCGCAGGAGCGAGGCGGAGGTAACGCACCCACTTGAGATTCACCAGTCCGGGTGACGCAGTCCGAGGTCGCGCCGTGGCGAACGCGGCCGTTCGCGTCGGTAGAAGTGGTGTAACGGGGCCCGTGTATGGCCGGAGTGACCGGCCCAGGTCGAACAGCAGAGTGGCGGCACGACGTTGTGGCCGCGTTCGCGGAGGCCGTAGCTCTTGCCTTTGAGCGGGATCATGGTGGCGTGGTGCACGAGCCGGTCGATCAGGGCGCGGCTGCAGCGACGCGGAAGACTTCTTCGGTGGACGACAGCAGTCGATCCGACTCGGCTACGACGGCGGGGCGAGCATCTCGTCGGCTTCGAACGCGTAGATCGTAGGCGTGGTGACTCCCGTCGACGGTGCGACGGCTGACGTTTTCTCAGAAGTCGGCCGCGGAACCCCAGTGCCGCCTCGGCGTCATCAGCGCTCCCAGCCGAGGCCGCGGTCCAGTTCGATCGCGCGCTGCATGGTTTCGATCACCATCCGGTCTTGCTCACGGCCGAGGGCGTCGAGCATGCGGACGAGGTCGCCTGGGTCGGCCACGGCGGGGCGGAGGCCCTCGCCGACCGGTTCGTGGTCGGCGCGGTGGCGGAGGTCGTCGTAGCCGCGGGTGCCGGCAGGTTCGAGCACGATCTTGATCTCGCCGGCGTCGCTCTCCAGCTCGATGACCGGCTCGCGGTCGGGCTGGTGCGCCGCGAGCTCGAGCGGCCCTCCGTCAACACGGCGGGCGTTGAGGCGCTCGAGTGCGGTCTGGAGCCGGTCGATGTTCTTGTCCCCGGGCGAAGGGGTGAGGTCGATACCGTGGGTGAGTTCGTCGGAGCCTCGGAGCACGCGGGCGAGGCCGCCGATGATCACGTAGCTGACGCGCCCTTGCTCAAGTTCGCGCAGGATCGCGTAGGGGTCGAAGCGGGTCGGGCTCATTCCTGATCGATCCGCACGAGCAGGTTGCGCAGTCGTTCCTGCGGCGTCTGTCTCTGCGCCTCGAGCACGCGGGCGTCTCGCTCGGGGTCGCGCGCGAACGGCACGAGTGTCAGCGAAAGGTCGTAGCCGCAGGCCTGCAGGACGCGTCGCAGGCTCGAGAGGCCGGGCTCGACCTTGTCGACCTCCCAGCGGGCGATCGAGCTCTGCGGCATCCCCAGCCGCTCCGCTAGCCCCTCCTGCGAGAGGCCGGCGCGCAGCCGCGCCGCCCGGATCAACTCACCGCTCGTCACGACGGGATTCTACTTGCCGAAAGCAAGTGTAGAGTCAACAGCACTTATGATATTATCACCGCTTTCGGCCTTCGAGCGAGGAACTTGGTACGGATGATCGAGCGCCACTACAAGACTCGCGAGCTCGCTGAGCTGCTCGGCCTCCACCCGGAGACGATCCGCCGCGCCGCCCAACGCGGCCAGCTGGCCTCCGTCCGCATCGGCCTCGACCGCATCTACGCCGAAAGCGCCGTCCAGTGCTGGCTGGACGCAAACCGCGAACGCGCTCCGCTGGTTCCCGCCTACCGCCTGAGCGACACTGCACCCTCCCCGACACGAAGGGAGGCCCGCTGATGGCGATCCGCAAGCGCGGCAAGGGCCGCTGGCAGGTACGCGTCCGCCCGTTCCCCGAAATGACCGTCCCTACACGAGAGGCCGCCGAGACGATCGAACTGGATCTGAAGTTGCGGGTGAAGCTCGGGTCGCTCTACCGCGAGAAGCCCGTGTCTCTCGGACAGGAGCTGGATGGCTATGTCGCGCGGAAGGCTGCGATGGGAGGGAGGCGAGGGGCGCTCCGGCCGAACTCGATCGCGTTCCTTCAGCAGTCCGCCAAGCCTTGGGCGCCGCTTCGCAACGTTTTGATCCCGAACCTGCGGAGGGCGATGATCGAGGATCGTGTCGCGGCGCGAGCGGCTGTCGCTCCGGTCGCTGCTTCGAACGAGCTCGAGCTGCTCAAGGCGTGCCTTCGCGCAGCGGCGTCGCGCGGCCAGGCGGTCGACCCCGGCATCTTCGAGATCGCACCCCTGCGACACGAGCCTGCTGAGGGCCGCGCCCTTGAGCTGGCGCAGCTTCACGAGATCGCGTCGACGATGCCTGAACGGATCAAGCGCCTGGTGCCGTTCTGCGGCACCGTCGGGCTTCGATTCACCGAGGCCGTGACGCTCACCGACGACCGCGTCGACCTCGAGGCCGGCGAGATCGTGATCCCGCGCGACCTCAACAAGGGTCGCAGGGCGAAGGGCATCCCGCTCGCCCGCGCCGAGGCTCAGCTGCTCCGAGAGCAGCTGCTCGCGCGCCCGACCGGGACGCGGCTCGTCTTTCCGAACGAGAAGCGAGGCGTCTACTCGAAGAGCGGCTTCCGCTCGATCTGGCTGCCGGCGCTGCTCGCGGCCGATCTCGCCCACGAAGAGACGAACGCGAGCGGGCGCACCATCATCGTCGCCGACTTCAGATTCCACTGGCTCCGGCACACGGCGATCTCGTTGATGGCCCGAGCCGGGATGAAGCCCGAGCTGATTGCCGAGCGAGTCGGTCACCGCGACGGCGGCGGGCTGATCTACCGGCGCTACCGGCACCTGTTTCCGTCCGAGATCCGCGCCGCCGTCGGACTGCTCGATGCGTTCATTTCGGACGAAAACGCCGCCGACGCCGCGAAACGGAGTGGTCAGTAGGTGGTCAGACGCGGGGTCAGCCATCGGTTCTTGGCTCAACCATGCGGTTTGAACGGATGGGCGCACCTGGGATCGAACCAGGGACCTCTCGCGTGTGAAGCGAGCGCTCTCCCGCTGAGCTATGCGCCCGGGAGGGAGATGAAGGCTAGCGGACTGGGGGCCGACGGGTGCCGGCTGCAGGCCGGGTGCCAGGCACCCACGCGAGCACCCACTCGTTCGCGCGCAGAAGCGGCACGGCGGTGCCGCCCGCCTCGATGCCGTCGACATCGACCTCGGGCCGCCGATCATGAAGTCCGTGTGCACGGTCGAGTCGTTGTAGCCGAGCGCTGCGAGCTGCTCGGCGGTCGCGCCCTCGTGGCCCGCGACGGCGGTGGTGATGCCCTGCCCGTAGGCGATGTGGCAGGCGGCGTTCTCGTCGAAGAGCGTGTCGAAGAAGACGATCCCCGTCTGGCCGACCCGGGACTCGCCGTCGACGAGTGCGACCTCGCCGAGGTACGACGCGCCCTCGTCGGTGCGCATCTGCTCCCGCACGACATCCGCGCCGCTCGCTGCGGTCACGTCGGCCACGCGCCCGCCCTCGAATCGCACCGTGAGATCGGGCACGATCTGGCCGTTCACGGCCAGGGGCACCGTCGAGCAGACGACGCCCTCGGTGCGAAGCCGATGCGGGGTCGTGAACACCTCCTCGGGACGGCATGTTCACGACCTCGTCGACACCGGTCGCCCTGCGCTCGGCACCCGTCTGCCAGCGCGACTCCGGCATCAGCCCCCACCGTCAGGTCGGTGCCCGCGCCCCGGAAGCGGATCGCGTCGAAGCGGCGCTCGTCGAGCAGCGCGGCCCGCTCCTGCAGCCGGGCGATGTGCGCCCGCCACGCCGCGACCGGGTCGCTCTCGTCGAGCCGAGTGGCGACGGCGACCGCCTCCCACAGCCGCTCCACGTCGGGCTCCCCGAACACGGCCTGCGCCCAGCCCGGGTTCGGGTAGCCGACGATCGTCCACGCGATCCTCCCGTCACCCGTCGCCTTCAGCACGCGCTCCGCCACGAGCCGCGGGCGCGCCTTCGCGATCCGCGCCGGGTCGAGGTCGCGCGGAGCAGCTGCCCCGGCTGCAGGTTCACGCCCACCTCCACGGCGAGGCGCGCGCACCGGTGCAGGCGCTCGTCGGGAGTCACGCGCGGGAGCCTAGACGAACGACCGACGCGCACCGGCGTCCGCTCTCTGCCCGCGCGTCCGGGGCGCCGTGGTAGCTTCCCCGCGTGCTCCTCGAGATCACGACGACCGGGAAATGGGTGCTCGTCATCGTGGCGGGCCTCTTCATCGCGTGGGCCCTCGTCACGGCGATCATGATCCCGCGCCGGAAGGCGGACTTCCCGCTCAACCTCGGCGCCTACATCACGCTCACGGCTGTGATGTTCGTCGCCCAGATGGCCGCCGTCTACTGGGTCACGGGCTACCAGGAGGTCGAGCGCGAGGCGACGCCGTCCGAGACGACTCCCTCCGAGACCACACCGACGGAGACGACGCCGTCCGAGACCACTCCCACCGAGACCGCTCCCGCAGGCGGGGAAGGCGACGCGGCGGCCGGCAAGAGCGTCTTCGCCTCGGCCGGCTGCGGCAGCTGCCACACGCTCGCCGACGCGGGCGCCGGCGGCTCGGTGGGGCCGAACCTCGACGAGACGAAGCCGGCCGCCGAGCTCGTGGTCGACAGGGTCACGAACGGCCTTGGAGCGATGCCCTCGTTCAAGGACCAGCTCGACGAGCAGCAGATCCAGGACGTCGCCGCGTACGTCTCGTCCGTCGCCGGCTCGTAGGGCGAGGCCCGCCCGGAGCGGACGGCTACTCTTCCGGCTTCCGGAGAGGTGTCCGAGCGGCCGAAGGAGCGCGACTGGAAATCGCGTAAGTGCTGAAAGGTGCTTCGCGGGTTCAAATCCCGCCCTCTCCGTCTGAAGGAGGCCCGGGAGGGCCTCCTTCAGCATGCACCAGGCCCCGTAGCGCGTCGCCGGTCGCTGCGATACAGTCGCACCGGAGCGGACGCCGGGTGAGCGGCGCCGCACGAGGCATCGAGGCCCCGGAGACCAGTCGGTCTCCGGGGCTTTTTTCGTGGGCGGAAGGGGGTCCGATGGAGCTCGAGGAACGCACGGCCAGCGCGCAGTCCCCGACCGCCGCAGCGACGCTGCGCGCGCTCTTCCGCTCGCCGATCGCGTCGCTGCTCGACGAGCTGCTCGAGCGGTACGCGACGCTCGACGACGGGATCGTCGCCTCGTACATCCCCGAGCTCGCCGACGCCAGCCCGGCCTCGTTCGGGATCGCGGTGGCGACGACGGACGGGTCCCTGTACGAGGCCGGAGACACCCGCGCTCCGTTCACGCTGCAGTCGATCTCGAAGCCGCTGACCTACGCGCTCGCCCTCGAGCAGCTCGGGGCCGACGCCGTGCACGCCCGCATCGGCGTCGAGCCGAGCGGCGACGCCTTCAACTCGATCGCCCTCGCGCCCGAGAGCGGGATGCCGCCGAACGCGATGGTCAACGCGGGCGCGATCGCCGCCTCGTCGCTCGTCGCCGGCCGTCTCTCCTTCGACGAGGTGCTGGCGGCGTACGGGAGGTTCGCGGGCCGGCCGCTCGAGGTCGACGAGCAGGTCTACCGGTCTGAGCGCGAGACCGGGCATCGAAATCGCGCGATCGCCCATCTCCTGCGGACGTTCGGCATCGTCGCAGGCGATCCCGAACGCGGGCTCGACCTCTACTTCAGGCAGTGTGCCGTCGCTGCGTGCTGCCGTGACCTCGCGCTCGTGGGGGCAACGCTTGCGAACGGCGGCGTCCACCCGCGCACCGGCGAGACCGCGGTCACGAGCACGGTGGTGCGCGAGGTGTTGAGCGTGATGGCGAGCTGCGGCATGTACGACGGCGCCGGGGCCTGGATGACCGAGATCGGGCTGCCGGCGAAGAGCGGCGTGTCGGGCGGGATCCTCGCCGTCCTGCCGGGCCGGCTCGCGATCGCCTGCTACTCGCCGCCGCTCGACCGGCGCGGGAACTCGGTCCGCGGGGTCGCGGTCTGCCGCGACCTGTCGGAGTGGATCGGGCTTCACCTCGTGCGGCCGGGCGAGCGGCCCCCGTCGCCGGTGCGAGCCTTCGTCGACCTCACCCGGGTTTCCTCGAAGCGCGTGCGTCCACCAGGCGAGCGGGCGCTGCTGGCGGCGCGCGGCACGAGGGTTGCCGTCGTCGAGCTCCAGGGCGAGCTCGGGTTCGGCGCGGTCGAGGCCGTCTCGCGCCTCGTCGAGCAGCGGTCCGCGGCGCTCGAGGCCCTGGTGCTGGACGTGACGCGGGTCGCCCGGGTCGACGAGGGCGGTGCGTCGCTGCTCGCCGGGCTCGTGTCGGCGCTCGAGCGCACGGCGGTCGAGGTGGTGGTGGCCGGCCACCCCCCGATCACCGTTGCCGGGGCGCTCGGCGCCCCGATCCCGTTCCCGTCCCTCGATCTCGCGCTCGAGTGGTGTGAGGACGCGCTGCTCGAGTCCGCGGGCGCTCGCACCGCCGACGCCGCCGTCGCAGCGGCGGAGCACGCGTTCGTCGTCGACCTGACCGAGACCGACCAGGCCGCACTCCTCGCCCTGCTCGACAGGCGCCGATACCGGGCCGGGGACGTCGTCGTCGACCGTGGCGGGCCCGCCGACGAGCTGTTCCTCGTCACGAGGGGCCGACTCAGCGTGATCGACGACTCCGGTGACGGGCCGCCGCGCCGGGCAGCGACCGTGCCGGCGGGCGGGTCGTTCGGCGAGATCGGAGTTGCACTCGGCGGCGTGCGCACGGCGACGGTGAGGGCAGACACCGACGTGGAGGTGCTCGTCCTCGACCGTGACGGGCTCGAGGAGCTACGCGATCACCGGCCGAGAGCCTACGCCGCCGTGCTGGAGCAGCTCCTGGTCTCGGTGGCCCGCACCGCCACGCGGCTCGACCGCGAGGTCGCCGCACTCGCAGGCAGCTGACGCCGCAGCCTTGCAACGGGTCGGCATGCCGTCGTCAGTAGCTGAAGACAGTCGTGTCGCCGCCCGCCCACTCCCACATCGGCGTCGCTCCCACGACCTTCGCGTCGGCGACCTTCTCCGCGTCCTGGAGGTCGCGAGCGTTGAGGCAGATGGGACAGAGCCACAGCTCGCCACCGCTCTCGACGAACTGCTCGTACAACCGCTCCAGCGGCGGGCAGTCCTTGCAGACGACACCCTGCATCTCGCCCGGCAGACCGAGCCGCACAGCGTCCTTCGTCGCCCACACGACAACCTGCTTGCCCTGTCCGAGCGCCGCCGTCGCGACGAGAAACGCAACGAGGACGCGCTCGCCGTCCTCCATTCCGGTGGCGAGGTTGATGAGAACCTTGTCGGCCATGATCTGCTCCTTCTGTCGGTTTCGCGCAGTGCGAGAGTCACACCGGTTTCGAGGGCGAGTATTCCGCGCGGCCCACCGTGCAGCAAGCGACGCCACACGAGCGACGATGCCGTGGCTGCGCCGGTGTTGGGCGTCGTCGACGCCTGGTGGCGGGCACCGCGACGGAGGCCTCGTGACTTCGTGGACAATGCGCGTGGCAGCGCGGTGGTGACGACCAGGCGGGAGGGCGTGTGGCAGAGCAGGTGAGGGTGACGCTCTACAACGACGCCGGCTGCCCGTGGGGCTACTCGGCGAACCCGGCGTTCCGCGTGCTCGAGTGGCGCTACGGCGCGCAGCTCGAGTGGAGGCTTGTGCTGATCGGGCTCACGAACGTGGCGCAGGAGTACGTCGACCGGGGCCATACCCCGCTGCGCTCGGCCGAGGGGTACGCGCGGCGCTTCCGCCGGTTCGGCATGCCCCTGGCGCCGAACCCGCGGGCCCGGATCGTCGGCACCGGCCGCTCCTGTCGGGCGATCGTGGCGGTGCGCCTGCAGGCGCCGGGGCGTGAGTGGGCAGCGTTACGGGCGCTGCAGTTCGGGTTCTTCACGACCACGCTGCTTCTCGACGAGGACGAGAGCATCGCGGCGGCCCTGCGGGGGGTGCAGGGGATCGACATCGACGCGGCGATCGCCGCGATCGACACGCCGGAGGTGGAGGAGGCCTACCAACGTGATCGGGCCGGGGCCCGCAGCGCCGCAGGCTCGCCGACGCAGCTGCAGGACAAGCACGCGACCACTGACGGCCCGGTCCGCTACACCGCCCCGTCCCTCGTCTTCGAGCACGCCGGCCGGCGCCTCGAGGCCGGCGGCTGGCAGACGATCGAGGCCTACGACGTGATCGTCGCGAACCTGATCCCGGACGGCGAGCGCCGAGGCGTGCCGGACGACCCGCTCGAGTTGCTCACCGCGTTCTCGGACGGGCTCACGACGCAGGAGGTCGCACAGCTCCTCACGCGCGGCAACGACGCGCCCGACCGGGTCGAGGCCGAGGTGGCGATGCTGCGCCTGGTCGCAGACGGGACGGCGACACGCACACCGCTCGGCGACGACGCGCTCTGGAAGCCCGCCTAGTCCCGGCGACGGACGAGCGCACTGTTCGGCAATGGCACGTGAGCGGTTGGTCTAGTCTCACGCGGTGGTCTCTCTCCGGACCGATCACCGACGCGAATCGGGAGGCTGTCGAGGCCCTTGCCGTAACGCCGGCTCAGGGACGGTTCGTCAGCGGTGTCCGCGAGTCGATGCTCGAGGCGGCGCAGGAGCCGGACGCTCAGGCCCTCCACTGCCACGCAGCCGACGAGTGGCAGCTCCCTGCCAACCTGGAAGACGGCGCCGTCCTGAACCAGCAGACGACGCTCGAGCAGCGCCGGCACCAGGCTCGGGAAACCGCGGAGCGCCTCGGCCTCAGCCTGCCGCTTCTGCTCGACGAGATGGACAACCGCGTGAGCGTCGCGTTCGCCGCCTGGCCCGAACGGCTCGTGGTCGTCGGAGCCGACATGCGCATCGCCCACCCGGGCAGCCCCGGCCCGTGGGGCTTCTCGCCCGAAGAAGCCGGAGCACAGCTTGTGGCGCAGCTCGAGCGCTCCTAGCCGTCTCTCCGCACCGACAACCCGGGTTGTCGCTCCTCTCGTCTCATGTCGTCCGCGGCGTAGGATGCTCGTGTCCATCGCCACGACCATCGCATGGAGCCCGCATGAGCTCGAAGTCCACTGCCACCCCGGAGAATGCGCACGTCCACCTCAGGAATCTGGCCGCTGATCCGCGCGTGACGATCCTCGTCGACGAGGATCCCCGGCTGCAGCACGGTCTCGCCGCGGGCGCCTGGGCGATCGAGTGCCGCAGCACCGCCGAGGTCTCGAACGACGAGACGCTGATACAGGAAGTGACACACCGCGCCCTCGTGAAGGCCTTGGGTGCCGCTGATGCAGAGCTGTACACCGAAACCTTGATGGCGGAAGGGCGGACGATCGTCACGATCACCCCCACGACCTGGCATACCTGGGACTGCAACGAGGTGGACTGAGAGCGTCCTGACCGGCGCGCGTTGAAGGTGTCGGCGTGTCTTTCGAGATCCGTTCGGCGCGACGGCGTCAGGTGTCACCGCTGGCCCGGCAGGGGTCGAGAGCCTAGATTGTGGTCGTGGGCTTCGTCGTGCCAGCGGATGCGTATGACCGCTTCATGGGGCGGTACTCGGTGTTGCTGTCGCCGCAACTCGCCGACCTGGCCGAGGTGCGGATCGGTCAGCGGGTACTCGACGTCGGTTGCGGGCCCGGGGCGCTCACGGCCGAGCTTGCCACGCGAGTCGGTCCCGCAGGGGTGGCGGCCGTCGATCCGTCCGAACCGTTCGTCGCGGCTGCGCGTGCGCGTCATCCGGGGGTCGATGTGCAGCAGGCCTCCGCCGAGCAGCTGCCCTTTCCCGATCGCGTGTTCGATGCGGCCCTGGCGCAGCTCGTCGTCCACTTCATGTCGCATCCGGCTACAGGGCTCGCGGAGATGCGTCGCGTGACGCGAGAGGACGGTGTGGTCGTTGCGTGCGTCTGGGACCACGCCGGTGGTCAGGGTCCGCTCAGCCCGCTGTGGGACGCCGCGCACGAGCTCGATCCCGAGGTCGTCGACGAATCTCGGCTTGTCGGTTCCCGTCAAGGCGACCTCGCGGAATTGTTCGCGTCGGTCGGGCTGCGCCAGATCGAGGAGACGGCGCTGTCGGTGGCGGTGGAGCACCCGAGCTTCGAGGAATGGTGGGAGCCGTTCACCCTCGGCGTCGGCCCGGCAGGCTCGTACGTGGCGGGGCTGGAACCACGACATCAAGCGCGTCTGCGCGAGCGTTGTCGCGCCACGCTCCCCGACGCACCGTTCGTGCTCACGGCGCGGGCCTGGACGGCACGCGGCCTCGCCTAGCGCTGGCCAACTCGTGGGCGGGTGGGTGAATGCTCCTGTGCTCCGGTGTGCGGGATGGTACGGGAGCCGGTGGTCGAGTCTCACGCGGTGGTGAAGGTCCGTTCGAGCCGGTGCTGAGCGAGCGCCGAGACGCGCACGCCTGGGCTGAGGCGCAGGTCGCGGCCGCGCGCGACGATGCGGCGGCGCGTATCGCTCTGTTGGCGCGGACATACCGCGGGCCGACGGGCCGCGCGCCGCGACATCTGCCCTTCCGGCGGGCGGCGCTGTCGTTCATGCGCTGGCAAGCTCAGCGCGGTCTTCTCAACCCGCTCGACGCGTCGCCCCCGGGCAGCGTCTGGTGGCGGGCGATGAACGAGCGACTGCTGCGCGACGGTGGCGAGGTGATCGCGCTGGTGAGGGGCCTGGACGGAGAACCTTCGTCCGAAGCGGTGAAGGTGTGGCTGGACTTCGTCGCCACCCCGTCACCATCGTGTTGGTACCGGGCTCACAACGCAAGCATCGTGGCCGGCTACCTGGAGCACGAACGGCTTGCTCACGCGGAGACGGCTTCCGAGCGCTTCTTCATGAACGTCGCGTTGGTGCGTGTGCTCTACGCGCACGCGCTCGTCGCGGCGCCGCACCTGGCGCTGGGACGGTTGGCTCCACTCAGCCCTCTGCTCGGCGATCCCCGGCTCGGGCTGGCGGGCTTGTTTCTCTCGCTCCGGCGCGTGATCCCGAACCACTATCCGCTCACCCACGACGTCGAGTGGTACATCGCGGACGAGCGGCGTCTCGGCCGGCTGCTCGACTACACGGTGATCGCGCCGCGGCTTCAATGCCTCTACGAGTGGTCGGCCGAGGACCTCGGAGAGCCTTGCCTGCTCGAGCTGATTCGCGACGGCAGCCCGATCTACGTGTGGCCGCATGAGAACCGACACGTGTGGCACGCTCGATCCACTCCGTTCCCAGGCCGGCTACTCGAACGCGTCACACGGATCCGCTGACGCGGCGAGGCCCGAAGCCGGGCACAGCTGCTCGGCGAGCGCGAGGGCGGAGGGGATACATCATCCGGGGGAGGCGAGGAGGCCGGATCCCTTAAGCTCAGGCGGGATCCGGCCTCCGTAGCGGAGAGGGAGGGATTTGAACCCTCGACGAGCCTAACGACCCGTAACGGTTTTCGAGACCGCCGCATTCGACCGCTCTGCCACCTCTCCTCAGCCGCGAAAGGGTAGCGGCACGGGCGGGACGGTGGCCTGCCCACGCGCGCGGCGTGTCCGCGCGCAGGTGTCGTCATCGACGGAGAAGGAGGGATTCGAACCCTCGATGGAGGCATTCACCCCCATAACGCCTTAGCAGGGCGCCGCCTTCAGCCACTCGGCCACTTCTCCAGGAGTCGGAAGGATATCGGACGCACCGACTCGCTCCTGTACCGGCGCCTCAGTCGTGGATGCGGCCGATCAGGTCGCTGCGCTTCAGCACCTTCACCTCGATGCCGCCGAGCCGCACGTCGTACCCGGCCTCTCGCGGGTACAGCACCTTGTCGCCCGGCTCGATCCCGTTCGGCTCCGAGCCGACCGCGGTCACGATGCCGGTGCGACACGCGGTCGAAGCCGCCGCCGATGCCGGCAGGATGAGGCCGGCCCGCGTCTCGGACTCGTCGCTCGTCGGCTGGATCACGAGGTACTCGTCGAGCGGCTCGATCGAGAGGTCGATGCGTTGAGTGTGCTCCATCCCGAAAGCGTACCGCCGCGGGGGCGCGAGGCAACCCCTCGGTGTGTCAGAGGCGGCCGGCGTCCACGATGCGCTGCAGGAACTGCTGCGTGCGCGGCTCGCGTGGGGCGCTGAAGATCTGGGTGGGAGGCCCGTCCTCGAGGATCGTGCCGGCATCGAGGAAGCAGACACGGGTCGCCGTGTCCCGGGCGAAGCCCATCTCGTGCGTCGCGATCACCATCGTCATGCCCCCGTCGGCCAGCTCGCGGATGACGTCGAGCACCTCGGCCACGAGCTCCGGGTCGAGCGCGCTCGTGACCTCGTCGAGCAGCAGCAGCTCCGGCTTCATGGCCAGCGCCCGCACGATCGCGACGCGCTGCTGCTGACCCCCGGAGAGCCGGTCCGGGAACTCGTCGCGCTTGTCGACCAGCCCGAAGCGCTCGAGCAGCGCCGTCGCCTCGGCCTCCGCTTGGCTCCTCGTCAGGCCGAGCACCTTGCCCGGGGCGAGCGTGACGTTGCGGAGCACGCTCATGTGCGGGAACAGGTTGAACGACTGGAACACGATCCCGATGCGGCGGCGAATCGCGTTGACGTCGACGTTCGGGGCCGTGATCTCCGTGCCGCCGACGAAGATGCGTCCGGACTGGATCGGCTCGAGCCGGTTGACGCAGCGCAGCAGCGTCGACTTGCCCGACCCGGAGGCGCCGATCAGGCACACGACCTCGTGCTCGCCGACCGCGAGGTCGATCCCGCGCAGCACCTCCAGCTTCCCGAAGGACTTGTGCACGCCTTCCAGACGGAGTGCCTGGGTCATGCCAGCCTGCCGGACTGCTGTCGCATGCGGTCGCGGGCGATCAGCCAGTCGGTGAAGCGCGCGAGCGGGATCGTGATCGCCACGAACAGCGTCGCGGCGACGAGGTACGGCGTGCCGTTGAACGTCGCGGACTGGTCGATCTGCGCCTGCTTGAACGCCTCCACGACACCGAGCGTGCCGACGAGCGCCGTGTCCTTCTGCAGCCCGATGAAGTCGTTCAGGAGCGGCGGGATCACGCGCCGGACGGCCTGCGGGAGCACGACGAAGCGCAGCGACTGGCCCCGCGAGAGGCCGAGCGAGCGCGCCGCCGCCTCCTGGCTCGGGTGCACCGACTCGATCCCGGCGCGGTACACCTCGGACACGTACGCCGTGTACACGAGCACGAGTGCCACCACGGCCCAGAAGAACTCCGACTGCGGGAGCCACGAGAGCCCGAGCGCCGGCATCCCGAAGCCGAGGATCGAGATGACGAGGATCGTCGGGATGCCGCGGAAGAGGTCGGCGTAGGCGATCGCGAGCGCGCGGATCGGGAAGAACACGGGGCCGGGCAGCGAGCGCAGGACGGCGAGGAACAGGGCCGCCGGGAGGATGATCGCCTCGGCCACCGAGAACAGCTTCACGTTGAGCCAGAACGCGGACAGGATCTCGGGGAAGCTGTCCTTGTAGATGCCCCAGTCGAGGAAGTACGCCTTGAAGGCGCCCCACCCGGGCGAGCGTGTGACGACGACGACGACGACCGTCGCGAAGACGGCCGTCGAGATGAGGGCGATCGCGACCGCCCGCGCCTCCTTGGAGACGGGGGCGGTCGCGCCGCCGAGGATCCGCGAGTTGCGGCTCCTGCTCAGGGCTTACTTCAAGACGGGCGCGCCGGTCGCCTTCGCGAGCCAGATGCGCTGGAGGTTCTTGATCGTCCCGTTCGCCCAGAGCCGGTCGAGCGCCTTGTTGACGCAGGCCGTCAGGCCGCTGCCCTTCGCCAGCACCATGCCGAAGCGCTCCTTCGTGCCGGTCGAGGCGAACTGGCCCACGACCTTGCCGTCGTCGACCTGCACCGCCGTCACGTAGAACGCCGTCGGGAGATCGACCACGAGCCCGTCGATCTGGCCGCTCTTCAGGGCCTGCACGGCGGCGTCGTTCGTGTCGTACACGCGCGGCGTCGAGCTCGGCTTGATCACGTTGACGATGTACGTGTAGCTCGTCGTGCCGATCTGCGCGCCCAGCCTGTACTTCTTGAAGCCGGCGATGGAGCGAACCGAGGCGATCGGCTTGCCGTTGCGCGCGACGAGCGACTGGTTGACGAAGTAGTAGCCCTTCGAGAAGTCCACCGCCTTCGCGCGCGCCGGTGTGTACGAGACCTGCGTGATGTAGAAGTCGAAGGCCTTCTTGCCCGGCCGGTACGAGTTGTTGAACGGCACCACCGTCCACTTCACCTGTGCCTTCGTGAAGCCGAGCTGCTTTGCGACCGCGTACGCGACCGCGGACTCGTAGCCCTTGCCGCTGTACGGGTCGCTGACCTTCCACGGCTTCGTCTTCTCGTCGCCGCCGAACCACGGCGGGAAGGCGGGGTTGTCCGCGCCCACCGTCAGCGTGCCCTCGGTCAGCAGCTCGAGGCTGGCAGGGGTGCAGCCCGGGATCGCCCCGGACGTCTTCGTCGCGTCCGACCGGCCGCTCGCGGCCGCCGCGACGACGAGTGCGGCCGTAAGGGCGAAGCCGATGATGAGCGCCTTGCGCATGTGAATCTCCTGTGTGTCGGATCCTCGAAGCGGGGGCGAGCGTACCACACCGCCGTGCATCACTTTACTTTGCATAGTGGCGGCGGCGGCGATCTCGATACGGTTCGCCAATGGCCTCTTCATTCGTCGAGCTCGAGATCGGGCAGCGGCTCGTCAAGGTGACGAATCCGGACAAGGTGCTGTTCCCTGCGACGGGGCATACGAAGCGCGATCTCGTCGACTACTACCTCGCCGTCGGCGACGGCATCGTGCGCGCCCTGTACGAGCGGCCGACCCAGCTGCGCCGCTTCCCCCACGGCGTCGAAGGCGAGGCGATCTACCAGAAGCGCGTGCCGGAAAGGCGCCCGGAGTGGGTCGAGGCGGCGCGGGTGACCTTCCCGTCCGGACGGCACGCCGACGAGCTCTGTGTGACGGAGGTGGCGCAGGTGGCCTGGGCGGCGAACCTCGCCACGATCGACTTCCATCCCTGGCCGTCGCGGCGCCGGGACACCGAGCACCCGGACGAGCTGCGCATCGACGTCGACCCGCAACCGGGCACGGACTTCGCAGACGCGAAGGCGGTGGCCGCCGTCGTGCGCGACACGCTCGCCGGGATCGGCTTCGTCGGGTGGCCGAAGACGTCGGGCAACCGCGGCATCCATGTGGCCTGCCGGATCGAGCCGCTGTGGGAGTTCCCGGTGGTGCGTCGCTGCGCGCTCGCCTTCGCGCGCGAGATCGAGCGGCGGCTGCCCGAGCTCGTCACGACGGCGTGGTGGAAGGAGGAGCGGGGCGAGCGCGTCTTCATCGACTACAACCAGAACGCGCGCGACCGCACGATCGCGTCGGCCTACTCTGTGCGCGCCCGTCCCGATGCCGCCGTGTCGGCGCCGGTGACGTGGGACGAGCTCGGCGACGTCCAGACCGAGGACTTCACGCTCGCGACGATGCCCGCTCGCTTCGCCGCGCTCGGCGATCTGCACGCCGGCGTGGACGACGCCGTGTGCGACCTGCGCGTGCTGCTCGAGTGGGTGGAGCGTGAGGAGAAGGCGGGCGTCGGCGAGGCGCCGTACCCGCCGAACTTCCCGAAGATGCCCGGCGAGCCGCCCCGGGTGCAGCCGTCGCGACGCAGAGCGCCGGAAGCCTAGCCTCTACCGGCACCGCGATGCCGGGCCGCCAGGGTCGCCGGAGCGCTCGCGCCGGCTTCGCCTGTGGACGAGAAGTTGCACTTCCGTGACAAAGGGTGTCTCCCCCTGGGAGACACCCTCCGGGAGACACCCGGGCCGGCCGGCGGCCGGCTAGCCGCCGAGCAGCGCGCCGACGGTGAGCCCGCCGGGGTCGCGCGGAGGCCGCAGCTCGCGCCACGTGCAGGCGCCCGGATCCTTGTCGGGCCGGAAGCGCAGCAGCTTCGTGCCGTGCCGGAAGCGGCGTCCCTGCACCTTGTCGTAGCGCACCTCGGCCACGAGCTCGGGGCGCAGCGGCTGCTCCTCGAGCGACCCGCCGCCCCAGCGATTCGGCTCGGAGAAGCGGCGCTCGGGCGCGTTCTCGAGCAGCGCGAGAACCTGCTCGGCGACGGCGGCGTGCCGGCTCGCGGCGACCGCGGCCGAGCCGACGTAGTCGATCTCGCCGTCGTCTCGGTAGAGCCCGAGCAGCAGCGTCGCGATCCGCTCCGGCTTCTCCTTCCAGCGGAGCCCGACGACCACGCAGTCCGCGGTGCGCTCGGGCTTCACCTTCACGACCGCGCCGCGGCCGCCCGGCTCGACGAGGCCGTCGTCGCGCTTCGCGACGACGCCGTCGAGACCGAGTGCCTCCAGCTCCTCGAGCCAGGCGAGCGCGGCGGCCGGAGCCGCCGTCGAGGGAGAGAGCGAGAACGCCGCCGCCTCCCGTTCGAGCAGGCTGCGCCGCTCGGCGAACGGGCGCTGCCATACCTCGACGCCCTCCCACAGGAGCACGTCGAAGGCGATGAACCGCGCCGGGATCTCGCCGGACAGCTTGCGAATGCGGCTCTCGGCGGGATGCAGGCGCAGCTGCATGGCGTCGAAGTCGATGGCGCCGTCCCGCTCGATCACGATCTCGCCGTCGAGCGCCGAGCGGGGCGGCAGCAGGTCGCCGAGCGGCTGCAGCTCCGGGAAGTACCGCAGCAGCGGCCTGCCGTTGCGCGACCACAGGCGCAGCTCGCCGCCGGCGTTCTCGAGCACCCCGCGGAAGCCGTCCCACTTCGGCTCGTACACCCAGCCCTCCCCGGTGGGAAGCTCTCGCACGAGCTCCGCCTCCATGGGCGGGAACGGGACGATCGGGTCGAGCTCGGCGGGGCGTTCTGCTTCGGCCACGCCGCCCAACCTACTACGCTCTGCCCTCCATGAGACGTGTCGTCATCACGGGTCTCGGCGCGGTCACCCCGGTCGGGCTCGATGCGCCTTCCACCTGGGAGGCGGCAGTCGCGGGGCGGAGCGGGGTGGGGTGGATCGAGTCCTTCGACGCGTCGGGCTACCCCGTGCGGATCGCCGCCGAGGTCACGGGCTTCGACCCCTCCGCGCTCGTGCCGCCGAAGGAGGCGCGTCGTATGGACCGCAACGTGCTGCTCGCGCTCGCCGCCGCGCAGGAGGCATGGGCCGACGCGCACGTCGAGGGTGTCGACCCGGCCCGGGTGGGGATCCTCGTCGGTTCTGCGATCGGCGGCATCGGGACGATCGCCGAACAGCACCGCGTCTTCCTCGAGCGAGGGCCCGACCGCGTCTCGCCGTTCTTCATCCCCTCGGCGCTCGTCGACACCGCGAGCGGCCAGATTGCGATCCAGCTCGGCATCACAGGACCGAACTTCGCGCCGGTCTCTGCCTGCGCGACGGGCTCGACCTCGATCGGCGAGGGCGCCGCGACGATCCGGCGCGGGCAGGCCGACGTCGTGCTCGCCGGCGGCACCGAGGCCGCGATCACGCCGCTGATCCTCGCCGGCTTCTGCGCGATGCGCGGGCTGGTCGCGGAGGAGGACGACCCGACGCTCGCGATGCGCCCGTTCGACGCCACGCGAGCCGGCTTCGTGATGGGGGAGGGCGCGTGCATCCTCGTCCTCGAAGAGCTTGCGGCCGCCAGGGCACGCGGCGCCACCATCTACGCCGAGGTGCTCGGCTACGGCGCCTCCAACGACGCCCACCACCTCGCCCAGCCGGAGCCCGAGGCCACCGGGGTTGCGGCGATGGTCTCGGCGGCGCTCGAGGCGGCGGGCGTCGCACCCGAGCGCGTCGGGTACGTGAACGCGCACGGCACGTCGACGCCGCTCGGCGACCTCGCCGAGACGCGCGCGCTCCGCCAGGTCTTCGGCGATCACGCCTACCGGCTCGCCGTCTCGTCGACGAAGTCGGTGATGGGTCACTGCTTCGGAGCCGCCGGCGCGGTGGAGGCGATGATGTGCGCGCTCGCGCTCCACCACGGCGTCCTGCCGCCGACGATCAACTACCGCACGCCCGACCCGGAGCTCGACCTCGACTACGTCCCGAACGAGGCCCGCCGCGTCGAGGTCGACGTGACGGTGTCCAACGCGATGGGCCTCGGCGGCCACAACGCCTGTGTCGTCCTCGGCCGCGCCGACGGATGAGCGCAGGTCAGGCCTCGGCCTCGGCGAGATGCGATGAGGGCGTCACCGTCTACACGCTCGCCGACGCCTCATTCTTCACAGGGCTTGTCGGGCTCGTCAACTCGTTGCGGTTGACAGGAAATCGACTATGCGATCGTGGTTGTCGACACCGGTCTGTTGGACTG
Source organism: uncultured Gaiellaceae bacterium (assembly GCA_963787085.1). GTDB lineage: Bacteria > Actinomycetota > Thermoleophilia > Gaiellales > Gaiellaceae > Gaiella. The sequence continues at coordinate 765,507 of CAWBBO010000006.1, read as the reverse complement.
GCAGCGGGACGCGATCGCACACGAGTGCTGAAGTCGTTTCGCGGCCGGTCACGCCCGGAGAGAGTCCCCAGCTGTGGAAGGCGTTGATCCACGATCTCGACCCTGCCGGCGTGATCATCTGGCTCGACGCCGACATCCTTGTCACCCGGCGGCTCGCCGATGCGGTTTCGATTGCACGCAACGGCCAGATCTGTGCCGTCCGCGACACCTGGACGTCAGGCATCGAACGGTTCTTCCCCGAATGGGAGCCGCTGTTCGATCTTGCGGCGCCCTGCCGTCGCGAGCCGTACGTGAATGCGGGTTTCTTTGCCTTCGATGTCTCGAGCTTTCCCGGACTGCTCGATCGGTGGGCAGCCTGCTGCCGCCGGGTACCGTCGGCCGAGATTTTCGGGGGCGACGACGAGACGGCAAACCCACTCTGGGCCGCGGATCAGGACGCACTCAATGCGCTGTTCATGTCGGAGTTGCCAGTCGGCTCCGTCGTGCGCTGGCCGTCGTGGGAGATGGTGCATACGACGACCATGGGCCAGGTGCGGGTAGTCGATGACTCCAGGCTGATCGTCGACTACGGCGGGAAGCAGCCGTGCTTTCTCCACTACACGTGGAGGCCGAAGCCGTGGGAGCCCGGCGCGTGGCGTCGCGTCAGGCCCGATGGATACGTGCTCCTGCTCATTCGCTCGCTGTTCGGTCGTGGCGCTGCAGTGAGGGTTCCTCGTACTTCCGTGCCGCGTTGGCTTCGCCCGGGCGTGGCGGCGCGCGCTTTCCTCTTCCTGATCCGTGTGGCGCGCAAGTCTCGTCTCGTCACATCACGAGCGCGCTCTCGTCTGCTCGGACTCGCCTGAGCATGCGGTAGCCGGGGTTCTCATCTGCGGAAGCGGCACTAGGATGAGGCCATGCGCGTTCTCCTGACGGGAAGCAGCGGCTACGTCGGCGCCGTCGCCCGAACCGCGCTCGAGGCCGCGGGCCACGACGTCGTCGGGCTCGACGTCGAGCTCTACGCGGGCTGCGACCTCGGCGAGGCGCCCGCCCCGCCCGAGCTCCGGCTCGACGTGCGCGACGTGCGGGAGGAGCACCTCGACGGTTTCGACGCCGTCGTCCACCTGGCCGCGCTGTCGAACGACCCGATCGGCGACCTCGACGAGAAGGTCACGTACGCGATCAACCACGAGGCCGGCGTGCGCCTCGCCGAGCTCGCGCGCGCTCGTGGGGCGGAACGCTTCGTGTTCGCCTCCTCGTGCAGCATGTACGGCGCCTCGGGCTCCGAGCTGCCCGTCGACGAGGGCGCGCCGCTTGCGCCGCTCACCGCCTACGCGGAGTCGAAGGTGCGCAGCGAGCGCTCGCTCGCCGCCCTCGCCGGCGACCACTTCTCACCGGTGTCGCTGCGCTTCGCGACCGCCTACGGGGCCTCACCGAGGCTGCGGCTGGACATCGTCCTCAACAACCTCGTCGGGTGGGCGCTGACGACCGGCGCCGTCCGGCTGCAGAGCGACGGCACCGCCTGGCGGCCGCTGATCCACGTCGAGGACATGGCCGGGGCGATCGTGGCCGCGCTCGCGGCCCCGCGCGAGCGCATCCACGGGGAGGCCTTCAACGCGGGCGCCTCCGACGCGAACTACCTCGTGCGCGACCTCGCCCTGCTCGTGGCGGACACCGTGCCGGGAGTCGACGTGCAGTTCGCCGAGGGCGCGGGCACCGATCCACGCAGCTACCGCGTCGACTTCTCGAAGATCGCCGACACCCTCGAGGACTTCCGGCCCGCCTGGGACGCACCGCGGGGCGCGCGGCAGCTCGCCGACGCCTACCGCGCGGTGGGCATGGACGCGGCGATGTTCTCGGGCGACCGGTTCGTCCGGCTCTCCCGGCTGAAGACGCTGATCGCGGACGGCCTGCTGGACGACGAGTTGCGCTGGCGCCTGCCGGTCGAGACGGTCCCGGCCTGAGAGGAGGGAGGAGGCGCGTGATCTTCACCGAGACCGCCTTGCCCGGAGCGTTCCTGATCGACCTCGAGCGCCGCGAGGACTCGCGCGGCTACTTCGCGCGGGCGTTCTGCCAGCACGAGTTCGCGGAGCACGGCCTGAAGCCGGTGATCGCGCAGGCGAACGTCGCCTACAACAAGGTGGCGGGCACGCTGCGGGGCATGCACTTCCAGTTTCCGCCGGCGGCCGAGACGAAGCTCGTCCGCTGCACGCGGGGCGCCATCGTCGACATCATCGTCGACCTGCGGCCCGAGAGCGCCACGTACCTGCAGAGCGTCTCCGTCGAGCTGAGCGCGGACAACGGCCGGGCGCTGTACGTGCCGGAGCGCTTCGCCCACGGCTACCAGACGCTCGTGGACGGAACGGAGACGAGCTACCAGGTCGGCGAGTTCTACGCGCCCGAGACGGAGGGCGGCCTCGCCTGCGACGACCCGCGTCTCGGCCTCGAGTGGCCGCTGCCGGTGGCGGTCATCTCCGAGAAGGACGCGCAGTGGCAGCCGCTCGAGGACGTCGAGGCGGAGCTGCGGCGCCGCATGACACCGGCGTCCGGCGAGGGGCGCGCATGATCCTGCTCGACACGGCGTTGCGCGCCCGCGAGGAGCAGGGCGCCCCCATCAGGGTCGGCATGGTGGGCGCCGGCTTCATGGGGCAGGGGCTCGCGAACCAGATCGTCAACAGCGTGCCCGGGATGCGCCTGGTGGCCGTCTCCAACCGGAATCCCGAGCGCGCCGAGCACGTGCTCCGCTACGCCGGCGTCGAGCCGGTGCGGGTCGACGGCCAGGCGGCGCTCGAGGACGCCCTCCGCGCGGGCCGGCCGGCGTTCACCGACGACGCCGCTCCTGCTCTGCCGCAGCGAGCAGATCGACGTGGTCTGCGAGGTCACCGGCGACGTCGAGTTCGGCGCCCACGTCGTGCTCGAGGCGTTCCGGCACGGCAAGGACGTCGTGCTCATGAACGCCGAGATCGACGCGACGATCGGCCCGATCCTGCAGGTGTACGCGGAGCAGCACGGGGTGATCATGTCGGCGTGCGACGGCGACGAGCCCGGCGTGCAGATGAACCTCTGCCGCTGGGTCAAGGGGCTCGGGCTGGAGCCGCGCGTGCTCGGCAACGTCAAGGGCCTGCAGGATCCCTACCGCAATCCCACCACGCAGCAGGGGTTCGCCGAGCAGTGGGGACAGAACGCCGTCCATGGTGACGTCGTTCGCCGACGGGTCGAAGATCTCGTTCGAGCAGTCCATCGTGGCGAACGCCACGGGCTTCACCGTGCTGCAGCGCGGCATGTCACGTGGTCTCGAGTACCGGGGCGACGTGATGCAGATCGGCTCGCTCTACGACGTCGACCAGCTCCGTGAGCTCGGCGGCATCGTCGACTACGTCGTCGGCACGCCGCTGACGAAGGTCTTCTGCCTGGCCGAGCACACCGATCCGAAGCAGCGGCACTACCTCGAGCTCTACAAGATGGGGAAAGGGCCGCTCTACCCGTTCTTCGTGCCCTACCACCTCGTGCACTTCGAGGTGCCGTTCGCGATCGCCCGCGTCGTCCTCTTCCGGGACTCGGTGGCCAAGCCGCTCGCCGGCCCGACCGTCGAGGTGTGCGCGGTCGCCAAGCGCGACCTGGAGGCCGGCGAGACGCTCGACGCGTACGGGATGTACACGACGTACGGCGAGGCGGTCTCGGCCGACGAGATGTCCGAGCGGCGCTACCTGCCGGAGGGTCTCGCAGTCGGCTGCAGGCTGCGGCGCGACCTCGGCCGCGACGACGTGCTGACCTACGACGACGTCGACGTCCCGCCCGGGCGGCTGGCGGACCGCCTGCGCGCGGAGCAGATGGAGCGGTTCCGCGGCGAGACGTGGCTGTCCGAGCTGCTCGGCGGCGCCGAGGCGGCGGCGGGCACCCCCGCCACGCGCGAGCCGTGACCGCGCCGTCGCACTCAACTTCGCCCGGCCGGGTGCCGATGCACCGGGATGTGCCGCGCTGCTTCCGCCACCTGCCGTCGCTCGCCTGCGAGGGGCTGAGCCGTCCGTGAAGGTCGTCATCTTCTGCGGCGGGCTCGGCGTGCGCATGGGCGAGGAGACCCAGCGGATCCCCAAGCCCATGATCCGCATCGGCAACCGGCCGATCCTGTGGCACATCATGAGCTGGTACGCCGCGTGGGGGCACCGGGACTTCATCCTCTGCCTCGGGTACAAGGCGGAGGCGGTCAAGGAGTACTTCCTCGCCTACAACGAGATGCTCTTCAACGACTTCGTGCTCGAGTCCGACGGCGAGTCGTCGCGCGTGGAGCTGCTGTCGCGTGACAGCGGCGGCTGGAAGATCACCTTCGCCGACACGGGCGTGAACTCGACGATCGGCGAGCGGCTGAAGGCGGTGGAGCATCATCTCGGCGACGACGAGGAGTTCCTCGCCACCTACGGCGACGGGCTCACGGATGCCCCGCTCGGCGACCTCATCGACGCGTTCCACCGGGAGGGGAAGCAGGCGATGCTGCTGTCGGTGCGCCCCGAGTACCACGCCCACATCGTGCAATCGGACGAGTCCGGGGCCGTCGTGGGGGTGGAGGAGATGAGCCAGTCGGCCGTGCGCATCAACGCGGGGTTCTTCGTGTTCAAGCGTGCCGTGATCGACCTGCTCGAGCCGGGTGAGGATCTCGTGGTCGAGGGGTTCGCACGCCTGATCGAGCGGGGCGAGCTGCACGCGTACACCTACGACGGGTTCTTCGGCCCGATGGACACGATCAAGGACCGGCAGCGCCTCGAGGCGCTGCACGAGTCGGGCAGGCCGCCCTGGCGGGTGTCCGTGCCCGGCGATGCCTCCGCACCCGTCGAGGGCTGATGCGAGGCCTCGGGCTCACCGGCGCGGCGGAGCCGCTGCAGCGACTGCTCGTCATCGGCGCCCACTCCGACGACATCGAGATCGGCTGCGGCGGCACGATCCTGACTCTGACTCGCGCGGCCCCGGGTCTCACCGTCGACTGGGTCGTGCTGGCCGCCGCGGGCGAGCGCGAGTCGGAGGCGCGCGCGAGCGCCGAGGCCTTCCTGGCTCACGCCGGCAGCGCGCGCGTCGAGGTGCACGCCTTCCGGGACGGCTTTCTCCCGTACGTCGGCGCCGAGGTGAAGCAGGTCTTCGAGGACCTGAAGCCGCGCGTCGACCCGCAGCTCGTCCTCACGCACACGCGGGACGACCTGCATCAGGATCATCGCCTCGCGTGCGAGCTCACGTGGAACACGTTCCGCGACCACCTCGTGCTCGAGTACGAGGTGCCGAAGGTCGACGGAGACTCGATCCGGCCGAACGTGTTCGTCCCGCTCGAGGAGCGGGTGGTGGAGGAGAAGATCGAGCTGCTGCACCGGCATTTCCCGAGCCAGGCGGGCAAGCACTGGTTCGACGAGGACACGTTCCGCGGCCTGATGCGGCTGCGTGGGATGGAGGCGAACGCGCCGGAGCGGTTCGCGGAGGCGTTCGTGGGGCGCAAGGTGCAGCTCCTGCCCTGACGGGTCAGCGTGGGGCCACGAGCTCCGGCGTGAGCGCGTGGAGCGACTCGAGCACGACGTCCGCCAGTACCAGCGCGTCCGCCGTCGGCGGGTAGTGGGCGTTGGGGTACGCGAGCACGCGCATGCCTGCGCCATGGGCGGCGCGGATGCCGCTGCCGGAATCCTCGATTGCGGCGCACCGCTGCGGCGGCACGCCGAGCCGGCGTGCAGCCTCGAGGTAGACGTCCGGGAAGGGCTTGCCGCGGGCGACCTCCTCGGAGGACACGGTCGCCGCAAAGCAGTCCGCGACGGCCGCCGCCGCGAGCACGGCATCGATCAGGGGCCGGTTGGAGGACGACGCGATCGCGAGCGGGAACGCGCCCGCGAGGCGGCGTACGGCGTCGACGGCGCCGTCGATCACCGGCAGCTCCTGCCGGTAGCGGGCGAGCATCCGGCGCACGACCTCGGCGCTGATCTCGGCGGGCGGCGGGCTGAGACCGAGCACGTCGTGCATGTAGCGCGACCACTCGCTCGAGCTCATGCCCATCATCGCCTGCTGGGCCTCCGGCACGGAGCGGCCGCCCCAGTCGGCGACGAGCTCCGCGCGTACGGCTTCCCACACCTGCTCGGTGTCGACGATGACGCCGTCCATGTCGAAGATGACCGCCGCGATCACGCGGCCGATCCTACGGGGCGCTCGTCAGACGGGCTTGCAGAGCGTGTCGGACGCGTACAGCGTCCGCTGCTCCTCGTGCAGCTGCAGGTCGAGCGCCTGGTTGTAGGTGCCGAGCGGGCGGCCCTGCCACATCACGTCGGGCGTCACGCCGGGGCCGATGATCGTCGCGCGGTACTTCAGTCCGTGGCCGGCCGGCCGCGAGCCGTGCGGGTAGAAGCCGTAGCAGAACGTGCCGGTGCCCTTGTGCGTGAGGAAGCTGTTCTCGCGCTTCCATCCCGTGCCGTAGGCGGAGTTGAAGGTGTCGACGTAGAGATTGCGGCCCCACGTGTCGAGCGGGTTGCCGCTCGAGGTGGAGGCGAACCCGTGCACCGGGTTGCCGCCGTAGGTGAAGGAGCCGAAGATGTGGTCGAACTTGCGATACGCCCAGTTCAGGTTGACGGTCAGCTGGGGGAGCGCACCCGACCAGTGGGAGAGCCGGAGCTCCCAGACCGCCTGCTTCGGGGAGGGCACGAGGCCGTAGTTCGGGAGCATCCGCTGCCAGGCCTGAACGGCCCAGTGGCTGCCGTCCTTCGCGGTGCACGCGGTCACGAACCACGGCAGCTCGGGACCGGCGTACGGCACGCATGCGTTCTTGAACGTGCGCCAGACGTCCTTGCGGTACGTGCCCCAGCCTCCCGAATAGTCGAGCTTGAAGGAGACCTGCGTGCGGCCGGCCGTGGGGGCGAGAGCGTTGACCGCGCCCCAGGCGAGCACGTTCCAGCGCTTGCCCTCGGACGTGTAGGAGAGGAGCGCCTGCCCGTCGTTGTTGACCTGCAGCTTCGTCCCCGACGCGTTGCGTGCGATCAGCTCGGACGCGTTCGCACCTGCCGGGATCAAGAGGGCACCCAGGGCTGTGAGGATGACGAAGTGCCGCAAGCGCATCGCTACCAGAAGCGTCGGAGCGATCCGTCCTCCTCCCAACCCCTCATGTCAGGGATTCGTCCCGCCACGACGCTTACAGATTCCGCGCGAGGTACGGCAGTTCTCAGGATCGACCTGAGGACACGGCCGCGGACCTGAAGGCCGACCTCGACGACGCCGACCTGCCGGGCTACAAGCCGTCACTCGCCTTCAGGGGCGGCTTCAGGCGGCTTCGGCTTCGGGTTCGGCGGCGTTCGGCCGCCACTGACGCGACCGGAGCTCGTGCGGGTCTCCCTGCGACCGCCGCCGGCCCCGGGGAGACCCGCCGCGGGACTGTCAGGCGGCGATGCCGACCGGCTGCCGCGTGCGGCGCGGGGTGTACGAGAAGGGGTGGTAGTAGGCGTCGAGCGCCCGGTCGGGCTCGACGGGAAGCTCGAAGCGCTTGCCCGTGCGCTGATGGCGGACGTGGACGACGACCGAGTCGTCGTCACGCGACCAGAGGAGCGTGACCTCGATGCCGTCGTTCTGCCGGTGGGCGAGCTCGGTGCGAGTGGTCGTCGCGGACATGCCGTTCCTCTCTGCGTCGGGGTGGGACGCAGACTTCCAGCCCGAGGAGGCTCGCTCCGTGCGGTGGGCAAGAGAGTGAGGGTACGGTCGACCGTACTTCGGAGCTCGAGCGAGGAGGGCCGGAGACGCTGTCGCAGCCCGCGTGGCGCGTCAGCCGCCCGGCACCGTCGCCGGCCGCGTGCCCACCGTCACGGTGACACGCCGCGGCCCGGCCCGGTCGACGACCTCCAGCACGACCGAGTCGCCCGGGTCGAGCTCGCGCAGCGCCTTCGAGATCTCTTCGGTCGAGCGCACCACCCGGCCGTCGATCGAGACGACGACGTCACCCTCGCGAAGGCCCGCCTTGGCGGCCGGACTGCCCGCGAAGAGGGCGATCACGGCTGCTCCGCGCGCGTCGGGCGAGAGGCCGAGCTGGACGGCGGCTGCGGGCGTGTCGATGGAGTCGAAGGTGACGCCGATCCAGGCGCGCTGGTCGGCCGGCTTGGTGCGAATCTCGTCGATCACCGGCCGGGCCTCGTCGATCGCGATCGCGAATCCGACGTTCTCGGCGCTGCCCGCGCGGGCAGCGGCGGTGTTGATGCCGACGAGCCGGCCGGAGGTGTCGACGAGCGCGCCGCCCGAGTTGCCGGGGTTGATCGCCGCGTCCGTCTGCAGCAGACCTTCGAGGGCGGCGCCCCCCTCCGGCCGGATTGTGCGGTCGAGCCCGGAGACGATCCCTTGCGTGACCGTCGGGCCGCCGCCGAGGCCGAGCGGGAAGCCGATCGCGAGGACGCCGTCGCCGAGCCGGAGCCTGGACGAGCGTCCGAGCGGCACGGGGACGAGATCGTTGCGACGGACGCGGATGATCGCGAGGTCGCGCTCCGCCGCCGTCCCGATCACCTCCCCCTGGAGCGGCTGCGTGTGGCGACCGTCGTTGAACGAGACGGTCAGTCTGCGTGCGCCCTGCACGACGTGGTTGTTCGTCACGATCACGCCGCGGCGGTCGATCACGACACCGGACGCCTCTCCCTCGCTGCCGTCGAACCCGACCGTCTTCACGTTGACGACACTGGGGAGCACGCGGGCGACGATGTCCGCTGCGCTGCCGCTGCGGGTAGCGGGCGCGGCAGGCGTGGCCGGCGTCGTCTGCGTCTCGGTCACGACGGTCGTCACAGCCTCCTTGGAGTCGTCGTCGCAACCGACGGCGGTCAGGCAGAGGGCGGCCGCTGCGATGAGCAGTGCGGCTCTCACGGCAGGCGCGGGATCCAGACGAGCGAGAGCGCGCCGGCGCCGAGAGCGAGCAGTGCGGCGAGCCCGAGCAGGGCGAAGCTCATCTCGCGCCACTCGCGCTTCTCGCCGAGCCGGGAGGCGAGGTCCTCGTAGACGGCGTTGAGGCGCTCCTCGTCCTGGATCTCGAAGAACTCGCCGCCGGTCGTCTCGGCGATCTGGCGCAGCGTGACGGGATCGGGTGGGACGGGCCGGGAGAAGTCTCCGCGGTTGATGACGCCGTCAGGCGTGCCGAGCGCGACCGCGTAGACGGGGATGCCGTAGGACGTCGCGCGATCCGCGCCGTCGAGCGGGGTGAGCGTGCCCTGCGTCTGGGCCCCGTCGGAGAGGAGCAGGATCGCCGACAGCGGTGCGTCCGGATCCTCGGGAGGCGCCGCCGATCCCGCCGAGGGCGAGCCGTCGCCGTCGGTCGCCACGGGCTGGAGGAGCTCGACCGAGCGGGCGAGCGCGTCACCGATAGCGGTTCCCCGCCCGAACGTGGCACCGAAGCGAAGCGACTCGAGCACGAGCTCGCGGTCATGGGTCAGGGGCGCCGCGACGAACGGCTCGGTGGAGAAGGTGACGAGCCCGACCCGGTACTTCTCCGGGAGCTTGTCGAGAAAGCGCCGGACCGCCTCATGCGCAGCGGCGAGGCGTGTCGGCTTGACGTCCTCGGCGGACATCGACCCCGAGACGTCGACGGTGAGGGCGATCGAGGCCTGCTCGCTGGCGACAGACACCTCGACCTCCGGGCGCGAGAGCGCGGCCAGAGCACACGTCAACGCCAGCGCCGCGAGCACCGGCGGGACGTAGCGGCGCCAGCGTGGAGCGCCGGTCGCGACCGCGGCGAGCACCTCGATGTTCGTGTAGTGGATCGCATAGCGTGCGCGGCGGCGCTCGATCGCGAGGTAGGCGAGCACGGCGAGAGGGACGACGAGGAGAGCGAGCAGCAGCAGCGGCCAGGCGATCCTCACCGTGCGCACTCCGCCTGCACCTGCACGGTGGCCCGGACGCGTGGAGCGAGGCCGCGCCGCGTGGCGCTGACGAGGATCTGCCCACCGCGCGAGGCGCGGACGACGCGGACGGCGGCGAGCTGCGCCGCCGACGGCACGCCGCTCGTGTAGAGCCCGATGCTGTGGCTCCCGCGCAGGAGACGCTCGCCGCGGCGGCAGCCGAGCGTCGTCCGCGCCAGCGTGCCCGCGACGACGCGAAGCGTTGCCACCCGGATCGTGATCGGCTCGCCGGGCTTGACGGCGCCGGCCGCCGGGACGGCGGTCGGCGTGCGCTGCCCTCCGCCGCCGCCGGGAATGCAGCCGATGAACGGCTTGTAGCTCGTGGCCTTGCGGGCACGCCCCGCGTACGTGCCTTTGAACAGGAGCGACCGGGCGGTCGTGATCCCCGGATTGACGGGGCTGCCGATCCGGCCCGGGAACTCGACCGCGACCGCCACCTCGCTGGCCCTGGCATCGACTCCCCCGACGACACCTTCCGGGCAGACGAGCCGCCACGTCGCGGTCGCGGAGGCGCCGCCGGGAGCGGGAATGGCGACCCAGGGGCCGGCAACGGGGATGCAGATCAGCAGCCCGTTGCACTCGTCGGCGGCCTGACCCGGCGGCACGCCGACCGCGAGCGCCGCAGCTGCCACGACGGCCGTCACGGCAGCCCGGATCATGGCACCCGCCTGAACCAGACGGCGGAGAGCGCTCCACCGAGGAGGAAGAGGAGCGTCCCTCCCGCCGCGAAGGCGACCGTGACCTCCTCGTCCTTGCGCGTGCTCCCGAGGCGCGACTTCAGGTCCGCATACACCGGGCCGAGATCGTCCTCGGTGGGAGCCTGGAAGAAGCTTCCGCCCGTCTCGGCCGCCACGCGGCGCAGCGCGTCCGGGTCCGGCGGCACCTGGATGCGCTCGACGTAGCCCCCGACGTGCGGCACCTCGACGACGCCGGCCTCGGTCCCGATCAGCGCCGTGAAGACGGGCACCTGCGCCCGTCGCGCCCGGCGGACGGCCTCGCCGAGGCCGATGCGTCCGCCGTCGAGGGCGCCGTCCGAGAGAACGAGGATGACGGCCGGTGCCGGCTCCTCGCCGGCGGGCCGCGTCTCGCCCTGTGGCGTCCCGCGGGCGACATCCACGGCGCGCGCGAGCGCGTCGCCGAGCGCGGTCGCCTCGCCGATCCGAAGCGCACCAAGGGCAGACCGCACGAACTCGCGGTCCCGCGTCGGCGGTGACACGACCTGTGCCTGCGAGCTGAAGGCGACGACGGCGACGCGATACTTCTCGGGCAGGTCGGCGAGGAACCGGCGGGCCGAGGCCTGGGCGGCCGCGAGCCGCGTCGGTGCGACGTCGGTCGCACCCATCGACCGTGACGTGTCGATCGCGAGGATCGCCGTCGCCTCCTCGGAGCGGACCGAGATGGTTGCGTGCGGGCGTGCGAACCCGACGAGAAACCCGGTGACGGCGAGCAGGAGGATCGCGGCGGGCAGGTGCCTGCGCCAGCCGGGCACCCGGTCGACGACGTTCGGCCGCAGCGCGGGCTCGACGAACAGGGCGGACTCCCGCTCGCGCCGGCGCTCAAACCAGACGTAGCCGGCGGCGGCGACAGGCACGAGCAGCAGGGCGAGCAGAGCGAGGGGCGAGGCGAAGCTCATTGCGAGCCCGCGTGGCGGAGGAAGGAGGTCAGCTCGCGCAGCCAGTCGCCGCCGGTCGGCAGCACGACGTGCCGTGCTCCGGTGGAGGAGATCTCCGCCGCCACCTCGCGGCGCTCCTGCGCCGCCGCGGCCGCGAATCGCGTGCGCAACCGCTCGCTCGAGGTGTCGACCCTCAACTGCCGGCCGGTCTCGGGGTCGACGAGAAACAGGTGGCCGAGCTTCGGGAGCTCCTGCTCGCGTGCGTCGCGGATCTCGACTGCCACCACATGGTGCCGGCCTCCGAGCATCACGAGTGGCCGGCGCCAGTCATGAGGGCCGCGGAAGTCGGAGATGACGACGACGTACGAGCGCTGCCGGGCGAGGCGGCCGACCCGTTGCAGCGCCGCGCCGACCGAGGTCGCGCCGGCCGAGGACCGCCTCTGTCCGGCCGCCTCCTCCTTGCGGAGCGCCAGAAGCAGGCCGAGCAGCCCGGCGCGCCCCTGTCTGGGCGGCAACGCGCGCGGCTGGTCGTCCCCGAAGGTGACGAGACCGAGACGGTTGCCGCGACGGGTCGCGGCGTACCCGATCGCGAGCGAGGCGCCCTCGGCGACGTCGGCCTTCCGGCGCTCGGCCGTGCCGAACGTCATCGACGGCGACGTGTCGAGCACGAGCCACGTGACGAGCGCCCGCTCGGCGAGATGGATGCGGACGTGCGTCGTGCCGGTGCGTGCCGTGACGTTCCAGTCGATCTGGCGGACGTCGTCCTCGACGGGCTCGTACGGGCGGATCTGCGCCAGCTCGCTTCCCCGCCCGAGCAGGGACGATCTGTGGTCGCCCGGCAGCAGTCCCTCGACCTGACGCGCGATCGACAGGTCGAGTGCCCGCAACAGGGGCTCCGGCATCGGTCCCGGCCCGGGCCGCGCCGGGGTCTGTCCCCTGCGAAGCAGCCCTTCGATCACGCTGCGTGTCGGGAGAGGTCGAGCTGCGGGACCGGGACGGCGGCGACGATCTCGTCGAGCAGGCTGTCGGGGCTGCGCTGCTCGGCGAGAGCCTCGTACGAGAGCACCAACCTGTGGCGGAGCGCATCCTTGATCAGCTCCTGCAGGTCCTGGACGAGGACGTACTCACGCCCGCGCACGACGGCGAGCCCGCGCGCGGCGTGGATGAGGCTGATCGGGCCGCGAGGGCTGGCGCCGAACGAGATGAACCGCGCCAGCTCGGGCAGCCCGAAGTCGCCTGGACGACGCGTCGCGGTGGCGAGCTGGAGCGCGTAGCTGACGAGGCCCGGATCGACGTAGATCTCGCGCACGGACGACTGGACTGCGCGGAGAGCGTCGATCGAGAGCAGCTGCGCCAGTTCGGGCGGGGCCACGAGCGAGCGCTGGATCACGGTCAGCTCCTCGTCGTGGAGCGGGTAGTCGACCAGGATCTTGAGCATGAAGCGGTCGACCTGCGCCTCGGGCAGCGGGTAGGTGCCTTCCGACTCGATCGGGTTCTGCGTCGCCATCACGAGGAACGGGTCGGGCACGGGATGCGTCGTGTGCCCGAGCGTCACCTGGCGCTCCTGCATCACCTCGAGCAGCGCCGACTGGACCTTCGCCGGGGCGCGGTTGATCTCGTCGGCGAGCAGGAAGTTGCAGAAGACCGGCCCGAGCTCGGTGTCGAAGGTCGCGTTGTCGGCGCGGTAGATCCGTGTGCCGACGAGGTCGGAGGGGACGAGGTCGGGCGTGAACTGGATGCGGTTGAACGTCCCGCCGAGCACGTTGGCGGTCGTCTTCACCGTCAGTGTCTTCGCGAGGCCGGGCACGCCCTCGATCAGGAGGTGCCCGCCGGTGAGCAGGCAGACGAGCACCCGCTCGAGCATCTGGTCCTGGCCGGCGATCACGCGCCGGATCTCGAACAGGGCCTGCTCGAGCCTTTCCTTCGTCTGCGCCGTGCCCGTTGGTTCGACGCTGCTCGCCACGCTCTCTCCTTTCGTCGCTTCGGACTCGGGTTCGAGGGAACGGCGACGACAAGGCTTTCGTCCGCGAAGCGCGCCTCGGAGGTCGTCGGCCGGGTCTCAACAGTGACATACGCGTGTGCCCTCCCACCAGATTACGGGAGTCGGGATAACCTCGGGTTAACCTCGCGAGCGCTCCCCGGGCGGGCGAGGAGTGCGGCGCAGACGGTGTCTCAGGCGGCGTCGTCGAGGTCGTGCTGCTCGCGCCAGCGCGGCAGCCCGATCTCCTGGCGGAGCTCGTCGATCCGCTCATGCAGCCTGCGTCGCTCGCGCGAGACGGACTGCTCCAGGGCCTCGAGCCCGTCGAGCTCCGCCATCTGGGCGTCGTCGAGCGGCGCGTCGAGGTAGAGCCGGTCGATCTCGTCGTGCAGCTCGCGCCGCCGCCTGCTGATCTCCCGCTCCTCGACGGCGAGCGCGTCGAGCTCGCCTGTGACGTCGTTGTGTGTCTGGCGCATGCTCATGCCTGCTGTGTCGGATCGCCGGCGGCGGCGGCATGTCCCCTTTCAGGGGCTTTTCGAGGAGCCCTCTGTCCGGGCTGTCGAAGATACTCGCGCCAACCACGATCGAGGAGGAACGTCGCTGAGATGAGCCCCGCATGCCGATTGCACCCGTTCGACAGGAGACCGGCTCGCCGGCGAGCCGGTCTCGCACTGGCCGGTGCGACGATCCTCGCTCTCTCGCTCGTCTCCGCGGCGAGCGCCGCAACGGCGTGGACCGGCAGCGGCACCGGCTCGACCTCCGTCGTCGACGACGGCTCGTCGGGGTCGCCGGCGTCATTCTCGTACAACGTCAATCCCGGCAGCTCGGGCAGCTGGCGCTTCTCGACGACGGCCACGGGCGACGGTGTCGTCGACCTGAGCTACAGCTATACGGGCTTCCACGCGTTCTTCCAGGTCAGGGCGAGCCTTGCGGCGTTCGTGACGAGTGGCGGCGTCACGACCAACTATCCGATCGTGAGCGACGGGCCTGTCAACTGCTGTACGGCCCCGTCGGGAGGCTTTGCCTACACGGGTGTGATCAGCCTGCCGGTGCTAGCGGGCGACACGTTCGGATTCGACATGACCGGCAGCCACTTCGACGCCGACACGCGGCTTCTCGGCACCCTCACGGTCACCGACGTCACGCCGGGCCCGGACCGTACGGGTTACTGCTCGGCAGCGGGCAACAGCGATCCGGTCACCGGCGCGGCCATCCCCGCCGGGACCTTCCTCGATCTTCTGTCGGGTCAGCCGTCGGCTGACGCGCATTATCTCGGCGCGACGCCGGCGATCTTCGTCGAGGGGCGGGGCATCACCTGCGACCCGCCCCCGAGCGGCTTCGCCCGTTCCGGGTTTGCCGGCGCCGCGCAGCACGTGGCCGCGGGCGTCTATCCGTACTACAGGGCTCCGTGAACCCGCGCGGATGCACTGTCACATCTCGCGAAGCCGCTTCTCGAAGCCGCTACCGGGCGCATGGATGTGGAGCATGCGAGCACCTCGGGGTCCGCTTCAATTTCGATCCCCTGATGATAGGCGATGTAGGTCTGCTTAGGATGTCCATTCTCCTCGATGGCGCCGTCAAGCCAGGTCGACTCATCGTGTCTGCTGTTTCCGCTCGCTCGTCCGGTCGCGTGGTGCTGGAATCGTCCGTGCCTTGGTTGGGATGCAACTCGAGCCCGATTAAGGGCGGGGACTGATGTACGTCTATGACGTTCTCTTTTCTCGTCGTGGCCTCTTTTCTCGTCGTGGCGGCGGGGGCAGGCGAGCGAGTGTCGCGCCGGGAGCTGACCTCTTGGGCTAGCGCCCCAAGATCTTGCGCCAGGGACCGTCAGTGGGAAGCTGAGCCCATAGGACCTCGCCAGCAGGTTGCGTGTCGAGAAGATTCCCTGATCTGGTGCCATGCGTCTTCCAAACACACAGTGCTCCACGAGGAAATTGGGGGCAACTCCAGCGGTGATGACCACCGCCCGAGAGGGGGCTAAGGCCTACGCAGGATCGAGTGGTTGCAGTGCTTACGCAGCACGATCTTGCCGTCGCTGTAGTGGAACGTGATGCGATTCGCCTTGTCAACGTACGCCTCGAAGACACCTGGGTTGCCGCGCACCGGATGAGTCTGGAGCGAAGGGTGTAGGGTGTTCTCGCCAAGCCGCACGACGCACTCCGTGATCGCGCCAGCGAGGGCAGGCGGCTTCTTTGTGAGTTCGCGCTTGAACGACCTTGGGACTTCCACCGGAATCGGCGGCATCCGTTACTCGTCGCCGGGATTCAAGAGATAGCGGGCAAGCTCGCCAGGGTCGTTGAACACACGTGTGCGCCCTGCCTCGATGTCTGCGAGTCCCTCGGCCTCGCCCGCCTGCCAGGCGTGCGACCAGTAGTAGACCTGCGACCGGGGGATCACGGTTGGCGTTGGGCCTCCCGGTTGCGAGAACGAGCTGAGCAGGGAGGAACCTGTGACGACGTTGATCCCGCCCATCGCCGACGCAACGCCTGTGACGCAGATCGTCCGCTCCGAGAACGCCTCGCGGACGCCGGGGTTGAGGTTCAGTCGGTTGGTCATCTCACTCATGATGCCGGATCCCCCGATCCCGCGAGCAGATCGTGGTTCTTCAAGGTCTCCCCAATCGCGCTGTGTAGCTCCTGGAGTCTCTGCCGGTTCATCGCGAAGCGCCCCACCGCCTGTACGGCGACGAACGTGAGTTGCTCGACCTGCCGCTTCCGTTCTTCGTTCGTGCCGCCGATGATTGCAGGTGGGGCGACGTACCCAAGGGTCAGCAACAGTTCATCCTTGGCGAGGACTTGCCCGATTGCCTGGTTAACCGCGACGACAGGCATCTCATCGGGAATCACCCAGGCTAGCGGGACTAGAACCCCGTCTTCCTTCGCAGGTTCGGACATCTGTCTTCCTCTTATCGGCTCCCGGGATGCAGATCAAGACCCTATCCCCAAGACGGTCTCCAAGCGAGCGTCCGATCAAGCCGAAGCAGGCGGCCATCGCCGGTGGAGGCCGACAACGATCGTGATCGTGACGACCGAGCGACCGCACGCGTGCTGTTCCTGACGCACGGACGGGTCGACCGTTCGACCCGGGCCGCTACGGCGAGATCCTGCGGGTCGCGCTCGCGCGCGTCGGGATCGAGGAGCGGATCCGACCGTCACACGACCTGCGGCACTCGTCGATCACGAACGCCGCTGCGGCGGGAACTCCGCCGGAGGCGCTGATGACGCGGGCAGGTCACTCGTCGTACGCCACGACGCGCGGCTACATCGACCTCGCGGGGGAGCGGTTCCGTGAAGAGGCCGACCGGCTGGAGCAACGGCTGTTCGGACGCTCGGGTACAAAATCCGGGTACAACCCGGCCGACCCGGAGGCGGAGCCGGAGATCGTGGAGACCCCTGGAGGCCGCATAGATAGAGCGGCGGGGGTGGGATTCGAACCCACGGAGCCCGTGAAGGCTCAACGGTTTTCAAGACCGCCCGATTCGACCGCTCTCGCACCCCGCCGGCGATCCAGTTTAGGCTTCCCGAAGAGGCGGGTAGCCACGACTGCAGGAGTGCGGAGAACCGAAGCTGCGAGGTAGCTGCGACGAAATAGCGTCGGTGCCATGGTGATGAGGGATATCGTAAGGATTCGTGCCGGTCGCATCGAGGCGGCGGCGGCGGTTGCGCTCTACGGCGCCTACGAGCTCGTGCGCGGGCTCGGTGGGGAGGACTGGGCTGCCGCACGGCTGCACACCGCCGACATCGTCGCGCTCGAGCGCTCGCTCGGGATCTTCTGGGAGCGGGGCGTCCAGGACGCCTCCCTCGCAGTCCCGGGGCTGGCGCGGATCCTCGGCGTCCTCTACATCACCCTCCACTTCGCCGGCACGATCGCGTTTCTGATCTGGGTGCACCGGCGCCGGCCGCGGGCGTTCGCGCTCGTGCGGACGACGCTCGTCGCCTCGACAGGCCTCGCGCTCGTCGGCTACATCCTCTACCCGGCGGTACCGCCGCGGCTCGCAGGGATGGGCTTCGCGGACGCCGTCAGCGACAAGGCCGGCATCAACCTGAGCTCGGACCTGCTCGGCGCCTTGTACAACCCGATCGCAGCCGTCCCCAGCCTGCACTTCGGGTACGCGCTGCTCGTCGGCGCCGGCCTCGTCGCACTCGCCTCCTCGCCGGTGATCCGCACCGCCGGGGCTCTCTACCCGCTCGTGATGCTGTACGTGATCGTCGCCACCGGCAACCACTTCTTCGTCGACGCCCTGATCGGCGCCGTCGTGGTCGTCGCCGCCTGGCTGCTCGCCCGCGCCGTCGCGGCCGAGGCACCCCCGCCGCTCTCGGTCGACGCAGTCGGACGCGCAGTCCGCGCGTAAGAGGCCAACTGCTCAGGCCGGCTACGGCGTCGTCATCACTCCGTGCCGCCGCGCAGCACCTCGGGCACGGTCAGGAGCATGATCTTGAGGTCGAGCCACAGCGAGAAGTTCTCGATGTAGTAGTTGTCCCACTCGACGCGGTCGGCCAGCGACGTCTTGCCGCGCAACCGGTGGATCTGCGCCCAGCCGGTGAGGCCGCCCTTGACGCGGTGGCGCTCGCCGTAGCGGTAGACGTTCTCGTCGAACAGCTCGGCGAACTCGGGCCGCTCGGGCCGAGGGCCGACGAAGCTCATGTCGCCGCGGGCGATGTTGAACAGCTGCGCCAGCTCGTCCATGGAGCTGCGGCGGAGGAATGCGCCCACCCGCGAGCGCCGGTCCGTGCCCTCGACGCCGCCCGGCGCCGTGTCCGGTGCGAGGTCGAGGGACGTGTCGTCCGATCCGCACACCGGGCGCATCGTCCGGAACTTGAGCATCTCGAAGGGGCGTCCGTCGCGTCCGACGCGGCGCTGACGGTAGAGGATGGGGCGCCGGAGCGAGACGAGCACGGCGAGCGTG
This sequence comes from uncultured Gaiellaceae bacterium, assembly GCA_963787085.1. Lineage (GTDB taxonomy): Bacteria > Actinomycetota > Thermoleophilia > Gaiellales > Gaiellaceae > Gaiella. Next base: position 747,160 of record CAWBBO010000006.1, on the reverse strand, counting down.
ATCACGGCGAGCAGAGGCGCGAGGACGACGATCGCCAGGAATGCGAGCACCCGGTCGAGGGCGTACTTGACCGCGTACTGGGAGCCGTGCGGATTCGAGGGACGGAGATGCAGCAGCGGCAGGCCGCCGACGTGTGTCACGTCGACGCGCGACGGCATGCGCTCGAACAGGCGAGGAACGACGGACACCCTCATGCCCAGCGTCTCGCAGCGTGCCACCAGGTCGAGCATCACGGCGTGCGGTGCATTCGAGAACGCGAGCACCACGTGCTCGACGCCGTAGCGCTTCACGACCCGCTCCAGATCCCAGCTCGCGCCCAGCACCGGCATGTTCTCGTCGTCGTCGCGGGGCCCCGCGATCGGGTCCTTGTCGAGGAATCCGACCGGCGCGAGCCCGAGCTCGGGATGCTCGGTGAGCCGGCTCCAGACGAGTGAGCCGACCTGGCCGGCTCCGACGATCAGCGTGGGCTCCAGTCCTTCGCCCTTCCGGCGCGAGCCCTTCTGGGCCAGCAGCAGCCCGGCGCGTCCCGCGCTCAGGTAGACGGCGGCGAAGCACCACAGCCGCACCGAGTTCCCGGCGACGACCTGCTGTGTCGTGAGCAGCGACTCGAGAGAGGTCACGATCATCGCCGCCACGGCGCTGACGCCGAAGCAGATCGCGACCTCGTCCAGGATCGCGATCGCGAGCCGGTGCCGGTAGGACCGGATGAGCGTGAAGAACACGAGCGTGAGCAGGCAGAAGAGACCGAGGTACGGCAGCGACATCGGCGCGTCGGGCGCGAACACCGAGGCGGCCACCGCCGCCACGGTGACCATGGCCGCGTCCATCAGCAGCACGCCGTGGGCCCAGCTGCGGCGGACGGGCTCGATGCGTCTCCCGAAGAGCGCCGGCGTCTCGATCTTCTGCGTGCTCATACCGATCCCCCCGTCGGCGTCCCAGCACGCTCCGCCGGCGTGGCTGGGACTCCGGTCCCTGTCGTATGCGTCAAGCCGATTGCTACGCGGACGTTACGTTCGGTTGCGGACGTTATTCCCGGTTGCGGCCGGCGCGCCGCATCCCCAGGCCGACGAGCGCGAACAAGCCGCCGCCGAGGACGAGCAGGCCGAGATCTGCGCCCGTGAACGGGAGCGCCCCACCGCCCGTCTTCGCGATCGTGGACTGCACCTGTGCCTGTCCGCCATAGCCCGTCTGCGACGTCGAGTTGTCCGCCAGCGCAGCAGGCGCCGCGAACGCCGCGACGAGCGCGACGATGAGCAAGAATCGCTTCATCTTCGATCCACCTTCCCCCGTTTGTCCCTGTGTGTCGACCCCGACGAACACTTCCCCCGCAGCCCCTGGAAGCAAATCTCGCGCTCCCGACTCAGTATGTGTTGACATTGGCAGAACGTCAAACCCCTCTTTGCGAGGGGGCGGATCGCGTCCGCTACCGGGTGCGTGAAGCGATTCGATCGACGAACACAGCGTCCAGCGAGCGCGGCGAGATCTGCTCGCCCTGCTCCAGACGACCGAGTACCTCTCGCAGCAAGGGCTCCTGCGGATTCAGGGCGACGGCGCGACGCACGGCCGCGAGCGCCGCTTGCCGCCTGCCTGAGACCGACTCCGTGAGACCGAGCTCGAGCTGCGCGTACCAGCTGTACGGGTTGCGCTCGAGCGAGCGTGCAAACAGCGATCGCATGCGCACCCGGTCGTCCCGCCGGGCGGCGATGGCGCCGGCGACGAGATCCGGCTCTCCGCTCAGCGGATTGAGCGCCCGCGCCCGCTCGAGGTGGTCGTAGGCCGACTCGGGGTCCGAGCGCCACACCGCCACGGCGCGGTCAACCTGCCTGTGCGAGAGCCACGGGAGCGCGCAGCAGATCGCAGCGACGACGGCCGCGGCCAAGGCCGCCGCCGTCGCGTACCCACTTGCACGGGAGGCACGAGCAAGCTTCTCCCGGCGGGAGCACGCCCGCACAGAAATTGCCAGGCCGAGCAACGCGAACGCTGGAGCACCGAGCGCCGGGATCTCCCAGAACCAGTCCACCGAAGCGTGGACGAGGAAGTACATGGAGCCGGCGACTGCGGCGCCGGCGAGCGCGGCCGTAGCCGGCTCGTCCCGTCGTCGTGGGATGGCCGCCGTGCCTACCGCGGCCACGAACAACGCGAAGAGCGTGGCGCCCAGGAGCCCGAGCTGCGACAACACCATCACCTCGAGGCTGTGGGGGTACGCGGGCTCCTCGATGCTTCGTCGTTCCCTCAGATAGTCGACGGCGAAGTTGTCGGCGCCGATGCCGGTCAGCGGCTCTGCCTTGAAGCGCTGGATTGCGACCCGCCAGAAGTCGTACCGGTTGCTCCCGAGCCCGACGGTGAAGTGGGGCTGTGAGTTGTCCTGGACGGATACCGCCGTGAAGGTCTTCCAGGCGCTCTGCACCTGCTCCACGGGGTGAGCGGCAATGGCGACGACGGCCAGCACGAAAGCGGTGATCACGGCGGCTGCGAGGGCGGAGCGGTTGAGGGTGCGGACGCTCCACGGCGACAGCTCCAGGCGGCGATCGACGAGCGCCCAGCCGAGCGCAGCGATACCGGTGAGCACGACAGCGGCGGCGGCCACTGTGCTCGTGCGTCCGATGGCGCTGTCGAGCGTGCCGCCGCCGCTGCGCGCCGCGTCGAAGACGGCGGTGTGCGTGCCCCACGTCGCCGCGACGATCCCGACGGACACCGCCACGCCGACCACGGTCCGGATCCTGCCCGGCAGCGCGATGAGGAGCGCGGCAGCGGTGACCGGGAAGGCGACGAGCATGGCCCTGCTCTGCGAGAGCAACGCAACCTGTGGCAGCAGGGCCGCCGCCATCGCGGCGCCGACACGGAGCGGAACCGGCACCGTGCGGCGGGTGGCGAGCACAAGGGCGACCCAGAAGCCGGAAAGGAAGACTGCCGCGTTGGCGTTTGGATAGCCGGTCGGGTACGACAACCGCCCGGCGATGAACATGTCCGGCCGGTCCGACGTAGCCCGTGCGAGGCTGAGCGTCGCGACGAGCGCCGTGGCCAGGACATAGGCGCCGAGCACGATCGTCGCCGTCCCCGTGCGCCATCGCAGGACGAGAAACAGTGTGAAGACGACGAGGTAGAGGAGCACCCGGTCGGCGCCGTTCCAAGCATCCGCGCGGATGTCCGCCCACGCGATCGAGGCGAACGCCCACAGCGTGAGCGCGGACAGGGCTACGAGTGCGATGCGCTCGCTGCGTGTGACGACCCGCGTCAGGCCGCCCGTTCCCACGATCACGGTGACGAGTAGCCCGATCAGGAGCAGTGCCCCCAGGAGCCAGTCTGCCGGGTCGCTCCCCGCGTCGCGGATGCTCCAGAAGGTGAACAAGCCTACGGCCGTCAGGCCCGCTGCGAGGGGCCCGGCAGCCGACGGTCGCTGCACCGGCGGAGCACCCGAGCCTTCGGTGTCCGGAGCTGTGTCGTCGGAGTGTGGGCGCGGGGTGGCGATGGGCTCAGTGGCGGTGCAACGGTGGTGCTCTATGCGCCCACACGGAAGATCGCATCATAGGCAGCGCCTACCCTCAAAGTGGATGGCCGGCGACCCCCGAGCTGCCCGAGACGTCGATCTGGACTACGGTGGGGCAATGTCTGCGGGCACGGAAGGAATGGCGGCCGGCGAGGCAGCAGAGGCCTCCGACCTGCACGAACTCACAGTGGTCGTCGTCAACTGGGGGACACCGGACCTGACCATCCGTTGTGTTCGTGCCCTACTCGGCGACGGCGTGCCGGCGAGCCGCATCGTGGTGGTCGACAACGGTTCCAGCGACAACAGTCACAAGCGGTTTCAGGCCGAAATCCCTCACTGCGTGCTCGTTCGCCTTCCGGAGAACGTCGGCTATGCGCGCGCCGCGAACGCCGGTGCGCGGGCACTTGAGGGGACGGCCTACCTGTTCGTCAACAACGACGCATTCGTGCAACGGCAGGGGACGGTCGACGCTCTGAGGCGGGAGCTCGGCAGAGACTCGGTGGGCATCGTCGTCCCCCGGATCCTCAACGAGGACCTTACCTTGCAGCCGACAGTAGGCCCTCCTCACACCCCGGGCGTATCCTTGCTGCTGGCTTCGGGGCTGAGCCGTCTCGTCCCCAACCGGTGGCAGCCGCGCTGGAGCACACACTGGGATCACTCCGAATCGCGAGCGATCCGATCCGCATCGGGCGTCGTCGTGCTCGTTCGGCGCGACGTGTGGGAGGCGCTGCGCGGGTTCCATGAGGGCACGATGCTCTACGCGGAGGACATCGACCTGTGCTGGCGTGCCTGCAACGGCGGGTGGCGGATCTGGTTCACGACGGAGGCGGAGTTCGTCCACCTCCGCTCGGGCACGACGAGCGGTCACTGGGGAGACGCAAGGCGCGCGGAGCTGATCGGTCGGGCTGAGGCCGCAATGGTGCGCCGGAACCTGTCACCAGCCTCGTCGGGCCTCGCGCTCTCCTTCGTCAAGGCCGGCCTCGCGCTGCGAGCGATCGTATTCGCTGGGCTCGGCCGGCGTGAAGCCGCAGCCGGCGTGCGAGGTGCCCTCCGCGGGTATCGTGGGCGACCGAGCGCCTGAGCCCGGGTCAGCGAGCCTGGACCGACAGGTATATCGCCTCGTAGGTACTGACCCACCGGTCGTGCGCGTCCGCGGCGATTGGGGCGACCCTGTCGACCCCCTGCTTCCAGGCCTGGCCGGAGGTAAGGTGCCGAACGGCTGCGACGATGCCTGCGACCGTCGGCTCGATCGCTATCGCGCCGGCGAAGTCGTCCACTACCTCGCCGAGGCCGCCCCGACGCGAGACGAGGACGGGGCGGCCCGAGGAGAGCCATTCGATCAGCGTGTGTGTCGGGCCCCCCGGCTCCGCCCAGACGGACGGGATGATGCCGATGTCACAGGCTTCGAAGAAGTCCTCCTTGTCCGCGCCTCCCACGACGCCGTGATAGTGCACCGAAGGCTGCGCTGCAGCGGTAGCCTTCACCTCTTCGAGCAGGCGTCCACTGCCCGCGATCCTCACCTCGAGCCCGAGCGCGGCAAGTGCCGGAACAGCCTCCAGCAGGAGCCCGAGCCCCTTGATGGCGTCGAGGTTGCCGACGTAGCCGATGGTGCGAGCTCGTTCTGCAGGTGGCTGGATCGTCCGCCAGTGCGGGATCGCCAGAGGGTTGCGCACAACATGCCGTTGAGCCCTCGGGAAAAGGTGTGCATGGGCGTCGACGACATGTGTCGACACTCCCGCCAGGACAGAGACCGCATCGGAGAAGCGGCTGAGGCGTTGCGTCCTGAGACCACAGAGGAGCGGATGCGGCGAGCACGGTGTGACGCCGTCGCGGTGCATGAGCGTCACGCGTGGGCACAGCAGGTGATAGTCGTGAAGGGTGTGCACGACCGGCACTCCTTGCCGTCGGCAGGTCTCCCAGATGCCGCCTCCGATGCCGGGGAGATTGTGGGTGTGCACCACGTCGGGCGCGTGCAGCGCGACCGCCCGCGACAGCTCCGCTCGAGGGAGCGACAGCCAGTCCCCGACGTGGTTCTGCACCCGGACGCGGCGGCTCCGGCGCCAGTCTGCGGAGTGCAGCACGGTCGTGTCCATCGCCTTCCCGGTTGTCTCTCCCGGGAATGCAGCCAGCAGCGAGACGCTGTGCCCGCGCGCTGCGAGGCCGCTCGACAGCAAGTCGACCCCCTTCTCGGTGCCTCCGACGACGGTGTCGTCGCCGTGGCTGTTCACCATCAGGATGCGCATGCGTCGCTCCTTGCGGCTTCGCTCTGGCTTTCGTGTCCGGCGTGCATCACCAATCTAGGTAGGCGCCCGCGAGCCCGAGCCCGGCACGAGATACCGAACATACCGTCCGAGCCGGGAGCGCTCGGAGCGCCTGGAAAGCAAGACGACCGCCGGAACGTAGAGCAGCACCCCCCAAGGGAGGCCGAGCCACGGGAAGAAGAATGGGGGGATGGCGGCGACGAGCCACGGGGCGAAGCTCGCATAGTCGATCAACACGTAGTGCGTAGCCGCCCGGACGACGATAACGAGGCCCGCGCACGCGAGCACCTCGCCGACGCCGTAGGCAACCGGTGAGTCGACGCTCGCGATCGCCGCCGCGGAGCCGCCCGCGAGCAGCGCCAGGCTCACGATGTTGCTCGCGAGTACGATGCGCGAGCGGTCGACCACGATGAGCAATGCCGATTGCAGGCTCAGGAACGAGAAGATCAAGACCCCCAGGGCGATCAGGGGAAACACAGCGACGGTCTCGTCCCACTGATCGCCGAGAAGTGCGGGCACGACCCAGCTCGACAGGAGAGCGAAGCCGGCATAGAAGGGGGCGACGGCCAGGATCTGCAGGAACATCCCCTCGGAGACCGCGGGCGACAGCCGTTCTCGCTCGCCGACGAGTCGGGAAAGCGCCGCCAACGACACGCGAGAGCCGGCTCGCGAAATGAACCGGAGCATGTCGGCGATGCGGAGGGCGAGCCCTACATGCCCGACTGCGGCAGGACCGAGCAAGCCTCCGACCACGATCGGGTTGACGAGTAGGCGTCCGTCGGCGAACGCAGTCGCGAGCGTCAGAGGCGCTCCGAAGCGGAGCATCTCGCTGACGTCCGCGCGAGACCACGCGAACCCGACGGGGGCATTGGAGACCGCAATGGTGGCAATGAGGCTGGACGCCTGCGCCGCGAGATAGGCCGCGACGGGAGCCCACACCGACGGCGCCACGATCGCCCAGGGCACTGCGACTCCATAGAAGACGAGGGGGTTGAGCAGCTCGATCAACGCGACGCGTCGGTACTGCAGGTCACGCTCGAGCGAGGCCAGGCCGGGTGCGACGAGCAGCGAGAGCGGCAGCGCCAGCACGAGCACCTGGAAGGGGCTCACGAAGAGGTCGCCCACGAGCCGGCCGATCGTCTGTGGCGCGAGCAGGATGCTGACAGTGGCCACGGCGACGCCATTGACGAGCATCATCGTGAAGGCCGTGCGATAGATCCGAGCGTCCGGTTGCTCGGGCCGGCGGATGAGGAACGACTCTACTCCTAAGCGGGCCACGGAGATGAGGAAGGTGACGATCGCCAGTCCGCCCACGTACCGGCCGTAGGCGGATGGCCCGATCTGGCGGGTCAGCACGACCACGCCGCCTACGCCGATGGCGATCGAGAGCCCCTGGCGCATCGCCATGTAGGCGCTGCCGCGGAGCGCGAGCTCGCGAAGCGGCGCTCTCGGTGGCAACGACGTCATGGCGCAGACTAGTCCGATGGGCCGGCGCAGCTAGACCCATCCTGCAGCGCGCGTCTTGGCAGGCCTGACCTCCCCACCTCTGCGAACGGGTGTCGGCTGCGTGCCCGGCGAGCTGCGCGTAGCCTGGGCGATGTGACGTCCAGGACCCCTTCCACCGAGGGGCTCGCGTCGACCCCCGGCCCCGCTGCCGGCTGCGGGCGCACCGCTGAGCCTCTTCGTCGGGTGGCAGTCGTCCACGAGTGGATCTCCGCGCGCGCCGGTGCCGAGAAGGTGTTCGAGGCGATTGCCGGGTGCTTCCCCGACGCGGACCTGTGGGCGCTGACGGCCGATCCGGGCGTTCCACTCGAGCTCGGTGGTCGCAAGGTGCGGACGACGTTCCTCGATCGGCTCGGGCCGCTACGGGAGCGCCGCGGCCTGACGTTGCCGTTGATGCCGCTCGCCTGGTCCACCATTCGCGCGCCGGGGGGATACGACCTCGTGATCAGCTCGCATCTCGCCTGTGCTCACGGGTTCCGGCCGGGGCGCGACGCCATCCATCTCTCGTACGTCCACTCGCCGGCGCGGTACATCTGGCTCCCCGAGCTCGACAGCCGGGGCTCGCGGATCCCGACGTCCTCGCTGGCGCGGTCGGCTCTCCGACGCTGGGACCGGCGGGCGAGTCGCTATGTCGATAGCTATGCGGCCAACTCGCGGGAAGTGGCAAAGAGGATCGCGCGGTTCTGGGGCCGTGACGCGCGGGTGATCCATCCGCCGGTGGAAACGGACTTCTACACGCCGGATCCGTCGCCGTCCAGACCCGCTGAGCGCGGGTACCTGCTGGGTGTGAGTCGTCTGATCCCGTACAAGCGTGTCGACGCCGTGTTGCTGACGGCGGAGCGTCTGCGGCAGCCGCTCGTGATCGCCGGTGATGGTCCCGAGGCGCCGCGGTTGCGACAACTCGCTGCCGGGTTGAGCGTTCCCGTGACGTTCGCGGGAGCGGTCGACGATCGCCAGCTGCGGCAGCTATACCGCGAAGCGCGGGCGCTGGTGTTCCCGGCGAACGAGGACTTCGGCCTCGTTCCCGTCGAGGCGCAGGCCTGTGGCACGCCGGTCGTTGCGGTCGATCAGGGGGGAAGCAAGGACACTGTCGCGAGCGGCGAGAGCGGTGTGCTCGTGCCGAGCGCCGACCCGGCCGATCTCGCGGCCGGAGTTGAACAAGCCGTGGCGACGATCACGCCAGAGGCCTGTCGGTCCTGGTCGTTGCGCTTCTCGCCCGATCGGTTCAGACGGGAATTACTCGAGTGGGTCAGCGATGCCACCCGTCGGGACTGCTCGTTGTGACGGGACCGCGGACAGAGGGACCACCGCTGACGATCGAGGCGACCAAGACCTCGACCGTCAGCGGCGATGATCCCCGGCTACGTCTTCGGCGCAGACTGGTACGCGTACCACGCCTGGCGCTGCGTCCAGTCGGAGCGGACGAGGTTGAAGCCGTCGATGTCCTGGTGATACGAGTAGACCATCAGCCCACCGGCCCAGCTGTAGCTCCGCCACAGACGCATCGCATCGCTGATCTGGCTTGCCTGAGCGCTCTCCGAGCCTCCGACCCACGCCAGATCGGTGCCGAACTCGGTCGCCCAGATCTTCTTTCCCTGGTCGCCGTTGGCGGCCAGGATGCTCAGGATGCTGGGCGATGTGCCCGCCATCTCGAACCACGCGTTGCAGCGGTGCGTTCCGGTCGGGCCGGCCGAGCCGCCGTAGGGGTGATGCGACACCGCATCGAAGAACCCCTTCGCGCCGTTCGCGTACATCTCCTCCAGGAAGTTCAGCGGGTTGATGTCGACGGTCGTGCCGCCCGTTCCACACTGGGGGTCGTCGTGGCCGCCCTTGGGCGAGAACGCGCCGGCCAGGACCTGGACGGAGGCGTCAGCGCTCTTCATCGCGCGATACGCGGCGATGAGCAACTCCGTGTACTTGGCCGGGTCGGGTGCCGGTTTCCAGAAGACCGAGAGGTTGGGCTCGTTCCAGACCTCGTAGTGCTTCACCCCCTTCGGCGCGTACCGTGCGACCGCAGCCCGCGCGAAGTTGGCGTAGTCCGCTGCGTTGACGGGGGCGAACTTGTTGCTCGTCGCTTCTGCAGAACGCGCCCACGAGGGCGTATACGCGAGATTCGCGATGACGGAGAGCCCCCGGTTGTGAGCCTCGGCGATCAGGCGGTCATAGATCGTCCAGTTGAACGTCCCGCGGGTTGCCTCGACGGCTGACCACTTGAGGTCGAAGCGGATCCAGCCTGCGCCGATCTGCGAGTAGCCGTCGAGCTCGCGGGCGAGGTTGGCGTCGTTCGCCCACTCGATGTTGCCTCCGGTGGCGATGCCGAACCGGTTCGAGGGCGCGGTGGGTGCAGGTGTGGAAGCGGGCGCGGGCGTTCCGGCGGGCACCGGAGCCGGGGTTTCGGCCTGGACCGGAGCCGGCGTTCCTGCGGGCGGCACGGGCGGCACGGGCGCGGTCTGGGGTACCGGCACCGCCGCGAGGAGGTTCGAGCTGGCGGACGCGGAGCCGTAGGTGTTGCGGACACGGACGACTGCCCGGAGAGACGTGCCTGCGTCGGCGCTCTTGACCGTGTAGGTCTGAGAGCTCGCGCCGCCGATGTCGGAGCAGGTGGACGCCGCCACGCAGCGCTGCCAGCGGTACGAGTACTGGAGCGGCGTCGCGCCGGACCACGTGCCGCTCGAGACGGTCACTGCCCGTCCGGCGGCGGGAGTGCCGCTGGCAAGCGGTGCCGTCGTCTGCCTGGGCCGCGCGCACTTCGAGGTCCAGCAGCCATTGAACGCTTGTGTCTGGCGGCGGGGGCCCTCGTTGCGCCGCAGCGTGGCCGCCGCGGCCGGGTGCAGGCGCATCCAGCGAACGACGTTTGCGCCCGTGCGGAGACTCCAGCTGCGGACGCCGGTGACGGTGAAGAAGTCCTGGCCGTTCCAGGTGACCGCGCGGAGACCGAGCTCGCCTACGGCCGCGGGGTGGGTGCGGAGGAAGACGTCTGCGTCCAGCCCCCGCGCGGTGAGGTGGGCGACGAGCGCCGGCGCGCTGGCGAACGTCTTGTTGTCCCAACGCAGCGATGCCTTGCGATCGGCGGCGACGGAGACGGCAGAGGCGTTGCCGACGAGGGTGACGAGAAGGGCGATCAGGGTGCCGGCGACAGCGAGCCGCGCGGCAGGATGGCGGGTGATGGGGTTGAACAACAGGTCCTCCGATGCGATGGCAGTCACTAGATGGATCGACCCGTTCGTCCAGCCCAGCCGCCCTCATCCGAGGGATCCTGTGATCCATCCGGGGGATCCTCCGATCCGTCGCTCGCGGCGTATCCCGGACGCCGGGCGACGGTCCAGGAGCCTGGTGCCCAGGTCGCCCGAGACCGTCTTCGCGCGGGGTGCCGGTAACGTTCCCCGCCGATGCCCCGCAGCCTGATGAGCTCACGTGAACCACGACGCTGCTGAGAACTTCTTCGGCGTCTTCCGCCGGGCGGTGCCGCTGATCGTCGCCTGCGCGATCGCGGCCGTGGTCGTCGTCAACCTCCAGCGCCAGCTCAGCGGGCCGACCTACGAGGCGAGCGCCCGCGTCTTCATCGCGTCCAGGGATCTGGGCGCGATCCTCACCGACACGCAGGCCGCCTACGTCGATCCCCAGCGGGAGAGCGAGAACGCCCTGGCTCTGGCTCGCTCATCGGCGCTCTACCAGTCCGTCGCGAGAGCGAGACCGTCGCTCGGGACGGCAGCCGAGATCGAGTCGGCCGTCACGGTCAGCGGTGATCCGGGCAGCGACGTGATCGACTTCGTCGCGAGCACGAGTCGCGCCCCGCGAACCATCGCCACGGCGAACGCGGTCGCCTCGGGGTACGTCGCCTTCCGGGCGAAGATCTTCGCGAGCGCGACCGACCAGGCGATCGCCCGGCTCCGCCAGCGGCTCGCCGACTCCTCCGTGAACAAGGCCGAAGTGCAGGATCTGCTCAACCGCCTCGAGCTGGAGAAGACGCTCGGCTCCGGCAAGGCGCTCGTGATCGACCCGGCCGGCTCGTCCACGAAGGTCGCCCCGGCACCGCTGCGGGATACGGCACTCGGCGTCGCCATCGGCCTCGTGGTCGCGCTCCTCATCGTCGGCGCCCGGGAGCTCCTCAGCACGCGGGTCCGTTCCGAGGCGGACATCGAGGACGTTCTCGACAGCCCGGTGATCGCCTCAATCCCGCTGCTGCCGAAGTCGGCCAGGATCGTCGCGATCGGGCGTCACGAGGTACGCTTCGGAGACACCTACGCGCTGCTCGCGGCCAGCCTGGAGCAGGAGGACGAGGAGCGGCGCACCGGCGAGGCGATGGTGATCGCCGTCACGAGCGCCGTCGACGGCGAGGGCAAGACGACGACGGCGGCGAATCTCGCGATCGCGATGGCCAAGCGCGGGTTGCGAGTGGCGATCGTCGACTTCGACCTGCGCAAGCCGGCCCTCGGCCTCATCTTCGACCTGCCGTCGCATTCCGAAGGGGTGTTCCAGGTCGTCCGCGCCGGCCGCTCGATCGAGTCCGTGCTCTGGTCGTACCCGATCGCCGCGAACGGCACCCCGCCGCGGCGCCTTCCGAACACGCACTTCTCGCCCGCCAAACCCTCGCGGGCGAGGACACCGCTCGTGGTCGTGCCGGCGGGCGGCTCCGATCGCAGCGGCGAGGTGGCTCGGTCGCCGAAGGCGGCGAAGATGATCACGTGGCTCAGGCACCAGACGGACGTCGTCATCCTCGACACTCCGCCGGCCTTGCTCGCGGTCGAGATGGCGGAGCTCTCCGCGGCTGTCGACAGCGTGCTCGTCGTCGTCCGGCAGGGCCGCCTGACGAGCCGCGACCTCTCGCACCTCGCGCGCCAGACCGGCTCGTGGAAGGCGAAGATACGCGGAGTCGTGCTCGTCGGTGCGCCGTCGTCCTCGGAGCGCGCCGTGTACTACAACCGTGACTAGAGCGGGCGTGGCGATCCGCGGCCGCCTCGACCCGGGCGGAGGTGCGTCGTGGCTCGCAGGCGGCGTCGCGCTCGCGTCCCTCCTCGCCTTCCACGCCGGGACGACGGGAACGGCGATCGACCTCGTCGCCCTGGTCGCGCTCGTCTTCCTCGCCGCGATCGTGTACGTCACGGTCGCCGCACCGCACGTGCTGGTGGCGCTGATGATCCCGCTGTTCGCCGCCATCCCGATGCTCAAGGTGCTCGCCCTGCCGTGGATCGGGCCGCTGAAGGACGCGATCGTGGTCGGAGCCGCCGTGGGCGCGGGCATACTCGCGCTCCAGCGGCGGGTGGCCCGGGAGCGGCAGCCGATCGACGGGATCGTGCTCGGGCTCGTCTGCGGCCTGCTCGGCCTCTACATGCTCAACCTCGGCCGAGGCTTCGGGCCGGACGCCTACGGGGGGGCGTGGCTGCAGGGCCTGCGCTTGACGGCCGAACCGCTGTTGCTGCTCCTCGTAGGGCTCTCCGTGCGGCGGCCGCGGCGCGTGCTCAGGTGGGGGCTCGCCTCGTTGCTCGGGACGTCGTGCGTGGTGGCCCTGTACGGCCTCTACCAGCAGCGGGTCGGCGAGTGGGGCCTTGTCGGGATGGGATACGAGTTCGACATCCACGTACGCACGATCGACGGTCACCTGCGCAGCTTCGGGACGCTCGACGACCCGTTCGCCTACGCGGCGTTCCTCATCTTCGGCATCGCCACGGTGGCGTTCTTCCGGACACGGACCGCAGTGGTCGCGGCCGTGCTGCCGCTGCTGCTCGTCGGCCTGGCGGCGTCGTGGGTTCGCACCGCCGTCGTCGTGCTCGCTGCTCTCGCCAGCCTCTGGCTCGCGCGGCGGGGGGAGGTCGTCGTGGCCGCGGTCCTGCTCGCAGCCTCGGCCGCAGCTTCGATCGCGCTGCTCGTGACCTTGCAGGCGACGGAGACGCGCACCGTGCAGACGGCACCGAGTGTCTTCCTCTCCATCAACGGCCGCACCGACGTCTGGAAGACCGCGCTCGGCGAGAAGCGCCAGTGGCTGTTCGGCCGGGGGGTCGGCGCCGTCGGCACCGCGGCCGACCGAGCCGCCTTCGGCGTGTTCCAGACGCGGGAGGATGCCGACGAGGAGGGCGGCACAGCCGTGGATTCCGGGTACCTCGCCGCGGTGACCGACGTCGGGCTCGTCGGGCTCGTGATCCTGCTCGCGCTGCTCGTCCGCGTCGGGCACCTGTGCGTCGCCGCCGCGAGGCGCGGCGACGAGGCGGGCTGGGTCGGCGCGGCCCTACTCACCGTGATCGCGCTCGATGCGGTCACGAGGGCGTCGTTCGTCGGGTTCCCGACAGCGTTTCTGGGAATGCTCATCGTCGGGGTCGCGATCGCGGCGGCTGGTACAGCCGCAGCGAGCGGACGTCGTGCCTGAGAGCCCGGGCGATGGGCTCTGAGCCGCTTCGCGTCTGTCTCGTCGGCCTGATCGCCGGAGGCTACTCGGGCATTCCCCGGTATGCCGCAGCGCTCACGCGAGGGCTCGACGAGGTGGCCGACGAGTTCCCGGAGCTGCAGCTCGAGCTCCTGACCACGCGTGAGGGAGCGACCGCCGCGGGCGTGCGCACGCTTCGCGTGCGCAAGATTCGCTTCCGCGGCGGGCGGGTCAACGAAGGCCCCGGTCGCATCGTCCTCGAGCAGGGCTACGCGGCCACGGCACGGTGCGATCTGCTGCACTTCTTCGACACGAGCGGGCCTCTGCTCGCCCCGTGGCGGCCCTTCGTCACCACCGTGCACGACCTCTCGGTGATGCAGGGGCTGCGAGGGCGCAAGCATGGATACAAGCGCCTCCTCTGGCCGTGGGCCGTGCGACACGCTGCGACCGCGATCGCCATCTCCGCGTTCGCACGGGATGAGGCGATCGAGATCCTCGGCGCCGACCCGGGCCGCTTCCAGGTGATCCACTCCGGACCTGGCCTCGCACCTTCGCACGGCGCAGTTGTGACCGAGCGCCCTGCCGGCCCGCCCTTCTTCCTCTACGTCGGCGCGCTGGCCGCGAGCAAGAACCTGCCGTTCCTGGTCGAGGCGTTCGACCAGGCACAGCTCCTGCCGGACGTGCGGCTGGTTCTCGTGGGGCGGCCCGGGGATGGGTACGGCGAGACGCAGGCGGTGATCGAGCGGTCGCCGAAGCGTGACCGGATCGAGATCCGCGGAGGAGTCGACGACGACGAGCTCGAGGGGCTCTACCGTTCGGCGATTGCGCTCGTCCACCCGGCCGTGCACGAGGGCTTCGGCTTCACGCCGCTCGAGGCGATGGCGCGCGGCTGCCCCGTGGTGGCGAGCGACATCCCCGCCCTCAGGGAGACTGCCGCCGACGGCGCATTGCTGGTTGCGCTCGATCGTCCTTTGTGGGCGACGGCGCTCGAGCAGGTGGCGGGGGACGACGCACTCCGCGCCTCGCTGCGTGCGAGGGGCGAGATCCGCGTCGGCCGCTTCTCCTGGCAGGAGACGGCACGCGCCTTGTGCCACGTCTTCGCCGGGCAGGGGAGGGTTTGAGGCCCGTGCGCGTGCTGCTCGTCGACAGCCACGGGGCGGACGAAGCCGTCGGAGGGGCGGAGCGGTACGTGGCGCGTCCCGGCGACGAGCGCTGGCTCGACGAGCATCTGCGCATCTACGAGGGTGTCCTGGCACGGCGATGATCGACACCCACTGCCACCTCCTGCCCGGGCTCGACGACGGCCCTGCCACGGTCGGCGAGGCGGTCGAGCTCGCCGCCGAGATGGTCGCTCAGGGAGTGACGTCCGTCGTGTGCACGCCGCACCTCTCGCGGCAGTTTCCCGTCCCGCAGGCGCAGGCGCGCGCGTCGCTCGAGGCGTTCGAGCTCGAGCTCCAACGCCGTCGCATCGACCTGTCGCTGACGCTCGCCGCCGAGGTGAGCGACGTGAACGCCGTCACGCTCGACGCCGCCGAGCTGCGTGAGCGCAGTGTCGGTGGACGCCACCTCGTCGTCGAGCTCGCTCCGCTCACGACGGCGGCTGCTGCCGAGCTGCTGACACGCCGGCTGACGGCGATGGGCTTCGTCCCGGTCATCGCCCATCCCGAGCGCCTCGAGTGCGTCGCGCGCGAGCCGGCGGCGATGGACGGCGTTCGGGCTCTCGGCGGCCTCGTGCAGGTGATGGCGCCGAGCCTCACCGGACGATGGGGCGACGGCGTCGCCCAGGCGGCCTGGCAGCTCGTCGCGACCGGCCGGGTAGATCTGGTCGCGAGCGACGCTCACGGGGCCAACCGCAGGAAATGCCACCTCGCCGAGGCCGGCGAGCTCGTGTCTCGCCGTCGAGGGCAGGCGTACTGGGACGAGCTCACGACCGCTGCTCCGGCACGCCTGCTCGCAGGGCCGGGCTAGCGATGGAGGCCCGTACCCTCACCGCGATCCTCGTCAACTGGCGTACGCCGGAGCTGACGTCGCTGGCCGCGCGCGCCCTGATCGACGACGGCGTCTCGCCCGCCGAGGTGGTTGTCGTCGACAACGCCTCGGGCGACGGCAGCGCCGAGTCGATCCGCGCCTCGGTTCCCGGCATCGAGGTGATCGCGCTGTCCGAGAACGTGGGTTTCGCACGTGCGAACAACGAGGCGGCCCGCAGACGGCCGGCAGGCGCGTTCCTCCTCGTCAACAGCGATGCCGTGGTGCACCGGGGCGGCTCGGTGCGGGCACTGCTCGAGCCTCTGGCGGGTCTGGACGTCGGCATCGTGGTGCCGCTGCTCCTGAACGAGGACCTCAGCGTCCAGAAGAACGTGGCACCGCTGCCCTCGCCCCTCGTGGCGGCGGTGCAGGCAAGCGGTCTGAGCCGGCTCGTCCCGGACCGGCTGCAGCCGAGCCTCGGAACCTACTGGCGCCACGGACGGGAGCGTGACGTGCAAGCGGCGACGGGGGCCGTCATGCTCGTGCGGCGCAGCCTGTGGGAGGCCGTCGGCGGATTCGACGAGAGCTCCTTCATGTATGCCGAGGACCGGGACCTGTGCTGGCGCGCCCGTCGTGCGGGCTGGAGCGTCTGGTTCACGCCGAAGGCCACGTTCGTCCACCTCGGCAACGCCTCTGCAGCCGATCGCTGGAACGCGGCGCAGCGCGCCGAGCGCGTCGGCGCGGCCGAGGCGGCGATGACGAGACGCCACCTGAGCCCGCGCCGTGCGGCCGTCACGCTGGCGCTGATCCGCGGTGGCCTACGGGCCCGGGTGGCCGTTGCCCGCCTGACCGGCCGCTCGGAGGCGGCGTCACGGTTCGAGGGTTCCTTGCGGGGCTTCTCCGCCGCCGAGATGTGAGAGCCAGCCTCTAGCCGTGCCCTTCGGCGTCCTCGGGCACGACGAAGGTGCCGCCGGCGATGGGGCCACGGGTGTCGTGGTCGTCGGGGTCCCCGTGTCCGGCGAAGACGCGCCACGCGTAGTCGCCGGGCGGCAGGAAGCCGAGCGGCACCGGCGGCGAGGACGGATAGGCGACGTGCATCAGGCGTCCGTCACCGACGACTTCGAGACGGTAGTAGTCGGCCTCGGGGTCTGCCCGCCACGTCGCCTGCGGACCAGCATTCGCCGGCAAGGGCAGTTTCGTGGTGTCGATACGCGGCGCCTGTCGCGGCGGCAGGAACGCGAGCGACGGCAGCGCCACGAACAGGGTCGCGAGCGCCATGACGGAGATCGTCACGGGAAGGTGCCTGCGTGCGCGACCGCGCGCAGGCTTTGGTGCAGCGGGGCGTGCGGGGGCCGCGACCACCGGGTCGATTTCGGCTGGCGAAAGGGTCGCGCGTGGGGGCGGGCGAAGCGCCACGGCGCGCTCGTGCAGCAGCTCCTGGAGCGACGCGCGCAGCAGCCGCTCCCGCAGCACGGGGTCGATGAGCACGAGCTCGGGGCTGATCGGCTCATCCGGGAACAGGCCCATCCAGGCGCATTCGCCGGACGACGATCGCCCCCTGCCGGCGAGCCTTGCCGCTACTGCGCCGGCGCAGCGGCAGCCGCCGAGCTCGCCGACGCCGCCGGCGTGGCGCCGGCAGGCCTTGCGTAGACGATGTAGCGCTGGCGGGCCGAGAAGCGAGGATGGCAGGCCTGCAGCGCCAGCACCTCGCGGCCGGTGGACTTGAGACGTGCGAGATCGTCCGCGGGCACGATCACCGACCGCGTCACGGCGTAGCGGAAGCGGCCGTACGGAAGCTCGATCACGACGACGTCGCCCTTGTCGAGGCGGTCGATGTGCGCGAACGGGGCGCCGTACGTGGTGCGGTGGCCCGCGATGTACGTCAGCTCCCCCTCGCCCGGCATGTAGGTGCGCCGGTCCCAGCCGGGGCCCTTCCTGAGGGACTCGTGATCCGTGCCGGCGACGACGATCATGCTGAGCCCGAGCCGGGGCACCTTGATGCGTCCGACTGGTTGCCCGGTTTCTGCCGCCAGGCGGTAGCGGTCGGCTGCGGCGCGAACGCGGGCGCGGGCTCGTGCGTCCTCCTTCGTGCCCTGCGGTCGAGCGGGTAGCCCGGCGGCCGGAGGGACGGCGGAGGGAAACGCCGCCGACAGCTTCTCGTAACGGCTCTCGAGCTTCCGCTGCTCCCAGCGCGTGTAGACGGAGGTGACGGGGTCACCCCATTTCCAGACGACGAACGCCCAGACGAGGAGCAGCAGGCCCAGCCCCACGAAGAGCGTCCCGGCGATGCGTGCGACGCGTCGCATCAGGATGCCGGCTGTGTCCCCATTCCCTCCCAGCGTAGGCGACCGGACGCGCTTGTCGAGTCCCTCGGCCCTACGGACGCACGTGGTCGGGTGCGCCGTAGGCGCGCAGCGCGTCGGGCACGTCGCCCTGGCGGCACTCGAGGATCGCGAGCAGCGCGCGGTCCGTGACCATCGTCCCGTTCAGCGTGTGCGGCGGCTCCAGGCCGTGCTCACCGCGCCAGCGGATGCCGAGCCGCCGTGCCTGGTAGTCGGTCGTGTTCGAGCAGGACGTGATCTCCCGGTAGCGCTGCTGGAACGGGAACCACGCCTCGATGTCGTACTTCTTGGCCGCCGGTGCGCCCAGGTCGCCGGCCGCGACGTTGACGACGCGGTAGGGCAGCTCGAGCGCCTGGCAGAGCTCCTCCTCGAGGGCGAGCATGCGATCGTGCTCGTCCCACGACTCCTCCGGCCGCGTGAACACGAACATCTCCACCTTGTTGAACTGGTGCACGCGGAACATGCCTCGTGTGTCCTTGCCCGCCGCGCCTGCCTCGCGCCGGAAGCACGGCGAGAAGCCCGTGTACCGCAGCGGTAGGTCGGCCCCCTCGAGGATCTCGCCCATGTGCAATCCGGCCAGGGACACCTCGGACGTGCCCGCCAGGTAGAGGCCGTCGGCTTCCAGCTCGTAGATGTTCGACTTCTCCGTGGGGAAGAACCCCGTGCCCACCATCGCCTCCTCGCGCACGAGCACGGGCGGGATCACGGGCGTAAACCCCGCACGGGCGAGATGGTCGAGCGCGAAGCGGTACAGGGCCATGGCGAGGAGCGCGGTGTCGCCGACGATGTAGCCGAACCGCGAGCCGGACAGGCGAGCCGCCCGCTCCATCTCGAAGCGGCCGATCTCCGTGTGCTCGCGCACCTGCTCGAGCGCCGGCGCCTCGCCCACCCGCCGCAGCTCGACCGCGTCGTCCTCGGTGAGCCCGTCCGGCGCGGATGGGTGCGGGGGACTGGGCACTGCGGCCAGCGCGGCATCGCGCTCTGCCTCAGCTGCTGCGAGCTCTTCCTCGGCGATCCTCAGCTCGTCCTTCACCTGCTGCAGCTGCTGGAGCTGCTCGGGCGTCGGTTTCCCCTTCAGCTTGGTCGCGCCGCGGAGCTCGTCGACGCGCGGCACGAGCGAGCGCCACCGCTCGTCGGCCGCGAGCAGGCGGTCGAAGGCGTCTGCTGCGCCCTTGCGTGCAAGAGCGGCGCGCCAGGCGTCGGGGTCCGCGCGGGCTGCCTTGAGGTCGATCACGCCAGAGAGTCTAGGTACGCGTCGATCACGGCGGCGACGCCCTCGCGGCCGGCGCCGGGACAGACCCAGTCCGCCTGCTCGAGCAGCCTCGGATGGCTCCCCTCGACGGCGATGCCGAACCCGGCCCACTCGATCAGCTCGACGTCGTTCTCGCCGTCGCCGAACGACACCACGCCGGCGGCGTCGAGCCCGAGCCGCTTCGCCACGAACGCGAGGCCGGTTCCCTTCGAGGCGGACGGGTTGCCGAGCTCGAGCAGGTACGGCAGCGACGTCGTGAGGAACAGCGCACCCTCGAACTGCTCGACGAGCACGGAGCGCAACGCCGGCACGTCCTCCGGGTCGGCGACGGCGACGAGCTTGGTCGGCGGGCGCTCGAGCCAGGCGGCGAGGTCGCCGACCTCCGTCACCGGCAGGTGCTGGAACTCGGCGTACGCGCGGGAGTACTCGGTGTGCTCGGCGACGTAGAGGCGGTCGTCGACATAGCAGTTGGGCGGGTACCCGGCCGCGACGAGTGCGCCGATCGCCTTGCGGGCGAGCTCGAGCTCGATCGTCTGGTGCAACAGGAAGGTGCCGTCCACGGGGTCGATGACGGCTGCGCCCTGATAGCAGACCACGGGATCGTCGATGCCCGCCGTCTCCAGGTAGGGAAGGACGGAGCGGAACATCCGTCCGGTGGCGACGATCACCGGGATGCCGGCGTTCCGCGAGCGGGCGATCGCGGCGAGCGTACGGGGGCGCAGGACGCCGTCCTCGCCGACGAGCGTGCGGTCGAGGTCGCAGGCGAACGCCTGGACGCCGGCGGGAAAACCCGAGGGGAGGATCAGCCGCCGGTCGACTCGACGACGTACTGCGCGAGATCGGCGATCTGCTGCGGCTCGAGCTGGTCGCCGAACGCGGGCATGCCGCCCTGACCCTTGGTCAGGCGGGTGACGGCGAGCTCGAAGCCAGGCTTGGCGTCGTCGAGATTCGGGCCGACCGCGCCGGAGGAGCCCGCGTCGGCGAGCGTGTGGCAGCTGCCGCAGCCGTTCCCGGCGAACAGCTCCTTGCCGGCCGTTGCGTTGCCTTCGAGCTCGAGCGCGGGCAGGTCCGCCGCCGGAGTCGTCGCCGTCGGAACGTCGCCGACGACGGTCTCGGGCGTCGCTCCGACGTCGGACCCGTCCAGGCAGCCCGTGGCAAGGAGAGCCACCGCGGTGAGCAGGAGGGCCAGCAGGGGGAGCGTCCGGCGCATCGCGCGCAAGTCTATCCAGGCTCGCCGGACGTGTGCGAACGGAACTGCTCGAGCCGCCAGAGCGTGAAAACGGCGGCTGCGCCGACTCCGAGCACGTCGCCCGGCGTGTCGTTGACGACGAGCGAGACGAGGAGCCCTGCGAGGAGAGCGTCCGTGATCGGGAGGCGGGGCCGCTGCAGGGCGACCCAGCCGGCGACCGCGAGGGAAGCGAGCACGGCGAAGGCTGGGCCGATGTCCGCGAAGGTGCGGTGCCACGAGGCCTCGAGGCGGTCGCCGATGTCCGCGAGGACGGTTCCGGGCCCTCCGCCGAGCGCGCTCGTGACGTGGCTCGAGCCGCCGAGCAGGGCGTCCAGGCCGACGAGCGCCGTGCCGGCGGCGACGGCCGCCGCTCCGAGCGCCAGCGCCGCCCGCAGCGTGATCCGTACCCGCAGCAGGCGGAGCGCGAGCACGCCGTAGGCGGCGAGCAGCACGAGTAGCCCGCCGCCGTCGGCGCCGAAGCGGTTGCCGGCAACGGCGACGACCGCGATGCCTGCGACGGCGACGCCGAGCCGGCCGAGCAGGGCGGCGCCGAGGAGCGCCGGCACGAGCAGGAAGGTCTCGAGCAGGTTGGAGACGCCGTAGAAGCGGCCCGCCTGCGAGGGGCCGAAGGGCGACAGCGCGACCACGGTCGGGTCGAGTCCGAGCGTGGCGAGGTACGCGACGAGGATGGTCGCGCAGGCGAGGCCGAGCGGAAGGGCGACGGCTGCCGCGGCGAGGAGGGCGACGAGCCACCAGCCTGCGAGCCACAGGTTGCCGGCGAGGGCGAGCAGGAACACCCGTGACCCCCACCGCGGCCGGAAGAGCGCCGTCAGGTAGGCGATGCCCCCGGCGAGGACCGCGAGCGGCAGCCGAGTGTCGTCGTTCCGGTCGATGCGCCGCTGCAGCGTCTCGAGGGTCGCCACCGGGTCGTCGACCTGCACCGAGCGCAGGCGCCGGCTTGCGACGTCGGCGAGCGAGACGAGCCCGGGGATCCGCGTCGAGTCGGATGTGAGGACGGTGCCGGCGGAGCCGTCGGCGAGGGCGATCGGGTAGAGGCGGTTCTCGCTGCGGCCGGCGGGCGGCAGCACGACGAAGGTGTCGGGAGGGCTGCCTTCGCCCGGCACGAGCAGCGGCACACCGGCCGGCGTGCCGCCGACCAGCGAGCTCTGCACCTTGCCGGTGAGGAGTGTGTTGAGCCCACTCTCGCGCGTCACCGTCGGCCCTGCGCCGGGCGCGGCGAGCCCGACCGCGCCCTGCTTCGCGAGCGCGGCGAGGTCGAGCGCGTCGACGATTCGGACGGCGCCGGTGGCCGCCGGAGCGGCCGCGAGCGCGAGCAGCAAGAGGAGCGCAAGTGCCCGCGTCATGCGCGGAGTCTCGCGGATCGACGCGGCTGTGGCGTGCTCTGCGCGTACCCGGTCGCCATCCTGCTCGTCTCGCGGCGGGCCACCAGGTAGCGTTTGCGGACATGCTCCTGGCGCGCTCGATGGATCCGCACTGGCTCTCGAACGCGTACGTCGTCGGCGACGAGGCCGGCGGCGTCGCGGTGTTCGTCGACAGCGGCGCGCCGCTCGAGCCGCTGCTCGAGCTCGTGGAGCGGGAGCGGCTGACGCCGACGCACGTCCTGCGGACGCACGCGCATCCCGACCACGTCGCGCACGAGGACGAGCTGTGCGAGCAGTTCGGGATCGGCGTCGTCACAGGGGAGCTCGAGACGGGCGGCTTGCGCGTCCACGCGATTCTGTTGCCGGGCCACTCCGACGACGGCGTCGCGTTCGTCGTCGGCGACGAGCTGTGCTTCTCGGGCGACGTGCTCTTCCGTGACGCCGTCGGCGGCGGCCCGGCCGACGTCGTGCGGCGCTCCGTGATGGACGGCCTGATGACCCTGCCATCCGGGCTCCGCGTGCTGCCGGGCCATACCGAGGAGACGACGATCGGGCGCGAATGGGACGAGAACCCGTTTGTCACCTACTGGCGCGGCGTGGCCCCGTCACTGGGCGAGCCCGTGCGCGTCGGCGGTGGCGAGGCGGAGCTCGTCGTGTGGTCGCCCGACTACGACGGCAAAGGGAAGGCCCTCGTGCGCCTCGCCGACGGCCGCGAGGCGATCGTCGGCGGCTCGCGCGTCGAGCGCGGCTGAGCCCCGCCCCGACCGATTCGCCCGGGTGTCTCCCTCCGGGTGTCTCCCTCCGGGTGTCTCCCTCCGGGTGTCTCCCCATGCTGTCTCCCGGAGGGAGACACCCCCTAGGCATGTCCGCCTCGGACGATACGGTGCCGCGGTGCGCGTCATCGTCGCCCGCTGCGAGGTCGTCTACACCGGCCGTCTGAACGCGTTGCTGCCGGAGGCGACGCGGCTGCTCCTGTTCAAATCGGACGGGTCCGTTCTGGTCCATGCCGATGCGGGCGGATACAAGCCGCTGAACTGGATGACGCCGCCGACCGTGATCGAGCACGACGGCGATCCGCTCGACCGGATCGTCGTGCGCAAGCGGGCCGGCAAGACCGAGGACAGGCTCGAGATTCGCGTCGTGGAGGTGCTGAGCGACGTGATGCACGACATGGAGGAGGACGCAGCCGCCCTCGTCAAAGACGGCGTCGAGCGCGACCTGCAGGAGGAGCTCGCTGCGCAGCCGCACGCACTCGGCGAGGAGCTGCGCCTCGTTCGGCGAGAGTGGCCGACGGACATCGGGCCCGTCGACCTGATGTGCCGCGACGCCGGCGACGGCTGGGTGGCGGTCGAGATCAAGCGCGTCGGCACGATCGACGCGGTCGAGCAACTCACTCGCTATCTCGAGCGGATCTGTGCCGAGCCGGGCATGGGCGAGGTCCGTGGGGTGCTGGCCGCGCAGAGGGTCGTCAAGCAAGCGCGCACGCTCGCGGAGGCGCGTGGGCTCGCCTGGGTCGAGGTCGACCTCGAGCTGCTCCGCGGCGAGCGCGAGCCCGAGCTGACGCTGTTCGCCTGAGCCGATTCGGGCGGTGTCCTTTGTGGACACTTGCTTCGCGAGGGCCGCATCACTCCGGCGCGGGGAAACCCGAAGCCGCTGCCACCGCCGATCAGGTACGAGGATGATGGGCCGACGCTCATGGACTACCTCTGGTGGTCGCGCGGGAAGATCCCGTGGCCGGGGCCGGGTCCTGAGCCCGGAACCGAAGTGGTCGACGAGGCGTGATCGCGTACTTCGACAGCTCCGCACTCGTCAAGCTCTTCCTCGACGAGGCCGACTCCGACGTCGCATGGCAGGTGTGGGGTAGCGGCGTGCGGGTCGCAACGAGTCGTGTCTCGCACGCGGAGCTCGCATGCGCCGTCGCGGCCGCAGTCAGAGCCGGACGGGGGAAGGGAAACCGTGGACGCGGATGTCGCCGACGGGACGTTCCTCGAAGCGCGCGCCGATCTCGTCGAGGCGGATCTCGAAGTCGTCGGAAGCGCCGCCGCCCTCGGCGTTCGCCACGGCCTCCGTGGCCTCGATGCGATCCACGTCGCCAGCGCCAAGCAGCTGACGGGTTTCGGGCCTGTGCTGGTCTCCTGGGACGAGCGCCAGCGTACCGCGGCCCGCGCCGAGGGCATGCCTGTCTACCCGGAGACGACGACCGCGGCCTTGAGGTAGTCGCGGGGCGGGTCGGCGAGCAGCCCGGCCACGCCCTCGAGCCCAACCTGGTGCGTCACGAGCCGCTCGAACGGGTAGGCGCCGCTGCCGAGGAAGGCGAGGGCGGCGCGGACGTGACGGGGCGTGTGGTGGAACGCTCCGCGCAACGTCACCTCCTCGTAGTGGATGCGGTACGGGTCGACCTCGATGCGCGCGTCACGGGGAAGGCCGCCGAAGGCGAGCACCGTGCCGCCGGGCCGGACGAGGTCGAGGGCGAGCGTCCACGCCTCGGTCGTGCCGGCTGCTTCGATCACGACATCCGCTGCGGCACCGTCTCCCGTCTCGGCCCCGAAGGCGGGCGCGAGTGCGCGGCGCTCGGGCCTCGAGCCGACGCCGACGGGACTGCCGCCTGCGTCTGCGGCGCACGCGCACAGCATCAGCCCGATCGGGCCCAGGCCGATCACCGCGACCGTGTCGCCGGTCTGCACGCCTGCCGCCTCGACGCCGTGCAGGCAGCAGGCGAGCGGCTCCACCATCGCGGCGAGCGCGGCGGGCATGCCGGCGGGGACGGGGAGGAGGTTGACGCGTGCGATCCGCTCCGGCACGAGTACGTACTCGGCGTAGGCGCCGTTGAGCAGCGGGAGAAGGCGCTCGCAGAGCGTCCCCTGTCCCCGGCGGCAGGGATCGCATGCCCCGCACGGCGCCGAGTTGGCCGCGACGACCCGCCGGCCGGTGGCGACGTCGAAGCCGCAGAGCTCGTGGCCGAAGGGGCTCGGCGGCGGTCCGAGCAGCACGGGGTGACCGCGCCGGAACGCCTTCGCGTCGGTGCCGTCGGTGAGCGCCACCTCGACCTGGACGAGCACGTCGCCGTCGGCCTGCGGCTCGGGGCGGGGTACGTCTTCGACGCGCAGGTCGCCGGGGCCGTGGAAGAGGAGGGCTTTCACGGGGTGAACACGACCTTGATCGCGTCCCGCCGCCTGAACAGGTCGAGGCCTTCGGCGAACCGCTCCAGGGGCAGCACGGTGGGCTCGGGCACGGCGAGCTCCGGCAGCAGTGCCATCGCTTCGCGCATGGAGCCGGACGTCGCCGAGCGACTGCCGACGATCGTGAGCTCGCTCCTGTAGACGCGGTGTGCCGGCAGCGGCCCGGCGTCGGCAAAGACGAGCACCGTGCCGCCCGGCTCGAGCGCCTCGAGCGCGGCGTCGACGCCTCCTCGACCCGCGAGCACGGCTGCGTCGACCGGCCCATCCGGATCCCGCACGTGGCGCCGCGGGTCGGAGTCGACGGCGAACACCTCGTCGCCACGGTGGCGCAGCACGTCGGCGAAGAGACGGCCGATGAATCCCTGACCGACGACGAGCACGCGGCCGCGCGGTATCCGTGCTGCGCCGCGAAGCACGCAGCCGAGCGGCTCGACGGCTGTGCCGCGTGCATCCGGGATGTCGCTCGGAAGCTCGAGCCATGCCCGGGCGCGGACGCGTTCGGCGAAGCCGCCGGGCCGGATCGTGGGGTCGGCGAACTCCTTGCAGGTCGACTCGTGTCCCGACAGGCAGCGCGCGCACTCGCCGCAGCTCGCGTGGTGCACGAGCACGACGCGACGCCCGTCCTGCGTCTCGGCGACGACCTCGTGGCCGAGCACGGCACCCGCCCGGCCCGGGTCTCTGAATTTCTCGACGTCCGAGCCGCAAAGCCCGCAGGCCAGCACGCGAACGAGCTCCCCGGGGCCGGTGGGCTCGTCGAGCTCGGCGAGCACAGGTTCGCCCGCGGCGTCTAGGACGATCGCACGCATCGGCGTATCGTAGGCCCGGTCTTCCATCCCCCCGAGAGAGGAGCGACATGGCCGTCAAGCTCCACCGGTGCCCGGTGATGTGGCCCAACACCAACCGGCACCCGTGCTTTTGCGTGCAGAATGCGCTCGACGACGCGGGCGTCGACTACGAGATCGTCAAGGTTCCCTGGCCCGGCAGGAAGAGGCGCACCGAGGTGATCGAGCACACCGGCCAGTCGCACGTACCGGCGATCGAGCTCGAGGACGGTACGTGGTACAGGGAGGAGTCGGCCGAGATGGCGAAGGCGATCCGTGCCGGCCGCCTCTCGGGCGGCTCGCCGGCGTAGACGTCGCTACAATCCAAGCCTCGCGGGGCTATAGCTCAGTTGGGAGAGCGCCTGGATCGCACCCAGGAGGTCGGCGGTTCGAGCCCGCCTAGCTCCACCAAAGACTCAAAACTCAAACCACGAGGCCCGTCTTCCGGGCCTTGTGGCGTTTCTGAGGCCTTTTGACTCTCGTCCCCGCCCTGAGGCCTGGAGGCTTCAAGAAGGAGGTCGAAGGGGCCGGCGAGCGTTCCCGTGACTTCTTCGGTCTCATTGATTAGAAAGCGCTCGAAGATGGCTTGGTTCATCAGTCGGCGAGTTCGTGGAGGCGCGTCGACGTAGGCGGCGTGGAGGCTACCGACGAGATCGAGGGCCTTCTTGAGGTTGATCTCGATGGTGTCGGACTTCAGGTCTGTCGCGGAGAGCCGTTGTTCGATGTTGTCGAGTTCGCTCGCGATCCTGTCCTGCTCGGTCTTCAGAAGGTCGAGCGGAATGGCCCCGGCGTAGTGCGCTTCGAGGAGTTTGGCGCGTTCGTCGAGAAGTCGGCGCTGGCGGGTGATGATATCTCACCCCGGTCGCGTACGAACAGGCCTACAGGCAGCAGCACACACTGGAAACCCAAACCGCCTAAGAAACCCGGGTCGATTCAATTGAACGCACGTTGAGCCGGCTGGAGACCGCTTGGGTGAGCTACCGCTCGCGACCTGGGTGTTCGCGTTCTCGCTGGCGGGTCTGCTCGAGCGTTCTGCGCAGGATGGGGAGCTGCATGCTGTCCTTCTCGCGGTTGGCGGCCTCCTTGGAGCGGATCACGTCTGCGAGGGCGGCGACGCTGACGGAGACGCCGGCTATCCGCTCTTGGCGGGCTCCGCCGCGAAGATCGTCGTATCCCTGCGTGCCGGCGGGCAGGAACATCAGGTCGACGTCGCCGGCGCGGGTGGTCAGGGTCCAGCTTTCGGCGGTGGCGAGCATCTCGGCCTCGAGCGGGAATGGCACGCCCTCGGGGGCGCTTGCGCTTCGCAGCTTCGCGTCGAGGTCGCGCAAGGCGAGCGCGAGCCGCTCGAGATTCTCGCGCGAGCGTGCCGGCGTCACATCGAGGTCGGTGGTCAGGATCGGAGCTCCTGCCGCGATCGCGGCGATGGCGCCGATGACGACGTAGCGGACGTGGTGCGCCTCGAGCGCACGCAGGATCTGACCCGGTTCGAAGTCGGCGACGTTCCCGGCCGTGCTCACGCCGCGTACACATGCTTGACGGCGCGCACGGCCCGATCGACCCGCTCTTCAGGCGTCAGGGGAAGCACCTGCGCGATCAGCGTCGCGTCATGCTGCTCGAGGTCGGCGTTGAAGAGACGGAAGCTGAGCTCGAAGCCGCAAGAGCGGATCAGACGGCGTAGCGTTTCCAGGCTCGGCAGCACATCGCCGCGCTCGTAGCGGCTGACCTGCGACCGCGCCGTGCCCGCCCGCTGCGCCAGCTGAGCCTGGGTCAGTCCAGCTCGTAGCCGTGCCTCGCGCAAGAGATCGCCGCTCACCATTCCGCCTAGCGTAGCATCAGATATGTATCGCATGGATATTATAGAGGCTTATCAGCGACACAGCTCGGCGGATCGTGGGAGCCGCCCGCGGCGCTTCCGCGTGGCTCTGAGATCGGCTTCCATGGATCACCGCTAGCCTCGGCCAGTGCCGCCCTTCCCGTAGGGGCATCTGCCGGCGGCATCCGCGAAAGGGCTCATCGTAGTCTCGTTGGGCAACGGCAAGCCGCGCGCCGGGCAGGCGTTCACCGTCTACGTTCGCACGGACTATGTCGTGCCGAAGGACGACTGGCTCCGCCTCATCGCCGTCGCGCCCGGCAAGACCTGGTTCGACGTCGTCGGCAACGTGACGGGCGACTCCTCACGGGCACGAGCGACGATCCCTCGCGACGGCTTCGAGATCAAGCTCCGTCGCACCGACTCGAAGCACTGGCGCGCGGTTGTGAAGCTTCCGCGTCACGGACGGTGGCGGCTCGTCGTGCCGAACGGAACACACGTCGACTTCATGCTCCCGCCGCCGGATTCATTGATGCCATGGGTACACGTCCGCGCCCAGGGCAGGATCTCGACGTAGCCGTCCGTTCCATGCACGCGGATCCGCTGCCCGTCCCGGATCAACCGGGTGGCATGCTCCACTCCCACCACGGCCGGCAGGCCGTAGTCCCGTGCGATCACCGCGCCGTGGGTCATCAGGCCCCCGATCTCCGTCACCAGGCCCGTGATCGCGACGAACAGGGGCGTCCAGCTGGGGTCCGTGTAGGCGGTGACCAGGATGTCGCCGGGTTCGAGATCGGCCTCCGCAATGTCCAGGATGACGCGGGCCCGTCCCTCGATCGTCCGGCGGAAACCGGTAAAGAGCTACCGGGACGTCAGCCTCGACGATCTCGGCGCCGCCGAACCCGACGATCCGCGGTTCTGGTGGAGACGGCGCGACCACTGGCGGCCCAACTGCGCTGCCCGAATAGCCGTAGGAGCGCGATGTGACGGCGGAGGATCCCGCGGAGGCGTGGAGGAGCGCGACGTAGTAGGTGTCCGCAAGCTCCTGCGCCGACGCTGCTCGACCTCGCCGTCAACCTGTCGGCCCTCGATCTTCTCGACGCCGACTTCCCCGACTTCCTGGAGGAGTGCCTGGATCGGCGGCCTTCCTTCCGGAGCACCTCGTGCTCGAGATCACCGAGCGCTCGCTGCTCGCAGACACCGAGAGCACCCACCAGGCGCTGAACCGGCTCTCGGCTACAGGCGCACGACTCTCGATCGACGACTTCGGCACGGGCTACTCGTCGCTCGCGTACCTCTACCGGCTGCCGTTCCAGCAGGTCAAGCTCGACAGGAGCTTCATCACGAACCTCCCGGACGACCCGAGCAGCGATGCCATCATCCGCGCTACCGTCAACCTCTCCCACACGCTCAATGCGCTCGTCGTCGCCGAGGGAGTCGAGACGAGCACGCAGTGGGGACATCTGCGCACTCTTGGCTGCGACATCGCGCAGGGGTTCCCGATCGGAGCACCACAGGCGCCCCGTCAGCTCCTCGACCGCCTCACCGAGCGCCCCGGCAACCCCACCTCGTCGCCGCGTGACGCAGTCGGCACCTGCGCGATCATGACGCGGCATCGCCCTCGCCTCGCGTCGAGGAAGCGTCAACTGCGGCGGCGCGCAGGCGATGCACGCGAACGTCTTCTGCAATGCCTCTCAGCTCCACGTCGCCTGACTCGATCTGGAGGTCGGTCACGAGCTCCGCTGCCCCTGCGAGCGACAGGACGTCGGCGGTGACGACGATCTCGCCGGCTCGCGCCAGCGCCTGGACTCTGGCGGCGATGTTGACCGTCTGTCCGAAGTAGTCGAGGCGATCGTTGAGCGTCACCGCGAGGCAGGCGCCCGCGTGCAGCCCGACCTTGAGGCCGATGAGATCGCTTCCGGCATCTGCGTTGAGCTGTGCGATCTGCGCCTGCATGTCCCGCGCCGCGCACAACGCGTCGAGTGGATCGACGAAGCTCGCCATGACCGCGTCGCCGATCGTCTTCACGAGGGCACCCGAGTGGCGCGAGATGCACTCTCGCAGGGAGCCGAAATGCAGCCGGGCGAGATCGAATGCCTTCAGGTCGCCGATCCGGTCGTAGAGCGCGGTCGACCCCTGCAGGTCGGTGAAAAGCAAGGCGAGACGCCTCACCGAGAGGCCTTCCCCGGCGACGATCGTCTCGGGGACGAACAGGTCGAGGAAGGTCTGGTTGGACAGCAGCTCGGCGCCGGACAGGAACGGCTGCAGCGACAGCTCGTAGTGATCCGGGAGGCTGACGATCATGAGCGCGGATGAAGTCACTCAAGTCCGCGTCGCGATCGGCGCTGCAGACCTGACAGAAGTAGTGGGCCGTGGCGGAGGTGAGTGACGTGAGGCGCTCGACGATCTCGCCGCAGCCGGGACAGACGTATTGCCATTCCATCGTGAGCAGCCCGAGCTTCGCGCGTGGAGGAAGAGCTCGACCACCGCCGCGGTGGGGAACCCGCATCCCTGCGCGAAGCGGACCGGGTTGATGCGCACGAGCGCGTCGTCGCTCGCGTCCCGTACGAAGGCGTCGAACACCTCGAGCAGCTGGTGGCGCCCGGGGAGCGCAACGGCGAGCCGTTCGAGCCTCTCCGCCAGGAACGGCTCGTCGACAGCCGAAACGGAGGCTCGTTGCGCCATCCGCCCATCGTTCTCGTTCCGAGGAGGATCTCCGGAAAGGCGCCGAGGTGCTCGAGGCGATGAGCCCGCCCGACACCGGCAGCATCCGCCGCGTCTCCGTCGACGCATACGAAGTCGTGCTCGAGCGACAGCTGCCGTAGGCCACGGCGGCTCGCCACGCCGCCCGTCTCACCTCAGGCGCCGGCCAGCGTCGCCGTCGCGCGGCACGCGACACCGTTCGGGCCCCACGCGCGCGCGGTCACCATGTCGTACCCCGGCAGGTCGGGCAGCACTCTCTCGACGGCGAACGAGCCGCCCGGCCGTGACGTGCGGGACGAGCCCTTCCAGGCGACGCGGCGTTCGTGCACGAGCGCGATGCGCCAGAGGACGCCGGCGCGGGCATGCTCGACCTCGAACTCGAGGTCGAGCTTCCCTCTGTCGGCTCTGAGCCTCAGCTTCGCCTTGGCGCCTCCGCTGCAGGTGCCCGCGACGCGTACCTCGGGCCGGTCGTCCTTGCCTTCCCGGGCGAGGCCGGGTGCGACGGCGACGAACAGCGAGGCGGCAAGCGCGGCGGCAACCGTCGACCGAAGCCCGCGGGGGGCGGAGGATCGACCTCATGGAAGAAGTGTGCTGTGCGAGTGGGGTGGGGGCAACGGGACAATGGTCCTAGCGACGGACAACGTCCTACTGCGTGAGGCTGCCACGCACACCCTGGCGCTCGGCCCACAGCACCGCCTGCACGCGGTCGGTGACCCCGATCTGGCGGAACACGGCCGTGAGGTGGGTCTTGACCGTCTTCTCGCTGATCCCCAGCCGCAACGCGATCAGCTTGTTCGGCAGGCCCTCGAGCAGCAGCCCGAAGACCTCGCGCTCGCGGGGCGACACGCCCTCGAGCGGGTCCGGCGCGGACTTCGCCTCGAGCAACGCGCGGGCGGCGCGCGGGTCGAGCGGCGAGCCGCCCTCGGCCGCGGCTCGCACGCCTCGCACGACATCGTCGGCCGCGGCGTCCTTCAGGAGGTAGCCGACGGCGCCGGCGTCGAGGGCGCCCATGATCCGGTGACGGTCCGAGAACGACGTCAGCACGAGCACGGCCGTCCCCGGC
Source organism: uncultured Gaiellaceae bacterium (assembly GCA_963787085.1). Taxonomy (GTDB): domain Bacteria; phylum Actinomycetota; class Thermoleophilia; order Gaiellales; family Gaiellaceae; genus Gaiella. Next base: position 715,806 of record CAWBBO010000006.1, on the reverse strand, counting down.
ATCTCGGCCGCCACCGCGCGCGTCGCCTCGATGCCGTCGAGGACTGGCATCTCGATGTCCATCAGCACGACGTCCGGCCCCAGAGAGCGGCATAGCTCCACCGCCACGGCGCCGTTCTCGGCCGTCCCCACCAGCTCCATGTCCGGCTGCGCGGAGATCACGCGGCCCAGCCCGTCGCGGAGCACGCCGTGGTCGTCGGCGATGAGGACACGGATCACGGGTGCGGCACCTCCAGCTCGACGCTCGTGCCCCGCCCTGCCGCCGAGTCGATCGTGAGCAGACCGCCTGCCTGTCGGACGAGCTCCTCGAGCAACGAGAGGCCGAGATGCCCCTCGGCCTGGCGCTGCTCGCGCGCCTCGGGCGCGAACCCGCACCCGTCGTCGCGGACGACGAACCGCACGACGCCGCCTGTGCACGTCAGCGCGACGTCGACCGTGCGGGCGTTCGCGTACGCGGTCACGTTTCGCAGCGCCTCCTGCGCGACGCGGTAGACGAGCGCCTCCTGGCCGGCGTCGAGGGACTCGGCGCCGTCGATCACGACGGACACCTCGACGCCGCGCGCTTCGAGCGGGCCCACGAGGTCGGCGATCGCCGCCGCGAGACCCGCGGCGGCGAGGTTCGGCGGATACAGGTCGACGAGGAGCGTGCGCAGGTCGCGCACGTTGTGGCGCAGCCGCTCGATCGCCGTGCGCAGCTCCGTCGCCCGCCCCGTCGCCCCGTCTGCCGCCGCCTCGTCGGCCAGCGGTGCGAGCGCGAATGCGACGCCGGCGATGTCCTGCACCGCGCCGTCGTGGAGGTACGAGGCGATGCGCCGGCGCTCCCGGTTCGACGCGGCGATCGCGTTCGCCAGCAGCGCCTCGCGCTCCTCGTGGCCGCGCTGGAGCCGGCGGGTGAGCGACCAGACGAGCGGTACCTGGACGAGCACGATCAGTGCGATCGCGCCCAGGATCGGAGGTGCGAGCGCCTCGAGCAGGCGGCGGGCACTCGCGGTGACGGAGTCGAAGCGCTCGTAGACCTCGAACAGCACCGGCGTCCCCGACGGCGTGCGCAGCCGTGTGTACGCCTCGATCAGGTCGCCGTGCCCGCGGTCGAGCGCATTCTCCGGCTCGGCTGAGGTCGCTCACCTCGACCTCGGCGCCGCCCTCGCGCAGGAGCTGCCGCTGCTCGGCGTCGAGCGCGTAGCGACCACCGACCTGGGCGGCATCGTCGGAGTAGAGGACACGGCCGTCCGCCGACCAGATCTTCACCCGCACGACCGACGGGCTGAGCACGCGAGCGACGACGAGGTCGTCGACAGCCTCCACCGCTGCCGGCTGCCCGCTGAGGAGACCGTCGGCGAGTGCCGACTCGACGAGCTGACCCGCCTCCTGCACCTTCGTGCGCGTGTCGCGCTTCGCCTCGTCGATCGCGACGGAGCGCAACGCGAAGTAGCCCCCGACGAGCGCGAGCGCGATCGCAGCCGCGCTGCCGAGGAAGAAACGCCCCAGCGCTGCGTGAACGGTGGGAGGCCCCTGCGACGGAGCCGACGCTGCGGTGCGGCGAGGCAATGCCATCGCCCGCATCATGGCCGCTCTGCTCGCCGCCAGGGGCTCACTCGGACCAATGTCGCATTGCCGGCCGGACCGGCTCGTCGCCAGTGTGGGGATCACCAGTCCACGAGAGGAGATCCCATGAACATGCTTCGCATCACCGCGGTCGCCGCACTCGCCATTGCCGCCGTCAGCGCGATCGCCCCCGCGGCGCTCGCCAAGGACGGCGACGGCGCGTGCGCGGCACCTGCACGGCGAGCTCGACCGCCAAGCTCAAGCTCAGCGACGAGAACGGCCGCATCGAGGTCGAGTTCGAGGTCGACCAGAACCGAAACGGCGTCCGCTGGAACGTCGTGCTCCGGCGCAACGGCGCAGCCGTCGCCTCGACGTCCGCAGTCACCCGCGGCCCGAGCGGCTCGTTCACCGTCCGGCGCGTGATCGCGAACGCACCCGGTGTGGACCGCGTCGCCGCCACCGCGACCCGTGCCTCCGGCGAGCGCTGCACCGCGAAGACGACGTTCTGAGCACACCGGCGGCGCGGGCCGACGCCCGCGCCGCCTGACTCCGCGCCGCCCGGCTCGCCCGAGCCGGCGCCGGATGCGGAGCTAGCCCCGCAGGAGAGCGGTCATGCCGTCGAGCGCCCGAACAGGCCGAGCAGTGCCACCACCGCAGCCACGACGAGCAGCAGGAAGACGAACTTCGACAGCGCCACGCCTCCGGCGACTGCGAGCAGGACGAGCAACAGCACGAGCAGCCACATCATTTCGCACCTCCGTGATCGCGTTTCGACACGAGGGTGCCGGTACCCACCACACCCGCCGGGGAAACACCGTCGAGGAAAGGCAGCGAGACGGACGCCTCGAGCGTTTCCGGAGCCTCCCCGGCGGGTACAGACGCGGAGACGTTCTCGCACGAGTAGAGGACGCCGGAGACGATCCGCAACACAAACAGGGAGGAATCACAATGGGAATCAGCGTCAGTCTCATACTCATCGCCGTCGGGGCCGTGCTCACATGGGCCGTGTCTGCGACCACGTCGGGGATCGACCTCAATGTCGTCGGTGTCATCCTCATGGTCGTCGGAGCCGCAGGGCTCGTCCTGTCCATGATCTTCTGGTCGAGCTGGGGCGGGTTCGGCGGCACGACCGTCGTGCGCGAGAGAGGCGACTCGACGATCGTCCGCGATCGCGTCGTCGATCGCGAGGTCTAGTGGGAATCATCGGCTGGGTGGTGCTCGGGCTCCTCGCCGGCCTGATCGCGAAGGGATTCGTGTCGGGCGACGAGGGCATCGGGCTGATCCTGACGACGGTGCTCGGCATCGCCGGGGCGCTGGTCGGGGGGTTCGTCGCCATGGCGGTTGGCTTCGGAGACCCGCTGGACGAGTTCTTCGACCTCAGCACCTGGGTGGCAGCCGTCGTCGGCTCGGTGGCGTTGCTGCTCGTGTGGCGAGCGGTGGCCAGCCGATCGTGAGCATGTCGTCCGGCCCTGGACGGAGGCGTGGGTGCCTCCGTCCAGGGCCGGCATCACGATCGCTGCGGCGAGGTGAGCGAGCGGCACATGATCACCCGCGTGCCGGTGTGCGTTCGCACCACCTCGACGCGGTCCACCAGCGCGCTGATCAGCTTCAGCCCGAAACCGCGCTCGGAGCGCCGCCTGCGCCGGTCGCGCCACACTCCGCGGTCGGTGACGCTCACCCGGATGGTGTCGTCGCGCCGCTCGGCGACGACGTGTACGTCGGCCGTCGGCGTTGACGGGGTGCTCGATCGCATTGACCGCGGCTTCCCAGCAGGCAAGGACGATGTCGTCCCTCTCGCCGTTCCGCGCGCCGGCGCTCGTCAGCCAGTCGCGGAGTCTGTCGCGCAGATCCGGAAGATCGTCGGAGGCGAAGACCAGGGAGAGTTCGCTCGATGCCATCGTTCGCGTCTTCCCCGGGGTGAACAAGAGCTAAACGCTCCGGTTCGCGTCATCGTGCGGCTGGGACCAGGGCACGACCTCCCACGGCCCGCCTTCCGTCCGCGATCATGCCGGGGGTGACCGTTCCTCCCCACCCACAGCACGCGGACGCCCGCGCGCCGGAGCGACGGCGCCGGTACCTCGTCGCGCTCGTTCTCGTCACGGGCGCAGTCGCTGGGACGATCGCCCTCCAGGACGACGGCACCGACACGTTCGCCCTCCTCGTCGGGGCCGTCGCGATCAGCTCCTGGTACGGCGGGGTCGGGCCTGGGCTGCTCACGATCGTCGTTGGCTGGGCCACGGCCTGGATTGCCGTCGGAGATCCGGAGGGCTCGTTGCACATGCCCGAGCGAAGCGAGTTCCTGCGGTGGCTCACACCGCTGCTCGTGTCGCTGATCGTGCTCTGGGTCAGCTGGGCACTCCGGCGTCTGGGGACGAGGGCGAACGTTCGCGCCGAGAGTGCCGAGCGCGAACGGTTCATGACCGAGGCGGTCCAGCAACTCGCCCGCGATCTCTCTTCGGCCATCACACCTTCCGACGTCGCGCACACGCTCGTCGGGCGCATGCCGGGCCTGCTCGGCTCGACCGGAGCCGCTCTCGGCCTCGTGGAGGGGAACGACCTGCAGATCGTGGACCCGGCCGGTGCCGCCCGTCAGACGCTGATGCCCGGGATGCGGCTCCCGCTCGACACCGCAGGCCCCGATCACGACCGCGGCCAGGACGGGCGAGGTGACCTTCGTCTCGACGAGAGAGCGTTTCGAACGCGACCACCCCGCCGGTGCGGCGCTGGCCCCCGGTGCCGCCGGCGCGCTCGCCGTCCCGCTCCGCTCCGGAGGGAGTGTCGTGGGCGCGATGGGGTTTCCGTTCCTGCACCCGGACACGATCGACGACGAGGTCGTCGCGCTCGCCCGGCTCGCGGCGGACCTCGGTGGACAGGCGCTCGAGCGAGCGGGGCTGTACGACCAGGAGCGCCAGTCGCGTGAAGGGCTCGACCGGATCCTGAGGCTCGCGCCGCTGTTCGACTCCGAGTCGCCTGAGGCGGTCGTCGAGATGGTCTGCAAGGAGGCGATCAGCACCTTCGGCTCGGACATCGCCCAGGTGTGGGCGAATGCGGACGGCGGCATGTTCGACGTCGTCTGGCGTGAGCCGCCGAGCGACGTGATACCTCCCGGGACGCGTGTCGAGGCCGCGGACTTCCCAGGGCTGACAGAGTCGATGCGTCGTCTCGAGACGATGTTCATCCCCGACTCCTGGATGAACGTCAGAGGAACGGCGCTGGCGCACGCCCGCCATTTCGGAATCCGCTCGTCGCTTCGCGTGCCGATCGCGGTCGGAGGCCGGGCCGAGCGCGTGCTGGCGCTCCAGTGGAGGCGAGTGCTGCCGGAGCCGTCCCCCTCCACGATCATCCTCGCCCGCCGGTTTGCGGATCAGGCCGGTATCGCGCTCGAGCATGCCGAGCGTCGCGTCGCGCAGACGGCCGCCTCCCGCAACGCCGAGGAAACCCGGCGCCTGCTCGACGTGACGGCCTCGCTCGCAGCGGCGCTCGAGCCCTCGGCGGTGGCCACAGCCATCCTCCAGGAAGCGTTCAAGGGGCTCGATGCACGCGCCGGGGTCGTCGTCCGGTTGAACGGCGAGCGAGAGCTCGCGGTCGTCGAAGCCGTCGGCTACCCCGCGCACGACCTCGCCGGATGGGAGACGTTCGGCGTGGACGCCGACGTCCCCCTCGCGGACGCGGTGCGGCGCAACGAGATCGTCGCGCTCGAGTCACCGGCAGAGCGGACGCGGCGCTATCCCGCTCTCTCGCGGGTAGAGGGTCGGCATGCGGCCTGGTTGTCGGTCCCGCTCGTCGCAGGCGGCCGGGTGGTCGGCGGCCTGGGGCTGTCCTTCAGCTCCACGCGGTCCTTCTCGGATGGTGACCGGGAGTTCGCACTGGCCCTGTCCCGGCAAGCCGGTCAGGCTCTCGACAGGTCGTCGCTGCTCGAGACCGAGCATGCCGCGCGGATGCGCGCCGAGCGGATGGCGAGCGACCTGGCACAGCTCCATGCCCTCGCGACGTCACTGAGCCGGGCCGGAGCGGCGACCGACGTGACCCAGATCGTCGGCGAGCAGATGATCCACGGTGTGGGTGCAGGCAGCGCCGGCGTCTACACGTTTCTGACGAGCCGCACCGAGCTCTCGCTGCTCGACGTCACCGGACGCCTCGGGCGAGGGGACCTCGCCGCAGCCGAACGGGTGCCGGTGGACGATCCCGGCCCGATCGCGCTCGCTGTCCGCCGCGGAGGGCCGGTCTGGATCGTCGAGGACGTCGAGTGGGAGGCGTTCCCCCAGGCTGCGCCGTGGAGGGAGGGTCGGAGCGAGCGCCCTCGGCGTCGTGCCGCTCGTCGTCGACCAGGAGGCGATCGGCGCCCTGTTCGTCCTGTTCGACGAGGAGCGGCGCCCGTCGCAGGAGGATCGGCGCTTCGTGGAGACCGTCGCCCGGCAGGCAGCACAGCCGCTCGAGCGAAGTCGCCTCTTCGACGAGGAACGGGCCATGCGTCGTCGTGCGGATCGCCTCCAGGAGCTGACGACGTCGCTCTCCGGCGCGCTCACCCCCGACGAGGTCGTCGACCTCTTCCTCCGCCAGGTCTCGGCCGCAGTCGACGCAGCCGCCGCCGGGATGGGCATCCTGGACGAGGGGGCGAGGCTGCCGGGGGTGGCCGGATGGAAGGACGGCGGCGTGCTCGTACCTCCCGCGATGGCTCGACGCCACGACGGAGCGGCGAACACCGCTGCGCGAGGCTGTCCAGAGCGGACGCGCGTCTGTACTTCAGCGACGCCGCCGCGCTGCTCGAGGCCTATCCCGAGGCACGCGACCTCGTGGGCCACGACGAGCAGAGGGCGTTCGCGTTCGTGCCGGTCGTCGTCGGGCGACGGGTCTTCGCGGTCACCGTGCTCGCCTGGGACAAGCCGGTGCCCCTCGCGACCGACGACCGCTTGTTCATCGAGACCGTCGCCAGCCAGTGCGGCCAGGCGCTCGACCGCGCGCAGCGATACGAGGCCGAGCGGACGATCGCGGAGACCCTGCAGCGCAGCGTCTTGCCGGAGACGCTGCCGGCCATGGAGGGCGCGACCGTCGCCGCCCGCTACCTGCCGGGTACGGCGGCCATGGATGTCGGCGGGGACTGGTTCGACACGATCCCGCTCGCAGACGGTCGGCTCGGGTTCGTCGTCGGCGACGTCGTCGGCAAGGGTGTTCAGGCGGCGTCGACGATGGCGCAGCTGCGGAACGGGATGCGTGCGCTGACCCTCGACTCGTCGGACCCGGGCACCATCGTGACGAAGCTGAACCGGCTGCTGGACGGATACACCGATGCCCCCTTCGCGACGCTTGCCTTCGTCACGGTCGATCCGCTCACGTACGACGCGACGCTGATCTCCGCCGGCCACCTGCCGCCGCTCGTGCTCGCCCCGGGCGGCGAGCCGCACATGCTCGAGGGCTCGCGCGGGCTGCCGCTCGGCGTCGACCCCGACACGCGTTACGAGCCGTGGTCGACCACGCTCGAGCCAGGCTCGGTGATCGTGCTCTACACCGACGGCCTCGTCGAGCGACGAGACAGATCGCTCGACGAGGGTCTGCGGCTGCTCGTCGAGGCGGCGCGCGACGCGTCGTTCGATCCGGAGCAGATCGTCGACCTCCTGATCGACCGCCTCATCGGCGGCGACGATCGAGGTGACGACGTCGCCGTGCTGGCCGTTGCCCTCGACCGGGCACCGCTCGGGTCGTTCGCCGTGCGCCTCCCGGCCGATCGAGAGTCGCTCGTCGCAGCTTCGGACGGCGTTCGGACGTTGGCTCGAGCGGGGTGGGATCGCCGAGAGCGACAGGCGCGATCTCATCCTCGCGACCTGGGAAGCCAGCGCGAACGCCGTCGAGCACGCTCGGGATCCGACCGAGCCGTCGATCGGGGTCGAGGCGACGCTCGTGGGCGACAAGGTGCGGGTCGAGGTCTCCGACACGGGGACCTGGCAGGAGCCGCGCGAGCGGCCCGAGCGTGGACTGGGCCTGCGTCTGATCCAGTCCCTGATGACGACCCTGGTCGTCGAGCAGGGCGTCCAGGGAACGCGCATCGTGATGGAGCGCGCACTCTCGCGCGAGCGAGCCGGGGACGGAGGAGGCACATGCAGCTGACCATCGAAAGGCATGACGGGCACCAGTTCGTGCGTGTCAGCGGAGAGCTCGACACCTTCGCAGCGCAGTCGTTCAAGGAACGGCTTGGTCAGCTCGTGACCGTCGAACGTTGCGTCGTCGATCTCGGGGGCCTCTCGTTCGTCGACAGCGCCGGCCTGCATGCCTTGTTCGGCGTCTGTCGCGTCGCGAAGGAAGTCGGGGCGAGCCTCGTGTTCGTGGTGCCGGCCGACAGCCCGGTTCGGCGCGTGATCGATCTCGTCCAGCTGGCAGACGTCGCTTCGGTCTGCGACACGCTCGAGCTCGCGATCTCGCAGCTCTCGACAGTGCCGGGACGAGGTTTGCGGGACAAAGGGGCGGGGTAGCCGCCTTCCGTCGGAGACGGAAGGAGAGACGGCATGCCACCTCGTGGGGTGAAGAAGGGAAGCAAGCGCGCCCGGCAGTACGAGCACATCAAGGACTCGCTGCGCGAACGGGGCGAGGGCGAGGACGTGGCCGAGGAGATAGCAGCCCGCACCGTCAACAAGGAGCGGGCTCGTCACGGCGAGGCGCGTACCGCCTCGAAGCTGTCGAGGGATGACATCTCGTCGGGCAGGCGTGGCGGGCTGCGTTCGCACGGCGGCCCGCGTGGTCGAACCCGGGACCAGCTGTACGAAGAAGCGCGTCGCAAGGGCGTTCGTGGGCGCTCGAAGATGAACAAGGCCCAACTCGAGCACGCGGTCGATCGAGACAGTCGATGACAAGGACCCCAGCCGGCCTGCTCGGGGCGGCCGTGCAGGTCGGGTCTCGTACCGTGGGCAGGGTCACCGGCGTCCTCGTCGACGCTCACAGGACACCGGTGCTCCTCCGCGTCGAGCTGACGCCGAGCGGCGAGGTGGCATATGTTCCACGCACGGCGCTGGCCGAGGTGCCCGGCGACGCCGACATCTTGGGTGCACACATCCTCCTGCGCCCCGGCGAGGCATCCTTCTACGAGCAGCAGGGCCTGGAGTGGATCCTGCGCTGATCAACGTTTGCGTGCGCTCGTATCGGGGTACCGTCCACTCACACGTGACTGTCGACAACGATCACGACTTCTCGGTGACTTCCTCGCAGGCCGGCAACGGCGGTGCTCACGTCATCGCGGTGGCCGGCCAGGCCGACCTCCACACGGCTCCTGAGCTCCGCGAGACGATCGCGGAGGCGATCGACAACGGCGCCCGTCGTGTCGTCATCGACCTCACGGACGCCACGTTCATCGACTCGATGACGCTGGGCGTGCTGCTCGGGGCTTTGAAGCGCCTCTCGCCGCTCTCAGGGGAGCTGGCCATCGTCTGCCCCGACCACCATCTGCGCAGGGTGTTCGAGATCACGTCACTCGACCGTGTGTTGACGCTCACCGATTCGCGCTCCGCAGCGCTCGAGCATCTGAACGTCGCGTCGACTGGGATGCAATGACCGCTGCGGCACCCCAGATCACTCTGAACTGGCCGCACGATCCCGCGTTCCGTCCGGTCGGCCGGCTCGTGCTCGGCGGCGTCGCGGCCCGTCTGGACGTCCCGGTCGACCGGGTGGAGGAACTGGGCCTGGCGCTCGACAGCCTTGCCCGCTGCGCGGTCGATGACGGGCGGCTCCAGCTCGAAGTCGGCGTGGGAGCCGACCGTCTCTCCGTCACGGTCGGGAACTTCGTCGCCGACCCTCTCGCCGACCCGGCGATCCGTCGCGTCGTCGTGCGGCTCGTCGACGAGGTCGAGTCGGCCGGCACTCCTGCGGGCCATCGGGTCGTGCTGAGAACGGTGATCAGCCCGCAGCCGGCGGGATGACCGCGACGATGGAAGATGTTCGGCTGCAGGAGCTGATCGAGTCGGCGTGCGCGGGAGACGAGCGCGCCCAGGAGGCCGTGCTCGAGCAACACCTTCCGCTCGTGCGCGCGCTCGCGTCGCGGTACACGGGCCGCGGCGAGCCGCTCGAGGACCTCGTGCAGGTGGGTTCGATCGGTCTCGTGCTCGCCCTCAAGCGGTTCGATCCCGAGCGCGGCGTGCCGTTCAAGAGCTTCGCGATCCCGACGATCGTCGGTGAGATCCGGCGTCATTTCCGTGATCGCGCCTGGGCGCTGCACGTCCCTCGTGGGCTGAAGGAGCTCAGCCTCCGGCTGACCAGGACCGTCGAGCAACTCACTGCGGAGCTCGGCAGGTCGCCGACCGTCCGCGAGCTGGCCGAGGCGGTCGATGTCGGCGAGGACGAGATCGTCGACGCACTGGACATCGCCAATGCCTACTCGACCCGTTCGCTCCACGAGGCGCAGTTCGACGACGGCGGCGAGGAGTCGTACCGGGAGATCCTCGGGCACCCCGATCCCGGTTACGCCGAGGTGGAGGAGTCGGCAGTCGTCGAGGCAGGACTGGTGGCGCTCGATCCCCGGTCCCGCCGCATCGTGGAGCTTCGGTTCTTCGACGGACGCACCCAGTCGGAGATCGCTGCCGAGCTCGGGATCTCGCAGATGCACGTCTCCCGCTTGCTGAGGCACTCCCTCGAGCTCATGCGCGGACGGCTCGAAGACCTCGGGGAGACGACGCTGTGACCGTCGGGCCTGCTGTCGTGCGCCTCTCGTTTCCCGCACGGGCGGAGTACCTCATTCTCGCTCGCCTGGCTCTGGCGGGTGTCGCGCGGGCCGTGGTGATGGAGGAGGAGGTGCTCGCGGATCTCAAGCTCGCGGTCACGGAAGCGTGCGGGAACGTGGTGCGCCACGCGTACGCGTCGCGCGACGGCGTGGAGGGTGCCGTTCGTGTCACGATCGACGCGTCCGGAGGCACCGTCGCGATCACTGTCGAAGACGACGGTGTCGGCGTCCCCGACCTCGAGGGCACGCCTGACGCCGACGGCCGATCCGACGGAGAGGGTGGAATGGGGCTCGCGATCATCGGCGCCATCGCCGACGAGCTCGAAGTCCGCCGTGCAGGCCCAGACGGCGGCACCGTCGTGCTCCTGCGCAAGAACCTCTAGCTCGGAGTCCTCGGAATCACGCCGTGCGGTCTCCTGGCCGCGTTCTGCGACCTACGTCTGTTGTTCGAGCCGGGCGGCCGGGAAAACGGCGTCGAGCCCGGTCAGCTCGAAGATGCGAGACGCCGGATGGGGCGGATAGACGAGCTGCAACTCGCCTCCCCGCTCACGCATCCGCCGTAGCGCGCCCACGAGCGCGCCGAGGATCGTCGAGTCGAGAAAGGTGACACGCGGGCGAGGTCGACGACGAGCAGGCCCGCGTGGCCCTCGTCGTCGATCGCCCGATGGAGACGCTCGCGCAGGTCCGGCGCCACGAATGCGTCGAGCTCACCTTCGAGGTGCAGCGTGCGAACTGCTTCCGGCACGGCGCGAAGCGTACCGATCACGCCGATGCGCGCCGGCAGTCGATCGGTTCAGGCGCCGACGTGGACTTCCGTGCGGGACTGCGCGCCGTCGCCCGGCCCGGCGACGTGGACGCCGTCGAGGCGGACTCCAGGCGGTCGGTGGGCCACACGACGTAGCTCAGGAGCAGCTCTCCGTCGAGATCGATCCCGTGACGGAGCAATGTCAGCGCCGCATTGTGCCGTGCCTGCAGCGCGTGGTCCTCGTCGGTTCGCGGCTTGTGCTTCACGGTGTCGTGGTTGCCCGGCTTCCGCTGCTGTCAAACACGGCTCGTTTCCTTCTCCGCGGAGCTGCCTCAGCGCGTCTCGACCGAGCCGTCGGCGTCGAGGACAGCGCGCCGGACGGGAACGCCGCTCACCTCTGCCGCCCCGGCAGCGTTCGCGTTGCTCTCCAGCCAGCCCGCCTGATCGTCCGGTCGCGTCACGACGAGGATCTCGTCCGCGTCGAACTCGCGGAGAGCGTCCTCGATCGCGAGGATCGGGTCGGGGTCGCCGGCCCGTGCTTCGATCGTCTCGCCCGGTGTGGCCTCCGCCAGTCGTTCCGCCGCGCGCGCGGCCGTCTCGCGCGCGCGGTCATCGTCGTTCGTCAACCATTGCAGTCGCGATTGCCGAACGGCCGGGACGACGACGATCGTCTCCGCATCGTCCCCGACGAGCCGGCTCACGACGGTCTCGGAGAGCTCGATCGTGGAGACGATCAGGACGCGGTGCGTCCCCTCTGTCGTGGTCTCACGGGGTGTCACAGGTCAGTTCGTACCCGAGGCGCGCACCGCTGAAACCCTGGTGCTGAAGACCCTGGTGCGGCTAGACGCGACGATCGAGGATCTCGTCCGCCGAGTCCGACGTCTCGCGTGCGAGCCAGTCGACGAGTGCGCGCAGGCCTGCCCTGCCGGCGCCCTGTTCCCCGGCCACGTAGCGCTGGCGCTCTGCTCCGTTGTCGGCGACGAGGGTGCGGGCGTGGAGGAGCGCCGCCGCGTTGCCGAGGGTCGAGGCCACCGGCTCGACCTCGTCGAGCAGGCGTGTGATGCGGCTCCGCGTCGTCTCGCGGGCGCCGGACTCGAGATCCACCATCCATCCTCTGACGCCGTACCGGACGGCGCGATAGCCGTTCTCGGCGATACGCTCGCTGGGGTGGGCCGGAAGCGTCCCTTGCCGGTCGAGCCGCTGCGACAGGAGCACGACGAGGCTCTGGAACACGGCCGCCAGGGCCACGGCATCCTGCACCCTCGTCTGTGTGTCCGCCACCCGAAGCTCCAACGTGCCGAACGACGTGTGAGGGCGAAGCTCCCACCACAGATGCTGGGCGTCGGGAAAGATGCGCCCCATCTGCCCCCAGCGAACGAACTGCGCGAACGCGCTCCAGTCGCCGAACGCAGGGGGGACCCCGGTGCGCTGAAAGGCGTCGTTGAGGGTTCGTCGCGCGGAGGCGAGCCCCGTGTCTTTCCCCGCCAGGTAGGGAGAGTTGGCCGAGAGAGCGGCGAGCTCCGGGAGGTAGCCGCGCACGGCGTTGTAGATCGACAGCGCCCGCTCGGCTCCGGACACGGCGACATGGATGTGCAGCCCGCAGGGGATGCTCCCGGTCGTGGCGAGCGGAAACTCCTCGGCAATCCTGCGGTAGCGCGCGCCGGTCGCGAGCTCACCCCAGTCGTCATCCCAGGGGTGCGTGCCCGCCGCGGCGATGGAAGCGTCCGCATCGGCATGCTTCCTCAGGTCGGCTCTCGCGGCCGCAAGAGCGACGCCGAGGGCCGGCGCGTTCCCGGCCACCGGTGTCACGATCTCGATCTGTCCCTGGCGGATCTCGCGCGCGAATCGTGCGTCTCCGGCGGCGCGTTCGAGCACGGCATCGACCACCGGGACGAGCTCCCCGGAATCGGGGTGGACGAGCATCAACTCCTCCTCGAGCCCCACCGTGAACGCGGTGTCGCGTTCGAATGCGCGCCCGAGCGCAGCCGGTGTAACGGGATCGCCCGGATCCCAGTCCGGACCGCCGTCCGGCTCGAGTCGCGTGACGACGGTGGCGGTGGGGTGGGGGTTCGGCATCACCGGCGGATACCCCCTGAGCGGGCGTCAGGCAAACGCCGGGAGGTTTCCGGATTCTCAGGGTGGGAATCCTCTCGTCTGCGATGAGCTTCCCCCGCGATCCCGACGATTCCGAACCGCGTCCCCTGCTCGTGTTCTTCTCGAGTCGCCGATCCGGGCCGGCGCGGCGGATGGCCAGCCTCGTCGCGTGGGTCAGCGTCAGTCAGAAGCGCCGGCTACGCGTCGTCGAGGTGGACATCGACGCCGACCACGACCTGGCCGACGAGCTGGACGTCTCCTCGGCGCCGTCGCTCGTGCTCATCGAGGGTGGCGCGGTGATCGATCGGCTCGAAGGGCGCGCGACGGGAGCCGAGATCGAACGGTTCCTCCACGCGCATCTCCCGCGATCGGCCTAGGATCTCGGGTCGAGGTCCTCGGCGACGTCGCCTGCCGTCCCGAACTTCTCGACCACCCAGTAGTCGGGCTCTCGAGCGACCACGCGCTCGACCGTCAGCTTCACGTGGGAGTCGTCGGGTGCGACGATGAACCGGTCCGGATGGCTACGGACGTGCTCGTACTCGCCGAGAGGCACAGCGAGCACGGCCGTGCACGAGATGTCGGAACACTCGCAGACGAAGCCGAGGACGTCCGACGGCGCGCCGCTCGGGCCGGCGCCGAGTTGCTCGTTGAGCTCGCGGAAGACGCTCTCGTTCCTGGCGGCGCGGGCCGCGATTCGGGAGGTCGGCACGCACCTGACTGTACGTGAATCGGCGACGTGCACCTGCGTTTCCGCGGCAGCCGCACCGGTGGTGCCGGCTTCGGGCCACCCCGGCGAGGCCGCGTTTGCCGGTGCCCAAAAGGGGTACGACGGCTTTGACACACGACGATCACGACAGAACAGGAGGAAAAGCTGTTGCCCTCGTCCATGAGCGATCCGCGCGAACTGCTGCTCCATGAGCTGCAGGACCTCTACTACGCCGAGAAGGCGATCACGAAAGCGCTGCCGACGATGATCCGCGAGGCCGACGACGACGAGCTCGTCGCGGGCTTCGAACGGCATCTCGAGGAGACCAAGGAGCAGGTGAAGAACCTCGAGCAGGTGTTCGAGGAACTCGGTGAGAAGGCGACGGCCGAGCCGTGTCCCGGAATCGAGGGGCTCAAGAAGGAGCACGACGAGTTCATGAGCGAGGAGTCGCCGTCGACCGAGATCACGGACATGTTCCTGACCGGCTCAGCGGCCCGGGTCGAGCACTATGAGATCGCCGCCTACACGGGTCTGATCACTCTGGCCCGGGGCCTCGGGGAGACGGAGAGCGCACGCCTGCTCAGCAAGAACCTGCGCCAGGAGAAGGAGGCGCTGAAGGCCGTCGAGTCGGTGAGCAAGCGTCTGGCGCGCGGCGCGAAGCAGCTCGTCGCCGCCTAGGGACTCGGGCTTCGTCACACAGGCTTCCGGCCGCCGCAGGGCGGCCGGAAGCAGCCGGCCTGGTACCGGACCACCTGGATGAGCTACTCGAGGAGATCGTTGATGGAGATCGGATACGCGCTGTCCGCCGAGGAGCACGAGCCTCTGGCGCTCGTCGAGCACGCCGTGCGTGCCGAGGCGGCGGGGATGCCTTTCGCGCTGATCTCGGATCACTACCACCCGTGGATCGACGCCCAGGGACATGCCCCGTTCGTCTGGGGTGTCCTGGGAGGGATCGCCGCACGCACGACGCAGTTGCGTGTCGGCACAGGCGTGACGTGCCCGATCATCCGGATCCATCCCGCGATCGTCGCCCAGGCGGCGGCAACGGCGGCAGCGTTGATGCCGGGCCGGTTCTTTCTGGGCGTCGGAACGGGCGAGAACCTCAATGAGCACGTGTTGGGCGATCGCTGGCCTCCGACGGAGACGCGCCGGGCAATGCTTGCAGAGGCGGTCGAGGTGATGCGAACGCTCTGGCAAGGCGAACTGACGACACACCACGGCGAGCACTTCACCGTCGAGAACGCGCGTCTCTACACGAGGCCAAAGGAGCCGATCGAGATAATGGTGGCAGCGGGCGGTGCCGAGGCCGCGTCGCTCGCCGGTGAGATCGGCGACGGTCTCGTGGCGACGAGCCCCGATCCGAAGCTTGTCGAGGCGTTCGCTGCCGCCGGAGGCAGGCCGGATGCGCCACGGTTCGGCCAGCTGACCGTCTGCGTGGCGAAGACGGACGAGGAGGCTGCACGGACCGCGCTCGAGTGGTGGCCGAACGCCGCTTTGCGTGGCCCGCTCGGCCAGGAGCTGCCGCTTCCGCGCCATTTCGAGGAGGCGTCACAGATGGTGTCGGAGTCCGACATCGCGGAGGCTGTCGTGTGCGGCCCGGACCCGGCACGGCACGT
Organism: uncultured Gaiellaceae bacterium; assembly: GCA_963787085.1. Lineage (GTDB taxonomy): Bacteria > Actinomycetota > Thermoleophilia > Gaiellales > Gaiellaceae > Gaiella. Next base: position 700,403 of record CAWBBO010000006.1, on the reverse strand, counting down.
CGCGGCGATCGAGGAGTTCGTGGAGGCGGGGTACACGCACGTCTACATCCACCAGGTCGGGCCCGACCAGGAGGCGTTGTTCCGTCTCTACGAGAGCGAGATCGCCCCGTGGGCGTCGCGTGAGCTCGCCGGGTACCGCTGACCTACCGGACGAAGGGGTGAGGAGGGTGCTCGAACGCGTTTCCGGGCGACAGGAGCGGGGTAGCTGACACCGCATGAGCGTGGAACCGACGTCGCCGAGCGCGCTCGTCCTCGTCGACGTGCTGAACGACTTCCGCCACGAGGACGGCACGTCGCTCTGCGAGTCCTTTCGCGACCGTCACCCGGCACTTGTCCGGCTGATCGAGTGGGCCCGCGCCGAGGGTCTTCCCGTCGTCTACGTCAACGACGCCCTCGGACAGTCGCGCTGCTGTCGTGAACACATCGTTGCCACTGCGAGGGCGGGGCGCCTCGGAGCGCTGATGGCGGGCCTGTCGCCGCAACCTGACGACATCTTCATCGTCAAGTCGTTCTACTCGGGGTTCGAGCAGACCGGGCTCGAGAGCGCTCTGCGCCGGCTCGGTGTCGGCACCGTGGTCGTCGCGGGCGCCGCCACCGAGCGCTGTGTCGCCCAGACGATCACGAGCGCTCGGGAACGGGGCTTCGACTGCATCGTAGTCGCAGACGCGTGCGCAACCGTCGACCGGCGTCTCGAGGCGATCGCGCTCGACTACCTGGAGAACGTTGCTGGGGCGACGATCGTCTCGACCCGCCGCCTTTGCCGGCGGAGGCCCGGCGCCACCGACGGGGAACGGCGCGCCGTCGCGGCGACCGTCTAGGCATGCGTACGATGTTCTCGATCTACGTGCTCGTGATCGCGGTGGGGACCCTCGCGTCCATCGTTCTTGCCTTGACGCAGCCATGAAAGCGTTCGTGCGCGACAACGGGCTGTCGCTCTTCTTTCTGGGGCTGTTTCTCACGACTGTCGTCTGCCAGTCGCTCGCCGGCCAGCACGCGGAGAATGCCGAGCGCAGTGCGCACGGGGAGGGGGCGATCTCGTGGTGGTCGTACGTGACCTCGGCTGATTTCGGCGGAGCTGTGATGGAGAACTGGCAATCGGAGTTCCTGCAGTTCTCCGTGTTCATCGCCGCCACCGTCTGGCTCGTGCAGAAGGGGTCGACGGAGTCCTCGCGGCTCGACGACGTCGGCCTCGAGAGCGACGCGGAGCAGAAGGTCGGGCGATACACGCCCGCGTCTGGGCCCGGCGTCGCGCGTCGCCAACGACCTGCTCACCCGCATCTACGAGAACTCGCTTCTGGGCGTGATGACCGTCGTCTTCCTCGCGACGTGGTTCGGGCAGTCGCTGAACAACTGGCGCGTCTTCAACGAGGAGCGCGAGGCGCAGCACGACCTGCCTGTCTCGTGGGCCTGGTACTTGATCGAGCCGGAGTTCTGGGAGAAGACCCTTCAGAACTGGCAGTCCGAGTTCCTCGCGGTCGGCACGATGGTGGTCTTCACCATCTACCTACGGCAGCGGGGCTCGCCCGAGTCGAAGCCCGTCGGGGCACCGCACGACGAGACGGCATCGTCGGGCTGAGCGGACGGGCAAAGACGTTCGCCCACCGGATCGCCGCGTCAGGGCAGTGCGTCGGCGGCCCGCTTGGGCTGCTCGTCCGTGGGCGTCGTCGCGGCGGCGGCGGCCTTCGCGGTTGTCGCGGGGGCGCCGAAGCGGAGCAGGCGGCCGCCGAAGGCGATGGCGCAGAGGGCGAACCAGGCCCATCCCAGCATGACACCGGCAACGACGTCGGAGAGCCAGTGGACGTCCAGCAACACCCGGCTGCCGCCGACGGCAACGGCGAGAGCGACAGCGACGCCGGCCAGTTGAGCCCGCGTGGCGCGGCGGCGCCGGCGGCTCAGCACCAGTGCGGCTGCGAGGTAGAACGCGGCGGCCGTCGACGAGTGGCCGCTCGGGAAGGACGGGCCGAGCGTCTGGGCGACCGGATTCAGATCGGGGCGCACGCGGTCGGCGAGATCCTTGACCGTGTGCGTCAGCAGGTTGTTCCCGACGATCACGACCGTGAGGAACGGCACCACCCAGCGCGTCGGCACCCGAATCGTCTCGACGACGGCGACGGCGACGGCTGCCAGCACGACGAACCAGGTCTCCCCGAGCATCGTCGCGATCTCGATCGCGTCCGTCGAGAGCGTCGTCGCGTGTGCGTCGCCCCACTCGGCGACGCTCGTGTCGAGCTGCGCCAGCGTGTCGTTCGCGCGGATCAGGTAGCTCAGCACGGCGAGCAGGAGGCCGCCGCCGACGACGAGAAGCAGCGCCAGCGTGAGCGCCAGCCCTGTTGCCGCGGCGGGATCGAGCCGTCTGATCACCATCCGTCGCAGCCGCGCTCGATGACCGAGCGTCTCGCCCAGGGCACGTGCAGCGGTCAAGGACACCGGCACGGCGTCGGCTTCGTGCTTGCAGCCACGTCGACAGCGCGAACGTGAGAGCTCCCGCAGCCGCGGACAAGGGCGATGAGCACGAGGAACGGCACCGCCATGTGGTTTACCCGAGCGTGTGCGCCGGGTAAACGCGTCGCATGGCTTCTGAGACCACGCTGGCGGTCGATTCGCCCCTCGCCCTGCCGAGCCGGCGGTTCGCCGAAGCGGAGACCCGCTCGGCGGGGGCGCTCGCGGCAGCGCCCGGAAGCATAGCCTGGCGCCTCGGGCACGTCCTGTCGGGACGACACCCGGTAACGGTGTTCCTCGCGATCGTCCTGCTCGGCTACGTGGCGCTCACAGCCGCGTCGGTCGCCCTCGGACTCCTCCTCACGCGCGCGCTGCTGTCGATCGACCCCGTGGCACGTGCCGACGAGCGCTTCGTCGAATGGCTCGTGTCGCAGCGGAGCGCCGCGATCGAGGATGCATCGTGGGCCGGCTCCACGCTCGCCGGCGGGCACGTCATCCCGGCGGTGATCGGGCTCGTCGTCGTTGCCTGCGTGCTGATGCGCCGCTGGCGTGTGGCGGCGTTCGTGCTGTTTGCCGTATCCGTCGAGTCTGCGACCTACCGGGCGACGACCGCGGTCGTTCCGCGCGAGCGACCGGACGTCGAGCGGCTGGAACGCCTGCCCGTCGACGCGAGCTATCCGTCCGGCCACACGGCTGCCTCGATCGCGCTGTTCTGCGGTCTCGCGCTGCTCGCCGGTCGACGGGTGAAGAACATCTACGCCCGGATGGCCATCTGGGCGGCCGCGCTCGCGATCGTGCCCTTCGTGGCGCTGTCGCGCATGGTGCGTGGCATGCACCACCCGCTCGACGTCGCCGGAGGCGTGGCTCTCGGCCTGGGCGCGCTCGCGGTCGTCCTGCTTGCCGCGCGCGCCGCGGGGGTCGCCGCCGAGCGCAGCCGGCTGGAAGGCGAGCCGTGGCGATCGTGAGCCAGCAGATCGCGGCCGGCACCGTCGCCGTGGTCGCGCACTCCGGCAAGACGCTGGGCGACGGCCTGCTCGGGCTGCGGCGTGAGCTGGAGCGGCGGGGCGTCGAGGACCCGATCTGGCGCGAAGTTCCCAAGAGCCGCAAGGCGCCGACGCAGGTCGAGCGTGCGCTCGAGCACGGAGCGGAGCTCGTGTTCGTCTGGGGCGGGGACGGGATGGTGCAGCGCTGCGTGGACGTTCTCGCCGGGTCGAACGCCAGACTCGCCATCCTCCCGGCGGGTACTGCGAACCTGCTCGCGACGAACCTCGGCATCCCGAAGGACATCGAGGCCGCGGTCGACATCGGCCTGCACGGCGACCGCCGCGCCATCGATGTCGGGCGGATGAAGGGCGAGCGGTTCGCCGTGATGGCCGGAGCCGGCTTCGATGCCGCCATGATCCGGGAAGCGGACGGTGGCCTGAAGGACAGGTTCGGTCGGGTCGCCTACGTCTGGACGGGCTCCAAGAGCCTCCGCGCCAAGCCGTTCCGCGCCAAGATCACGCGTCGACGGCTCCAGCTGGTACGACGGCAAGGCCTCGTGCATCCTGCTCGGCAACGTCGGCGACCTGTTCGGCGGCATCGAGGCATTCGAGGACGCCTCGCCCGACGACGGGATGCTCGAGCTCGGCGTCGTGGCTGCCGAGGGCGTCGCGCAGTGGCTGCGGACGATCGCGCGCACGGCTGTCGGCTCGGCCGCCAAGTCGCCCTTCGTCCAGGTCACGAAGGCCAGAACGGTCGAGGTCGTCCTGAGCCGCAAGGTGCTCTACGAGCTCGACGGCGGAGACCGCGCGAAGGTGAAGAAGTTCAAGGTGAAGGTCGAGCCGGGCGCAGTCACCGTCTGCGTTCCGCGGGCGCAGCGATGAGCACCGCCGCGCCCGTTCCCGAGACGTGGGAGCTCACCGGCGACGACGCGCGCAAGGCGCTCGCCGGCACCGGCCGCGGGCAGCTGCTGCGTGACGCCTTCGTGCGGCTTCGCGCAGCCGACGGCTTCAGCCACTCTCGCTCGCTCGCCTTCGCCACGTCGCTCGTTCTCGTGCAGGGCCTCATCGTGATCGCCGGCCTGGCCTCGGCGTTCGGGTCCTGGGGGCTGAGCCGATCCATCGTCGACACGATCCAGGCGGCGGTGCCCGGGCCCGCGAGCGACGTGCTGACCGATGCCGTCGCGCAGGCGAACCGGGTCGGGAACGGCCACCGCTACCTGCCGCTGGCGCTCGGCCTGATCGGCACGCTGATCACCGCGACCACGGCGTTCGGACAGCTCGAGCGAGGCTTCAACCGGATCTACGGGATCGAGAAAGACCGGCCGAGTGTCTCAAAGTACGCACGGGCATTCGTGCTCGCGATCAGCACCGGCGCAGCGCTCGCCCTCGCCTGGGGCCTGCTCGCAATGGGACGAGACCTCGACGCCGACGGCCAGGGGACGGTTCGGTCGCTGTGGCTCGTCGCACGATGGCCGCTTGGGCTGGCACTTGCCGCGGGCGCTCTCGGAGCGATCCTGCGGTTCGCGCCGGCCCGTCACCAGCCGGGCCGGGCCTGGCTCGCGTTCGGGGCGGCAGTGTGCGTGGCCGGCTGGGCACTCGTCACCCTGGCGCTCGGCGGTGTGTTCGCGCTCAGCTCGTCCTTCGGCGACCTGTACGGAGGGCTCGCCGGCATCGTCGCGCTGCAGCTGTGGGCGCTGCTCTCGGCGATCGCGATCTTCTACGGCGCTGCCGTGGCGGCGCAGCTCGAGGCCGTGCGGGCCGGTGTCCCTGCCCCCGCCGTCGCTTCGGCCGGGACGCGGCAGCCGGCGGCCGCCCCGTCACACGCTCCCGCCTGAGTTCAGCATCAGGCGTCGTAGATGCGGCTCTTGATCGCACCCGAGGCCCGCGCGCGACGCCGCGAGACGCCGGGAAGCTTGACAAGGCGGTGCGAAAGCGGCGAGCCGGCGCGGATGCGCTCCAGCTGCTCGTCTGCCGTCGGGATCCAGAGCTCATCCACGACCTCGGTGCTGTCGCGGTCGATCGCGTCGGCGTCCGTCTCGAGGTGCTCGGCCCACAGCTCGAGGCGGGCCGAGCGGGCGAGCGCGGGGTCGAGCGACACGACGTTGAGCTCGCTGTCGTTGAACAGCGAGTGCTCGTTGAGGTTCGCGGACCCGATCGTGAACCACCGGTCGTCCACGATCCCGATCTTCGCGTGCACGTAGATCAGGTCTCGTACGTCGCCGTGCCGGGCATAGATGGTGCAGGCGAGGAACCGTCCGTTCCCGTCGTCTGCCTCGATCAGCGCGGCCACCTGACCGCGCGAGACGTCGGCGCCGTCGTTCGGTCGTGCCGGGAGGAGGGCGACGACGCGGAAGTCGTCGGCGGGCGGATCGCGCAGCTTGTCGACGAGGATGCCGACGATCTCGGGAGACCAGAGGAACTGGTTCTCGAGGTACACGAGCTTCTCGGCCGAGCGGAGTGCGCGGCAGTAGGACTCGAGAATCGAGAAGTCGCCGTCGTCGAGGGCGGCGTACACGTGCTCGGGGATCGTGCGGACGACCTGCAGCTCGGTGTCTCCGCGGGCCGGTGTCGGCTGCACGGGAGGGAGCACGACACCTGTCGGGCCATGCCAGCGCATGCGAAAGTGCTCCGCGACAGCGGCAACCGCCGGGCCCTCGATCCGCATCGACGCGTCGTGCCAGCCGACTCGCCCGCGCGCACGGTGCAGCGGTGTATCGAACGGATCGCCGCCGTCCACCGTGAGATCGATGCCACCGACGAAGGCGACTCGATCGTCGACGACGATCACCTTCTCGTGGTGGCAGTGCATCAGGCGCACGCAGGAGTCGGCCACGCACTGGATCTCCGTGCTCCGCGTCAGCCGGTCGACCATCCTGTTCACATCACCCTTGCTGGGCCGGAAGAGGGGGAGCGGCGCTCCGCTCCATCCCAGTACGCGCACATCGACACGCTGTGCCAGGTCGGCGAGCAGATTTCGGAGGATCAGGGGGTCGTCTCCGCGTGTCAGGTCGAGCTCCGGGGAGAAGAACCAGCCCGCCAGATGGACGTGCGACTCTGCGCCGCGTAGCGCGTCCGCGACCGCCGGCAACATCGCTGCGCCGTCCACGAGCAGCTCGACCTCGTTCCCTCCGGCCGGCGGCGCCGCCCCATGCGCATATCCGAAGTCGCCCGCGTCGAGCGCGTGCTCCCAGCCGATCTTGCGCAGTCTTCGCCTGTGGTGCGACACGACGAAGCCGTCGATCTTCTCGCCGACGGCGTGCGAGGCGGCCACCTTCAGCCCGCGGGCGCGCTGCCTCACGACCCGCTCCGGAGCTCCGAGTGCGAGCCCACCCCGCCTGGGCCGTACCGGGCGACCAGACGACGCGCGGCAACTCGGATGTGGCAGGCCGCCGTCGGGTTCCCTGCGCCTGCCCTGACGATGTTGCCCTCTGCCGTGAGCGTGGCCCTCCTCACGGGGCAACAATAGAGGAGGCTCCCCGGGCGGCCACGAGCTCGGCGGAAAGCCGGCCCACTGGTGTCACCGGCAGGCGACACCAGCAGGCGGGCGGCTAGCGCATGAACTCCCGTGGGTCGTCAGGCGGTCTCACTGCCACGTGCCCGTCGCCGGATCCCGGGCCTCGACGATCTCCTTGAAGCGTTCGAGATCGTCCTCGACCCGCCGGTCGTCGGCGCCGAGCAGCCCCGCGACGCTCTCCAGCAGCCCTTCCGACTCCCATTCGAGATGAACCTGTACGCGACAGGCGTCTGCCGCGAGGAGCTGGAACGTGACGACGCCCGCGTTGTTCTCGTCCCCCATGGAGCTCCACGCGATGCGCTGGTACGGCCTCTGCTCGGTGATCTGCGCGTCCCACGACGCTTCTCGCCCGCCGACGTCGGCGACCCAGTGGACGTGGCTCGAGTCGAGCTGGCGGACCTGCTTGACCCCCTGCATGAAGCGGGGGTAGTCCTCGAAGTGCGTCCACTGGTCGTACGCCACGAAGACCGGGACGTCGAGGTCGATGGACTTCTCGATTGTCGGCATCGGCTCCGCCTCCTGCTCAGCGGCGGCCGTAGCCGAAGCCGCCGCCGATCGCCAGCACGACGAGAACGATGATCAGGATGATTGCCCAGAGTGGCATGCGTCACCTCACGGTTTGGATCGAACCCTCATGGTTGCGATCGAGAGCACACGTACCCGGCGCGCCAGACCCGAAAACACGGCGGCGAGGGTTGGCTGCCCGAGCGGCGCGTCACCGGCCGCGCAAGGCAGCGAGCTCTCGGTCGCTCCAGCGGTGCACGTCGTGCCGGCGCACGGTGGCGGCCATCCGCTCGATACGGCGCCGGTTGTCCTCGTCGGTGAGCTCGAGCGACAGCGAGATCGTCCCGGCCAGCCCTTCGATGTCGTACGGGTTGCAGGGAAGCGCTTCCCGGAGCTCCTCGATGGCACCGGCGAACTCGCTGAGGACGAGCGTCCCGGTTCCATGTGTTGCTCCCTGCACGGCGACGAACTCCTTCGCGACCAGGTTCATCCCGTCCTGGAGCGGGGTGACGAGGCACGTGTCTGCCAGGCGGTAGTACGCGAGCAGCTGCTCCCGCGTGACACCACGGTAGAGGTAGTGGACGGGCACGTCGTGGCTCGCTTCCGTGAAGCGGCCGTTGATCCGGCCGACGAGCCTCTCAACCGTCGACCGTAGCTCCTCGTACTCGCGGATCTCGCCTCGGCTCGGCACGGCGATCTGCACGAAGGTCAGCTCGCGTCGCCGTCGGGGATCGACCTCGAGCAGCAGCTCGATCGCGCGGAGCCGCTCCGGGATCCCCTTCGTGTAGTCGAGGCGGTCGACCCCGAGGACGACCCTGCGGCCGCCGAGCCTGCGACGGAGGCGCAGCGCCTGTCGTTCGACAGCGGACGAGAGCGCATCCGCGCGTAGGGCGGTCGAGTCGACCGAGATGGGGTTGACCGCGGCGCGAACCGTGCGGCCGTCGGCCAGACGCACGGTCGAGCCCTCGACACGGGCCGTCTCGAGCATCCAGGAGCACGCGCGCAGGAAGTTGTCGCGATAGCGGCTGGTGTGGAACGAGACGACGTCGGCGCCGAGAAGCCCTTCGAGCAGTGGGGCACGCCAGGGCAGCCGGGCGAACAGCTCAGGGGGCGGGAACGGGACATGCAGGAAGAAGCCGATTGCGCCCTGAGCCCCCGCCCGGCGGAGCAGGCCCGGCAGCAGCATGAGGTGGTAGTCGTGGACCCAGCGGATTCCGGCGCCCCGCGGGTTCGCGCTCGCGAACCGCTCGTTGACGGCCCGGTAGGCATTCCACCAGCCGGCGTCGAACACCGGCTGCTCGACCAGCCCGTGGAGCAGCGGCCACAGGGTGCGGTTGGCGAACCCGTGATACGAGCCGTCGACCTCGCCACGGGAGAGCGTGACCGGTCGCAGTCGGACGCGCAGGCCCTCGACGTCGGCGGGCACGCCGTCTCCGGCGGGGTCCCAGCCCACCCACGTGCTCTCCCGAGCCTCGAGCGCCGGTCGCAGGGCGGCGACCAGCCCACCGTGTGCCGGGCGCCAGCCGTGACGGCCTCTGCGCACGGGCAGCCGGTTGGCAAACGCGACGAGGCTCACGATCGCCCGCCGGCCCGGTCGGGCATCGTCACGCGATGGCTCGTGCGGCAAGCGTCACGAGGACGCCGACGAACGTAGCAGCAGCGGCCACGGCTCCTACCGCCGCGAGCAGCAGGAACGGCGTCTCCGGGGCCCGACCGCCCACGACGCCGTCCGGCTGCCGCCGCCGGCGACGCGAGGCAACGAGCGGCGAGGTAGACGGCGGCCGGCACGGTCGGTACCAGCACGATGAAGATGACGATCGCGAGCTCACGTCCTGCGTCCATGGACCTGGGTTTTCCCGTTGTGCCGGGATCTCAATCCCGGCCGGCTTTGTAAAGGGCAGGTTCGGGCGTGTTGGCGAGGCTGCAGGCGGAGGTACGCCGCACCCGACAGGCAGTTCCATGTCCAAGGGAGGTACCCATGAGGTGGACGACACGAACTCGTGCCTGGACGGCGATCGCGGCAGGACTGGCGATTACGGCCGGGGCGGTGCTCGGTGCGGCAACGGATGGTTCCGCGGCGCGCTCGGTACGTCCGGCGAACCAGGATCCGCCCACCATCTCCGGCAAGGCGGAGGTGGGAGCGACGCTCGTGGCGAACCCCGGTCGCTGGGCGAACAACCCGGCCGACTACGCGTACCAGTGGCGTCGCTGCGATCAGAACGGAGGCAGCTGCTCGTCGATCAGCGGGGCCACGACCAAGGAGTACCTGCTCAAGGCCGTCGACCGGGAGAACACTCTCAGGGTTCGGGTCACGGCTTCGAACGCCGACGGTTCGGAGACGGCAACGTCGGTTCCGACTGCGGTCGTGACGAGCCCTGCAAGTCCTCCGTCGACGACCGGGTGCGCTCGCACCGGGACAGTCCCGATCCAGGAGCTGAGCCCTCCCGAGCGCCTGCTGATCGACCGGCAGGACATCCAGCCCACGCCGGTCGGCGGGTCGACCACGTCCGCGGTGGTCCGCTTCCGAGTGTCGGCCTGCAACGGCAAGCCGGTGCAGGGCGCGCTCGTGTACGTGACCGCGGTCCCGTACAACCAGTTCACGGTGCCTCCCGAGGCGCAGACGGGCTCCGACGGGTTCGCGCAGCTGGACCTCCGCCGCCTCGAGGGGTATCCGGCGACACAGCGCCAGCGGTTGCTCGTGATGTTCGTTCGTGCCCGGAAGACGGGCGAGAGCCAGCTCGGCGGCATCTCGACACGCCGCCTCGTCTCGTTCCCGGTCGACCTGCGCCGGTAGCTCGTTACGAGCCGGTCCGGGGAGGGGCCACAGGCCCCTCCCCGAGCCGGCGTCGACGCATTGCGTCCTGCTTCGCCGGAGTGAGTGCAGGTGTGGCAACGAGCTCGGCGGGGTAGGCACCGCAACTGACCGCGAACGAGGAAGGAGAACGCACTCGATGGGAACGCCAGAGCCACAGCCGCCGACGCCTTCGCCGCCCGAGGGTCCGGAGCCGGTTCCGAGCCCGGACCCGGCCCCCGCCCCGCAACCTCCGCCCGGCGAGCCGAATCCCGGCCCGTCGGCAGATTCGGCGCTCCCGTTTACGGATCGTCGCGCGGGGCAAACAGCGTCTGTCCGGCAATCTCGATGAAGGGAGTGACGATGAACTCGGATCGTGTCGAGGGCAAGTTGAAGGAGACGGAGGGCGAGGCCCAGCAGGCGTGGGGCGAGGCCAAGGAGAAGGCCGGTGACATCGGCGAGAAGGCCGACGAGATGTGGGAGCGCGCCAAGGAGAAGGTGACGAACGAGCCTGCCGAGGACGACGAGCAGAGCGGGCGCGCATAGAGGTACCGGTCGTGAGTGACGGCGGGCGGGGGTCTCCGGTGGCGGAGCCACTCGCCCGCCGCGCGCTCTGATCAGAGCGACCGTGTAGCAGCGCGGCCGTGGTAGACGCGGGCGTGGAGCGCCGTCGTGCGACGCGTGCAGCGGCGGAACATCACTTCTCGGGCAGGCGAGGCGGCGACGGCGCCGTTTGCAGCCGATCGATCTCGCGATGCAGCGACCTGCGGTGATCCGAGAGCGATCGTTCCTTTCCCATCAGGTACTCGACCTGGCCGGCAGCGACGGCATCACCCGCAACGCCGTGGCTGCGGATGAAGTCGATCCGGGCGTGGAGGGCGCCGCGACGAGCCGACAGCGCGCGCTCTTGCCGGAAGAGGTCACGGAGTCGTGCGGCGTCCTCGCCGGTGAGACCGAGAAGCGCGTGCCGTTCGAGCTGCCCCACCCGGCGCTCGGCCTGCGGCGGCGCGAGGAACCCGTCCTTGTAGACCTCGGTGCCGTCGCCGTCGGTGTCCCAATCGCCCTGATCCATCCTGCCACGGTACCTGGGCCGCCCGCGGCCGAGCCGGCGCCGAGGCGTCGCGTCCCCCGCGTCAGCTCGGCGCTACCGGCTGCGGCGGTGCCGGGGCGAGCGGTGGCAGCAGGAGGAGATGGCTCTCCACGACCGCCTCTGCGACGTCGATCAGCTTGCGGCCGTTGTGTTGCGAATGGTCGCGGAGCATCTCGAACGCGCTGTCTGCCGTGATCGCGTGCCGGGCCATCAGGATGCCCTTCGCCTGCTCGATCAGCGCCCGGCGCCCGAACGCGCCCTGCAGGTTGTGGTACTCGGAGAACCGCTGCAGCGTGATGTCGATCGCACTCTGCAGCTCATCCGGCGTGTCCTCGACGATGTAGGCGAACACGCCGCGCTTTGCCGCCTCGCGGACGTAGGCGGGGTCCCTCGCCGCCAGCAGGGCGATCACCGGGCAGGAAGCCTCGCGCACGATCTCGGCGATCAGGTCGAGCGCGTGCTCCGAGTTGAGGCCGAGCCCGACGAGGGCCACGTCCGGCCGCTCCCTCGCGGTGGCCGCGCCGACCTCCTTCACGTAGATCTCCCGTGCGATCACGTCGTGCCCGAGCCGATGACGACCTGCGCCAGCAGCTCGAGCCGCTCGCGCTTCTCGTTGGCGATCAGGACGCGGAGGTGCGTGGCCTCAGGATCATGCATCGCGGGTTCCGCCCGAGGAAGGAGCAGCGCGGGTTTCCATCCGCCCGAAAACTCTACGCGAAGCGGTGTCACGGCCGTGCGGTGGTAGACTGTGATTGGTCGCGCTCAGCCATGTGCGCGGTGACACGGTGGTGCGGTGGCCCAGAACACGGGGCCCGCGAAGTGTCCGCCCTCAGCCAAGTGGGTCGGAGCTGTACGTCGGCCGCAGCCGCGGACGGCCCCCGACGCTCGATGCTGGGAGGGCCGGATGGAGATCAGCGCCGAACGACCGCACGCAGGCGGCGCTCGCCCTCTGCCGGGCGGTGCGGGGCACGGCAGCCGCCGCTTCGCGGGGGCCGGCGCGCTCGTTCGCTCGCGCACCGGACGCCTGGCGCTGTGGGCCGCCGGCGGACTCCTGGCGATCGCGCTCACGCTGCTCGCAGCACGTCATTTCGCCGAGACCTCGTGGCCGCTCGTCCGCGGTCACCCCGGCCTCCTCGCCGCAGCGGGGCTGTTGTTCCTGCTCGCCGGCGGTCTCAAGATCTTCGCGTGGCGGGCGCTCTTCGCCGCGGACGAGCGACCCCGTACGCTCGCGCTCGCCGCCGCCTGCGGCGGAGCATCGCTGGTGTCGGTCGCGCTTCCCTCGCGCCTCGGTGACGCCGCCCGGGTCGCCATCGTGCGACGGTCCGCGGGCTGCCCCGCCAGTGTCCGTGCGCTCTGCCTCTCGCTCGTCATGCTCGGCCTGGTCGATACGGCGGCGCTGGCGCCGCTTGCGCTCGCGTGTGCGGCGCTGCCTGGCCACTCGGTCGGCATACCGGTCAGCCTCGCAGTCGTGGCCGGTGTCGGGGTCGCCGCCGCCGCCCTGATCGTCGCGCTGCCGGGCCTCGCCGGCACGACGAGGCTGCTGCGCTTCCGGCTCGGTCGTTGGCTGAGGCCGCGCACGATCTCGCTGCGCGACGCCTCGGGAGCGTGCGCGCTTGCATGCGCGCACTGGCTCGTGCGCGCCGTCGCGCTGATGCTTCTGCTCGGAACGCTCGGGGCCGGGTTCTCGGTCACGCTCGCACTGCTGTTCCTCTGCGCCGGCGCCGGCGCGCTCGCCGGCGTCACGCTGCTCGCGTTCGCCTTCCTCCGGCGCGTTGGCAAGCGTGTGACGGTTCCGGTCGCTGTGTAGACGGCAATCGGGGCAGACGGAAATCGGGGCTAGGTCACGCGGTCGACGCGCGCCCTCGCCCGCCGCGCAGAGCGCGGCATCGTCCTGTTGCCGATGTAGTATACACAGCCATGGACAGGGAACAGAGCGGCGCGATCGCCGTGGTCGTGGCGGACGTCTTCGAGCGAGGGAGCGCCGTCCCGGCTGCGCTTCTGCGTCTCGGGGCGCGCGTGACGGTCGAGCCGCTCGCAGCGGGCGATTACCGCGTCCCCGGAGGCGTTCTGATCGAACGGAAGACGATCGCGGATCTGCACGGCTCACTCGCTCGTGGGCGCCTGTGGGCGCAGGTGGGCAGGATTCGCGACGCGGCCAGCTTCCCGTTCCTGCTCGTTGAGGGCGACGATCTCGACGCCGGCCCAAGGCATCCGAACGCCATCCGGGGCGCGTTGCTGGCCATCGCGGACCTCGGCGTCGCGATCCTTCGCACTCGCGGCCCGGCCGACTCGGCGCTCTGGATTCACCGGCTGGCGCTGCGCCAGGCCCGAAGGGGCAGGCGGCCTGAGCTCTCGAGGGGGCACGCCCAGATGGCTCCCCCGGGCGTCTCCGTCCTGGCGGCCGTGCCGGGCATCTCGGATCGAACCGCGCGCACGCTGCTCGAGCGCTTCGGCAGCGTCGGAGGCGTGCTCCGGGCAGGCCCGGAGTGCTGGGCCGAGGTCGCGGGCATCGGCACCGTGAGGGCGCACGCGCTGGCGGTGGCGCTCCTCGATCGGGAAGAGGCCGAAGGAGAGCCGCTATCTCACGCCCGCGGCCCCGCCGTGGCCGGCGCCGGGTGAGGAGACGGCACGTGCAAGAGCAGTCGCCGGTGAACCGGAAACTGCTGCTCCAGCCGTGAGCTCGTTCGTGCATGGCGGGCCGCAAACCGGGCAGCCCTGAGCCTGCATCCACGAAAGCGCCGGACAACCGGCATGAAGAAGGGAATGGAAGAGTCCTACGTCGAAGATCTAGCAAGTCACGACGGCCCTGCCCATGCGTTGGCGTTCCGTGAGGGCGCAGCGAAGCGTTGGTGTCGGGGTGCGCGCAGGCCGGCTATTGCAGCCTCGAAATGGGCACGATTGGGGTGCCGACGTGCTGTGGATCAGCGGAAGGCAACACCGGTGGCGGCGTTTTCGCGAGCCGTCAGCGGACCCCACGGGGTCGAAGAACCCGTGCATGCGCGTGATCTCTTCATGCTGAGAACCGGGAGATCTCATGGTCATCCGCCTGTCGTGATGGAGGGGCGGGTCGTGCGGGGAAGGTCGAGGCCGTAATCCCGTGATGGACGATCGTGAGAAGTCGGATGGTCGCGTAGTACCTGTGAGGCTGTCGAACAACGCCCAAGGCGGGGCGGCGGAGGCAGTGGAGGGAAGGCGACCAGCCAAGGGGAACACGACTGGCGAAACGCGCCCCGGACGCAGTGCCGGGCAAGGCGCGCTCAGCGAGCTTGATCGTGTGCGCCGGGTGGCAGCAACGGATAAGGAGGCGCGGTTCACCGCGCTCTTGCACCACGTCGACGTCGATCGTCTGCGGTTGGCGTACTTCGCGCTTCGGCCGAAGGCCGCGCCGGGGGTGGACGGGGTCACGTGGGCGGAATACGGGCTGGATCTCGAGGGCAACCTTCGGGATCTCCATGCTCGCGTCCACAGGGGCGCATACCGGGCAAGACCGTCGCGGAGGGTGTACATCCCAAAGCCAGACGGGCGGCAGCGACCGCTCGGGATCGCCGCGCTGGAGGACAAGATCCTGCAGCGGGCGCTGGTCGAGGTGCTGAACGCCATCTATGAGACGGACTTTCTCGGTTTCTCCTACGGGTTTCGGCCCGGGCGCAGCCCGCATCACGCGTTGGACGCGCTCGCTGCCGGGATCGTGGGCAAGAAGGTGAACTGGGTGCTCGACGCTGATTTCAGCGACTACTTCTCCAGCCTCGACCATCAATGGCTGGTCAAGTTCGTAGAGCACCGGATCGCGGACAAGAGGGTCCTGCGGCTGATCCAGAAATGGCTGGCCGCGGGGGTCATCGAGAGGGGGTCATGGACGGCGTTCGAGTCAGGCGTTCCGCAAGGGGCATCGGTTTCCCCGTTGCTCGCGAACGTCTACGCGCACTACGTCCTTGACCTGTGGGCTCACCAGTGGAGGACCCGGCACGCGCGCGGCGAGATGATCATCGTGCGCTGGGCCGATGACTTCGTGGTGGGGTTTGAGCATCGGGAGGATGCCGAGCGGTTCTGGTCTGAGCTTCGCGACAGGCTCGCGACGTTCGGTCTGGAGCTGAATGCCGAGAAGACGCGGCTGATCGAGTTCGGGCGCAACGCCGCCAGGGATCGACAGGCTCGTGGCCTTGGCAAGCCTGAGACGTTCCGGTTCCTCGGTTTCACGCATGCGTGTGGGACGACGAGGAAGTCGGGTCGATTCAAGCTGCGGCGGATCACCGACTCAAAGCGGGTGCGCGCCAAGCTCCTCGCCGTCAAACGCGAGCTGGCGAAACGCATGCATCAGCCCATTCCAGAGCAGGGTCGCTGGCTCGCCAGCGTTCTGCGAGGGCACTTCAACTACTACGCGGTGCCCGACAACATCGAGGCGCTCCGCGCCTTCCGCGAAGGGATGGTCCGGCATTGGCTGCGAACGCTTCGGCGTCGTAGTCAGCGTCACCGAATGTCCTGGGAGCGGATGGGGCTTCTCGCAGACCGATGGCTACCTCAACCGCGGATCCTGCATCCCTGGCCCGAGCAGCGATTCGCCGCCAGCACCCAAGGCAGGAGCCCAGTGCGGTAGTCCCGCACGCTGGGATCTGTGCGGGGGGCGGCCGGCAACGGCCGTCCCTACCGCAACCGTTTTGCGCGGATGACTCCGATCCTGTGCGAGCTCGAGCGACTGACCCTCAGTGGGGCTTGAGCAAACGTTCCGCCCGAACCCGGGCGCGCGAAGCGCGCCCCTTCAGGATCACGCCCGCGAGGGCGTGCCGCAAGCATCGAGTGGGGCTTGCTGCAACGATCATCTCGGGTCGAACGTTGCTGCAAGCCCCACTAGTCTAGTGCGGCCTCTCACAACGTTCCACCCGCACTAGCGTCCGCTGCCGGCGAGGCGTAGCCGTCGCTTGCCTTGCTCGATCACTCTCGTGCGGAGGAGCGGTTCGAGGTTCTCGGGGGCGAGCGGATGGGCGAACAGGAAGCCCTGGCCCTTGCGGCAGCCGAGTGAGTAGAGCTGGTCACGCTCCTCGGCGAGCTCGATCCCTTCCGCGATCACGCTGAGGCCGAGGCTCTCGCCGAGAGAGAGGATCATCGAGACCAGGCGCTGCTCTCTCGCGCCTTCTGCGAGCGCCCGAACGAACGACTGGTCGATCTTGAGGATGTCGGCCGGGAGGCGCTGGAGGTAGGCGAGGGACGAATACCCGGTGCCGAAGTCGTCGAGCGCGATCCGCACGCCCAGCCCCCTCAGCTGGCTCAGCTTGTCGGCGGCTTCTCCGTCGTCCGCGACGACGCTCTCGGTGAGCTCGAGGACGAGGCTCTCCGGTGCGAGCCCGGACTCCTCGAGGGCGCTCTCGACGTCGGAGAAGAGATGCTCGCTCTGGAGGTGCCTGGCGGAGACGTTGACGCCGACCCCGAGCGGCGGATCGCCGGGGTGGGCGGACTGCCAGCGGCGCGCCTGCCGGCAGGCCTCCGCGAGCACCCAGCGGCTGAGCGGGACGATCAGGCCCGTGTCCTCCGCAAGCGTGATGAAGTCGCCCGGAGAGAGGAGCCCGCGCTCGGGGTGCTGCCAGCGCACGAGCGCCTCGACGCCGGTGATGATGCCGCTTCCGAGCTCGACGATCGGCTGGTAGTGGAGGCTCAGCTGCTGCTCTTCGATCGCACGCTTGAGCTCCCCGGTGAGCTCGAGCCTCGCCTGCGTCGTCTCGAGCATGCCGGGCTCGAAGAGCCCGTAGCCGTTCTTGCTCCGGGCCTTGACGCTGTACATCGCGATGTCGGCGTTGCGAAGGATCTCGCTGGTCTCCTCTGTCTGCGAGCTCTGGAGCGCGATGCCGATGCTCGCCCCGACGGACACCTCCGCTCCGTGCAGCCGAATGGGAGCCTCGAGCGCCGCCAGGATGCGCTCCGCTGCCTGGATGGCGGGGCCGGGCGCCGAGACGTCCTCGAGCAGGAGCGCGAACTCGTCGCCGCCGAGGCGGCCGCAGGTGTCGGTCGGGCGTGCGCAGGCGCGCAGACGGTCGGCGATCTCTGCGAGCAGCCGGTCTCCGGCGGGGTGACCGAAGCTGTCGTTCACGTTCTTGAAGTCGTCGAGATCGACGAACAGCACCGCGGCCGATCCCTGCCGCCGGGCAAGGGCGTGGGTGACGCGATCCCAGAACAGCATTCGGTTCGCGAGACCGGTGAGCGAGTCGTAGAAGGCATGCTGCCGGAGCTCCTGCTCGAGCCGTTTTCGCTCGGTGACGTCGCGCGCGATCAGCTCGAGCTGCGCGCCGCCGAGAGTCTCGCTGCGGCTGTAGGAGACCTCGAGCGTCGTACGGCTCCCATCCTTGCGGACGACCTCGAACTCCTCGATCTCGGCCTCCACCCCTCCGGACATCGTCCATTCGAAGCGCCCCCGAGCGCGGGGCACGTCCTCCGGGGCGATCAGCTTCTCGAAGCTCATGCCGAGGATCTCGGCGGAGGAGTACCCCGTGATCGCCTCGCCGGCGCGGTTGATCGCCGTGAACCGCCCGCTCTCGTCCAGGCTGCAGACCATGTCCCTCGCGTTCTCGAACAGCTGGCGGAAGCGCTCCTCGCTCTCGCGCAGGGCCCGCTCGGATTGCTTGCGGTCCGTGAGGTCGAGCATGTACCCCTGCATGAACAACGGATCGCCGCCGGCGTCCCGGACGATCACGGCCTCGTCCTGGATCCAGACGACGCGGCCGTCCTTTGCAGTCACGCGGTACTCGCTGCGGAGCGGCTCGCCGGTCTCGTACGTGCGGGCGTGCTCGGCGAGCACCCGCTCGCGGTCGTCCGGATGGAGGGTCTTGGGGAAGAGGTCGGGGTTCGCAAGCCACTCCTCGCGCGAGTAGCCGAGGAGCTTCTCGATCTGGGGGCTCGTGTAGATGTTCGAGCTGGTCGTGTCGAGTGCGTCGACGTAGGTGGCGAGAGGCAGGTCCTCCACCAGTGAGCGGTACTTCGCCTCCGCCGCACGGAGCCTCTCCTCGGCCTCCCGGCTCTCGGTGACGTCGTGGGCGACACCGGTCATGCCGACGGGACGGCCGCCGGAGTCACGCAGGAGCAGCGCCCTGCCTTCGAGCCAGCGGACGGTGCCGTCGGGCCAGACCGTCCGATACACGACCTCGCCTCGCCCGTCGGTCCGTACGCTCTCGATCGTCTCCTCGAGGAGCAGGCGGTCGTCGGGATGAAGGCGGCCGACGAACTCCTCGAGCGTCCCCCCGAAGCCGCCGGGAGGGAGTCCGATCTGTCGCTCTTGGCTCTCCGACAGGTGGACCTCGTCCGAGGACAGGTCGAGCCGCCACCAGCCCATGCGACCGGCCTCGAGGGCGAGCCGCAGCCGTTCCTCGCTCTCGCGCAGCGCCTCCTGCGCCTGCCGCTGCTCGGTGATGTCCTGCGCGGCGAAGACGAAACCTCCGTCGGGAAGCACTGCGCGGCTGAGCACGAGCCAGCGCTCCCCGCCCGAGACGGTCTCGAGACAGGCGAGGCGACGCTCGCGCGCTGGCGTGATCGGCGCGAGCAGATCGTCCACCGGAGCCCCCTCCGGATCGCGAAGGCACAGCACCTCCCCCAACGGCCTGCCGAAGCTCTCCTCTCCCGAGCGCCCTGTGACCTCGCGCATCTCTGGATTCCAGATGCGAACGCGGCCGCGCTCGTCGACCGAGAAGATCGCAGCGGAGGACGACTCGACCAGATCGTGGAGCGTCTGCTGCTCGCGGCGCGCTCGCCAGTGCCCGGAGAGCGCGACACCGAGAACGGCCAGTGCGGGGAGAGCGAGCGCGACGGCCCACCCACGCTCCGCCGCGGCGAGACCGGTGAGAAGGCCGATCGCCACGTTGCCGGCCCAGAGCAGCGCAGCGGAGCCGACATCGTCGGCGAAGTCGCGTCGGAACGAGCCGGACCCGGCCACTGCGAGCACACCCGAGACCGCAAGGCGGTTCACGAGCGAGAAGACGAGCACGGCGAGGACAACGGCCGCCGTGCGTCTTCCACTCACGCCGTTCGCCGGAGCGAGCGGCGCAACTACGAGCAAGCCGATCGCCGCCGCGGCGGTGAACTGCGCGAGGTTGAAGAAGCCCTTGAGCGGATCGCGCCGCAGGAGGAGCTGGCCGGCCAGGATCCCGCTCGCCAGGGCGCAAACCACCGCGAGCGGGGGCATCAGCAACGCCATCGCGACGAGGAGCGCCTCCTCGTTCGCGCGCGACTCGCTTTCTGTGCCCCTGCTAAGCCGCACCGAGAGGACCGTGTCCAGGCAGACGAGAACGGCGAAGGCGAGTAGCAACCACAGCCGCCCGAACGGCCGCTCCCCCGCGGAGAGATACGTCGCCGTCACCGCCACGAGCGCTACGAGCGCTGTTCCCGTCACATACGCGCGCACCGCAAGCCGGCGCGTCATGGTCCGAGCCGACGCGGGACACACCACACGAACGTGTGACTCATGCCCCATGCATCGGCCGGCCAGCCCCGTTGCTTGAGGGAACAACGTCCCGGTCGAGCGAGGTCGGGCACGACGTCTGCTGCACCATCAGGTGAGGCGCTGGCGCAACGGAGAAGATGCCGCACGCGACCATCTCCGGCAACAAGGAGACTGCGAAGCGCCTTCTCAGCAGGCTCCTGACCACGTTGTACCTCGACGGGCGTAGGGGTCGCCGAGACGACCGAGCCGGCGCTGAAGCACGACGGATTCGTGCGGCCGGCATCGGGGTTCGGCGTGAACCGTGCTGCGGCTTTCCTGCACGGGCGCCTCGCCGCGGACGGCTAGTACGATCAACGTCTGTAGGCGCGACGCGTTGCGCACCCCGCACGGCGAACCCGATCTTCTGAGAGATGTTCACCAACACCCCCGACGACGATCCAGTCGAGACCCAGGAGTGGCTCGACTCCGTCGACGCCGTCGTCGCGTCCGACGGGCGCGAGCGGATGGCGTTCCTGCTCGACCAGGCGATCGATCACGCGCAGGAGTTCGGCGTCAAGGTGTCGGCGGGGCTCAGCACCCCGTACGTGAACACGATCCCGGTCGAGGAGGAAGTGCCCCTCGCAGGGAACCAGGAGCTGGAACGGCTCGCGACGGCGCTCGTGCGCTGGAACGCGATCGCGATCGTGCTGCAGGCGAACGCCGAGTCGTCCGAGCTCGGTGGGCACATCGCCAGCTACCAGTCGGCCGAGACCCTGTACGAGGTCGGCTTCAACCACTTCTGGCGCGCCCGGTCGGCAGAGCATCGCGGCGACCTCGTCTACATCCAGGGGCATTCGTCTCCCGGCATCTACGCGCGCGCATTCCTGGAAGGGAGGCTGAGCGAGGAGCAGCTGCGCCGCTTCCGGCAGGAGGTCGGCGGCGGCGGCCTCTCGTCCTACCCGCATCCGTGGCTGATGCCCGACTTCTGGCAGTTCCCGACCGTCTCCATGGGGCTCGGCCCGCTGATGGCGATCTACCAGGCCCGCTTCATGAAGTACCTCGCCGCGCGTGAAGTGCTCGACTCGTCCGACCGCAAGGTGTGGGCGTTCATGGGCGACGGCGAGATGGACGAGCCGGAGTCGATGGGGGCGATCGCACTCGCGGGCCGCGAGCGCCTCGACAACCTCGTCTTCGTCATCAACTGCAACCTGCAGCGCCTCGACGGGCCGGTGCGCGGCAACGGCAAGATCATCCAGGAGCTCGAGACGAACTTCCGCGGTGCGGGCTGGAACGTGATCAAGGTGATCTGGGGCTCGAACTGGGATCCGCTCCTCGAGGCAGACGAGGAGGGCTGGCTGCACCGGCGCATGGAGGAGGCCGTCGACGGCGAGTACCAGACGTTCAAGGCGAACGACGGGGCCTACGTGCGCGAGCACTTCTTCGGCAAGTACCCGGAGCTCGAGGCCATGGTCGCCGACTGGACGGACGACGAGATCTGGCAGCTGCGACGAGGCGGCCACGACCCGCAGAAGGTCTACGCGGCCTATGCGGCCGCCGTCCGTCACACGGGGCAGCCGACGGTGATCCTCGCCAAGACGATCAAGGGCTTCGGCATGGGGGAGGCCGGCGAGGGGCGGAACATCACCCACCAGCAGAAGGCGATGAACGAGGAGGCCCGGCTCGCGATCCGCGACCGCCTCGGGCTGCCGCTCACCGACGAGCAGGCGACCGGCGCGTTCTTCCACCGCCCGCCCGCAGACAGCCCCGAGCTCCGCTACCTGCTCGAGCGGCGCGCGGCCCTCGGAGGCAGCATTCCGGCGCGCAACCGCGAGGCGGAGCCGGCTGCCGACGCCGGCGCCGTTCGAGAGCGTGCTGGAGGGGAGCGGCGAGCGGGAGAACTCCACCACGATGGCGTTCGTTCGGATCCTGAACGCGCTCGTGCGCGACGAGGCGATCGGCCCCCGGGTCGTCCCGATCGTGCCCGACGAGTCTCGCACGTTCGGCATGGAAGGCATGTTCCGCCAGCTCGGCATCTTCTCGCAGGTGGGCCAGCTCTACCAGCCGGAGGACTCCGGCGACTTCATGTTCTACCGGGAGGACGAGCACGGCCAGATCCTGCAGGAGGGGATCAACGAGGCCGGCGCGTTCTCGTCCTGGATCGCCGCGGCCACGTCGTACGCGAACCACGGCATCACGATGGTGCCCTTCTACATCTTCTACTCGATGTTCGGCTTCCAGCGCGTGGGCGACCTCGCCTGGGCCGCGGGCGACAGCCGCGCGCGCGGCTTCCTGATCGGCGGCACGTCCGGGCGCACGACCCTCAACGGCGAAGGGCTCCAGCACGAGGACGGCCATTCGCACCTGCTGGCTGCGACGATCCCGAACTGCCGCGCCTACGACCCGACGTACGGGTACGAGCTCGCGGCGATCATCCGGGACGGCATGCGCCGCATGTGCGAGGAGCAGGAGGACGTCTTCTACTACCTCACGGTGATGAACGAGAACTACCGGCACCCGCCCCTCCCAGACGGTGCCGAGGAGGGCATCCTGCGCGGCCTCTACCTCCTGCGCGAAGGGGCGGAGGGCACGACGCCGCGCGTCCAGCTGCTCGGCTCGGGTGCCATCCTGCGCGAGGTGCTCGCGGCCGCCGACCTGCTCGAGAGCGAGTTCCAGGTCGCGGCCGACGTGTGGAGCGTCACGAGCTTCACCGAGCTTCGCCGCGAGGGCCTCGACGTGGAGCGGTGGAACCGGCTGCATCCGACCGCACCGGCGCGCGCGGCGTACGTCGAGTCCGTGTTGCGCGAGCGCGGCGGGCCGTTCGTCGCCGCCTCCGACTACATGCGCGCCTTCGCCGACCAGATCCGCCCGTTCGTCCCGGGGCGGTACACGGCGCTCGGCACCGACGGCTTCGGGCGCAGCGACTATCGCGTCAAGCTGCGCCGGTTCTTCGAGGTCGACCGCCACCATGTCGCCGTGGCCGCGTTGAAGGCGCTCGCCGACGAGGGCAAGCTCGACGCAGGCGTCGTCCAGACGGCGATCGAGAGGTTCGCCATCGACGCCGACGCGGACGCGCCCTGGAAGCGATGACGCTCTCGACCGGCGAGCGACGCGCCCGTTTCCGGGTGCTGCACGAGAGCGAGCAGCTGTTCCTGTTGCCCAACGCCTGGGATGTGGGCTCGGCTCGGCTGCTCGCCTCGTGCGGGTTCGAGGCGCTAGCGACCACGAGCGCCGGCTTCGCCTGGTCGCTCGGCAAGCTCGACCAGCAGGTGACCCGTAACGAGCTCGTGGCACACGTGGCGAGCCTCGCGGCGTCGACGCAGCTGCCGCTCAACGTCGACAGCGAGCGCTGCTACCCGGACGACCCCGGCGGGGTGGCCGAGACCGTCGCCCTGCTCGCCGAGGCGGGCGCCGCCGGGTTCTCGATCGAGGACTACGACCCTGCCACCGACGGCATCGACGACGTGGCGCTCGCGGCCGAACGGGTCGCGGCCGCCGCCGAGGCAGCGCACCGGCTACCGGAGCCGATGGTGCTCACCGCCCGCGCCGAGAACCACCTCAACGGCGTGGACGACCTGGACGACACGATCGCGCGCCTCGTCGCCTACCGCGACGCGGGTGCCGACGCCGTGTACGCGCCCGGACTCCGCAAGATCGACCAGATTGCCGCGGTGGTGGAGGCGGTCCGCGTGCCGCTGAACGTGCTCGCGTTGCCGGGAGGGCCGACCGTCTCAGAGCTCGCCGCCGTCGGCGTGCGCCGCGTCTCGACCGGCGGCTCGCTCGCCGCCGCCGCCTACGGCGCCCTCATGTCCGGCGCCCGCGAGCTGCAGGAAGACGGCACGTCGCGCTACGCGGGCAGCGGTGTCTCCCGCGACGCGCTGGCGCGTCGTCGTCCGCCGGGCCGCGTTCACGCCGGAGCCGTGAGGGCACGGCGGACGCGGTCGCCGAGCACGGCGAGCCGCTCGACCGGCTCGTTGCTGAAGACGAAGCGGACGTGGCGGTCGCCGTGCTTCAGAATCGGGAAGGCCATGCGGCGGAGCCCGACACCGGTTGGACGATCCCGACGTTCGTCGACGTGCTCGAAGCGCGCCGCGCATCGGCGCCCACCTGCGCCGACCCCGCTCCTCGCTCACGCCGGCCTGAGCGAGCTCGTCGGCGCCGAGACGTCCGTCAAGCACGAGAACCACCAGCCCATCGGCGCGTTCAAGGTTCGCGGCGGCGTCAACCTGGTGTCGCAGCTCGACCCGGACGAGCGCGCCCGTCGGCTGATCGCCGCCTCGACCGGGAACCACGGCCAGTCCGTCGCCTACGCCGCGCGCCTGTTCGACGCGCGGGTGACGGTGTGCGTTCCCGAGCGGGCGAACCCGGCCAAGCTGCACTCCATGCGGGCACTCGGGGCCGAGATCGTCGAGCACGGGAGCGACTTCGACGAGGCGCGCGAGCACTGCGAGCGCCTGCGCCGTGCACGGCTATCGCTACGTCCACTCCGGCAACGAGCCCCTGCTGATCGCAGGCGTCGCGACGCCACGCTCGAGATCCTCGAGGAGCAGCCCGCATCGACGTCGTGATCGTCCCCGTCGGAGGCGGCAGCGGGGCGGCCGGGGCGTGCATCGTCGCGAAGACCGTCGGCCCGGCTGCGAGGTGATCGGCGTCCAGTCCGAGGCGGCACCGGCCGCCTTCCGCTCCTGGCAGGCCCGCTCCGTGTGCGAGGACCGGATGGCCACAGCCGCGGAGGGCCTCGCCACGCGCGTCGCCTTCAGACTGCCGCAGCGGATCCTCTGGCAGCACCTGGACGACTTCGTGCTCGTCAGCGATGACGAGATCCGCGACGCGACCCGGCTCATGATCGAGCGCACGCGCAATCTCGTGGAAGCCGCCGGCGCCGCGCCCCTGGCCGCTGCGCTGAGCCTTCGCGAGCGCCTCGAGGGCAAGCGCGTCGCGCTGGTCTGCAGCGGCGGCAACATCAACATTGGACAACTTCGTGAGTTGCTCGGAGATCGCTGACCGATGACGCACACCTACAACGTCACCGGTTACCTGGACGGGGACCGACGGCATGGGCACAGCCGCGTACCGCGCCTATCGCGGATCACGTCGTCGACGCTGACCGGCCAGATCCCCGGGTCGTCGGCCCCGGTCCTTCGGGGCGACCCGGCTCGATGGACGCCCGACCAGCTCCTCGTCGCGTCACTGTTCAGGTCTCGTCGTAGCCGTTATGCCGCCGCGCGGGCTCGCATCCAGCGCTGGCGTGTGGCGAGGGCGGTGAGCGCGTCGGTGATCGGCTGGTGCTGTTTGTTGGCGGTGCTGAGGTAGAAGCGGATGGTGAGGAAGTGTTCGGCGCCGGTGATCGTGCGCCAGCAACCGGAGATCTTCTGCTGCAGCTTGATCATGCGGATGTCGCGCTCGGCGAGGTCGTCGTCGAACGACGCGGCAGACGTTGGCGAACCGGAGGACGTCGTTTCGGTAGGTGTCGAGCCGCCGAGCAGTCTGGCGGGGTCTGTCGCCTGACGCCGCGTGTGCCCGTCGATGTTGACGGCGGGGATGGCGGAGCCGAGCGTGATGATCTGCTGGTAGCTGTCGCGGTAGACGCCTGACGCTCGTCGGCATCAGTCCGATCGCCGCCTGTGCCCGTTCGCCGCGGACAGCTCGAGCAGGGCGCGCAGATGGTCCATCTGCACCGCCAGGCTTGCTGCGCATCGTCGTGAGCTGGTCGATCACGTCGAGCGTTCGCGAGGTGATGAACGCTCCCTGAAGGCGTGACGAACGTGATCTGCGTAGGGCTTGAGATCGTCGTGACGCGACCCCGCTGAAGCTCGGGAGCACGCCGGCGTGGTCGCGCCCTCGAGCCGCGCTTGTCGTGCAGCCGAGTAGCGCGTGGCCTGTTCGGTGCTCGCGGAGAACAGCCAGCGCAGCTTTCCCTCCGCGCGGGCGCCGGTCTCGTCGAAGTGCGCGACCGGCGCGGCGACGATCTGGGTGTGCATCTCGTCCAGGAACGCTCCAAGATCCTCCGCGCCGCGGCGACGAACGCGCCGAGCGTCCCGGTCGAGACCGGTGCGCCGTCCTCGGACGACAACCTGGCGGCCCGCGTATAGGGAAGGTGCTCGTAGCGACGAGGTAGATCCCGAGCGCCGCAGGCGCGGCCCGTACTGCGTCGGCGCGGCGACCGCGGCCGGGAACGGCGCCGTCGTCTCATGCCCACACCCACACCGCCGCGTGTGCGCACGGTGCTCGATCGAGCGCAACCGGATCTCCGGCAGCTCGAACACCTGGCGGACGAGATGCCCGGCCTCCTCGACGCCCGCGAGACTCGCGCCACAGCCCGCGCACAGCGACGAGACGTGATCGACGATCTCGTCGGCCGCCGCGACCATCTCCAGGCTCCCGCCCGGATGACCCGGCTGGCCGCCGGGCTTGCGCCCGACGGACGCCGCCTCTGCACAGGCGGCTTCGCCAGCCCATCCGACGACGGCGGCCTCGACGAGTTCCGAGAGTTCTGCGCCAGCCGCCGCTTCAGCTCGGCGACCTGAGCCCGAAGCTCGACCACCTCGGCCTGGGCCGAAGCCGCTACGATGGTCGCCGCCTCCTCGGCACAACACAGCCAGCTGCTCATCGAAAGAACACCCGACGAGACACACCCCTGTTCGCCGCCGCACCGGGGGTCTCTGCCCCACCTGAACAGTCACTCGTCGCGTCGCTTTCCCAGTGCCACATGCTCTGGTACCTGCACCTGTGCGCCGACGCCGGAGTGGTCGTCGTCGAGTACGTCGACGAGGCCCTCGGCGAGATGGCCGAGAATCCCGACGGCAGCGGCCAGTTCAGCCCCACGCGCTCACCGTTCAGTAGTTCGCCGAACCGAGATCGGCACCCGGACCGATGCGGGCGGACGGCGCGTGGAGCACTGACTGTGGGCCCAGGAAGGGAGGTGCACCATGCCCATCCTCGAAGAAATGGACGCCGTTCCGCGGCTTCGACCTGTTCGACCGGCGGATGCGGCGCTTCTTCTCCGATCTCGGCGTCGCGCCGGCGATCACGCCGGCAGCGGACATCTACGAGCGCGGCGCGAGGACGTCGTCGTGCTCGAAGTGCCCGGCTACGACGAGAAGGACCTCGCCATCGAGGTCCCCGACCACATGCCCGATCAAGGCGACGCAACGCGTCGACGGAGGTGACGGCGAAGACATCCGCCTGCACGAGCGCTTGAGAGTTCGTTCGGCGGAGCTTCGAGCACCCGTCCGAGGTCGAGACGCCGAGCTGAAGCCGTCTCGGCAAGGGCGTGCTCCGCTGCATCTGCCGAAGGCGGTCGAGGCGAAGCCTCGGAAGATCGAGATCAGCAAGCTGTAGGCGCGAACGACACCAGGTGGCGGCGGCGGTGCCGCCTCACCCCTTTCTGCGCCGAGACTGCACTTCTCGTGCACAGGGCCGCCTGGACAGGCCGTTTCCCGGCCACTCGTCCGAAACGGCCACTTTTCGGCACAGCCGGGCGCCGCTACTTCTCACTCTCCACCCCGACGGAAGGAGAGAGACGTGAGACCACACAGGATCGCCGCCGGCGCTGCACTCGCGATCGTCCTGGGCGGCGCGGCCGCGATCGCGACGGCGGCAGGCGAGGACGAGACCGTGCGCGGCTGCCGGAACCTGCGGCACGGGCTCGTGCGCATCGTGCTGGACGGGCGCCCCTGCAAGCGCAACGAGGCCGCGATCTCGTGGAACAAGCAGGGACCGCCCGGCCCGGCCGGTGAGGCAGGGCCGCCCGGCGCGGCCGGCCCGCAGGGGAGCGCCGGCGCGGCAGGTCCTGTCGGCCCCTCGGGCCCGCCCGGGCCGAAGGGGGAGCCGGGCACAGCTCTTGCCACCGTCGACGGCTTCGCCGGCACGGCGTGCACGACCTTCGACGGCGAGCCCGGGCGCGTGGAGGTCGGCGCCACCGCGACCGACCTGATCACCTTCACCTGCGAGACGGGCGGCGCCCCGCCGCCATCTGCCGGCGGCGCGAGGCTCGTGCTCAACGAGGTCGACTACGACCAGGTCGGTGCCGACACCGGCGGCTTCGTCGAGATCGCGAACACCGGCGACGCCGCCGCCACGCTCGAGGGCATCGCCCTCGTGCTCGTCAACGGCGGCGACGGAGCCGAGTACGGCCGCAAGGAGCTCACGGGCACGCTCGCCGCCGGCGCCCACCTGCAGATCGACGTCGATCCGCAGAACGGCGAGCCGGACGGCCTCGCGCTGCTCGACACGGCCGCCGGGACGCTGCTCGACGCGCTCTCCTACGAAGGAGCGATCGCCGCCGCGTCGATCGCCGGTGCGACGTTCGACCTCGTCGAGGGCACGATGCTGCCCGCCGACGTCGCCGACTCGAACACCGTCGACGGGACGCTCGCACGTATCCCCGACGGGCAGGACGGGAACGACGCCGCGACGGACTGGGCCTTCACGACGACGCCCACGCCGGGTGGCGCAAACGTGAAGACGCCGTAGGACCGGGCGCCTGAGCAGGCTGGAAGGGCGGCGCTAGACGCGCCGCCCTTTCAACCGCATCGCCTCCCGGGCGGCCGCGCCGAGGGTCTTCCACTGCTTGCGCGCCTCCGACGCCGCTCGTTTGTCGATCTTTCGCTCGAGGTGGGCGAGCTCCGCCTGCAGCTTCACGTAGCTGTCCCACCGCTCCGGTGGGAGCCTGCCCTCGTCGAGAGCTGCGCGCACGGCACAGTCCGGCTCGGTGTCGTGCGCGCAGTCGGAGAAGCGGCACAGCACGAACAGCTCCGTGACGTCCTCGAATGCCTCCTCGAGGCCGTCGTCGGCGGCCCACAGCTGCAGCTCGCGCATGCCGGGCGTGTCGATCACCAGTGAGCCGTCGGGCAGCTGCACGAGCTCCCGCCGCGTCGTCGTGTGGCGTCCCCGGCCGTCGTCGCGGATCTCCTGGGTGGCGAGGAGCTCCTCGCCGGCAAGCGTGTTCACGAGCGTGGACTTGCCGACGCCGGAGGAGCCGAGCAGGGCCGCCGTGACGCCGGCCCCGAGATGGGCGCGGATGTCGTCGAGGCCCACTCCCGTGCGGTTCGAGACGGCGTGCACGGGCACGCCGTACGCGATCGCCCCGACCGCCGCGATCGCAGCCTCCGGGGCGGGGTGGAGGTCGCTCTTCGTCAGCACGATCACCGGTTGTGCGCCGCTCTCCCACGCGAGCGTGAGATAGCGCTCGAGACGGCGCAGGTTGAGATCCTCGTTCAGCGAGGTGACGAGGAAGACGACGTCGACGTTGGCGGCCAGCACCTGCTCCTCCGCCGCCTGCCACGCGGTCTTGCGCGAGAACTTCGTGCGCCGCGGCAGCACCGCCTGGATCGTGCCGGACGACTCTCCGGGGCGTGCGGCGATCGCCACCCAGTCTCCGACGACGGGCAGCTCCGCGGGAGAAGCGGCTTCGTGGACGAGACGGCCGGTGACGTCGCAGCGAAGCTCGCCCTCCTCGACGAGGACGTCGTACGCGCCGCGATGCTGCACGGCGATGCGGCCCGCGATGAGACCGCCGGCGGCGTGGTGTTCGAACTGTTCGCCCAGCCGGTCGTCCCAGCCGAGCGCTTCAAGGTCGGGCACTGTCAACTCCCTGTGATCTCGGGTACATGAAAGCGGCGCGCCTGCCGGCGCGCCAGCCGCGAGACCAGTCGAGGGTGCTGTCCGGCGACGGGCCGGGACTAGCCGACGGGCCGCGCGGCGCGCGGTGCGGAGGAAGCGATGTCAGCCATCGGGATGAACCTCCTTCGTCGGGGACGAGAGAGAGTATGCCTGACGGTCACGCCGATCAGGCTTCCAGGTCGGCGAGCACTGCCTCGGCGGCCCGGCGGCCCGAGGCGAGCGCACCGTTGAGGGACGGGTGCTCGCGGTGGTCGCCGCAGGCGTAGAGCCCGTCTGTCAGCCGGGGCGCCCGCTCTGGCGAGGCGCCGGCGGGGTAGGCCGGGAGGGCGTGCGGGATCCGGTACGAGCGCACGTGTCTCCAGTCGTCGACGGCGTGGCCGAACCAGCGGGAGAGCTGCGAGCGCAACGCGCCGAGGTCGGGCCCCCCGTCGCCGAGTAGGAAGACGCCCCGCAGGAACGGTGCGAAGAACAGGTCGACGGCCCGGCGCGAGAGACCGGCCCGGCGGAGCGCCTCGAGGGTCGTGGTCTCGTCCGAGCGGCCGCGCCGAAGCTTCAGCACGGCGGTGCCGTCCTTGACCGAGATCACACCGCCGGCGAGCGTTCGCAGGCCACGGAGCGGCGACTCGCGGGGGTCCGCGATGCGGCGGAACCGGCCCGCGCTGCGCACGATCGCGCCGCGGGCGAAATCGTGCAGGTCGAGCCGGTCGAGCTCCAGCAGCCGCCGAGCCTCCGGGTAGGCGCGCGGGAGCACCTGGAAGCCGTGGTCGAGCAGGAATCCGTCGACCTCATCCGTCCGGACGCGCCCTCCCGGCGTGGCATCGCGCTCCAGCACGGTCGTCGTCAGCCCGCCCGCGGCGAGCGTGCGCGCGCAGGCCAGGCCGGCGACTCCGGCTCCGACCACGACCACGTCGGTCTCGATGCCCACCGGCCGAGCGTAGCGCGACGCCGTCCGGGACGGGATCGCCGGACCGTCCGAGCACCCGGCGCGCAGCCGCGGCGGCGGCCGCAGCGGCATGAGAGGATCTGTGCGTGGACGTCGACGCGATGATCGCCCGCGTGTGGCCGGGGCAGCGGGCCACCGTGGAAGTGCTCGGCGGCGGCATCACGAACCACAACTACAAGGTGACGCTCGACGACGGCGTCTTCGTCCTGCGCATCGCCGGGCGCGACACCGCGCTGCTCGGCATCGACCGCCATGTCGAGCACGAGGCCTCGCTCGCGGCGGCGGCGGTCGGCGTCGGCCCCGCGGTCGTCGCTTTCATCGAGCCGGAAGGGTTTCTCGTGACGCGGTTCATCGACGGCGACGTCGTCCCCCTCGAGCGGATGCGCGAGCCCGGCACGATCAGGCGTGTGGCCCACTCGCTGCGCGCCGTGCATGCAGGGCCTTCGCTGCCCGGGCGCTTCAGCTCCTTCCGCGTCGTCGAGGACTACCGGACGACCGCCTTCGCACACGGCGCGCAGGTACCGCCGACATACGCGTGGGCGCGGCAGATCGCACGCCGGATCGAGCGCGCGCGCGGCACGTTTCCCGAACGGCCGTGTCACAACGACCTGCTCAACGCGAACTTCATCGACGACGGCGGACGCATCCGGATCGTCGACTGGGAGTACGCCGGCATGGGCGACCCGTTCTTCGACCTCGCCAACTTCTCGATCAACCACGAGCTCGACCTGGACGGGCGGCGCTCGCTGCTCGAGGCCTACTTCGGGTCCCTTCGCGGCGGGGACGAGCGCGCACTCGACCTCATGCGGTTCATGTCCGACTTCCGCGAGGCGATGTGGGGCGTGGTGCAGTGCGCCGTCTCGGAGCTCGACTTCGACTTCGCCTCCTACACCGACGAGCACTTCGAGCGCATGCAGGCGACGGCCGTCGAGCCGGGGTTCACGGCCGCGCTCGGCGACTGACCGGCGTCAGCGCGAGTGCCAGAACACCGCGGCGGCAGCGGTCGCCTCGGCCGCGAGGCTCACGAGCGCGATCAGCTTCAGGCAACGTGGTACGTGCCGCATGCCACGAGATATCGGCTGCGCGAGTCACTCACTTGAGGCGCCTAAGGTCTAGACAATTAGGTCGGGAATGCGTACGCTCGCCGGATGTTCTCGGCCCTGGAGCTCGGTGTCGACCGTGACGGCGCTCCGATCCACGTCCAGATCACGGTACAGATCGCGGCGGCGATCCGGGCGGGTACGTTGCCGCCGGGAGCTCGCCTCCCGGCCGAGCGCGATCTCTCGGACGTGCTCGGCGTGAGCAGGATGACCGTCCGCCAGGCGCTCGGCGCGCTCGAGCGCGACGGGCTCGTGCGACGGTCCGTCGGGCGCAGCGGGGGCACGTTCGTGCTGGAGCCGAAGGTGGAGCGACGTTCCGCGAGCACCGCAGGGCTCTCGGCCGAGCTTCGCCGGCAGGGGCTCGCGGCCGGCGCCGAGGTGATCTCCGCCGCGGTCGAGCCGGCACGACCCAGGACGGCTGCCGCTCTCGGCCTCGAGCCAGACGAGCCGGTGGCGCTCGTCGTGCGGCTGCGCCTGGCCGGCGGCACGCCGCTCGCCCTCGAGCGCTCCTCGCTCCCGGCGCGGCTCTATCCGGGCATCGAGGAGCTCGACCTCGGCGGCTCGCTGTACGACCTGATGCACGACGTGTACGGACGGCGCCCCGTCCGCGCGGTCGAGCGGCTCGAGACGGTCGCGGCCCGGCCGGCGGACGCGAGAGCGCTCGGCGTTCGCCCCGGAGCGCCGCTCCTGCTCGTCGAGCGCGTCGGCTACGGGGCCGACGGCACGCCGCTCGAGTTCGCGCGCGACCGCTTCCGCGGTGACCGGACGCGCATCGTCATCGAATCGACGGAGGTGGAAGGATGAGGACGCACGCGCGCGCGGTCGTGATCGGCGGCGGCGTCGGAGGCTGCTCGATCCTGTACTGGCTCACCCGGCTCGGGTGGGAGGACGTCGTGCTCGTGGAGCGCGCCGACCTGACGAGTGGCTCGACCTTCCACTCGGCAGGCCTCGTCGGGCAGCTGCGCAGCTCCCTGGCGCTGACGAAGATGATGATGAACTCGGTCGACCTGTACCGGTCGCTCGAGGAGGAGGTCGGCCTCGAAACGGGTTGGCGCGAGGTCGGTTCGCTGCGGCTCGCATCCTCACCGGAGCGGATGGCGGAGATCGCACGCCAGGCGGGCTGGGCCAAGACGTTCGGGCTGCCGCTCGAGCTGGTCTCGCCCGACGAGGCGCAGCGACTGTTCCCGCCCATGAGCGTCGAGGGCGTGCTGGGCGCAGCCTTCCTGCCCACCGACGGCTACATCGACCCGAGCCAGCTGACGTTCGCCCTCGCCGAGGGCGCCCGCCGGCGTGGCGCCGAGGTCTGCACGAACACGCGCGTGACGGGTGTGACGGTGCAGCGCGGTCGGGTGGCCGCGGTCGTCACCGACAAGGGGGAGATCGAGACGGAGGTCGTCGTCAACGCGGGCGGCATGTTCGCCCAGGAGCTCGGCGCCCTCGCGGGCGTGAACGTGCCGGTCGTGCCGATGGCGCACGAGTACCTCGTCCTCAAGCCGGCCGGGCTGCCGACGGAGATGCCGACGATGCGCGACCCGTCGCTGCTCGTCTACTACAGGCCCGAGTCGGGGGGCCTGATCATGGGCGGCTACGAGCGCAACTGTGCTCCCTGGTCGCTGGACGGGATCCCGCCGGACTTCAACGGGAAGCTGCTGGAGGAGGATTGGCCCCGGTTCGAGGAGCTGATGCAGAACGCCGTCGTGCGTGTGCCCTCGCTCGCGGAGATGGAGGTGATCAAGCTGATCAACGGCCCCGAGGCGTTCACACCCGACGGCGAGTTCATCCTCGGGCCGTCGGAGGTGCGCGGCTTCTGGGTCGCCGCCGGATTCTGTGCCCACGGCCTCGCGGGCGCCGGCGGCATGGGCCGTCTCGTCGCCGAGTGGATCGTCGAGGGCACGCCGTCGCTCGACGTCTGGCACATGGACTCCCGCCGCTTCGGCGCCGCCTACCGGTCGCGGGAGTACACGCTCGCGCGGACGGCCGAGATCTACGAGACGTACTACGACGTCAAGTATCCGGGGCACGAGCGCCAGGCCGGGCGCCCGCTTCGCGTCTCGCCCGCATACGACCGCCTCCATGCGCTCGGCGCCGCCTTCGGCGAGAAGTCTGGTTGGGAGCGTGCCAACTGGTTCGAGCCGAACGCCGTGCTCGGCGACGAGTCGCTTCGGCCCCGTGGCTGGGCGGGCAAGCTGTGGTCACCGGCGATCGGTGCCGAGCATGCGGCCTGCCGCGAGTCGGCTGCGCTCTTCGACGAGTCGTCGTTCGCGAAGATCGAGGTGTCCGGCACCGGTGCGGCCGCGTTCCTGGAGCGGCTCTGCTGCAACCGTGTCGCCCGCGACGTCGGAGCCGTGACGTACACCCAGATGCTGAATGCGGCGGGAGGGATCGAGTGCGACTTCACGGTGACCCGGCTCGCCGCGGACAGCTTCCGCATCGTCACGGGCACCGCCTTCGGCCGGCACGACATCGCGTGGATCCGCCAGCATGCGCCCGAGGACGGCACCGTCCATGTCGCCGACGTGACCTCGGCCTACGCGTGTTACGGCCTCTGGGGCCCGAGCGCCCGCGCGATCCTGCAGCCCCTCACGGTCGACGACCTCTCGAACGAGGCGTTCCCGTACATGCGCGCCCGCCAGCTCTCGGTCGGGGCGGTGCCGTGCCTCGCCCTCCGGGTCACCTACGTCGGCGAGCTCGGCTGGGAGCTCTACTGCCCGGCCGAGTTCGGAGCCCGCCTGTGGGACACCCTCTGGCGGGGCGGTCGCGAGCACGGCCTCGTCGCCGCCGGCTACAAGGCGATCGACTCGCTCCGGCTCGAGAAGGGCTATCGCGTCTGGGGCTCCGACATCACGCCTGAGCAGACCCCGTTCGAGGCGGGCCTCGGGTTCGCCGTCAAGCTCGACAAGGAGGAGTTCGTCGGCCGGCGCGCGCTTGTCGAGCGCCGGGAGCCGGCGGCGCGGCTCTGTTGCCTGACGCTCGACGATCCGCGCTCGGTCGCGCTCGGCTCCGAGCCGGTGCGGGTGGGAGAACGGCTCGTCGGCCGCGTCACGAGCGGCGGCTACGGCTACACGGTGGGGAAGTCGATCGCATACGCCTACCTACCCGTGGCGGACGCGGAGGCCGGGTCCCGCGTGGCCGTGGAGATCTTCGGCGAGTGGGTGGAGGGCGAGGTCGCTGCCGAGCCGCTGTACGACCCGGCGGGGGAGCGGCTGCGCTCGTAGAAGCGCGGGCGAGGCGTGGCCTCGCCCCTACACGCGGGCGAGCTGCTCGAGCTCCGCCCGGAGCGCCATGCCGCGCTTGTAGACGTCGAAGGCGGCGTCCTTCTTCCCCTGCCGCTCGAGCAGCTCGCCGAAGTGGAGATAGGTCTCGGCGAGGTACCGGTTCGGAGTCTGGGTGAGGAACTCGATCGCGAGCTCGTACAGCTCCTCTGCTCGCTCGGCGTCCTCGGCGCGGTCGAAGGCGAGGGCGATCTCGGCGTAGCAGCGACCCGCGTCGAGTGGGTGCCCTTCGCGCAGGAGCGGCGCCGTCGCCATGGCGAGCGCGGCGGCCTGCTCGATCTCGCCGAGCCGCGTCAGCGCCCTGGCCTCCTCGACCTGGAACTCTGCGATGTCCTGGGGCGAGCCTGCCTCGCCGAGCAGGGTGCGGCCCCGATGGAGCAGGTCGAGCGCCTCCTCGGGGTGGCCGGCGTCGAGCTCGGCGAAGGCGAGGCTCTGGTGCGCCTTCGCGCGGAGGAACGTGTGCTCTGTGGCCTCGAGCAGATCGTAGGCCTTGCGGGCAAAGCGGGCGGCCACCGCCGGCTCGTCCTTGAGGGCGTGCAGGCGGGACTGCGACCAGTAGATGCGCGCCAGCGCCATCGGCTCGCCGCCGTGCGTGCCGGCGAGCACGGTGCCGAGCACGTCGGCCGCCTCGCGGAAATGCGCATCGTCGATGAGTGCGTTCGCGAGCAGGACGCCGAAGCGCAGCCTGCTCGCCGGGTCGCCGGCCTGCCGCGCCCGGTCGAGCCAGAGCCGGAAGAGCCGGATGGCAGCGTCCTCCTGGCCTGAGCGCGCATAGGCCCGCCCCAGCGTGTCGGCCGCCGCGGTCGCGTCCTCGAAGTCCGGTGCGAGCTCGAATGCGCTCTCGAGCGACTCGATCGCCCGGTGCAGCTCGCCGCGCCGGAAGGCGACCTGGCCGAGCCCGGCGAGCGCCGCGGCCTGCGCGCCCCTGGCCGGCGCCGCCCGGGCGATCTCCTCGTAGAGCGCCGTGGCCGTCTCGAGGTCGTCGAGGCGAAGGGCGACGGAGGCGTCGACGAGCGCCGCCGGCACCGGCGCCGGCGTCTCGACGCCGCGGGCGAGCCAGCTCTCGTCGACCCCGAGCCGCTCGGCGAGGCGGCGGACCACCTGCAACGACGGCACGCGGTCGCCCGACTCGATGCGGGAGATGTAGCCGATCGTGCAGCCGGTGAAAGCGAGGTCGGCCTGGCGCAGGCCGGCGCCCGTGCGGGCCCGGCGCAGGCGTGAGCCGACGCCTGCGGCGCTGTCGACGTGGCTCGAGTCCTGTTTGCTCATCGGAGTCTGTCTGGTGCCATGTCTATCTTCAGTCATATCCCGGCGCCGGGGAGCATTCCTTCAGACGAAAGGACGGTTCCCCAATGTATCGGTACGTGAGTCTAATGGCATTGGCCGCGCTTGTCGCGTCCTTCCTCGGCTACCACGGTCCCAGCTGGCCGTAGGCCACTGCATCCCTGCGTCGCGGCCACCCGGGGTGGTGGCCGCGACGCTCAGCCCTCGCCTGCGAGCCTCGAGCCGCGACCGCCCGCGTGCGTGCCGTCGGCCTCGAGCCGGACGGCCGCCACGGCGGTGCCGATCCGATCGAGCAGATCGTCCATCGCATACGGCTTCAGCAGCACGCTGCGCTCGCTGACCCAGCCCGCAGGCCACGCCAGATCCTCCGCCTGCAGTCCCGACATGAGCACGCAGCGGCCGGCGAGCCCGCGCTGCACGAGCTCGTCCGCGAGCTCGAGCCCCGGCCGGTCCGGCAAGACGAGATCGACGAGCGCCACGTCGACACCGCCTGCAGTCGCCGCAGTCTCGAGTGCCGCGGACCCGCTCTGGGCCGTGGCTACCCGGTACCCGGCGAGCTCGAGCCCGGTCTGCAGCATCTCGCAGAACGGCACGTAGTCGTCGACCACGAGAACCGAACCGAGCGGAGGGGGCGCCGCGCCCATGCCATGGGTAGTTGACAGCAATTGACAGCAGCGTGCAACCTGGTTGCCGCGTGGCCGTCTGGCTGGCGGGGGCGGCGCTCTCAGGTGGGCGGGCGCAGCGCGGCGAACGGGTCGGTGATCTCGAGCCGGCTCTGCCGGTAGCGGAATTCCTCCGCCGGGCGGCCGCCCGCGCGCCCGGACGCGCGCCGGCCTCCTGTCGGCTCGAGCACCCCGCGCCGGAGCAGCACCCGCTTCAGGTTCGTCGCCGACACCTCGTGCCCGAGTGCCGCGGCGTAGATCTCGCGCAGCTCCGCGAGCGTGAACCTCTCGGGGGCGAGGGCGAACCCGACGTTCGAGTAGGACAGCTTGCCGCGGAGGCGCTCTCGCCCGGCCAGCACGATGGCGCCGTGGTCGAAGGCGGTCTCGGGCAGCCCGTCGACGGGGTGCCAGCGGGTGTCGCCCGGGACGTGGGGATCGACCCCGAGCGGCACGAGCCCGAGATAGGCCGTCGCGACCTCGCGCTCACCCGGCGCGCCGGTCGGGCCGCTGTAGGTCGCCAGCTGTTCGAGGTGGGCGACCTCGCGCACGTCGACCTTGGTCGCCAGATGCCTGAGGATCGACTCCTCCAGGCTCTCCGCCGCACCGAGCACGCCGCCGGGGAGCGCCCAGGCGCCTGCGAGCGGTTCGCGGGCGCGCTGCCACAGGAGCACCTGCAGCAGGCCGGCACGCACCTGCAGCACGACCGCGAGGGTGACGTGTGCGGGTCTGGTAGGATGCGCCGCAGGTTTACGACTCATAGGCACAAACTAGCTGAGAGGGCCACAACATGAAGATCCGCCACACCGTCCTGCTCGCCGCCGTCGTGGCGGTCGCCGCCCTGGCGGCGGGGTGCGGCGGCTCCGACGACGCGACCGACACCCAGACGACGCCGGCCTCGACGGCGCTGAAGGTGGGGCTGATCACCGACCTCGGCCAGCTCAACGACGACGGTTTCAACGAGCTCGCCTACGCCGGGCTCAAGCGCGCCCAGCGCGAGCTCGGCGTCGCGGGGCGCGTGGTCGAGGCGAAGTCGGCCGCCGACTACGTGCCGAACATGACGACCCTCGCCCGGCAGGGCTACGACCTGATCGTCGGCGTGGGGTTCGCGCAAGGCGACGCGGTGGCGACGGCGGCGAAGAAGTTCCCCGACGTGAAGTTCGCGATCGTGGACGTCGACCAGGCGTTCCTCAAGGGCAAGCCGGCCAACGTCCAGGGCCTCCTCTTCCGGGAGGAGCAGGTCGGGTATCTCGTCGGCTATCTCGGCGCGCTGGCTGCGGAGCGTGCGAGCGGCAACATGATCAGCGCCGTCGGCGGCTTCAAGGAGCCCCCGGTCGACCGCTTCATCGCGGGGTACCGCGCCGGCGCAGAGGCTGCTGTGCCCGGGATCCCGGTGAAGTGGGCCTACTCGCAGGACTGGGACGACCAGGCCAAGTGCAAGGAGCTCGCCCTCAACCAGATCGCGGCCGGCTCGAAGGTCGTCTTCCAGGTCGCGGGCGGGTGCGGGCTCGGGGCGCTGTCGGCCGCGAAGGACCGCAAGGTCTGGGGGATCGGCGTCGACGGCGACCAGTCGTTCCTCGGCCCGCACGTGCTCACGAGCGCGCTGAAGGGTGTCGACAGCGCCGTCTTCCTCACGATCAAAGCCGTTCAGGACGGGACGTTCGCAGGCGGCGGCAACGCCACGTTCGGCATCGACCAGGAAGGGGTCGGGCTCGGCAAGATCAGCCCCGAGGCCGATCAGGCGGACGTGGACGCCGTGACGGCCGTCGAGGAGAAGCTCGCGGCGGGCGAGATCACGGGCATCCCGACGACGGTCAAGTAGGTATTCAGCAGCCGGGAATTGCCCGTCGCCCGCCCGCGTTCTCAGAGGTGTCAATCGATTGAAGATCGGGAGGAGACCCCAGATGGCGCTTGCGCCCGAGATCGCCGCCTTCTTCGAGGCGCCCAACTTTGCTGCCCTGGCCACGATCCGTGCCGACGGCACGCCGCATGTGAGCCCTGTCTGGATCGACTACGACGGCGAGAACGTCGTCTTCAACACGTCGGCGGGGCGCGCCAAGTGGAAGCACCTCCAGCGCGACCCTCGCGCCACCTTGCAGGTGTCCAACCCCGAGAACCCGTACGAGTACGTCGAGGTCACCGGCAGCGCCGTCCTCGTGCAGGACGGCGCCGACGAGCACATCGACAAGCTGGCCAAGAAGTACATGGGCGTGGACTCGTACCCGTACCGGACTGCCGAGGAGGTGCGCGTGATCGTGCGCGTCGCACCCTCCAAAGTCACGCACGTCAAAGCCGGCTGACCCCGGGGCCACGCGAGACGAAGCCGGCCTACGCGGTGCGCACCGAGTGGACCGGGGGCAGATGCTCGGCGACCGGTGCCCAGCCGGCGCCGGCGTCGCCCGAGCCGAACACGACCCCGGACGTGGCGCTAAGTACAGCTCGAGCCCATCGCCATCGCCCTCGCCCGCCGAGTCGAACGCCTCGCGCAGTACGGTCAGGTACGCATCGCGGTCGGGTAGGCCCGTCCCGCGGGCCGTCCAGCTGGCGCCGGCATCCCGCGTCTCCCAGACCCGGACGGCTCCACCCGGTGTCGTCCGGTCCTCGGCGCCGATCGGTCACCGGCGTCGACGTCACCGATGGCCCTGGCATGCAGGAGCGAGAGCCGTCACGTCCGTGCGGCCTCGAGCGCCTCGTCGGAGCGTCGACGCGCGCGAGCCGACTAGAGAACCTCGATCATGCCGTGGGGCGACCCGTAGGCGGCCAGCAGGTCCAGGAACGGCTGCGACGGGAACGCCTCCGGGCCGAGCACCCCCGTGCCCGCCCACGCGCCGCTGCCGAGCAGCTCCAGCGCGATCGCGGGGTTGAGCGCGGTCTGCCAGACGACGGCCTGGGAACCGTACTCGCGCATCGACCATTCGTTGTCGACGACGTGGTAGAGGTAGGTCTTGCGGGGGGCACCGTCCTTGCCGACGCCCGCCACGAGCGTGCCGGCGCAGGTCTTCCCGCTCATCCGCTCACCCAGCGTGGCAGGGTCCGGCAGCGCGGCCGCGACGACGTCGCGAGGCGCCACCTCGACGCCCTTGACGCGGAGCTTCTCCTTCGAGTCGAGGCCGAGCACGTGCAGCGTCTTCAGCACGCCCATGAACTCGTCGCCGAGGCCGTACTTGAAGGTGACGCGCTCGCAGTCGACCCAGCGCGGCACGAGCAGCACCTCCTCGTGCTCGACGTTCACGCATTCCACCGGGCCGATCCCCTCGGGGAAGTCGAACACCTCCGGCTCCGAGAACGGCGCCGTCGTGAACCAGCCGCGTGCCTTCTCCCAGATCACGGGCGGGTTCAGGCACTCCTCGATCGTCGTCCAGATCGAGAACGTCGGCGCGAACTCGTACCCCGCGACTGCGAGATTGGCGCCGTCGCGGATGCCGACCTCGTCGATGCTCGAGAACAGCTCGTCGGCCGCGTGCCGGGCGAACACATCTGCGGCACCGGGCTCGACCCCCATGCCGACGAGAGCCAGCAGGCCGGCGTCGCTCCACGCCCGGGCGCGGTCGAACTGGTAGTCGCCGAGCTTCACGCCGGTCTCCTCGAAGGGATTCGTCGGGTGCGGCTCGGACAGCGTCATCGCCATGTCGAGGTACGTCACGCCCGTCTCGAAGCAGGCGTCGAAGATGGGCACGTTGAACAGCGGGTCGACCGCGTTGAGCACGTGGTCGGAGCGGGTCTCGCGGACGAGGGCGACCACCGCGTCCTTGCTCGACGCGTCGATCCGGTGGGCGCTGAAGCGCCCGTCGTCCAGTCCGGCGAGCACCGCCTCGGGCCGGGCAGGGTCGTAGTCGGCGAGTGCGCAGTGCTCGAAGAACGACCGGCGCTGGGCGATGCCGGCGAAGGCGGCGCCCACGCCGCCGGTCCCGACGACGAGGATTCTCATGCGGGGCGTTGTACCTGATCGCGCGGTCAGGACCCGCGGGCCGGCGCAGACGGCACTGCTAGGCTCGCGCCGTTTCCACCGTTTCCCCCGGAGGGCCGAGCAATGAGCGTTCCCGTGACGCACCACAAGATGTTGATCGGCGGCGAGTTCGTGGACTCGTCGTCGGGCGACACGATGGAGGTTCTCAACCCGGCCACAGGCGAGATCATCGCCGAGGTGCCGCGTGGGACCGCCGCGGACGTCGACCGCGCCGTCGACGCCGCGAAGAAGGCCTGGGACGAGTGGCGCGACAAGACCCCGAAGGACAGGATGGAGTTGCTGCTGAAGCTCGCCGACGTGATCGACGAGAACGCGGAGGAGCTCGCCCGGCTCGAGTCTCGCAACGTCGGCAAGCCGTGGTGGGTGGCAGTCGACGAGCCCGGCATCATGTCCGACAACCTGCGGTTCTTCGCCGGTGCGGCCCGGAACCTCGAGGGAAAGTCGGCGGGCGAGTACGTGTCGGGGTACACGTCGATGATCCGCCGTGAGCCCCTGG
Organism: uncultured Gaiellaceae bacterium; assembly: GCA_963787085.1. Classification (GTDB taxonomy): domain Bacteria; phylum Actinomycetota; class Thermoleophilia; order Gaiellales; family Gaiellaceae; genus Gaiella. The sequence continues at coordinate 659,342 of CAWBBO010000006.1, read as the reverse complement.
GGATCGTCGCCGGCATCTGTCCGTGGAACTACCCGCTCTTCATGGCCGTCTGGAAGATGGGTCCTGCGCTCGCCGCCGGCAACGTCCAGATCATCAAGCCCGCGGAGCAGACGCCGCTGACGATGCTGCGGTTCGTGGAGCTGGCGCAGGACGTGCTGCCGCCCGGCGTGCTCCAGGTCGTCACCGGCGACGGCGTCCCGGTGGGGGACGCGCTCGTCCGGCATCCCGCGATCTCGCTCGTCTCGCTCACCGGCGACACGGCGACGGGCAAGCTGATCGCCAGGAACGCTGCGGACACGGTCAAGCACGTGCACCTCGAGCTCGGCGGCAAGGCGCCGATGATCGTGCTCGACGACGCCGATCCTGCAACGGTCGCCGAGGCGATCAAGATCGGCGGGTACTTCAACTCGGGGCAGGACTGCACGGCCTCGTCGCGCCTGCTCGTCGACGAGCGCATCTATGACGACGTCGTCTCGCGGACGATCGAGGCGGTCGGCTCGCTGACCGTGGGCGACCCCGGCGCCGACGACGAGATCGGCATGGGGCCGGTGATCTCCGCCGAGCAGCAGCAGCGCGTGCTCGGCTTCCTGGAGCGGGCGGTGGACGCGAAGGCGACGGTGCTGACCGGCGGCGAGTCGACCGGAGAGCGCGGGTTCTTCGTCAAGCCGACGCTCGTCGCGGACGTGGCGCAGGACTCGGAGATCGTGCAGAGCGAGGTCTTCGGCCCGGTCGTGACCGTGCAGCCGTTCGCGTCGGACGAGGCGGCGGTCACGATGGCGAACGACGTCCGCTACGGCCTGGCCTCGTCGGTGTTCTCAGAGAACGTCGGCCGTGCGATGAAGGTCGCCGCCAGGCTCGACTTCGGCTGCGTGTGGGTGAACGAGCATCTGTTCCCGCTGACGCCGGAGATGCCGCACGGCGGCTTCAAGGAGTCCGGCTACGGCAAGGACATGTCGATGTACTCCATGGAGGAGTACACACGGGTCAAGCACGTCTGCGTGAAGCTGGCCTGAAAGGTTTCCAGCGTAGGGGCGAGGCCATGCCTCGCCCGCGGGAGGGCATCGCGGCCGGCTGTGCTGTGCCGGCCGCGCCGGCACAGGGCCGGGCATGGCCCGGCCCCTCCCCGGAGGGAGACACCCTTCGCAACGCGGCGTCGCACCGCTCTCGATTGACCCGATGCGCGAGACCTGGTAGGTAACACCTCGCATTGCGCAGCGACCGGGTCATCGAAGCGGCGGCTCCGCGGGGGCCCGTCGTGCGCGCCCGCCGGGTCGATGCCGTCGACAAGGGGATCATCGAGGCGCTGCAGCGGAACGGGCGGGAGCCGTTCCGGCGCATCGCGGGCGCACTCGGCGTGTCCGAGGCGACCGTGCGCGCCCGCTACGCCCGTCTGTGCGACGACAACATCCTCAAGGTGACGGGCGTCACCAACCCGCTCGGCCTGGGCTTCGACGCGCAGGCGATGGTGGGCGTGCGCACGGCGGGCCCGCCCGACGCCGTCGCCGACGAGATCTCTCGCTGGCCCGAGGCGGAGTACGTCGTCGTCACCGCGGGGCAGTTCGACGTGCTCGTCGAGCTCGTCTGCTCCGACCGGCGTGCGCTTCTCGACGTGACGAACCGCATCCGATCGCTCGACGACGTCGTCTCGACCGAGAGTTTCCTGTACCTCGAGCTGTGGAAGCAGCTCTACGAGTGGGGTGCCCACGTGCACGAGGCGCCCGCCCGGGAGGCATCGTGATGGCAGCGCGGACCGCCGACGTCCGTCTCGAGAACGTCGTCAAGCGGTTCGACGACGTCGTCGCCGTCGACGGCATCAGCGTCGAGATCCCGCACGGCTCCTTCTTCGCCATGCTCGGCCCGTCAGGGTGCGGCAAGACGACGACGCTCCGCATGATCGGGGGCTTCGAGGAGCCGACCGAGGGAGCGATCTATCTCGGCGACACCGACGTCGTGGGGCTGCCGCCGTACAAGCGCGACGTCAACACGGTGTTCCAGAGCTACGCCCTGTTCCCGCACATGACCGTCCTCGACAACGTCGCCTTCGGGCTCGAGCGACGCAAGGTCGACAAGAAGGAGATCAGGGGACGGGTGCTCGAGATCCTCGAGCTCGTCGATCTCAAGGGCCGCGAGAGCCGCAAGCCGAAGCAGCTCTCGGGCGGCCAGCAGCAGCGCGTCGCCCTCGCCCGGGCGCTCGTCAACACGCCACGGGTGCTGCTCCTCGACGAGCCGCTGGGTGCCCTCGACCTGAAGCTGCGCAAGCAGATGCAGCTCGAGCTGAAGCGCATCCAGAGCGAGGTGGGGATCACGTTCGTGCACGTCACGCACGACCAGGAGGAGGCGATGACGATGGCCGACACGATCGCCGTCATGAACCAGGGCAAGATCGAGCAGCTCGGATCGCCCAGCGAGCTCTACGAGCGCCCCAGGACGGCGTTCGTGGCGGGCTTCCTCGGCAAGTCGAACCTCCTCGACGGGACGGCCGACGGGCGGGGCTCGGTCACGCCTCGGCGACGGCACCGTCGTGCGCGCCGACACAGGCGCCGCAGCCGGGCCGATCGCGATCGGCGTCAGGCCGGAGAAGGTGTCGCTCGGCGGCAGCGGCGAGAACCGCCTCGCGGGCACCGTGCTCGAAAGCGCCTACGTGGGCGTCGCCACCGAGATCGTCGTCGGCACGCCCGCCGGCGACATCACCGTCTTCCATCAGAACACCGAGGCCGGGGGTCTCGTCCCGGCCGTCGGCTCCAACGTCACCATCACCTGGGCTGCAGGCTCGACCTTCGTGGTCGAGCGCCCGAAGGAGGAAGGTTCCGAATGACCGTCATCCTCACCCGACGCCAGCTCGTCCAGCGCGGCGCCGCCGGCATCACGATCCTGTCCCTGCCCGGCCTGCTCGCCGCGTGCGGCGGCGGTGGCGGCGGCGGTGGCGGTGGCGGCAGCTCGGAGACGCTGCGCTTCGCCAACTGGCAGCTCTACATCGACATCGACGAGAAGACGAAGAAGTCGCCGACGCTGGAGCAGTTCACGGCCGACACCGGCGTCAAGGTCGACTACTTCGAGGAGATCAACTCGAACGACGAGTACTTCGGCAAGATCCAGGGGCCGCTCTCGAAGGGGCAGGGGATCGACCGCGAGATCATCGTCCTCACCGACAACTCCCGCTACCCGGGGCTGATGGTCGGCGAGGGCTGGCTGGAGCCGCTCGACAAGGACAAGATCCCGAACTTCTCCAACCTGATCGACGCCCAGCTGAGCCCGTCGTTCGACCCGGAGCGCGAGTACTCGCTGCCGTGGCAGTCGGGGATGACGGGCATCGCGTACAACGAGAAGCTCACCTCGACGCCGATCACGTCCATGGAGCAGCTGCTCGAGGACCCCGCGCTCAAGGGCAAGGTCACGCTGCTCTCCGAGATGGCCGACACGCTCGGCTCCGTGATGAAGCTGAACGGCGACGATCCCACGTCGGTCACGGACGAGGCGTTCACGGCCGCGCTCGAGCGCGTCCGCAAGGCCGTCGACAGCGGCCAGATCCGCCAGTTCACCGGCAACGAGTACACCGGCCCGCTCTCGAAGGGCGACCTGATCGCGGCGATGGCGTGGTCGGGCGACATCGTCCAGCTCCAGGCCGACAACGACGCGCTCAAGTGGGGGCTGCCCGAGAGCGGCGGCATGATCTGGACGGACAACATGCTGATCCCGCTCGGCGGTGACGTCGGCAAGGCGTCCGAGTTCATGAACTTCGTCTACGACCCCGTCGATCGCGGCGCAGATCGCGGCCTACGTGAACTACGTCACGCCGGTGAAGGGCGCGAAGGAGGAGCTCGCCAAGTCGGACCCCGACACGGCTGCGAACCCGCTCATCTTCCCGGACGAGGAGACGCTCGCGCAGGTGTCCGGCTTCGACGCCGAGGCGCTCAACAACCAGGACTACATCGAGCAGTGGCAGAAGCTGCTCGGGGCGTAGCCCCGGCGCCGCACCGCACAGCGTGGGCAGCTTCCTCCACCGGCATCGAGGCCTCACCCCCTGGGTGCTGCTGCTGCCCGGCATCGCCTGGCTGGCGGTCTTCTTCGTCGTCCCGCTCGGCTACCTCGGCTACCAGTCGCTGCAGAGCGGCACGTTCCCGAGCTACGAGTTCACGTGGGCGTTCGAGAACTACAGGGAGGCGATCTCGGACAACCAGGAGCAGCTGATCCGCTCCTTCGTCTACGCCGGCATCGCCACCGCGGTCGCCCTCGCGATCAGCTATCCGCTGGCGTACTGGATCGCGTTCAAGACGGGGCGCTGGAAGAACGTCTTCCTCGTGCTCGTGATCGCGCCGTTCTTCGTCACGTACCTGATCCGCACGATCGCCTGGCAGACGATCCTCTCCGACGAGGGGCCGGTCGTCGACCTGCTGAAGGCGATCGGGCTCGTGGCGGAGGACGGCCGGCTGCTCGCCACGACGCTCGCCGTGGTCGCCGGCATCACCTACAACTTCCTTCCCTTCATGGTGCTGCCGATCTACGTCTCGCTCGAGCAGGTCGACCGGCGGCTGCTCGAGGCGGCAGGCGACCTGTACGCGAGCCCGGTGCGCTCGTTCCTCCGCATCACCCTGCCGATGTCGCTGCCCGGGGTGTTCGCCGGGACGCTCCTCACCTTCATCCCCGCGAGCGGCGACTTCATCAACGCCGAGCTGCTCGGCGGGCCGAACCAGCAGATGATCGGGAACGTGATCCAGTCGAAGTTCCTCGCGCTGATCGACTACCCGGCGGCGGCGGCGCTCTCGTTCGTGCTGATGGCGATCATCCTCGTCATGGTCGCGGTCGTACGCCCGTGTCGTCGGTGCGGAGAGGCTGACGCAATGAGCGCGTGGCGCTTCGTCAAGCGGCATCTCGCTCGGCCTCGTCCGCGGTGCTCGCGCTCCTCTACATGCTGCTGCCGATCGCGGTCGTGTTCCTCTTCTCCTTCAACGACCCCGAGGGACGCTTCAACTACGTCTGGCAGAGCTTCACGTTCGACAACTGGATCAACTGGAACGCGGCGCCGGGGATCCAGGACGCGCTCGAGACCTCGCTCGTGCTCGCGGTGCTCTCGAGCCTCGCCGCGACCGTCCTCGGCACGCTCATCGCGCTCGCGCTCGTGCGCTACGACTTCCGCGGCCGCGGCGCCTCTGAACTTCCTCATCTTCCTGCCGATGTCGGCGCCCGAGATCGTGCTCGGCGCCTCGCTGCTGACGCTGTTCCTCAATCAGTCGCTCTTCCAGCTCGGGTTCTGGACGATCTTCATCGCGCACGTGATGTTCAACATCTCGTTCGTCGTCGTCACCGTGCGCGCCCGGCTCGTCGACTTCGACCGGCACCTGGAGGAGGCCGCCGCCGACCTCGGGGCGAACGGGCTCGTCACCTTCCGCAAGGTGACCCTGCCCCTGCTCGCGCCGGCGATCCTCGCCGGCGCGCTGCTCGCGTTCGCGATCTCGGTCGACGACTTCGTGATCACGTACTTCAACTCGGGGAGCACGATCACGTTCCCCGTCTACGTGTGGGGCCAGGCCGCACGCGGGGTGCCGCCACAGGTGAACGTGATCGGCTCGGCCATCTTCCTCGTCGCCGTCGGGATCATGCTCGCGCACGCCGTCGTCCAGACGAGAAGGGAGCGGCGACCCGCATGACGGCCGCAGGCACCGACCTGCAGCAGCTCGCGAGAGACCACCTGTGGATGCACTTCACCCGCATGGGGGGCTACGGCGCCGGCAACGACGTGCCCATCATCGTGCGGGGCGACGGCTGCTACCTGGAGGACGCGAACGGGAAGCGGTACCTCGACGCGCTGGCCGGGCTGTTCTCGGTCAACATCGGCTACGGCTACGGCGAGGAGATCGGCCAGGCGGCGCTCGCGCAGATGCGCGAGCTGCCCTTCTACACGAACTGGTCGTACGCCCACCCGCAGGCGATCGAGCTGGCGGCCGAGGTGGCGTCGCTCGCGCCGGGCGACCTGAACCGCGTCTTCTTCGTCTCGGGCGGGTCGGAGGCGGTCGAGTCCGCCTGGAAGCTGGCCCGGCAGTACTACGCTCGCGCGTGGCGAGAAGCGGCTCCGCGCGGCGAGCGGCCGAGCCCGAGCGCGACCACGACGCGATCGTCGCCGCCGGCCGCCGCGGCGCCGCACCGCTACAAGGCGATCGCCCGCCATATCGCCTACCACGGCACGACCATGGGCGCGCTCTCGATCAACGGCATCCCCGCGCTCCGGACGATGTTCGAGCCGCTCGTCCCCGAGGTGCGTCACGTCCACAACACGAACCGCTACCACCGGCCCGACGCACGAGACCGAGGCGGAGTTCACGCAGCTTCCTGCTCGACGACCTCGAGCAGGCGATCGTCGCGATGGGGCCCGAGACCGTGTGCCTCGTGCACATGGAGCCCGTGCAGAACGCGGGCGGCTGCTTCACGCCGCCGGAGGGCTACTGGCGCGGGCGTGCGCGCGCTCTGCGACGGCTACGACATCCTGCTCTCCGCCGACGAGGTGATCACCGGCTTCGGCCGGCTCGGCGCACTGGTTCGGGTCGGAGCGCTACGACATCCGGCCCGACATCGTCACCTGCGCCAAGGGCCTGTCGTCGTCGTACGGCGCGATCGGCGCCGTGATCGCGACCGACCGCGTGATGGAGCCGTTCCTCGAGTCGACGTCGATGTACGCGCACGGCGTCACCTTCGGCGGGCATCCCGTCATGTGCGCGATCGCGCTCGAAGAACATCGAGATCATGAAGCGCGAGGGCGATCGTCGAGCACGTCCGCGACACGCAGGACGTCTTCCGCGCCAAGCTCGAGACGCTGCTCGACCTGCCGATCGTCGGCGACGTGCGCGGCACCGGCTTCTTCTACGCCGCTCGAGCTCGTCAAGGACAAGGAGACCCGCACCACCTTCGACGACGACGAGTGCGAGTCGCTGCTGCGCGGCTTCCTCTCGCCGGCGCTCTTCGAGGCCGGGCTGATCTGCCGGCAGGACGACCGCGGCGACCCGGTCGTGCAGATCTCGCCGCCGCTCGTCGCCGGCGAGCGCGGAGATGGACGAGATCGTCGGCATCCTCGGCACCGTGCTCGCCGACGCCGGCGGTCGCGTGCTCGTGACGATGCGAGGCCGAGCCGACCGGGTACGGTTAGCCGTATGGCCGCGCCTGCCGCGATGCGGCAGGATCGAGTCGTTCCCGACGAGGAGGCATCCAGGTGGAAACGTGCAAAGGGCTCGGTTGTCGTCGTCGGACGCGATCTGACCCGGCGCTACGGCGAAGGCGACACCGCCGTGGACGCGCTGCGCGGGGTCTCGGTCGAGGTGCCGGCGGGTCAGCTGACCGCGGTGATGGGCCCGTCGGGATCCGGCAAGTCGACGCTCATGCACATCCTCGCGGGCCTCGACAAGCCCACCGCGCGGCACCGTCGCGATCGCCGGCACGGAGATCACGACGCTCGGCGACAACGCGCTCACCAAGCTGCGCCGCGAGCACATCGGCTTCGTCTTCCAGTTCTTCAACCTGCTCCCGATGCTCAGCGCCCGGGAGAACATCCTGCTGCCGCTCACGATCGCCGGCGAGAAGCCGGCGAACGGGTGGTTCGACGACCTCGTCCGCGAGGTCGGCCTCGGCGACCGGCTCTCGCACCGTCCGGCCGAGCTCTCGGGCGGCCAGCAGCAGCGCGTCGCGATCGCGCGGGCGCTCGTCTCGCGTCCGACCGTCATGTTCGCAGACGAGCCGACCGGGAACCTCGACTCCACCACCGGGCACGAGATCCTCGAGCTGATGCGCAAGTCGGTGGACGAGCTCGGGCAGACGATGGTGATGGTCACCCACGACGCCCGCGCCGCGTCGATCGCCGACCGCGTCCTCTTCCTCGCGGACGGGCTCATCGTCCGCGAGCTCGGCAGGACGACGCCCGCACGAGATCCTCGCCGCGATGGAAGCGCTCGACGGCAGGTGACCCGCTTCGCGCTCAAAGGGCTGCTCGGCCGCAAGCTGCGCTCTGCGCTGACGGCGATCGCGATCGTGCTCGGCGTCGCGATGGTGAGCGGCACGTTCGTGCTGACGGACTCGATCGACCGGGCCTTCGACGCGATCTTCACCGACGTCAGGCAGGGCTCGGACGCCGTCATCTCGGGCAAGGCGGCCTTCGACTTCACGGAGGGGAGCGGGATCTCTGCACCGACCTTCGACGAGGCGCTGCTCGAGCAGGTCCGGGGACTGCCGGGAGTGGCCGAGGCCGAAGGCGGCGTCGACAGCGAGGTGGCACAGCTGATCGACGAGGACGGCGATGCGATCGTCTTCGGCGGTGCTCCCAACCTCGGCTTCTCGATCGCGTCGGGCGACTCACGGTTCAACCCGCTCACGCTCATCCAGGGTGCCTGGCCGGGCAGCGGCGAGGTCGTCGTCGACGAGGCGACCGCCGACAAGAAGGACCTGGCGGTCGGGCGAGGAGATCGGCGTTCAGGCCGAGGGGCCGGTCGAGCGGTTGCGCATCTCGGGCGTGGTCCGGTTCGGCTCGCTCTCCACGATCGGCGGCGCGACGCTCGCCGGGTTCGACCTGCCGACGGCGCAGCGCCTGTTCCGCAAGGACGGCCGGCTCGACGAGATCGCCGTCGCCGCGAAGACGGGCGTCAGCAGCGAGCAGCTGCTCGACCAGATCGAGGGCGTCCTCCCCACAGGCACGCAGGTCAAGGCGGGCGCGCAGCAGGCAAAGGACGATGCCGCCGAGACGAACGAGTTCATCTCGTTCCTGCAGGGGTTCCTGCTCGCGTTCGGCAGGATCGCGCTGTTCGTCGGCGCCTTCGTGATCGCCAACTCGCTCTCGATCACGATCGCGCAGCGCACGCGCGAGTTCGCCACCTTGCGGACGCTCGGCGCGTCCCGGCGGCAGGTGCTCGGGTCGATCGTGCTCGAGTCGCTCGTCGTCGGCATCGTCGCGTCCCTCGTCGGCCTCTTCCTCGGCCTCGCGCTCGCCACGGGCCTGTTCGAGCTGTTCGACGCGGTCGGGTTCACGCTGCCGAACTCCGGTCTCGTCTTCCTGCCGCGCACGATTGTGATCTCGCTCTTTGTCGGCATCGTCGTCACGCTCCTCGCCAGCCTCCGGCCTGCGCTCCGCGCCACCCGCGTGCCGCCGATCGCGGCCGTGCGGGAGGGGGCGACACTGCCGGAGTCCCGGTTCGCCCGGTTCCGCACGCTCGGCTCGACCGTGCTGACGGCGGCCGGCTTCGCCGCCTTGCTGTGGGGGCTGTTCGGCCCCGGCCTCTCCACCACGGCAGCTCCTCCTCTGGATGGGCGTGGGTGCGCTGCTCATCTTCTTCGGCGTCGCCCTTCTCTCCGTCGCGCGTCGTGCGGCCGCTGGCGGGTGCCCTCGGCTGGCCCGCCGCGCGCATCGGCGGCGTGGCCGGCGTCCTCGCGCGCGACAACTCGCGGCGGAGCCCGCAGCGGACGGCCTCCACCGCGGCGGCGCTGATGATCGGCCTCGCCCTGGTGACGCTCGTCGCAGTGCTCGCGAGCGGGATCACGCAGACGTTCCGGGGTGCCGTCAACGACCTCTGGAAGGGGTCGACGTCGGACTACGCGCTCACGGCGCAGAACAACTTCAGCCCGATCCCGGCTGACGCCGCCGAGGCGGTGGCGCGCACGGCCGGCGTGAACGCCGTCATGAACGTGCGCACGGGCGAGACGCAGGCGTTCGACAAGGTCATCTTCGCCACCGCCGTCGACGCGACCGCACGCGAGATGATCCTGCTCGACTGGAAGGAAGGCTCACAGGACGTCTTCGCCGAGCCTCGGCGCGGACGGAGCCTTCGTCGACGACGGGTATGCGGAGGACCACGCCCTCGCGGTCGGCTCGGAGATCGAGATGACGTTCCCGAGCGGCGAGAGCGCGTTGTTCACGGTCAAGGGCATCTTCGACCCTCCGACCGGAGGCTCTCCGTTCGGCCGCGTGACGATCTCGACCGCCGCGTGGGACGAGCACGTGGAGCAGCCGCGCAACCTCTACTCGTTCGTCGACGTGCAGGGCGGCGAGAGCGAGGCCAACCGCCTCGTGCTCGACAAGGCGCTCGCCGACTTCCCGAACGCCAAGGTGCAGACCCGTGAGGAGTTCATCGACAACCAGATCGCGGCACTGGACGCCGTCCTCAACATCCTCTACGTGCTGCTCGCGCTGTCGGTCATCGTCAGCCTCTTCGGCATCGTCAACACGCTCGTGCTCACGGTCTTCGAGCGCACGCGAGAGATCGGGATGCTCCGCGCGATCGGCATGACGCGACGTCAGGTGCGACGCATGATCCGGCACGAGAGCGTGATCACGGCGCTCATCGGCGGCATCATCGGGATCGTCCTCGGCATCGTGCTCGCGGGCCTGCTGATCGCGCGGGTCGACTTCATCGAGTTCGCCCTCCCGGTCGGCCAGCTCGTGGTCTTCACGATCGCGGCGATCGTGGTCGGCATCGTCGCCGCCATCTTCCCGGCGCGGCGCGCCGCCAAGCTGAACCCGCTCGAGGCGCTGCAGTACGAGTAGGGGCTTGCGCAACGTTCGACCCGAGATGATCGTTGCAGCAAGCCCCGCTCGATGCTTGCTGCACGCCCCGGCGGGCGTGATCCTGAAGGGCGCGCCTCGCGCGCCCGGGTCTCGGCGCAACGCTCTCAGCCCCACTGGGCGTGCCTTGGCCCCGTGGCTCGCCCTACGGGGTCTCGCGGCGGCCGATCAGCAGGGAGAGACCGCGGCCGACGAGCAGCACGGCCGGACGACCTCGGCCGGCAGGTCGATCGCCGCCCGGGCGTCGAGCAGGAGCAGCAGCCCCACGAGGGCGAACGTCGCGTGGGAGTGCCCCGCGTCCAGGGCGATCACGCCGCCGATGCAGACGAGCAGGAGCCCGATGCCGACCTGGGCGTCAGCTCGACGACACCGAGCGCGGAGAGCAGCCACGCTACGCCGGCGAGACGAGCAGTGCACCCAGCCCCGGCGAGACGAGCAGTGCACCCAGCCACAGCCCTCTGCGGGAGGACGGAGGCGGAGCGGGGCTCGCGGCCGCAGTGGTGGCCTCGGGGTTGCCCTCGCACATCGCGCCCAGCCAGCGCGTGGTCGTCGTGTGAGAAGCTCTTACGGGCGGGAACGGCGGGCGACCCCGTCGCGCTCCGCCGCCTCCGCCACCGCCGCCGCCACGACGGGCGCCACGTCGCGGTTGAAGACGCTCGGGATCACGTACTCCGGCCCGAGCTCGTCCGCGGGGATCACGGCCGAGAGCGCGTGCCCTGCGGCGACCTTCATGTTCTCGGTGATCGCGCTGGCGCGCGACGTCCAGCGCGCCGCGGAAGATGCCCGGGAACGCGAGCACGTTGTTGATCTGGTTCGGGTAGTCGGAGCGTCCCGTGGCGACCACGGTCACCTTCCCGGGCGGGAGGCTCTCGGGCGCGATCTCGGGCGTCGGGTTCGCCATCGCGAACACGATCGCGTCGTCGTTCATCCGCGCGATCCCCTCGGCGACTGACGGCGCCGGGCACGGAGAGGCCGAGGTACACGTCGGCGCCGGCGAGGACGCTCGTCGGCGCTGCCGCTCTCGCCGTCCGGGTTCGTCCGCTCGGCGTAGGCGGCCTTGACGCCGCTGAGCCCGTCGCGCCCGAGGTGGACGGCGCCCGAGTGGTCGCAGCCGACGATCCGGTCGCACACCGGCGTTCAGGAGGATGTTCGTCGACGGCCACCCCGGCGGCGCCCGACGCCGGTGACCACGACCTTGATCGTGCTCGAGCTCCTTGCCGACGACGCGCAGCGCGTTCAGCAGCGCCGCGAGGACGACGACCGCCGTCCCGTGCTGGTCGTCGTGGAAGACCGGGATGTCGAGCTCCTCGCGCAGACGCTGCTCGATCTCGAAGCAGCGCGGCGACGAGATGTCCTCGAGGTTGATGCCGCCGAACCCGGGTGCGATCGCCTTCACGATGCGCGACGATCTCGTCGGGGTCCTTCGTGGCGAGGCACAGCGGCCAGGCGTCGACGCCGCCGAACTCCTTGAACAGCAGCGCCTTGCCCTCCATCACGGGCATCGCCGCCTCGGGGCCGATGTCGCCGAGCCCGAGCACCGCCGTGCCGTCGCTGACGACGGCGACGGTGTTCTGCTTGATCGTCAGGTTCCAGACGAGGTCGCGCTCCTCGGCGATCGCCTCGCTGATGCGCGCAACACCCGGCGTGTACGCCATCGAGAGGTCGTCGCGCGTCTTCACCGGCACCTTCGAGCGCATCTCGATCTTGCCGCCGAGGTGCATCAGGAACGTGCGGTCGGAGACGCGCTCGACCTCGACCCCGTCGACGGCCCTGACGGCCTCGACGATGCGATGCAGGTGATCCGCGTCGGTCGCCTCGACGGTGACGTCGCGGATCTTCGTGCGCTTCTCGACGCGGACGAGGTCGATGGCGCCGAACGAGCCGCCCGCGTCGCCGATCGCTTTCGCGAGGCGCGCGAACGAGCCCGGCGCATCCGTCAGGCGCACGCGAAGCGTCGCGCTGAACGATGCCGAGAGGTGGCTCATGATCTGATCACTCCTTCTGCGGCCAGTGCCGCGATCTCGTCTTCACGATAGCCCGCCTCGCGCAGGATCTCGGCCGAATGCGCGCCGACCGCCGGAGGAGCGCTGCGGTGCAGCAGGCGCTCGCCGTCGAGGGAGAGGGGGAGGGCCGCCAGCTGCAGGTCGGGAACGGCCGGGTGCGGGACGTGCTGCAGCATGCCGAGCGCCTTCGTCTGCGCGGCGTGGGCGACGTCGGCCACGTCGGCAACGGGTGCTGCCGGCACGCCCGCCGCTGTCAGCCGCGCGTGCCAGACAGCCGTGTCGTCGGACTGCAGCCGCTCGGCCAGCAGGTCGCACAGCTCGTCGCGGTTGCTGGACGCGGAGCGGGTTGGTGCGGAAGCGCGGGTCGGCGACGAGCTCCGGCAGGCCGACGACGTCGCAGATCGCGGCAAACAGGCGGTCGTTGCCTCCTGCCAGCATCAGCGTGCCGTCGCGCGTGGGGAAGACCTGATACGGCGCCACCATGGGGAAGCGCGTCCCCTCGCCGCGTGGCACCGTGCCGTCCGCCAGGTAGCCGGCGAGGTGGTAGCCGATGTAGCCGAGCGCCGTCTCGTACAGCGAGACGTCGACGACCGATCCCTCGCCCGTGCGGTCGCGCTCGATCAGCGCGGCCAGCACGCCGAGCGCCGCCCAGGTGCCGGTGCCCTGGTCGATCAAGGACGACGCCGACGCGCACGCCCGGCCGGCCGGGCTCGCCCGTGACGGAGATGAGCCCGCCCGCCGCCTGCATCAGCGCGTCGTACCCCGGCTCTGCCGGCGAGCGGGCCAACGTGGCCGTACGCACCCACGGAGCAGTAGACGAGACGCGGGTTCCGGGCCCGGACGGCTTCCGCGCCGAGCCCGAGTGTCTCGGCGAGGCCCGGCCGCAGGCTCTGCAGCAGCACGTCGGCGCCGTCCGCCGAGCCGCAGGAGCGCCTCCCGGCCGCGCTCGTCGCGCAGCGAGACGGCGAGCGAGCGCTTGCCGGCGTTCGCCGAGAGGAACATCGTGCCCTCGCCGTTCCAGAACGGCGGCCCCCAGGCGCGCCCGTCGTCGCCCGTGTCGGGCCGCTCCACCTTGACGACGTCCGCCCCCAGCGCAGACGAGGATCTGAGCGCAGTAGGGGCCGGCGATCGAGGTCGTCACGTCGAGCACGCGGACGCCGGCGAGGGGCTGGTGTACCACGGCACCATCATCGCCGGTCCCGCGCCGGCTCGCTCCGGCACCAGGTGTGGCGCCGTCTGTCTGCGAGGATGGGCCGTGGTCCTTCTCGCGCTCTTCGATCAGTTCCTCGACTGGGTGTCGGGCGAGTGGTGGAGCTACCCCGTCGTCTTCGCCGTCTCCATGATCGACGCGTTCTTCCCGCTCGTGCCGAGCGAGTCGGTCGTGATCACGGCAGGGGTCGTCTCCGCCGCCGGCGACATGAACCTGGCCGCTCGTGATCGCGTGCGCGAGCCTCGGTGCGATCGTCGGCGACAACATCTCGTACGGCCTCGGCAGCTGGCTCGGCGAGCACACCGTGAAGCGGGTCTTCAGAGGCGAGAAGAGCCGGCACGCCTTCGAGTGGGCCGAGCGCCAGATCGAGGTCAGGGGCTTCTACCTGATCATCATCGCGCGGTTCATCCCCGGCGGCCGCACGGCGGTGACGTTCTCGTCGGGGTACGTGCACGCGATGCCGTGGCGGCGGTTCATCGTGGCCGACGTGATCGCCGGCTCCATCTGGGGAAGCTACGCGGCGCTGCTCGGGTACGTGGGCGGCAAGCAGTTCGAGGAGGCGCCCTGGAAAGGGCTGCTGCTCGCCTTCGCCGTCGCGGTCGGCCTGGCCGGCCTCGTCGAGCTCGTTCGCTGGCAGCGAGACCGCCGTCGAACCGCACGCAGGCTGGAGGTCGACCCGGCCGGCAGCGAGGCGGACGGCGGGCCGTAACGGCTGCGGGCGCGATGCGGATCCACGTCACGGGCGCAACGGGGTTCCTCGGGGCCGAGCTCCTGCGGCTCGCGCCAGGCGCGAGTTGCGAGCGCGTCGAGATCCGCGACGGGCGCGCCGTCGCGGCGCTGTTTCGGCGCGTGCTCCCGGACGTCGTCATCCATACCGCCTATCGCCAGGACGGGGAGGCCGCCAGGGCGATCGTGGTCGCGGGCTCGGAGAACGTCGCCATAGCCGCCCACGCCGTCGGTGCCCGCCTGGTGCACCTCTCGACGGACGTCGTCTTCGACGGCCGCAAGGGCGCACCCTACGTCGAGGCGGACGTCCCGAGCCCGTGCACCGACTACGGCCGCGCCAAGGCCGAAGCCGAAGAGCGTGTCGCCGCCGCACACCGGCAAGCCCTGATCGTCCGGACGTCGCTCATCGTCGGCGGTCCAGGCCACGCACCGTCGAAGCACGAGCAGGCCGCGATCGATCCCGGGCTGACGTTCTACGAGGACGAGATCCGCTCGCCGATCCAGGTAGGCGACCTCGCCGCGGGGCTGCTCGAGCTGGCGCGGCTCGACGTCTCCGGGCCGCTGCACGTGGGCGGAGCCGACGACCTCTCGCGCGCCGAGCTCGCCGAGCTCGTCGCGGGCCGCCCCGTGCGGCGTGTGCCTGCCCCACCGGGGCGGCCGCTCGACTGCGCCCTCGACTCCTCCCAGGCCCGGGAACTGCTGCGCACGGAGTTGCGCGGCGTGCGTACGGTGTTCTCGTGAACCGCCTCGGCGAGCAGACGAGCCCGTACCTGCTCCAGCACGCAGGCAACCCCGTCGACTGGTACCCGTGGGGCGAGGAGGCGCTCGGGCGAGCCCTGGCCGAGGACCGTCCGATCCTGCTCTCGGTCGGCTACAGCGCCTGCCACTGGTGTCACGTGATGGCGCACGAGTCGTTCGAGAGCGCGGCCACGGCCGCCGTCATGAACCGGCACTTCGTCAACGTCAAGGTCGACCGGGAGGAGCGGCCCGACGTCGACGCGCTGTACATGGGCGCGACCGTCAGCATGACGGGGCAGGGAGGATGGCCGATGACGGTCTTCCTGACGCCGCAGGGAGAGCCGTTCTACGCCGGCACCTACTTCCCGCCCGAGCCGCGGCACGGCCTGCCGTCCTTCACGCAGGTGCTGCTCGCGGTCGCCGAGGCGTGGCGGGAGCGGCGCGACGACATCGTGGCGCAGGCTGGGCAGCTCGTCGAGGCGGTTGGGAGCTCCGCGCGCATCCAGCCGTCGCCGGAGCCGCTCACCGGAAGCCTCCTCGACGAGGCAGAGCGTGGCATCGCGCGCACCTTCGAGCCGGCCTACGGCGGCTTCGGCCGCGCCCCCAAGTTCCCGCCCGCCTCGACGCTCGAGTTCCTGCTCCGCCGTCCCGGGCCGGAGGCGCGCACGATGGTGACGACGACCCTCGACGGCATGGCTGCCGGCGGCATGTACGACCTCGTCGGCGGGGGCTTCCACCGGTATTCGGTCGACGACCGCTGGCTGGTGCCGCATTTCGAGAAGATGCTCTACGACAACGCGCTGCTCGCCGCGACGTACCTGCACGCCTGGGTCGTGACCGGGAACGAGCGCTACCGGCAGGTCACCGAGGAGACGCTCGACTACGCCCTCCGCGAGCTCTGCCTCGACGGCGGCGGGCTCGCGTCCGCGCAGGACGCGGACACGGACGGTGTCGAAGGGCTGACGTACACGTGGACGGAGGACGACGGCCTCCCGGCGGGCCTCCTGCTCCCGTTCGAGCACGGCCGCTCGATCGTGCGCGGCGCGCTCGACGCGGAGCTGCGCGCCCGCCTGCTCGCAGAGCGCGAGCAACGACCGCAGCCCGGCCTCGACGACAAGGTGCTGGCATCGTGGAACGGCCTCGCCCTGGCAGCGCTGGCCGAGGGCGCGCGCAGGCTCGGCCGGGAGGACTGGCTCGAGGCGGCCCGCCGGATCGGGACGTTCGTGCTCGGCCCCATGTCCCTGGAGGACGGCAGGCTGTGCCGCGTATGGCGCTCGGGCCGGGCCGGCGGCCAGGGGTTTCTGGACGACTACGCGAACGTCGCCCACGGGTTGCTCGAGCTGCACGTCGCGACCGGCGAGGCTCGCTGGCTCGCCGAGGCGCGACGGCTCGCGCTCCTCGCGGTGGAGCTGTTCGCCGACGACGTGCACGGCGGCTTCTTCCTCGCGCCCACGGGTGCAGAGGAGCTCGTCGCGCGCACCAAGGAGCTCGACGACAACCCGACCCCGTCGGGCAGCTCGATGCTCGCACACGTGCTGCTGCGGCTCGGACGCCTCTGGGGGGACGAGGAGCTCGAGCGGCGAGCCGTCGGCGTCTTCCGCCTCGTCGAGCCCGCGCTCGCCCGTGCCCCGGGCGCGTTCGGGTGGGCGCTCTGCGCTCTCGACCTGTGGCTCGCGCCACCCCGCGAGATCGCGATCGCAGGCCCTGTGGACAGCGGTGTCGCACGCGCAGCTCTCGCGCCTTTCGAGCCGCGTACGGTGGTTGCGGTCGGCCCTGCGGGCGGCGTGCCCCTGCTCGAGGGCAAGGGCCTCGTGGACGGCCGGCCGGCCGTCTACGTGTGTGAGCGGTTCGTGTGCAAGGCGCCCGTGACCGACCCGGCCGCCCTGTAGGAGCCACGTCGCTCGTGCCGCAAAGGGTGCGCGGATGCCGATAGGCTCCGGCCCATGGCAACCACCGAGCTGACCGGGGCGGAGGAGGTCGCGTGGGACCTCACAGATCTCTACGAAGGCCCTGACGATCCCAGGCTGGACGAGGACGTCGCGAACGCAGAGCGCTCCGCAGCCACGTTCCGTGGGCGCTACCACGGACGGGTCGCTGCGCTCGACGCGCCGGGCCTCGCCGAGGCGGTCGAGGAGCGCGAGCGCATCGAATCGGCGATCGACCGGCCGCTCACCTATGCGCACCTGAACTTCGCCACGAACATGGGCGACCCGGCCCGCGGTGCCCTCGTCGCGCGGCTGCAGGAGCAAGCCGCTGCCCTCGAGACCCAGCTCCTCTTCTTCGCGCTCGAGTGGGCCGCGGTCGACGACGCCGCCGCCGAGACGCTGCTCGCAAGCGCGGAGCTCGAGCGCTGGCGCCACTTCCTGCACGGATTGCGGAAGTACCGCCCGTTCCTCCTGAGCGAGCCGGAGGAGCGCATTCTCACCGAGAAGACCGTCTCCGGCTCCTCCGCCTGGGCGCGCTTCTACGAGGAGCTGCTCGGCGCTCTCCGTGTCGAGCTCGACGGCGAGGAGGTGTCGCTCGAGTCGGCCATGGCGCTCCTCTACTCCGCCGACCGTGACGTCCGCGCCGGTGCCGCGGAGGCGGTCAGCGCCGCGCTCGAGCCGGGCCTGCGCACGCGCACGTATGCGCTCAACACGATCCTGCTCGACAAGTCGATCGACGACCGCCTCCGTGGCTACGGCTCGTGGATCAGCTCCCGCAACCTGGCGAACGAGACGACCGACGACGCCGTCCAGGCGCTCGTCGACGCGACGACGTCCCGCTACGACGTCCCCCAGCGCTACTACCGCCTCAAGGCGCGGCTGCTCGGGCTCGACCGGCTCGCCCACTACGACCGCATGGCGCCGGTGGCAGAGTCCGCGGCGAAGCTGACCTGGGACGAGGCGCGCGCGGTGGTCGTCGGCGCCTACGCCGACTTCTCCGGGGAGGCCGGCGAGGTGGTCGACGGCTTCTTCGCCCGGAGCTGGATCGACGGCCCCATCCGGGAGAACAAGCGGACAGGCGCGTTCTGCGCCACGACCGTCCCGGGCGTCCACCCCTACGTGCTGATGAACTACACCGGCGACCGCCGCTCCGTGCTCACGCTCGCGCACGAGCTCGGCCACGGCCTCCACGGCGTGATGGCACAGCCGCTCGGCCTCTTCAACGCCTCCACGCCGCTGACGACGGCGGAGACCGCGTCGGTCTTCGGGGAGGCACTCACCTTCAAGCGGCTGCTGGCCGCCGAGGACGACCCGCGCCGCAAGCTCGACCTCCTCACCGGGCGCATCGAGGATGCGATCGCGACGGTCTTCCGGCAGATCGCCATGAACCGGTTCGAGCACGCGGTCCACACGGAGCGCCGCAGCGAGGGCGAGCTGTCCACCGACCGCTTCGCCGAGCTCTGGCTCGAGTGCCAGACCCGGCTCTTCGACGACTCGGTCGACACGACCGGCTACGCGAACTGGTGGAGCTACGTCAACCATTTCGCCGGCGTTCCCGGCTACGTCTACGCCTATGCGTACGGATATCTCTTCGCGCTCTCCATCTTCCGTGCCTACGAGCGCGAGGGCGACGCCCTCGTGGAGCCGTACCTCGAGCTCCTGCGGGCAGGAGGCTCGAAGTCGCCCGAGGAGCTCGGCCGGCTCGTCGGGCTCGACCTCACAGACCCCGCGATCTGGGCGTCGGGCATCGACGCGCTGGCCGACGAGCTCGACGAAGCCGAACGGCTGGCGAACGAGATCGGCCTCGGCTGAAGCTCTAACTAACTTCGGGGCGCTCTGGCGTCTTGGTGAGCGGGCGGTTAGGGTCGCCCCGTCAAGCAGTTCACTTCGCTGAAGGAGTGTCAATGCGCAGGTTCATGCTCACCGCGCTCGCGCTTGTCGCGGCGCTCGGGGTCACGGCGTCGACGGCGACGGCCGAGACGGGCGTCACCGCAAAGACGGTCACGATCGGGGGCACGTTCCCGCTGACCGGCCCCGCCTCCGGCTACGCGCCGATCCCGGTCGCGATGAAGGCGTACTTCTCGTACATCAACTCCCGCAAGGGCAGCGACGGCAAGCGCGGCGTGTTCGGCCGCCAGATCGTCTTCAACTACCTCGACGACGGCTACAACCCCGCGAACAGCGTGCAGCTGACGCGACAGCTCGTCGAGCAGTCGAAGGTGTTCGCCGTCGTCGGGTCGCTCGGCACCGAGGTGAACCTCGCGATCAGGCCGTACCTCAACTCGAAGAAGGTGCCGCACCTCTTGAACGCCACCGGCGCGACGACGTGGGGCCGCGACTGGAAGCAGTACCCGTGGACGACCGGCTGGCAGCCCGACTACGAGCTCGAGGCGAAGATCTACGGCCAGGCGATCGCCCGCAACAGCCCCAACGCCAAGATCGCCGTCCTCTACCAGAACGACGACTACGGCAAGGACTACCTGCGCGGGCTCGAAGCCGGTCTCGGGGCGAAGACCTCGAACATCGTCGGCAAGGAGGCCTACGAGGTGACGGCGCCCGACGTGAAGTCGCAGATCGCGAAGCTGCGCGCGACCGGGCGCCACGGTGTTCGTGATCCTGGCGACGCCGAAGTTCACGATCCAGGCGTACGTGTATCGCGAAGGCGCTCGGCTGGGCGCCGCCCGTGATCTACACCAACTCGGTGTCCGCCACGGACACCTTCCTCACCCTGGCGCAGAAGTCCGGCGCCGGCACGCTCGTGAACAACACGTTCACGGTGCAGTACGCGAAGGACCCGGCCAACGCGAAGTGGGCGAACGACGCCGCCATGAAGCTCTACCGCTACCGTGATGACGAAGTACTACCCGAAGGGGTCGGATGTGGCGGTGCAGAACAACGCCTTCAACCTCTACGGCGTCGCGGTCGCCCATGCCTTCGTGCAGCTGCTGGAGAAGGCCGGGCCGAACCCGACCCGCGCCGGCATCATGAAGGCGTTCCGGTCGTGGAACCAGGCCAACCCGTTCCTGCTGCCCGGCAACCTGCAGAAGACCGGGGCCACGAACCAGTTCCCGATCCGCTGCGAGCAGATCGCGAAGTTCACCGACGGAACGTTCAAGTCCGTGTCCGCGCTCAAGTGCGGCGAGGCCGGCGTCTGAACCGCGAAGATCCGGGGTGTCTCCCCTGAAGTCTGGGGAGACACCCCGCGCCATCTCGGACGCCCCGCGCCATCGTCGCCGGGCGCCGGTTGCCGCGCTCATCCGCGGCCCGGCGCGGTACTGCTCCCAGTAGCTCTCCATCGTCGTCCGGCGCGTCGTGCGGTGGGCCAGGTCGGTGGCGGCCACGTTGACGGCGCGCACGACCCACTCGTCGCCGACGTCGAGGACGTTGAGGCAGCCGGGCGCCTGCTCGAAGTGGCCGAGGAACATGCGGGCTCCGGTGAGCGCGTACGAGAGGATGGCCCGGTTGACGGCGCCGTGCAGGACGAGCAGTGCGGTGTCCCAGCCGTCGTCGGCGAGAAGCCGGTCGAGTGCGGGCAGAACGCGGTCGAACAGCTCGCCGATCGTCTCGCCGCCGAGGAAGCGCTTGTCGTTCGGCACGACGCCGCGGAACGCGTGCACGAACGCGGCCTCGAGCTCGTCGGCGGGGATGGACGAGAGGCGGTCGCCGCGGATCTCCCGCAGCTCCGGCCACGCCTCCACGGCCCGACCTGAGGCGACGATCGCAGCCGTCTCCATCGTGCGTGGCAGGCCGCTCGCGATCACACGGTCGAGCACGACGCCCTCGAGCAGGTCTCGGGCCGCCTCTGCCTGCGCCCGCCCCTCGTCCGTGAGCGGCACCGTGTCCGGCGGCAGGGGCCGGCCGGCGTCGTCGAAGTACGCGACTGCGCCGTGACGCATGAGATAGACGCGGCGGCGCACGGCTCAGCGGTAGCGCTCGAGGTAGGCCGGGCTGGCGACGCGGAGCTTCGCCTCGACGTCCAGCTTGAGCGCCGCCGCGTCGCCGGGCCGGATGTCCCCTGCCCGGATGCGGCGCGCGGTGGCCCAGTCGGGCGCCGGAGCGTCCGGTGCCTCGCGCGCGACGATCGTGAGCGCGTTCATCGCCACGAGCGTGCGGAAGCGAAGACGATGGTCGTCGAGCAGGGGGAGGATCTCGTGCTCGAGAAACTCGTGCACCGCGGTTGCGAGCTCGGCGGCGGTCGGCCGGTCGTGCGCGGGCCGGCTCACGCTGCCCGCTCGATCAGGTCGAGCAGCTCGTACTCCTTCTCGGCGGCGAGGCGTCCGAGGATCGCGAGCTCGACGCTGCGCTCCTCGCCCCGCAGGTGGCGGCGCGCCTGCGTGAGCGACCCGATCGCCCACTTGCAGTTGCCGAGCACCTCCCAGGCGTACAGCTCCTCGAGTGGCACGTCGCGCCCCGTCAGCTCGGTGTAGCGCTCGAGGTAGGGCTCGACGTCGCCGATGCCGCCGAGGCGGCGGCTGTCGGCGCCGAAGCGCCACGCGCGGATCAGGGGCCAGGCGAGGTCTTCCGCCGGGTCGGAGACGTGCGCGAACTCCCAGTCCAGCACGGCCACGAGGCCGTTTTCGTCGACGACCAGGTTGCCGACGCGGAAGTCGCCGTGCGCGACCACGGCCGGCCGCACGAGCGGGATGCGCTCGCGACACCAGGCGATCCCGAGCTCGATCGCCGGGTGCGGCTCCTCGACGCTGTCCAGCTCGGCATACAGGCGCTCCCAGAGGTCGGCCCGGGGGAGCGACGGGAGCCGGTCGAGCGGGATCGAGTGGATCTTCGCGAGCTGCTCGGCCATCTCCAGCCCGAGCCCGCGCGGCGGCTCCTTCACGATCCGGCGGCCGATCGTCTCGCCGTGGACACGCTCCATCGCGAAGGCCTCGCGACCCTCGAGCTCTCCGAGGTAGGCGAGCGGCTCGGGCACCCGCACCCCCGCCTCGCGCGCTGCCACGAGGACGTCGAACTCGTCTCGCAGCGTGAGCGTGTCGAGGTGGATGACGCCGCCGCCGGCGCGCCGCACGAGGAGCTCGCGACCGTCGGCCGTGTCCACCGCCCACGCTTCCTTCGAGGCGCCTCCGGCCAGCTTCGACAGGCGCTCGACACGGCTTCCGAGCGCGTGCTCGAGCTCCTGCCCGAGCGCCTCCGTCACAGAGCGAGCTCCGCGAGCAGCTGCAGCGCCTCCGGTTGGCGCGCCTGCAGGACGAGGGTCGTCACGCCGGCCTCCCGCCAGGCCGCCAGCCGGTCCGCGATGCGAGTCCCTGTCGCCGACGAGCGCGATCTCGTCCACGAGCGCGTCCGGGACGAGCGCCATCGCCTCCCCCTTCTTGCCCTCCAGGAACAGGTCCTGGATCGCGGTCGCCTCCGCCTCGTAGCCGTAGCGGCTCGCGAGCCGGGTGTAGAAGTTCTGGCCGCGTGCGCCCATGCCGCCGATGTACAGGCCGAGCATCGGCTTCAGCATGTCGCGGCACGCCTGCACGTCGTCGTCCACGACGACCGGCACCAGGGGGGCGAGATCCCAGTTGGGAGGGCGGCCGCCGCGGGCTGCGAAGCCCTCGGCGAGCGACGGGCCGTGCACCTCTGCGGACCGCTCCGGCGAGAAGAAGATCGGCAGCCAGCCGTCGGCGATCTCGGCCGTGAGCGCCACGTTCCTCGGCCCGATCGCCGCCAGGTAGATCGGCACGTCGGGGCGCGGGGGGTGGACGATGATCGTCAGCGGCTTGCCGAGGCCGGTGGCGCCGGGGCCGCTGTACGGGATGTCGTAGTGCGCGCCGTGGTGCTCGAGCGGCCGGTCACGCCGGAGAATCGTGCGGACGATCTCCACGTACTCCCGTGTCCGCACGAGCGGCTTCCCCCAGGGCTGGCCGTGCCAGCCCTCTGCGACCTGCGGACCGGACGTGCCGAGCCCGAGCAGGACGCGTCCGCCGGAGAGGATGTCGAGCGTGGCGACCGTGGTCGCCGTGGCGGCGGGCGTGCGGGCCGGCATCTGCATGATCGCGCTGCCGACGGCGATCCGCTCCGTCGTCGCGGCGATCCAGGCCATCGGCGTGACCGCGTCCGTCCCGTACGCCTCCGACGTCCACACCGAGTGGAACCCGAGCCGGTCCGCCTCCTGGGCGAGCGCGACCCCGTCGAGCGGGTCGTCGTAGCCGAGTTGCAACCCGAGGCGCATACGGCGATCCTACTCGGCGTGAGCTCCGCACTCTTCCCGCCCGCGTACCTCGAGCGCCGGGCTCACTACCGGGCGTTCATGGAGCAGCACGTGTTCCCGAACGAGGGCCTGCTCGGCCGCGAGGACGACGAGGCGCAGGCGCTCGTCGCCAGGCTGCAGGAGACGGCGCGCTCGACCGGGCTCTGGGCGCCGCACATGCCGCCCGAGGCGGGGGGCACGGGCGACGGCTTCCTCTACTACGCGTGCATGAACGAGGAGATCGGCCGCTCGTTCTGGGCGCAGCTCGTCTTCGGCTGCCAGGCTCCCGACGCCGGCAACGCCGAGATCCTGCACCTGTACGGCACGCCGGAGCAGCGGGAGCGCTTCCTCGACCCACTCGTGGCCGGCCGCATGCGCTCCTTCTTCTCCATGACCGAGCCCGACGTCGCCGGCTCCGACCCGACGACGTTGCGCACCCGGGCGGTGCGCGACGGAGACGAATGGGTGATCGACGGACACAAGTGGTTCTCGAGCGGCGCCGAGGATGCGGACTTCGCGATCGTCTTCGCGATCAGCGACCCGGACGCCGAGAGCCACCGGCGCGGGACGATGATCCTCGTCCCGGCCGACACCCCCGGGGTGCACGTCCTCGGCCCGATCAGCGTGATGGGGCACACCGGGCGCGCCTGGAACACCCACTGCGAAGTGCGCTACACGGGTGTCCGTGTCCCGTTCGCGAACACGCTCGGCGAACCCGGCGCTGCGTTCCGCATCGCCCAGAAGCGCCTCGGCCCGGGCCGCATCCACCACGTGATGCGATGGCTCGGCCAGATGCAGCGTGCGTTCGACCTGATGTGCTCGTACGCGCTCGAGCGTGAGGCGTTCGGAGGGCCGCTGGCCGACAAGCAGACGGTGCAGAACTGGATCGCAGACTCCGCCGCGGAGATCCAGGCGTGCCGGCTGCTGACGATGGACGCCGCCCGCAAGATCGACGAGGGGTCGGAGGCCCGCGTCGAGGTGTCGCTGCTGAAGTTCTACGCGGCGAAGGCCTTGAACGACGTGATCGACCGCGCCATCCAGGTGCACGGCGCCCGCGGGCTCACCGACGCGACGCCGCTCGCGCAGATGGCGCTGCACGCCCGCGGCGGTCGCATCTACGACGGGCCCGACGAGGTGCACCGCATGGTCGTCGCCCGCCGCATCCTGAAGAGCTTCGCCGCCGGCGACGGCTGGACGTTCTCCTAAGCAACAACACGCGGGTGTCTCCCCTGCCCTTCCGGTAGACACCCGATTCCGTTTCCGCGCCTGCGCCCAGCTCAGCTGGCTGCAAGGTCGCGATCCCGTCGCGTACCGCGAGGCCTACCCCAGGCGTGCGGCGTACTTTGTGGTGATTCACCACAAGCTCCGGCACCGCCGGGCCCGTTCACCGCGCGCGGTGGGCGCGTGACGACCCACTCTGGTGTGACGACCTCCCTCCGGCGGCGACGCGCTTGTGGCCCTACGAGCCGAGCGGCGGCGGTGTGGCCGACGCGCCTGCCGGCGTGCGTACGCCGGGCACGTTGGGAAAGCGGAAGTCGACCGGCGGCCGGCCCGGCTGCACGGCCCAGGCGTGCCCCGTCACGCCCGATTCGAGGGCGACGCCAGACGGCGTCGGCGACGTCCGCTGCCGCAACCAGCGGGAAGCCGGCCGCGTCGATCGCCTCCCGTGCCGCGCCTGCGAGCATCGGCGTGTCGGCGATGCCGGGGCAGACCACGTTGATCGAGATGCCGCGGGTGGCGAGGGACGGCGCGACGCTGCGGACGAAGCCGACGACGGCATGCTTGGTGGCCGCGTACACCGGGTCGTCCGGCATCGCCGTGAGGCCGGCGAGCGAGGCCGTGGCGACGATCCGGCCGCCCGAAGGCATCACGCGCGCCAGTCGCCTGACGCCGAGGACGACGCCGTCGACGTTGACCGCCAGCGCCCGGCGGTAGCCGTCCAGCGTGATCTCGGCGGGATCTGCCGGGCCGCCGAGCACGCCGGCGTTGAGGCACGCGACGTCGGTCGGGGCGACCTCGTCCCAGTGAGCCGGGCTCGACACGTCGAAGCCGGTCGTGAGGTCGAGCACGTCCACCTCCATGCCCTCGGCGCGCAGTCGCGCCACCATGGCCGCCCCCAGGCCCGACGCGCCCCCCGTCACGATCGCTCTCACGGCACGAGCACCACTTTGCCGGTCGAGCGCCGCTCCTCGATCAGTCGGTGTGCCGCCCCCGCCTCCGCGAGAGGGAACGATGCACCTACGATGGGCCGCACGATGCCGGCCTGCCAGAGGCGAAGCAGGTCGAGCGCGGCCTCGTGGACGAGCTCAGGGCGGAATTGCAGCAGCCGGCCGAGGTAGAAGCCTTGCACGCCGATGTTGCGGCCGACGAGGTGCGCCGGGTCGAGCTGGGGCCACAGGCCTCCGGCGAAGCCGATCCCCACTGCGACTCCGAGCGGCCGGAGCAGGCGGAGCGAGTCGGCGAACAACTGGCCGCCGACCGGGTCGAAGACGACGTCCACCGGCTCGATCTCGTCCAGCAGCTCGTACGTCACCGCCTCTCCGGCGCCCAGAGACAGCGGCAGCTCCAGCTTCGCCCGCTCGCCGGCGGTGGCGACGACCTCCGCGCCGAGCGCCCGTGCGACCTGCACCGCCGCGCTGCCGACGCCGCCGGCCGCGGCGTGCACGAGGACGCGGGTGCCCGCTGCCACCGTCGCCTGCCGGGTGAGCGGGATCCACGACGTCAGGAAGGCAGTCAGGAACGACGCGCCCTCCTCGAACGACGCGTCCGGAGGCAGGTCGAACAGCCACTGCCCGTCGACCGGCGCCCGCTCCGCGTAGCCCCCGCCGGTCGGGCGGACGAGGCCGATCACGCGCCGCCCGTCCTCGGTCTCGCCGCACACCTCGCTGCCCGGAATCCACGGAAGCGGCGGCGGCTGAGGATAGAGGCCGCGCCGGATCAGCGTGTCGGCGTAGTTGATCGCCGCGGCCCGCACGGCGATCGTCACCTGGCCGTCCTCCAGCTCCGGCTCGGGCACGTCACGAACGGCGAGAGTCTCCGGGCCGCCCACGGCCTCCTGCACGATCGCCCGCACAGGCGTCAGCGCCCGGTGAAGGTGGGCTCGCGCTTCTCGATGAAGGCTGCCACACCCTCCTGGCCGTCCTCGCTCGCAAGGCAGCGCCGGAACGCCTCCGCCTCTCTGCGCAGCCCTTCCTCCAGCGAGAGGTCGCGCGTCGTGCGAGCGAGCTCGCGCACGACGGCGATCGCGTGGGGCGAGCGCGCGGCGAAGGCCGACGCGATTCCACTCGCCGCCGCCATCAGCTCTTCGGCGGGGACGACCTTCTCGACGAGGCCCCAGGCGTACGCAGTCTCCGCGTCGATGAAGTCGCCGCCGAGGTTGAGCAGCAGCGCGCGGCCCAGCCCGACGAGCCGCGGCAGCCGCTGCGTGCCGCCACCTCCCGGGATCAGCCCGAGCTTGATCTCCGGCTGCCCGAGCTTGGCGTCGTCCGTGCACACACGCACGTCGCAGCACATCGCGAGCTCGAGCCCGCCGCCGAGGCAGTAGCCCTGGATGGCGGCGACGAACGGCTTCCGGGCGGCGTCCATGCGGTGCCCGACCTTCTGCAGCCCGCGCGCGGCGCCGCCCTCGGGCGAGCTCGACTCACGCAGAGCCGGGAACTCCTTGATGTCGGCGCCGGCGACGAACGCGCGCTCGCCGCCGCCGCGCAGGACGACGGCGCGCGTGCCGTCGTCGCCGTCGAGCCGCTCGATCTCCGCGTCCAGCTCCTCGAGCAGAGCCGAGGAGACAGCGTTCATGGGCGGGTTCTCGATCGTGACGACGGCGACGGCGCCGTCCTGCTCGGTGCTGATGAATGTTCCCATGGGTCTCCTCGCTTCGTGGTGTCTCCGGCCCGGAGGGGCGAGGGCGCGCCTCGCCCCTACGGTGCCGTCCCGGTGATGGCGAATCGCTCGCGGAGGGCTGTCTTCCGAAACTTGCCGACGGCCGTCTTCGGGATCTCGTCGACGAACTCGAAGCGCTCGGGCAGCCACCACTTCGCGAACTGCGGTGCCAGGAAGTCGCGGAGCTCCTCGGCCGTCGCCTCACCGCCTTCGCGCAGCACGACCACGCCCAGGGGCCGCTCCGACCACTTCTCGTCCGGCACTGCGATCACGGCAGCCTCCAGCGACCGCAGGGTGGCCCATCAGCGCATTCTCGAGCGCCACGGTCGAGATCCACTCGCCGCCGGACTTGACGAGGTCCTTGGCGCGGTCCTGGATCTCGACGTACGCGTCGGGGTGGATGGTGACGATGTCGCCGGTCTTGAACCAGCCGTCGTCCGTCCAGCGGTCGGCGCCCTCGGCCGACTCGTAGTAGGCGGACGAGATCGAGGGGCCACGCACCTCGAGCTCGCCCATCGTCACTCCGTCCCAGGGGACGAGCCCTTCGCCGCCTCGGGCGCGGATCTCGACGAACGGGATCGGCGGGCCCTGCATGGCGCGTTTGTCGTACGCCTCCTGCGCGGAGAGACCGGTCTCCTGGCCGGGTGCGCCGGAGATCGTCCCGATGGGGGACATCTCCGTCATGCCCCAGCCGTGCGTGATGTGCAGGCCGTGGCGCTCGCCGAACGCCTCGATCATCGCCCGCGGCGGCGCGGCGCCGCCGATCGTCATCGTGCGCATGGCGGAGAGGTCCCAGCCCTGCGGGTTGGCGTCGAGGGTCTGCAGGATCCCCATCCAGATCGTCGGCACGCCGGCGCTGACCGTGACCTTCTGGGTGGCGAAGGCGTCGAGCAGGCTCTCGGGATCGAGGTGGGGGCCGGGGTAGACATGCTTGACGCCGGCGAGCAGCGAGGAGAACGGGAAGCACCACGCGTTCGCGTGGAACATCGGCACGACGGGCAGACAGACGTCGTCCGCCGACATCCCGAGCAGGCCGACCGCGGTGAGCGCGTGGATGGCGATCGCGCGGTGCGAGTAGACGACGCCCTTGGGCTGACCCGTCGTCCCGCTCGTGTAGCACATCGCCGCGGCGGAGCGCTCATCGATGTCCCAGTACTCGAAGTCGCCCGGGTCGGCCGTCGCGAGCAGTTCCTCGAAGTCGATCGCGCCCTCCGGCGTCGGGCCGTCACCGATCGCGACCACGTGCTCGAAGCCCGCACGCTCCCTGAAGTTCTCGACGAGCGGCCAGAGCACCTTGTCGGCGATCAGCACCCGGTCGCCGGCGTGCGTGGCGATGT
Organism: uncultured Gaiellaceae bacterium; assembly: GCA_963787085.1. Taxonomy (GTDB): domain Bacteria; phylum Actinomycetota; class Thermoleophilia; order Gaiellales; family Gaiellaceae; genus Gaiella. Next base: position 630,803 of record CAWBBO010000006.1, on the reverse strand, counting down.
ACGTCAGGTCGTCGGGGTGCAGCCGCAGGTTGAGGGTGTGGGTGACGAAGCCGCCGGCCGGGGCGCCAACGTACGTCTCGAGGTGCTCGTGGTGGTTCCACGCGAACGTGCCCACGCGGTCGCCGTCGCGTAGGCCGAGCTCGTTCCGGAGCGCGACCGCGAGCTGCTTCGTGCGCCGCGCGAAGTCGCTGTACGTGTAGATGTGCCACGACCTGTCGGCGCAGGCGGCTCGCAATCTCCCGCTGCGGGAACACCTCCTCGCCGCGTCGCAGGATCGCCGGCACGTTCAGCTGGTAGTCCATCATCAACCCGTCCATCACGCTGCCTCCCCGTCCGGTGCCAGGATGGCGTCGGCCACCTCGGAGCGGAGCTGGGCCCCCGAGGCCTCCCACGACTGGATCCCCAGCGCGCGCTTGTAGAGCCGGTGCAGCGCGTGCTCCCACGTGAACCCGATGCCCCCGTGCGCCTGGATCGAGCGCTCGCAGGCCGCCACCGCGGCTTCTGCGCACTGGGCCTTGGCGGCGGCGGCTGCGACCCGGGCTTGCGGGTCGCCCTCGGAGATGCTCCAGGCGGCCCAGAGGGCGAGCGAGCGGGCGAGCTCGAGCTCCATGTACGTCGTCGCAAGCGGATGCGAGACGGCCTGGAAGACGCCGATCGGCTTGCCGAACTGCTCCCGCTCCTTCGCGTACCCGACAGCCAGTTCGAGCGCCCGCGCCCCGACGCCGCACGCCTCGAGCGCCAGTGCCGTGAACGAGCGCGCGCGGAGCTCGGGCAGCAGCTCGGAGGCCGCGAGCCGGCGGCCTGCCGTGCCGCCGGTGACGACCCCGAGAGGGCGCGTCTCGTCGTTCGTCAGCAGCACCTCCCGTTCGGCGTCTTCGAGCTCGTGGATCGAGTCGCCGCCGACGATCGCCACGCGGGTGGCCGTGTCGAGATCCGCGACGAGCGGGCCGAGCGCCAGCGTCCAGCTCGCATCGCCCGCCGCCACCTCTGCCTGCAGGTCGGGGGGCAGGGCGGGGAGGAGGACGCCCACGGTCGACCAGTAGGGCACGTGCGCCAGGGCGCGACCCATCTCCTCGAACAGGATCGCTTCCTCGAGGAAGCCGAGCCCTGCGCCTCCGGCGTCCTCCGGTACGGAGACGCCGGTCCAGCCGAGCTCGGCGAGCGCAGCCCACGTCGGCTCGGGGGTCTCCGCGAGGAATGTGCGGGCCTGCGCGCGCAGCTCCTCCTGCTCCGGCGTGAACGCGAAGTCCACGTCAGCGGCCCCTCGGCAGGCCGAGCACCCGCTCGGCGACGATGCCACGCAGGATCTCCGACGTGCCCGCCTCGATCGTGTTGCCCCGGCTGCGCAGCTGGTGGTGTTGCCAGTAGCCGCCGTAGGGCGCGTTCTCGGCGAGGAGCTGGGCGTCGGGACCGAGGAGCTCGAGCGCGAGCTTCGTCAGCCGCTGATTCGCCTCGGACCACTGCAGCTTCAGGATCGAGCCCTCGGGGCCTGGCACGCCTGTCCGCATCAGCGCCGAGAGCGAGCGGTAGGCGGTGAAGCGCAGCGCCTGCAGCTCGATCCACTCCCGCGCGATCGCGTCACGCTGCACCGGCGTGGCGCCCCGGTCGGCTGCGAGCTCGAGGAGCTTCTGCACGGCCACCTCGAGCGAGGCGGTGAGCGCGAAGCCAAGGGTGCCCCGCTCGTGCAGCAGCGTCGTCATCGCGACCTGCCAGCCGCCGCCGACGCCCCCGACGACGTTCTCGACGGGCACCTCGACGCCCGTGAAGAAGATCTCGTTGAACTCGGCCTCGCCGGTGATCTGGCGCAGCGGGCGCACCTCGATGCCGGGGCTCTTCATGTCGACGATCAGGTAGGTGAGGCCCGCGTGCCTCTGCGAGTCGGGGTCGCTGCGGGTGACGAGGATGCACCAGTCGGCGATGTGCGCGAACGACGACCACACCTTCTGGCCGTCGACGACGAGCCGGTCGGCCTCGAGCCGGGCGCTCGTCCGCACCGCCGAGAGATCCGAGCCTGCTCCCGGCTCGCTGAAGCCCTGGCACCAGATCTCCTCGGCGGACAGGATCCGCGCCAGATACCGGGTTCTCTGCTCCTCGGTGCCGTGCGCGATGATCGTCGGCCCCGCCATGCCGAGGCCGATCACGCCGAGGTGCGGAGGTGCCTCGGCACGGGCCGACTCCTCGAGGAAGATGGCCGTGTAGCTGTAGGGCCGACCGCCGCCGCCGTACTCCTTCGGCCAGGTCAGGCCCGCGTAGCCTCCCTCGTAGAGGGTGCGGCTCCACTCGCGTACCGCGTCGCCGTCGAACCGGGCGCCGCCGCCCCGGTTGCGCCGCAGCTCGTCGGTCAGGTTGGCGTCGAGCCATGCCCGCAGCCCGGCGCGGAACTCTGCCTCGTCTGGCGTGTCGCGGAGATCCACGGCAGCGACTCTACTCGGCTGCGTTCGTCGGACGGAAGGTTCGCGTGCTCATCCGTCCAGGGCGAGGGTCGGCCGGCCCATCTGGCCGAGCGCGCGTGGCAACAGGATCGGCCTCGCCGCCAGCGGTCCCTCGTCGCCCTGGTCTCCGACTTCCGAGGCCCGCTCGACTGGCAGGACGGGCTCCTCGACCTCGCCGGCCGGCACGACGTCCTCGCCGTCGAGATCCGCGACCCGCGTGAAAGCGTGCTCGAGGACGTCGGCGAGGTGTGGTTCGCAGACCCGGAGAGCGGCGACCGGGTTCGCGTCGACACGAGCGACGGCCGGCTGAGGCAGCGCTTTGCGCAGGCTGCGGTGGAGGAGCGGCGGGCGGTCGCGACCGCTCTCGCGCGCACGGGTGCCTCGCACGTCGGGCTGTCCACCGGCGGCCGCAGCGACGCAGGCTCGCCGGCAGGGGATTGCGGTGCACACGGTCGCGCTCGGCACACGGGACGCCGTCGTCATGGTTCCGCTCCCGGGCGGCCTCGAGCAGCAGGTGACCGTGCCGCCGGACGCACGCACGCTTCGAGCCGTCGCCCAGCGCACCGGTGGCCGCTTCTTGCCGAAGGGCCGCACCGTGAGCTTCGGCTCGCCGCTCCTGCTCCTGTCCCTGCTCGTGCCCCTCGGCGCGCTCGCGGGGTACCTGTGGCTCGAGGGCCGCCCGCCGCGCTACGTCGTCACCGACCCGAACGTGAGCGTCCTGGCGCAGGTGGCAGGGCGGCGCCGGCCCTGGCGGCGGCATCTCGTGGCGGCGCTGCTGCTGCTCGCTCTCGCGACCCTCTGCACCGGGCTCGCCCGCCCGAAGGTGACGATGGCGCAACCGTCCGAGCGGGCGACGGTCGTGCTCGTCGTCGACGTCTCGATCTCGATGAACGCGACCGACGTGAAGCCGTCGCGTTTCGGAGCCGCACGTGAGGCGATCACACGCTTCGTCGACGGGGTGCCGCGGCAGATCAGGGTGGCACTCGTGGCCTTCTCCGACAGTCCCGAGGTGATCACGCCGCCGACGACCGACCGGCAACAACTGCGCGACGGCATCGCGCTGCTCACGCCCGGCTTCGGCACGGCCATCGGCGATGCTGTCGCCCTCGGCGTCGAGCTCGCCCGCTCGGCCACGAGCGAGGTCGGTGGGCCGCTTGCCGACGGAGCGCAGCGGCCCCCGAGCGCGGTCGTGCTGCTCTCGGACGGGACGCAGACGCTCGGGCTGCTCGCCCCCGAGGACGGCGCCCGCCTCGCCCGCGAGGCAGGCGTGCCCGTGCACACGATCTCGCTCGGCACGCTGGGCGGCGTCGTCACCGTCGACCGCGACGGGATCCCGGTCACGGTGCGTGGCGCACGGCAGGCGTGATGCGCACGGCGGGCAGACGCCCGGCCGCGGCGCACAGTAGGCTCCTGCGCCAAGATGACGACGCTGCTCTCGGTCCGCGGGATCACGCTCCGTTTCGGGGGCATCGTCGCCCTCGACGGCGTCTCGTTCGACGTCGAGCAGGGCCAGGTTGCCGGCCTGATCGGACCGAACGGCGCCGGCAAGACGACGGCGTTCAACGTCATCACCCGCCTCTATACGCCGGACGAGGGAGAGCTCGAGCTCGAAGGGCAGTCGCTCCTGCGCACGCCGTCGTACCGGGTCGTGGAGCGCGGGATCGCACGGACGTTCCAGAACATCAACCTCTTCCGGACGATGTCGGTGCTCGAGAACGTGCTCGTCGGCGCGCATGCCCGCGGCCGCGCGGTGACCGAGTCCGACGCGCTCGCGATGCTCGACGTGGTGGGGCTGCGGGGCCGTGCCTCCGTCCCGGCTGCCGCGCTGCCGTACGGGATCCAAAAGCGCGTCGAGATCGCACGGGCGCTGATCGCGAAGCCGCGCCTGCTGCTTCTCGACGAGCCGGCAGGCGGCCTCAACCACGAGGAGGTGGAGGAGCTCGGCACGTTCATCCTCAGGTTGCGCGACGACTACGAGCTCACCGTGCTGCTCGTCGAGCACCACATGAGCCTCGTCATGCGCATCTCGGATCACGTCAACGTGCTCAGCTTCGGACGCAAGATCGCCGACGGCAAGCCCGCCGACGTGCAGGCCAACCCGGACGTGATCGAGGCATACCTCGGCTCCGACACCTCGGTGGCCCGTTGAGCGCCCTGCTCGAGCTGCACGACGTCGAGGCGCGCTACGGCCCCGTGCAGGCCCTCCGCGGCATCTCGCTCGAGGTGGCGGAGGGCGAGATCGTCGCGGTGCTCGGCGCCAACGGCGCCGGCAAGACGACGACCTTGCGCGCCGTGTCCGGCACGGTCCGCCGCACGGGCGAGATCCTGTTCGCGGGCAAGCCGCTGCGCGGCGGGCCCGAGGCCGTCGCCAGGGCCGGGATCGCCCACGTGCCCGAAGGTCGCGGCACGTTCACCGAGCTGTCGGTGCTCGAGAACCTCAGGCTCGGCGCCTACACGCGTCGCGACCGCGGGGTGCGGGGTGACATCGTCCGGATGGCCGAGCACTTTCCCTGGATTCAGGAGCGCGGCGACCAGCAGGCGGGGACGCTCTCGGGTGGCGAGCAGCAGATGCTCGCCCTCGCCCGCGCCTTGATGGGACGCCCCAAGCTGCTGCTGCTCGACGAGCCGTCGCTCGGTCTCGCCCCCATGGTCGTGCGCGAGATCTTCCGCATCGTGCGCGAGCTGAACGAGAGGGACGGGCTCACCGTGCTCGTCGTCGAGCAGGATGCGCGCATCGCGCTCGACACGGCCGGCACCGCGTACGTGCTCGAGGTGGGCAAGGTGGCGGTGTCCGGGGCGAGTGCAGCCCTGCGCGAGGACGACGCCGTGCGACGGAGCTACCTGGGGTACTAGTGACCGAGTTCTTCCAGCAGGTCGTCTCGGGTCTCGCCTCCGGCGGCGTGTACGGCGCCCTCGCCCTCGCGCTCGTGCTGATCCACCGTGCGACCGGCGTGATCAACTTCGCACAGGGGGAGATGGCGGCGTTCTCGACGTACATCCTGTGGACGCTGACGACGAACCACGGCTGGTCGTACTGGCCCGCCTTCGTGGCGACGCTCGTGCTGTCGTTCGCGGGCGGCTTCGGCATCCACCAGGTCGTGATCCGGCCGGTCGAGCGCGGCTCGCACATCCGCGTCGTCATCGTCACGATCGGGCTGCTGCTCCTGATCAACGGCGCCATGACGTGGATCTGGTCCGGCGAGGTCCGCTCCGTCAAGAGCCCCTTCCCGACTCGCACCGTCGACATCGGCGGCGTCGCCATCTCGCTGCAGGACATCGGCACGATCGCCGTCACGCTCGGCGTCGTGTTCCTGCTGTGGCTCTACTTCCGATTCACGAAGATCGGGCTCGCGATGCGGGCCTCGGCGGTCAACCCGGCGGAGGCCCGGCTCGTCGGCGTGCCCGTGACGTGGATGCTCGGGCTCGGCTGGGGCCTCGCCGCCCTGCTCGGGGCGGTCGCCGGCATGCTCACCGCTCCCAGCGTCTTCCTCGACCCGACGATGATGCAGGCGATCCTCATCTACGCGTTCGCGGCCGCCGTGCTGGGAGGGATCGACTCCCCGATCGGCGCGGTCATCGGCGGACTCCTGCTCGGCGTCGGGCTCAACCTGATCGGCGCCTACGTCGACTTCGTGGGCGCCGACCTGAGGCTGCCCGCCGCGCTGCTCGTCATCCTGGCCGTCCTGCTGCTGAAGCCCGCAGGCATCTTCGGCACGCGACAGCTGAGGAAGGTCTGATGCGCGGAGCGACCGCCAGGGCGCTCGGCACGTTCGTGCTGCTTTCCGTGGCCGTGTATCTCCTGCCCGCGTTCGTGAGCGACTTCCGCGCCCAGCAGTTCGCGTACGTCGGCATCTACCTGGTCGCGCTCGTCGGCCTGAACGTGCTCACCGGGTACACAGGGCAGCTTTCGCTCGGCCACGGCGCCTTCATGGCCGTCGGTGGCTACACGACGGCCATCCTGATGTCCGACCACGGGGTGAAGGACATCTGGACGATCCCGATCGCCGCCGTGATCGCCGGCGTCGCCGGCTTCCTCTTCGGCATCCCGGCGCTGCGCCTCTCCGGCATCTACCTCGCGCTTGCGACCTTCGCGATCGCGGTCGCCACCCCCGCCGTGATCAAGAAGTTCGAGGGCTTCACCGGCGGCGGCTCCGGCATCAACCTGTTCGGCACGCCGGAGCTGACGGCGTCGCTCACGCCCGTCGAGATCCTCGGCTGGGAGCTGAACTTCAACAACTGGCTCTACTACCTGTCGTGGACGGTCGCGCTCGTCGGGTACGTGCTCGCGTGGCTGCTGCTGCGCGGCCGCACCGGGCGAGCGTTCCGCGCCGTGCGCGACAGCGAGACGGCGGCCGTCTCCTCCGGCGTCAGCCTCGCCCGCTACAAGACGCTGGCATTCGGCGTCAGCGCAGCCTATGCCGGAGCGGCAGGTGCGCTGTTCGCGATCGCGACGACGTTCGTCAACCCCGACACGTTCCCGGTGGCGCTCTCGATCATCCTCCTCGTCGGCGTCGCCGTGGGGGGCCTCGGCTCGCTTCAGGGCCTCGTCGCAGGCGCAGTGTTCATCCAGTTCCTGCCGCTCTGGGCGCAGAACGTGTCGAAGTCGGCCGGTGCTCCTGCAGTCGTCTACGGGGTCATCCTGATCGTCGTCATGTTCGTCCTGCCGGGCGGTTTCGCGGGCCTCATCGCTCGTCTCGGATCCCTAACAACCCGTGGCTACGATCGACCGCACGACTCGTGAGAAACGAACCGAAGGAGACCGTTCACCGATGACCAGGAAGCTCGCGCTCACCTGCCTGGCGCTCGCAGCCGCCCTCGTGCTCTTCGGCACCGCCGCGTTGGCAGGCACCGCGCGAAGCGCCGCGGACCCGGGGTTGACCTCGACCTCGATCCTCCTCGGCGGCACGTCGCCGCTGTCCGGCTCCGCCTCCGCCTACGCATCCGTGGCGCGGGGCGCCGACGCGTACTTCAAGTACGTCAACGCAAAGGGCGGCGTGCTCGGCCGCACGATCTCCTACAAGATCGTCGACGACGGGTACAACCCCGCCCAGAGCGTCCAGGTGACCCGGCAGCTGGTGGAGCAGGAGGGCGTGTTCGCCGTCTTCAACTCGCTCGGCACCGAGCAGAACCTGGCCGTGCGGGACTATCTGAACGCCTCGAAGGTGCCTCAGCTGTTCGTCGCCTCGGGTGCGACGACCTTCGGGCGCGATCACGAGCAATACCCCTACACGATCGGATTCCAGCCCAGCTACCAGGCCGAAGGCTGGGTCTACGGCAAGTATCTGGCGCGCACCGCCCCCGGCGCGAAGGTCGCCGTGCTGTTCCAGAACGACGACTACGGCAAGGATTTGCTCAGCGGCCTCAAGCGGGGCATCCAGCGCTCGTCCGTGAAGGTCGTGGCGGCGCAGCCCTATGACGTGACCGCGTCCGACGTCGGCTCGCAGGTCGCGAAGCTGAAGGCATCCGGCGCCGACACGTTCGCGATCTTCGCGACGCCGAAGTTCGCGATCCAGTCGTTCGTGTTCGCCAACAAGCTCGGCTGGAAGCCGAAGCGCGTGATCAACAACGCCGTCTCCTCGGCCTCGAACATCATGCAGCTCGCCGCCGAGGGGGGCACGAACAAGGTCGTGAACGGCGCGCTCTCGATCGTGTTCCTCAAGGATCCCACCGACCCCCAGTGGAAGAGCGACGCCGCCATCAAGCTGTACGGGCAGATCATGAAGAAGTACGCAGCGGGCGCGAACGCCAACGACGTGTTCCACGTGTACGGCATGGCGGTCGCCTGGACGACGGTGGAGGCGTTGAAGAAGGCCGGTAAGGACCTGTCCCGTGCCTCGCTGCTGCGGGTGGTCGGCAACCTGAATGCCTCGGGCAACCCGTTCCTGCTGCCGGGGATCGCGTTGAAGACCGGCGGCAAGGATCACTTCCCGCTCGAGCAGATGCTCCTGCAGCGCTGGCAGAAGGGCTCGTGGAAGTCGTTCGGCGGGCTGTGGGGGTACCGCGCGACCTAGAGGCTTCGGCACGGGTGCACCTGTCGGTCAGTTCCGCGTGCGGCGGTGCGGGGAGATTGCGTAAGCTGACCTCTCCGGCGCGAGGAGACCGCCCGGCGACAACAGGTCACCGATGGCACACCTCGTCTCCGAGCCTCTCACCGCACTCCCTGACGCCCCGGGCCGCTGCCGCCCGGCCGGCGGAGCCGGCCTCCGGCGCCGTCTCGCGCCGCTGCGGCCGCTCTGGTCGTGGGCCCGTGCGGAGCACTGTTCCCCCTCCCGGCGCGGCCGCAGCGCCACGCCCGGAGCGGCAGGGGTGGGCAGATGAAGGCCGAGCTTCTCGGCGCCGGCCTCGAGGACCTGATGGCGGAGGCCCGCCGGCTGCGCCCTCGCACCGTCGTCACGTACTCGCCGAAGGTCTTCATTCCGCTGACCACGCTCTGCCGCGACGTCTGCGGCTACTGCACCTTTGCGCGGCCGCCCCGCCGTGGCGAGCGGGCGTTCCTGAGCGAGGCGGAGGTGCTCGAGATCGCCCGTACAGGCGCAGCCGCCGGCTGCACGGAGGCGCTGTTCACGCTCGGTGACAAGCCGGAGCTTCGCTACGCCGTGGCGCGCCGGGAGCTCGCCGCGCGCGGCTGCGCCACGACACTCGAGTACCTTGCGCGCTGCGCGAAGCTCGTGCTGGACGAGACGGGCCTGCTGCCGCACCTGAATCCCGGCGTCATGAGCCGGGACGAGCTCACCATGCTGCGGCCGGTCTCCGCATCGATGGGGATCATGCTCGAGACCGTCTCCGAGCGGCTGGCCGAGAAGGGTGGCCCCCACTGGGCCTCGCCCGACAAGGTGCCCGCCCGCCGCCTCGAGACGATCCGGCTCGCGGGTGAGCTCGCGATCCCGTTCACGAGCGGCATCCTGATCGGCATCGGCGAGACCCGCGAGGAGCGGATCGACGCGCTGCTCGCCCTCAAGGCGCTGGGTGACGAGCACGGACACCTCGGTGAGGTGATCGTGCAGAACTTCCGCGCCAAGCCGGGAACGCGCATGGCCGGCCACCCGGATGCCGCCGTCGACGACCAGCTCTGGTCGGTGGCGGCGGCGCGCATCGTGCTCGGGCCGGCCTGGCACGTGCAGGCGCCGCCGAACCTCGCCTACGACGACTTCCCGCGCCTGCTCGACGCCGGCATCGACGACTGGGGCGGCGTCTCGCCGGTCACGATCGACCACGTCAACCCGGAGGCCCCGTGGCCGGACGTCGAGCGGCTGCGCGAAGCCTGCCGCAGTCGAGGGCTCGAGCTGGCACCGCGGCTGCCGCTCTATCCCGAGCATGTCGCCGATCTCGATCGCTTCGCCGATGCTGCCGTCGCGCCCGCGATCCGGCGTGCCTCGGACGCGAGCGGCCTCGCCCGCGAAGACCGCTGGGCGCCCGGCGAGCCCGTCGCCGTGCCGTTCCTCGTGCGGCGGGACGCGGCCCCGCTCGAGCTCACGGGCGACGAGCTGGGGGAGGAGGAGCATCGTCCGCCTCTTCGCCGCCCGCGGCTCGGAACGAGAGCAGGTGCTCGCAGCCGCCGACCGGCTCCGCCGCGAGGTCTGCGGCGACGAGGTCACCTACGTCGTGACGCGGAACATCCAGTACACGAACGTCTGCTATTTCAAGTGCGGCTTCTGCGCGTTCTCCAAGGGCAAGCTGGCCGAGAACCTGCGCGGTCCCGCGTTCCTCGTGCCGCTGGACGAGATCGTGCGCCGGGCCGAGGAGGCCTGGGAGCGGGGGGCGACCGAGGTGTGCCTGCAGGGCGGCATCCACCCGGCATTCACCGGCGACTACTACGCGGACGTCGTCTCGTCGATCCACGCCGCCGTGCCCGGAATGCACGTGCACGCCTTCTCTGCGCTCGAGGTCTGGCAGGGCGCGGCCACGCTCGGGCTCTCGCTGGAGGACTACCTCGCGCGCCTGCGCGACCTCGGCCTCGGGTCGTTGCCCGGCACGGCCGCCGAGATCCTCGACGACGAGGTGCGTGCGATCATCTGCCCCGACAAGGTCTCCACCGAGCAGTGGCTCGAGGTGCACGACGCGGCCCACCGCGTCGGCCTGCGTTCCAACGTGACGATGATGATGGGGCACGTCGAGCGTCCTGTTCACTGGGCGCGGCATCTGCTGCGGGCTCGCGCCCAACAGGCGCGCAGCGGAGGCTTCACCGAGTTCGTGCCGCTCCCCTTCGTGCCGATGGAGGCGCCCATCTACCTCAAGGGCCGGGCCCGCCGCGGACCGACATTCGGCGAGGCGCTGCTCGTCCACGCCGTTGCGCGGCTGGCGCTCCATCCGCTGATCACGAACGTCCAGGTCTCCTGGGTGAAGCTCGGCCCGGACGGTGTCCGGCAGGCGCTCGCCGCGGGCGTGAACGACCTCGGCGGCACGCTGATGAACGAGTCGATCTCGCGGGCGGCCGGGTCGGAGTGGGGGCAGGAGCTGCCGCCCGAGCAGATGGAGGCGCTCATCCGGTCGGCGGGGCGTGTGCCACGCCAGCGGACGACGACATACGGCATTCCGCCCGAGACACGGGTTCGCGCCTCGTTCGGCGCGGCACCGCTCGCGGAGCCGCTCAACCCGCCCGTGCGCGAGGCGGGATTGAAGGCTCCCCGCCGCCTGTTCCGGCCGGGGGCCCTGGCAGGCAGCGGCGGCTAGCGCCGGCGCGGCAGCATTGCCGACGGGCGCGTGCAGCTCTCAGCGTCGCGTGCGGAGCGTTCGCAGCGGCAGCGTCAGCCCCCAGGTGAGGAAGCTCCGTCGTGACCGGCCGAGCGCCTGCCGCAGAGCCGCCGTCGCATCGATTCCGTGGACGCCCTCGCCGTGTCCGACGAGGAGATGCTCCGGTGTGTGCGAGCCGAGAACCCGCGGAGGAGTCGGCTTGAGCAGCCCGTGCACGCCGACGCGGTCGGAACTTCTCGGAATGGGACAGGCCGCAGGCCGAGGCGGATGAGATAGCCGAAGCCGTGAGCGAGGGATCGATGCCGCCGCTCCAGTACAAGCCGCTCCACGCGGGCGCGAGGCTCTCGGGTGAGCAGCGGCACGACCTCGTGCTGGGGCTGCAGCGGACGCTTGCCCGGGATCCGCCGATCCCGGGGGTGGCGACTAAGCCTCTAGGCTTCGAGCGCCGCGCGCGCCTCGGGCAGCGTGAATCTGCCGCTCAACAGTGCGCTTCCGGCCACAGCCGCCTCGCAGCCGAGGTCGCGCAGCGCGACGAGGTCGGCAGTGGAGGCGATGCCCCCGGCTGCCACGACGGGAAGTCGACACGGGAGCACCTGGGCGAGGAGGTCGAGATCCGGTCCCGCGAGCGAGCCGTCGCGCGCCGCCGCCGTGACGAGCAGCCGCGCAACCTGTGCTTCGGCGCAGCGCCGCGCCAGCTCGGCGGCGCTCAGCGCCGACGCGCGCGTCCACCCGTCCACGGCGACCTTGCCGTCCCGCACGTCGATCGCGACCACGAGCCCGTCCCCGAAACGGGTCGCCGCCTGTTCGAGGAAGGCAGGCGAGAGGGCGGCCGTGCCGACCATCACGCGCGTGGCGCCGGCGGCGAGGGCCGCTGCCACCGCTTCGACGCTGCGGTAACCGCCTCCCACCTGCAGCGGCAAGCCGCCGGCCGTGGCGATCCGCGTCACGAGGGGGAGTGACGGCTCGCCGGAGAACGCTCCGTCGAGATCGACGAGGTGCAGGCGCGTGGCGCCTTCGGCGGCGAAGCGCCGGGCGAGCTCGACGGGGTCGCCGCCCTCGATCGTGACGGCCTCGCGCCTCCCCTGGGAGAGCCGCACGACACGCCCTTCGAGGACGTCGATCGCGGGGATCACGTCGAACTCTTGTGTTAACACGCTAACATGCTAGCATATGGTCGAGATGACGAGAACACGAACCGACAGAACACGAACCGACACCGAGCGACAGCCGGTAGAGCACGCGATCGAGCCGATCCCGGGCCTGGACGCGCTGGCGGCCGCGGTCCTGACGCTGCGGACGCCGGACGAGGTGCAGCGCTTCCTCCGTGACCTGTGCACGATGCCCGAGCTCGAAGCGCTCGCGCATCGCTGGCAGACCGTCCTGCTGCTCGAGCAGGGAGTGCCGTACGTCGAGATCGCCGGGCGGGTGCCGACGTCGACGGCGACCGTGACACGAGTGGCGCAGTGGCTCAGGCACGGGACCGGCGGCTACCGGGTGGCGCTCGACCGCGTGAAGCGGAAGCCACGCCGATGAGCACGTTCACCCGGGCCGGCGAGAACGGCCGGCTCACGCTCGCCGTGCCCGCGAAGGGGCGCATGGCCGACCCGGCGCTGCGCCTCTGCGCCGATGCCGGGCTCTCGTTCGAGACCACGGAGCGCTCGCTCGTCGTGCCGTGCGCGAACGCCCCGGTCGATCTCCTGCTCGTCCGTCCGAGCGATATCCCGGAGTACGTCCAGGACGGTGTCGTCCACCTCGGCATCACCGGCGCCAATCTCGTCGTCGAGGCGCAGGCCGACGTCGTCACGCTCGCGGAGCTCCGGTTCGCGCGCTGCACGCTGCAGGCGGCCGTCCCGGACGACGCGCCTCAGACGGCGATCGCAGACCTCGCCGGGCTGCGTGTCGCCACCGCGTATCCCGTCTCGACGCGGCTGCTGCTCGGGGAGCGCGGCGTCGAGGCGGAGCTCGTTCCCGTCTCCGGCTCGGTCGAGGCGACTCCGCGCCTCGGGCTCGCCGACGCGATCGTCGACCTCGTCTCGACCGGGTCGACCGCAAGCGCCAACGGGCTGCGGCTGATCGGCACGCTGCTCTCCTCCCAGGCCGTGCTGATCGGAGGCCGCGGCGCAGTGGACGAGAAGGCCGACCTGATCGAGCGGCTCGAGCTGATGCTCTCGGGTGTCGTGGCGGCGCGGGGCCGGCGCTACGTGATGATGAACGCGACGGTCGAGACGCTGCCGGCGATCCGGGCGGTGCTGCCGAGCATGGGCGCCCCGACGGTGCTGCCGCTCGCGGACGGTGGAGAGATCGCGGTGCACGCCGCCGTGGACGCCGACGACGTCTGGTCGCTGCTCCCTGCCCTGCGAGACGCGGGCGCATCGTCGATTCTCGTTCTGCCGATCGAGAGGCTCGTGCCGTGAGGGGCGCAGAGCTGGACGAGGCGATTGCCGTCGTCGCGCCGATCGTCGCCGACGTGCGCGTGCGCGGCGACGCGGCGCTGCTCGAATGGACAGAGCGTTTCGACGGCCCCCGGCCGGACGGGTTTCGTGTTTCCGCCGAGCGCATTCGCGCTGCCGAGGTCGCTCCCGACGTGCTCGAGGCGCTGCGGCGCATGATCCGGGCCGTACGCGAGTTCAGCGAGGCCCAACGGCCGGCCGACACGTCGGTCGAGGCGGCGCCGGGCATCGTCTCCGAGCGGCGCTGGCTTCCGCTCGACGCCGTGGGCGTGTGCGTGCCGAGCGGCCGCGCGCCGCTGCCCTCGTCGCTCGTGATGACCGCCGTGCCGGCGCAGGTCGCGGGTGTGGAGCGCATCGCCGTCGTCACGCCCCACCCTGTCGACGCGACGCTCGTCGTCGCCCGGGAGCTGGGCGTCGAGGAGATCTACGCCGTCGGCGGCGCGCAGGCGGTGGCGGCGCTCGCCTACGGCACGGAGAGCGTGGCGGCCGTGGCGAAGATCGTCGGGCCGGGCAACGCCTACGTCACCGCTGCGAAGCTGCTCGTCTCGAGCCGGGTGGGGATCGATCTTCCGGCCGGCCCGAGCGAGGTGATCGTGATCGCGGACGGCTCGGCCGATGCCGGAGCCTGCGCCGCCGACCTGCTCGCCCAGGCCGAGCACGGGAGCGACAGCGAGGCGATGCTGCTGACGACGGACGCCGGTCTGTCCGAGAGCGTCGCTAGGCTCGTTGCCGGTCATGACAACATCTCCGTGCAGCTGGTGGGCTCGCTGGACGAGGCTCTGGCACGCTCGGAGGCGTTTGCCCCCGAGCATCTCGAGCTGCACCTGGCCGACCCCGAGGCACTGCTCGACCGTGTGCGCAACGCCGGCTCGGTCTTCGTCGGCGGCTCCGCCGTCGTGGGCGACTACGCCGCCGGCGCGACGCACGTGCTGCCGACGGGAGGCCTCGCGCGCTCCTCCGGCGGCCTCGGGCTCGAGTCGTTCCTGAAGCCGCTGCAGATCGTGCGGGCGACGCCGGCCGGCGTCGCGGCGGCAGCCGAGGTGGTCGGCCCGATCGCCCGTCGCCGAGGGGCTGCCCCTGCACGCCGCCGCCGTCGAGTACGCCGTGGCAGGCGGACGACATGAGCTCCGAAGGCGAACAGGCCTGCAGGACGACGAGCGAGGTCGCGACGGCCCCGGCCGTGCCTCGTGCCGTGCAGCTGCCCGACAGTTTCGCCCCGTACGCCTGGGCTGCGACGCCCGCCGCCGTCGCGGAGCGGCATGGCCTGCGCGTCGAGCAGGTGCTCAAGTTCGACCAGAACACGCCGCCGCTGCCCGGCGTGCCGCAGGTGCCCCTGGCGGAGAGCTTCGCGCGCCTGAACGAGTATCCCGACGGCCTCTACCGTGACCTGCGGGAGGCTGCCGCGGAGTACGTCGGGGCGGCCACGAGCTGGGACCAGGTGGTGGTCGGCGCCGGCGCCGACGACCTGATCCTGCTGTGCGCGCGCACCTTCCTGGCGCCCGGCCTGCGTGCCGCGATCGCGGCACCGACCTACGCGCTCTACCGCATCGCGACGCAGCTCGCCGGCGCCGAGACCACAGACGATCTCGCCGGCGCCGCCCTCATCTGGCGCTGCAACCCGAACAACCCGACGGGGGAGACGACACCCGCCGCCGAGCTCGCCGCGCTCGCGCGCTCGCATCCCGACGCCGTCATCGTCGTCGACGAGGCGTACGTCGAGTTCGGGGCCGACTCGGTCGTGCCCTTCCTCGCCGAGACGCCGAACCTGATCGCCGTGCGGACCATGTCGAAGGCGTTCGGCTTCGCAGCGCTCCGCGTCGGGTACGCCGTCGCGGCCCCGGCGACCGCGGCACTGCTCGAGGAACGTCGTGCACCGGCGCCGATCGCAGCGCCGGCCGCTCGCATCGCCGCCGCGGCACTGCGGAACCCTCGCTTCGACCTCGAGCAGACGATCGCCGAGCGGGAGCGCGTCCGCGCGGCCCTCGCCGCCGCCGGCTGGGACGCTCCCGCCTCCGCCGGCAACTTCGTGTGGCTGCCGACCGGCGAGCCCGTCGCCGAGCGCCTCGAGTCGGAGGGCCTGATCGTGCGTCGCTTTCCGCAGGGGATCCGGATCACGATGCGCCACCCGACCGAGAACGACGTCCTTCTGCGGGCGCTCGGCGCGGAGACCGGGACGCAGCCGCGCCGGTCGGCGACCGTGATCCGCACCACCACCGAGACCGCGCTCCGCATCACGCTCGCCCTGGACGGGACCGGCCGGGCTCGCGTCGAGACCGGTGTCGGCTTCCTCGACCACCTCCTCACGCTGATGAGCTTCCACGCGGGCTTCGACCTCGACTGCCTGGCAGGTGGCGACCTCGAGGTCGACGAGCACCACACGGTCGAGGACGTGCTGGCGTCGCTCGGGTCTGCGCTCGCCCAGGCGCTCGGGACGCGTGAAGGAGTCGCCCGGTACGGCTCTGCCGTCGTGCCGATGGACGAGGCGCGCGCGATCGCCGCCGTCGACCTCGTCCGCCGCCCGCACGCGGAGATCTCGCTCGCGTTCAGCGGCGACCGCGTCGGCGGTCTGGCGCTGTCATTGCTCCCGCACGCCCTCGAGCGGCTCACGATGGAGGCCGGCTGCACCGTGCACGTGGAGGCGTCGGGCGCCGACGATCACCACGTCGCCGAGGCGGCGTTCAAGGCGCTCGGCCAGGCGTTCCGTCAGGCCGTCGCTCCCGGCGGGGCGGGGATCCGGTCGACGAAGGGCGCCGCGTGAGCGGCGGGGCTGTGGACGAGTTGTCGCGCTTTCGTCGCAAAGGGTGTCTCCCCCCGGGAGACACCCTGGGGGAGACACCCGTGCGCGAGCGGGCGGGCGCCGTATGAACGTCGTGCTCGCCGACTACGGCGCAGGGAACCTCCGGTCGGTCGTGTCGGCGCTCGGGCGCGCAGGTGCGTCACCCACGATCAGCACCGACCCGGACGCCGTGCGAGGCGCGTCCCTGGCCGTGATCGCCGGCGTGGGGCACGTCGAGAGCGCCGCACGTGGTCTCGCGGCCACCGGTCTCGACCAGGCCGTGCGCGAGCGCGTCGCTGCAGGGCTTCCCGTGCTCGGCATCTGCGTCGGCATGCAACTCCTCTTCGAGGAGAGCGACGAGGGCGGCGCCGGGCTGGGGCTGCTCGCAGGGCCCGTCGTCCGGATCCGCGCCCGGCGGGTTCCGCACATGGGCTGGAACACGCTCCGCCCGGCGCGCGCTTCCGTCCTGCTCGACGGCGTCGAGGGCGAGGACGTCTACTTCGCGCACAGCTACGCCGCCGTCCCGGCCGATCCCTCCGTCGTCGTCGCGTCGGTCGAGCACGACGGGACGATCGTCGCGGCCGTCGCAGACGGGCCGCTCGCCGGTGTCCAGTTCCACCCCGAGCGCAGCGGGCAGGCCGGCGCACGCATCCTCGAGAACGCCCTGGCATGGTCAAGAAGCGTGTGATCCCCTGCCTCGACGTCGCCGCCGGCCGCGTCGTCAAGGGGATCAACTTCGTCAACCTGCGCGACATGGGCGACCCGATCGAGCTCGCCACGCGCTACTCGGAGCTCGGTGCCGACGAGCTCGTCTTCCTCGACATCACCGCGACGCTCGAGGGCCGCGGGCCGATGATGGAGCGTGATCGAGCGCTCCGCCGAGGAGCTCTCGATCCCGTTCACGGTCGGGGGTGGGGTGGTAGGGCTCGACGATGCGCGCGCGCTGCTGCGGGCCGGCGCGGACAAGGTGGCGGTCAACCGCGCAGCATTCGACGATCCGTCGATCCTGACCGGCCTCGCCGACGAGTTCGGCAGCCAGGCCGTCGTCGTCGCCATCGACGCCCGCGCGGGAGAGGTCGTCACCCACGCAGGGCGCACGCCGCGGGGTCGTGATGCCGTCGACTGGGCCCTCGAGGCGGTCGAGCGCGGCGCCGGAGAGATCCTGCTGACGTCGATCGACGCCGACGGCACGCGCGCCGGCTACGACCTGGTCCTGACGCGGGCGGTCGCCGACGCCGTCGAGGTGCCCGTGATCGCGTCGGGCGGGGCCGGCGAGAGCCGCCACCTCGCCGAGGCGTTCGAGGTGGGTGCCGAGGCGGCGCTGATCGCCTCGATCGTGCACGAGCGGCCCGAGCGGCTGCCCGAGCTCAAGGCCGAGCTGAAGGAGCTGGGATGGAACGTCAGGACCTGATCGCTGCGATCGTGCAGGACGCCGGCTCCGGCCGCGTGCTGATGCTCGCCTACATGGACGAGGAGGCGCTGCGCCGGACGCGCGAGAGCGGGGAGGCGTGGTTCTGGAGCCGGTCGCGGCAGGAGTACTGGCACAAGGGAGCCACCTCAGGCAACACGCTCGCGGTCGAGGAGATCCGGGACGACTGCGACGGCGACGCGATCCTGCTGCGCGTCCGTCCCGCCGGCCCCGCATGTCACACGGGCGCCGAGTCGTGCTTCGCCCCCTGGCTCTGGCGCGTCGTCGCCGAGCGTGCGCTGCAGCGGCCGGAGGGGTCGTACGTCGTCTCCCTACTCGACCAGGGGGTGGACGCCGCCGCCCAGAAAGTCGGTGAGGAGGGCGTGGAAGCGGCGATCGCCGGCGTGTCGCAGTCGGACGAGCGGCTCGTCGAGGAGCTCGCCGACCTCTGGTTCCACAGCTATGTCCTCCTGGCCGCGCGGGGGCTCGACCCGGTGCGGGTCGAGGAGGAGCTGCAGCGGCGGCACGCCCAACGCTGAGTCGATCAGAGCTCCCAGGCGCCTGCGAGCAGCCGAGGCACGACGTCGTCGAGCAGCCGCAGGGTGAGGCCCCACAGCACGTGGCCCTCGACGTCGACGCCTTCGACCAGGAGCGGCTCGGGAAAGCTGCTGGAGGTGAACGGCAGCGTGCGTCGCGCCGCAGGGTCGCCGAGCGCTTCGACACGCGGGGTGAGGATCCCGGCGATCTCGCCCGGCAGCGGCTCCCACGCCGTGTCGCCCGGCACGCGGCAGACGAACGCGTGCACGCGGTAGCCCGTCGCGTGCGTGTCGAGCGGTTCGAGAGCCGCGACGACCTCGACGGCATCCTGCGCGAGCCCGACTTCCTCGTGCGCCTCGCGCAGCGCGGTCGCCAGCAGGTCGGCGTCGCCCGCCTCCGGCTTGCCGCCCGGCAGCCCGATCTGCCCGCCGTGGAGGCCGTGGTCGCCGCGGACGACGAGCAGCAGCCGCAGCTCGCCCGCCTCGTCGCGGAACACGGGGACGAGCACGGCCGCCGCCTGCAGCGCCTCCGGCTTCCCCGACGACCGCGTCACTCGCCGCCGGTCATGTCTCGAGGCGCAGCAGGTCGTCGACCGTCTCCCGCCTGCGGATCAGGCGCGCGCTGCCGCCGGCGACGATCACCGCGGCCGGCCGGGTGACGCCGTTGTAGTTGGACGCCATTGCGAGGGTGTAGGCCCCTGTCGCCGGAACGGCGAGCAGGTCGCCGCGACGTGGAGCCGGAAGAGCCACATCGTCGATGAGGACGTCGCCCGACTCGCAGTGCATGCCTGCGACGCTCACGATCTCGTCTGCGCTCTCCCCGGCGCGCGCCGCGCTGATCGCGGTGTACCGGGCTCCGTACAGCTGCGGACGCGGGTTGTCGGACATGCCCCCGTCGACGGCCACCCACGTTCGCCCCGGCAGGCGCTTCACGGCTCCGACGCGGTACAGCGTCACGCCTGCAGGTCCGACGAGCGAGCGGCCCGGCTCGAGCCAGAGCTCGGGTGCCGGCAGGCCCGCCTCGGCGAACGCCGTGCGGGCCGTGGCAGCGGCGGACGCGGCAAGATCGGCCGCCGGGACCACCTGCTCGTCGGGGTGATGGCGGATGCCGAAGCCGCCGCCGAGGTCGGCGATCCGCGGCACCCAGCCGAGCGTGTCACGGCATCGTGCGGCGAACGACGCGAGCCGGACGATCGTCTCGGCCTGCGCGTCGAAGTCGGCGAGCTGCGAGCCGACGTGCACGTGGAGGCCGAGCACGTCGATGCCCCGCTCGATCGCGTCGGCGACGAGCGCGCGCGCCGGCTCCGGCGGCAGGCCGAACTTCGACCCGTGGTGCCCGGTGCGGATCGCCTCGTGCGTGTCGGCGTCGACGCCGAGCGTGACCCGCACGAGCGCCTGCCGGACGCCTGCGGCCGCAGCCAGCTCGGCCTCGTCGGGTGCATCGAGCACGACTGTTGCCCCGTCGGCGGCGACCTGCGAGAGCAAGGCCGCGTCCTTGTTGTTGCCGTGGACGATCAGCTCGTCTCCGGAGAAGCCGGCGGCCCGTGCGAAGGCGAGCTCGCCTGCCGACGCCACGTCGGCGGCGAGCCCCTCGTCGCGCAGGAGGCGCAGCACCGAGACGTTCGGAAACGCCTTCGTGCCGAACGCGAGGCGCCCACCGTCGAGTGACTTCTGCAGCGCCCGCGCCTGCAGCCGCAGCGTCTGCTCGCAGTAGACGACGAGCGGGGTGCCGAACGTCTCCGCGAGATCGGCGGCACGGCAGCCGCCGAGCACGAGGTCGGCTCCGGCGATCTGCGCCGAGTCGGGGAAGATCTCGATCACGAGCAGGAGCGGCGACCGCGCCTAGGCGTCGCCGGCGCCGCGGCGTAGCCCGCTCGCATCTCGTCGAGTGAGAGCGGCTCGTAGTCCCCGCGTGACCGGCCTGGCCGAAGTCGCGCATCCGCTGCGCGATCAGGACCTGCATCGCCGCCGGCGGCTTCAGGTAGTCGCGCGGGTCGAACTTCTCCGGCTCGCGAAGACCTTGCGGATCGCGCCGGTGATCGCGAGCCGCGAGTCCGTGTCGACGTTGATCTTGCGGACGCCGTGCCGGATCCCGAGCTGGATCTCCTTCACGGACGCCCCAGGCGGCTTCAGCGGCCGCCGTACGTTGATCTGTCGACGAGCTCCGGGACGCTCGACGAGCCGTGCATCACGAGGTGCGTCTCGGGCAGGCGCCGTGGATCTCCTCGATCAGGTCCATCTTGAGCACCTCGCCGTCGGGCTCCTTCGCGAACTTGTACGCCCGTGCGAGGTGCCGATCGCGACCGCGAGCGCGTCGATCCCGTCTCCGCACGAACTCGACCGCCTGGTCGGATCGGTCAGGTGCACCTCGCCCGAGCCGTGGCCGTCCTCGATCCGCCGAGCGTGCCGAGCTCGCCCTCGACCGTGACGCCCGGGCATGCGCGTACTCGACGACCTCCTTCGTCACGGCGACGTTGTACTCGAACGACGCCGGCGTCTTGCCGTCCGCCTCGAGCGAGCCGTCCATCATCACGCTCGTGAAGCCGAGGTCGATCGCCGAGATGCACGTCGCCGGCTCGTTGCCGTGATCGAGGTGCAGCGCCACCGGGATCTCCGGATAGAGCTCGACGGCGGCCTGCATCAGGTGCCACAGGAAGCGGTCGTTCGTGTAGCCGCGGGCGCCGCGCGAGGCCTGCACGATCACGGGCGACGAGGTCTCCCGCGCAGCCTCCATGATCGCCTGGATCTGCTCCATGTTGTTGACGTTGAACGCCCCGACGCCGTAGCCGCCGCGGGCGGCCTCGTCGAGGAGCTGGCGCATCGAGACGAGGGGCATTCTCTGTCCGTCCTTCATCTCGCTGAGGGTCAGAGCCAAGCGTACTCGGCCGTCGGGCGCCGTGCACGCGTGGAGGCGTGAGGCAGGCGACGCTGGTAGCATCGAAGGCGATGGTGCTGCTTCTTACGTAGGTCAGGGGAGCAACCGCGGCGGCGCCGCGCGGTCTCCCCCTGAGCCTCTCTCGCGAGAGGCTTTTTCGTTCCCCGAGGCGATTCACGAGAGCGAGACGATGGAGCGATACGACCCACAGGCGATCGAGGCGAAGTGGCAGCAGGTCTGGGAGGACGAGCAGGCGTTCGTCGTCCCGAACCCCGAGCCGGGCGCTGTCCGCGACGCGAGCAAGACGTACGTGGTCGAGATGCTCCCGTACCCCTCGGGCGAGCTGCACATGGGGCACACGCTCAACTACACGATCGGCGACGTGCTCGTGCACCTCCGGCGCCGCCGCGGCGTTCAGGTGCTGCGGCCGATGGGCTACGACGCGTTCGGCCTGCCCGCCGAGAACGCCGCCATCCGCGAAGGGGGCCACCCGCGCGAGGTGACCGAGCGCAACATCGCCGCCGATCCGCGCGCAGATGCGCGGATGGGCTGGGCGATCGACTGGTCGCGGGAGCTCTCGACCCACGACCCCGCGTACTACCGCTGGACGCAGTGGCTGTTCCTGCGCTTCTTCGAGAAGGGACTCGCCTACCGCAAGGAGGCGCCGGTCAAGTGGTGCCCGAACGACCAGACGGTGCTCGCCAACGAGCAGGTGGTCGACGGCCACTGCGAGCGCTGCGGCGCCGAGGTCGAGGCGAAGAGCCTGACGCAGTGGTTCTTCAAGATCACCGACTACGCCGACGAGCTGCTCGACGAGATGGACACCGCTCGAGGCGTGGCCGGAGCGGACGCTGACGATGCAGCGCAACTGGATCGGTCGCTCGCAGGGCGCCCGCGTCGTCGTTCCGCGTCGCAGGGAGTCGGGAGAGGAGCTGCCGGTCTTCACGACCCGCCCCGACACGCTGTTCGGCGCCACCTTCTTCGTGCTCGCCCCCGAGCATCCGCTCGTCCACTCGCTCGTCGCCGGAACCGAGCACGAGGCAAGCGGTCGCCGACTACGTCCGCCACGCGACGGCCCGCACCGCCGGTCGAGCGCGAGACGAAGGAGAAGGACGGTGTCTTCACCGGGCGCTACGCGGTCAACCCCGTCAACGACGAGTCGATCCCGATCTGGGTCGCCGACTACGTGCTGATGGAGTACGGCACCGGCGCGATCATGGCCGTTCCCGCGCACGACGAGCGCGACCACGCGTTCGCGGAGCGGTACGGGATCGAGGTCCGCCAGGTGGTCGCGCCCGCCGAGGGCTCCGAGCCGACGGCGGGCGCGTTCGTCGCGCACACCGACGATGAGGTGCTCGTCAACTCCGGCGACTTCAGCGGCATGTCGGCGCCGGAGGCGAAGGCGGCGATCACCGCCTGGCTCTCGGAGCAGGGGACAGGCGAGGCGACGATCGGCTACCGCCTGCGCGACTGGCTGCTGTCGCGGCAACGCTACTGGGGCTGCCCGATCCCGATCGTCCACTGCGACGCCTGTGGCGCGGTGCCCGTGCCCGACGACCAGCTGCCGGTCCTGCTGCCGGACATCGACGACTTCATGCCGAAGGGCCGCTCGCCGCTCGCCGTCGGCCGAGGAGTGGGTCGCCACGGCCTGCCCCTCCTGCGGCGGGCCGGGACGCAGGGAGACGGACACGATGGACACGTTCGTCGACTCGTCCTGGTACTTCATCCGCTACTGCGACCCGCGGAACGACCGCGAGCCGTTCTCGCGCGAGCTCGCCGACTACTGGATGCCGATCAACCAGTACATCGGCGGGCATCGAGCACGCCGTGCTGCACCTGCTCTACTGCGCGCTTCTTCGCGAAGGTGATGAACGAGATGGGCCTGATCGGCTTTCGCGAGCCGTGGCCCGGCTCTTCCACCAGGGGATGATCCATTCGCCAGGGTGCGAAGATGTCGAAGTCGAAGGGCAACGTCGTCGAGCCCCTGCAGTACGCGGATCGCTACGGCGCCGACACCGTGCGGCACGTACACGCTCTTCATGGGCCCGGCCGACGAGGACATGGAGTGGCAGGACTCGGGCATCGAGGGCGTCTGGCGCTTCTACAACCGGCTCTGGCGCACGGCGCAGGAGCAGGCCGAGCGGCCGGCAGCGCCCGCCGGGATCGACACTCCTCTGGCGCGCAAGGCGCACCGAACGATCGCGAAGGTGACCGACGACATCGATCGCCGCTTCCTCTTCCACACGCCGATCGCGGCCGTGATGGAGCTGCTCAACGAGATCCAGGACGCCCCCGACGATCCGGCGGCACGATTCGCGACCGAGACGGCCGTGTCGCTGATCCAGCCGTATGCCCCGCACATCGGCGAGGAGCTGTGGCAGCGCCTCGGCAGCGGACGGCTGTGGGAGCATCCGTGGCCCGAGGCCGACCCGGCGCTGCTCGTCCAGGACGTCGTCGAGGTGGTCGTGCAGGTCAACGGCAAGGTGCGCGAGCGTCTTCACGTCGCGACGGGCACCTCCGAGGAGGCCCTGCTCGAGCTCGCGCTCGCCTCGGAGCGCGTCCAGGCGCATCTCGGCGGCCACGAGATCCGCAAGACGATCGTGGTGCCGAACAAGCTCGTCTCGCTCGTCGTCTCCTAGCTAGCGCCCGAGCCTCACCCGCCGGGCAGGGCCGGACGGCGCGGCGGCGCACTTTCGGCACGAAGCAGGCACACACGCGTCACATCTGTGTTGCCAGTATTGACGACATGCTGGAAGAGGCTCCCTCGGCGCCACTCGGCGATCCTGCTGATCGTGTTGCTCGTGGTGCTCGCGCTCGTCGGGCGCAGGGTGGCGGCGCACGGCACGACGCGTGCCCCGACGCCGTCGGCACAGCTGGACGGGCTGGCGGTCCCGGACGCGGCTCCGAGCCAGCACATCGTCGTCGACGTCGTGGGCGCCGTACGCCGGCCCGGCCTCTACCGGCTCCGCGACCGGGCGCGCGTCGCAGACGCGGTTCGCCGAGCAGGCGGTCCGACACGCCGGGCCGACATCGCGCTCGTCAATCTCGCCGCACCGCTCGCAGACGGACAGCAGGTCGTTGTTCCCCGCCGGGCGCCGGCCGGCGTCGCCTCGCCTGCGGGGGCGGGGGTGGGGGCGAAGGTGAGCCTCGCCGGCGCGACGCTCGAGGATCTGGACGCACTGCCCGGCATCGGACCCGTCACCGCGCAGAAGATCCTCGACTGGCGGCAGGGGCACGGCCCCTTCCGTTCGGTCGACGACCTCGATGCGATTCCCGGCATCGGTCCGGCGAGGATCGAGCAGCTGCGCGACCTGGTGACACCGTGAGACGGCGCGTTCGGGAGGCGCTCGAGCTCGGCTGGCCGACCGTGCTCGTCGTGCTTGCGTGCGTCGGGCTCGGCGCCACCAACTGGCTGCGGTTGTCGCCCCTCGCCGTCCTCTTGCCTGCGCTCGCCGTTGTCGCCGGCGCCGCGGCACTCCGTGGGCGAGTCGGGCTCGCCCTTGCGGGCGTGTGCCTGTCGCTGCTCGGCCTCTGGTGGGGTGCCGTTCGCCTCGACGCGCTCGATCGCAGCGTGCTCGTGGAGCGTCTCGGCGAGATCGAGAGACGCGCGCGTCGTCGTCACGGCGCCGCCGACGCGCACACGGTACGCCGTCCGAGCCATGGGCGACGTCCGGCGCTTCGCCGGTCGGACCATGCGCGAGCGCGTCCTGCTCGAGCTCCCCGCCGGCCGCGCTCCGCCCCTGGGCGCCGTCCTCGCGCTGCGAGCGCGGCCGGTCGCCCCGCGCGGGCCCGAGACCGGCTTCGACGAGCGCGGCTGGCTCGCGAGAAGGGGCGTCCACGTCGTCCTGCACGCGAGCGGCACCTGGCGCGTCGTCGGCCGGCGGGGCGGGATCGGAGGCGTGGGCGACCGGCTGCGCGCGGCAGTCGGCGGTGCCCTCGCGCTCGGTACGACAGGTGAGCGCCGCGCGCTCGTCGCGGCTGTCGTGCTCGGCGCGGACGAAGGGCTCGATACGCCGCTGCGGGACGCGTTCAAGGCGTCGGGGCTCTACCACCTTCTTGCCGTCTCGGGGCAGAACGTCGTCTTCATCGCGTTCGGCGTCCTCGGCCTCGCCTACGTGCTCGGGCTTCCGCGCGCGCTCGGGCACATCGTCGCGATCGTCGCCGTGCTCGGCTACGCCCTCGCCGTCGGCTGGCAGCCGTCGGTGGTCAGGGCCGCGGTGGCCGGCTGCGTTGCGTCGCTCGCGTGGCTCGCGTCGCGGCCGAGCGACCGCTGGCACGTGCTCGCCCTCGGTGCGCTCGTGCTGCTCGTGTGGACGCCGCGCTCGCTCCTCGAGCCGGGCTTTCAGCTCTCCTTCGCGGCGGTCGCGGCGATCCTCCTCACGCTGCCGCGGCTGCGGCGCTTCCGCGAGGGCTGGCCCGTCCCGTGGCTGCTCGTGGAGGTCGTCGGCATCTCGGCTGCGTGTGGCCTCGTCACGGCGCCGATCCTGTGGCTGCAGTTCGGGGTCGTGCCGGTGTGGACCGTGCCCGCGAACGCGCTGGCGGAGCCGGCCATGCCCTTCCTCCTCGGGTTCGGCCTCGGAGCTGCGCTCGTCGCACCGGTGCTCCCCCCGGCGGCGGTCGCGATGTCGTGGCTCGCGGGCCTCTGCGCGGCCTGGATCGCCCTCTCGGCGCGGCTCGTCGCTTCCTTGCCCTATGCGCAGGTGTCCTCACCGCTCGTCTTCGTGCTTCCCACGGCCGTCGTCGCTGCGGGGGTGGCCGTGGGTCGGGCTCCGCCGTATCGGCGGCGGGCGCTTCTGCTCGACGGCGTTGCCGTCATGCTGCTCGCGGGCGCTGCCTGGTGGGCTCTCCACCCGCCGCCGAGATGGCAGCCGCCGGCGGGGCTCCGCGTCACCATGCTCGACGTCGGGCAGGGCGACGGCGTGCTGCTCGAGGTGCCGGAAGGTGCCATGCTCGTCGACGCCGGACCGCCCGAGGCGCACGTCGACGAGCAGCTGCGTCGCCGGGGGATCCGTTCGCTCGCCGCTGTCGTCGTCACGCACCCGCACCGGGATCACGTCGGCGGTGTGGCGGCCGTGCTGGGCGCTGTCACGGTCGGTGCGCTCCTCGACCCCCTGCAGCCCGGAGACTGGCCCGACGACGCGGCTGCCCGGCAGGTCGCGGCTGCGCGGGGCACGACCGTCGTCGCGGCGCGGGCGGGGCACGACTACCGGCTCGGCCGCCTGCGCGTGCGTGTGCTCTGGCCCGACGGCGGCGGGTTGCCGGACCAGGATCCGCACGACCACGGCGTCGTGTTGCTCGTGAGCTACGGAGAGACCGACCTGCTGCTCACGGGCGACGCCGAGTCGACGGTGACGCAGCGGCTGCCGCTGCGCCGGGTCGAGTTGCTGAAAGTGGCGCACCACGGGTCGGCCGACCCGGGACTCGCGGAGGCGCTGCGCGTGCTCCGGCCGCGCGTCGCGTTGATCTCGGTCGGACGGGGGAACGACTACGGGCACCCTCGGGCCGAGACACTCGCGCTGCTTCGCGCGGCGCCCGGGCTCGCGCTCTACCGCACCGACGAGGACGGCTCCGTCGTCGTCGAGTCCGACGGAAGGGAGCTCACCGTTCGCACGCGCGGTTGACGCAGCCCGGCCGGGGCACGGTCACCGTGGAGTACCGTAGGAGCGTGGCCGACGCCCCTGCCCTCGAGCCGGCATATCTGATCACCGGCAGCGACCGGCCCAAGGTCGAGACGGCGCTCGGCCGCCTCCGCCGGCATTTCGCCCCCGAGGCGATCGAGCGCGTGGTCGCACAGGAGGTGTCCGGCGACGACGTGGTGGCGCTCTGCAACGCCGGCAGTCTCTTCGGGGACGACCGGCTCGTGATCGTCGAGGGAATCGACGGACGGCCCGGCTCCGACGGGCGGCTGACGCAGGCGTGGAAGGCCGCCGACGCGGCGGCGGTCGCCGGCTATCTCGCAGACCCGGCTCCGCACACCGTGCTCGCGCTCGTCGGCGACGAGACGAAGAAGGACGCGGCCCTGCGAAAGGCCGTCGAGAAGGCGGGCACGGTGCTCGAGTACGTCGCCGCCAAGCGCGGCCGCACGCACTGGGTGGGGGAGAGGTTCAAGGCGCTCGGCGTCCGTGCCGAGCCGGAGGCGTGTGCGCTGCTCGTCCAGCTCGTCGGCGAGAACGACCTGCATGCGATCGCCTCGGAGGTGGACAAGATCGCCCTCTGGGCCCAGGGCGAGCCGGTGGGGGAGCGTGAAGTGCTCGAGCTCGTCGCGCCTGTCGCCGAGACGCCGATCTTCGAGCTCACCGACGCCTGGGGCGAGCGCGACGGCATCCGCACGCTCGCGGCCAGCGAGTCGATCTTCGAGCGCGACGACAAGCCGCGTCGTGACAGTGCGCCGCGCCTGGCCGGGGCCCTCGGCAGCTATCTCGGCCGGATGCGGCAGCTCAAGGGGCTGGCAGCCGAGGGGACGCCCCCGCGGGAGGCCGCCACGAGGCTGAAGATGAACCCCTACTACGCGCAGAAGGTGGCCGGGCATGCCGACAACTTCTCCGACGACGAGCTGCGCGACGCCACGGTCAGGCTCGCGGAGCTCGACCTTGCGCTCAAGGGTGGCAGCCGCCTCGCTCCCGACCTCGAGCTCCAGCGCGCGCTGATCGACACGAGCCGCGAGCCCGGCCGGGGAGAGCGCTAGGCGGAGACGCCGGCGACGAGCCGGGAGGCTTGCGCCTTCTTGCGCGCCGCCGTGTTCTTGTGGAGCGAGCCGTGGGACGCAGCCTTGTCGACCGTGCGGACGAGCTCGCGGTAGGACGCGGCGACGACGTCGGCATCGCCGGCGGCGACGGCCGACTCGAGCCGCTTCGTCAGCGTCTTCACCGTCGACCGGTAGCGAAGGTTCTCCATCCGCTGCCGGGTGGCGATCCCGACTCGCTTCTTCTGTTGCTTGATGTTCGGCATCCGGCTCTCTGAGCGTGGGAACACCCGCGATCTGCGGGCCGCGAGATGGTAGCAGAGCCCTCGAGGGCAGGTGCTCTACGCAGGGCCGGCGGCGGCGACGGCGACGACGGCGTCCAGCAGCCCCGGGAAGCGTGCGTCGAGATCGTCCCGGCGCAGCGAGACGAGGCGTTGCGTTCCCACCGCGCGTGTCGCGGTGACGCCGGCCTCGCGCAGGACGCGCGGGTGATGCGACCGGGTCGGGTCGCTGACGGGAAGTGAGCCGGCGAGCAAGCCAGCGCTCGGAGCGACGTTCGCAACCGTCACGGCCCTCGCCTGGGGCGGCCAGTTCGTCGTCGGCAGGTCGGCGCTCGGCTCCGTCGACGCCTTCCACCTGAACACGGTGCGCTACGGAATCGCAGGCGGTGTGCTGCTCGCGCTTCTCGTCGCCGTCGATGGTCGCACGGCACTGCGGCTCGACGGACGCGGCCTCAGGCTCCTCTGGCTCGGGACTGTCGGCTTTGCCGGTTTCAACCTCCTCGCCTACGCCGGCCTCGAGCGGGCGAAGCCGCAGAACGCTGCGCTGATCGTCGCTCTCGGCCCGCTGCTCACGGCCCTCGTCCTCTGATGGCGGACGCGCACGCGGCCGCCGGCGGCGACGCTCGCCTTCCTCGGCGTCGCGCTCACGGGGGTCGCTCTCGTGATCAGCGAGGGCCGCCCGGCGTCGCTCCTCGGCGGGGCCGTCGGCTGGCCTGGAGCCCGCCTGGCCTGGAGCCCGCGCCGCCGGTCGCCGCCTTCGTCGACGTGTGGCCGCAGTTCGCCGACATCACCCTCGTCGGGGTGGTGGTCGCCGTGCTGACCTGGAACAGCGCTGTCGGGCTGATCGGGCCCCAGAACGCAGCGCTCTTCGGAAACCTGATCCCGATCACGACCTTCGCCATCGAGATCGGCCGCGGCTACCGACCGAACGCCGTCGAGGTGGCGGGCGTTGGCCTGACGATCGTGGCGCTCGCCGCTGCCAACCTGCTCGCCCGCAGGCGCTCGGCGTCGCGTGCCGCCGCGTTTCGCAGCCGGGAGCAGGTGCTCCCCGAAACGGCCTGAGCGCGCAGCTCGCGACGCTCACCCGCGCGCCCGGTGCCCCGATCGGGGAAGCTGTCGCAGGGCCGTGCCGACTTCGCGCCGAATGGGTGTCGGGTGAGCGATCACCCAGACGATTCCGCCGCCTCGGGTGGTGCACCGCCCGACGCGGCGGTCGTGGCGACGCCTGCAGACGGCCGCGGCCGCCATCTCGCCCGCTCGACGTTCTTCTTCTCGCTGGCAACAGGCCTGTCGCGGGTGCTCGGCCTCGTGCGGGAGATGGTCGCCGCGTACTACTTCGGCGTCAGCGGCAGGATCAACGCGTTCACCGTCGCCTTCCAGATCCCGAACCTCGTGCGCGCACTGCTCGCGGACGCCGCGCTCTCCGGCGCGTTCGTCCCTGTCTTCAGCGACCTGATCGAGAAGGGCGACCGCAAGCGGGCCTGGCGCGTCGCGTCGACGATCTTCTGGCTCGTGCTGCTCGTGCTCGGGGGGCTGACAGCCCTCTTCATCCTGGTCGCGCCGCTCCTGATGCGGCCGTTCGGCGATCCCGGCGGCGACACCGACCTCGCGATCGGGCTCTCACGCGTCCTCTTCCCGATCGTCGTGCTGCTCGGGCTGAGCGGCGTCATCGTCGGCATCCTGAACACGTACGACCAGTTCACGGTGCCCGCCCTGACACCGGTCGTCTGGAACCTCGCCATCATCGCCGGCCTTGCCGTGGGCGTCCCGAGCGTGAGCGGAGAGAGCGCGGAGCTGTACGTCTACGCCGGCTCGATCCTCGCGGGGACGCTGATCCAGCTCCTACTGCCGGTGCCGTGGCTGCGCGGGCTCGACGGCCGGCTCCAGCTCGTGCTCGACTGGCGCGACCCCGCTGTGCGCCGGTTCTTCAGGCTGATGCTGCCGGTGACGCTGACCCTCGGCCTGATCAACGTCAACGCTGTGGTCGACACGCTCTTCGCGTCTCGCCTGCTCGATCCCGAACTGGCTCCGGCTGCGATCGACAAGGCGTTCCGCCTCTACATGCTGCCGCAGGGGATGTTCGCGGTCGCGGTCGCGACGATCCTGTTCCCGACGCTCTCCCGCCTTGCCGCCCGCGGCGACATCGACGGGTTCAGGACGACTGTGAGTGCCGGCATGCGGCAGATAGCGTTCCTGCTGATTCCCGCCGCCGTCGGGTCGGCTGTGCTGGCCGAGCCGATCGTGCGGGTCGTGTACGAGCGAGGGGAGTTCACAGCGGCCGACGTCACAGTCGTCGCCTCCTGCCTGGCCGCGTTCTCGCTCGGGCTCGTCTTCAACGGGTGGATGCTGCTGCTCACGCGCGGCTTCTACGGCCTGCAGTCGAACTGGATCCCGACCACCGTCGCCGTCGCCACCGTCGTCCTCAACGCGGGGCTCGACGCGATCTTCTACCGGCTCGGCGTGTGGGGGATCCCGCTCGCGACCGCGCTCGTCAACATCGCCGGGGTGGCGGCCCTGCTCGTGGCGCTACGACGGCGCTTCACCTACGTGGACGGCGGTCGCGTCGCCGACGCGGTCGGCCGGATCGTGGTCGCGTCGCTCGTGTTCGGCGTCGTCGCTTTCGGTGTGCGGTACGGGCTCGACCGGCTCCTCGGGCGCACCGTGCCTGCCCAGATCGGGTCCCTCGGCGGAGCCCTCGGCTTTGGCCTGGCCGTCTACGTCTTTGCCTGCCGGGTGCTGAG
The DNA here is from genome assembly GCA_963787085.1 of uncultured Gaiellaceae bacterium. Classification (GTDB taxonomy): domain Bacteria; phylum Actinomycetota; class Thermoleophilia; order Gaiellales; family Gaiellaceae; genus Gaiella. The sequence goes on along the minus strand of CAWBBO010000006.1, from coordinate 599,931 downwards.
GGTGCGGGAGCTCGACGCGCTCCGGTCGCTGATGCGCGGACGCCCTGCCTGAGAACTCGAATCAGAATGAAGCCTTGTGTCGTCGGAACGCGCTGGGGAAGCGTCATTCCGATTCGAGTTCTAAAGTCCGGTAAGCTCGGAGCAGAGTGGTCTCGCCGGGCATCGCGTTGCACCCGCTGAGCGCCTTCTCGTCCGCCCCGGAGCCGCTGTACCGCGCCGACCGGGAGAGCGCAGTGGACGAGCCCGGGCCGACCGACATCTCCGGGATGACGATGGAGAGCTGGTGCCGCCTGATCTGGGAACAGCCCAACCTCGACCGTGAGCTCGGTGTCGCCGCCGTCGCCGGCCGGGTCGTCGCCGCCGCGACGTTTCTGTTCGCCGACCACGAGACCGGTCGTGCCATGAACGGGGGCACCGGCGTCGTCCGGGCCTACCGTGGCCGGGGACTCGGGCTGCTCGTCAAGCAGCGCTCTCTCGCGTGGGCGGCAGCGGCCGGCATCACGCGTGTGATCACGCAGAACGACACGACCAACGCGCCCATGTCGGCGATCAACCGGAAGCTCGGCTACACGCCGCCTCTCCGTCGGGCGCACGTGGGTGCTCGAGCGCTGACGGGTCCCGCCGGCCGTGCCCCGGGGCCGGCGGCAAACCGCATCACAGCTAGCATCCGGGCCTGATTCCCATGGACCAGAGCCACATCCGCAACTTCTCCATCATCGCCCACATCGACCATGGCAAGTCGACCCTGGCCGACCGCATCCTGCAGCTCACGGACACGGTCGCCGACCGCGACATGCGCGACCAGCTGCTCGACTCGATGGAGCTCGAGCGCGAGCGCGGGATCACGATCAAGGCGCAGGCGGTGCGGGTGCACTGGAAGGGGCACGAGCTCAACCTGATCGATACGCCCGGTCACGTGGACTTTACCTACGAGGTGTCGCGGTCACTGCAGGCGTGCGAGGGCGCTCTGCTCGTCGTCGACGCGGCACAGGGGATCGAGGCGCAGACGCTCGCGAACGCCTATCTCGCGATCGAGAACGAGCTCGAGATCGTCCCCGTCGTCAACAAGATCGACCTGCCCTCGGCCGACCCCGACGGAGCCGCACTCGAGGTGACGCAGCTGCTCGGAGGCGATCCGGCCCACATCGTCCGCATCTCCGCCAAGACCGGCATCAACGTCGACCAGGTGCTCGACGGGATCGTGGCGCGGATCCCGCCTCCTGCGGGCGACCCCGACGCGCCGCCCCGAGCGCTCATCTTCGACTCCTCGTACGATCAGTACCGTGGCGTGATCGCGTTCATCAGGGTCGTCGACGGTCGCTTCGAGACGGGCTCGGGGCTCCGCGCGATGGCGCTCGGCACCCAGTTCGACGCCGAGGAGCTCGGGTTCATGTCGCCCTCCCGCGTGCCTGTGAAGACGCTCGAGGCGGGGGAGGTGGGCTACGTCATCACCGGGCTCAAGGAGGTCTCCGCGCTCCGGGTCGGCGACACGCTGACCACGCGCAAGGGCGCGGCCGCCACGGCCCCGCTGCCCGGTTACAAGGACGTGAAGCCGATGGTGTTCGCCGGGCTCTTCCCGAGCGACTCCGACGACTACCCCGAGCTGCGGGACGCGCTGGAGCGGCTGAAGCTCAACGACGCGGCGCTCTTCTACGAGCCGGAGACCTCGCAGGCGCTCGGATTCGGCTTCCGCTGCGGCTTCCTCGGGCTGCTCCACATGGAGATCGTGCGCGAGCGCCTCGAGCGCGAGTTCGACCTCGACCTGATCGTGACGGCGCCGAACGTCGCCTACCGGGTGCTCGAGCGCAACGGCGACTGGCGCGAGGTGCACAACCCCTCCGAGATGCCGGCCGAGCTCGAGGAGGTCGAGGAGCCGTACATACGGGCGTCCATCATCGTCCCGAAGGAGTACGTCGGCACGGTGATGGAGCTGAACAACGAGCGCCGCGGCCGCTTCGACCACCTCGAGTACCTGTCGCCGGAGCGCGTCCATCTCACGTACGAGCTGCCGCTTGCCGAGATCGTGCTCGACTACTACGACCAGCTCAAGTCGCGCACGCGAGGGTATGCCAGCTTCGACTACGACCTCTCCGGCTTCAGGAGCGGCAAGCTCGTGCGGGTGGACGTGCTGGTCGGGGGTGAGCCCGTGGACGCGCTGTCGCTGATCATCCACCGCGAGTTCGCCTACGACCGCGGGCGGCTGCTGGTCGAGAAGCTGCGCGAGGAGATTCCGCGCCAGATGTTCGACGTGCCGATCCAGGCCGCCATCGGTTCGCGCGTGATCGCGCGCGAGACCGTGAAGGCGCGCCGCAAGGACGTGCTCGCCAAGTGCTACGGCGGCGACATCTCGCGCAAGCGCAAGCTGCTCGAGAAGCAGAAGAAGGGGAAGAAGCGGATGAAGCAGGTCGGCGGCGTGGAGGTACCGCAGGAGGCGTTCCTCGCCGTGCTGAACCTCGACAGCGACAGGAAGAAGTAGTGCCTGCGCTCCCCGATCCGGCCACCTTCGCGTTCCGGGCCGAGCTCGTGCGGGAGCCGCGCTCCGTGTTGCCAGGCGAGACGCTGTCGGCCCTCCGAGAGGCCCTCGAGCAAAGGACGGACGTGGCGAGCGCATGGCTCACGCGCGAGCGGCGCACGCGTGTCGCAGACGGCGTCGAGACGCTCGGGCAGACGCTTGCGGTGATCCTGGTGGCACCACCCGATCGCCCGCCTGACCCGCCCGGCGCCTACGATGATCGTTTCGCGGTGGTCGTGCGAGCGCTCGGATCGGGTGGCTCGGGTGTGGGCGTCTCGGTCCCTACCCGGCGCGCGCTCAGGGCGGTTCGTGGGTTCGGGGTGTGCGTCTTCGAGCGCGAGCCGGAATGACCTGGGACGATGTCGTCGCCCTGGCGGAGGCGCTGCCCGAGGTGGCGGCCGGCACCGCGTACGGCACTCCTGCGCTGCGCGTGAGGCGCGCCTTCATGTGCCGCCTGCGCGAGGACGGGGAGACGCTCGCCATCCGCTGCGATTTCGAGGAGCGGCCCTTCCTGATCGATGCGAACGACGGCATCCTGTTCGTGACGCCGCACTACCAGGACTCGCCGATGGTGCTGGTGGCGTTGCCGCGGGCCGGAGAGGAGCTCGTCCGTGAGCTCCTCGAGGACGCCTGGGCAGAGCGCGCGCCGAAGGCGCTCGTGCGGGAGTGGCGCCGCAAGCGCGGGCTCGACCAATGACGCCGGATCGACCCGCCGTGGACGTCCGGCATCTGTACGTGCACCTGCCGTTCTGCGCCCACCGCTGCGGGTACTGCGACTTCGTCACCGTCGCCGGCCGCACCGGCGCGCACCCGGCCTACGTCGACGCCCTGCTCGGCGAGCTCGCACGGGAGCGTCACGTGCTCGCCGAGCGGGTCGACACGGTGTTCGTCGGTGGCGGCACGCCCACCTTCACCGAGCCCGCCGCACTCGCTCGGCTCCTCGCCGCACTTCCCCGCGCGGCCGAGGTGACGGTCGAGGCGAACCCCGAGACGGTGACGCCGGAGCTTGCCGCCCTGCTGCGAGCCGGCGGCGTCTCGCGCGTGTCGCTCGGGGCGCAGACGTTCGCGCCGCGGCTGTTGCAGGTGCTCGAGCGCGTTGCCGGGCCGGACGACGTCCGGCGTGCGGTCCATACTCTTCGTGATGCCCTGTTTGACAACATCTCGCTCGATCTCATCTACGGCATCCCTGGCCAGGAGCCCGCCGACCTCGATCGCGATCTCGCAGAGGCGCTCGCGCTCGCCCCCGAGCACCTCTCCCTGTACGAGCTCGAGGCGAAGCCGGGCACGCGGTTCGCGCACGCTTTCGGGGAGGAGCTCGTGCGGCAGGCGGACGCCATGGAGGGGTACTTCGAGCATGTCGTCGAGACGCTGACGGGCGCCGGCTACCGGTGGTACGAGACGGCGAACTTCTGCGTCACCGGCGCGAGGGCGGGCGGCCGGGATCTCCGCGCGCACCACAACCTGGGCTACTGGCACGGTCACGACTACCTCGGAGTCGGTATCGGAGCAGTCTCGACGCTCGGTGCCGTCCGGAGGAAGAACGGCCCGTCGCTCGCCCGCTACGTGACCGCGTTGCGCCGCGGCGACGAGCCCCCGCGCGAGATCGAGCGGCTCGACGGCAGCACGAAGGTGCTGGAGCGCATCATGCTCGGCCTCCGGCTGGATGAGCCGGTGCTCGTCGACGGCTGCGAGTCGGCGATCGACAGGCGAGCGCTCGAACGGCTCCGCGACCGCGGGCTCATCGACCATGTGAGCGACCACGCGGGGCGCGAGATGCTCGTCTTGACCCGTCGCGGCAGGTTCGTCGGCGATGCTGTGACCGCCGACCTGCTCGCCTGACGCCGCGATCTCGTGTGCGGATCGCCGGCTCCGGCGAGGCCAGCGTCTCCCGTCGGTGCCGAGATCTCCGCCCACGCACTGCCGTGTGCGCGGCTCAGAGCCGGCCCTCTGGCCCGCGCTCGGGGACGCCGCCCCTCCCGGGTACGATTCGTGGATGACGGAGCACGAGCTCTCCTCACGCAAGCGCGAGATCTTGCGACGCGTTGTCGAGGAGTACGTCGCCACCAGCCAGCCGGTCGGCTCGAAGGCGCTCGTCGAGCGATCGGGCCTCGACCTCTCGTCGTCGACCGTGCGCAACGAGCTGGCCGAGCTCGAGGCGTTGGGGCTGCTCACCCATCCGCACACGTCGGCCGGGCGGGTGCCGACCGACAGCGGCTATCGCGTGTACGCGGAGGAGTTGATCGAGACGCTCGACAGCCGGCCGGAGCGCCTGTCCCTGGACATCGCGGCGATGCGCAACGAGCTCGAGGCGGCGCTGCAGTCGACGACCGAGTCGCTCTCGCAGGCGACGCGCCTGCTCGCGCTCGTCACGGCGCCGGCCCTCGCAGCCGCGTCCGTCCGGCACGTCGACGTGCTGCAGCTGCACCCGCGCGCGGTGATCGTGGTCGTGATCACCTCGACCGGCGGCGTCTCCAAGCGCGTCTTCGAGCTCGACGAGCCCGCCGACACGGGCCTCGTCGACTGGGTGCGCACGTACCTGGAGGAGCAGGTGATCGGGCTGACGCTGGGCTCGAACAGCCTGCGCCGCCGCCTCGAGGACCCGGCCCTGCCGCCGCACGAGCGCGCGTTCCTGGCCCGCCTGCGGCCGGCGTTCGTCGACGCCGTTGCCGACGACGGGCCTCAGCTCTTCGTCGGCGGGGCGGCGGGCCTGCTCGGCGACGCGCGGGGCTCCGAGCTCGAGGCGTGCCAGCGCCTGCTCGACGTGCTCGAACGGCGTGCTGCCGTGCTGGAGCTGCTCTCGGAGGCGCTCGATCCGAGGCGCACCGTCGTCAGGGTGGGCCCCGAGGTCGAGGGCGGGCAGTTGCACGACGTCGCCTACGTGGGGGCGAGCTACGGCCTCGCCAGCCGCTCCCTCGGCTCCGTCGCGCTGCTCGGCCCGCTGCGGATGGACTACGAGAAGGCGATTCGCACCGTGCGTGCGGCGGCCTTCGAGCTCTCCCGCCTCGTCGAGGACGTCTACGAGGGAAGCTAGGAAGCTACTCTCGGGTGCAGGATGGCGACGGCGGAACGCGACTACTACGAGATCCTCGGCGTCGGCCGCGACGCGAGCGACGGCGACATCAAGAAGGCGTTTCGCCGCCTCGCCCGTGAGCTGCACCCGGACGTCTCCGACGCGCCGGACGCGCAGGAGCGCTTTCGCGAGATCGCCGAGGCATACGAGGTGCTCTCGAACGCGGAGACCCGCGAGACCTACGACCGCCTCGGACGTGCAGGCCTCACGGAACGGCGGCTTCGCACCGGCCGACTTCGACCTCGGCAACCTCTCCGACATCTTCAGCGCCTTCTTCGGCGAGGGTCTCTTCGGTCAGACGGCGAGCCGCGGCGCACGCCCGGACCGCGGCGCCGACGTCGCGTCCGTCGTCGAGATCGCGCTCGCGGACGCGTATGCGGGGATCGCTGTCGACGCCCCGATCCGGGTCGCGGTCACCTGCGATCTGTGCGGCGGCAACGGCGCCGCTCCCGGCACGACGCCCGTCACCTGCGAGACGTGCGGCGGCGCCGGTCGCGTGCAGCACGTCTCGCAGAGCGTGTTCGGGCAGTTCGTGCGCTCCGGCGCCTGTCCGCAGTGCGGTGGCGCGGGACGCCTCGTCGAGACGCCGTGCGAGCGGTGCGACGGAGTCGGCCGTCGTCTCGACGACAAGGTGCTCGCCGTCGACGTGCCCGCCGGCATCCACGACGGTCAACGCATCCGCCTGCGTGGCGAAGGCCACGCGGGGAGCCTCGGAGGGCCTGCCGGGGACGTCTTCGTGCAGGTGCGCGTGCGACCGGAGGAGGGCCTCGAGCGAGACGGCGACGACCTCCACACGCTCGTCGAGCTGACCATGACGGAGGCCGCGCTCGGCGCGACCGTCCAGGTGCCGCACCCGGACGGCGAGGTCGAGCTCGAGGTGCCGGCCGGCACGCAGCCCGGCGACGTCCGGGTCGTCAAGGCGCGAGGGATGCCGGCGCTGTCCGGCACCCGCCGCGGCGACCTGCACGTCCACGTCGCCGTGCGCGTGCCGCGGCAGCTCACGCCGGAGCAGCGCGCTCTCGTCGAGCAGCTGGGCGGGGCCCTCGGCGACGACGCCTACCACGGCGACGACGGGTTCTTCGAGCGCCTGAAGAAGGCGTTCCGCTGACACGTGCGTGACGTACCGGCGAGCGCCCGCCGCACCGGCCTGCTGATCCCGGTGCACGGTGCCGAGGAGCTCGTCGCCGACTTCCGTGGACGGCACAACGCCGAGTCGGTCTCCCGGCGGATCCCGCCCCACATCACGATTCTCTTCCCATTCGTCCGCGTGGCCCATCTCGACGATGCGGTGCGATCGGTCGTCGCCTCGCACTTCGGGCGCCTCGCGTCGTTCGAGCGCTGAGCTGACCCACGTGGGGCGGTTCGACGAGTTCGTCTGGCTCGCGCCACAGCCGCGCGATCGCTTCGTCGAGCTGATCGACGCCACCTGTGCGCGCTTCCCGCAGTTCCCGCCCTACGAGGACGCCGGCATCGAGCCGGAGCCGCACCTGACGATCGCCGCAGTCGACGACGCCGCGGCCGCGGTCGAGATCGCCGCACTCGCCGACCGGGAGCTGGCGCCGCTGCTGCCGTTCCGCTTCGCGGTCGACCGCGTGGCGCTGTTCGTGGAACAGGGCGACGGGACGTGGCGCGAGACGACGGCGTTCGAGCTCGCGTGACCGACGAGATCGTGTGCATCACCGTTCGGGCGCCCGCCGACAGGGCCGAGGAGGCACGGGCGGCGGCGCTCGAGCTGGTGCCCGGCGGGTTCGCGGAGTCGGAGGACGGGAGCGCGATCGCGCTCTCGCTCTACGTGGCCGCGTCCCGGGTGGCCGAGATTCGGGCGGTGTTCGCCGACGCGGTGGCGGAGCCGCTCGCACCCGGGTGGGAGGACGCCTGGCGTGCCTTCCATCGACCCGTCCGGGCGGGAGGCGTCTGGATCGGTCCGCCCTGGGAGCAGCCGCCGGCCGGCGAGCCGGCGGTCGTGATCGACCCCGGCCGTGCCTTCGGCACCGGGGCGCACCCGACCACGCGGCTGTGCGTCGAGCTGCTCGCGGAGGCGCCGCGCGGCGCACTGCTCGATGTCGGCTGCGGCTCCGGCGTGCTGGCGATCGCAGCCGCGCGGCTCGGGTACGGCCCGCTCGTGGCCGTCGACGACGACCCGGTCGCCGTTGAGGTGACGCGCGCCAACGCCAGCGCCAACGGGGTGGCGCTCGAGGCGCTCGTCGTCGACGCGACGGCGGGCACGCTGCCGGCGGCCGACGTGGCCGTCGCCAACATCCTGCTCGGCCCCGTCGTGGTCGTCCTGGCGCGCCTGCGCGCGCAGCACGCGATCACCTCCGGCTACCTCGCCGGCGAGCGGCCGGCAGCGCCCGGCTGGAGCTGGGTCGAGTGCCGCGAGCTCGACGGGTGGTCGGCCGATCTGTTCTCCCGGGAAACCGTCTAGGCTCCTGGCCGATGGCGTCGTTCTCGACGGGCTTCCTCGGGTGCAAGGTCTCGTTCGCCGACCGGCAGGCGATCCGCGAGCGCCTGCTCGCCGACGGGCACGTGGAGGTCGATCGCGACGGCGATCTCGTGGTCGTCAACACGTGCTGCGTCACGCACGAGGCCGTCGCGAAGTCGCGCCAGGCGGTATCGCGCGCGGCCCGCAGCCACGGGGCGGTCTACGTCACGGGGTGTGCGGCCAACCTGCCCGGCGGTGCGCTGGCCGGCCTGCCCGACAACGTCGTCGTCGTGCCTGGGCGCAGCGAGGACGCCGCCGACGCCGTCGCCCGCGACGTCGGCGCGATCGGGTGCGTCAACGTGGAGCATGGCCTCGACCGGGTGCGCGCCTTCGTGAAGATCCAGGACGGCTGCTCCTTCTCGTGCGCGTTCTGCGTCATCCCGCTCGTCCGCGGCGGCACGCGCAGCCGCACGGCAGAGGCGGTGCTCCGGGAGATCCGGCGCCGCGTCCGGCAGGGGCACCGGGAGATCGTGCTCACGGGCGTCAACCTCGGGTGCTTCCGCGATCGCGCGGCCGGCTACACGCTCGCCCGGCTCGTCCGCGAGGCCGGCGGGATCGAGGGCGTGGAGCGGCTGCGCCTGTCCTCGATCGAGGTCAACCACGTCACGGACGACCTCGTCGAGGCTCTGCGGGAGACCCCCACCGTCTCGCGGCACCTTCACGTGCCGCTCCAGTCCGGCGACGACGCGGTGCTGGCGGCGATGGGCCGGCGCTACCGCATCGCGCAGTACCTCGCGACGCTTGCGCGGCTCCGCGACTTCAACCTCACGACCGACGTCATCGTCGGCTTCCCGGCCGAGGACGATGCCGCCTTCGAGCGCACGCTGGACGCGCTCGCGCAGGCGGGCACCACGAAGGTGCACGTGTTTCCGTACTCGCCGCGGCCCGGCACCCGCTCGGCGGCGGACGACCCGGTGCCGGTAGAGCTCAAGCGCGAACGGAGCGCCCGTCTGCGGGCCGCCTCGGACGCCGCCTGCCGGGCGCGCTGGCTCCAGCGCGTCGGGAGCGAAGACCGGGTGCTGGTCGACCGGCCGGGGCTCGGCTATGCCGACGACTACACGCCGTGGCTCGTCGATGCCCGGGTCGGCACCTTCGTGCGCGCACGGGCGACTGGTGTCTCCGACGACGGGGTGCTCGCAGTTGCCGCCTGACTGCCTCTTCTGCAGGCTCGTCGCCGAGGGCGACCACGTGCACGCAGCGGACGGGTTCGTGGCGATCCGCGACATCGCGCCGAAGGCCGAGACGCACCTGCTCGTCCTGCCGGAGCGACACGTCGCCACGTTGCGCGACGTCGGGGAGTTCGAGGACGAGGAGGTGGGGCGCATGCTCCGCTTCGTGGCCGACACGGCCGCACGCGTCGGCCTGGACGACTATCGTGTGATCATCAACGTCGGCCCCGGTGGAGGGCAGACGGTCTTCCACCTCCATCTGCACGTGCTCGGCGGATCCGACCTCCCGGGCCTCGAGTGACGCCGTGCCCACTACGACCAGCAGCCAATGAACCTGATACCCCGCATCGAGGACGAGCTCAAGCAGGCGCGCCTGTCGCGTGACGACGACCGCCGGGACGCCCTGGCGCTGATCCTCGCGAGCCTGAAGTCCGCGCGCAAGGAGTTGCAGCGCCCCCTCTCCGAGGACGAGGAGCTGCAGGTGCTGCAGCGCGAGCGCAAGAAGCGCGTCGAGGCCTTCGAAGCCTTCGAGCGGGCGGGACGGGAGGAGCAGGCCGACAAGGAGGACTTCGAGCTCGAGGTGCTGGAGGAGTTCATGCCCGAGCCGCTCAGCGAGGAGGAGCTCGAGGAGATCATCGACGACGTCATCGCCGAGGTCGGGGCGACGTCGATCCGCGATCTCGGCCGTGTCATGGCCGATGTGATGCCGCAGGTCTCGGGGCGCACCGACGGCTCCGCCGTGAGCCAGCTCGTGCGCGAGAAGCTCGCCTAGCGGCCCTGCGGCGCACCCGGGCTCGCGCCACGGTCCACAGCTGTCCCGATCCGAAGCCGGACCCCCCGACGGGGGTGTGAGGCTCCCTTCTGGAACGCTAGCGGCGATCGGGTGACGGAACGGTGTCGGGCGGGCGCCGTCTGTGTGCCGATCCGTCCACAGGCTGCCCCGTCGCGCACGCATCGAGCCCGGCGAGCCGGGAGAGCCGCCGGCGGTGCCGGGCAACGAGCCGGTAGACCGCTTCTGTCATGCCCGGCAGCTGCGCGGCGAGTGCCGCGGGACCGCGCCCGCCGCGGAGACGCCGCACGATCGGCGGCAGTGCCGCGCCGCCGGAACGGCGCCTGCCGGCAGCGTCGACGACGTGCACCGAGGCGTAGCGCTCGCCCGGCGTCAGATCACGCAGGAGTCGTGCGCCAGTGGCCGACCCGATCGCCTGGACGACGATCCCTTCCCGCCGGGCGAGCCATCCGCCTGCACGCGTACAGATCCCGCAGTCTTCGTCCACGAGCACCGTCAGTGGCTCCGCCATGGCCGAACGGTAGCCGGGGGCACCTACACTGCGGAGGTGCAGGATGTCGTCGTCGTCCCCAACGAGGTCGCCGCGGAGCTCGCCGGCGTCGGCGACGGCGTGCTCGACTCGTTGCGCGAGCGCCTGGGGTGCTCCATCTCGCTGCGTGGCAACAAGCTCACCCTGGACGGTGACGGTGCGCGCGTCGCCGAGGCGCGCGCGGTCGTCGACGAGCTCGTGGAGCTGATCGAGGGCGGCACCGCGATCGGGCCGGACACGGTCGGGGCGGTTGCCGCAGCGCTCGACCAGGCGGCCGACATCCGCGACGTGTTCGAGGACGTCGTCTGGCGGCACCGCGGCAAGAAGATCGCGCCGAAGACCGTCACCCAGAAACGCTACGTCGATGCGATCCGCTCGAGTACGGTCACCTTCGCGGTCGGGCCTGCGGGTACGGGCAAGACGTACCTCGCGATCGCCCTGGCGGTCGCCGCCCTGACCGAGAAGCAGGTCGGGCGGCTCATCCTCACGCGCCCGGCCGTCGAGGCAGGTGAGCGGCTGGGCTTCCTCCCGGGCGACATGCTCGCCAAGGTCGACCCCTACATGCGTCCCCTGTTCGACGCGCTCTACGACACGATGGACGCCGACCGGCTCACCGCGTACATGGAGCGTGGCACGATCGAGGTGGCGCCGCTCGCCTTCATGCGCGGGCGCACGCTCAACGACTCGTTCATCATCCTCGACGAAGCGCAGAACACGACCCCCGAGCAGATGCAGATGTTCCTGACGCGGCTCGGCTTCGGCTCGAAGGTGGTCGTCACCGGCGACATCACCCAGATCGACCTGCCGCGCGAGCAGGCGTCCGGGCTGATCCAGGTGCGCGACGATCCTGCGCGAGATCGACGGGATCGGCTTCGTCGAGTTCGGGCACGAGGACGTCGTCCGCCACAAGCTCGTGCAGCGCATCGTCGAGGCGTACAAGCGCCACGCCGAGGAGACGGGCACCGCCCGCAAGAAGTGAGCTCCTGACGGCGTGATCGACGTCGAGATCGACAACCGCAGCGGCGAGGAGGTCGACGAGGCCGGCGCCGCCGCGCTCGCGCGCACCGTGCTCGCGGCCGAAGGGGTCGGCGCGGGCGAGCTCGGGATCGCGTTCGTGACGCCCGAGGAGAGCCGCGCCCTCAAGGCCGAGCACCTCGGCCTCGACGAGGCGACCGACGTGCTCTCGTTCCCGATCGACGGCCGCGACCCACTCCCCGACGGCGAGCCGCGGGCTCTCGGCGACCTGATCCTCTGCCCGCAGGTCGTCGGCGACGCCTGGCAGTGGCCGCTCGTGCACGGGCTGCTCCACCTGCTCGGCCACGAGCACGGCGAGGAGATGGAGGCACGCGAGCAGGTGCTTCTCCGCGATCTTGGTGGGCGGCCGGACGCATGAGCCCCATGCCTCGCCGGCGGGCGCCGTCGATCCTCGAGAGCTTCAACTTCGCGTTCGAGGGCATCATCCACGTGCTCCGCACCCAGCGGAACATGCGGATCCACTTCCTCATCGCGATCGGGGTGCTCGTGGCCGCGCTCGCCTTCGACGTCTCGAAGATCGAGCTGATCGTGCTGCTGCTCGCGATCGCGTTCGTCCTCATCGCCGAGATGATCAACACGGCGGTGGAAGCTGCGGTCGACGTGGCGTCGACGTCGTTCGACCCGATGGCGAAGCTCGCCAAGGACATCGCCGCCGGCTCCGTCCTGATCGCGGCCGTGAACGCTCTCGCCGTCGGCTACCTCGTCTTCTCCGGGCAGGTGGCCGACCGCAGCTCGCGCTTTCTCGACCGGCTCTCGAACACCCCGGCGGAGCTGACGCTCGTCGCGCTTGTGCTCGTGCTCGTGATCGTGATCGGCATGAAGGCGCTGTCGGGCCGCGGCACGCCGCTGCGAGGCGGCTGGCCGTCCGGGCACGCCGCGGTCGCATTCGCCGGCTGGATGGCGGTGACGCTGACCCTGGACGCCTCCGACCACCGCTTTCTTGTCTCGTCGCTCGCGTTCATCATGGCTCTGCTCGTCGCCCAGACCCGGGTCGAGGCGGGCGTGCATTCGGCGCTCGAGGTGATCACGGGCGGTACCCTCGGTGCCATCGTGACGCTCGTCATCTTCCAGGTCTTCTCGGCATGACCGACGACGAGCTCCTCGCACGCGCCGATGCGATCGCCGCGCGGGCGTATGCCCCCTACTCGCATTTCCACGTCGGCTGCGCGGTGCTCACCCGTGACGGCCGCGTGATCGAGGGGGTCAACGTCGAGAACGCCGCCTACCCCCTCGGCGTCTGCGCGGAGCGGACGACGTTCGCGAGCGCGGTCGTGGCGGGCTACCGGCCCGGTGACTTCACGGTGGCGGCGATCACGGCGTCCCCGTGCGGCGGTTGCCGCCAGTGGCTCGCCGAGATGGGCGTCGAGCGGGTCGTCTTCCGCAACGGCGGCCGCGTCGTGCACATGACGGTCGACGAGTTGCTCCCGGAACAGTTCGACGCGGGCGACCTGGCTTGAGATCCGGGTTCGTCGCGGTCGCCGGCCGGCCGAACGTCGGCAAGTCGACGCTCGTGAACGCGCTCTGCGACGACAAGGTCGCGATCACCTCGAAGGTGCCGAACACGACGCGGCGTCGCATCTTCGGGGTTGCCAACGGGCCGGACTGGCAGCTCGTGCTTGCCGACCTGCCGGGCTTTCAGCGCCCCATGGACGCGCTCACGACCAGCATGCAGAAGACGGTCGACGCTTCCTTCGAGGACGTGGACGTCGTGTTGCTCGTCGTCTCCGCCCGCGACCGCATCGGCGCAGGCGACCGCTTCGTCGCCCGCCGCGTGTTCGCTCTTGGAGTGCCGGTGATCGTCGCCGTCAACAAGATCGACCGGCTCAAGCACGGCCACGTCGCGACGCAGATGAAGACGGCCGCGACGCTCGGCGACTTTCACGCCCTGCACCCGGTCAGCGCGCTCACGAAGGACGGCATCGGCGCCCTCCGCGACGACCTCGTGGTGCTGCTCCCCGAGGGCCCGCAGTACTTCCCGGCCGACCAGACGACCGACCTGACGACCGAGAACCGTATCGCCGAGGTCGTGCGGGAGAAGGCGCTGCACCTGACGCGCGACGAGGTGCCGCATGCGATCACGGTCGAGGTGGACGAGCATCGGCGAGAAGGTGGTGCGCGCGTTCGTGCTCGTCGAGACCGAGTCACAGAAGGGCATCCTCGTGGGCAAGAAGGGCGCCATGATCAGGGAGATCGGCTCGCGCGCCCGCCCCGAGGTCGAGCACCTGCTCGGCCATCCGGTCTTCCTCGAGCTCGTGGTCAAGGTGCGTCCGAAGTGGCGCCGCGACCCGAAGATGCTCGAGCGCCTCGGCCTGTAGGGGAGAGGCGTGCCTCGCCTATTGCTAGGCGGGTCGCGCTCGGGCGAGAGCTCGCTCGCACAGACCGCGCTCCTACACTCCCGATCATGGACCAACTCGATGCTGCACTTGCCCGGGCCTGGGCTATCTTCCTCGAAGACCTCTCCGACGAGACTGATGCGGAGCCAGACGATCTCCTGCCGCCGCTCGTCGAAGCAGGGTATGTGTCGTTATCGGGAGAATCGTCGACTGGACATCACTGGCGCCTCACCCCTGATGGTGTCCAGCGAGCGTCGATTCTCGGCCTGGACTGACCGGCTTCCTTCATGTGACATTCCCGAACTGGCGCACGCAAGGTTGAAGTTCCGTGCTTTGAACCCACATCATGGAGGAGGTCGAATGCCGTCTGACGATAGGTCCGTCGTCCTCGGGCAGGGCGAGGGGACGACGATTCAGGGCCCTGCCGGAGGCCCGCTCACGTTCAAAGTGCGCGGCGCCCAGACCGAAGGTGCACTGACTGCCTTCGAGAACATGATTGCGCCCGGAGACGGTCCTCCGTTGCACACGCATGAACGTGAAGGCGAGTCGTGGTACGTGATCGAGGGGAGCCTTCGTTTCAAGCTCGACGGAGAGATTCGCCAGGCTCCAGCCGGCTCGTTCGTGTACGTCCCGCCGGGTGAGCCGCATTGCTTCCAGAACGTTGGTGATGCTCCGGCACGCATCCTCGTCCTCTTTGCTCCGGCAGGTATGGAGGCGTTCTTCGATCGGTTCTCGGAGCTGCCGTCTGGGCCGGTCGACCCGGGTGTCTTCTCAGCTCTCGGGCGCGACGTCGGCATGAAGGTTCTCGGCCCACCGTTGGCCGTCTCTGATCCGCTCTAGCCAGATCCCGCGTCCGGCGCTCGGGTGACCTTCGTGCACACCGGCGCAGGCGGGTTACCCTGCCCCCGATGAAGCAGTACAGGCGGCGGTATGACCGGGCGCAGCAGGAAATCGTTGGCGCGTCCGATCGCGCATCACCTGCCAGCGAACCGCGCGGTCGCCTTCGAGAAGCCAGTCGATCACCGATTTTTCGCTTGCCATCTGGACCGAGGAGGATAGGCGCCGCCGGAGGCAACCTCAACGGACGGCAAGACGGCAAGACTCGCCGGGTGGGTCTGACCGGGTTCGTCGCTGCGGGCGCCGTTGCCGATCGGCACGCCCGAATGCGGCATGCCGGACACCGGCGTCTGCGACGGCGCGTTGACGAGTTGTCGCTCCAGGTTCGACAATGTGGAGGTGAGACTGGGTCGGTCACACCGCTCGTTCCGCGCGGCAGTCGGCCTTTTCGTCCTGACCGGAGTCCTCCACGCGAGTGCCGGCCAAGCTTCGACGTCGGTCACGGCGTGTCGCGCACAGGTCCACCACGACGTTCTCCCCGTGTGGATGCGCGGAGGTTTCAGCGGGCCTAAGCCGCGTGTTCCCTATGCCGTCGGGACCAGTGGCTCAATCGGAGCCATCATTTTCGGATGGCCACTGAAGTCGCCGGCTCTGCCTGACCGTAACAACAAGATTCTCTGGGTGCCTCGCCACTCCTCGAAGACGATCGCGCCCTTCTGGATCCGGCTTCAGCTGATGCACGGGCGTCAGGCCGTCGGAGCGCCGATCCGCAAGATCATCCCGACGGGGCCGGGCCCATCGATCATCGATGTGCCAGCGGCCGGGTGCTGGCGTCTGGCCTTCAGCTGGTCAGGGCGGCGCGACACGTTGGATCTCGTCTACACCTCGCCCGCCTGACGCGAGCAGTACTCACGCGCTCACTCGGGCTGCGTTTCGAGCGACGACCATACGACGGAGGACCAGACGGCCTGGGGGGGCGCCGCCGCCACACCAGGTGATCGCGCACACGAACCTGTACTGGACCCATCAGACGGCGCCGGGGCGAACGGCCGGAACGGTCGAGACCAAGGATGCCGGCTTCGGCGGCGCGTCCTGATTTTCAGAAATGAAATGTCCCCTGGCCGCCGTTGTCGGAGGTGCGCACGAAGTCGCTGTAACGACCGGCGATGCGCTGGTCGTCCTCTGGGTGGGGCAGCCTCGACGGCAACCGGAGGACACGCGGCCCTCCCGGCGAAGGACGATCGTCCATGGGCTGGCGGCGCGACGAGGTGTGGTTCGACACGGACGTGCTCTGGTTCCGCGAGCAGCCGCGGAGGCCGTTTGCGGCGCTCGCGCCGGAGCTGCCGGCGCTTGCCGTCAGCGGGATCGGCCCCCCTCTCTCCATCCCGATCGCGACGGGGCTCGAGGGCTCACGGCAGCGGCGGCTGGCAGCGCAGGCGGCACGGAGGCGCCGGCTCGTCACGCGCACGGTGCCGGCGATCGCGCTCGTCGTCGGGTCGGCCACGATGCTCCCGATCCACGCGCTCCGGCACGGCAGCGGCGGGCAGGGCGCCGGTGCGCTCCAGGAAGAGCCCCCAAGCCTGACCTTCCGGTTCGAGTTTGCGCCCCCCGCTGTTCCCGAAGCGCCGACCTTGCGCAACGGCGCCTCCCGGAGCCCTGCGGCGCGGACGGTCGCTCGAGCGGCGGCGTTCGGAAAGGTCGAGTGGCACCGCGCCACGTCGGTCGGGCTCCCGTACGCCGGCCGCCTCGTCGACGGCACGCAGCTGCCGGTCGAAGGGACCGACTGGGTCACCTGGAACCCGACCACGGACAGCGTCCCGAATCGGCCGCACCGCCTCTACGGCAGCGAGCGCACGATCCGGACGATCCTCTCCGTCATCGGCGCCTACCGCACCGCGCAGGCGGATGTGCCGCGCGTCGTCGTTGGCGACATCAGCTTCCGTGACGGCGGGCGGATGGACGAGCACGTCTCTCACCAGAACGGGCTCGACGTGGACGTGTACTACCCGCGGCTCGACCGGCACCTGAGCGCTCCCGTCGCGCCGAGCCAGATCGACCGCCCCCTCGCCCAGGATCTCCTCGACCGCTTCGTCGCCGCGGGCGCGCAGACCGTCTTCGTCGGCTACTCGACCGGGCTCCGCGGGCCGAGCGGCGTCGTCGTCCCGTACCCGAACCACGAGAACCACATGCACGTCCGCTTCCCGGCCTCGGCCGGCTGACGCGGGACGCTACGCAGGTTCAGAAGCCGTCTTTAGCGTCTCGCAGGTACTGATGCACGAAGGCGATCCCCATGCTGCCCTCACCGACGGCTGCCGCGACGCGCTTGACCGGGCTGAACCGGACGTCGCCGCAGGCGAAGATGCCGGGAACGCTCGTCTCCAGCAGGTACGGGTCGCGGTCGAGCTCCCACCGTCCCGCGGTGCGGACGTCGCCGCCGGTGAGCACGTAGCCCTTGCGGTCGAGTGCGATCTCCGGCGGCAGCCACCCCGTCTCGGCGTCCGCTCCGATGAAGATGAAGAGCCCGCCCGACTCGAGGCGCGTCGTCTCCCCCGTCGCGTTGTCGGTGACGTCGATCGCCTCGAGCGAGGTCTCGCCGTGGGCCGCCGCGACCTCCGCTCGGTAGAGCACGCGGATGTTCGGGCGGGTCGCAAGCTGGTCGACGAGATATCGCGACATGCTCTTCTCGAGCGTCTCGCCGCGGTACACGATGGTCACGCTCCGCGCGTGGTTCGAGAAGAACATCGCCGCCTGCCCCGCCGAGTTGCCGGCACCGATGATGTGGACATCCAGGCCGTGGGTGTTCGTCGCCTCGCTGCGAGCCGCGCCGTAGAAGATCCCCTTCCCGGCGAGCCTGTCGAATCCCTCGACCGACAACTGCCGCCACGACACCCCGCAGGCGAGGATGATCGTCCGCGCCCGCAGGACGTCGCCGCCGTCGAGGTGCACGTGGCGCGTCGCCGCATCGATACGCGCGATCGATCGGGTGACCAGAATCTCGGCGCCGAGCCTGCGCGCCTGCTGGAGCGCCCGGTTCGCGAGCTCGTCGCCGGACACGCCGGACGGGAAGCCGAGATAGTTCTCGATCCGGGACGACGTGCCCGCCTGGCCGCCGGGCGCCTCGCGTTCGACCACGATCGTCCGCAGACCCTCCGACGCTCCGTACACGGCCGCGGCCAGTCCCGCAGGCCCCGCACCGACGATCACGGTGTCGTACTCCGCGGCAGCCGCTTCCGTCGCGACGCCCAGCAGCTCGGCCACCCGGCGGAGCTGCGGTCGCACGACCGTCTTGCCATTCACGACGCGGATGGCGGGGTAGTCGCCGTCGGCCGGCAACGCCCCCCACCACTGCTCGGCGTCGGCCTGCACATCGGGCTGGAGCCACCTGAACGTGATCTGGTTGCGGTCGAGGAACCGTCTCAGCTCGGCGCAGGAAGCGTCCCACCGCTGGCCGAGCACGATTGCCCGAGGCGGAGGAGGCTCGGCCGCGAGGCCCTGCAAACCCCCGGGACCACCGATCCGGTCGCCTGCCAGGCGGCCCACTTCCTTGCCGATGTCCGGCGCCACGGCTGCGACGGCGTGGTAGTCGCGTGGCTCGATGCGCATCACGCGCGACGGTTGCGCAGCGCGAAACCCGACCGGGAACATCGTCCCGAGCGTGATCGGCACCTCCCCGAAGATGTCTCCCGGTTGACGCTCGCCGACGACGCGCTCGATGCCGTCGACGAGCTTGATCGCCTCGACGCGTCCCTCGAGCAAGCCGAACAGCGCTCGCTCGTCACCCTCGTGCACGGCGTACTCGCCCGGGCCGAGGCTGATGTCGGCAGCAACGCGACAGAGCCGCTCGCGATCGGCCGGCTCGAGCGCCGCGAACACGGTGACCCGACCGATCTCGTCCTGCGTCACCATCGAGGGCACCCCTGCCGCCGGGCTGTGCACGCCGCGCTCGACGCGCGGGCCGGCAGAGCCGGAACGGCCTCAGCATGCTCCCGCGTCGCCTCTCTCGCCACGGGACTACGCTACTGCGTCGCCTCTCGCGGTGCCATGGAACCGCTGGCTGGTGTTTCAGACGGATGGTGGCGATCGAGCTGTTGCCCATAGCAGTGGCCGGTGACGCCGAGCTCGTCGGCGAGGTGAACGATCTCGTCAACCGCGCCTATGAGGTCGCAGAGCGGGACTTGTGGCAGGGCGGCGTTGCCCGAACGACGCCCGCCGAGATCGCCGCTGCGGCCGCTCGGGGACAGGTGGCGGTCGCCCGTGACGATGGTCGGCTCGTCAGTTCGGTACAGACGCGTCGGCTCGACGGCGCGACCGGCGGGTTCGGCGTCCTGGCGGTCGAGCAGGGACACAGCGGGGGGCGGCATCGGCCGCATGCTCGTGGACTGTGCCGAGGGCCGTGCCCTGGCGGCCGGAGCGATCACGATGCAGCTGGAGCTCCTCGTGCCGGCGAGGGCGCACGCGCACACGCACACCGATCTGCTTGCGCTGCAGGGCGACCGCGTGGCTGATGCCGGCGGCGGCGTATTCTCTGACCATGCTCCTGCCCCAGAGTGCGCGCGAGCTGATCGAGTCGGGTGCGCTCGCGCACCTCGTCACGATCGGTGCCGACGGCTCGCCGCAGGTGACCTGCATCTGGGTCGGGCTCGAAGGCGATCAGCTCGTCTCGGGCCACCTGCGCGAGCAGCAGAAGCTGCGCAACGTCCGTCGCGATCCGCGGGTCGTGCTCTCGTTCGAAGGCACCGAGATCCGCCCGCCCGGCCTCAAGGAATACCTGGTCGTCCATGGGACGGCCGAGGTCGAGGAGGGTGGAGCGCCCGACCTCCTGCAGCGCCTGGCACACGTGTACCTCGGGACTGAGGTGCGATTCCCGCCCATGGACGACCCGCCTCCCGGTCACACGATGCGGATCACGGTGAAGCGCATCGGCGGCGTCGGGCCCTGGCTGCCGTAGCTCGACGTCCACCCTCGACGTCCGGTCTCCTTCAGGCTGCGTCGACCTCGTGCAGGATGCCCGTGTCGACGTCGTAGACGAGCCCCCGCACACGGTCGCGGTGGAGCAGGAAGGGCGAGTGGCGCACGCGGAGCATCGACTGTCGCACGTCGGCGTCGACGTCCGTGAACGACTCGATCGCGAAGGACGGAGCCATCCCGGTTGCCTCCTGCAGCTCGGCCCGGAACCCGTCGTCCGTGATCAACTGCAGCCCGCAGTCGGTGTGATGGATCAACGTGATCTCCTCGGTGCCGAGGAGTCGCTGTGAGATCGCGAGCGAGCGGATCACGTCGTCGGTGATGACGCCGCCGGCGTTCCGCAGGATGTGCGCCTGCCCATCCTCGAGGCCGAGCGCCGCGAAGACGTCGAGGCGCGCGTCCATGCAGGTGACGATGGCGAGCTGCAGCGACGGGCGCACGTCCAGGTGCCCGCGGTCGTAGCGGGCCGCGAACGCGCGGTTCCTGACGAGCAGATCGTCGATCATCCCCACGGCTGACGTTCTAGTACACGCTCAGGATGTCGGGCCCCCGGCTTCCGCCCGGCTGCCACTGGCAAGAACGGACGACACTTCGTACTATCGCCGCGTGCCGTGGGCTCTCGGTCTCTGGGCGTTGTTCGTCGGGCTGACCTTGGCGGCCGTCGTACCGGGGTCTGGGGCGTCAGAGCCGGCCGCCAAGGCGAAGCCCCTCTGCGGCGGGAAGCGGGCCGGGATCCTCGGCAGCCGCGGCGCGATGCCCTCGCCGGCACGGGGCGCGCGGACGTCATGGCCGGACTTGCTGCCTCCGACTACCTCGACCGCCGTGGGGGCGACGATCTCGAGCCCGGCGATCGCGCGCTCTTCACCGCCGTCGACGTCGGCGGGAAGATGGTGACCGTCGTCCTCGAGTCGTCCGCCGCCGTGTTCGACGCCTTCGCCGAGCGGGCGGCGCTCGTGCTGGCGTCGATCCGCTTCAGCACGCCGTAGGGCCGAGGGCGCCGCCTAGGCCGCGCGGCCGCCGAACAGGGCTACAGCGCCGTCGCCTGGAGGCGCTCACCGAGCGCCTTCAGCACCTTGGCCGCGATCGACGGCGTCTTCCGGATCAGCTGCTGGAACGCCCGGTCCGTGATCACGAGCAGGCGCACCGGCGCCGTCGCCGTCACCGTGGCCGTGCGCGGGACGTCGGCGATCAGCGCGATCTCGCCGACGAAGCTGCCCGGCCCGACGTCGTTCAGCTTGCGACCGTCCTTCGTCACTCTCGCCGTGCCCTCGATCACGATCAGGAACTCGCGGCCCTGCTCGCCCTCGCGGATGAGCGTCGCGCCCTTCGGCAGGTCGAGCTCGTCGGCGATCGCCGCGATTTCGGTGAGCTCGGTCTTGGAGCACCCGGCGAAGAGCGGCGCACTCGCGATCAGGTCGACTTTCGCGTTCTTCTTCAGGCGCATAGAGCGCGATCCTACCCCCCGGCACGGCCGTGTCAAAGCGATAGCGGATCGGCCTGCGCGAGTCCTCCAGGCTCGACCGCGCCGTCGAGACAGGGCGCCGTGCAGCCGAGCGCGCCCTCGCAGAGGGCGGCGCGGACGTGCTCGCGCAGGCGCCGAACTCTGAGCCGCGGGAACGCGGCAGCCGCGGACGGTGTAGAAGCAGGGAGTGGCGAGCCGGCCACCAACCAACTTCGACCTGGTCGAGCGGGCACGGCGTGGAGAGGCCGATGCTTTCGCGCTGCTCGTTCGCCCGCACGAGGACATCGCCTTCCGAACTGCCTACCTGATCACGCGCAACGCCGCGGACGCGGAGGACGTCGCCCAGGACGCCCTCGTCAAGGCCCACCGGGCCCTCGGCCGGTTCCGCCCTGGCGCCCCCTTCCGTCCCTGGCTGCTCGCGATCGTCGCCAACGAGGCCCGCAACCGCCGCCGTGCGGCCGGGCGTCGCGAGAGGCTCGCGCTGCGCGCCGCGGGCGAGGCTGCCTCGGGGGACGCGGCTCCGTCTCCCGAGGCCGTCACCGTCGCAGCCGACGAGCGGCGACAGCTGCTCGAGGCGGTCGACCGGCTCCCCGACGACCAGCGCTTCGCTGTCGCGTGCCGCTACCTGCTCGACCTCTCCGAGCAGGAGACCGCCGACGTCCTCGGCGTGCCTGTGGGGACCGTCAAGTCACGGCTCTCGCGTGCTCTCGACCGCTTGCGGGAGGACCTGTGACCGATCTCGAGGCCCGGCTCCGCGCGCTCGGCGAGGACGTCCACTACCCTGCCACCCCCGACCTGCTCGGCGGTGTCGCCGGCAGGCTCGCTGTCAATGTCAGGCCTCACCGCCGCCGCCTGAGGCTCGCCGTGGCGCTCGCCGTCCTCGTGGCCGCCGTGGGCGCCGTCCTCGCCGCCTCGCCGGGTGCCCGCAGCGCCTTCCTCGAGCTCTTCCACCTGTCCGGTGCGACCGTGGCGCGTGTCGAGACGCTGCCGCCCGTGACCGGGACGCAGCCCCGCGCAGATGCGCGTCCCGTGTGGGCACCGGGCATGGCCGTGCCGCTCGCCGAAGCGCGGCGACGGGTCGGCTTCCGCATCAGGATCGCCCACACGGCCGACACGAGGCAGGAGCGCAGCGTGCTCCTCGACGAGCAGGGCGGAGGCGTCGTCACGCTCGTCTGGTGCTGTAGGCCCGCGATCGCGCTGACGCAGTTCGTCGGCGAAGCCGTCCCGTACCTCCAGAAGCTCGCCTCGCCGGCCACGACGATCGAGTCCGTCCGGGTCGGCGGGCAGCCGGGGTACTGGATCGCCGGTGGCTTGCATCTCGTCCTCTTCAGGGGCCTCGACGGAGCCTTCCACCAGAGCGAGCTGCGCGTGGCCGGCAACGTTCTGCTCTGGGTCGACGACGACGTCACCCTCCGCCTCGCCGGACGACTCACGAAGCAGCAGGCGCTCGAGCTCGCGGCCACCATCCGCTGAGGGCGTCGAGCCTCTACCCTCGGTCGATGCACTCGGCCACCCTCGACCGGCACGTCGACGAGCTGTGCGTGCGCCACGCCATCCGCCGCCGTCACGGCAGCGGCCGCGCCGTTCTCGTCCGGGTGAGGCACCGCGACGGCCGCGTGGAGCGTCGCCTCGAGATCCGCATCCCGCCGGTCCGGGGCCAGGTCAGCTACTTCGTCGCCCTCCACGAGATCGGCCACCTCGTCGGCGACGGCCGCTCCGGACGCCGCCTCGAGAAGGAGGCGGCCGCCTGGCGCTTCGCCCTCGACGAGGCTCTCGTCGAGCCGACCGACGCCACGAGACGACGGCTGGGACGTCGCCTGCGGTCGTACGTCGTCTGGGCCGAGCGGCGTTCCCGGCGACGGACGCCGCCGCACATCCCGCCGGCCGCCGACCCGTTCTGGGAGCTCCTCGCCTGGCTCGAACGCTGACGCGGCGGCCGAGTCCTTACGAACTCCTCACCGGACCCGTCCAATTCGATCAACCCGGCCGCCTAGAGTGGTGACACCCTCAATCCCTCGAACGGGGAGATCCATTTCTCCCCGGGCGACGAATAATGGGAACAACCGAGGCGTTATCAGAGGTGAACATGGCTGCGGCAGATCTCCAGACCCGACCCGACTTCGAGCTCGAGCTCGTCGAGCAGTGGCGGGTGCACTCGCTCGAGCGCGCCGGGTACGACGTCGAGTCCGCCGCCGTCCTCGCCGCCTCGCACGAGGTCGACCTGCATCGCGCCGTGCGCCTGCTCGAGAGCGGCTGTCCCATCGACCTCGCCCTCCAAATCCTTCTGTAGAACGCGATGTGCCGGCGTTTGCCGGCACAGGGCGAGGCATGGCCCCGGCCGGGGGCGGGGGGTGTCTCCCGAAAAGCAGGGGAGACACCCCGGCGGGTTGGTTGACGAGTCTTCCCTATGGAAGGGAGGGTCCAGGGGAACCGTAGGTTCCCGGCTTCAGGAGGTTTCGCGCGGCGGAACCCGCGTGAGCGGGTTCCCGAGCTTCGCGCAAGCCGAAGCCCGCTTGCAGAGCACAGCCAGGCAGGCCTCCCGCGTTGCGGCGAGAATTCGTAGGGAATGGGGTTCCTGCTCTCGATCCCGTCGCCGTCGAGCGGGGCGCTCGACCTCGGCCCGTTCACCGTGCACATGTACGGGCTCACGTTGCTCGTTGCGATCGGGGTGTGCGTATGGATCACCGGTCACCGCTTCGTCGCCCGCGGGGGTGACTGGGATCTCATCTTCCGCCTCGCGGTGTGGGGGGTCGCTGCGGGCATCGTCGGGGCCCGCCTGTACCACCTCGCGACGAGCTGGAGCGAGGTGCCGGACGAGTGGTGGGGGGTGTTCGCGATCTGGAAGGGCGGCCTCGGCGTCTGGGGCGGCATCGGCCTCGGCTGCGTCGTCGGCGCGATCATCGCGAAGCGCGCCGGCGCGAACGTGTGGCTGCTCGCGGACTGCCTCGCGCCCGGCCTGCTGGTGGCGCAGGCGATCGGCCGCGTCGGCAACTGGTGGAACCAGGAGCTCTTCGGGAAGCCCACCGACCTGCCGTGGGGGCTCGAGATCGATGCCGTCAACCGGCCGCTCGCCTACCTCGACCAGGCAACCTTCCATCCGGCCTTCCTCTACGAGCTGCTCTGGAACCTGCTCGTCGCCGCGTTGCTCGTGTTCGTGATCGAGCGCCGGCTGCGGCCGCGGCCGCCGGGGCTGTTCGCCCTCTACATCGCCTTCTACTGCTTCGGCCGGCTGTGGATCGAGCTGATCCGCATCGACCCTGCGAACCACATCCTCGGGCTCCGCGTCAACGTGTGGGTGTCGCTCCTCGGCCTCGGCGCCGGCATCGTCTGGTTCTGGCTCTCGCAGCGGCGTCGGAAGCCGGCCGCCCCGGCGGCGCGTGGCAAGCGCGGCAAGACGATGTCCGTCCCGAAGAGCCGCGTCCGACACGGGAGCTAGGGTCGGTCCGTGGCCACCGCCGTTCGTGACCTCGAGCTGGACCTCGACGCCTTCGAAGGCCCGTTCGACCTCCTCCTGACGCTGCTCCTGAAGGATGCGATCCAGCCGGCCGAGATCGACATGGCGGGGATCGTGGTCGCGTTCGTCGAGCGCCTCGCGGAGCGCGAGCAGCTCGATCTCGACGCCTGCGGCGAGTTCCTCGTCCTCATCGCCGCTCTGCTCGAGCTGAAGGCGCGCCACCTGTTCCCGGACGAGGAGGCCGAGCTCGCCGAGCTCGAGCCGGAGGAGGCCGCCGAGGAGCTCGCCCGCCGGCTCGCCGAGTACCGGCGCATGAAGGAAGCCGCTGCGTGGCTGCGCGAACGGCTGGAGGCCGAGCGCGACCGCTACTTCCGGCTCGGCCCCGCGCCGCTCGCGCCGGAGCCCGAGCGGAGGCTCGCGCCGCAGCAGCCGCTGCGCCTGGCCGAAGCGCTGCGTGCGCTCGCCGTCGAGCCGCCGAAGGTCTCGCTCGCGCACATGGCTCTTCGCTTTCCCCCGGTGTCGCAGTTTCTCGAGCGGTTCCGGGCCGTCCTGCACCGCCGCCGCCGCTTCGACTTCGACACCGAGGTGGCGGGGCTCTCCCGGGTCGAGCAGGCGGTCGCCTTTCTCGCGCTGCTCGAGCTCCGCAAGTCGGGCGAGATCGCGATCGCCCAGGCGCACCCCTTCGCCCCGATACGGGTTTCACGATCTGACGACGAAAGGATCCTGCAGTGGACCGCCCGCTCCGCCTGATCTCCTCGAGCCCGGTCGATACGCTCGCCCGCACCGTCGAAGCGCTGCTCGTGATCGCCTCGCAGCCGCTTTCCGTGGAGGAGCTGGCGGACGCGACGGCCGACGACGCCGAGCGCATCGAGACCGCGATCGGGCTGCTTCGCGAGCGCTACCGCGAGGGTCGCTGCGGGATCGTGCTGGAGGAGGTGGCCGGCGGCTTCGCGTTCCGTGCTGCCCGTGAGGCGGCCGAGGCGTGCGCACGGCTGTTCGAGCGGCCGGTCGAGCGGGGCCTGTCGCAGGCGGCGCTCGAGACCGTCGCCATCGTCGCCTACCTGGGGCCGGTCTCCCGTCCCGAGATCGCCCGCATCCGGGGTGTCGCCGCCGACTCGGCCGTGGCCTCCCTCCTCGAGCGGGGCCTGATCGCCGAGGCCGGTCGCGAGAGCGGGCCCGGTGGCGCTGTCCGCTACCGCGTCACGCCGCTGTTCGAGCGTGTGTTCGGCCTCGAGAGCCTCGCCGCCCTGCCGCGCCTGGACGACATCGGCGCCGACCAGGAGGCCATCCGCGAGCGCCTGCTCGAGGTCGCGGAAGCACGCGCCTCGTAGGATCGCGGTATGACCACGATCGGTGTGTACCTCTTCGACGGCGCCGAGGGAGCTCGACTACGCCGGACCCTGGGAGGCCCTCGGAGCCTGGAGCGCCGGGTTCCCCGGCGACGGCGTCACGCTCTTCAGCGTCGCCCGGGAGGCGGGGCCGGTGACCTCCGCCAAGGGGCTGCGCGTACTCCCCGACCGACTCGAGGTACGTGCCCGGCACGGCGACGGCGCCGGGCTGCTCGAGGCGGTTCCCGGTGGCGCGAGGTCGCGCAGGTCGCTCGCCAGCGCATCTCGGGCGGGGCCGGCGGCTTCGAGTGCCTTCAGCGTCGGCCCGTAATAGGCGGCAAAGCATTCGAGGAACGCGTCCGCAGAGACGAAGCGGAACGTGAACGTGCGCCGGCGATGGGTCCATGTCACATCAGGCCCGAAGAGCTCGGCGAGGTGCTCCTCGGTGCCCCACAGCATCGGCGAGGCGAGCCCGGCGGGCGGCGGCACGTGCGCGGCGACCGTGCCGAACATCGCGCCGATGAAGCCGTCGGGCGTCCAGCTCGCGAGCGCGATCGTCCCGCCGGGTCGCGTCACCCGGACGAGCTCCGCGGCCGCACGCCGCTGGTCGGGGCGAACATCGACCCGAAGACGGACACGGCGGCGTCGAACGACGCGTCGGGGAACGGGATCTCCTCGGCGTCGCCGTGGCGAAGGTCGAGCCCGACCCGCTCGGCTGCGGCACGCTCACGGCCACGCTCGAGCAGGGCCGGGACGTAGTCGATGCCGGTCACGACGCAGCCGAGGCGGGCGGCGGCGAGCGCCGCATTGCCGCTCCCGCAGGCCACGTCGAGCACGCTGGAGCCCGCGCGCAGGTCGGCAGCGTCGCAGAGGCGCTCGGCGACGGGGACGATCAGGGTCCCGATCTCGGCGAAGTCGCCGCTCGCCCACGTCGCCTGCTGGCGGGCCTTGACGGCGGCGAGATCGAGAGTTGCTGTTGCGGTCATTGGAATACTCCCTCGTAGTTAGGACGATCGGTCGTGCTAAGTGATTGACTATACGACCGTTCGTGCTAACTTGTCAAGCGATGACCGAAACACACGTGCATCCCGAGCCCGGCCGTCCCGTGCGCAGGCGGCGCAGCGACGGCGAGCGGAGCCGCAACGCGATCCTGCGCGAGGCCGCGCGGCTCGCCACGGTCGAAGGCATCGGCGGGCTCTCGATCAGCCGGCTGGCCGAGGCCGTGGGCATGAGCAAGAGCGGCCTCTTCGCCCATTTCGGCTCCAAGGAGGAGCTCCAGCTCGCGACGATCGAAACCGCCGGCGTTCTCTTCACCGAGCAGGTGATCGCGCCCGCGGCGGCTGCGCCCACCGGGCTGGAGCGGCTGCAACAGCTCGCGGAGGGGTTCCTGCGGCACGTCGAAGGCGGGGTCTACCCGGCGGCTGCTTCTTTGCCTCGGTCGCCGCCGAGATGGACACGCACCCGGGCCCGGTCCGCGACCTCGCGATCCAGGTCGGAAACGACTGGTTCGGACTGATCGCGGCGGCCGTTCGGGAGGCCCAGGCCGAAGGCTCGATCGATCCGGCCGAGGATGCCGAGCAGCTCGCGTTCGAGCTCGACGCCTACCTGCTCCTCGCGAACGCGCAGTTCGTGGTCAGCCGGGAGTCGACGCCGATGGACCGGGCGCGCCACGCACTGGAGCGCCGGCTCATGGCAGCGGCTCCCGCCTAGATCTGCCAGGCGCCGGCGCGCAGCACGGGCACGTGCTCGCCGGCGGCGGTGATGCCGTCCACGTCCAGGGCGGGGCTCCCGATCATGAAGTCGATGTGGATCTCGCTCTCGTTGACGCGCGCCTTGTCCGCCTCGTCCGCGACCGCGAGGGAGTAGCCGGAGCCGAGCGCGATGTGGCTCGCCGCGTTCTCGTCGATCAGGGTGTCGAAGAAGACCGTCTCGAGCGGCCCGATGCGGCCACCGCCGTCGACGAGGGCGAGCTCTCCGAGCCGGGTGCCGCCGTCGTCCTTGGCGCATGCCGCCCGCAGCGCATCCGCGTTCCGCTCGGCGTCGATCTTCACGGCGCGTCCCTCCTCGAACTCGACGCGGATGCCGCTGATGATCGACCCGTACAGCTCGAGCGGCATCGTCGCCGTCACGTGGCCGTCCACCCGCATCGGATCGGGCGTCGTGAACGTCTCCTCGCTCGGGATGTTCGGGAAGTGCTCCAGCCCGTCCACGGTCGTGAACTCCGCTGCATGCCAGACGGAGGACGGGAACAGGCCCACCGTCAGATCGGTGCCGGGCCCGTGCAGGCGCATCGCGTCGAAGCGCCGCTCGGTCAGATGCGCCGCCCCCCGCTTGACGACCGTCATGCGCTCGCGCCACGCCGCCACCGGGTCGTCGCCGTCCAGCCGGCAGATGTGCGCCACCGCCTCCCAGAGGCGGTCGAGCGCCTCGCCCGCCGGCAGGTCGGGATACACGACCTCCGCCCAGTCGGACGTCGGCGCGGGCGCGACACACCAGTTCGTCGTGCGCAGGTTGACGATCTTCCCCGTCTCCGGCAGATAGGGCAGCAGGTCGCGGCCGGAGCGGTCGGGGGCGATGCCGTCGAGGGCGTGCGGCGCCTGCGGCCCGCTCAGCGCGATCCGGGCGGCGTGCTCGTCGGAGAAGTAGCGGAGACGCTCGCGCATCCACGGCGGGATGTAGTCGAGCGTCTCGTCCGCGGCGGCGAGCAGGCGCTCCCGCTTCACCCACTGGTCGGAGTAGAGGACGTCGACGTAGCGCGCGCCCCGCTCGTACGCCGCGCGCGCGAGCTCCCGCGTCAGCACCTCCTTGCCCACGTACGACGTGATGCCGACGAGCTGGCCGGGCTGGACGTTCGCCCCGAAGCCGACGACGAGGTCGGCGAGCTTCCGCGTCAGGTCGGAGTAGTCGCGCACCGCGCGGGAGACTAGCGACAATTGCCCGATGCGACTGAACCGGTACCTCGCCCGCGCAGGCGTCGCGTCGCGCCGCGGCGCCGACGAGCTGATC
This sequence comes from uncultured Gaiellaceae bacterium, assembly GCA_963787085.1. Taxonomy (GTDB): domain Bacteria; phylum Actinomycetota; class Thermoleophilia; order Gaiellales; family Gaiellaceae; genus Gaiella. The sequence continues at coordinate 570,959 of CAWBBO010000006.1, read as the reverse complement.
AAGGCGGGACGCGTCAGCGTCAACGGGGCGGCCGGGGAGCTGAACACGTTCGTGCTCGCGAGCGACGTCGTCGCGGTCGACGGCACGGAGATCGGCAAGCAGCGCCTCGCCTACGTGCTGCTGCACAAGCCGCTCGGCGTCGTCACGACCGCCAGCGACCCGCAGGGCCGGCCGACGGTGGTCGACCTCGTCGGGCACGAGACGCGCGTCGTGCCCGTCGGCCGCCTCGACATCGACACGAGCGGCGTGCTGCTGCTGACGAACGACGGCGACCTGTCGCACCGGCTCGCCCACCCGCGCTACGGCGTCGAGAAGACCTACGTCGCCGATGTCGAGGGAGAACCCACCGACGACGTGATCCGCCGGCTTGCCGAGGGCATCGAGCTCGAGGACGGCGTCACCGCGCCGGCACGGGTGCGGCGCCTCGGCCGCTCCCGCCTCGAGCTCGTACTGCACGAGGGACGCAACAGGCAGGTGCGGCGCATGTGCGAGACAGCCGGCCACCCGGTACGCCGGCTGCGCCGCACCGGGTACGCGGGGCTCGACGTGCAGGGAGTTCCCGTGGGTGAGTTTCGCGAGCTGACGCGCGACGAGGTCGACGCCCTGCGCCGGCTCGTCGGGCTCGCGTGAAGGGTCGTGCCCTGTCCGGCGCGTGCGCCTCACGGCAGCCGGACGAAGCCCATCTTCTCGTACATGGCCGCGAGCGTCGGGGCCGACGCCGTCCGCGCCTTGTCGGCGCCGAGCGCCAGCAGGCGGAGCAGCTCGCCGTCGTCCGAGCGCAGGGACGCGTAGCGCTGCTGGACGGGGGTGAGGAGCTCGACCACCGCCTCGCCGACGTCCTGCTTGAACTGCCCGTAGCCGGAGTCGCCGTACCGGTTCTCGATCGCGCCCGGGGTGTCCCCGGTCGCGACCGAGAGGATGTCGATCAGGTTGGAGACCCCCGGCTTGTCGTCTCCGCGCCGCACCTCGCGGCCGGAGTCCGTCACCGCTGAGCGGAACTTCTTCAGGATCACGTCCGGCTCGTCGAGCAGGCGCACCGTCCCCTGGGCCGTCCCGCCTGTGGTCGACATCTTCCGTGTCGGCTCCTGCAGGTCCATGATCCGGGCCCCGACCTCGGGGTAGACGCCGCGCGGCACGACGAACGTCTCGCCGAACCTCGAGTTGAACCGCTCCGCCGTGTCGCGTGAGAGCTCGAGATGCTGACGCTGGTCGTCGCCGATCGGGACGATGTCGGCCCGGTAGAGCAGGATGTCGCCCGCCATCAGCACCGGGTAGGTGAACAGCCCGGCCGAGACGAACTCCCGCTCCGCGGCCTTGTCCTTGAACTGCGTCATGCGGCCGAGCTGGCCGTAGCTCGTGACGGCCGAGAGCAGCCAACTCGCCTCGGCGTGCGCGGTGACATGACTCTGGGCGAACACCGTGGAGCGATCGGGGTCGAGCCCGGTCGCGATCAGCATCGCGTACAGGTCGAGCGTGCGCTCGTGCAGGTCGGCCGGGTCGTACTCGGTCGTGATCGAATGCAGGTCGACGATGCAGAAGAAGGCGTCGCCCTGCTCCTGCGTGGCCGCGTACTGGCGAAAGCCGCCGACGTAGTTGCCGAGGTGCTTGTCGCCCGTCGGCTGGATACCAGAGAAGATCCGCATGGACGGTCCTTTCGCTCGCTGCGCGACCGAAAGGACTAGGTCCGGTCGCGGTGCCCGTGTGTGCTCGCGCATCGGCGACGCCAGAACAGGCCAGGCGATGGAGCGTGGACATCGATCTCATATCTAGCCGTTTTGGCGCGCAGCGTCAAAACGGCCGCGACTACACTGGGTCGATGGCAGTGACAGACTCCACGTGGGCGCCCGTCGTCGTGGCGCGGCTATCCCGCGCTGCAGCAGCCCGAGTGGCCGGACCCGGTCGCGCTCGAGGCCGTGCGCGAGCGGTTGCGGCAGCTGCCGTCCCTGATCTTCGCGGGCGAGGCGCGGGCGCTGCGCCAGGCGCTCGGCGAGGCGGCCGAGGGCAAGGCGTTCCTGCTCCAGGCCGGGGACTGCGCCGAGTCGTTCCGCGAGGTCTCGGTGATCACGATCCGGGAGCGGCTCAAGGTGCTGCTGCAGATGTCGGCGGTGATGACCTACGGCGCCACGTTGCCGGTGATCAAGGTGGGGCGCATCGCCGGGCAGTTCGCCAAGCCGCGCTCGTCTCCGACCGAGATCGTCGACGGCGTCGAGCTGCCCTCCTTCCGCGGGCACGCCGTGCACTCGGACGAGGCGACGCCCGAGGCCAGGGTCGCGGACCCCGAGCGCATGGTGCAGGCCTACTACCAGGCCGTCTCCACCCTCAACCTCCTGCGCGCGTTCACGAAGGGCGGGTTCGCCGACCTGACGCAGGTGCACACCTGGAACCAGGAGTTCGTCGCGAGCTCGCTCGAGGGCCGCCGCTACGAGACGATCGCGAACGAGATCGGCCGCGCGCTCCGCTTCATGCGCGCCATCGGCATCGACCTCGCCGACGAGCGCTCCATCCACGAGGTCGACGTGTGGACGAGCCACGAGGCGCTGCTGCTCGACTACGAGGAGCCGCTCGTCCGGAAGGACTCGACGACGGGGGACTGGTACGCCTGCTCCGGCCACTTCCTCTGGGCGGGCGAGCGGACACGGCAGCTCGACGGCGCCCACGTCGAGTTCCTCTCCGGCATCCACAATCCCGTCGGGCTCAAGATCGGCCCCGCCGCCACCCCCGAGGAGGTCGTCGCCCTGTGCGGGCGCCTCAACCCCGAGCGCCTGCCGGGCCGGCTCACGCTCGTCGTGCGGCTCGGCGCCGACACGGTGCGGGAGCTCCTGCCGCCGCTCCTGCGCGCCGTCGCGGGATGCCGACGTCCCGGTCGTCTGGGTCTGCGACCCGATGCACGCGAACGGCTTCGTGACGCCGTCGGGGCACAAGACGCGCCGGCTCGACGACATCCTGCGCGAGATCGAAGGCTTCTTCGCGGCGCATCACGAGGTCGGAACATGGCCCGGCGGCGTCCATCTGGAGATCACCGGCGAGAACGTGACGGAATGCCTCGGCGGCTCCGAGGAGGTGTTCGAGGAGCAGCTCGACCACCGGTACGAGACGCTTTGCGACCCGAGGTTGAACGTGCGCCAGTCGCTCGACCTCGCGTTCCGGGTCGCCGAACTGATGCGAGGCTAGGGCGGCGTGCTCGGGGTCGTCGCCGTCATCGGGACGGGTCTCATCGGCGCGTCCGCGGGTCTCGCCGCGAACGCCGCGGGTGCCGAGCGCGTGCGCGGCTGGGATCCGGATCCGGACACGCTCCGCGTCGCGGCGCAGCGGGGTGCCGTCGAGCCCGCCGACTCGCTCGAGGAGGCGGTGGCCGACGCCGACCTGGTTCTCGTTGCGGCACCGGTCGCCTCCCTCCCGGCTGCGGTGCGGGACGTGCTTGCGGCGGCGCCTGCAGGCTGCGCCGTCACGGACGTCGGCTCGACGAAGGGCGCTGTCTGCGCAGCCGCCGCAGGCGACGGGCGGTTCGTCGGCGGGCATCCGATCTGCGGCGCCGAGACGCGCGGGCCCGAGCGCGCGAACGGCGAGCTGTTCGCAGACGCCACCTGGTTCCTCACCCCGACAGCCGGCACGGGCCCCGACCTGCTGCGCCGGGTGCACGGGTTCGTCACCGCGCTCGGCGCGCGGCCGGTCGCGATCGACGCCGGGGCCCACGACCGCCTCGTCGCCGTCACGAGCCACCTGCCGCACGCGCTCGCGAACGTGCTCCTCAACCAGGCCGGTGCATCGCGGATCGACGGGCACGATCCGCTGCAGGCCGCCGGGGGCTCGCTGCGCGACATGAGCCGCATCGCCGGGGCGAACCCGCGGATCTGGGTCGACATCTTCCTCGACAACAGGGACGCGCTCGTGACGGCGCTCGGCGAGCATCGCCGGCGCATCGAACAGCTCGAGGGAGCGCTCGCCGAGGGCGACGCGGGCTACCTCGCGCGCTGGATCGGGGAGGCGGGCGCCAACCGCCGGAGGATGCTCGCAACCGCGTACGACGACCCGGGCGCGCTGCAGCGCCTGCGGGTGCACGTGCCCGACCGGCCCGGGGTGCTCGCGGGCATCTTCCAGGCGCTCGGCGCGGAGCGGATCAACGTCGAGGACTTCGAGATGGACCACCTCTCCACCGACCGGGGAGGGACGCTCACGATCCTCGTCGGCGGCGCCGACGAGGCCGAGCGGGCGGCGAACCTGCTCGAGGCCCAGGGGTACGGGGTCGTCGTGGCACCCGTGATCGACGAGTGAGGGTCGAGCCCGTCCACCGCCTCGTCGGGCACATCGCCGTGCCGGGAGACAAGTCGATCTCGCACCGATCCGTCCTGATCGGGGCGCTGTGCGACGGGGAGACGCGGATCCGCGGCTTCGGGCGCTCCGCCGACACCGAGGCGACGATCGGCGCGGTGCGGGCCCTCGGGATCGACGTCGACGAGCTGGACGAGGACACCCTGCGCGTCACGGGCAGAGGGCTGCGAGGGCTCGTCGCGCCCGCCGAGCCGATCGACTGCGGCAACGCCGGCACGCTCGTGCGGCTGCTCGCCGGGATCCTCGCCGGTCAGGACGGTCAGCAGTTCGAGCTCACGGGCGACGAGTCGTTGAGCGCCCGCCCCATGGAGCGGGTGACCGAGCCGCTCGGACGGATGGGCGCGGCCGTCGAGACCGACGACGGTCACCTGCCGATGGGCATCGCCGCCAGGCCGCTCCACGGGATCGCGTACGAGCTGCCGGTCGCGAGCGCCCAGGTGAAGTCGGCGATCCTGCTCGCCGGGCTCTACGCCGACGGCGAGACGACGGTGGTCGAGCCGGCGCCGACCCGCGACCACACCGAGCGGATGCTCGCGGCCGCGGGGGCGCGGATCTCGCGCCGTCCGACGAACGTCACCGTCTGGCCGGCCGAGCGGCTCGAGCTCGGCGAGATCGAGGTGCCGGGCGACTTCTCCTCGGCCGCGCCGTTCGTCGTCGCCGCCACCCTCGTGCCGGGCTCGGAGCTGCACATCCACGGCGTCAACCTCAACCCGCGCCGCACCGGGCTGCTCGAGATCCTGTCGCGCATGGGCGCGAACGTGACCGTCTACAACCGCCGCAGGATCGCGGGCGAGCCGGCCGGAGATCTCGAGGTGCGCTCGGCCGACCTCGTCGCCACGAGCGTGACGGCGAAGGAGGTGCCGCTCGCGATCGACGAGCTGCCGCTCTTCGCGCTCGCCGCGTCGTGCGCCCGCGGCGACAGCGTGCTCCGCGGGGCCGAGGAGCTGCGCGCCAAGGAGAGCGACCGGATCGAGGCCACGGCGGACGCCCTGCGCGCGCTCGGCCAGCACGTGCGCGCGACCGACGACGGCTTCTCGATCCGCGGTGTCCCTGCCCGGCCGCGAGGCGGTCGCGTCGAGAGCCACGGCGACCATCGCATCGCGATGCTCGGGGCGGTCGCCGCGCTCGACTCGCAGCACGGCGTCGAGATCGTCGACGCCGGCTGTGTGTCGGTGAGCTTCCCCGGCTTCTTCGACATCGTCGAGTCCCTGCGGAGGGAAGCGGCCGCATGATCGTGGCCATCGACGGGCCGGCCGGCGCCGGCAAGAGCTCGGTCGCCCGTGCGCTCGCGCAACGGCTCGGCTTCCGCTACCTCGACACGGGCGCCATGTACCGGGCCCTCACGTGGCTCGCCCTCGAGCACGGAACGCCCCTCGACGACGGCACGGCGCTCGAGCAGCTGGCCCACGGCCATCCGGTCGAGTTCGGCGACGACGGGGCCGTCTCGATCGACGGTCACGACGTCACGACGGCGATCCGGGAGCCCGTCATCGACGCCTCCGTGCCCGTCGTGGCACGGCACCTGGAGGTGCGCGAGGTGATGCGCGAGCGCCAGCGGGCTCTCTCGGAGCACGGCGACTCGGTGATCGAGGGGCGGGACATCGGTGTCGTCGTGGCGCCGGACGCCGAGCTGAAGATCTGGCTCGTCGCCGACCCGGCCGTGCGCATACGCCGCCGGCACGCGGAGCGGGAGGGCATCGACGAGGGCGTGCTCGCGGACGAGCTGCGCCGGCGCGACGAGCGCGACGCGCGGAACACGCATCGCGCTGCCGACGCCGTCGAGGTGGACACCACCGACCTCACGCTCGACCAGGTGGTCGGCCGCATCGAGTCGCTCGTGCGGGCGCGGGTCGCGTGAGCACCGCCGACAAGGTGTGGGCGGTCGGCCGTCCGACGATCGGCGGTCTCGTCAAGGTGACGGCGAGGCTGAAGGTGTACGGACGCGAGCGCGTGCCGCTCGGCGGCGGCGTCGTGATCGCGTGCAACCACTTCTCGTGGCTCGATCCCGCCGCGCTCGGGGCGGCGTGCCCGCGCACGATCTACTACATGGCCAAGGTCGAGGCCCACCGCATTCCCGGGCTCGGCGCCTTCATCCGCGCGTTCGGCTGCTTCCCGGTGCGCCGCGGCGAGTCCGACCGCGAGGCCGTGCGCACGATGCGCCAGGTCGTGCGCGACGGGCACGCGCTCGGCCTCTTCGCCGAAGGCACGCGCCAGCTGTCGGGCGTGCCGGGGGCCGTGCAGCCGGGCGCGGCGATGGTGGCGCTCCAGGAGGACGTGCCGATCGTGCCCGTCGCGGTCCACGGCTCGCAGACGTGGAAGCCCGGGAACTTCCACCCCGTCTCGATCGCGTGGGGACAGCCGATGCGCTTCGACGGCCTGCCGAAAGGCGGCAAGGGCTACAAGGAGGCGTCGGCCGTGCTGCAGGCGGAGATCCGTGAGCTGTGGGAGTGCCTCGTCGAGATGCATGCCCTCGGGCGCCCGGACGCGACGCCTCCGGCATGATCGATCCATGCGCGCGCGGACGGACAAGGTCGTGAAGGACTCCGAGCCGTCCGGTGAGCACGAGCCGGAGCCGGTCGCGCTCGCCGGCACCGTGGCGATCGTCGGCTTCCCGAACGTCGGCAAGTCGACGCTCGTCAACCGCCTGACCGAGAGCAGGGACGCGGTCGTCCACGAGACGCCCGGCGTCACGCGCGACCGCAAGGAGCTCCTGTGCGAGTGGACGGGAACGTGGTTCCGGCTGATCGACACGGGCGGCGTCGACGCGGAGGCCGACGGGCCGTTCGGCGCGAAGATCGCCGACCAGGCCAAGGTGGCGATCGAGGACGCAGACCTCGTCCTCTTCGTCGTCGACGCGCGCGCCGGGATCACGCCGGGCGACGAGGAGCTGGCCGTGATCCTGCGCGCGTCGAAGAAGCCGGTGATCGTGCTCGCGAACAAGATCGACGACCCGCGCCGCGACATGGAGGCCGTCGACTTCCACCGGCTCGGTCTCGGCGATCCGTGGCCGCTCTCCGCGCTGCACGGCCACGGCACCGGCGACCTCCTCGACGAGATCGTGTCGCGGCTTGCCCGGCACGGGCGAGGTGGCGGTCGGCGACGAGGCGATTCGCGTCGCGATCCTCGGGCGCCCGAACGTCGGCAAGTCCTCGCTCCTGAACCCGCTCGTCGGTCGCGAGCGCGTGATCGTCTCGGACGTGCCGGGCACGACCCGCGACACGATCGACACGGTGCTGCGGCGCGGCGACACCACGTTCGTGCTCGTCGACACGGCCGGCCTGCGCCGCAAGAAGAAGCAGCGGCAGGGCATCGAGTACTACTCGGAGCTGCGGGCGCTCGAGGCGGCCGAGCGGGCGGACGTCGCGCTCGTGCTCGTCGACGCGTCGGAGGGGATCGTCGAGCAGGATCTCGCCGTCGCCGACGTGGCGCGCAAGGCGGGCTGCTCGACGCTGGTCGTGCTGTCGAAGTGGGACGTGACCGACCTCGACATCGAGGAGGCGCAAGGGCACCTGGCCCGCCGGCTGCGGCAGCGGCCCCCCGTGATCGCGGTCTCGGCGAAGACCGGCCGCGGCCTCAACCGCGTGCTCGACCAGGTCGAGGAGCTCTACGCCAAGCACGCCGGCCGGATCACGACGGGCGAGCTGAACCGCGCGCTCGCCGAGCTGCGCGAGGCCCGTCCAGGGCCGCAGGGCGAGCGGGGGCGCCGCCTCAAGCTCCTGTACGGCACGCAGGTCAGCACCAGGCCGCCGCGGATCCGCATCTTCGTCAACGAGCCGAGCCTCGTCACGCGCGACTACGGCTACTGGGTCGAGAACGAGCTGCGCAAGCGGTTCGGCCTCGAGGGCGTCCCCGTCTCCATCGACTTCGTCAAGAGCGAGTAGGGGCGAGGCGTGCCCCGGGGCCGATGAGAGTCGTCGTCGTCGGCGGCGGCTCGTGGGGGACCGCGTTCGCGACGCTGCTGCGCGACCGCGACCACGACGTCATGCTCGCCTGCCGCGACGCGGCGCAGGTGGCTGCGATCGCCGAGACGGACCGCAACCCGCGCTACCTGCGCGAGCTCGACCTGACCGGGATCGCGGCGGCCACGATCGAGGAGGCGCCGATCGACGAGGCGAACCTCGTCGTCGTCGCCGTGCCGAGTGCGTCGTTCGGCGAGGTCGTCGCGGCGCTGCCCGGCAGCGCGCCGGTGCTGAGCCTCACGAAGGGGCTCGACCCGGCCACGGGCGCCAGGCTCTCGACCCTCGTCCGTGACCGGCCGGTTGCCGTCCTCTCCGGCCCGAACATCGCCGACGAGATCGCGCGCGGCCTGCCGGCGGCGGCGGTGATCGCCGGCGACGACCTCGCGCTCTCCGTGCAGCTGCAGCTCGCGATCACCTCCACGAGCTTCCGCGTGTACGTCAACGACGACGTCGTCGGCGTCGAGCTGTGCGCGGCCGCCAAGAACGTGATCGCGCTCGCCGCCGGCGGGGCCGACGGCCTCGGGCTCGGCGACAACGCGAAGGCGGCGCTCGTCGCACGCGGCCTCGCCGAGATGGGCCGCCTGGCGGAGGTCGCAGGGGGCCGGCCGGAGACGTTCGCCGGGCTCGCCGGCATGGGCGACCTGATCGTCACGTGCTGGTCGAAGTCGGGTCGAAACCGGCGCGCCGGCGAGCTGATCGCGCAGGGGGCGACGCCGGACGAGGCCGTGGCCCGGATCGGCATGGTCGTCGAGGGCCTGACGACGGCGCCCGTGCCTGCGCGACCTCGCCCATCGGCTCGAGCTCGAGCTGCCGATCGCCGAAGGCGTCTGCGCGGTGCTCGACGGCGTCCCGCTCACCGCCCTCGTCGCCGCGCTGATGGGGCGCGACCCCACCTCGGAGTAGCCGCGAAAACCCCCCAACGCTACGACACCCTCCACCAGCCGCTCCGCTACGCTCTGCGGACATGAGCGCGCGCACCTTCCAGTTCACCTCGGAGTCGGTGACCGAGGGCCATCCCGACAAGATCGCCGACCAGATCTCGGACTCGGTGCTCGACGCCGTCCTGACGGACGATCCGGAGGGCCGCGTCGCCTGCGAGACGCTGATCACGACGGGCCTCGTCGTCGTTGCAGGCGAGATCACGACGACCACGTACGTCGACATCCCGCGCCTCGTGCGCAAGCGCATCGCCGAGATCGGCTACACGCGCGCCAAGTACGGCTTCGACGCCGAGACGTGCGGCGTGATGGTCGCGCTCGACGAGCAGTCGCCGGACATCGCGCAGGGCGTGGACGAGTCGTACGAGGTCCAGCACGGCGACGAGGACCCGATCGACCAGATCGGCGCCGGCGACCAGGGGATGATGTTCGGCTACGCCTCCAACGAGACGGACGAGCTGATGCCGCTGCCGATCAAGCTCGCGCACCGCATCACGCGCCGGCTGTCGGAGGTGCGCAAGGCGGACGTGCTGCCCTACCTGCGGCCGGACGGCAAGGCGCAGGTCACGGTGCGCTACGAGGTGGACGAGCACGGCCGGCAGCGGCCCGTCGAGATCGAGCGGGTGCTCATCTCGACCCAGCACCGCGACGGGCTCGACGCCGAGACGCTGATCAAGCCCGACCTGCTCGAGCACGTCGTCGAGCCGATCCTGCACGCCGACCACCGGGACCTCTTCGACCCCGCGCGCCTCGGCGCCAAGGACTTCCTGTACGTCAACCCGACCGGGAAGTTCGTGGTCGGCGGGCCGATGGGCGACACCGGCCTGACCGGGCGCAAGATCATCGTCGACACGTACGGCGGCGCCGCGCCGCACGGGGGCGGCGCCTTCTCGGGCAAGGACCCGACGAAGGTCGACCGCTCGGCCGCGTACGCGGCACGCCACGTGGCGAAGAACGTCGTCGCCGCAGGCCTCGCCGACCGCTGCCAGCTCCAGGTCGCGTACGCGATCGGCGTGGCGCACCCGCTCAGCGTGCTCGTCGACTGCTTCGGCACCGAGAACGTCGCGCTCGCGACGATCGAGAAGCTGATCGGCGAGCACTTCGACCTGCGGCCGGGCGCGATCATCCGCGATCTCGACCTGCGCCGCCCGATCTACACGAAGACGGCTGCGTACGGCCACTTCGGCCGCGAGGAGCACGACTTCACGTGGGAGCGCACCGACAAGGCGGACGCGCTGCGCGCAGCCGCCGGGCTCGGCGCTCCCGTCTCGGCCTCCTGACGCCCACCTCCGCCGCCGGCGTGGCCACCGGGAAGCCGGCGGTGACGTGCACCGTGTGGTCGGCGAGGATCGTCATCGCCTCGTAGCCCTCGAGGCCGGCCGTCCATGCCGGGCCGGTCGTTCCCCTGGCGAACGCCGCGGTGGCGTATGCGTCGGCGGTGGCGAGCTCGGGCCCGGAGATCGTGACCGAGAGGACGCCGATGGGGGGCGTGCCGGTGTGAGGGTCGAGCACGTGCTCGCCGCGGGCGTAGGCGCCCGAGGTGGCGAGCGCGAGATCGTTGGCCTCGACGATCGCTGCCACGTGCCCGCGGTCGAGCGGGTGCTGGATGCCGACGCGCCAGCACGGCTTCGGGACGGCACGTCCTCGCAGGCGCATGTCGCCGCCCGCGTTGATCGCGTAGTCCTCGACGCCCGCCTCGTCGAGGATGGCGGCTGCACGGTCGACCGACCAGCCCTTGACGAGGCCCGCCGGGTCGATCGCCCCCGCGGGGCGAGCCGACGCGTCGAAGTAGCCTCCGGTCTCGCGACGGAGCTCCTCGCAGCGGGCCAGCACCCACTGCACGTCGGGGTGCGCTTGCGCCGGCGCGAGCTCCCCGCGCGACAGCCGGCTGATCTCGCTGCCCGGCTTGAACGTGCTGAAGGTCGCGTCGACCCGGCGGAACCACGCGTAGACACGCTCGACCGCGTCGTCGTCGACGCGCTCGTCGCGCACGTCGACGACGATCGGCATGCCCATCACGTGCTCGACGCGCCTGCTGCCCGGAAGCGCCACCGTCACACCTGCTTTGCTTTCAGGAGCGCGGCCTGGAGCGACTCGACGAACGCCTCGCTCGTGTCGGTGGCGCCCGAGACGAGGTCGATGTCGGCACTTTGCGCCTGCAAAGCCTCGGCCCGCAGGATCGGGAGGGCCTGCTCCATGATGAACGTCGACCGGTCCGTGTGCACCTCGTAGGCGGCGCTGACGGCGGTGAGCTTGCGGGTCACCTTCCGCTTCGTCCCCGTGGTCGTGATCGTTTTCTTCACGGTGAGCGTCACGGTGACCGTGCCCCAGCGGTGGGCCTGGGCAGCAGGCCCGACCACCTTTCTGACGACGACCTTCTTCTTCGGCGTCGCGGCGGTGTCGGCTGCCTGGCGGATCGCCGCGGCGGCGTCCGCGGTGGGCACCGCCAGCACGACTGCGGTCAGGGCGGCGGTGACGGCTCGACGCATGGTGGCTCCTTTCGTGTCGGTGGTCAGAGGGCGAAGCGCTCTGTGTGGACGTAACGGGACGGCACCCCGGCGGAGCGGACGCGCGGCGGCAATCGCCGCCGTCATGCCTGGAGGGCCGCAGACGTACACCTCGCGCTCGGCCACGTCGGGGACGAGCTGCCGAAGGTGGCGGGGGGAGAGCAGCTCGTGCCCCTCGTCCGTCGCGTGGTCGCCGGTGACCACGTGCACCGCGATGTCCCGCTCACGGGCGAGCTGCTCGAGCTCTGCGCGGAAGACGACGTCCTCGTCGCAGAGCGAACGGACGACCGCGACGGTACCGGGCTCTGCTTCCTCGAGGAGCGCGCGCACCGGCGCGATCCCGATGCCGCCGCCGATCAACAGGGCCCTGTCGCGGGTGCGGCACTCGTCGGTGAAGACCCCAAACGGCCCTTCGGCGACGACGCGCGTCCCGGGCCGCACGGCGGCGAGGTCGCGTGAGAAGTCGCCGAGCGCCTTCACCGTGATGCGCAGCGAGCGGCCGTCCGGCGACTCCGAGAGGGAGAACGGGTGGGAGCCCCACCAGCGCCGCCGGTCGAGGAAGCGCCAGAGGAAGAACTGGCCGGCGCGCGCCTGCAGCCGGTCGAGCCGGTGGCCCGTGATCCGCAGCGAGACGACGCCCGGCGCCTCCGGCACGACCTCGGCGACGCGCAGCCGGTAGCGGAAGGCGTTGAGCACCGGGAGGACGACGCGGTACGCGAGGAGCAGCCCAAGCGTGGCGAGGTAGAGGCCGCGCCAGTAGTCGGCGGCGCCCGGCCACTACACAGGCGCCGGGTCTCCGGCGGCCGGACGACCTGTCCGTCCCGCATCCGTACGACGCGGTTGGTACGCGCTGCGATCGCGGTGTCGTGCGTGATCAGGACGACCGTCTGCCGGCGGTCGTCGGCCAGCGTCGCGAGCAGGTCGATGATCTCGTCACCCGTCGTCGAGTCGAGGTTCCCGGTCGGCTCGTCCGCGAGCAGCACCCGCGGCCCGTTGGCGAGCGCCCGCGCGATCGCCACGCGCTGCTGCTCGCCTCCCGAAAGCTGGCTCGGCAGGTGTCTCGCGCGCGCCACCAGGCCGACCGACGCGAGCAGACGCTCGATCGTCTCCGCCCGCGAGGAGCCCGCGACCCTGTGCGGCGCGAGGGCGACCTCGACGTTCTGCGCGGCGGTGAGGGTCGGGATCAGGTTGAAGTGCTGGAAGACGAACCCGATCGTGGAGAGCCGCAGGGCGGTCAACTCGGCGTCCTTCAGCGTCGCCATGTCACGACTCTCGAACAGAATCCCTCCGTCCGTCGGGCGGTCGAGGCCGCCGAGGAGCTGCAGGAGCGTCGTCTTGCCGGAGCCACTCGGGCCTACGAGAGCCACGAACTCGCCCTGCTCGATCGTCAGGTCGACGTCCTTGACGGCCGCCACCTCGGTGGCGCCGCTGCCGTAGCGCCGTGAGACTCCACGAAGCTCGTACAGCGGCCCGCCGTTCTCGTCGTGTGTGCTCATGCGGGTCTCTCCTCGGTCGTCGGTCAGTCGATGTGGCGCAGGGCTTCGGCGGGGCGCAGGCGGGCGGCGCGCAGCCCGCCGACCGCGCCGGCGAGCAGCCCTCCGATCAGGGCGAGCCCGACGGCGAGGAAGACCAGGCTGACGCTGACCGGCGCGTCGAGGGGGACCGTCGTCGACTCGGAGGCCGCGACACCGCCCTGGCCGAACGGTCCGAAGCGCGGCACTGCCGCCGCGGCCGAGTTGACGGTCGCCTGCAGCGACGGGCCGAACGCGGTGATGGCGGCGGCGGCGGCGATGCCGATGACGACGCCGATCAACCCACCGAGCAGGCCCTGCAGCAGTGCCTCGCCCGTCACCTGCCGGACGACGAGGCGCTGGGGCCAGCCCACGGCCTTGAGGGTGCCGAGCTCACGCACCCGCTTCGTCACGGACGAGAGCGTGAGCAGGATCGCGATCAGGAACGCGGCAAGCAGTCCCACGACCTCGAGCGCGACCCCGAGCTTCTGCGTCAGGTTCTTCGCGTCGACGAGCGAGCCGGAGACGCGGTCGGCGAGGTCCTCCGCGGTCGTCACGGAGGCGCCCTCCATCCCGGCGGTGATGTGGCGGGAGAGGGCGCCGACCTTCTCCGCGCTCGTCGCGCGGACGTAGACCGTGTTGACGCGACCGGTGCGGCCGGACAGCTTCTGCAGCTGCGAGAGCTTCACGTAGACGTTGGAGGATTGGCCGCCGAGCGGTGTCGCGGCGATGCCGACGACGGTGAAGCTCTTGCCGCCGAGCTTGACGGTGTCGCCGGCCGCGAGCCCGTTGCTGCTCGCGTACCCGACGTCGACGATCGCCTCACGGCTCGCGCCGCGCGAGAAATACCGTCCTGTCGTGATCTGGCCCGGGGTGATGGCTCCGAGCTCCTCGTTGGACTGGTCGACGCCACTGACGGTGATCGCGTTGACGTCGAGGCTGGAGGGGCCGCCGCCCTGTCCAGGCTGTGGCGGTTGCCCGCCAAAGCCGCCCTGGTCGGTCTGTTCGGGCACGGTCCCCTCGACGTGGATCGAGCTCAGCGTCAGGCCTCCGGCGGCGGTGCTGACACCGGCGAGAGCCTGGATCTTCGTCACTTCCGACGCGGGGAAGCTCAGCTGCGCGGTGGCCGTGAAGGAGTCGCGCGAGAACTTCGTGCCCGGCTCGCCGAGGTTCTGCAGTCCCAGGCGCGTCGACCCGTTCTCCTCCTGGAGTTGGGCCCGCTCCTCGTCGCTCAGCCCGCCGAATCCGCCAGGCCCTGTCGGCCCGCCGGCTCCGTTCTCGTCCGGTGGGTCGAAGGTGATCGGCCGCGTGACGGACATGTCGGTGCCCACACCGGTGAGCGGCTTGAGCACCTTCGCCTGGGCGTCGTCGAGACCGGTCGAGAGCGCGCTCACGGTGACGACGAGGCCGATCCCGACGGCGAGCCCGAGCGCCGTCAGCACCGTCCGCCCCTTGCGCCGCCGCAGCTCGCTGAACATGTAGGTGACGTAGAACACTCCGGCTCCTCCGACGCTCGAGTCGCGTCGTGCGCGGGGAGGCACGACGTCCTGGCCGCACTCAAGCGCCGGCCACTGAGAGGGAGCTAAGAGCCGTCTAAGAAGAGGATAAGAGCGGTGCCGGGGCCGGATCGGCGGACGGCTGCACGGTGGGGAGAGCAAGGCGCATCTGGGCACCGCCTCCGTCGGCGGCCTCCGCCCGGATGGTGCCGCCGTGGGCGTCGGCCACCTGCCGCACGATCGCGAGGCCGAGACCCGAGCCGGGCATGCTGCGTGCGGCGGGCGCCCGGTAGAAGCGGTCGAAGACGAACGGCAGGTCGTCGTCTGCGATGCCGGGCCCGTGATCGCGGACGATCACCTCGCCGCCTGCGACCGACACCTCGATCACCTCGCCGGTGGGGCTCCACTTGGCGGCGTTGTCGATCAGGTTCGAGATCGCACGCTCGATCGCGGCGGCGGTGCCGTGCACGACCGACTCCTCCAGGCGCGCGGTGAACGTGACGCCGGGGAAGTTGCCGCTTCGTCCGCTCGATCGCATCCGCCGCCACGAGGTCGAGGCGCACGTCCTCCGCTTCCGCACCGACCGGATGGTCGCCGCGGGCGAGCTCGACGAGCTCCGCCACGAGCACGCTCATCTCCGTCAGCTGCTCGTTCACGTCGCGCAGGATCTGCTCCCGTTCGGCCGGCGGCATCGAATCGCTGCGTGCGAGCACCTCGATGTTGGTCCGTGCGCTCGTGAGCGGCGTGCGCAGCTCGTGCGAGGCGTCGGCGACGAGGCGGCGCTGGGAGCGCGCCGAGTCCTCGAGCGCCTCCAGCATCGTGTTGAACGCGGAGGCGAGCCGCGAGAGCTCGTCGTTGCCGGTGGCGTCGATCCGGCGCGACAGGTCGCGCGTCGTGCTCACCTCCTCCGCCACGCCCGTCAGCCGCCGCACCGGGGCGATCGATCGCCCGCGCCACGAGCAGGCCGAGCAGGGCGGCGAGGCCGACACCCGCCGCCGCGATCACGAGCAGCCAGCCGCGGATGCGAGCCAGTGCACCGTCGACCTCGTTCAACGGCCGCGAGATCTGCAGGGCGTACCCCCGCTGCAGCGGCAGCGTGTAGACCCTGCATGTGCGTGCCTTCCACGGTGCGGTCGGCGAAGAACGCATCTGTCGTACCGGCTGCTGCCGCCCGGTCGCGGTCGGTCACGGGCAGCTCGACGGTCTCGGCCGGCGCGCGGATCGTCGTCGCCCGCCGACGTCACGAGTTGCGTGTACCCGGCGGCGCCGCCGAGCAGCGGCGGCGGGATGTCGAGGTACTCGGTCCCCGACGGCGTCTCGCCGATCCGGAGACGGCGTGATCGTCGGCGGCGCGCTGGCGCAGCCCGTCGTCGACCTGGCTTCGCAGCTCGCCCTGCACGACGACGTACGTGACCGCCGAGGCCGCTGCGATCGCGAGCGCCACGGCGATCGTGCCGACGAGAATCAGGCGCGTGCGAAACGTCATGGCTCGCGGAGGGCGTAGCCGACGCCGCGGATCGTCTGGATCAGCCGCGGGTGCCCGCCCTGCTCGGTCTTGCGGCGCAGGTAGCCGATGTAGACGTCGAGGGAGTTCGAGCCGAAGCCGAAGTCGTAGCCCCACACGCGCTCGAAGATGATCGAGCGGGTCAAGCACCTGGCGCGGGTTGCGTAGGAACAGCTCGAGCAGCGAGAACTCGGTGCGCGTCAGCTCGATCGACGTCGTCGCCGCGCCGCACCTCGCGCGTCGACGGGATCGAGCTCGAGGTCGGCGAAGCGAAGCACGTCCGTCGCCCTCGCGTCCGCGCGCGGCGCAGCAGCGCGCGCAGCCGCGCGAGCAGCTCCTCGAGCGCGAACGGCTTGACGACGTAGTCGTCGGCGCCGGCGTCGAGGCCCGCCACGCGGTCGGACACCTCGTCCCGCGCCGTCAGCATCAGGATCGGGATCGCGGTTGCCGGTCGCGGCGCAGCCGCCGGCAGACCTCGAGCCCGTCGAGCCGCGGCATCGAGCACGTCCAGGACGACCGCGTCGGGCTCGGACGCGCTCTCGCGGATCAGCTCGAGCGCTTCGACGCCGTCCGCCGCAAGCTCCACCTCGTACTGCTCGAGCTTGAGCGCACGGCGCAGCGACTCGCGCACGGCGGCGTCGTCGTCGACTACGAGGATGCGAAGCATGGCTCTGTCATTGTGCGTGCTCCTGCCGTCGAACGCCGCCCGGCCGGATGCTCTCATGCTCGCCGCGTCGCCTAAGACGGGCGTAAGAGCGGCCTAAGAACTGCTGAATCCCTTCCTTAGCCGCTCCTTAGGCGCCTCTCACGGCGCTCTTAGCCGCGGCTGGTGTGCTGAGCGCAGACAACCAGCCGAAGGAGTGAACGATGAGACCGAAGACAGTGACCGTTGCAGCGACCATCTCCGCGGCCGCGCTCGCCGGCGCCGTCGGCGGCGCGGGGGCCTATGCCGTGCTCGGCGGCGACACGGTCGTGCGCGAGGTCACGTCCACGACCGGGGCGAGCGCCATCTCCGCGACGTCCGAGACGGCCACCGTCGGCACCATCTATGCGAAGACGGCGCACTCCGTCGTCGAGATCACCGTCACGAGCACCGGCTCGACCGCCCCCTTCGGCCCGCAGGGCGCGCAACAGGCACAGGGCTCGGGCTTCGTCTACGACCGCCAGGGCCATGTGATCACGAACCAGCACGTGGTCGACGGTGCGGATTCCGTGAAGGTCACCTTCTGGAACGGCACCTCCTACGACGCCGAGGTGGTCGGGAGCGATCCTTCCACCGACATCGCCGTCCTGAAGGTCGACGCGCCCACCTCGCTCCTGCAGCCGCTCGCGCTCGGGAAGTCGAGCGCGGTCGCCGTCGGCGATCAGGTCGTGGCGCTCGGCAGCCCCTTCGGGCTCGAGGGCACCGTCACGAGCGGCATCGTCAGCGCGCTGCACCGGGAAATCGAGTCGCCCAACGGCTTTGCCATCGCCGACGCGATCCAGACCGACGCTGCCATCAACCACGGCAACTCGGGCGGTCCACTGCTCGACATGCAGGGGAAGGTGATCGGCGTGAACGCACAGATCGAGAGCGAGTCGGGCGGCAACGACGGCGTCGGCTTCGCCGTCCCCTCCGACACGGTGCGCCTGATCGCCGACCAGCTGATCGAGAAAGGCTCGGTCGAGCACGCCTATCTCGGCGTCGGCGTCGAGACGATTCCCGCAGCGGCGGCCGATGAGCTCGGCACCGTCTCGGGCGTCGCGCTCGCGACCGTGCGCAGCGGCTCTCCGGCCGCCAAGGCGGGCCTGCAGGGCGCGACGAGCACCGAGACCGTCGACGGCCAGGAGTACCCGGCGGGCGGCGACGTGGTGACGAAGCTCGACGGCGCCGCGGTCGAGTCGGCGGCCGAGCTCCGCAGCCTGATCGACGCGCGACGGCCCGGCGACACGATCCGCCTCACGGTCGTCCGGGACGGCGCCACACGCACCGTCACCGTGACGCTCGCCTCCCGGCCGGACTCGGCCGAGCAGTAGAGCCACACGTCGAGGTTCTTAAGCCGCTCTTAGGCGTGCGTGCTTCGATGGGGGTGGTTTTCCCCGGCGAGAGGAGTGCGCGAGCATGAGACGACCAAGGACACGCACGATCGTCGTCGGGGCTGCAGCCGTGCTCGCAGTCGCGGGCAGCGGTGCGGCCCTGGCGGCAGCGCAGCTCGGAGATCCGAAGGCAGAGAGTCAGAAGATCGTCGCCGATGCGGCCGACGAGCTCGGCGTCACGCCGAGCGCGCTCGCGAGCGCGCTCGAGAAGGCGATGAAGGACCGCGTCGACGCGGCCGTCGCCGCCGGGCAGCTGACGAAGGAGCAAGGCGAGGCGCTCAAGGCGAGGATCGAGTCGGGCGAGCTGCCCCTCTTCGCAGGCCCGGGCGCCGGCTTCCGCGGTCACCACGAAGGGTTCGGTCACCAGGGGGGCCCTGGCGGGCTCGACGGCGCCGCCGACTACCTCGGCATCACCGAGGAGGCGCTTCGCACCGAGCTCGCGGACGGGCAGTCGCTCGCCGACGTCGCCACAGCCAAGGGCAAGTCGGTGGACGGGCTCGTCGCCGCGCTCGTCGCCGCCGCGACGAAGAAGATCGACGCCGCTGTGACCGAGGGCCGGCTCACCGAGGAGCACGCGACGGCGATGAAGGAGGACCTGAAGCAGCGGGTCACCGATCTCGTCAACGGAACGCGCCCCGAGGGCTTCGGCCGGCCATTCGGGCACCAGCACGGCGGCGAGTTGTCGATCGGTGACGTTGATGCCTTTCGGGTAGGGGTTGGGGTCGAGGCGGGCGTAGACGTCGAGCCCGGTTCGGGTGGTGGTGTGGGCGCCGGCACCGGCACGGGTTCGGCGGCGGCCCCGCGATGGCACCGGCCGGCTTCGGAGGCCCGACCTTCTGAGACCCGCTCACCGCGACTGAGATCCTCCTCGCACGCCAGACGCCCTGTCTCCCCGACCATCGGGGAGGCAGGGCGTCCGCGGGTGCGATGGATTGCCCCGCCTGTAGGGCACTTCCGGCACCATGGGAGGACGTGCGACGAGCGCTGACAGCGGCCCTCGCGATCGTGGCTCTCGCCGCCGCTCTCTCCCTGGCACCGTCCGCCGGCGCCGGCACCGCGCCGCGGGTGACCCTGATCGGCGACTCGGTGGCCACCGGGATGCTCTGGAACCAGAACGCGCTCGCAATCCTGCAGCAGGGCATCGACCTCGACATGCAGGTCTCGGTCTGTCGGCGCCTGACGGGTGAGAGCTGTCCCTTCGACGGCACGCGGGCGCCGACGCTCGTCGATCTCGTGGCGGAGCTCGGCCCGCACCTCGGGCCGACGGTCGTCGTCGTCGTCGGGCACAACGACTTCGAGCGGACGTTCGCCTCGAGCGTGGAGGAGTCCGTCGACGCGCTGCTCGATGCCGGCGTGACGCGCATCCTCTGGGCCACGCTGAGGGCCGCCCGGCGGCCGTACGTGCCGATGAACGCCGAGCTGTGGGCGGCTGCGGCCACCCACCCGGAGTTGACGATCGTCGACTGGAACCGCTACTCGCGCAGCCACCCCGACTGGTTCCAGAACGACGGTCTCCACCTCACCCGCGCCGGGGGCGTCGCCCTGGCGACGTTGCTGCACACGGCCCTCGCGCGGCGCAGCGAGGCGCCTGCGATCATGCTGCCCGAGGCCGGCCTCCGGCCCGCGCTCACCGGCCGGAGCTACGAGATCCGCCTCGTCGCCCGCGGGGGCACGGGCCCCTACGCGTGGGCCGTTGTGTGGGGCAGTCCCCCGGCCGGCCTGCGCCTCGCCCCCGACGGCCGGCTGTACGGGAGACCGCGTCGAGCCGGTCGCTTTCCCGTCGTGCTGCGCGTCGAGGACGCAAACGGCGCGGTCTCGCTCCGCCGCGCCGCGCTCGTCGTGCGGCGCGCCGGCTAGGCCGCCGGCCGCACGTACAGGCCCTCGGCCGCCTTCTGCGCGATCCCGCGCTCGGCGCCCGAGAGAACGACCTTGACCGAGCCGGCAGCGGGCTGCACCTCCCGCACCTCGACCTGCGACCCGGGCACGAAGCCCTCGTCGTAGAACCAGTGCAGCAGGTCGCCGTCGTGCTCGGCGAGCCGGACGATCTCGCCGCTCAGCCCGGGCTGGAGCTCGGCGAGCGAGACGAGCCCGGCGTTCTCGGCCTGCTCGACCTCGGTCTCGATCGGCCAGCCGTGCGGGCAACGGTCGGGGAACCCGAGCCGCTCGTTGATCCGCTCGATCATGTCCTCGGTGAACGTGTCGCCCATCTCGTCGGCCTGCACGTGCGACTCGGACGCCGTGTAGCCCATGAAGTCGGTGAGGAAGCGCTCGATGATGCCGGTGCTTGCGCACGACGCGCTCGGCCCGCTCGATCCCGGTGGGGGTGAGGATCGCCTCCTTCTGCTCGCCGCGCTCGACGAGCCCGTCCGCCTCGAGCCGCTTCAGCATCTCGCCGGCCGACGCGCGCGAGACGCCGAGCATCTCCGCCACGCGCGACGCGATCGCGCTGCTCGCCGGCGGGCCGGTACTCGCCGATCGGGAAGGCGAGGAAGTAGATGACCTCGAGGTACTCGTCGATCGAATGGCCGTGCCCGTGTGCCATGGCGCCCATGCTAGTCGACGCCGCCTCGCTGGGACCTGCGGTCGGCCGAGACGAGATACAGCACGGGCGTGGACACCGCGATCAGCACGAGCGCGGGCACGGCGGCGCGCGAGTAGGCGCCGACCTGCGTCAGCCGTCCAGATCTCGGTGGCGAGCGTCTCGAAGCCGATCGGCCGCAGCAGCAGCGTCGCCGGCAGCTCCTTCATCGCCGAGAGGAAGACGAGCGCGGCGCCGGCGAGCATGCCGGAGCGGGCGAGCGGCGCCGTCACGCGTCGCGAGCGTCGACAGCGGCCCGCGGCCGAGCCCGCGTGCCGCCTCCTCGACGCGTGGGTTCACCTGCTCGAGCGCCGACTCGACGCCCGAGAGCGCCTGCGGGAAGAAGCGGACGACGTAGGCGAAGACGAGCAGCGCGAGCGTCTGGTAGACGGGGGACGCGTAGCGTGCCGCGAAGAAGACGAGCGAGAGCGCGATCACGATGCCCGGGGAGGGCGTTGCCGGCGAAGGAGAGCCGCTCGAGCGAGCCGCGAGCCGCGCGACGGGTAGCGGAGCGCGAGCAGGGCGACGGGCAGCGCCGCCGCGACGGCGCACGACGGCGGCGAGGCTCGACGCCCCGAGTGACGAGAGCGCCTCGCTCCAGGGAAGGTCGAGCGCCCTGTCGCGCACGATCGCCCGCTCGAGCCAGTACCCGAGCACGCAGGCGGGCAGCGCGAGGAACAGGCCGACGACGACGGTGCACCAGGCGAGCGCGGGCCAGCGCCAGCGGCCGAGCGGCACGGGTCGCAGGTTGCGCGCAGCTCCCGGGCGTCGTCCGGTGGAGCCGCCGCGGGCGCGGATACGCGCCTCGACCGTCAGGGCGACGGCGGTGAGGCCGACGAGCACGAGCGCGAGCACCGCCGCCGGCGTCCGGTCGAAGAGCGCTCCGGTACTGGAGGTAGATCGCACGTGTGAGCGCGTCGTACCGCATCAGCGAGACGACGCCGAAGTCCGAGAGCGTGTAGAGCGCGACGAGCAGCGCGCCGAGCGAGACGGCCGGGCGGACCGACGGCAGCGTGACCCGGAAGAGCACGCGTGCGCGCGAGGCGCCGAGGCTGCGGGCGGCCTCCTCGAGCGCGGGGTCGAGCTCCCGCAGCGCCGCCGGCGTGAGCAGGAACACGTACGGGTACGTGGACAGCGTGAGCGCGACGCAGAGCGCCCCAGTAGCCCGTCGGGTCGGGCAGCCGCTCGACGCCGAGGGCCTGCTGCAGCAGGCCCTTCTCGCCGAAGAAGCCGAGCAGGCAGAGCGCGGCGACGTAGCTCGGGATCACGAGCGGCAGCGCGGCGGCGACGCCCCACGCGCGGCGGCCCGGCAGGTCGGTGCGGACGACGAGCCAGGCGAGCGGGACGCGCGACGAGCGAGCGTCGCCGCGACCACCCCGACGACGAGCAGGACCGTGTCGGACGACGAGCCGCAGCGTGTCCCGGTCCCAGCAGCAGGTCGAGCGCGCGCCCGCCGCCGCTCGCGACCCGGATCACCAGGTAGGCGAGCGGCAGCAGCAGCAGGCAGACGACGATGCCCGCCGCGAGGACGAGCAGGAGCGGGGGGCGCCTGCCTCCCGCTCCGCGGCTCACGACAGGTAGCCGGTCTCGCGCAGCAGCTCGAGCGTGGCCTCGAGCTCGGCGCCGAACGTGCTCAGGTCGACGTCCGGCCCCGCGAGCGTGTCGAGCGGCGGCAGGCCGTCCTTGGCGGCGATGCCGGCGACGAGCGGGTACTCCGCCTCCTCGGCCTCCTCCGCGTAGAACCGCTGGCCCTCGTCGGAGAGGAGGAAGTCGACGAACTGCTCGGCCTCGTCGCCGTTCGCTCGGAGCTCGCGAGCACGCCGGCGCCCGCGACGCTGACGAGCGCGCCGGGGTCGCCCTGCGCGAGGAAGTGGTTCGCGACCGGCGCGTCCGGCTGCTCCTCCTTGACCAGGTAGAGGTAGTAGTGGTTGACGAGCCCGAGCTCGATCTCGCCGGTCGCGACGGCCTCGACGATCGGCGTGTTCTTCTCGTACGTCTTCGGCGTCGTTCTGCCTTCAGGTCGACCAGCCACTGCTGCGTCTTCTCGTCGCCGGCGGAGAGCCGCATCGCGGTCACGAACGCCTGGAACGACGCGTTCGTCGGGGCGATCCCGACCTTGCCCTTCCACGCCGGGTCGGTGAGGTCGAAGACCGAGTCGGGCACCTGGCCCTCCGTCAACGCGTCGGTGTTGTAGGCGAGCACGCGCGTGCGGCCGGATGTGCCCGACCCAGCGGCCGCCGGCGTCGCGGAAGCGCGCGCCGACACGGTCGAGCGTCTCCTGCGGCAGCTGCGCGAGCTGCGTCGTCGACGGCTCCGAGCGAGCCGGGATCCTGGGCGAAGAACACGTCGGCGGGGGAGTTGTCGCCCTTCCTCGGCGATCGTGGCGGCGAGCTCCGCGCTGTCGCCGTAGCGCACCTCGACGTCGATGCCGGTCTCCTCCTCGAACCGGTCGAAGAGGGGCTGGACGAGCTCCTCCTCGCGGCCGGAGTAGACCGTGAGCGTGCCGCTCTGCGAGTCGTCCGCCGCCGCAGCCGGCGAGCACGAGCGTCGCGACGAGCACCAGCAGACCTGCCGATCGACCGCATCCCGAACCTCCATGTAAGGCGTAGCCATGTGACATCGATTGTAAGGCGAACCTTACAAACGAGGCTCAGTGGAAGACGGGTACCCGACCGCCGTGGACGTGGATCGACGACCCGGGCGCCCAGCGGGACGACCTCGTTCGACGGTCGCTGCGAGACGAGCTCGACGCCGTCGAGGAGGACGCGGTAGAAGACGTCGTGCCCGCGGAACTCGCGGGCGACGACCTCGGCCGCGCCGGCGGGGTCGGGAGCGAGCTCGAGCAGCTCCGGCCGCACGAGCACCTCCACTGCCGACGCGCCGGCGGCGCCGTTGGCGCGGGAACGACCCGAGCGGCGTGAGCACGTGACCGTTCGAGACCGTGCCCGGCACGAAGTTGGCCGCGCCGACGAACTCCGCGGCCCACCGGCGACTGCGGGCGCTGGTAGAGCTCCTCGGGCGTGCCCTCCTGCACGATCGTGCCGTCGCGCATGAGCGCGATGCGGTCGGCGAGCGAGAACGCCTCCTCGCGGTCGTGGGTGACGAGCACGACCGTGACGCCGAGCGGACGCAGGATGGCGGCCACCTCGTCGCGCAGCGGCGCCGCGGAGCTGCGGGTCGACGTTCGACCACGGCTCGTCGAGCAGCACGACCTCCGGGGCGGGCGCGAGCGCGCGCGCGAGCGCGACCCGCTGCTGCTGCCCGCCCGAGAGCTCGTGCGGGTAGCGCTCGCCGAGGCCGCAGAGCCCGACGAGGCGCGAGCAGCATCGGCACGCGCGCCGCGCGGTCGCTCGCGCGGCAGCCCGAAGCCGACGTTCTCGGTCACGGTCAGGTGCGGGAAGAGGGCGTAGTCCTGGAACACCATGCCGACGCGGCGGCGCTCGGGCGGCACCCAGGCACCTGCTCCGGCGACCGGCGCGCCGTGCGATCTCGATCGTCGCCGTCGTCGGGGCGCTCGAAGCCCGCGATCAGGCGCAGCAGCGTCGTCTTGCCGCAGCCGGACGGGCCGAGCAGCGCCACGACCTCGCCGCGCTCGACGCAGAGCGACGCGCCGTCGACGGCGTCGACGGCGCCGAAGCGCTTCGCGCCACGTCTCTGAGCGCGATCATCGGAGCAGTCCATGTAAGGAGAACCTTACACGCGACGGGCGGGTCGTGCGACACCGGAAGGGCGATGTTCGCGCCAGAACCTCTACGCTCGCAGCGTGCCGCTCGCGTCCGTCTACCCGCTCGTCTCGACCCGGTCGCTCGCGCGCCCGTTCACCTACGAGGTGCCGGACGGCGTCGGCAAGGGTGCCGTCGTCGCGGTCCGGCTCGGCCGCGCTCGCACCCGCGGCGTCGTCGACGGACGTCGGCGTCGACGCTCCGGCGGGCATCTCGCCGGCGCTCGGTCGGCAAGGTCCTGGACGAGATCCCGGCGCCGCTCGTCGACCTCGCGCTCTGGATCGCCGACTACTACGGCTCGACGCCGGCACGGGCGCTCGAGCTCGTCGCGCCGCTGCGGCGCGAGGCCGCGCGGCGAGCGTCCGTCGCCCGCCGAGCGGGAGTCCGCTCGGCGGGCGAGGCCGAGCCCGAGACGCTGACCGCCGAGCAGCGCGACGGCCGTCGACCGGATCGTCGCGGCGCTCGACGAGGGGATCGGCGAGCACTCCTGCTCGACGGGCCGACCGGCAGCGGCAAGACCGAGGTGTACCTCCAGGCGTGCGCGGCGGCGCTCGAGCGCGGGCTCGGCACGATCGTGCTCGTCCCCGAGATCGCGCTCGCGCCGCAGACGGTCGGCCGCTTCCGCCAGCGCTTCGGCGACGTCGGTCGCGATCCTGCACTCGTCGCTCGGCGACGCCGAGCGGCGCGACGAGCGCGACCGGATCGCCCGCGGCGAGGCGCGGATCGTCGTCGGCGCCCGCTCGGCGGTCTTCGCGCCGATGCGGCGGCGTCGGGCTGATCGTCGTCGACGAGGAGCACGACGCCGCCTACAAGCAGGAGTCCGACCCGCGCTACGACGCGCGCACGCGTCGCCGCCAAGCGCGCGGCGCTCGAGGGCGCCGTCGCCGTCTACGGCAGCGCCACGCCGCGGCCCGAGAGCTGGGCCGAGCTCGAGCGCCTCGCGCTCTCGGTCCGGATCGGCGCGCCGATGCCGCGCGTGCGGCTCGTCGACCTGCGCCGCGAGGCCGGCTACCCGCTCTCCGCGCCGCTGCTCCGCGAGCTCGGGCGGATCGCCGAGCGAGGGGGCAAGGCGATCCTCCTGCTCAACCGGCGCGGCGTCGCGCCGGCGATCCACTGCCGCGGCGTGCGGTGCGTCCCGGCGCTGCCCGCTGTGCGACGTCGCGCTCACGCTGCACGCCGACGGCCGTCTCCACTGCCACCACTGCGGTCACCGCGAGCCGGTGCCGCTCGCGTGCCCGGCCTGCGGGTCGGTCGAGCTCGCGCAGATCGGCGCCGGCACGCAGCGGCTCGAGACGGAGCTGCGCCGCCAGCTGCCGGAGCTCGAGCGCATCCGGCTCGACGCCGACACGGCCGCTCAGGCGGGGGCGCTGCGCGAGACGATCGAGCGCTTCCGGGCGGCCGACCGGGCGGTGCTGATCGGCACGCAGATGGTCGCGAAGGGGCATCACTTCGCGGGGGTCGACCTGGCCGCGGTCGTCGACGCCGACACGGGCCTCTCGCTGCCCGACTTCCGGGCCGAGGAGCGCACCTTCCAGCTCGTCACGCAGCTCGCGGGGCGCTCGGGCCGCGACGCCCCGGGGCTCGTGCTCGTGCAGACCTTCCAGCCCGAGGCGACGCCGCTGCAGTTCGCGCAGCGCCACGACGTGGCACGGCTTCCTCGCCGAGGAGCTCGAGCGCCGGCGCGCGCTCGGCTACCCGCCCGTTCGCCACCTCGTCTCGATCGTCGCCTCCGGCCGCGACGCCGGCGCGCCGCGGCGACTGCTCGCGCGAGGTGCGAGCGGGTCTCGAGGACGCCGGGCACGACCTGCTCGGACCGGCGCCGCTCCTGCGACTCCGTGGCCGCCACCGCGCGCAGCTCGTCGCGAAGACCGACGAGCCGCGCCGGCTTGCGCGCCGGGCGGCGGAGCTGCTCGCGTCGGCGGGCCAGGGGATGCGGCGCGACGGGCTCAGCGCGGTCGTCGACGTCGATCCCCAGTCGCTGTAGGGGCCGGGCCGTGCCCGGCCCGGGCTACACTCGCGGGCGATGGCGCACCACGATCACTCCCACGACCACGATCACGACCACGACGACGAGCCCGAGGACGAGCTCGACGAAGCGGCGCTCGCCGAGGAGCACGAGCATGCGCTCCGCCGGCAGGTGGCGCTCTCGCAGGTGCGCCAGTACGGCGACGCCGTCCTGCGCATGCGCGCCAACGAGGTCGCTGCATTCGACGAGGAGCTGGCCCGGCTCGCCGAGCGGATGGTCGACCTCATGCACGACGCAGACGGCATCGGGCTCGCTGCCACGCAGATCGGGATCCTGCGGCGGCTCTTCGTCTTCACGACGACGGCGAGGACAGGGTGATCGTGAACCCGTCGCTCGCGACGGCGGGAGACGAGCTCGAGACCGCCGAGGAGGGCTGTCTTTCGCTCGGCCCGGTGCGCGTGCCCGTGGAGCGCCCGACCGAGGTCACGATCGAGGGCAAGGACGTGGCCGGGCGGCCGCTCCGGCTCGAGCTCACGGGCCTTCCCGCGCGCGTGGTCCAGCACGAGCTCGACCATCTCGACGGGAGGCTGATCATCGACCTCACCGACGCGGAGTCGCGGCGCGAGGCGCTCGCGAGGCTGCGGCCCAGGCTGCTCCTCTCCCGGGGTTAGTGCCCATGGCGCAGATCGCCGTCGCGGCGACGGCGCCGTTCGGGGCGGACGTGCTCGAGCGGCTCGCCGCCCGTCACGACGTCACCTGCCTGCTGACACGGCCCGACGCGCCGAAGGGACGGGGCCGGGCGCTCGCGCCGCCCCCGGCCAAGGTCGTGGCAGAGCAGCTCGGCATCCGCGTCGTGCAGCCGGAGCGGCCCGACGCAGGCCTCGACCTTCGAGGCGCCCACCGTCGTCGTGTGCGCGTACGGGCTGCTGATCCCCGACGAGCTGCTGCGCGAGCGGGTGTGGCTGAACGTGCACCCGTCGCTCCTTCCCCGCTGGCGCGGCGCCGCTCCGGTCGAGCGCGCCCTTCTCGCCGGCGACCGCGAGACGGGCGTCACCATCCACGAGACGGTGAAGGAGCTCGACGCAGGCCCCATCG
Organism: uncultured Gaiellaceae bacterium; assembly: GCA_963787085.1. GTDB lineage: Bacteria > Actinomycetota > Thermoleophilia > Gaiellales > Gaiellaceae > Gaiella. Next base: position 543,278 of record CAWBBO010000006.1, on the reverse strand, counting down.
CGGCGCAGGAGGCGTTCCCGGTCGGGGCGGGCGACGATGCCGGCACCGTCTTTCACCGTGCAGCCGAGGTCGGCGGCGCGCCTGCTCGGCGCCGTGCTCGACGGCCCGGCGCCGGTGTTCACCCCGCAGGACGAGAGCGGTGTCACGTACGCCGGCAAGATCGAGGCGGCGGACAGGGTGCTCGACCTCACCCTGCCGGCCGACGAGCTCGTGCGCCGCGTGCGCGCCCTCTCCCCGCACATCGGTGCCCGCGCCGAGCTGCACGGCCGCCCTGTCACCGTCTGGCGTGCGCGGGTCGGCGAGGACGGCGCCTTCGAGCCGCTCGAGGTGCAGCCGGACGGTGGGCGCCGGATGGACGCAGGCGCATGGCTTCGCGGACTGCGGTGATCTCGCCGGCCCGACTCGCGGCCTTCGAGGTGCTGCGCCGCGTCTTCGAGGACGAGGCCTACGCCGACCGCGCCCTGCGTGCCGCCGCAGAGCGGCTCGACGCGCGGGACGCGGCCCTCGCCCGGCGCCTCGCCTACGGCGCCGTGCAGAGGGCGCGGACCCTCGACCACGCGATCGAGGCGCTCGGGCGACGCCCGGTGCGGCGTCTCGACGCACCGGTGCGGGCGGCGCTGCGACTGGGCACCTACCAGCTCGCCTTCCTCGACGGCGTGCCGCGGTACGCCGCGGTGAACGAGTCCGTCGAGCTCGTTCGCCGGGCCGGGCTCGAGCGGGCCGTGCCCTTCACGAACGCGGTGCTGCGGCGCCTCGCAGATGGGGCACGAGAGCTCGTCGAGAGCCTGCCGGAGGCGACCCCCGCCGAGGCGGCCCTCCGCCATTCGTACCCGGACTGGGTGGCGGACACGTGGTGGCGCGACCTCGGCGCCGACGGGGCACGCGCACTGATGCGCGCTCAGAACGAGCCGCCGGAGACCGTGGTGCGACTCGTCCGGGGCGAGATCGACGGCACGCCCGACGCGGATGTGCCCGGCGCCTGGCATGTCGAGCGCGTCGACGAGGCCGCGCTCGCGGAGGGCCGCGTCTGGCCGCAGAGCCGCGGCTCGCAGCTCGCGGGGCTCTGCGTCGGCGCCGGTGCCGGCGAGCGCGTGCTCGACCTGTGCGCGGCTCCCGGCGGCAAGGCGACGATGCTCGCCGGCGCAGTCGTCGCCGTCGAGGTGAACGAGGCCCGAGCCCGCGAGCTGCAGGAGAACGTGCTGCGGCTCGGCGCCGCGGGCGTGACGGTCGTCCATGCGGACGGGCGCGACCTGCCCGCGGAGCTGACCGGCTTCGACCGCGCGCTCGTCGACGCGCCGTGCTCGGGGCTCGGCGTGCTGGCGGCCCGTCCCGACCTGCGCTGGCGCTCGCAGCCGCTGCCCGAGCTGCAGCTGCAGCTGCTCCTGGCCGCCGCCTCGCGCGTGCGCCCGGGCGGCACGATCATCTACTCGGTGTGCACGGTCAACGCGGACGAGGCCGAGCACGTCGTCGACGAGTCGGGGCTCGAGCCCGACGCCCTGGGCGACGACTGGCCCCGCTTCCGCCACCCTGCCCGCCCGGAATTCCTCCAGACGCTGCCGCACGTCCACGGCACGGCCGGGTTCTTCGTCGCCCGGCTGCGCCTGCCCTGACGGCAGGCGTGCGCGGCAGGGGAGCTCGTGGCTCCGAGCCGAGCGTAAGATCGGGCGCATGGCGTGGGGCGACTGGATCCGAGGCGACGCCGAGGTGGAGCCGTCGCTCTACGCGGCAGATTTCACGCGGCTCGGCGACCAGATCGACGCGCTCCTCGGCGCCGGGTGCCGGATCTTCCACTTCGACGTGGGCGACGGCCATTTCGTCCCGCCCGTCACGATCGGGCCGGTCGTGCTGCGCTCGATCGCGCCGATGATCCACGCGGCCGGCGGCGTGCTCGACTGCCACCTGATGGTGACGAATCCCGCCCACCACTTCGAGGAGATCGCGCGGTCGGGGGGAGACTCCGTCACCTTCCACGTCGAGGCGACCGACGATCCGGACGGCGTCGCTGCGCTCGCTCGCTCGCTCGCACTTGCCGTCGGCGTCTCGTTCAACCCGTCCACCGAGCCCGAGGCGGCGGCGTCGTTCGCACGCGAGGCGGGCGCCGAGATCGTCCTCTGCATGAGCATCGAGCCCGGGTACTCGGGCCAGGCGTTCATGCCGGAGGCGCTCGGGCGCATCGCCCGGCTCGCCGGCCTCGTCGACGTCCCGATCCAGGTCGACGGAGGCGTCGGCGAGGGCAACGCGCGCTCCGTGCGCGATGCCGGTGCCCGTCTCATCGTGGCGGGCAACGCCGTGTTCGCCGATCCCGACCCCGCGGCGGCCTACGGGCGCATCGCGGCGACGCTCGCGTGAGCCTCGAGCGGGCGCTCGAGCTCGCCGCCGGCTCCCTCGGCGTCGCCTATCCGAATCCGACGATCGGGGCCGTCGTCGAGCATGACGGCGAGGTCGTGGGGGAAGGAGTGACCGAGCCGCACGGCGGCCGCCACGGCGAGGTCGTCGCGATCGCAGCCGCCGGCGAACGGGCGCGCGGAGCCACGTTGTACGTGACGATGGAGCCCTGCACCCATCACGGGCGCACACCGCCGTGCGTCGACGCCGTCCTCGCAGCCGGCGTGGCGCGGGTCGTGGCCGGATGTCTCGACCCGAACCCCGACGCGGGCGGAGGGCTCGAGCGGCTGCGGGCGGCCGGCGTCGCCGTCGAGCTCGACGACCGCTTCGAGGCCAGGGCCCAGAACGAGGCCTGGCGCACATGGGTGGCGCGCCGCCGGCCGTTCGTCACCCTGAAGGTCGCCGCGACGCTCGACGGCCGCGTCACCGTCCCGGGTGCACGCTGGGTGACGGGCGAGGCCTCGCGAACGCTCGTGCACGAGTTGCGCGCGCGCGTCGACGCCGTCGCCGTGGGCATGGGAACGGTCAGGGCAGACGCCCCTCGCCTGGACGCGCGCGGCGTCACGGTCACCCGCCAGCCGCGGCGCCTCGCATTCGGCCGCGGCCCTCTGCCCGCCGGCTCCGAGCTCGAGCTGCGCAGCGGGGCGCTGGACGACGAGCTGGCGGCACTCGCCGCCGAGGGCGTGCAGTCGCTCCTGCTCGAGGGCGGCCCGACGCTCGCGACCTCCTTCCTCGAAGGAGCGCTCGTCGACAAGCTCCTGCTCTTCCTCGCCCCGACGCTCTCCGGAGCCGGGCCGCACGTGCTCCGCGATCTCGCCGCCCCGCACTCGTTGACCCGGCTCACCGCGCGTCCCGTGGGCGCAGACGTCCTGCTCGAGGCCTACCTCAACGAGCCCTCGTAGCCGCGGTAGCCTTGGCGTGTGTTCACGGGCATCGTGCGGGAGCTCGGCCGTGTCGCCTCCCTCTCCGGCGACGACGAGGGTGTGCGCCTCGAGATCGACGCCCCCGCCACCGCCGCCGGCGTCGAGGTCGGCGGCTCGGTCTCCGTCAACGGCGTCTGCCTCACCGCCGAGTCCGTCGACGGAGCGCGCCTCGTCTTCCACGCGGTGCCCGAGACGCTGCGGCGCTCGACGCTCGGCAGCCTCGCGGCCGGCTCGGCCGTCAACATCGAGCCGGCCCTGCGGGCCGGAGACGCCATGGGCGGACACGTCGTCCAGGGGCACGTCGACGGTGTCGGCCGGGTGCAGTCGGTCGAGGCCGAAGGCGAAGGACTGCGGGTCATCGTCGAGGCGCCCGACGAGATCCTGCGGTACTGCGTCGAGAAGGGGTCGATTGCAGTCGAGGGCGTCTCGCTCACCGTGGCGGAGCTGCACGCCGACAGCTTCGGCCTCGCGCTGATCCCGCACACGCTCTCCGAGACGACGCTCGCCGACCTCGTCCCGGGGAGGGCCGTCAACGTCGAGGTCGACGTCCTCGCCAAGTACGTCGAGCGGCTCGTCTCCCGCCGGTGACCGCCACCGGGCTACCATCCCGGGCGTGACGGCGATGCCCGAGACGACGCCTTTCGCGACCATCGAGGAAGCGCTCGAGGAGATCCGGGCAGGACGGTTCGTGGTCGTCGTGGACGACGAGGACCGGGAGAACGAGGGTGACCTCACGATCGCGGCGCAGTTCGTGACCCCGGAGGCCGTCAACTTCATGGCCACCCACGGCCGTGGCCTGATCTGCCTCTGCCTGACGCCCGACCGCTGCGCCGAGCTCGGCCTGCGGCAGATGACGGACCAGAACGAGACGCCTTTCGGCACGGCGTTCACCGTCTCCATCGAGGCCCGCGAAGGCGTGTCGACCGGCATCTCGGCGCAGGACCGGGCACACACGATCCAGGTCGCGATCGACCCGACCTCGACCGCCCACGATCTCGTCCAGCCGGGCCACGTCTTCCCGCTGCAGGCGCGGCCGGGCGGCGTGCTGCAGCGCTCGGGACAGACCGAGGCTGCCGTCGACCTCGCGCGTCTCGCCGGGCTCGCCGCCGCCGGCGTCGTCTGCGAGATCATGAACGACGACGGCACGATGGCGCGCGTCCCAGACCTGGTCGGCTACTGCGGGCGGCACAACCTGAAGATGGTCACGGTCGCCGACCTGATCGAGTACCGCCGCAAGCACGAGAAGCTCGTGGAGCGCGTCGTCTCGGTCCGGCTGCCGACCGACTACGGGGAGTTCCAGGTGGTCGCCTACCGCGAGCTCACGACCGACAAGGCGCACGTCGCCCTCGTCAAGGGCGACGTGAACGGGGCGGAGGACGTCCTCGTGCGCGTCCACTCGGAATGCCTCACGGGCGACACGTTCCACTCATTCCGCTGTGACTGCGGCGAGCAGCTCGAGAGGGCGATGAGGCGCGTCGAGCGCGAAGGGCGGGGCGTCATCCTCTACCTGCGCCAGGAGGGCCGCGGCATCGGGCTCGTCAACAAGCTGCGGGCCTACGAGCTGCAGGAACGCGGGCTGGACACGGTCGAGGCGAACCTCGAGCTCGGCTTCGTCGCCGATGCTCGGGAGTACGGGATCGGCTCGCAGATCCTCGCGGATCTCGGCCTCACCACGATCCGAGTGCTCACGAACAACCCCAAGAAGATCGAGGGCATCAGCGGGTACGGGCTGACCGTCGTCTCCCAGGAGCCGATCGAGATCGTCCCGAACACGGAGAACCGCCAGTATCTCGAGACGAAGCGTGAGAAGCTCGGGCACATGATCGGGGAGAAGATGCACCACCAGCGTGTGCGCTTCGAGCCGGAGCACTGGAAAGGGGCCGAAGCATGAGCGACCGCTACGACACGCCGGGCCGGGACGACGATCTCTCGCGCTTCGAGATCGCCGACAGCCCGCCCCTCGACGACGACGTGCTCGAGTCGTCCAGCGAGAACGTGCTCGACGGCTGGCCCTCGGTCGGCGAGGACGACGCCCCGCCGGATCCGCCGGCCCTCGACGACGAGGCAGACACCCCCGCCTCCGAGACGGCGTCGCCGGTGCTCTCCGACCACGTGTCGGCCACGATGGAGCACGCCTCGGGTGAGCTCACCGTCCCGCCCGGGTACGCCGTCCTCGACGGCCAGCCCTTCGGCGACCGGCGTGCCGTCGGCGTCGTCGTGGCGCGCTTCAACGGCGACATCACCACCAGGATGCTCGAGAGCGCGCTGGGCGAGCTCGAGGCGTGCGGGGTCGCGCGCGACGCCGTCACGGTGATGCCCGTTCCGGGTGCCTTCGAGCTGCCGCTGGCCGCGATGGCGCTCGCCAAGACCCGCCGCTTCGCCTGCGTCGTCGCGCTCGGCTGCATCATCCGCGGCGACACCCCGCACTTCGACTATGTCTCGAGCGAGGCCGCGAGTGGGCTCCAGCTCGCCGCGATCGAGACGGGTGTGCCGGTCGCCTTCGGCGTCCTCACGCTCGACCGCGCCCACCAGGCCGACAGCCGCATCGGCAAGGGCGCCGAGGCCGTCCGCACCGCGCTCGAGATGGCCGACGTGTTCGCGAACCTGCGCGCCGCCGCCGCGAGGTAGTTGCCCGCAGCCCGGTCCTACCGGCTCTGTGAGCCCCTCCTTCCCGGTTTCGCTACCATTGGCCGCCGCATGTCCAAGGTTTGCGTCATCTGCGGGAAGAAGCCCGGCTTCGGCAACAACCGGAGCCACTCCATGGTCGCCACCAAGCGCCGCTTCAACCCGAACCTGCAGCGCGTGCGCATGCTGGTCGGCGGCAAGGCCATGCGTGCCTACGTGTGCACTCGCTGCCTCAAGGCCGGCAAAGTCACCAAAGCGATCTGATCGCGTCCTCGGCTGGCGGGCTCCCGCCGGGCGTAGGGGCGAGGCCATGCCTCGCCCTGACGGGTGCCGGAGACTCTTCGCAACCCGTTCCGCAGCGGCGTCGTCTAACCTCGCGGCGTGGACCGAGGCACTCATCTCGCGCGCGAGTCCCCCCTCGGGCGGATCTCCGTCTCGTCCGAGGCGGTCGCCCAGATCGTCGGGCACGTCGTCGCGGAGAGCTACGGCGTCGTCGGCATGGCGGGTCGCCGCTTCCCCCGGCTGCCCGGCCGCGACAGGCTGACGGACGGGATCGAGGTCAGGCGCCGCGACGGACGAGGGCTCGAGATCGACCTGCACGTCGTCGTCGAGTACGGCCTCAACCTGGCCGAGGTCGCCTCGACCGTCCGCACGCGCGTCGCCTACGAGGTGCAGCGCCAGACCGGCCTCGACGTCTCCTCCGTCGAGGTGCGCATCGAGGACGTGAGGCGGTCGCCGTGAGCATCGATCGCGCACGCGAGCTGTCCCGGGCCGCGCTGCAGAACCTCGAGGCGAACCGTCAGCGGATCGACGACCTCAACGTCTATCCCGTGCCGGACGGCGACACCGGCACGAACCTCACCCTCACCGCACGCGCCATCGTCGAGGCGCTCGAGGCGTCGACGGCGAACGGGCACGAAGCGGTTGCCAAGGAGCTGTCGCGTGCAGCCCTGATGGGGGCGCGCGGCAACTCGGGGGTCATCTTCAGCCAGATCGTGCGCGGCTTCGCCGAGGTGCTCGGCGAGCAGGACGAGATCGACGGCCCGGTCGTCGCTCGTGCGTTCCGCTCCGCGAGCGATGCCGCCTACCGCGCCGTGCGCCGGCCGGTCGAGGGCACGATGTTGACCGTCATCCGCGAGATGGCCGAGAAAGCGGAACAGCCGGACGTGCGGATCCTGCCGAAGGGCGAGCTGCTCGCGCGCGTCGTCGCGCACGGCGAGGACGTGCTGAGCCGAACGCCCGACCTGCTGCCCGTGCTGAGGGAAGCAGGCGTCGTCGACGCGGGCGGCGCCGGCCTCGTCGAGATCATTCGCGGTCTCACCGCCGCCGTCACCGGCGAAGAGCTGCCGCAAGCCGCTGCGGAGACGTTCCACGCCGCAGGGCTCGACGCGGTCCACCAGGAGCTGTCGCAGTTTCGCTATTGCACCGTGTTCGTGGTCGAGGGAGAGGCGCTCGACGCCGAGCTGCTCGAGCAAGAGCTCGAGCAGCTCGGCGACTCCTTGCTCGTCGTCGGCGACCCGACAGCGCTGAAGGTGCACGTGCACACCGACGATCCGGGTGCGGCCCTCAGCCTCGGCACGCGTGCGGGGGGCACGCTCGCGGGGATCGAGATCGCCGACATGCACCAGCAGACCACGGAGCGGGAGGAGAGGCTCGTCGGGGCCCTCGACCGGCTGATGACCCTCGAGACCGGCGTCGTCGTCGTCGCCCCCGGCGAGGGGAACCGCCGCCTGTTCGAGAGCATGCGGGCCACTCGCGTGATCGAGGGCGGCCAGACGATGAACCCCTCGACCGCGGATCTCGTGGCGGCGATCGACGCCACCCCAGCCACGGAGGTGATCGTGCTGCCGAACAACGCGAACGTGATCCTCACCGCCGAGCAGGCGGCCGGGCTCGCCGACAAGCCTGTGCTGGTCGTGCCGACGCGCACCGTCCAGGCGGGGCTCGCAGCGATGGTCGCCTACGACCCAGAGCGCTCCGGCGCGGACAACGTCCGCGCCATGCAGGAGGCGCAGGAGGCGGTGGCGACGGGCGAGGTGACGGTCGCCTCCAGGGACGTCGAGCTCGACGGCGTGGCAGTGCGCAAGGGCGCATGGCTGGGGCTGGCCGAAGGCGCTGCGATCGCGTCGGGCGACGACTTCGAGCAGGTCGCCGACGCGGTCGTCGAGCGCCTGCTCCTCGGGGACCGCGAGCTCCTCACGATCCTCACCGGCGCCGACGAGCCGGCCCTCGACGGCCTCCTCGCCCGCATCGGTCAGCGCCATCCGAGCGTCGAGGTCGAGGTGCACGAGGGCGGCCAGCCCCACTACCCGCTGCTGCTCTCGGCGGAGTAGCCGTGCGCCCCATCAAGGTCCTGCTCGTCGAGGACAACGACGTCTACCGCTCGACCCTCGAGCTGCTCCTCGGCCAGTCCGACGAGATCGAGGTCGTCGGAGCCGTGCCCGACGGGCAGGCCGGGGTGGACGCAGCCCCCGGCCTCGCGCCCGACGTCGTGCTGCTGGACTTCCGCCTCCCGGGACTCGACGGAGCCGCCACGGCCGCAGCGCTCCGGGCGGTCCGCCCCGAGGCGGCCGTCATCTGCCTCACCGCCGAGGCCACCGACGACGAGCGCGCCGCGGTGATGGCCGCCGGCGCCGTCGCGTTCGTCGAGAAGGGCAGTCCAACCGTCGACCTGGTCGAGGCGGTACGGTCCGCGTTCCGCGACGCACAGGAGCACGCATGAACCTCACGTCCGAGAACACGGCGATCGTCCTCGACTCGACCTCCGACTTCCCCGAGGCGCGCGAGCTGTACCCGAACATGCGGGTGGTGCCGCTGTACGTCCACTTCGGCGAGGAGAGCTTCCGCGATCACGTCGACATCGGCGCCCACGACTTCTACGAGCGGCTCAAGGCCGCATCCGCGCTGCCCACGACCTCGCAGCCGACGCCGCAGGACTTCCTCTCCACGTTCGAGGAGCTCGCGGGCTACGAGCGGATCTACGCGCTCCACCTGTCTGCCAAGCTGTCCGGCACGTTCCAGTCCGCCTCGCTCGCAGCAGAGGAGATCGGCGGCGACCGCATCCGGGTCGTCGACAGCGAGACCGCCTCGCTCGCCGTCGCCATGCTCGCCCTCGCGATCCAGCGTCGCCTCGCGCACGGCACGACCGACGAGGAGGTCGAGCAGCTGATCGAGCGCTTCAAGCGCGAGAACGGCGTCGTCTTCACGGTCGGCACGCTCGAGTACCTGCAGAAGGGCGGCCGCATCGGCCGGGCCCAGGCGCTTGCCGGCACCCTCCTCAACGTGAAGCCGATCCTGTCGGTCGCCGACGGCGTGATCGTTCCGATCGGCAAGGTGCGGGGCCGCCAGCGGGCGCTCGAGGAGTTCGCTCGCGCATTCACGGCCGCCACCGAGGACAGGCCCGGCCTGCGCATCGCCATCGCCCATGCCGACGCACCGCAGTGGATCGACGTCCTCACCGACCTCGTGCAGAAGCTTCGTCCGCAGGCGGAGATCGAGCTCGTCGAGAACCTCGGCGCGGTCGTCGGCACGCATGCCGGGCCAGGAGCGGTCGGCTTCTTCTGGCTCCAGGACTGACGCCGGGTATCACCGACCGCACTGCCCGGGCATGGCCCGGCCCCTACGGCTCCTAGTCGTCGTCGTGCTTGTCGCCGTCGCCGTGACCGCTCGAGTCGCCGTCGCCGGTGGTGGTGCGGTCGTCGTCGTCCGTCGTCGCAGCCGGTGAGGTCGTCGTGCCGGTGCTCCCGGCGAAGACCGCACGAGGGCTGAGCTTCCCGACAGGGTCGCTGTCTTCCTGCGTCAGCCCGAGCAGCGCGAAGTTGAGCGCGATGCCGGCCGCAGCAACCGCGGCGACGAGCAGGCCGCCGAGCAGGATCCGGTGCCACGAGCGCATGCCGGCAGCCTACGCCGCTCTCGCCAGCTCGCGCCGGGCGGCGGCAACCTCGCCGGGACGGTTCGCGAGCAAGACGCCCAGGGTCTCGCCTGCCCGGCCCAGGTAGCGCGCACGGAAGGAGGACGGATCGCCGTCGAGTTCGACGTGTGACCGTCCGGTCGCCGTCCCGACCATCTGCAGGCGGAGGCCGAACTGATCCGACCAGAAGTACGGCGTCTCCTCGTACGGCTCGGGCGCACCCAGGATTGCCGAGGCCACAGCTGCTGCCTGGCCGGACGCGCTCGTCCAGTGCTCGACGCGCCGGCCGGAGAAGGCCGCGACGTCGCCGCACGCGTACACGCCCGGGTGCTCGGTGCGGCCGCACGCGTCCGTCACGATCGTGCCACTGCCTCCGAGGAGCTCCGATGCCGGCTCGGCCCCGACCGCGACGAGGAGCGCGTCGTACGAGAGCACGTCTCCCGCCGCGAGCACGACGCGGCCCGGCTCGAACCGATCGATCCGCGCGCCGAGATGCAGCCGCACGCCCTCGTCACGCCACCGGTCGGCGAGGTGCAGGCCGACCTCGGCGCCCGCCACGCGCGCGAGGGGGATCGGCTCGGCCTCGACGATCGTCACGTCCGCGCCGAGGCCGAGTGCCGTCGAGGCGACCTCCGCGCCGACGAAGCCCGCTCCGACGACGACGAGCCGCGCCCCGGGCACGATCGCCTCTCGTAGCGCCAGTGCGTCCGCGAGGGTGCGCAGCACGTGGACGCCGCGGAGCGGGGTACCCGGCAGCATCCGGGCGCGCGCACCCGTCGCCACGACGAGCGCGTCCCATGCGAGCTCATGGTCGCCGACGCGTGCGCGGCGGCCTCGCAGCTCGATCCGCTCGACCGGCTCGCCGAGCCGGAGGTCGATCTCCCTGTCGTCCCAGGCCCCCGCGGCGCGCAACAGCAGGTCGTGTGCCTCGCGCCGTCCAGCGAGCAGATCCTTGCTGAGGGCGGGTCGCTCGTACGGCGCCACGGGCTCGGAGCCGACGACGGTCACGGGCATGCCGTACCCGCCCGCGCGGAGCGCTTCTGCGCAGCGCGCCCCGGCGAGCCCTGCCCCGACGACGAGCACCCCGCTCATGCGAGCTGCTCGCCGGTGGCCGGGTCGAAGACCGAGATCGCCCCCATCGGGCAGGCGCCGGATGCGTCGAGCACGGCGTCGTCGTCGGACTCGGTGACGAGCACGGCGGCGATACTCGTGTCGTCGAGCGCGAAATGCCGCGGCGACGTGTCGACGCAGGTGCCGAAGCCGCTGCACAGCGAGCGGTCGATCTCGATCCGGTAGGTACTCATGCTGTCTGCTCTCCTCTCGGTTTCACAGGACGGCGCGCCCGCGCCGGAGTGGGGGGAACGAGCACGCGCCACGTGGTCGCCGCCGCGACGGCGGCGACGGCGCCGACGTAGAGGCCGAGCACCCACGGCTCGCTCGTGTCGGTGCCCGCGCCGATGCCGTGCACCGTCGCGGCGCCGAAGATGGCGTACGTGGCCCAGTGCAGCCGTCGCCAGTTCTTCGTCCCGATGCGCTTTCGCAGCGAGAACGAGGCGTAGACGATGATCATCAGCTCCGCGGCGAGGATCCCGAGCGACGTCCACACGGGCCGGTACGGGACGAGCCCGGGCACGAACAGCCCGGCGACGCTCACGTGCACGGTCGTGTCCAGCACGAGCGCGACCGCGTGGCCGGCGAGCGCGCCGAGGCCGAGGAGCGCGAGCAGGCGGTGGAGATCGGTGACGGCCGCAGGCTTCAGCGAGCGGAACGGCCGCGACTTCAGCACGAGGCCCGCGAGCACCGACAGGGTCAGCAGCACGTATGCGGTGAGGCCGCCGGCGCGGGCGAGCAGCCAGAAGGTCGGGTCGTGCCTCATGCCAGCCCTCCTGCGAGCACGGTGCGGCCGTCGGCGGTGACGAGCACGCGAGCGACGTCGACGTCTGCGCCGAGGAACGCGGCCTTCGCCAGCACCTCCGCCTCGGTGGCCGAGTCGGCGACGACCGTGACGCGCACGAGGTCGCTCTCGGCCGGACGGCCGGTCGAGGGGTCGATCAGGTGGTGCGCCTCCCGGCCGCCTCGCACCCAGCGGCGCCGGTCGCGGCCGGACGTGGCGACGCCGCCGTGTGAGAGCTCGAGCGTCAGCCCCTCGGCGACGCCGACCGGCCACGAGCCGCCGCGGATCGCGATGTCGCCGCCGGCGTTGACGAGGCAGGGGCCGGCGATGGCGAGCGACTCGGCGACCCGGTCGACCGCGTACCCCTTGCCGATGCCGCCGAGATCGAGCCGGGTGCCCGGCTCGAGCTCGATCGTCGAGGCCGTCGACGCGCACGGCGCCGCCGCAGGCGGCAGCGTGTGACCGCCCGGCGGGTGCCTCGGCGGGCACCTCGTCGAAGGTCCGGTCGTAGCCGGCCGCGACGAGCGCGTCGTGGACGGTCGGGTCGAAGCGGCCGCCCGTTGACCTCGCGGGCAGCGAGCGCAAGCTCGACGACGCGCACGAGGTCGGGGCTCGCAACCGAGCTGCGACCGTCGCGGTTGAGGCGCGACAGCTCCGAGTCGGGACGGAAGCGCGACAGCACCTGCTCGAGTCGCTCGAATTCCACCTCGGCGCGGTCGAGCGCGCGTCGGGCGCGCTCGCTGTCGGGCGCGTCGAGCAGGAGCTCCACGTCGGTGCCCATGGCGCGGAACGAGCGGCGCAGCATCAGGAGCTCCTCGTGACCGTCAGCGGCGGCAGGTTGACGACCCGGACGGATGCCGTCGAAGCGGGCGGCACGGCAGCCTGGAGCGACCTGGCCTGCGCCTGCGCGATCTGGGCCCGGCGCTGCTTCAGCGCCACCTGGTAGGCGGCCATGCGTTGCGCCACGACCTGCTCGACGAGCTTCGCGTCGGCCCGCAGACGCTGCTCGCGCTGGGCCAGCGCGGTGATGCGTGGGTCCGGCTTGGCGGTCGCCCACGGCTTCGCCGCCACTGCAGCCCACGTGAGCAAGAAGACGAGCAGGGCGAGCACCACGGCGTACGTCCGATGGCTCCTGTCAGTCATCGAGCTCGGCCGCCTCATCCTCGTGCTCGTCGCCGTGCTCGTCCTCGTACGCATCCTCGTGATCGGAGGTGGAGCGGCTGCTGACGACGATGGGCGGCGGGCGGTGGTACACGACACGAGCAGGCGCGGTGGACTGCGCGGCCGCCGACGAGGTGGCGGCGGCCTGGGGAACAGCCGGAAGCTTGGGAGGCTTCTGCGCGAGGGCCTTCCGCAGCGACGCCTCGTAGCGGTCGAGCTGCGCCGAGCGCTCGGCCACCTGCGTGTCGGTCGAGGCATGCGCCTGACTACCGAGGGAGACGGTGCTCGTGAGCGCGAAGACTCCCGCGATCGCGGCGACCGCGACGGCGAGCGAGACGATGAGAGCACGAGAGCGGTTCATGAGAGACCTCCGGTTGGATGTGCCTCTCGAAGGTAGGCCCGCTTCGGCAAGGTGTGAGACAAGCGCTGGTTACGACTTCGCCAGGAATCCCGCCGCGCGGCTCCGTCGGGGTCGTGTGCGACCTACGATCAGGGCATGCACCTGCTGGTCGTCGAGGACGAGGACACGATCGCCGAGCCGCTCGTCGAGGGCCTGCGCGACGAAGGCTTCGAGGTGACGCGCGTCGCGACCGGCCAGGACGCTCTCGACGCGCCGCCGGTCGACCTCGTCCTCCTGGACGTGCGCCTGCCGGACCTCGACGGCTTCGCCGTCTGCCGCGAGCTACGCGCCCGCTCCGACGTGCCGATCATCATGGTGACGGCGAAGGGCGAGGAGATCGACCGCGTCGTCGGGCTCGAGCTGGGTGCCGACGACTACGTCGTCAAGCCGTACGGGCTGCGCGAGCTGATCGCGCGCATCCGCGCCGTCTCGCGCCGGAGCCCTCATCGTCAGGAGGCCAGGGAGACGATCGTCGCCGGGCCGCTCGAGGTGGACGTCCCGGCCCGCCGTGCGACGATCGAGGGGAGGGAGCTGCCGCTGACCGCCAAGGAGTTCGACCTGCTCGCGCTGCTCGCCTCCGAGGCCGGGATCGTCGTCGACCGCCAGCGGATCCTGCGCGAGGTGTGGGAGACGACCTGGTACGGCTCGTCCAAGACGGTCGACGTCCACGTCGCTGCGCTGCGGAAGAAGCTCGGCGACCCCACCCTGATCGAGACGGTGCGGGGGATCGGGCTGCGGCTGCGCGCATGACGCGCCGCCTCCTGCTCAGCTACCTGTCGCTCACGATCGTCGTGCTGGCGATGCTCGAGGTGCCGCTCGGGTTCGTCAACGCTCGCGGGGAGCGCGCCAAGCTCTCGGCGAAGGTGGAGCGCGACGCCGCCACCGCCGCCTCGCTCGCCGAGAGCACGGTCGAGGGCGACGCCGCCACCTCCGACCTCCCGGCGCTGCAGGCGCTTGCGCGCCGGTACGCGACAGACACGGGCGGCCGGATCGTGATCGTCGACGACCAGGGGGTCGCGCTCGTCGACTCGGCGCCGCTCGCGCCCGGCCGCCGCACGTTCGCGACGCGCCCCGAGTTCCGCGCCGCGCTGAACGGGGACGTCGCGACCGGAGTGCGCAGCTCGAGCACGCTCGGCTACGACATCCTCTACGTCGCGGTGCCGATCGCCTCGGGCGGCGTCATCCACGGCGCGGTTCGCATCACCTATCCCATGTCGGAGGTCGACCGCGCGCGTCCGCAACTACTGGCTCGCGCTCGCCGGCATCGCCGTCATCGCCCTCCTCGCCGCGGCGCTCGTCGGCCTCAGCTTCGCACGGTGGATCCGCCGGCCCCTCGCCGGGCTCGAGATCGCCGCGGCGGAGGCCGGCGCAGGCGATCTCTCCGCGCGCGCGCCCGTGCCGGATGCGCCGCCCGAGCTGCGCCACCTCGCCCTCGAGTTCAACGACATGGTCGCGCGCGTGGACGGGCTCGTGGCCGCACAGCGGGATTTCGTCGCGGACGCGTCGCACGAGCTCCGCACGCCGCTGACCGCGTTGCTGCTGCGCCTGGAGAACCTCGAGCGGCACGTGGACGACGCCGGCAAGAGAGGGCTCGACGCAGCCTCGGCCGAGGTCGAGCGCCTGTCGGGTCTCGTCGACTCGCTGCTCGCACTCGCACGCGCCGACGCGGGCACGGCGCCGGCCGAGACGCTCGAGCTCGCCGCGAGCGTGCGGGAGCGGATCGCCGTGTGGGAGCCGGTCGCCGGCCGCGGCGTACGGCTTCGCCTCGATGCCGACGCGCCGGTCTCGGCGCGGGCGGGCGGCGACCGGGTCGCCCAGGTCGTCGACAACCTCGTCGCGAACGCGTTGCGCCACGCTCCCGACGGCAGCGACGTGACGGTATTCGTGCGGACGCGCCGGCGCCTGGGCCGAGCTGAGGGTGCGCGACGAGGGAGCCGGCATGACCGCAGACCAGAAGGCACGTGCCTTCGACCGTTTCTGGCGTGGAGGCGCAGACGGCGAGGGGTCGGGCCTCGGTCTCGCGATCGCCCGCCGGCTCGTCGAGGTCGACGGCGGCACGATCGAGCTGCGCGACGCCCCCGGTGCCGGCCTCGAGGTCGTCGTGCGGCTGCCGGCGGTATGAGAACAGAAGCAAGAGCGAAGGGGTGTCTCCCCTGCTCTGCCGGGAGACACGCCTTAGCGACGCCGGCACCCTCGAGCTCGCGGCTCACCTGCTTCGGCGGCGGGCCTGTCCGGTGTGCGGTCCTAGACTCGGTCCCGGTGCCGCGCGGGACGTTCACGATCCGGCAGCCGGTCGGCTTTGCCGGCGCGGACCCGCCTGCCCGGTGGCCCCGGCCGCGCAGCGGCCCGCGGCCCGAGTCGCTGGCGCTCGGCGTGGAGACGCTCGCCGGGGTCGGGCCGACCGTCCGCAAGCGCCTCGCGAAGCTCGGTCTGCGCACCGTCGGCGACCTGCTCGCCTACCGGCCGCGGCGGTACGAGCGGCCTGTCGACGAGAAGTCGATCGCAGCGCTGCACGGCGACGAGGAGGCGGTGATCGAGGGCACGGTCACCAGGGCCTCTGGTCGGCGCCGCGGCCGGCTCCACATCCTCACGGCGACCGTGGCGGACGGTACCGGCGAGATCCGCGCCACCTGGTTCAACCAGCCGTGGCTCGAGGGGCGCCTCGAGCCGGGCACGCACGTGCGCCTGCGCGGCAGACCGAACCGCTACGGATTCCAGGTCGGGTCGTACGACCTCGGCGAGGCAACCGAGACCGCCGACTTCGCCCCGGTCTACCCGGGCAGCGAGGACCTGGCGCAGAAGCAGCTGCGCGGCATCGTCGGGTCGGCCCTCGCGTTCGTCCGCGCCGAGGGTGACCCGCTGCCGGCCGGCCTGCTCGTCGAGCAGCAGCTGCCGCTGCGCGCCGACGCTCTCGTCGCGCTTCATCACCCGCGCTCGCTCGAGGAGGCCGAGGCGGGCCGGCGGCGCCTCGCCTTCGACGAGCTCCTCACGCTGCAGCTCGCGCTCGCGCGCCGAGCCGCCGAGCGCGAAGCGCTCGTTGCGACGGCGTTGCCCGCCCCCGCCGAGCTCGTCGCCAGCTACCGCGCCGTGCTCCCGTTCACGCTCACGGCCGCGCAGGAGCAGGCGATCGCGGAGATCGACGCGGACCTCGCGCGCACGACGCCGATGCAGCGGCTGCTGCAGGGCGACGTCGGCTCCGGCAAGACCGCGGTCGCCCTCTACGCCCTCCTGCGCGCGGTGGAAGCGGGCCGCCAGGGCGCGCTGATGGCGCCGACCGAGGTGCTGGCCGAGCAGCACTTCCTCACGATCGAGGGCATCTGCACGGAGCTCGGCGTGCGCGTGGCGCTGCTCACGAGCGCGCTGACGGCGAAGGAGCACGCGAACGTGCGGCAGCTGATCGCCTCGGGTGACGTGCAGGTCGCCGTCGGCACGCACGCGCTGATCCAGCGCGAGGTCGGCTTTCGCGACCTGGCGGTCGCGGTCGTCGACGAGCAGCACCGCTTCGGCGTCGAGCAGCGGGCTGCGCTGACCGGGGGGGGTGGTGACAGGGCAGCGGCGGGGGTGTCTCCCGAAAGAGCAGGGGAGACACCCCACGTCCTCCATATGACGGCGACGCCGATCCCGCGCACGCTCGCCCTCACGGTGTACGGCGACCTCGCCGTGTCGGAGATCTCCGCCCCACCGGAGCACCGCAAGCCGATCGTGACCGCCTGGGTCACCGACGACCGCAGCTCCGAGGCGTACGAGCGCCTGCGCCGGCATCTCTCGGACGGCCGCCAGGCGTACGTCGTGTGCCCGCTGATCGAGGCGTCCGAGACGACCGTGGCGCGGGCGGCCGAGGACGAGGCCGAGCGGCTGCGCCGGGGCGAGCTGAAGGGATTCCGGGTCGGCTGCATGCACGGGCGGCTGAAGGCGCCGGAGCGGCGGTCGATCATGGCGGCGTTCAAGGGAGGCGAGCTGGACGTGCTCGTCGCCACGACCGTGATCGAGGTCGGCGTCGACGTGCCGAACGCGACGATCATGATCGTGCAGGAGGCCGATCGCTTCGGGCTCGCCCAGCTGCACCAGCTCCGCGGCCGCGTCGGGCGGGGGGCGGAGCAGTCCTACTGCCTGCTCGTCTCGCGTGCGAAGGAGGAGCTGACGGACGTCGCCCACGACCGGCTCGAGGCGATGGTGGAGACGAGCGACGGCTTCGAGCTCGCCGAGCGGGACCTCGAGATCCGCGGCGAGGGCCAGCTGCTCGGTGCGAGGCAGTCGGGCCTGTCCGACCTGCGCTTCACGCGCCTCCGGGAGGACACAGAGCTGCTCGAGCGAGCCCGCGACACCGCGCGGTCGCTTGCCGACACCGGCTTGCTCGCGGAATCGGTCGACCGGCTCCTCGGTGCGTCAGACCACGCCGGAGCATCCTGAGGGCGCTTGTGGGCAGCCGAGGGCAGGACGACAAGGAGATCGCGGCCTCCATGTACCTCAGTCCGAAGACCGTCGAGTATCACCTCGCGAACACGTTTCGCAAGCTCGACATCCACTCGCGCGCCGAGCTCGCGCGCATCGTCGCGCAGGACGCGTCCGCCGAGGCCGGAGCCTAGGCGGCGCTTCCGGCGTACCCTGCTGCGGTGCGCATCATCGCCGGCAGCCGAAAGGGCCACCGCATCGTGGCGCCCCCGGGCACGCATACGCGCCCGACGAGCGACCGCGCCCGCGAGGCCGCGTACAACCTGATCGGCCCCGTCGACGGAGCAACCGTGCTCGACCTCTACGCCGGCTCCGGCGCGATGGGGCTCGAGGCGCTCTCGCGCGGAGCCGCGCGGTGCGTCTTCGTCGAGTCCGACCGTGCCGCCTGCCGCGTGATCCAGGACAACCTGGCCAGGCTCCGCCTCACCGGCGCGCAGGTCGTCTGCAAGGACGCACTGCAGGCGCTGCGCGAGGAGCGGGCCGCACGCAGGGCCTACGACCTCGTGCTGGTCGACCCGCCGTACGACGCCTGGGACACGCTCGAGGCCCGCCTCGGAGAGGCGGTCGAGCACGTTCTCGCACCCGACGGCCTGGTCGTCGTCGAGACCGTCCGCGAAGGTCGAGCCGCGGTTCTCCCTCGACCTCGTCACCAGCCGCCGGTACGGTTCCGCCCGGATCACCCTGTTCTCCCGATGATCACCGCTATCTATCCAGGCACGTACGACCCGGTCACGAACGGCCACGTCGACGTGATCCGCCGTGCCGCTTCGATCTTCGACCGCATCATCGTCGGCGTCGTGCGTGAGCCCCACCACAAGGAGACGATGTTCTCGCTCGACGAGCGTGTCGCCTTCCTCGAGGAGGCGCTCGCCGAGCTCGACAACGTCACCGTCGACGTCTTCCACGAGCTCGTCGTCGACTTCGCCCGCAAGCACGACGCGAAGACGATGGTCAAGGGACTGCGCGTGATCGCCGACTTCGAGTGGGAAGCGCAGATGAACCACCTCAACCGGCTGCTCGCCCCGGAGATCGAGACCATGTACGTGATGGCCAGCCCTCAGTACAGCTTCATCTCCTCCAGCGGTGTGAAGGAGATAGCGTCGTTCGGCGGAAAAGTCGACGAGTTGGTGCCCGAGGCCGTGGCGCGCCGCTTCCGGGAGATGTTCCCGAACGGTCGTCCCGGCGCTCCGCTCAGTCCCCAGGAATAGCTCAGCCCAACCCTCAGGAGTAGGATTCGAGCCATGGACGTCCTCGTTCTCATCGACAAGCTCGACGACCTCGTGCACAACGCGAAGGCCGTGCCCCTCACCGACCAGGTGCGGATCGACCGTGAGGAGATCTACGACATCCTCGACCAGATGCGCGCCACCATCCCCGAGGAGATCAAGCAGGCCCGCTGGATCGTGAAGGAGCGCCAGGAGATGCTCGCCGAGGCCAAGCGCGAGTGCGACCGCCTCGTCGGCGAGGCGCGGGAGCAGGCCGTCCGCGAGGCCTCTCAGACCGAGATCGTCAAGATCGCCGAGAGGCAGGCGCAGGACATCGTCGACGACGCCCGCCGCCAGGCGCGCGAGACCCGCCTCGAGATGGAGGACTGGGCCGACGGGATCCTCTCCACCCTCGAGGTCAACCTCGACAAGTTCCTCGCCGCCGTGCGGCGCGGACGCGAGCGGCTGCACGAGCGCTCCCAGGAGACCGTCATCTCGGGCATCGGGCCGATCGAGCCCATCAGCCCCGACGACGACAGCTACCTCTGACGCCACCGACCGCGCTTCCTCCTGGCCGGCGGAGCCGGCCTCCGGACGCGCCGCGCCCGGCGGCCGCTGTGGTCGGAGGCCCGTGCTTCGCATGTCCCCTCCCGCCGCGACCGCACGAACGCGTCGGAGGCGTCAGCCCAGACCACGTGACACGCGGTCTCAGCGCGCGGTCTTCACCTGCACGAGCCGCGTGCCGGACGACGCCGGCCGAGAGGGTTGTCGCCGGCGCGGTAGGCCTTGACGAAGAACTGGACGTTATGGCCGTTCCGCAGCGGGAAGTCCGCCCGCGGCTGCACCGAGTAGGTGACCGTCCCGCCCTGCTCCGTCTTGCCGACCGCGGCCGGCGAGGTGAGGATCGGCGTCGAGCGCAGGAACACGAGTGCGTCTCGCACGACGTAGCCGCGGGTGTCCTTCACCTTGATGCGCACGGAGATCGCGCTCGTCCGCGACCGGACGGGGTTGGGGCTGAACGTGACGGAGTCGACGATCAGGCGGGCCGTCGCGGGAACGCTCGTGACCGGGATCGACTTCTCCCCGTTCGGCAGCACGACGACGCCCGGGACGCCGCCTGCGACGACCTTGGCCGTGGGAGCGGTCAGCTTCGACCGCGTGCCTTCGCTGTTCTGCGCCGACACCCGCACGCGGAGCGTCCGGTCGAGGTCGCCGCTCCTGACCGTGTACTGGTCGTCGGTCGCGCCGGTGAGCTCGATGCAGTTGTTGCCGCCCGCGTCGCAGCGGAGCCAGCGGAACGTGAACGTGATCGGCTGTTCCCCGCTCCAGGTGCCCTCGCTCGCAGTCAGCGTCGTGTCGACGGCGGCCACGCCGGTCACCGAGGGATCCTTCGTGCTCACCGGAGGCCCGGTGGAGCCGACCACCGTGGTCGGATTGGACGTGCCCGTCGTAGAGCCGTCGGCGTTCGAGCCGACGACCCGGAAGCGCATGCGGAAGCCGACGTCGGCGGCGGTCACCGCGTGGGTCGTCGCCGTGGCGCCGGCGACGGCGTTGCAGTTGGCGCCCGCGGAGTCGCACCGCAGCCAGGCGTACGCATAGGTGATCGTGCCCGTGCCGGTCCAGGTGCCCCGGTCCCCCGTCAGCGTCTTGCCCACCTCGGCGTCTCCCGACACCGACGGTTCGACCGTGTTCTGCGGGGCGGCCTGGGCCTGCGCCTGGGCGTCGCCGTCGCTCAGGGCCAGTGCGACCGTGACCGCCAGCAGGCCGGTGACGAGGACGATCGGCGTGAGTGCTCGAAGGCGTCGGCGCAGGGTGTCTTCCGAACGGTCTCGGTGGCTCATCGTGAGCTCCATTCCTAGAGGGTCGACTCCCTTCCTACTCCTTCCTGGGCCCTGACGGTCCAATCCTCACACGACCCTTGCGATTGCTTACCGAATGCCCACAACCCGGCGCCGATCCGGGTCCGAGGGCCTCCGGCGCTACCCTGCGTCGGTGACGACGTTCTCTCTCAGGCGGCTTCGGTTGCGCAGCGGCGACGAGTGGCGCGACGAGGTCGCGGTCGCCCTCGAGCCGTTCGATCTCGGCAGCCAGCGCTATCTCCCGGTCCCGGGCGAGGTCAGGGCGTCGCTCGAGGTCCAGCGGGCCACGACCGGAGACGTGCTGCGGCTGCGCTTCCAGACGCGCCTCCACGGCCCCTGCATGCGGTGCCTGAGAGACGCGGTCGTCCCGATCGAAGTCGATGCTCTCGAGTACCGGGCGGCCGACCAGTCGGCCGACCCGGAGCTCCGCACCGAGTACGTCGTCGACGACCAGCTCGACCTCTCGCAGTGGGCGCGCGACGCGATCGCGCTCGCGCTGCCCGAGCAGATCGTCTGCCGGCTCGACTGTGCCGGGCTCTGCCCGGTCTGCGGCAAGGACCTGAACGACGAGCCACACGAGCACGAAGAGACGGTTGCCGATCCACGCTGGGCGGCGCTCGAGGCGCTGAGAGAGGATGGCTGACCCCGCCCCGCGCGCGCGGGTCGTGATCGTCCAGTCCGATCGTGTCGCGTTGATCCGGCGCGTCCGGGACGGTCACACCTACTTCCTCTTCCCGGGCGGCGGCGTGGAGGAGGGGGAAACGCCCGAGCAGGCCGCCCGGCGTGAGGCCGTCGAGGAGCTCGGCGTCCAGGTCGAGCTCGGCGAGATCGTGCACGAGGAGTCGTTCGGAGGCACCCGCTTCCTCTACTACGACGCGTGGATCACCGGCGGCTCGTTCGGTACCGGCGACTGGCCGGACCACGCCGACCTGACCCCGCGCGAACGAGCCAGAGCCGGCACCTACGAGGCTGTCTGGGTCGAGTTGCACGACCTGCCGGCGCTCGACGTGCGGCCGGCAGCGCTGGCGGCGATGCTGACACCCCGTTAGTTAGTGTGCCGCCCTCGGGCGGGCGAAGGAGGAGCCGGGCCCCGTCCCTCAGGGCGAACGCCACGGAAGGGGTGAAGAACCTGGATGTGCAGCTCCGAGGAATCTCCCGGCGTAGAGGGCGCGGAACGCTCAGAAGGTGGCGACGGGAACTGGGGAGGCCCTCCCCGGCCCGGCGGCTGCGGATAGGCGCCGGAGCTTCGCGCCCTATAACCGGTGAGGCGCCGGGAAGCGGGTGGCGAGCCGGGAGGGCGTCGGAGGCGGCCGTAGTACCGCTCGAGCCAGCTGACGTCCTCCTTCCGTCCGACGTGCGGTGCGAGCCAACAGAGACGAGCGAGTGCTCGTTTGGCATCTGCGGTACGCCCAGTGTCCCGGCTTTGCCCGCTCGCCGGCGAGTGGACACCGCAAGATCGTGTGGGCCCTACTGGACGACCACGGCGGTTCTCCGTCCTTCTCGCGGCCGTCCCGGGCCTCAGCGACAAGCTGCCGGCGCCTGACCGCGCTCGACGGAGCGGGCGGCGTTTCCCGCCGCCAGTACGCCGGAATCCTGCCCCGCGTCGACTACGCGCTGACCCCGGCGGGCGCGGCGCTTCGCGGGTGAATCGTCGAGATGGAGCGCTGGAGCACGGAGCCTGCACCCGCCGTTTTGCCTGGTCGCCTAGGTTCAGTCTGAGACGACCCGTCCCATCAGCTCGACTCCGCGAGCCAGCTGAGCCCGCTCTGCGGCGCTGAAGTCTGTTGCAAGCGCCTCGGCGACCCAGGACTCTCCGGCCCGGCGGAATGCCTGCAGCATGGTGGCACCCGCGGGCGTGAGGTCGATCAGCGCCTGGCGCCTGTCGCTCGGATCGGGGTGGCGCTCGACGAGCCTGGCTTCCTCGAGCTGCCCGACGGTGTGAGCCATCGATTGGGGTCGAACGTGCTCCAGCGCCGCGAGCTGGCTCGCCGTTAGGGGGCCTTGCCGTTCGATCCAGTCGAGGGTCGTCACCTGGGCCGTTGGCAGCGCGCGATCGCGGCGATAGCGGCGCACGAACTGACCTGTAACCGTCCGTAACTGGCTCGCGAGTTCCGCGATTTCGGAGTCGACGGCACGATCGGACACGGGACGAGTCTATCCTCATCTAGCCAGTCTGTCTGAAGAAACTATGCAGTGTTTCTGTATAGTTTGGTGGAGATGTCGACGCTTCGAGAACGCGCCTTCGTCCCCGTTCTCCTCTTCGTCGGCGCGGTCGTTGCAGTCGTCTCCAGCCTCGGTGCGCCGCTGATCCCGCGCCTGGCGGAACAGCTAGATGTGAGCATCGGCAGCGCTCAGTGGGCGCTGACCGCGACTCTCCTCGTCGCGGCCGTCGTATCGCCGCTCGTCGGCCGGCTCGGCGACGGGCGCCACCGCAAACGCCTGATCGTCGGGGGGCTCGCGCTCGTCGTCCTCGGCGGAGCCGTTGCCGCGGTCGCGTCGTCGCTGGCGCTGCTGATCCTCGGCCGGGGACTCCAGGGCTTCGGTCTCGCGCTGATGCCGCTCACGATGGCTGCAGCACGCGACGGCCTCGCCAGGGAGCAGGCCCGCCGCGCGATCGCGGCGCTCTCGGTGATCGTCGCCGCAGGCGTCGGCCTCGGCTACCCGATCACCGGTCTGATCGCGGACCATGGAGGCGTGGCGGCCGCGTACTGGTTCGGGGCGGGCGTGAGCCTCGCCGCCCTCCTGCTCGCCGCGTGGGCGATCCCGCAGCCCACGAGCCCACCCGCCGCGCAGCACCTCGACGTGCCCGGCGCCACGCTGATCGGCGTCGGCCTCGTCGCGCTCCTGGTCGCACTCGACAAGGGAGCCGACTGGGGCTGGGGCGCCCCGAAGACGTCCGCGCTGATCGCGATCGGAGTCGTGTTGATCGCCATCTGGGCCGTGCGCGAGCTACGCACCGAGCACCCGCTCGTCGACCTGCGGCTGATGTCGCCACCGCGCCGTTCTCACCGCCAACGTCACCGGCCTGTTGCTCGGCGTGACGATGTACCTGTCGATGGTCTCGATCACGCAGATCGTGCAGCAGCCGACGTTCGGCTTCGGTGCCACAGTCTTTGTCGCCGGCCTCACGCTCGTGCCCCTGTCGGTTCTGAGCAGCAGCGCGAGTCGGACGGTGCCGTGGCTCGAAGGCCGGATCGGTGTCCGGCCGATCATCCCGGCTGGCGCCGTCGCCGTCGGCGTCGCCTCGCTGTTCTTCTCCGTCACCACGAACCATCTCTGGCAGGCATTCGTGACGATGGGCATCATGGGGATAGGCCTCGGATACACCTTCGCTGCGATGCCAGGGCTGATCGTCGGCGCCGTCCCGCGCGAACAAACGAGCAGCGCGATGGGCCTCTACCAGGTGTCCCGGCTCGTCGGGTTCGCGATCGGCAGCGGTCTCGCGGTCACCCTCTTGCGGGCGTTCGGCGAAGATGGTCACCCCACCCTCGACGCTTACAGGGCGACCGGCCTCGTCGGGACTGCTGTGGCGCTGCTCACGGCCGTCGTGGCCTGGCTGTTGCCCGGCCGGACCGAGACGATCCGCTCCGAGGAACTCGACGCCTACGAGGTCCAGGAAGGCCGTCTCGCCGCGGCGGGCCTCGAAGACCTGACCGAGCCGCAGACACAACTCCTCTCGCCTCCAGGTCGCCCCGTCGTCGCGGAGCAGTACCGAACGGGACGTCGTTGAGCTTGCGTGTGCCCCACATTAGTTAGCGGCTGGGTCGGCTCTCGCGGCCGGGTCGGCTCTCGGCAGGTGTCTCCCGAAACGGCCGGGGAGACACCCGCGTCCACGGTGGACCGGGCGCGCGAAGCGCGCCTCCGGTACACTCCGCACCCGCCCATGGCTGTCCCGAAGCGAAAGACCTCCAAGGCCCGGCGCGACAAGCGTCGCGCCCAGCACGGCATCGACGCGCCGAAGGTCAACGTCTGTCCCACCTGCGGCTCGCCGACACGGCCGCATCACGTCTGCCCGACGTGCAAGACGTACAAGGGACGCGAGATCCAGCCGCTCGGCACGCCCGCTCCGTAGCGACGTGACGGTCCGGGTTGCCGTCGACGCTCTCGGGGGCGACCAGAGCCCCGAGGAGATCGTCGCCGGCGCGCTCGCGGCAGCCGCGCCCGGGCTCGTGCCGGTTCTCTTCGGCCCCGCCGACCTCGACGCGCGCGGGCTCGAGCACGTCGTCACCGACGGTGCGGTCGAGATGGACGACAAGCCCGGGGAGGCCGTGCGCGGGAAGCCCGGCTCGTCGCTCGTCCGCGCGGTCCGGGCAGTCGCCGACGGCGACGCCGACGCCGTCGTCTCGGCCGGGAACACGGGCGCGATGCTGGCGGCCAGCCTGCTGCACGTCAAGCGGCTGCCCGGCGTGCACCGCCCCGGGATCGCCGTCGTCATCCCGGCGGCGCACGGCCCCTCCGTGTTGATCGACGCAGGCGCCAATGCCGACGCCCGCCCCGAGCACCTGCTCCAGTTCGCGCACATGGGATGCGTCTTCGCAGAGGAGATCCTCGGCGTGCGCAGCCCGCGCGTCCGCCTGCTGTCGATCGGGGAAGAGCCGGAGAAGGGCAATCAACTGACGCTCGAGGCGCACGCGCTCCTCGCCGCCGGCAACCTCCGCTTCGACGGCAACACGGAAGGCCGCAGCCTGCTCGTCGGCGAGGCGGACGTGATCGTCAGCGACGGCTTCACCGGCAACGTCGCCCTGAAGACGCTCGAAGGCACGATCCGTGCGGTCATCGCGGCGCTCCGCACCGAAGCCGAGGCGACTGTCACGGGGAAGCTCGGCGGTGCCCTGCTGCGCCCGGCCCTGCGGGGGTTGCGCACACGCCTCGATCCGGAGGAGCACGGCGGCGGCTATCTGCTCGGCCTCCGCGGGCTCGTCGTCATCGCCCACGGGTCGAGCTCCCGCAGGGCGATCGAGAACGCCGTCCGGATGGCCGCGCGCGGGGTGGAGCACGAGATCGTGCTGCGGTTGCAGGAGTCGCTGCCGGCCAGGCAACGCCCCGTGGGGATGAGCTTGTAGGCTGAGGGGCGCCCGCACGGCGTGGTATTGTCGGCGCGCTCCACGACCCCGTACGGCAACAAGTGAGGTTGGAACAGTGGCGTTGTCCCGTGAAGAAGTGTACGAGCGCGTGAAGACCGTCCTCGGCGAGCAGCTGGGTGTCGACGAAGCGGAGATCGCCGACGAGGCGTCGTTCCAGGAGGATCTGGATGCCGACTCGCTGGATCTCGTCGAGCTGATCATGGAGCTCGAGGATCAGTTCGGGATCAAGATCTCGGACGAGGATGCGCAGAAGATCACGACCGTCGGCCAGGCCGTCGACTACGTCGTCGCGCACCAGTAGCAGCGCCCGCTCCGGGGAAGGGCGTGCGCTCGCCCGCCTGATCGACGCCCTTCCCCCGGAGCGGCGCGAGCACGTGTTCACGCACACGTCGTGGGCGCCCGACCGCGCGTCCTCGTACGAGCGGCTCGAGTTCCTCGGCGACTCCGTGCTGGAGCTTGCGATCGCGCGGGCGCTCTTCGACCGCTTCCCCGACGCGTCCGAGGGGCGGCTCGCGAAGATCCGCGCCCACGTCGTCTCCCGGCAGAGCTGCGCGGCGGTCGCCAAGGAGCTCGACCTCGGCCGCTACCTGCTCGAGCAGGCACAGGACGTCCCCGCCCCCGAGCTGCAGCGCATCTCGCTCAGCCGCAACGTGCTCGCCGCCCTGCTCGAGGCAGCGATGGCCGCCGTCTACCTCGAGTACGGCTTCGAGACGGCCGAGCCGGCGATCGTGGACGCATTCGACTCGCGCATCGAGTACGCGCGCACCGGGCACGTCGACAACAAGACCGAGCTGCAGGAGGCGCTCGCGCGGTCCGGCAACCAGGTGCAGTACGCGGTGCTCGAGGTCGACGGCCCTCCGCACAACCGCCGCTTCGTGTGCGCGGCCGTGATCGCCGGCGAGCAGGTGGGGGTCGGCACCGGCTCGACGAAGAAGGCGGCCGAGCAGGAGGCGGCGCACCAGGCGCTTGCCGCCATGGGTGTCACGCCCGAGTCGATGCGCCCCTGAGAGCGTCGTCTCGCCCGGGCGGGCGAGCATCGCCTCGCCCTACGCCCGCCGTTCGAGCAGGTAGTGGCTCACGATCCACTCGGTGCCGCGCGCGTACCCGAACAGCTCCGCGCAGGCGATGAAGAACGCCCGCCATTCGTGCACAGCCGCTTCGCTGCCGAGCAGCATCCGTGCTTCGTCCCGGCGGGCGTCGAGACGCTCGAGCCACGCATTCGCGGTGCGCTCGTAGCGGCGCCCGTTCACGCCCCAGTGGTCGCACACGACGAGGGCGGGCGGAGGAGGCCATGCCGGGACTGTATTCGGCCGGGAACGCCGCCAGGATCGCCGGAACGTCCGCGTCGGCCGTTAGCGTTCCTCCGGCATGCACCTGCGAACCATTCGCCTGCGCGGCTTCAAGTCGTTCGTCGAGCCGCTCGAGCTCACGCTTCAGCCTGGTGTCGCGGTCGTCGTCGGCCCGAACGGCTCCGGCAAGTCCAACGTCGCCGACGCGATCGTGTGGGCGGCCGGCTCGCTCGCCCCGTCCGAGCTGCGGGCGGAGAAGCCCGACGACGTCCTCTTCTCGGGTGGGGGCGACCGCAAGGCCGCCGACCACTGCGAGGTCGAGCTCGTCTTCGACAACGAGGACGGCGCCTTCCCCGACCTCGACTACAGCGAGGTCGCGATCACGCGACGGCTCGTCCGCGGCGGCGAAGGGCAGTACCTCGTCAACAAGACGCCCGTGCGCCGCACCGACCTCGTCGAGCTCCTCGCCGACGTCGGGCTCGGCGGCACGATGCACTCGATCGTCTCGCAGGGCAAGGTCGACGCCGTGCTCGCCTCGAAGCCGGAAGACCGTCGCGCGCTCGTCGAAGAGGCTGCCGGCCTCGGCAAGTTCAAGCGGCGCAAGCACCGTGCCGAGCTCAAGCTCGCGCGCGTCGCGACGCAGGTCGAGCGCGCGCGCGACGTCGAGGAGGAGGTGCGCAAGCGGCTGCGACCGCTGGCGCTGCAGGCGACCGCCGCCGAGCGCGCCGAGAAGCTCGTCGTCGAGATCGCCGCCCTGCGCGCCCGCGTCGCCGAGCTCGATCTCGCCGCGCATCGCCGACCGGCGCGTCCAGGCCGAGGAGCGCCGCAGACGCCGCCGCGATCGCCCGCCGCGCGACGCACGAGAAGCTGACGGCGCTGCTGCAGGAGCGCCAGCAGGCCGAGGACGAGCTCTCCGACGCCGCCGGCAGGCGTGAGACGGCGCTCGGCGCGCTGTATCGCCTGCAGGGTGCGTCCGAGCGCATCGCGCTGCGCCGGGAGTCGGCCACCGGGCTCGAGGAGCGACTGCGCCAGGAGCTCGAGCGACGCGGAGCGCGCCGTGGCCGATCGCAGCGACGCGACGGTGCGCGCACTCGAGCAGGCGGCGGCCGCGGCCGCCGCCACGGCGCGGGACGATGCCGAGGCGAGTGGTCGCGCGCAGGAGCAGGCGCGCCTCGCGCACGCGCGCCTCGCTGCTTTCGAGCAGCGCCTCTCACGGTCTGCCGAGGAGCGCCTGGCGGCGCTCCGCTTCGAGCGTGTCGGCGTCGAGACCGCCCTCGCCGGTGTCGCCGGCGGTCACGAGGGCGCGAACCGCACGCTGCTCGCGCTCGGGAGCGCCCGCGAACGACTCGCCGTGCGGCGCGAGTCGGCCGCGGCGCTCGCCGAGCGGCTCGCAGGCGAGCTCGGCGAGGCGCGTGCGCTGGCGCGGAGCGGCGGCCCGTCTCCGGCAGAGCTCGAAGCCGCTGCGAACGAGGCGGCGGCGCTCGCCCGCGCTGCCGCGAGCGAGCGTGACGACGTGATCGAGCGTGCGCGCTCGGCCCGCGAGCGACTTGCCGCCCTCGAGCAGGCGATCGCTGCGCGTGAGGGCATCCCACCCGCCGCAAGGGCGCTCGCGCAGGCGGGGGAGACGCTCGCCCTCTCGGCCCTCGAACCGGACCCAGGAGCGGAGCGGGCCGTGGCGGCCGCGCTCGCGTGGCGTGCATCCGCGGTGCTCGCGCGCAGCACCGGAGCCGCCGTGGAGCTCCTCGAGCGCGCACGCCGCGAAGGCCTCGGCTCGCTCGCCGTCGTCGTCGTCGGCCAGGGCGGCACGCACACGGCCGCGACGCCCACGCCTGGTGCCCGCCCGCTGCGGGAGCTCGTGCGCGGCGACGAAGCCGCCCTGCAGCTCCTCGACGGCATCTGGCTCGTCGAGCCCGAGCGCCTGCTCGAGGCGTCGCACGGCATCGTGATCACCGCCGAGGGCCACGGCTACGACGCCGATCGCGGCGAGCTCTGGTTCGCGGGCGAGACGGCCGAGGTGCTTCTGCTCGAGATGGACGCCCGCCGCGGCTCGCTCGCCGACGAGGCAGACGAGCTCGCCGCGCGCGCCGACGCGGCAACCAGGGCGGCCGACGCGGCCGCTGCCCGTGCGGGTGCCGCCGAAGCGGCCTTCGGGGCGGTGGCCCACCTTCGCGACCGTGCCTCCGACCCGGAGCTGCTCGAACGCCTGGCTGCGCTCTCAGTGGGGCTCGAGCAGGCGGCCGGACGCGCGGCTGCGGCTGCTCTCCGCATCGAGGAGCCCCTGGCCGCCCGCCTCACGATGGGCGCCGCGCGCACGGGAGAGCTCGGCTCCGAGCTGCGGCGGCTGTCCGCGCTGGAAGCCGACGCGGCCCGCGAGGCCGCCGACGCCGCAGCGCGAGCACAGGCCGCCGAGGTCGTCGTCGCACGGCTCGGCGGCACGGGCGAGGGAATCGCGCCGGACGGGGCCGCCGACCGGGAGACGCTTGCAGGAGAGGCGCAGCAGCTGCTCGCCGCCGCCGACCTGGCTGCGGCCGCCGCGCGCGCTGCCGCCGACCGCGCCAGGGCGGCCGACGCCGCGCTCGTCGAGCGCGCACCACGGCGCTCCGCACTCGACCCCGACATGCTCGGCCGGCTCTGTGCGACCGCCGAGGCGCTCGGAGCCGGCCTCGCCGCTGCGGCCGGCCTCGCAGCACGGTTCGAGGCGCCCGTCCGGGCACGTGTCGGCGCGGGCGCCGAGCGCGTCACACGGCTGGGCGACGACCTGCGGCGACTCGGCGCCGCCGAGGTGGACCTGCGCCGTCAGGCCGAGGAGGCCTCCGAGCGCGCGACGCACGTGCAGGTGGAGCTCGCACGGCTCGAAGCCGAAGCCGACGAGGCCGCCCGCCGGCTCGAGAAGTCGGGTGCCGAGACGCCGGCCGAGGGTGACGACCGGGACGAGCTCGCGGCGCGCGCCGACCGGCTGGACAGCAGGCGGGAGGAGCTCGGCAAGGTCAACCCGCTGGCGAAGGAGGAGTACGAGGCCGAGAAGGAGCGGCTCGAGGAGCTCGCCGCCCAGCGCCAGGACCTCGAGAACTCCCTCGCCGAGATCGCGAAGCTCCGCGACGAGCTCGCCGAGACGGTGCAGCGGCGGTTCACCGAGACGTTCGACGCAGTCGCCCGCAACTTCGAGGAGGTGGCGGCGACGCTCTTCCCGGGCGGCGAGGGGCGGCTGCGGCTCGTCGAGGCCGAGGACGAAGGTGGCGAGCCCGGCGTCGAGGTGGAGCTGCGACCCGCCGGCAAGCGCGTGACGCGGCTGTCGCTGCTCTCCGGCGGCGAGAAGGCGCTCGGCGCCATCTCCTTCCTGTTCTCGCTGTTCCTCGCCAAGCCGTGCCCGTTCTACCTGCTCGACGAGGTGGAGGCCGCCCTGGACGACGCCAACATCGCCCGCTTCGTCGCGCTCTTACGGAGCTACGCCGATCGGGCCCAGTTCGTCGTGATCACGCACCAGAAGCGCACCATGGAGGCCGCCGACGTCCTCTACGGCGTCACCATGGGACCGGACGGCGTCTCACAGGTCGTCTCGCGCCGGCTGCCGCGGCACGAGGCGGTCGCAGCCGCGACCGCGTGAGGTGACGCTCCGATGAGCAGGACGTGGGCCGAGCTGCTCGGCGACGCCGAGGACACCGCGCGCGACGAGCCGGAGCGCACCGGGCTCTTCGGGCGCCTCCGCGACTCGCTGGCCAAGAGCCGTCGTGCGCTCACGGCCGAGATCGCGGCCGGCCCGTTCGACACCGGCGACGAGGAGGCGTGGGAGCGACTCGAGGAGGCTCTCATCCACGGCGACGTCGGCGTGCGCGCGACGGCCGAGCTCGTGCGCCGTCTCGAGGCGCGGGGCGAGATCGACGACCTGGGCGAGGCGCTCGCCGAGGAGATCGAGCAGCTCTTCGGCGAGCCGGCCACGCTGGCCGTGCAGGAGCGCCCGTCGGTGATCCTCGTCGTCGGCGTCAACGGCACCGGCAAGACGACGACGATCGGCAAGCTGGCCCAGAAGCTGCGCGAGCACGGGCGCACCGTGCTCCTCGGCGCCGCCGACACGTTCAGGGCCGCCGCCGAGGAGCAGCTCGAGATCTGGGCCGAGCGCGCGGGGGCGGATCTCGTCGGCGCGCCGGCGGGGGGAGACCCGGCCGCCGTCGCCTACGACGCGGTCGAGGCGGGACGGGCCCGCGGCAAGGACGTCGTCATCATCGACACCGCCGGACGGCTGCACACGCAGACGAACCTGATGGAGGAGCTCGCCAAGGTGCGCCGCGTGATCGAGAGCCGCCTCGACGGAGCGCCGCACGAGACGCTGCTCGTCGTCGACGCGACCACGGGCCAGAACGGCCTGCAGCAGGCGCGCCTGTTCGGAGACGCAGCCGGCGTCACGGGCGTCGCGCTGACGAAGCTCGACGGCTCCGCCAAGGGCGGGGTGGCCGTCGCGATCGCCTACGAGCTGGGGCTTCCCGTCAAGCTCGTCGGCGTGGGGGAGGGCCTCGACGACCTGCGGCCGTTCGACGCGCGCGACTTCGCGCGCGCCCTCGTCACGGCGTAGCGGACGAGCGTCCGTACACTTCGGGGCCGTGTTCGACGCCCTCTCAGACCGCCTCCAGGCCACGCTCGGCGACCTCGGCCGCTCCAAGCGGCTCGACGAGGAGACCGTCAACAAGGCGATGCGGGAGATCCGCCTCGCCCTGCTCGAGGCAGACGTCAACTTCCAGGTCGTGAAGGACTTCGTCGCCGGCGTCAAGGCGCTCGCGCTCGACGAGGACGTGATGAAGGGCCTCAACCCGGGTCAGCAGGTGGTCAAGCTCGTGCACGAGCGGCTCACCGAGCTGATGGGCTCGGCCGACTCGCAGCTCGCGTTCGGACGGCCGCCCACCGTGATCCTGATGACCGGCCTGCAGGGGTCGGGCAAGACGACCACCTCCGCCAAGCTCGCGCTGCACCTGCGCCGGCAGGGCAAGTCGCCCGGCCTCGTCGCCGCCGACCTGCAGCGCCCGGCCGCGATCGACCAGCTCGAGCAGCTCGGCAAGCAGATCGCCATTCCCGTCTACCGCACCGACACGCAGGACCCGGTGCGGGCTGCCACGGACGGCGTGGAGCGCGCCCGGCAGGAGGGCCTCGACGTCGTCATCGTCGACACCGCCGGGCGCCTGCACATCGACGACGCGCTGATGGACGAGCTCGCACGTGTGCGTGACGCCGTCAAGCCGCTCAACGTGCTGCTCGTGCTCGACGCGATGACGGGCCAGGAGGCGGTCAACGTCGCCGAGGCGTTCCAGCAGCGCATCGCCTTCGACGGCGTCGTCCTGACGAAGCTCGACGGCGACGCGCGCGGCGGCGCCGCGCTCTCCGTCAAGGCGCTCACCGGACGCCCCATCAAGTTCGCGTCGGTCGGCGAGAAGCTCGACCAGCTCGAGGTCTTCCACCCCGACCGCATGGCGTCCCGCATCCTCGGCATGGGCGACGTGCTCACCCTGATCGAGAAGGCCGAGGCGGCCGTCGAGGAGGACGAGCAGGCGGAGATGGAGCGGCGCATGCGCGCCGGCGAGTTCACCTTCGACGACTTCCTGCAGAGCTACCGCATGCTGCGCCGCATGGGCCCGGTGAAAGGGGTGCTCAAGCTGGTGCCCGGTATCGGCAAGGAGCTCGACGGCCTCGACATCGACGAGAAGCAGATGGCCCGGGTCGAGGCGATCGTGCTCTCCATGACGCCGCACGAGCGCCGTGTGCCGCACCTGATCAACGGGCCTCGCCGCCGCCGGATCGCGGCCGGCAGCGGCACCTCGATCGAAGAGGTCAACAAGCTCCTGGCCGCTCGCAAGCAGATGCAGAAGATGATGAAGCAGTTCGGCAAGGGCAAGCTGCCGGGGCTGCCTCCCGAGCTCACCGGCAGCAAGCCCCGCCGGTAGTCGGCACAATCCCTGTTCACACCGAATGCACGAAGGAGACGAATGGCTGTTCGCATGAGACTGACGCGCGTCGGCTCGAAGAAGAACCCGATCTACCGCGTCGTCGTGGCCGACTCGCGCTCGCCGCGTGACGGCCGCTTCATCGAGATCGTGGGGCGCTACAACCCCCAGACCGACCCCTCGACGATCGAGCTGGACGAGACGAAGGTCAAGGACTGGCTCGCCAAGGGCGCCCAGCCGAGCGACCCGGTCGTGAAGCTGATCAAGGCCGCCGGCATCAGCTAGTGCGCCGTCCCGCGACGTCCGGCCCGCGCTGATGGACGACCTGCTCGCCTGGATCGCGCGACAGCTCGTCGACCACCCGGAGGCCGTCTCCGTCGAGACGGTCGAGCGCGACGACGCCACCGTCCTCCGGCTGCACGTCGCCCCCGACGACGTCGGCAAGGTGATCGGGCGCCAGGGCCGGCTCGCGCGCGCCCTGCGTACCGTCGTCCGCGCCACCGGCACCCGCGACGACCGCCGTGTCGTGCTCGAGATCGCGGACTAGAGGGGCAGCGTGACCGACCTGGTGCCGGTCGGGCGCGTCGGCCGGCCGCACGGGCTCGACGGCGCCTTCGTCGTCGAGGGCGGAAGCGAGGACGAGAGCCGCTACGCCGTCGGGGCCGTCCTGCACGTCGACGGCGACCCCGCCACGGTCGTCCTCTCGCGGCGGGTGGGAGGGGGACGCCGCGCGATCAAGCTCGACCGGTCCGTCGAGCGCGGGTTGGAGCTCACCATCCCCCGTGACGCGCTGCCGCCGCCCGGCGAGGACGAGTACTACGCATTCCAGCTCGTCGGCCTCGCCGTCGAGGAAGAGGGGGGACGCCGGCTCGGCACCGTGCGGGACGTGCTCCCCGGCGCCGCCAACGACAACCTCGAGCTCGACGACGGCACGCTCGTACCGATGATCGAGGACGCGATCGCCGACATCGATCTGACTCGCGGCCGCGTTCTTCTCAACCCGGGCTTCATCGAGTAAGGGCTACCCTGCCGCGATGCGCCTCGACGTCTTCACGCAGATTCCGCACGCCTTCGGCTGGCTGACCGAGCAGAAGCCCGTGGCGACGGTGCTCGGCACCGAGCTCGAGCTGCGCCTCTTCAACTACCGCGACACGACGCCCTTGCGTGCGGGCCAGGTCGACGACACGCCGTACGGCGGCGGCGCCGGCATGGTGCTGCGCGTCGACGTCGTCGCCGCCGCGCTCGACGCCGCGTACGGGGACGACAGGCCCGCGCGCGTGGTCGCGCTCACGCCCCAGGGGCGTCAGCTCGACCAGGCACTCGTCGAGGAGCTCGCGGCCGAGCCGGCCGTCACGCTTCTCTCCTCACGCTTCGAGGGCTTCGACGAACGCATCGTCGAGCACCTCTGCACGGACGCCGTCTCGATCGGCCCCTACGTCCTGTCCGGCGGCGAGCTGGCCGCCATGGTGGTCGTCGACGCGATCGCCCGCCGTCTTCCGGGCGCGCTCGCCGAGGGCTCGGGCGAGCACGAGACGTTCTCCGTCGAGCTCGACGGCGGCATCGAGTACCCGCACTACACGCGTCCCGTCTCGTTCCGCGGCTGGGAGGTGCCGGACGTGCTGCTCTCCGGCGACCACGCCCGCATCGACGAGTGGCGCCGCGACCAGAGCCGCGCCCGGAGCGGGTCGTGAGCGAGCGCGACGAGCCGGGCGGGCGACCCGCCTGGGAGCTCCCGCGCGAGGAGCCGCCGCCGGCGGAGCCTCCGGCCCGGCCGGACGCCCAGCTCGACCCCGACGGGCGGCCGCGCACACCTGCCGAGCCGATCGACGGCTGGACACCTCCGGCGCCGCCTCCCTTGCAGCCGCCGGCGCCGCCCGAGCGACACCCGCGGCACCACTCGCGCAATCCCGTCGACCGGCTCACGCGAGGCCTGCCCGACGGGCTCCGGATCACGATCGACTGGGTTGTCACGATCGTCGGCGCCATCGCCATCGTCCTGCTCGTCAAGGCCTACGTGATCAACCCGTACCGCATCCCGTCGTCCTCGATGGAGCCGACGCTCCACTGCGCCCAGCCGGCCTCCGGCTGCGAGGCGCGGTTCTCCGACCGGGTGCTCGCGAACCGGTTCCTCTACCACCTTCGCGATCCGCGGCGCGGCGAGATCGTCGTCTTCGAGACGCCGGCGGCGGCACGCGTGCAATGCGGCGCCGGCGGGACGTTCGTGAAGCGGCTGATCGGGCTGCCCGGGGAGACGATCGAGGTGAGGCTCCGGCGTGGCGACGGCTACGTCTACATCAACGGCAAGCAGCTCCAGGAGCCCTACGTCGAGGACTCCCGCCGAGCCGAGACGCAGTCGTTCGGGCCGGTCAAGATCCCGCCCGGCCAGTACTTCATGATGGGCGACAACCGCTCCCAGTCCTGCGACTCCCGCGTCTGGGGCTCGGTGCCGCGCGACAACCTGATCGGCAAGGTCTTCGCGACCTACTGGCCGCCGAACAGAGTCTCGCTGCACTAGCGGGTGGCGTAGGGAACCGCGGCCTCGACGCGTCCGGTACACTTCGCCGCCGGCCGGCTGGCCGACCTTTTCCCATGAGCACGATCATCGAGAGCATCGAGCAGCGCCAGCTGCGGGACGTCCCGCGATTCAAGGCCGGGGACACCGTCCGCGTGCACTTCAAGGTGATCGAGGGCGACACGCCAGCGCGTCCAGGTCTTCGAGGGAGTCGTGCATCAAGCGCCAGGGCTCCGGTGTGCGCGAGACGTTCACCGTCCGCAAGAGTCCTTCGGCGTCGGCGTCGAGCGCACGTTCCCGCTCCACTCGCCGAAGATCGAGAAGCTCGAGGTCGCCATGATCGGCGACGTCAACCGCGCGAAGCTCTACTACCTCCGCGGCCGCGTCGGCAAGAAGGCGCGCATCCGCGAGCTGCGCCAGCCGTAGCCGGAGCTCGCGCTGCGCGGGACCTCGGACCGGAGGGCGCGTCGCGTGCGCGTCTTCTCCGCGCTCGGCCTGCTGGTGGCGGCCATGCTCCTGACAGGCTGCTCCACCGAGGACGCCCGCCAGGCCGACGCGCGCCGCGCCGTGGAGGCGCGCGTCGCGACACTGGCCGGGTACGCAGGCAGCGTGCAGTGCACCCACAACCCACGGCCGTGGTTCGTGGAGCGGGAGGCGACGGTGTTCCTCTGCGTGGCGCGACGGCGGGAGGGCGGCTGCGACCGCTTCCGCGCCACGATCGAGAACGCCGGGTGGGACGTCGTGCTCGAGGCGCGCGACGCCGGTTGCAGCCTGCCCGCCTGACGGCACAGTCTCGGCACGATCCCGGCGCGGTCCCGTTCCGACCCGGCCGATATCCTCGGCGTGTGGCGCTCTCCACCGGCCAGCGACTGCTCCGCTTCGACCGCCGCCTCGGCGTCCGCTTCGTGGCCGGCGCGGACGAGGCGGGCCGTGGCTCGCTGGCGGGGCCGCTCGTCGTCGCCGGCGTCCTGCTCGACTACGAGCTGCTGCGCGGCGCCCGCGTGCGACCGCTCGCGCGCGCTCAACGACTCCAAGCAGGTGGCTCCCGACGAGCGCGAGGAGCTGCTCGCCGCGGTGCTCGCCTGCGCCTCGCAGGTCGCGATCCGCGTCATCCCGCCGGGAGAGATCGACCGTGACGGCCTGCACCGCTCGAACCTGCGGGGCCTGCGCGAGGTGCTCGCCGATCTCGCTCCGCGGGCGGAGGTGTGCCTGGTCGACGGGTTCCGGCTCGGGCCGCTCGCGCCGCCGCACCGTGCCGTCGTCGACGGCGACACGAAGAGCGCAGCCATCGCAGCCGCCTCGATCGTCGCGAAGGTGACGCGGGACCGGGTGATGCGGCGCCTCGACGCCCTCTACCCGCGCTACGGGTTCTGCTCGCACGTCGGCTACATCACGCCGGCGCACACCGCCGCCGTCCGCGCGCACGGCCCCTGCGAGCAGCACCGGCTCTCCTATGCGGCCAAGTGCTACGCCGTGGAGATGGCCGCCGCGTGAACCGCGGAGAGCGGCGCGCCTCTGGCACTACCGCCTGCGCGGCTACCGCATCCTCGGTACGAACGTCCTCGCCGGCCGCAACGAGCTCGACCTGATCGTGCGGCGGGGGAGCAGTCTCGTGTTCGTGGAGGTGAAGCGCCGCAGCGCGGCCGGGTTCGGCGGTCCGCTCGCCGCCGTCGACGCCGAGAAGCGCCGGCGCGTCCGCCGGGCCGCGCAAGCCTGGCTCCTCCGGCACCCCCAGCGGCCCGGCGTGCGGATCGGCTTCGAGGTCGTCGCCGTGCAGGGCCGGCGGCTCGAGCGCCGCGCCACGACACTCGACTAAA
Organism: uncultured Gaiellaceae bacterium; assembly: GCA_963787085.1. GTDB lineage: Bacteria > Actinomycetota > Thermoleophilia > Gaiellales > Gaiellaceae > Gaiella. Next base: position 505,835 of record CAWBBO010000006.1, on the reverse strand, counting down.
CCCGGGGACGCGGGGCGGCGACAGGACCGGCGCTGGGAGCGTCGAATGACGCCCTCATGGCCTCCACCCAGGAAGCGCTCTACCGCGACCTCGACCTCGAGCTCTCGTGGTCGGAGCGCGACCTCCCGGAGCGCGAGCGGACGAAGCACGTCCACCGCCTGCACCCGTACCTCGGCAAGTTCATCCCGCAGCTCGTGGAGACGCTGCTCGACCGGCACGTGCCCACCGGCGGCAGGGTGCTCGACCCGTTCGCAGGCTCCGGCACGACGCTCGTGCAGGCGCTCGAGTCCGGGTACGACGCCGCGGGAGTCGACATCGCCGGCTTCAACGCTCTCCTCATGCGCGTCAAGACGCGCCCGTACAACCTCGACGCGCTGCGGCGCGACCTGCTGTGGGCCCATGCCGAGGTGGAGCAGTTCACGCCGCGCGGCAAGTACCCGCGCGAGGCGTCCGCCTTCGTCCGCGCCTGGTACGCGCCGGTCGCCGCCGAGGAGCTGCTCCACTTCCGCTCGCTCGTCGAGCACGTGGGCTCTGCCGACGTGCTGCGCGTCGTGCTCGCTCGTGCCGCCCGCTCGGCACGTCGCACCACCCACTTCGACCTCGACTTCCCGCGTGAGCCGCAGGACGGGGAGTACTGGTGCCACAAGCACAAGCGCACGTGCCGCCCCGTCGAGACCGCCCGGCAGTTCCTGCGCCGGTACACGCTCGACACGCTCGACCGGATCGAGACCTTCGCCGCCGTGCGGTGCGAATCGCGGCTCGCGAAGGTGCTGCACGGCGACGCGCGCGAGCTGGACCTCGAGGGCCCCTACGACGGCGTCGTCACCTCGCCGCCCTACCCGGGCCTGATCGACTACCACGACCAGCACCGCTACGCCTACGAGCTGCTCGGCCTCGACGAGCGGCGCGACCGCGAGCTCGGCCGGCCGGCGCTCGGTGCCGGCCGCGCTGCCATCGAGCAGTACGTTGCCGGCGTCGCGGCGGTGCTCGCGAACGCCCGCTCCTCCCTCGTTCTCGGCGGCCGCGTCTGCGTCGTCGTCAACGACCGGCGCGACCTCTATCCCGAGATCCTCCATCGTGCAGGGCTGCGCCTGGTCGACCGGCACGAGCGCCATGTCAACCGGCGCACCGGGCGCCGGGCCGGCGAGTACTACGAGTCGATCCTCGTCGCCGTCGCGAACTAGACGCGAAGCCGGCACAGTCACGTCGCAGATTCGCGCGTAGCGTCGGAGGCGTGCTCGCGCGCGCCGTCACCTACGCCGTCGTCGGTCTCGAGCCGCGCCGCGTCGAGGTGGAGGCCGACCTCGTCACCGCCGAGATGCCGGCGTTCGCGATCGTCGGGCTGGCCGACCGTGCCTGCCAGGAGGCCAAGCACCGGGTCCAGAGCGGCGTCGTCAACTCGTTGCTCTCCTGGCCCTGGAAGCACCGCATCACGGTCAACCTGGCGCCGGCGGCGCTGCGCAAGGAGGGCTCGGGCTTCGACCTGGCGATCGCGCTTGCAGTGCTCGCGGGTTATCGCCAGCTGCCGCTGGAACGGCTGCTCGAGCACGTCTGCGTGGGCGAGCTTGCGCTCGACGGTCGTATCCGCCCCGTCGTCGGCACGATCGCGGTGGCCGAGGGAGCGCGGCGGGCCAGCGTGGGGCGGCTCCTGTGCGCCGCGGAGTCGGCTTCCGAGGCGGCGCTCGCCGGCGTCGAGGTCGTGCCGGTGCGTCACCTGGCGCAGGCCGTCGCCTACCTCCGCGGCGAGGAGGAGATCCGTGCGGCGGCTCCGCCGGGCGACGACGAGCTGGAAGAGCCGTCGATCCCCGACCTGGCGGATGTCAGGGGGCAGGAGCGAGGCCGCAGGGCCCTCGAGCTCGCGGCCGCAGGCGAGCACAATCTGTTGCTCGCGGGGCCGCCCGGCACCGGCAAGACGATGCTCGGCAGGCGCATGCCGGGAATCCTGCCCCCGCTCACGAGGGACGAGGCGCTCGAGGTGACGAGGATCCACTCGGTCGCGGGAACACTCCCGGCCGGGCGGCCGATCATCCTCGCACCTCCCTTCCGCGCACCACATCACGGCGCGTCGGCCGCCGCGATCGTCGGCGGGGGAGCAAGCCCGCGCCCGGGGGAGGTAAGCCTCGCGCACCGGGGCGTGTTGATGCTCGACGAGCTGCCGGAGTTTCCCCGGTCGGTGCTCGAGGCGTTGCGTCAGCCGCTGGAGGATGGTGTCGTCTCCATCGCCCGGATCGGCGGGCACGGCATGTTCCCCGCGCGCTTCCGGCTCGTCGCGACGATGAACATGTGCCCGTGCGGCGGTCGCGGCGACCCCGCCGCGCAGTGCGCATGCAGCGCTCAGCGTGTCGCTGCCTATCGCGAGAAGGTTTCGCGGGCTCTGCTCGACCGGTTCGATCTCGTCGTCGCGATGCCGCGGCCCCGCGCGGAGGAGCTCGCGGCCCCGCCGGGCGAGCCGTCTGCGGCAGTGCGGGCGCGGGTCGTCGAGGCGAGAGCAGCACTCCGCGACGGACCGGGTCTGCGGCGCACCGAGCCGGCGTCGGCGCTGCTCGACCGTGCCGTCAGCCGCGTGCCGCTCTCGGGGAGAGGCAGGGCCCGCGTGGCACGGGTGGCGCGGACGGTTGCCGCGCTCGCCGGCGCCCGGTCGGTGCTGCCGGAGCACGTGGCCGAGGCGCTCTCCTACCGCTTGCCGTCCGATCTCCCCGGCGCGTGACGATCCGCACCCTGTGGAGACGCGATCCTGCGTACCCACCGCTGCTTGCTGCGATCCACGACCCGCCGGCCAGGTTGTGGCTGCGCGGCGCGGGGGAGCCGTCGTCGCTCCGCGAGCCGGCGGTCGCGGTCGTCGGCGCCAGGGCGTGCTCCGCGTACGGGCGTGCCGTCGCGCGCATGCTCGGGAGGGAGCTCGCAGCCGCGGGCCTCGTCGTCGTCAGCGGCCTCGCCCGGGGCATCGACGCGGAGGCCCACCGTGGAGCGCTCGAGGCCGGCGGTCTGACCGTGGCGGTGCTCGGCTGCGGCATCGACCGCGACTACCCCGCCGCGCACGCCGAGCTCGCGCGGCGCGTGTGCGAGCGGGGCCTCGTCGTCTCCGAGTACGAGCAGGGCGTCGAGCCCGACCCGTGGCGCTTTCCGGCGCGGAACCGCATCATCGCCGGCCTGTGCGCAGCCACTGTCGTCGTCGAGGCACGCGAGCGGTCGGGGGCACTGATCACCGCCGATTTCGCGCTGGAGGGCGGGCGGGAGGTGATGGCTGTGCCGGGCGAGATCACGTCGGCACTCTCCAGCGGCACGAACGCCCTGCTGCGCCTCGGCGCCACGCCGGTGACAGGCGTGGACGACGTGCTCGAGGCCTTCGGCCTCGTTCGGCCGGTCGCCGTCGAGCCCGAGCCGGAGGGGAACGCGGCCGAGGTGCTCGGGCGCCTGCGCGAGGCCGCCGCGAGCATCGACGAGCTGGCTCGCGCCACCGGTCTCTCGCCGGGCGACGTGGCGGCGGCGCTGATCGAGCTCGAGCTGACAGGGCGGGCGTCGGAGTCCGAAGGGGTGTACCGCAGTACGATCGGGCGGTGACCTCGTACTGGCTGTCGGAGCCGCACGCGCCCCTGCCTGCCGTCAGGCTGGACGGCGCAGCGGACGTGGTCGTGGTTGGGGCAGGAGTGACCGGCTGCACGGCGGCGCTGAGGCTGGCGCAAGCCGGCAAGCGCGTGCTTCTCTGCGACGCGCGAGAAGTGGCGGGAGGGGCGAGCGGACGCAACGGCGGCTTCGCGCTCCGGGGTGCGCCGGCGCCGTTCGATGTCACCTCGGCATCGGTCGGCGAGCAGGCAGCCGGGACGATGATGGCCTGGACCGAGCGGGCGCTCGACACGATCGAGGCACTCGCCGGCGATGCCTTCCGCCGGGTCGGCTCGCTGCGGATCGCGGTCGACGAGGAGGAGCGTGACGAGCTCCGCGCGGAGTACGAGGCGCTCGTCGCCGCGGGCTTCGCCACCGAATGGGTCGAGGACTTCGAGCAGCCGGTCGCCGGCCGCTTCACCGGAGCCATCCGCCACGTCCCCGACGGCGTCCTGCAGCCTGCGCGCTGGGTGCGCCGTCTGGCACGGCTCGCCGGCGAGGCGGGTGTCGAGATCCGGGAGCACTCCCGCGTCGCGTCGCTCGACGAGCTCGGCGGCGCCACCGTGGTCGTCTGCACCGACGGCTACCCGAGTGGGCTGCTCGGTCCGATCGAGGGGTTGATCATCCCGACCCGTGGCCAGGTGATTGCGACGGAGCCCGTCCCGGAACGGGTCTTCGAGGTGCCCCACTACGGCCGCCACGGCTTCGACTACTGGCACCAGGCAGAGGACGGACGGATCGTCGCCGGCGGCTTCCGGGACGTCTCGTTCGATTCCGAGTTCACGGCGGACGAGCACGTGACCGAGCCGGTGCAGCAGGCGCTGCAGGCGTTCGTGGACGGCTTGCTCGGACGCCCGCTACGCGTGGAGCACGCGTGGGCAGGCATCTTCGGCATGGTGATGGACTTCCTGCCTGTCGTCGGCAGGGTGCCCGAGCTCGAGAACGTCTGGGTCGCCGGCGGCTATTCGGGTCACGGCAACGTCCTGGGCTTCGCCTGCGGCGAGCTCGTCGCGCGTGCAGTGGCGGGCGACGACGACCCGCTGCTCGAGCTGTTTCACCCGGCGCGCCTGCTCAACGACTGACCCTCCGACGGCCGCTACGTCGCCGGTACTGGAACGCCCGCTCCGTCGGCGGTGTACTTCAGGTCGTGACACGTGCGACGGCTCTCGTCACCGGCATGGCAATCTCGTTCTCGTGTGTGCGGCCGCCGCCGGCGCCGACGACGGTTGGGCCGGGCTGCGCAGGCCGCTCCACCTGCCCAGGCTCGAGCCGGGGGCGGCCTGTCCGGTGAGCCGTGCGGACACGCGCGTCGCATGGACCTACGTCAACATCTTCGGCGGCGAGGGCATCGGGCGAGGACCGGTCTATCCGGGCCTCGGCTCGACCCACCGACTGCTTGACGCCGACCGGGATGAGCAGTACGGCGGCCCCTGGTACGGGGAGAAGGTCTTCTGGTACGTGAGGCCGAGCTACCGCGGGCGCGTGCTGATACGCGGCCGCAGGCTCGACGGCACCCAGCGCCTCGGGTTCAACGGCGGCCGGCGCGCCGACCCGGAGCTCAATCTGCAACCAGAGGATCCGGCCTTCACCTCACCCGCGGCTACTCAACCGCCATAGCGTCTAGAGGTCGATCGTCTGCAGGTCGAGCCCGTCGGCCTTCGAGTACGCCGCGATCGCGATCGCCAGGTCCTGGATCGCGAGCCCCGTCGAGTCGAACAGTGGAGCTGCAGCGGCCGTCGAGCAGGCGGTGGCTCCTGAGCAGGTGTCGCAGGTGCTGGGCGGCGTGGCCTGGACGATCGGGCTGTCGTTGCCCGACAGCGCGAGCGGCCTCGCGGGCGGTGGCGACGTCCGGCAGACGCTCCATCAAGCCTGGGCGCACTACCTGGCCGCGCTCGGGCGCGAGAGCCTCGTGGTGCTGTTGATCGAGGACATCCACTGGGCTTCCGAGCCACTCCTCGACCTCGTCGACCACGTCTTCGGTGCGCTCGACGACTGTGCCGTCCTGATCGTCTGCCTTGCGCGACCCGAGCTCGTGAGCGCGAGACCCTCGTGGGGCGCCGGACGCGTCAACACCTCCTCGGTCATGTTGACGCCGCTCGGCAAGAGCGAGTCGGAAGCGCTCCTGCAGGCCTTGCTCGACGCTGAGACCGTGCCGGAGCGTGTCGCCCGCTCGATCCTCGAGCCTGCCGACGGGAACCCGTTCTTCGTGGAGGAGATGCTTGATCTCCTCGGCGAAGCGGCGACCATCGGCGTCGTTTGTGAGCACCCGTCCGAGCTCGGTCACGCGCTCCCGTGTCAGGCCGGTGGCCACGACGGCGGCAGCGAGCTCGCCGCCGTGGCTCGCCTGCTCCCAGTCGTCGCAGAAGAGACGTGCCCGCGCGAGCTCGGCCACCGCGACCTCGGCCTTGCCCGGGCCGTCGGCGCCCATCAGCGACACGTGCTGGCTTTCCCGAAGCGACCCCTCCGGGAAGAGCACCTCCCGGCCGGGCGTCACAGTGACGACCCTGTCGCATGCGAGCGCCTGCTCCCGCGACGACGCCACGCGGGCTCCGAGACTGCCTGCGACGGCTGCGGCGCGTGCCGGGTCGATGTCCCAGACGAGCACGTCAGCGCCGAGCGCCCTGAACATCCGCACCGTCGCGGCGCCGTTGACGCCGCAGCCGACCACCGCCGTCGACTCCGCACCGGGGCGGCCGAGCGCCTCGGCCGCGATAGCGCCGGCGGCCGCGGTACGGAGGGCGGTGACCGCGGCGGCGTCGAGCACCGCCTCCAGCTGACCCGTGTCCGCGCTCGAGAGCAGCACGAGCCCGGTCACCGTGGGCAGCCCTCTCGCCGGGTTGCCGGGGAACGACGTCACCCACTTCAGCAGTGCATGCCCGCCGCCGAGCGCGGGCATGGCACGGAAGTCGCCGGCGGGGTAGTTCGTCACGTAGAGCTTCGGCTGCATCGTCCATTCGCCCCGCGCGTGCGCGACGAACGCCGCCCGCACCGCCCTGTAGGCCTCGAGCGGGGAGACGGCACGCTCGACGTCGGCACCCGAGAAGAACGGGACGGTCACCGGGCAAGCCTACTGCGCACGTGATCAAATCGGTCTCGTGGACGCCGCCATCGCGATCCGTGGGCTCCGCGTCGTGCGCGGCGGCGCGCCGGCCCTTCACGACCTCTCCGTCGCTGTGGAACGCGGCGCCGTCACGGGCCTGCTCGGGCCGAGCGGTAGCGGCAAGTCGACGCTGATCCGCGCCGTCGTCGGCGTGCAGATCGTCGAGCGAGGCGAGGTGACCGTGCTCGGTCTCCGGGCGGGCGCCGCCGAGCTGCGCAGCCGGGTCGGCTACGTCACGCAGTCGTCCGCCGTGTACACCGACCTGTCCGTCCGCGAGAACCTCTCGTACTTCGCCCGGGTGCTGTCGGCGCCGAAGGCGCGCGTGGCCGAGGTGATCGAACGTGTCGATCTCGGCGACGAGGCAGACCGGCTCGTCGGACGCCTCTCCGGCGGCCAGTGCGCACGTGTCTCGCTGGCGACCGCCCTCCTGAACGAGCCCGAGGTGCTGGTGCTCGACGAGCCCACGGTCGGCCTCGACCCCGTGCTGCGCCGTGACCTCTGGGACTTCTTCCACGAGCTCGCGGGCGGCGGCACGACGCTGCTCGTCTCGAGCCACGTGATGGACGAAGCGGCTCGCTGCGACAGGCTGCTCCTCCTGCGCGAAGGCCGACTTCTCGCGGACCTGACACCGGCGGCGCTGCTCGAGCGCACCCGCGCGTCCGACCTCGACGACGCTTTCCTGCGGCTGCTCGACACGGGGGAGAGCCCGTGAGCGGCGTGCGCACGCTGGCGACGGCGATGCGGGTGCTCGCCCAGCTCCGCCGCGACCCGCGCACCGTCGCCCTGCTGCTCGTCGTGCCCTGCGTGCTCGTCCTGCTCGTCGACCAGCTCTTCGCGGGCCGGACGGCGGTGTTCCAGCAGGTCGGCGTGCCCATGCTCGGCCTCTTCCCGCTGATCAGCATGTTCCTCGTCACCTCCATCACGATGCTGCGGGAACGGGTCTCCGGGACGCTGGAACGGCTGCTGACGACGCCGATCCGCAAGCTCGACCTGCTACTCGGCTACGGGATCGCCTTCGCGCTCGTCGCCGTCGTGCAGGCGACCGTCGTCTCGATCGTGGGGTTCGGGCTGCTCGACCTGCAGACGACGCACTCGAAGGTCGTCATCGTCCTCCTGGCCGTCGCGAACGCCACGCTCGGGATGGCATTCGGCCTCTTCGTCAGCGCCTTCGCCCGGACGGAGTTCCAGGCGGTGCAGTTCATGCCGGCTTTCGTGCTGCCGCAGATCCTCCTCTGCGGACTCTTCGTCTCGCGCGACCGGATGGCCGAATGGCTGCAATGGGTGTCGGCGACGTTGCCGCTGACCTACTCGTTCGATGCGCTCGACAGGGCCGCGGACGACGCCTCGCTCGGAGGCCGTTTCTGGGCCGATGTCGGTATCACCCTGGGTGCCACCGTGCTCGCGCTCGTGCTCGGGGCCGTGACGCTGCGGCGGCGCACGCCGTGACGCCGATCGCGGGTGAGAGGGCGAGGCGTGGCCTTGCGCCTGCACGCCGATGAGAAGTAACCGCCGCCGGGACGGGCGTGGCCTCGCCCCTACGTGTTCTTGACGGCGGCGATGAGCTTCACGACGGAGTCCTTGGCGTCGCCGAACAGCATCGTCGTCTGCGGCTCCAGGTAGAGCTCGTTGTCGATGCCGGCGAAGCCCGGGTTCATCGAGCGCTTCATCACGATCACGCTGGTCGCCTTGTCGACGTCGAGGATCGGCATGCCATAGATCGGGCTCGCCGTGTCGTGCCGCGCCGCGGGGTTCGTGACGTCGTTCGCGCCGATCACGAGCGCGACGTCCGTCTGCGGGAACTCCGGGTTGATCTCGTCCATCTCCTTGAGCGCCTCGTACGGCACGTTCGCCTCGGCCAGCAAGACGTTCATGTGGCCGGGCATGCGCCCTGCGACCGGGTGGACGGCGTACTGGACGTCGACGCCTTTCTCCTCGAGCAGCTCGGCGAGCTGCCGCACGTCGTGCTGGGCCTGCGCCACCGCCATCCCGTAGCCGGGCACAACCACGACCTTGCGCGCGAACGAGAGCTGCACGGCGACGTCCTCGGGCGTGGTCGCCCGGACGGTGCGGCCGTCGTCGGCGCGCATGGCGGAGCCGGCGCCCGTCTGCACCTGACCGAAGGCGCCGAACAGCACGTTCGTGACGGAGCGGTTCATCGCCTTGGCCATCAGCAGCGTCAGCATCGTGCCGGACGCGCCGACGAGCATGCCGGCCACGATCAGCACGGTGCTGTCGAGTACGAAGCCGGTGGCCGACGCGGCGAGCCCGGTGAAGGCGTTCAGGAGCGAGATCACGACGGGCATGTCGGCGCCGCCGATCGGGAGCACGAACAGCACGCCGAAGACGAGGGCCAGCGCGATCAGCGCCCACAGCACCCACTGCTCGTCCACGCCGGCCACCGCGGCGATCCCGAGTGCCGCGGCGCCCCCGAGCACGCCGATGTTGAAGACGTTCTGGCCGGGGAACGTGATCGGACGCCCGCTGACGAGCTCCTGCAGCTTGGCGAAGGCGACGAGCGAGCCGGCGAACGAGATCGAGCCGATCAGGGCTGACAGCACCGTCGAGACGATCGCGTCGGTGGCCATGTCGCCCGAGCTGACGTGGAACTCGGAGAGCGCGACAAGCGCTGCGGCGCCGCCGCCGACCCCGTTGAACAGGGCCACCATCTGCGGCATCGCCGTCATCTTCACCTTGCGTGCCCCGACCACGCCGACGACGCTGCCCACCAGGCCGCCGATCACGATCAGCGCCCAGTTGCCGATCCCCTCGAGGGCCAGCGTCGTCGCGATCGCGACCAGCATGCCGACGCCGCCGATCCAGTTGCCCTTGCGCGCGTGCTTCGGAGACGACAGGAACCGCAGCGCCAGGATGAAGCAGATGATCGTGACGAGGTAGAGCAGGCCGACGACGTCCGGGTCGGAGATCACTTCTCCGTGGTCTCCTTCCGCGGCTCCGGGCGCCGCTTGAACATCTCGAGCATGCGGTCGGTGACGAACCAGCCACCGACGACGTTCGCAGTGGCGAGCACCATGGCGACGAAGCCGACGATCTTGAGGAACGTGTCGTCGGCGCCGCCGAGCACGATGACAGCGCCGACGATGATGATGCCGTGGATGAAGTTCGTGCCCGACATCAGCGGCGTGTGCAGCATCGCCGGCACCTTCGAGATCACCTCGAAGCCGAGGAAGATCGCGAGCACGAGGATCGTCAGCTCGATCACGAGGGAGATGTCGCCGGTCATGCGGATACCTCCTTCGCCCTGGTGACGCACGCGCCGCCGGTGATCTCGTCCTCGAAGTCGAGCGTCAGCTCGCCCCCCGGCGCGAGATGCTGCAGCAGCGCGACGACGTTGCGGGAGTAGAGCTGGCTCGCGTGGAACGCCATCTGCGAGGGCAGGTTGGTGAAGCCGACGATGGTGACGCCGTCGCGAACGATCTCGTCACCCGGCTGGGTCAGCTCGCAGTTGCCGCCGGCCTCGGCGGCGAGGTCGACGATGCAGCTGCCGGGCCGCATGTGCTGCACGGCCGAGGCGGGGATCAGCTTGGGAGCCGGCCGCCCTGGCACGAGCGCCGTCGTGATCACGATGTCGAAGTCGGGGATGCGCTCCTCGAGTGCGGCCTGTTGGGCAGCCTGCTGCTCGGCCGTGAGCTCCTTCGCGTACCCGGCCGCCGTCTCCTCTCCCTTGACGCCGAGATCGAGGAAGGTCGCGCCGAGGGACTCCACCTGCTCCTTGACGGCGGGTCGAACGTCGAAGGACGACACGACGGCGCCGAGCCGGCGCGCCGTCGCGATCGCCTGCAGCCCGGCGACGCCCGCGCCCATCACGAGCACCCGGGCGGGCGCGACCGTGCCCGCTGCGGTCATCAGCAGCGGGAACATCTTCGGCACCCGGTCGGCCGCGATGATGACGGCCTTGTATCCGGCCACCGTCGCCTGCGAGGAGAGTGCGTCCATCGACTGCGCGCGCGTGATGCGCGGCACCGACTCCATCGCGAACGCGACGACGCCGTGCGAGCGCAGCCGCTCGATCCCGTCGGGATCCGTGAGTGGGGCGAGGAAGCCGATCAGGACGGTGTCGGCGCTGAGCGCCGCGACCTCGTCTGCTGACGGCCTGGCCACGCGAACGACCGCGTCGGCACCGTCGAGCAGCTGCTCGCCCTGCACCAGGGTTGCTCCCGCCTCGGCGTAGGCCTCGTCGGTGAATCCTGCGGCGGCACCCGCGCCCCGCTCCACGACGACCTCGAAGCCCGCCAGGCGGCCGATCGACTCCGGAACGAGTGCGACCCGGCGCTCGCCGGCCGCGGCCTCTCGCGGGACTGCAACTCGCATGCTTTCAATCTACGGGAAGGGATTTCGGCGCGTAGCGGGAACCTCACTCTCGGTGCCGCAGCTCGAAACCTTCGCCGCCGCCATGAGCGTCTGCGACCCAACCCTGGAAGGGCACGCGAGTCGAGTCGCCGCGCATGCGGAGGCCGTCGCCGTCCGGCTGGGGTGGGAGGCGGAACGGTTGCAGCAGCTCCACCTCGGTGCCGTGCTGCACGACGTCGGGAAGGTGAACATCCGTCCGGAGGTGCTCGCGAAGACGGGGCCGCTCGACGAGTCCGAGCTGGCCGAGATCCGGGCACACCCTGTCGAAGGAGCATGGCTGATCGCGGGCGTGCGCACGTTCGCGCCCGCGCTGCCGTACGTGCTCTTCCACCACGAGCGCTGGGACGGGGGCGGCTACCCGGCGCGGCGCTCGAGGCATGGGATCCCGATCGAAGGCCGCCTGCTGGCGGTCGCCGACGCCTTCGACGCCATGACGTCCGCGCGGCCGTACCGTGGCGCGCTCGCGGCCGACGCCGCCATCGACGAGGTGGAGAGGTGTGCGGGCACCCAGTTCGACCCTGCGATCGCACGGGTGTTCGTCGACGCGTTCGACGCGGGCGAGATCACCCTCGACGCTCCGGTCGTTTCCGGCTGAGCGCACGAACCTACAGCGTCGCCCAGACCTCGAGCTTGCTCTTCGTGCGCCGGATCACCTCGTCGGTGAACTCGCGCGTGCCCGCGTGACCGCCGAGATCGGCGGTGCGCACGCCCGCAACGACCGCCTCCAGGCAGGACTCGCGAATAGCCCGGCCCACGGCCTGGCACTCCTCGTCCTCGGTGTGGGCGAGCAGGGCTGAGGTGGCGAGAATCATCGCCATCGGGTTCGCAACGTCCTTGCCGAAGAGCGAGGGGGCGGTGCCGTGTGCCGCTTCCGCCATCAGCGCGGAGGGAACGTAGTCGTCCCCGAACGCGACGAGCAGCGACTCCGATCCGGCGATCGAGCCGAACAACGGCAGGACGAGGTCGGAGAGAATGTCGCCGTCGCGGTTCAGCGCCGGGATCACCATCGGCGAGCCGCTCGACGAGATCAGCAGCGCGAACGTGGCGTCGATCAGCTGCGGCTCGTACGGAACCTCCGGATGGCGCTCGGCGGCGGCATCCATCTCCTCCTTCAGCATCCCTTCGTAGACCGGGCTGACGGTGTACTTCGGCCCTCCGAACACCTTCGCTCCCATGCGCTCCGCCTGACGGAACGCGAACTCCGCGACGGCGCGGCAGATGCGCCGCTCAATCCGCTCCGTGCGGAACGCGACCTCGTCCTCGCCGACGCCCTCACGCCACTCCTCGGCGCCGTACGCGTCGCCGACCGCCATGCGGACGACGGAGATGGGGGAGTGCACGCCGCCGAGCGGCACGACGCCCGGGATGCGCCGGCCCGTGCGGACGATCACCTTGCCGCCGATCTGCTCGCGCAGGATCCGGTTCGGCGACCCCACGTCGCCCGGCGTCTCCGGCGTGACCGTCGCCGCCTTGAGGCCGAGCCCGTGGTCGCGTACGGCGCGCGCCGCCTCCTCGACGATGCCGTTGCCCGTCGCCCGACGATGCTCGAGCGAGAGGTCGAACCGCGGCAGGGCCAGCTCGAACCCGATCACGTCAGGCTCGAGCACGCGCAGCGCTGCCTCGAGCAGTTCCTGGCCGGTCTGGTCACCCTCCAGGACGACGATCGTGTGCGAATCCATCGCGGCGCATTCTAGTGACGAATGCCACGCTCGCCGCCGACAACACTTCGCGGCGACTATGACGAAATGTCGCGATCAATGTCGATTGCTCATTACTGATCATCCGTCTAGTCTGTACCCGGAATACCTGAACACAGACGAGGAGGAATCCGTGGCTCGAAAGACCGTGCTCGTGTGCGATAAGTGCGGCGCTGAAGTCGAAGAGGGGAAGGGCGCGATCATGCGTGTCACGTTCAACGACGCGCGGCGTGGCGCGAAGGCAGCAGATCTCTGTGACGGCTGCGCCGGCTCGATGCCGGGCAACGCCGTCGCGAGACGCGGACGCAAGCCGAAGGCGATCGCCTGAGCGCACTGCTCGCGGGCGCGTTCCGCACGCGCCCGCGAGCAGTCCTCGAGACTCGTTTCCCGCTCTTTCCGGGGTCGCCGCAGCCCGAGTGAGGGGAGGCCGGCGGGCTCCGGACTACGATGGTCGGATGGGTCTTTCGCTCGTCGTCGGTCCGGCACATGCCGGCAAGGTTGCGCTGCTGCTGGAGCGGTTCCTCGACGCCCTGCCTCGCGATCCGTGGCTGATCGTGCCCACCCGCGCGGACGTCGACCGTGTCGAGCGCGAGCTCGTCGCCGAGAGCGGCGCCTTGCTCGCCGGCACCGTGGCCACGTTCGACGCGCTCTTCGAGACGATCGCGCGCGGCGGCGCCGACGGTGGCCGCCGCGTCGTCGGCGAGGCCGAACGGACGCTGCTCGTGCGCCGCGTCGTCGCGGCGGCAGAGCTCGAGGGGGCCGGACGCTCCGCACGGTTCCGCGGGTTCGCCGACGCGCTCGCCGGCACGCTGGCCGAGCTCGAGTCGAGCCTCGTCGCGGAAGAGAGACTCGATCCCGATCTTGCGGCGCTGCGGCGCGCCTACCGCGTGGAGCTCGACCGGCTGGGCGCCTGGGACCGCGGCATGCTTCGCAGTGCCGCGGTCGAGCGTCTCACCGGCGAGCTGAACGCCTGGGGCGGCGCACCGGTGCTCGCGTACGGCTTCGAGGACCTGACCGGCGCTGAGTGGCGGCTGCTCGAGGCGCTCGCGGCTCGTGGCGAGGTGCACGTCTCGCTTCCCTACGAGCCCGGCCGGGCCGTCTTCGCGTCGCTCGCCCGCACGTCCGCAGACCTCGCCGTGCTCGCCGGCGACCGCCTCGTCGAGCTGCCGCCTCGCTCGGAGGCGTTCCTCCCGGCGGCCATTGCCCACATCGAGAGACACCTGTTCGCCGACGACGCGCCGGTCGTGCCCGCAGACGGGTCGGTCCGGTTCCTCGAGGGCGCGGGCCGGCGCGCGACGCTCGAGCTCGTCGCGGAGGAGATCGTCGATCTCGTGGCGCGCGGCACGCCGCCCGAGGCGATCGGCGTCGTCTGTCCCTCGCTCGAGCGCGCGCGCGCCTCGGTCGAGACGGCGTTCGGATCGCTCGGCGTCCCGTTCGCCCTCGAAGGCCGCGTGCGCCTCGGCTCGACCGCGTTCGGCCAGGCGCTGTCGTCGCTCCTGCGGTTCGCGTGGGCCGGCGGTGGCAGGCGCGAGCTCTACGCGTTCCTCCGCACGCCGTACTCCGCGCTCTCGCGCGCAGACGTCGACTGGCTCGAAGGGCGCGTGCGGGGGCGCGCGGTCACGACCGCCGAGCGAACGCTCGAGGAGACGGTGAAGCTGCGCAACGGCAGGCCGCTCCCGGTCGTCGACCTGCTCGACCGTGCTGAGCCGCCGATCGTGATGGTGCGCTCGCTGGCGCGGTCGATGCTGTCCGGCGCGCACGGGCTCGGAGCGCCGCCCGTGACGGAGGCCTCGCGTCGTGACCTCCGTGCCGCGGACGCGGTCGAGCGCGTGCTCGGAGAGCTCGAGCGCCTCCAGGGCGAGGGGCAGCACGTCGGACGCGAGGACGTCCTCGCCGCGCTCGAGCACGCCACCGTCCGGGGCGACGGCCCGGCGCAGCCCGGGCGGGTCGCGGTGCTCGACCTCGGACGGGCACGCACGAGGCGGTTCGAGGCCGTCTTCGTGATCGGGCTCGAGCAGGGCACGCTGCCCCGCCGCCCGCCCACGTCGCCCTTCCTCGACGACGAAGCCCGCCGCGCGCTCGATGCCGCCGGAGCCCGGCTGGCGCGACCCGACCAGGCGAGCCGCGACCGCTATCTCTTCTACACCGCCTGCACCCGCGCCACGAGCAGGCTCACGCTCGTCCGGGAAGCTGCCACCGACGAGGGCTCGCTCGCGAGCCGAGCCCGTTCTGGGAAGCAGTCCGCTCGCTCTTCGACGCGGACGGCGTCCGCAGGCACACGACCCGCCGTCCGCTCTCGCGTCTCACCTGGCCGCTGGAGGATGCTCCGACCGAGCGCGAGCGGCTGCGCTCGCTGGCGGGCCTTGCCGCCGTCGACCGGCGCGGCGCCGAGGCGCTCGCGCTCGCGAACGGCTGGGGGCGCAAGCTCGCGCGGGCGGTCGGCGCGTTCTCGCGCCCGACCCAGATCCGCCATCCGCGGGCCCTGGCGCTGCTCGGCGCGCGTGACACGTTCCGCGTCACGGACCTGGAGCGCATGGCGGGCTGCTCGTCCGCCTGGTTCGTCGAGCGCTACCTGCGGCCCGGGCAGATCGACCAGGCGGTGGACGCACGCATGCGCGGCTCGATCGCGCACGTCGCCCTGCAGCGCTTCTACGCGCAGCTGCCGAGCGCGATCCCGGGCGCCGAGCGCGTCACGCCCGACAACGTCGAGGACGCGGTCGAGCTGATGCGCCGCTGCGTGCAGAGCGCCATCGACTCCGGCCTGCGCATCGACGTCGACGACCTGCAGCGCCGCGAGCTCACCCAGGGCATGCAGCGCGATCTCGAGCAGCTCGTCCGCGACGAGGCGACGGCGAAGTCGTCCTTCGTGCCGCGGCGCCTCGAGGTGCTGTTCCAGGCCTACGAGCTGGCCCCGGGTGTGGCCGTGAGCGGGAAGATCGACCGCGTCGACGTGGATCCGCTCAGCGCGCGCGGGATCGTCGTCGACTACAAGTCCGGGGCAGCCCCGACCGCCACCCAGATCCGCGACGAGGCGCGGCTCCAGATCCCGCTCTACATGCTGGTGCTGCGCGACCAGCTCGGCCTGGAGCCGATGGGCGGCGTCTACATGCCGCTCGGCGGCGGCAGGCGCCCGCGCGGGATGCTGCGCGCAGCCGAGGACCAGGTGCCCGGCTTCGTGGCGGGCGACTACCTGGAGCCGGAGGCGTTCGCGGCCGAGATCGACCATGCCCGCGCAACCGCCGTCGGGCTCGCGGAGCGCATCCGGGCGGGGGACATCCGGCACGATCCGCACGGAGGCGAGTGCCCGGCGTGGTGCGACCTGTGGCGCATGTGCCGCAAGGAGAGGCCGTGAGCCGGGTGCCGAACCCGCAGCAGCAGGCGGCGATCGCCGCCCGGGGCAGCGTGTTCGTCGCTGCCGGCGCGGGCACCGGCAAGACGACCGTGCTGGTCGAGCGCTTCGCGCGCTCGGTGGTCGAGGACGGCCTCGACGTCGACTCGCTGCTCGTGATCACCTACACCGAGCGGGCCGCCGGCGAGCTGCGTGCGCGGGTGCGTGCGCGGCTGCTCGAGCTCGGGCGCCCGCATCTCGCGCGCGAGCTGGACGGCGCCTGGATCTCGACGATCCACGGCTTCTGCCGGCGCCTGCTCGCCGCCTATCCGCTCGCCGCCGGCATCGATCCGCGCTTCCGCGTGCTCGACGAGCCTCAGGCCCGCGTGCTGCAGGGCGAGGCGTTCGCCGTGGCGCTCGAGGAGTTCTGCGCCGCCGACGAGCCGGAGCGCTGGCAGCTGCTCGCGACCTACCGCGCGCACGGGCTGCGCTCGATGCTCGTGAGCGTCTACGACACGTTGCGCTCGGCGGGCCGCGAGCTCGTGCTCGAGCCCGGCACCCGTGAGAGCCTGCCGCGGCTCGTGACGGAGCTCGAGGAGGCCGCCCGCTGCCTGGCAGACGACGAGAATGCGACCGTCGCGCAGCGGACGGCCGCGCGGGGCGCGCTCGACCTGCTCGCAACCACGACTCTGCCGGAGCGGCTGCTCGACCTCGACGAGCTCACCGCCCGGGGCGCTCGCGCAGCGAGCTACGGCGATGCCCGGGCGGCTGTGCGCGCGGCGGCGCTCGAGGAGCTGGCGGCGCGTGACCGCGAGCTCTTGCAGGAGCTGCTCACCGGCTTCGCCGGCGCCTACGCGGCCGCCAAGGATCGCGAGTCCGCCCTCGACTTCGAGGACCTCCAGCTTCGCGCGCGCGAGCTCCTGCGCGAGCACCCGGCCGTCAGGGAGACGGAGCAGCTGCGGTTCCGCTCGATCATGGTGGACGAGTTCCAGGACACGAACCGCCTGCAGACGGACATCGTCGACCTTCTCGCGGCCGGGCCGGAGAAGGAGCTCTTCCTCGTCGGGGACGAGTTCCAGTCGATCTACGGGTTCCGGCACGCCGATGTGGCGGTCTTCCGCGAGCGTCGCGACGCGGCGCCGCAGGTGCTGCCGCTGACGCTGAACTACCGCTCGCGCCCCGAGGTGCTCGCCGTCGTGAACGAGCTCTTCGCGAGCGAGTTCGGCGGCGACTTCCAGCCGCTCGACCCCGTGCACGGCTACGGCGACCCGATGTTCGGGACGCCGGTGGAGCTGCTCGTCACCGACAAGCGCTCGTTCGCCGACACCGGCGTGCACTGGAGGCGCGCGGAGGCACGGCAGGTTGCACGGCGCGTCCGCGAGCTCGTCGACGCCGGTGCGGCGACACCGGGGGAGATCGTGCTGCTCTTCGCCGCCGGCACCGACGCCGAATGGTTCGAGGAGGAGCTGCGCGCGCTCGACCTGCCCACCTACCGCATGACGGGCCGCAGGTACTTCGGCCAGCAGCAGGTGGTCGACCTGCTCTCGTACCTGCGGCTGCTGCACAACCGCTACGACGACGAGGCGCTGCTGACGGTGCTCGCCTCGCCCTTCGTCGGCGTCTCGAACGACGCGCTCGTGCTGATCCGCGCCGACGCCGAGCGACGGCCGATCTTCAAGGGGCTCGAGCGAACGTTGCCGCCGGATCTCGCCGACGACGACCGCCGGCTCGTGCGGGCGTTCCTGCAGCGGTACGACAGGCTCGTGGAGGCATCGTCGCAGCTGTCGCTCGAGCTGCTCTGCGAGCGCATCCTCGTCGAGCACGACTACGACCTGGCCGTGCTGACACGCCGCGACGGGCGCCGGCGGTACGCGAACCTCCGCAAGCTGGCCAGGCTCGCGCGCTCCTACGAGGAGCTGCGCGGGCCGGACATCGAGGGCTTCGTGCGCTTCGTCGCCGAGCAGGAGGCCGCGGGCGCGCGCGAGCTCGACGCCGTGTCGGAGGAAGAGGGCGCGGACGCCGTGCGGCTGCTCACGATCCACACCGCCAAGGGGCTGGAGTTCAAGGTCGTGGTGGTGGCGGACGCCGGCCGCGACCGGGCGCGCGTGGACGAGATCCTGTGTCTCTCGGACGGCCGCTTCGGGTTCAAGGTCGCCCATCCGGCGACCGGCTCGCGCGTGGTCACGACCTCGTACCAGGAGGTGAAGGACGTTCGCGAGCGCGAAGAGGAGGCCGAGCGGCTGCGGCTGTACTACGTCGCGATGACGCGCGCCATGGAGCGTCTGATCGTGTCCGGCTCGGTCGACCTCGAGAGCGAGCGCCCGGAGCGCACGCCGATGGCCTGGGTGCTGGAGCGCCTCGCTCTCGAGGCGGAGCTGCAGGCCGGCGGCGAGGCGCCGATCGAGGTGCAGCGAGGCGCAGCCGGAGTCGTCCTGCGCCTGAACCGGTATGCGCCCGCGCCGGACCTGCCGGCGATAGAGGCGGCGCCGCCGGAGCTCGAGCCGGGGCAGCTCGTGCTGTTCGAGGGCGTGGGGGAGGAGCTGCCCGAGCCGGCGCCGCGGCTGCACGACCTCGTCGAGATCCCGCTGCCGCCCCCGCAGCCGGTGACGCGCCTCTCCTACAGTGCCATCTCGCTGTTCGACCGTTGCTCGTACCGGTTCTACGCGGAGCGCGTGGCGGGGATGCAGCCGGCGCCGTGGGAGCGCCGGGGCGAGGGGGACGGCGCCCTGCATGCGACCGAGCTCGGCGACGCGGTGCACCGGCTGCTCGAGCGCGTCGACCTCGCCGCGCCGGCGGCCCCGTCGCCGGACGAGCTCGCAACGTCGGTGCGCGGCTGGTATCCGACGGTGAGCGACGAGGAGGTCGCGCGGATCGCCTCCCTCGTCGACGCGTACTGCGGATCCGAGCTGGCGGCGCGCGTCGCGGCCCTCCCCGGCGTCCTGCCCGAGCGGCCGTTCGCGTTCGACGTCGACGGCGTGCTCGTCAACGGCCGCCTCGACGTGCTCTGGCACGACGGCGCGCGATCGCTCGTGCTCGACTACAAGACCAACGCCCTGCTCGGGCGCGACCCTGCGGATGTCGTCGCCGAGGAGTACGGGACGCAGCGGACGGTGTACGCGCTCGCCTGCCTCCGCGCCGGCGCTGCCGAGGCGGAGGTCGTCTACCAGTTCCTCGAGGCGCCAGAGGCCGTCGTCACGGCCACCTTCACCGCAGCCGACGTGCCACAGCTCGAGGCGACGCTGTCCAGCTCGATCGCGCGCATCCGCACAGGTGACTACCGCCCGACGCCGAGCCCGTTCGCATGCTCCGGCTGTCCGGCGCTCGACGTGGTCTGCGCCGGCCCGAGGCTGGGCGGCGGCCCGCTCGAGCCGGCGCCCGCCTTCGCAACCGCAGAGTGATGCGCGTTGCGGCGCTCTACGACGTGCACGGCAACCTGCCGGCGCTCGAGGCGGTGCTCGCCGATCCGCGACTCGCGCAGGCGGACGTCGTCGTCTGCGGCGGTGACCTCGTGGCGGGGCCGATGCCCGCTGCGTGCCTCGATCGGCTCAGCTCCTGCGCCGTTCCCGTCCGGTTCGTGCGAGGGAACGGTGACCGTGAAGTAGCTGCTCGCAGCGACGCCCACGGCGGCGCCTGGTGCGCTGCGGAGCTCGGACCGGAGCGGCTCGCGGTCGTGGCCGACTGGCCCTTGACGGTCGATCTCGACGTCGCAGGGGGCGCGACCTTCTGTCACGCCACGCCGCGATCGGACACCGAGATCGTGACGCGGCTGACGCCCGACGACGAGGTCGAGGCTGCGCTCGCCGACGCCACGTCCGACCTCGTCGTGTGCGGGCATACGCACGTCCAGGTCGACCGCCGGCTCGCCGGTGGCCGCCGCGTCGTCAACGCAGGCAGCGTCGGCAGGCCCTACGAAGGAGTGCGGGGCGCGTTCTGGGCGTTGCTCGGGGACGACGTCGAGCTCCTGCGCACCGACTACGACGTCGAGGGGGCAGCCGCGGCGATCCTGGCGTCCGCGTATCCGGACGCCGGCGACCACGCCGCACAGCTGCTCGACCCGCCCGGCGCAGACGAGGTGTCCGCGTATTTCGAGCGCATTCGTGGCGCGTAGCTACGTCCACGAGGCCCGCCGGCGTGGGCTGGGCCTGCGGCGGGAGCGCATCGGCCCCATCATCGCCCGGCTCGCGGAGGAGCACTCGGACGCCGAGATCGCCCTGCGCTTCTCGAGCGAGGTGGAGCTGCTGATCTCCGTGATGCTGTCGGCGCAGACGACCGATGTGAACGTCAACCGGGTCACCGAGCGCCTGTTCGTCAAGTACCGCCGGCCCGAGGACTTTCTCGCGGTGCCGCAGGAGGAGCTCGAGCAGGACATCTTCCAGACGGGCTTCTACCGGCAGAAGGCGAAGGCGATCCGCGGCGCCATGCGTGTGCTGCTGGAGGAGTTCGACGGGGAGGTGCCGCGCACGATCCCGGAGCTGCTGCGGCTGCCGGGTGTCGCGCGCAAGACCGCGAACGTCGTCGCGTCCGAGCTCGGGCACGCCCAGGGGATCGTCGTCGACACCCACGTGCGGCGGATCGCCCAGCGGCTCGGGCTGACGCGGAACGAGGACCCGGTGAAGATCGAGCGCGATCTCGTCAAGCTCGTCCCGCGCGGCGACTGGGCTCGTTTCCCTCATCTCGTGATCTGGCACGGGCGGCGCGTCTGCGACGCCCGCCGGCCGCGTTGCGAGGCATGCGTGCTGGCGGATCTCTGCCCGTCGAGCCGTGTCGGCGTGGAGCCCGGGACGTGGTGAGCGGCGCCGCCTTGCGCTCAGAGTGCGGGGGACTCGACTGCCTCGATCCAGTGGTGGCCGGGATGGACGAGCCGCAGAGCCGCCGCGAGCCAGTCGCGCCGGGCCCGCCCGAGTAGCGGCAGCGCCCGCACGAGGTCGAGCTCGTCCTTCTCCCGCGCCGCTTTCGCCTTGAACAGCAGCACGATCTCGGGCGCGAGGTACGGGACGCCGCCGGCAGTGCGGTCGATAGCGTCCGCGACGGGACGGCGGAGGCCCGGGTCGCGGCGACAGACCCATGTGCTGCCGCTCCACGGTTCGCGAAAGACGTCGAGCCGCCAGAGCCCCGTGGTGCGCTCGCGACCCCATGTCTGGTGCGGCTCCGCCGGTGCATCGGGGAGCGGCCAGGCGCCACCGTCGCCGACGACGAACCACTCGAGCTCCGGCAGGGCGGCCTGCACGGCAGGGAAGCTCGCTCGGCCGATCGCGATCTCGAGATCATCGTGGGCTCGCGGGGCGCCGCCGAGGAAGAGGTCGATCGCCCATCCGGCAGCGAACGCCCAGGGCACCTCCAGCGCTCGCAGCCGGGGCTCGAGCTCGTCGGGGCACCATGGGTCCCAGGCCTCCAGGTCGGGCGCGAAGCCCGTGTCCGTCACGGCCGCACCCAGTGCTGCAGCCGCAGCCCGTCGCCGTAGCGGAACTGGCGCAGGAGCGCGTACCTGGGCGTGCGCACGGCCCTCCGCGCGACCGCGATGGCCGAGGCGGGATCGTCCGCGGCAACGGCGACCCACGCGCCGTCACCCCTCGCGTAGACGCTCGTGCGGGTGTAGCGCGCGTAGTAGGCGAACGCCGCCCGCGAGCGCTCGGGCAGGACGACGATCGACTCGTGGGGCCCCCGCACACGGCGGGCTGCGGCCGCCAGGGCCCGCCAGTCCTCAGCCGGTTGCGACGCCAGGGTGAACCCGAAGGCGATCGCCGAGCAGGCGACGAGTGCGGCGACCGCGACCGAGACGGCGCGCGTGTCGAAGAGGAGCCGGCAGGCCGCGCCGGCTGCGAGCGCGAGGCCGGGCGCGCAGGCGACGAGCGCCGGATCGGGGAAGACGGGCAGCACGACGGCCGCCAGCGCGGCGACGGCGATCGGCGCGGCAACGAGGCCAGCGACGAGCGTCGTCTGCCAGTGCGGCGCCTGTGCAGGCCCTCCTGCGACGAGCGCCGCCAGGCCGGCGGCGGCGGCAACGACGAGGACGGGGCTCCATCCGGATCCGCCCAGCACGCCGCCGGCGATGTCCGCCAGCTCGCTGCCGCTGCCGCCGTCCGGTCCGTCGAGCCTGTCGGCGGCGAGCCACACGACGATGACGGCGGCGAGCGCCATCCCGGCTGCGGCGACCGCGAGCCGCACCCGCGCGTCCACGTGCTCCCGGCACATCGCGATCGTCGCGGCATGGGCGACGAGGACACTGGCCGCGAGCGGGTGCGTGAAGGGGAGGAGCACGCACGCGATCGCGTAGAGCACCCAGAGCCAGGCCGTCCGCCGCTCGAGCGCGAGGACGAGCAGGAGCGTGACGACGACGATGCCGAGGAGGCCGAGCGCGTACGGCTCCGCCTCGCGAGACGCGGCGACGGCACCGGCGTTCGCGCCGAGCGCCACACCGGCGACCGTCCCCTCGACCTGTCCGAGCAGGTGGGTGCCGACGACGACCGTGAGGGCCGCGGCCAGCGCGAGTGCGACCACGGATGCCGCGCGCAACGTCCGCTCGTCCGTGCCGACGAGGGATGCGCCCTTGAGGACGAGCAGAAAGCCGGCCTGGGCCGGCTCGTCGTGGACGATCGTGCGGAGCAGGTCGCCGAGCGGTTGGCGTGCCCGGGCGACTGCGACCGCCTCGTCCGTCGAGAGCGACCTGAACGGCCAGAGCGCGACGGCGCCGACGGCGACCGTTCCGAGGCCGACGGCGAGCGGGGCCAGCCGCCGGGCGGCTCGCGCGAGCAGCGACGACGTGTCGACCTGAGGCGCCACCATGCCCTCGGAGACCACCGCCCGAGGGTACAGAGGGGTTCGGCTGAGCGGGCCTAGCTCGCGTCTGCGGCGGACAGCGCCGCGGGGCGCTGCTCGCTCAGGAACCGCTCGGTGTCGAGCGCCGCGGCGCAGCCGGAGCCTGCCGCAGTGACGGCCTGCCGGTAGACGTGGTCCTGGACGTCGCCTGCGGCGAAGACGCCGGGGATGTTCGTCTCGGTCGACTTGCCCTTGGTGACGAGGTAGCCGGTGTCGGGCTCGTGGTCGAGCTGGTCGAGGAACAGCGCCGTGTTCGGGTCGTGTCCGATCGCGACGAAGAACCCGTCGGTCTCGATCTCCGACGTCTCGTCCGTGACGGTGTCGCGCAGCCGCACGCCCGTGACCTTCAGGTCGCCGACCACGTCGTCGACGACCTTGTTGAGGAGGAACTCGATCTTCTCGTTCGCCTTCGCCCGGTCGACCATGATCGGGGAGGCCCGGAACTCCTCGCGCCGGTGCACGAGGTAGACCTTGCTCGCGAAGCGCGAGATGAAGAGCGCCTCCTCGAGCGCGGAGTCGCCGCCGCCGACCACCGTGACGACCTTGTCGCGGAAGAACGACGCGTCGCAGGTGGCGCAGTAGGAGACGCCGCGGCCCTGGAGCCGCACCTCCGACTCGAGGCCGAGCTGACGGGCGGAGGCTCCGGTGGCGACGATGACCGCATCGGCGGCGTACTCGTCGTCGCCGACGAACACCCGGAACGGGCGCTGTGAGAAGTCGACCCTGGTCACGTCGTCCGTGACGAACTCGGCGCCGAAGCGCTCGGCCTGCCGGCGGAAGTCCTGCATCATCGCAGGCCCCATCACGCCGTCGGCGTAGCCCGGGTAGTTCTCCACGTCCGAGGTGATCATCAGCTGGCCGCCCCAGTTGAAGCCCTCGATCACGAGCGGCTCCAGGTTGGCGCGCGCTGCGTACAGCGCCGCGGTGTAGCCGGCCGGTCCCCCGCCGATGACGATCACATTCCGTACGTCGCTCACTCGGTCCTCAGCTCCTCGATCCTCGCGTGTGTCGCTGTTCCTACGGTAGCCAACGCTCGCGAGCCCGGATGTGTTCCAGGGGCCTCAGGCCGCGTCGGCGTCTGCGCCGGCGGCCGGCAGCACCTCGAGCGACGGCAGGCCGGCCGTCAGCTCGGGCGACGAGAGCAGGCGCGCCTGGCGCTCCACGGGCACGAGCTCCGGCGGCTCGACGCCGGTGATGCCGTGCTGCTCGAAACGGCGCGCTTGCGGCAGCACCTGGCGCTCGAGCGAGCCGACCGTCTCGTTGTAGGACTTGACGGCGCCGTCCAGGGAGCGGCCGAGCTTGGACACGTGCGCGCCCATCGTCGACAGCCGCTTGTAGAGCTCGCGGCCGAGGTCGCTGATCTGGCGTGCCCCTTCCGCGATCGTCTCCTGCTGCCAGCCGTAGTGCACCGCACGGAGCAGCCCGATCAGGCTCGTGGGCGAGGCCGGAATGACGTTGTTCGAGAACGCGAGCTCGTCGAGCCCGGGCTCGACCTGCAGCGCCGCCCGCCACGACGTCTCGTCGTGCAGGAACATGACGACGAACTCGGGAGTCGCGGGCAGCTGCCGCCAGTACGCCTTCTGCCCGAGCTGCTTGATGTGCTCGCGGACGTGGCGTGCGTGATCCGAGAGGCCGGCCTGGCGGACCTCGTCGCTCGCACCCTCCTCGAAGGCCCGGAGATAGCCGACCAGGGAGACCTTGGAGTCGATCACGATCGACTTGCCACCGGGGAGCCGCACGATCACGTCCGGCCGCAGGCGCCCACCGTCGTCGTCGGTGAGCGTGTGCTGCTCGTCGAAGTCGCAGTACGACAGCATGCCCGCCATCTCGATCACGCGCTTGAGCTGGATCTCGCCCCAGCGGCCGCGGGTGTGCGGTTCGCCGCGCAGGGCGTTGACGAGGCTGCCGGTCTGCGTGCGCAGGCCCTCCTGCCCCTGTCGCATGATCTCGAGCTCCTTGTGGATCTCACCGTATGCCCGCTGCCGCTGCCGCTCGAGGAGGTTGACGCTCGTCTCGACCTTTTCGAGCGACTTCTGCAACGGCTCCACGTAGGCGCCGAGCCGCCCGATCGCCTGCTCCGTGAAGACGTTCGCGTTGTTGCGCAGCGCCTCTGCCGACAGGGCCTTGATCGCGTTGCTCACCCGCTCGTCGAACGCTCCCCGCTCCGCAGCGAGGGCTCCCTCGACCTCGGCGAGCTGCCGCTGTGCCTGCTTCGCGTCGGCGACGGCGGCGCCGCGCTCGGCGAGCGCCCGACGCACCGACACGAGGTAGACCCCGGCGGCGCCGAGCACGAGCCCGATCACGAGAGCGACGATGGTCATGAGGGCACGGAACTCTAGTGGGCGGCCCGGACGGCACGGTCGCGCTGCACGGTCGTCTACGATTCCGCGACATGCCTCCCAAGCCCCGTACGAGCACGAAGAAGCCTGCCGACGCCCGCCCGCTGCTCCCGCTTCTCCTCGGTGCCTCGGGTCTCGTCATGCTCACGCTCGTGCTCGGCTGGGTGCTGCTCGGAGGCGACAACGGCGTCGACAGCGCGAAGGCCGAGACCGCCAAGACGGCGCTGGAGCAGGCGGGCTGCACCCTCACGGTCGTCAAGGCGCTCAAGAACGCCTCTGACCATTCCGACGTGCCCTCGCCGGCCGCGAAGCCGAAGTGGAACACGTTCCCGCCCACGAACGGGCCGCACTACGGGGAGGCGGCGCTCTTCGGTGCCTACGAGGAGCCGCTCGAGCAGGCCCGCGTCGTCCACAACCTCGAGCACGGCGGTGTCTACGTGCAGTACGGCAAGGACGTGCCGGACGCCACCGTGGCGGAGCTGAAGGGGTTCTACGACAACCATCTCAACGGCACCCTGCTCGCGCCGCTGCCCGAGCTCGGCAAGACGATCGCGCTCGGCGCCTGGGTCGCGCCCGACAGCGCCGTCGCGGGCGCCGGCGAGCGCGGCTCCGGCTACCTCGCGAAGTGCACGACGTTCGACGAGAGCGCCTATGCGGCCTTCTTCGACGCGTACCAGTTCAAAGGCCCCGAGCGCTTCCCCGAGAGCGCCATGGCGCCCGGCTCGTAGGGGCCGGGCCATGCCCGGCCCTGTACCTGACGCAGCGCCTACACTCGGCCCGTAGCTGCCGGGGTGGCGAAACTGGTCATACGCGCCCGACTTAAAATCGGGTGTCCCTCGGGACGTCTGGGTTCGACTCCCAGCCCCGGCATCTCAGCCCGACGGCCGTAGCGCCGTTGACACACCGCCAGGCGTCGGCAAGGGTCAGTCCATGAGACGTCTGGTGCTGTCCGCGATCGCCGTGGCTGCTCTTCTCCTTGCGGGCGGGTCGCCGGCCGCGGTGAAGAAGGTCTCGTTCACCGCATCGGTGTCCCCGAGCGACCAGGCGTCGCTGACGGTCACCGTCTCTCCGAAGGCACGTTGCACGATCGAGATCGTGTACGACACGACGGTCTCGCATGCGAAGGGACTGGGCGCGAAAACCGGGACGAAGATCACCTGGTCGTGGAAGGTCGGCTCCTCCACGCACGCCGGTCGCTGGCCGGTGACGGTCGACTGCGGCAAGAGCGGGAAGCTCGCACTGCGCCTGCGCGTCCGGTGAAGCTGCGTCAGGCGAGAGCACGCTGGCGCATGCCAATGGCGGCTAGCTCTCCGGCTGCGGTGAGCCGACGTGCGAGCGGACGCGACGTAGGATTTCATCAACGACACACTGGAGCGGTGCGGTGGCGTCGACTGCGCATCCCTCAGCGAGGCCCTCCTTCGTGTGGTGCAAGCGCGTAATGACGTCGCGTTCCTCTTGCCGTCCGCCCCAGTCACTTGGGTCAACGAGTCCGCGCTCATCAATCCGTCGCATCACTGTGGCAAGGTCGCCGACTTCAAGAACGAACACCCCGTCCAAGAGGTCGATGAACTCCGAAGAATTGCGGCAGCCCCCGCAGAAGAACGTCACCGACTCGTCCTGGCTGGCCAGCAAGGCCTTCACTTTCGCTACATCCCAACGGGGCGGGAGGTGATGCTCCGCTGCACGGCCTTCACCTAATTCCGGTTTGTCCCGGAGTTCCCTGTCGCCGTGGATGGCCTGAAAGCCCCGCCGCTGCAGCTCGTCGCAGACCGTTGTTTTGCCGGTACCGGAGCCGCCGTCAATCAGATAGTTCCTGATGCCCATTGGTGGATGTCGCCTTCCGGGGATCATCATGCCGCCGCGGGGGCGCGCTCTCCGCCTCGTCTGTACGTGCCGCGTAGAACGCCGCCTGTCCCACACACCGAGTATGCACGACGGTCGGGTGACATTGCCGAACGCTGGCGCAGGCGACGGTGTGCGCCGCAGAGCCGTCCGGGCGGATGCCGTCAGCGGGATCTCAGCTAGTCAACGACGCAGAATCGATTCCCGTCCGGGTCGACGAGGACGACGAAGTCGTCATCTGGGCGGGCCTCGCGCTCGTAGCGGGTCGCGCCGAGTCCGATCAGCCTCTCGACCTCTCCCTTCCCGTCGTCGGTGTAGAAGTCGATGTGCACCCTGCTGACATCACCAAGCGGTGGTGGCCGCTCGACCTGGTCGAGGGAGATGTTTGGGCCACGTCCGGTCGGGTCGGTGAGTATGACCCAGCCGTCGTCCGGCGGTGCCTGCTGTACGTAGCCGAGGGCCGACTGCCAGAACGTGAGCATCTCGTCGAACCTGCGGCAGCGGATCACGATCGAGCCGACCCAGATCTGCCTCCTGAGGCCGTCTGTCGATTCGGCGTCCACGCAATGATCCTAGAACCAGCGCACTTACTCATGTGAGAATGCCGAACGCTGGCGTAGGCGGCGTTCGCGTTACTCCGACTCGAGGACCTTCACCAGCAACAACCTCAACCAGTTCCTCGCGAAGATCGCCGACCGCGAGCCGACCTCCACTCGCGGCCTAACGATCAAGACATCCGGACTGCGCTACGAACCAGCCCACCAGTCGCGCTGGCCATCGACGTCTTCGCGCGGATCCTCGCCGAGATTGGGCGCGCCGATGACGAGGATCTCGAGGCCATCCGGCCCCGCCTCGTAGCCTCGCCACATGCCGGGCGGGACGCGCACCGCGTCCCATTCCTTGAGCTCGACGATCTCGTCGTCGACCTTCATTCGCCCGCTCCCGCGCAGCACCACGTACACCTCCTCTTGCCTCTCGTGCGTGTGGCCGTACGGAAAGCGATAGCCGGGCGGGACGCGCTGGTAGCTCAGGCTGGATTGCTCGAGCTCGAGCGCCTTGGTCGCCGCGCGGAACTCCAGGTCCGGCGCACCGTCGAACAGAGAGCCGATGTCCTCCAGGTCCTCCTTGAAGTTCCTGAGCGTGAACGGCACGGCGCAATCCTATGGCACCGCGCAGAGCGTGCCGCTGCGCTCCATAACTCGCTACCGGCGACGGGTCAGCAGCAAGCGGACACCACTCTGGCTCAGAGGAGGTTGACGATCGCGCCGGCATCCACTCCGAGCGAGTCGTTACCCGAATGCGGCGTCACCTCCGCTTGGCCGATCCAGAGTGTGGCCACGTTCGACTTTCTACTCTGATTCGTCTTCAAGCGCCGCTCTCACTGCCTGGGCGGCGGGCTCCGTAATTCGTCACATCACGGCACGTGCTTGCCCCGATGCGCGAGAGACGGGTCAGGGGAGAACCTGACCCAAGGAGGTGGTGTGTCATGCAAGTCGCGACAGGAAGGTCGCCGGTCGCTCTCGAGGGCGAGCTGGCGCCGCACTGAGCCGCTGGCTGTGGCTCGTCAAGTGGCTCCTCGCGCTTCCGCACGCGGTCGTGCTCCTGTTCCTGTGGGTCGCGTTCGCGTTGCTGACGGTGGTCGCGTTCGTCGCCGTGCTGTTCACGGGGCGGTACCCGCGGGGGATCTTCGACTTCAACGTGGGCGTGCTGCGCTGGTCGTGGCGCGTCGCCTTCTACACGTTCGGTGCCCTCGGCACCGACGAGTACCCGCCGTTCACGCTCCGAGACGTGCCCGAGTACCCGGCGCGGCTCGAGGTCGACTATCCGCAGAACCTGCGTCGCGGCCTGCCCCTCATCGGCTGGTGGCTGCTCGGCATCCCGCAGTACGCGATCGCGGGCATCTTCGTCTCGGTCGGATGGGGGATCCACGGACTCGTCGGCATCCTCGTCCTCGTCGCCGGCATCCTGCTGCTGTTCACGGACCGGTACCCGAAGGAGATCTTCGACCTCGTGCTCGGCCTCAACCGCTGGGCGCTGCGCGTCCTCGCCTACGCAGCCTTCATGACGCGCGAATACCCGCCGTTCCGGCTCGACGCCGGCCCGCACGAGCCGTCCGTCGATCTGAAGCAGGAGCAGACCCCGTGACGCCGCCGGCCGCGGGCCGGGATCAGGTGGAGCCCCTTCCGCAAGGGATCCGCGCGTCGGCAAGGCGAGTCGTCGTGCATCTCAGCTCGCTCGCGCGGCTCGAGCGGGAGATGGCGCAGTCCGAGCTCGCGCGCAAGGGCGCGACCATGGGCGCCGGCGTCGGAGTCGCCGTCGCCGCGGGCGTCCTCATGCTCTACACCGTGGCGTTCGGCCTGGCCGCAGTCGCTGCCGCACTCGCGCTCCTCGTGGACTGGTGGCTCGCGCTGCTGATCGTGTTCGGAGTCCTCGTTCTGCTCGTGGTCGTCCTCGTGCTCGTCTCGCTGAGCCTCTTCCGCCGAAGCGCGCCGCTGGCGCCGGAGCAGGCGATCGCGGAGGCGCGTCTCACGAAGCAGGCCCTGAGGGGTACGCGTGCCGGGTGAACGCCGTACCGAAGAGGAGATCCGCCGCGAGATCGCGGCCGAGCGAGACCAGCTGGCGGATGCGCTCGCGAACCTGCGCGAGGGCATCGACGACAAGCGCCGGCCTGCGGTCGCCGTCGTCGGCGCACTCGCGGCCGGCATCGCAGCGATGGCCGCGCTCAAGATCGTTCGGCGTCTCAGGGGCGAGTAGGTCTGAATTTGACAACTCGTTGAGTTGTTGATGAACTGTGGTGTATGAGCACCGCCCTGGACGTCGTCTTCGACCTCTCGCTCGCTCGCACCCAGCTCGCCCGCGAGGTCGACCACCCGCTTTCCCAGCACGGGATCTCGCTCGCGGATCTCGCTGTCCTGCGCGAGCTGCGCCGGGCACCCGACCGGAAGCTGCGCCGCTCCGAGCTCGCGCAGCGCCTCGGGATCACGCCGTCCGGGATCGCCCGTCAGGTGGCACCGCTCGAGCGGATCGGCCTCGTCGACCGCGAATCGCACGAGCGGGACGCCCGCCTCGCACTCGTCGTGCTGACCGCCGCGGGTACTGCGAGTCGTCGACGACGCGCTCGAGACGGCCGAGCACGCTGCCGAGCGGGCACTCAGCGCACGCTGGTCCGACACCGAACGCGAGCGCCTGGCCAAGCTCGTCGGCCGGTGCCGCTGACGCGCGCCGCCGGCCCTGACGGCGGCGCGCCGTGCGAGCCCGCGGCCTGACAGGGGGTAGCCGACGGGGGGTAGCCGACAGGGGGTAGACCCGGGCCGACGCGATCTGTTAGGACCCGTCGATCACGACTTCAACGGGGGGGATCATGAGCAGACGCACGATCGTCGCTACCGTCCTCGCAGTGGCTGTCACGGCATCGGTGACGGCCGCCGCATTCGCAGGCGACGACGACAGCGGCTTCAAGACGGCGCAGCCTTCGATGCTGACGGCGGTCAAGTCCGGCGTGAAGATCACGCCGCTCCTGACCGTCGGGGACGTGCTGCCGAGCGGGTACCGCTTCGAGGCGATCCCCGACGGGATCTCGCTGCGCACGTCCAAGCACGGGCGCGTCGACGTCTACGTGAACCACGAGACCGGCAAGGTGCCGTTCCCGTACAACCCGAGCACGCCCACGGCGGCGAACGGCGAGAACGACTTCGACAACTCGCAGGTGAGCCTGCTGACCCTCGACGAGGACTCGGCCGGCGTGCTGGGCGGCACGTTCGCGATCGAGAGCTTCTTCGGCTACCAGCGCCTCTGCTCGAACTACCTCGCCACGCGGAAGGAGGGCTTCGACCGGGAGATCCTGTTCACGAACGAGGAGACGCCCGACTACGTCTACCGCCAGGAGGAGTCGTGGCCCCCGACGATCGGGAGCCCGGACGAGCGCGAGGCGGGCGTCGTCGTCGCGCTCGACGTCAAGACGGGCGAGCACCGCCCGATCTTCGGCATGGGCCGCCTCAACCACGAGAACAGCGTGGCGATCCCCGGCTACCGTGACCTGGTCGTGCTCTCGGGCGACGACACCTTCACGAGCGGTCCGCTCACCGGCGTGTCCACGCTCGGCGTCGTACCGGCCCAGTCGCAGGTCTACTCCTACATCGCGCGCAACACGGACAAGCTGCTCGACGACAAGGGAGACCTCTGGGCGTTCGTCTCCGACACGCCGGGCGTGAAGAACTACTACGACGTCATCCCCGGGTCGGGAACCGTCGTCACGGGGCACTTCATCAAGGTGCCGAAGGACATCGCCACCGGCCTCGCCCCCGACGGCTCGGAGCTGAAGGCGGCGGACAAGGGCTACCCGCTGCCGCCGACGAACGGCAGCTGGCAGACCGACCTTCGCGTGCCGCCGCCGACCGTCGGCATCGACGGCCCCCAGTGGGTGCTCGAGTACTGGAGCGACCTCAACAACGTGTTCCAGTTCGTCCGCATCGAGGACATCGCCTACGACAAGCGGCACGGCAAGGAGAACATCGTCTACCTCGTCGACTCGGGCCGCGGCCGGACGGCGGCACAGAGCCTGGACACGCCGAACTTCAGGTCGACGAACGGCCGTGTCTGGAAGATGGTGCTCGACAAGCGCGACCCGACGAAGGTGACGTCGCTCACCGTGTTCGTCGAGGGCGACGACAATCCCGTCAAGACGTTCAACGAGGTGCACCAGCCGGACAACATCGAGTCGACGCGCAACGGCCTCCTGCTCACGGAGGATCCTGGCTCGAGCCAGCAGTTCCTGGTCGGCTCCACGGATGCCGCCGCCACCAGTGCGAGGCTCTGGTACGTGCCTCTCGACAACGTGGCCGGCGCCGAGATCGTGGCGAAGGTGGACCAGTCCGCCGACGGGGAGGGAACGGACGTCGACGGGCGACCCGACGGCAACCTGGGTGCCTGGGAGTCGACCGGCATCGTCGACGCCTCCAAGGCGTTCGGGCGAGGCGCGTTCCTGATCAACGTCCAGGCGCACACGCTGTGGGTGGAGAAAGCGCCGGGTGACGACAACAACGGCGACGGCTCGCCGGACTTCACGTTCAAACGGGAAGGCGGGCAGCTCGCGCTGATCCGCATCCCGGGCGCGTAGCCGTCCGCCGGGGAACGAGGGCGCCCTCGCGGCGTCCCCGTTCCCCGGCGATCCCGGCGACGCGTCACTTCGAGCCCGGAGCGGGTCGGGGCGCCGTGGCCATGGGTACACTGCCCGCGCCATGGCCAGCACCCACGAGTTCGTGCTGCACGGCCCTCTCGAATGGGACACGCCGCTCTTCCGGACGGCGATCGCGCAGTACGACCAGGCCGTTCCGTACGCGGACATCCACGAGGACATCGCGGAGCGGCTCCGCTACCCGGAGCGCGCCTTCATCGTCAGCTGTCCCGTGCGCCTCGATTCCGGCCGGCGGGTCGTCTTCCCCGGCTACCGGGTGCAGCACTCGAGCGTGCTCGGCCCCACCAAGGGCGGTGTGCGCTACGACGAGGCGGTCTCGCTCGGCGAATGCGCGGCGCTGGCCGTCTGGATGACGTGGAAGTGCGCGCTGCTGCGCCTGCCCTACGGCGGCGCCAAGGGCGGCATTCGCTGCAACCCGCACGGTCATGTCCCAACCCGAGCTCGAGCGTCTGACGCGTCGCTTCACGTCGGAGCTCTTGCCGATCATCGGCCCGCAGGAGGACATCCCGGCGCCGGACATGGCCACGAACGAGCAGACGATGGCGTGGATGATGGACACGTACTCGATGCAGCGCGGCTTCGCGGTGCCCGAGATCGTGACGGGAAAGCCGATCTCGATCGGCGGGTCGGTGTTCCGGCACGAGGCCACGGGCGCCGGTGTCGTGATGACCGTCGCGCGAGCCTGTGAGCGGCTGGGCTGGAGGCTCTCCGAGCAGCGCTGCGTCGTGCAAGGCTTCGGCAACGTCGGCGGCATCGCCGCCCAGGAGCTCATCGACCGCGGTGGCACCGTGCTGGCCGTCTCCGACGTGTCCGGCGGCGTCTACGACCCGACCGGCCTCGACATCCCCACCATGAGCGCGTACGCGAAGCAGCACGGCTCCCTCGAGGGATGGGCGACCGGTACGCGGGTCACGAACGAGGAGTTGCTCGAGCTCGAGTGCGACATCCTCGTGCTCGCCGCCCGTGAGGACCAGGTCACCTCGGCGAACGCCGATAGCCTGCAGTGCAGGCTGATCGCGGAGGGCGCGAACGGCCCCACCTCGCTCGAGGCCGACGCCATCCTGCGGGCCAGGGGCATCCCGATCCTCCCCGACATCCTCACGAATGCGGGCGGCGTCACCGTCTCCTACTTCGAGTGGGTGCAGGACCTGGGCCGGCTCTTCTGGGGGCGCGACGAGATTCGCGCCAAGCTCTCCGAGAAGATGAACGACGCCTTCGACCGTGTCTGGGAGATCTCGCACGACCGGGGCATCTCGTTGCGCACGGCCGCACTCGTCGCCGGCATCCGCGAGGTCGGCGCCGCCCTCGAAGCGCGGGGGCTGTACCCGTGACAGCTCGTGTTCGCGATGCCATGATCACCGAGCCGCGCTCGCTGCCCGCGTCGGCATCGGCTCAGCAGGCGGGGGAGGTGCTGACGCCCCGGGAGGTGCGCGCCGTCTACGTCGTCGACGGCGCAGGCGGCCTCACCGGTGTCGTCACGCGGAAGACCCTGGTCGCCCGCGTGGTCGCAGCCGGGCTCGATCCGCGATCGACGGACGTCGGCTCGATCGCCGAGGCGCCCCACTACACGATCGACGCCGACGTGCCGCTCGACGAGGCGTTTCGCTTCCTCGAGGAGCAGGACGCGGAGCGGGTGCCCGTGGTCGAGCACGGCAGGCTCGTGGGCGTGCTGTCGCGCAGCGTGCTGCAGCGCAGGCTTGCCGAGGACGAGGATCCCACGCCGGAGCTGCCGCCGGCGGCGTGACCGCGCACCGGCGCGGCGTGGCCCGGTCTCGCCCTTACGGTTGCCTTCGGCGCCTGCGTCCTCCGGGCAGGAGCGGGGTCACCGGCTCGCTCGCCGCCGCGCATTCGAGCTCGTCCGCCTCCACGGACAGCCGGCGTGCGCGCGGGCCGAGGGGCTCCGGATCGATGTCACGGCGCCGGAGCTCCGCCTCGATCCCGTCTGCGCCGAGCCGGCCGAGCGCGGCGTGGAAACCGTCGGGGGCCTGCCGCTCGAGCGTCCGGAAGAACGTCGGCAGCCAGCGGCCCGCGTGCTCCCGCAGGAACGTCTCCTCGATCTCGAGGCACAGATCCGCTTCGGCGTCGTGGCCGGACGCCGCAGCGGCGAGCCGGCGCGCGCCGAGGAAGGCGAGGAACTCCAGCTCACAGCCCGCGTGGTCGGGCCGCTCGTGCGCCGGGCCATGCGCGTCGGCGCCGAACGCCCGGTAGAAGCCGGCCACGTCGGACATCTGGCGAGCCTGCCGGAAGGGATCGTCCTCGTAGCTGCCCTCGTACGGTGCCACGGCGACCGTGCCGCCGAAGCGACGCTGCTGCGCTGCGGCGATCGCCGCCGGGGAGGAGGCGGCGATGGCCGTGCGCAGCGACTCGAGCTCGGCCGGCGCGTGGGGCCGCTCTGCGAGTGCGGCGGCGAGGGCGTCGACCTCGCCGAGGGTCTCAGCGGTGGGTGTGGACACCGACAGCGACAGCAGCTGCCAGAGCACGACGACGGCGACGTCCTCGTCGGGCGCGGCGACCGTCTGTGCGGTCACGACCGCGCCGCCAGGCGGAACGGCACCCAGTTCGCGTAGTGCTTGCGCCCGCCGCGGTTCGCCTGCTCGCCGATCCACACGGCGAAGGCGACGCTCCAGGTCGAGCCGGGCTCGAGCGGGGTGCCGATCCCCTCGCGCCGCGCCGGGAAGCCCAGTGCGACCGTCCACGAGGACCCGTCGTGGACACCGCGGCCCCTGGCGTCGTCCCGTGGCAGGTGCGTCGTCGTCCCGAAGCCCTCGGCCACGATCTGCTCGATCGGGGTCGTCCTCTCGTTCTGCGAGAGCGGGTTGCCCGCGGTGCGCCCGACCCAGTACAGGCGCGCGGTCTCGGGCGGCAGGACATCGTCGGGCATGACGTCGTGGATCACCCGGGGGAAGATCTGGTCGACGCCCGTCTTGCCGGCGAGGTCGCGCTCCCACGTGGCGCGCCACTGCAGGATGTGCGCCGGCGAGCCCGGCGCACCCATCGTGATCGCGGGTGGCGCGCCCGGCCGGGTCGGCAGCATCAGCGCGACGGCGTCGTGGAAGCGCCCGACCCCGTCGAGGTCGGACACAGTCTCGTCCTCCCACTGCAGCCGGAAGGCGACGGTCTCGCCGTCGTGCAGGGCTCGGACGCGCAGGTCGGCCACGCTCGCGTAGGGCAGCCGCGGCGGCGCCACCTGTTGTGCGGCGAGAGGCACCGTGGCCTCCGAGGCGTCGTCCCAGGCGGCGGCGGCCGGGTCCTCGGCGGGAATGCCGCCGGAGTGAAACGCCGCCACCACGATCGGCTCGCCCGCCGGCTCGTCGCTGCCGACGAGGCCGATCACGCCTGCGCCCGCGAGCGCACCCGCGCCGACGACGCCGACGGCGCCTGCTCCGAGCAGCGCGTCCCTGCGGGTGATCGTCTTCTCGCTCATCTCCACCTCATGTGTTGTGGCGGTAGCCGGTGGCCGGCTCGCCGGCGAGCTCGGTCGCGAACTCGAACGGCCGGACGAAGGTCGGCTCCCGCAGCGGCACGGCCACGATCTCCTTGCCTTCCTCGTCGTAGCCCCGTGCGACGCCGTCCTTCACGTCGAACGTGTCGATGATCCGCTCGGTGGAGCCGAACAGCATCAGCAGCCCGAGCAGCTCCGGGTCGTCCTTCGCGTTCCTGTAGGTCTCGATCGCCCGCTCGACGCCGGGGCCGAACATCTGCGTCAGGTAGTCGACGGGGACGTGCACGGGTGGGACGTAGTAGACGTTCGGCTCGAGCCCGAGCTGCGGGTAGAGCGGCAGCGCGATCTTCTTCACGTGCACGAGGTAGTCGGCCGGCTTGCGCGGGTCGATCGCGTCCGGGCGCGACAGGTAGTTCGTGAGCCGCAGCCGCCCGATGCAGGCGGTCGTGCACTGGGTCTGCAGGCCCTGCTCGAGCTTCGGGTAGCAGCCGATGCACTTCTCCGAGACGCGGGTCTCGAGGTTGAACATGGTCTTCTTGTACGGGCACGCCGTGAGGCACTCCTGGTAGCCGCGGCAGCGCTCCTGGTCGACGAGGACGATGCCGTCCTCCGGCCGCTTGTAGATCGCCTCGCGCGGGCAGGCGGCCACACAGGCCGGGTACGTGCAGTGGTTGCAGATGCGCTGCAGGTAGTACATCCACATCATCGAGTGGGGGTTGTCCTCCATGTAGGGCACCGTGTCCGCGTCGCCGGTCGGCTCGTCCTCGCCGATGTTCGGGTAGTTCCAGTCCTCCTCGTCCGGCGTCCAGCCGAGGACGCGCTCGCCCTCCGGCGCCGCCTCGAACAGCGTCTTGCCGGCGTACGTGTCGCCGTCCCACGACTGCTCCGAGAGGCGGTCGAGCACGTTGACGTCCCAGCCGGTCGGGTAGAAGCCGAACGGCTTCGTCTCGATGTTGTTCCAGAGCATGTACTCCTGGCCCTTGCCCCAGGTCCAGGTGCTCTTGCAGGCGATCGTGCAGCTCTGGCACGCGATGCACTTGTTCGTGTCCATGATCATGCAGAACTGCCGCTTCGGCCTCGAGCCGTCGTACGGGTACTCCATCTCGCGGCCGAGCTGCCAGTTCTCCACCCTGGGCACGATCAGCCTCCCTTCCCCTGGGTGACGTAGGCGCCTTTGAGATAGGCGAGGAGCGGGTCGCCCGCCGCCTCGGGGCGGAGTCCGAGCGTGACCGGCCGCCACAGCTTCTCGGCCCCGGTGCCACCGTCCTCGGCGCGCTCGATCTTGACGAACGCCTCCTTGGGTGCGCCCGACGACCGAGTGGACGTCGGCCTCGAAGCCCTCGCCGATCACCTGGCCGAAGTAGTTCTTCCGCGTCAGGGTCTCGGTCATCTGGGTGGGCCGGAGCCAGGCGCGCGTGCCCGACTGGTGGCTGCCGTGGCGGAAGAGCGCGACGTAGCGCGTGACGGGGTTCTGGGCGGGATTGCCCTCGGCGTCCTTCTGTGCCTGCACGGTGCCGGGCGTGGCGGCGTACATGTTGAACCAGGTGCGGATGAGGCCGCGTGTCATGCCCGAGTACACGCGGGCGCGCATCATCGCCCGGGCGACGTCGTAGTACGGCTCGTCCTCCTTCCAGTTCCGGTACGGGCGGTCGGCGGGGTCGGCGTCGATCCAGGCGTAGTCGCCGTCGGTGAGGCCGAGCTCGTCCGCGTCGCGCGGGTGGATCTCGAAGTACGCCTCGCCCGTCCACGGCGAGCGCGGGTCGCGCCGGTACGGGTCGCCGAAGGGGCCGAACAGCATCGCGATCCAGTCGGCGTCGACGGCGGTGGAGTGTGCGCCCCAGCGGTACTTGGGCGTCTGGAAGATGAACCGGTAGTCGGGATCGAGCTCGTGCAGCGGGTGACGGGTCTGCCGCAGCTCCTCCCACGTGTGCACCACGTTCCGGTACTGGCGCGTCTCGGTGTCACGCTGGGCGACGGGCACGCCGTAGCCCTCAGGCCCGCGCGGCTTGACCGACGGGTGCTCCCTGTTCGAGAGGATCGAGTTCGGGTCGTAGAACGTCGCGTCCACGGGCTCGCGCCACACGGGCAGGGACTCGCCCGCCTCCTGGAACTCGCGCTCCGGCCGGTAGAACTCGAGCCTGCCGGTGGGCGTGTACCACGGCTTGTCCTCCTGGCGCTGCTCCCAGCCCGCAGCACGCGGGTACGTGCGCGGGTTCATCAGAAGCGGCGTGCCCTCCCTGGAGGAGGCGTGCAGATCCTCGAAGGTGATGCCACGTGTCGCGTTCGAGCCGCCCAGCACGCGCTGCAGGTACGGGGACGGGTCGCCGTCCAGCACACCCTGCCAGTACTCGGCCATGCGCGGCTCCTGCACGAGCTTGCCGAGCTCCGCCGCCGTCAGTGCCAGGATCTCGTAATCCGAGCGGGAGTCGTGGATCCGCTCGAGCGGCGTCGCGGGGAAGGCGAGCAGGAACGGGTTCGTGCAGCTCGCCGTCATGTCGGGAAGCTTGAACTCGGCCCAGGAGTCGGCCGGGAAGACCATGTCCGCGTACTCGCAGGAGCTCGTCCAGTGCCACTCGTTGCAGAAGATCGCGTCCTGCCGCGGCAGCGTGTTCTTGACGACGTCGAACGACCATTTCGCGTTGCCGAGCAGCGAGTTCGAGTTGCCGAACCAGATCACCTTCGTCGGCGTCGGCATGTGGCTTGCGCCCGTGATCGACTCGCCCTTGTGCGGGTCGCTGCCCGACCTGAACGCGCGGAGAGGCCGCTCGCCGTAGTTCCAGTAGTGGGCGGACTCTGCCTTGTAGTACTTCTTCACCCGCGCCGGCTTGGTCAGGTCGGGCTCGATGTCGAACGGGTTCTCGAGGATCCACTGCGGCATCGCCTGGAAGAGGGAGCCGCGGTAGTTGCCCGCGTAGCTGCCGACGTTGCCGCCGATGTGGCCGATGTTGTCGGTGAGCGCGGCGACGAGGAAGTGCACGCGGCCGAAGAGGTCGTTGTTGAAGTAGTGGTTGGGGCCCATGCCCGCGGCGAGCAGCGCCTTGCCCTTGTTCTCCGCCAGCTGGCGGGCGAGGCTCTGGATGGCGCGGCCGGGGACGCGGCAGACCTCGGCCGTCGTCTGCAGGTCGAAGCTCTCGTCGAGGTACTGCTTGAGCAGGTCGAAGGCGGGGCGCACCGTCACCGTGGAGCCGTCGGTGAGGGTGACCTCGAACTCTCCGAGCAGCGCCGGGTCGCCCGCGAACTTCCCGCCCACCTCGTCGCGTGAGACCGCCCTCGGCCGGTCCGTCCCGCGATCCCAGTAGACGAAGTCGCCCCACTTCTCCCGCAGCTCGGTGGGCACGATCTGCTTGCCGACCGTGAACGGAGGCGGGGGCGGGGACGTGTTGATCTCGTCGGCGGGCTTCAGGACGACGTAGTTCTCGAGCTGCCTGGGGGCGTAGTCGGGGAAGACGTCGCGGGCGGCGAGCCGCTCGCCCGTGTCGAGCCGGACGAGCAGGGGCAGGTCGGTGCGCTCGACGACCGCCTGCTTGTCGTAGAGGTTCTTCGAGATCAGCTCCCGGGCGACGCCGAGCAGAAGCGCGGTGTCGGTGCCGGCGCGCAGGATGATCACCTCGTCGGCCTTGTTCGCGGTCGGCATGTAGTCGGCGCTGACGACGACGACCCGCGTGCCCTTCAGCCTGGCGTCGCCGATCCAGTGGCCGTCCGGCATCTTGGTGCAGATCCAGTTCATGCCGATGATCACGAGCAGGTCGGTGTGCTCGGCGGCGAACAGGTCGAAGTCCACCGTCTGGCTGCCGGTCACCATCGGATGGCCCGGCGGCAGGTCCGTGTGCCAGGCGTAGTTGTCGAAGGCGCGGCTGCCGACGATCTCCTCGGGAGGCGTGCCCGGCCGCACCTTGGCGTCGAGCAGCGCCAGCATGTTGGCGAAGCGGTAGAAGGCGAAGATCCGGCCGATGCCGAGCAGCGGCATGCCGCCGCGCATCTTGATCGCCTGCACGCCGGCTCCGTGCATCGCCTCGACCATGGCCGGGTCGTAGCCCTGGTCGAGCAGCTTCTGCCGACCTTCCTCGCCGTTGTAGGTGCGGGCCACGTTCTCGAGCGTCTTCGCCGCGATCGAGGTGGCCTCGTCCCACGAGAGCTTGATCCAGTCGTCGCTCCCTCGCACGCTCAGGTCGGACTTCGGGGCGCCGTCGTCGTCGCGCGGGAACCCGGCCTCGACCCATTCCTTGAAGCCCTTGCGGATCATCGGCGCCTTCACGCGCCGGTCGCCGTAGAAGCGGCGGCTGAGGATCAGCCCCTTCTGGCAGATGCGCGGATCCCAGCGGTGCGAGGCCTGGTTGCCGTAGAGGTCGGTCGCCTTGCCGTACCCGTACGTCGGGCTGATGCGGACGACGACGCCGTTCTTCACGTGGGCGCGCAGCAGGCAGTTGTGCGTGTCGTTCGGCGCGCACGTGAACACGAAGGTGGAGTCGTCCGAGAACTGGTCGCGGTAGATCTGCTCCCAGCCGCGATCCGGCATCACCCGCAACGGGTTGCCGGGGACGAACGCGCTCGGCGTCTCCGACGCCGCGGCGCTCGCGGCGGAGAGGAACCGCGCCGGGCCGAGGAGCTCCGCGAGCGTGGCACCCGAGCCGGCCGCGACCGCGCGAGCCAGGAGCTGCCTGCGGGAGAGACGTGCCATCACCGGGACGGTCGCCGAGCGGCGCCGTCGGCCGCATCAGAGTGCATTCGCACGGGGCTCCGTACTTTCTACGGGTTCTCCGCGCGGGACCGGAGAAACACCCGGTTTTCTCCGGTGGGCGGCGTCGTCGAGGCTCTCAGGGCTCCAGCGCGACGAGGGCGGCGGTGACGATCGCAGCCGCGTCGATGCCGTACTCGGCGTACACCTCCGGCTGGCTGCCGGTCTGGCCGAAGCGGTCGACGCCGAGGGGGACGCAGCGGGTGGCGAGCGCGGAGCCGAGGAATGCCAGCGCGTGGCTCGCGCCGTCGATCACGGTGACGACGGGGAGGCCGCGCTCGCCTGGCAGGAGGAGCTGCTCGAGGTGGCTTCGCACCGGTGGGCGGGCTCTCAGCGGGGCGGTCGTGGCCGCCTGCCAGCCGCGGTAGAGACGGTCGGGGGAGGAGAGGCAGAGCACGGTGGCCTCGACGCCCTCCTCGGCGGCGAGCAGCTCGGCGGCGGCGAGCGCCTCGGGCACGATCGCGCCGCAGGCGGCGAGGACGACGCGGTCGTCGCTCTCCGTGCCGGGCTCGCGCAGGCGGAAGCCTCCGGCGACGACGTCGGCGCGCAAGGCCTCTTCGCCCCGGCGTGCGACGGCGGCCGAGAACGGCGACTGGTCGACGGGTGTCGTCGAGAGGCGCAGGTAGAGAGCCTCGCCGTCCTCCTCCTGCATGCGGGCGAGCGTGTCGAGCAGCAGCCATTCGAGCTCGCGTGCGTAGCACGGCTCGGCGTAGACGAGACCCGGCGTCTCGATGCCGATGCCGGGCGTCGAGAGCGACTGGTGGGCGCCCCCCTCGCGTGAGAGCGAGATCCCCGACGGCGTGCCGGCGAGGACGAAGCGGGAGCCCGAGTAGGTGGAGTAGACGATGCCCTCGAGCGCGCGCATGACGAACGGGTCGTAGAGCGTGCCGATCGGGAAGAGGCGCTCGCGCTGGAAGTCCCAGGTGAGCCCGAGCTGCCCGAGCAGCAGCACGAGGTTCATCTCGGCGATGCCCATCTCGAGGTGCTGGCCGCGCGGGCCAACCCGCCATTTCATCGGCGAGTCGGCCATCTCGTCGTAGACGGGCTCCTCGTCGGGGCCCCAGACGCCGGTCTTGTTGATGAAGCCGCCGAGGTTGGTGGAGGAGGAGACGTCGGGCGCGACGGTGACGAGCCGCTCGGCGAGGCCGGGCACGCGGGAGAGCTCGAGCAGCGTGCGGCCGAAGGCGGCCTGGGTGGACGTGCGGCCCGGGTCCCGCTCGGACAGGTGCGCGGGGACGGCGATCGTGGCGGCGGCAGGGCGATCGCCGCGGTCGAGGCGCTCGCGTGCCCCGGCCAGGAGTCGGCCTTCGGGCGTGTCCGGCTGGAAGGCGTTCCACTCGTCGGCCGCCGTGAGCCCGACCTGCGCCCGGAAGTGGTCGATCTGCTCGCCGCTGAGCAGGGCCGAGTGGTTCTGCGGGCGTCCGGCGATCTCGAGGCCGTACCCCTTGATCGTGTAGGCGAAGAGCACGGTGGGCCGGTCGGGCGTCTCGCGGGCCCGGTGAAGCGCGTCGAGGACGTCGACGAGGTCGTGCCCGCCCAGGTCGCGGACGAGCGGCGCCACTCCGCCGGGGTAGAGGCCGACGAGCTGTTCGAGCCGTCGCCGGTCGTGTCCGTCGACCCCGGCCAGCACCGTCTCGCGCACCACCTCCTCGCTCGCACCGAAGAGGGACTGGTACTGCTCGTTGGGCATCTCGTCGATGCGCCGGCGCAGCAGCTCACCGTGCTCCCGGCCGAATGCCTCGCGCAGTCGCCGCCCGTACTTCAGCTCGATCACGTCCCAGCCGCTCGTCGTGAACTGGGCCTCGAGCTCGGCTGCCCTGATGCCGGGGATGACGCGGTCGAGCGACTGCCTGTTCAGGTCGACGATCCAGAGCACGTTCCCGAGCTTCCGTGCGAGCGGCTCGGCGAGCGCCTCCCAGATGTTGCCTTCGTCCAGCTCGGCGTCGCCGAGCAGGGAGATGAAACGGCCGCCGGTCGAGACGCCGAGCCGGGATGCCGTGAACCGGTCGGCGAGCGCGGCGAACAGCGGCGCCGCCGAGCCGAGCCCGACCGAGCCGGTGGAGAAGTCGACCGGGTAGGGATCCTTCGTCCGCGACGGGTAGCTCTGCAGCCCGCCGAAGTCGCGCAGGCGGGTCAGGTAGGAGCGGTCGAGCCGGCCGAGCAGGTACTCGATCGCATGCAGGACGGGAGAGGCGTGCGGCTTCACCGAGACGCGGTCCTCGGCCCGCAGGTCGGCGAGGTAGAGCGCCGTCATCAGCGTCACCATCGAGGCGGACGAGGCCTGGTGGCCGCCCACCTTGAGCTCGTCGCCCTTCTCCCGCTCCCGGTTCGCGTGGTCGACGATCCGCACCGCCAGCCACAGCACCCGGCGCTCGATCGCCGCGAGCGCGTCGAGGTCGAGGTCGCAGGGCTGTCGCGGTGGCGGTCATGGTGTCGATGCTCTGATTCTGCCGTGTCGGCGCGAGCGCTGGGTGACTCTCCTCGGGCTACCTGTTACAACCAGACTGGCGCATGATGCGTGCATACGGACGCAGGCCGGGACGTTCGCGTCGCGCGGCCCGGCAATCGGGGCAAAGGGGGAAGCCATGAAGAAGGTCGCACTACTCGCGGTGGGCGCGCTCGCCGCTCTGGCGGTGACCGCGGGACCGGCTGCCGGCGGCTCCGGTCTCGCACACGGTGCAGCCGCGTGCCGGGCCGCGCCGATCGACGGCTCAGGCGTGTTCGACGGGGTCGGCTCGCTCCTCCTGGCAGGTGCGGCGGCCCGGGGCACCGGCGACGTCGGTCGTGAGCCGACGTTGAACGAGAAGTACGAATCGCTGCCCGCGAGCGCGAAGGGGAAGGGCGGGAAGAGCTTCCGTGTCACGGTGCCGGTGTGGTTCCACGTGATCAGCGACGGGGCGACGGGCAACGTCACGCAGGCACAGATCGCCGACCAGATCCGCGTCCTCAACCTCGGCTTCGCCGGTTTCTACGGCGGGGCGAAGTCGGGCTTCGCGTTCGAGCTCGCCGGCGTCACGCGCACGGACAACGCCACCTGGTTCAACGCCCGTGCGGGCGGCGACGCCGAGCGGGACATGAAGCGGGCGCTCCACCGCGGTGGCTTCGAGACGCTGAACGTCTACTCGAACCTTGCAGGCGGCTACCTCGGCTACGCGTACCTGCCGGGCTTGCCGGACTCTCGGCTGTACCTCGACGGCGTCGTCCTGCACTGGGAGTCGATGCCCGGTACGTCGACACGCTTCGCCGGCCGCTACGACCTCGGCCTGACGCTCGTGCACGAGACCGGGCATTGGGTCAACCTCGAGCACACCTTCTACGGAGGCTGCAACGCAAAGGGCGACTTCGTCGATGACACGCCGGCGATGCTCGTGCCGACGAGCGGCTGCCCGATCGGCAAGGACACCTGCCCCGAGCCGGGGCTCGACCCGATCCACAACTACATGGACTACTCGTACGACTCCTGTTACACCGAGTTCACGCCCGGGCAGGTCGCTCGCGCCCAGGACAGCTGGG
This sequence comes from uncultured Gaiellaceae bacterium, assembly GCA_963787085.1. Classification (GTDB taxonomy): domain Bacteria; phylum Actinomycetota; class Thermoleophilia; order Gaiellales; family Gaiellaceae; genus Gaiella. Next base: position 461,858 of record CAWBBO010000006.1, on the reverse strand, counting down.
TGTACTTCCGGGCGCCCTAGAGATCGAAGTGGTGGGGGCGGGCAGGCCTCGCTCCCACCACTGTCAGCGCTCGAGCTCGGCGGCCGCGAGTGCGGCGCCGTGCAGGATGTCTCGTTCGCTCGCCTCGATCTCGTCGAGGCCGTAGCGATCCATGACCTCGCTCAGCACGACGAGGCCGCCCACGATCACCGGCGCGCGCGCCGGCTCGAGGCCGGGGACTCGCTCGAGCGCGGCGAGCGGCAAGGGAGCCAGCTCGCCGGTGACGTGCGCCACCGCTGCGCGGGAGATCCGGTGTCCGTGGATTCGCTTTGCGTCGTGCTCGGCGAGGCCGAGGTCGACCGCCGCCGCCACCGTCGTCACTGTGCCGGCGACGCCGATCGCAGCGTCGACGTCGAGCGTGGGGAGGAGGGAGCGAACGTCTGCCGCGGCCGCCTCGAGCTCCCCGGGCAGCGGAGGGGTCGCCGTGCAGGAAGCGCTCGGTGAGGCGGACGCAACCGGCCTGCAGGCTCGTCGCGAAGGTGACGTCGGCGGGACCGCCGACGAGCAGCTCGGTGGAGCCGCCGCCGATGTCGACGACGAGCGTCTCGCGCTCGAGCTCACGGCCGCAGGTGACGCTCCGGAACGTCGCTTCGGCCTCCTCGCGGCCGTCGAGCAGCCGCGTCTGGAAGCCGTAGCGCCGCTCCACCTCTGCGAGGAATGCCGCCCCGTTGGCGGCGTCGCGTACGGCGCTCGTCGCGACAGCGAGCACCATCTCGGCGCCGAGCGCGTCGGCCTCGGCCCGGTAGCCGTCGAGCACGCGGTGCACGTGGGCGACCGGCTCCGGCTGCAGCAGCCGCCGTGCGTCGATCCCCTCGCCGAGCCTGGTGATCGCCAGGCGCCGCACGACCTCGGCGACGCGACGCTTGTGGTGATTCACCACAAACTCGTCCCGGTCGACGTCGGCCACGAGCAGGCGCGTCGAGTTGGTGCCCAGGTCGATCGCCGCGACGCGCACGGAGGGAACGCTAGATACCGGGCACGAACCAGAAGACGCGGCGCACCTGCGCGCGGGCCTCGTCCACCGCAGCACGCTGGACGTCGAGTCGCGCCCGCGACTGCTGCAGCCTCCGCGTCGCCTCGCCGAGCCTCTGCACGCCGGCATCGGCGGCCGCGAGGTGCCGCTCGACGGAGGCGACGGTGCGGGAGATCTTCTCCAGCCGGGACGAGAACACGCCGCGCGTGCGCTTCACGTTGCGGTAGAGCTGGAACCCGCGCACGGCGACGAACGCCAGCCCTCCGGCAACGGCCGCGAGCAGGAGCGCCAGCGAGAGCCACAGGCCGACCATGCGTCGATGCTAACAGCGGTCGTCCACGGTGCTACCATGAACGCCGCGACGCGGGGTGGAGCAGCCAGGTAGCTCGCCGGGCTCATAACCCGGAGGTCGCAGGTTCAAATCCTGCCCCCGCTACTACAAAGGCCCCTAAGCGGGGCCTTCGCGCATCAGGGGTATGCGGGCCGCGGTTTTTCGTGGGCGCTGCGGTCGAGCGCGATCGCGAGGCGGAAAGCGTCGAGACGCGACGGCGAAGCGCGGGATCGGCTGCAGCCGAGCGCTTCGGTGAGGCTGGAGAGCGAGTCGAGGATCTCGCAGGCGGTGTCGAGGTCGATCGCTGGACAGTGCAGCGCATGCGCCCTATCCTGTGAGTCATGCGGCGAGGCGTTGTCGTGCCCGCTGCCGCGGGTCTGCTTGCGGTGTGCGTCGCCGTCAGCGTCTATGCGGCCGTGGCGTCAGGCTTCGCCATCGACAAGAGCCACACGTTCCTCGGGTATCTCTCCTTCCACGGCACCGAGGCGACGGGCGGGGTGCACGAGCAGATCACGGCGAAGGCGATCCGGCGCGGGATGCCGGCCGCGCCTGGGAGGCTCGTCGCTCAGATTCAGGCCGGCGCCGAGAACGTCGACGTCACGCACCACTTCGACGCGGAGTATCACTTCGACGCGGTGTCCACGAGCGCGTTCCCGGAGAGGCTCGAGGCTGCGTTCCGGCAGCTGAGCTCCCATCTGAACGGTGCCCGGCCGCTGGCCGACCGGAACCCGGAGTTCTTTCGGCCGAGCTTCGGAAGCTATCGGGCGATCGTCTCCGAGCTTCCGGCTGCGCTTCGACACTTGGCCGGCGACAGCGGCTGCCGGACCTGCGATCGAGCGCGCTTGCTTCGACTCGCGACCACGTTCGACGCCGCGGAGAACACGCGGCTGGCGCGGGCGTTGGCGGTGAACCCGAACCCCGATCCACACCCGCCGACGAACCCCGAGTCGGCCTTCGGCACGGTGAGCAAGGTCAGCTGCGGCCTGTGCGGGAAGCTCGCCGGCGTCCGCACGGAGTACCTGACGCTGATGACGCGCGTGAACCGGGCGGTCGCGTTCGCGATCGGCCAGAGCAGCCGGCTGAAGCGATCGAGTCCCGTGCGTCGCCGGCTCCAGAGGATCTCGGACGAGCTCCGCGCGTACCGCGCGTTCCAGGCGCTCGGGCATGCGTTCCACTCCGGCCAGGATTTCTTCGCGCATTCGAACTACGTGGAGCTGATGGCGGGGGTCGAGGTCGAGCAGCCGATCAGGAAGGGCACGAAGATCCCCGTGCCGCAGCGGCGGGCCGACTTCGGCACGAAGGGACTGCGGGCGATCATGGGGGCGCAGCGGTACGCGAGGCTGGAGAGCGGCTCGGCCGCCGCGATCTGGCTCGGAGAGGGCGACTACTGTCTCGGCAGCCCGTACAACCCCGACACCAAGTTCACTCTCCGCATCCCTGCCCTGATCGCCGACACGCTCGGCGTTCCCCGACTGCTCTCCACCCCGCGAATCGGCAGGAACCCGCGGCCACCGACGGGCCTGAACTACTGCCATTACCCGTCGAAGACCGTCGGCGGCGTCCGCACGGCCGGGCTCAACAAGGACGAGCCCGGCAACAAGGAGCCCTCCCACGTCAACCACCCCTACGCCCGGCAAGCGGCTGAAGACATGACCGCTGTCCTCTGGAAGAGCTTCCTCGCCACGATCGAGAAGCCGGCTGCACAGAACGACTCGGCGAACGAGCGCGAACCGAAGCCGAAGCCTCCGGGCTCCGGTGACGAGTGGATCCTCGTGAAGATCGAGCCCAACCCGGCCAAGAGCACACAGCCGCCACACGCAAGCGGAGTCGCTCGGAACGGCCATATCGACTACGACTGGCCGGGGGCCCCACAGGCAGAGTTCGACGTCGACTTCAACCCGCCCCCGATGCGCGTGAAGCCGGGCGGGAAGATCACGTTCACGATCACCGTCACGGGCAAGCTCACCGGCGACAAGACCGTTCAGGGGTTCCGAACCGGCGACGCGATCCTGCTCGTGAACGATCGCTGGGACGGGAGGTCGGCGGTAGGAACAGGTGTCAACTGTGTCGATCCGATCGGCGCGGCGCCAATCTCCTGTACGGAGTTGAAGCCGGGGAAGGGGACGTTGACGGCGACGGCTGCGACCTTCGGCGACACGTTCAGCGTCGGCATCGGCATGCTCAATTGCGGCCCCTGCTACATCCGCTACACGTATGCGGCCAGGTGAGCACGGCAGCAGCCGATCGCTCGGCGGGCTGTTGCTGATAGAGGCAACTCGGGCATCCACTCTTCGAACGCTCGGTTGACGAGCTCAGAGGTCTCAGTCGCACGGCGGGACGGATCGGGAGTGCTGTGATCGCGAGGGAAAGTCACGAGCGGAGCGTCGGTGGCGGAAGGACGCCGCGTGTCCTTCCGTCGAGAGCTCGCTGCGCAAGGTCGACACCCTCGTCCCGAAGACGCGCCCGAGGCGGCCCCCGGCGGAGGGTGCGTGAGTGACCGCCTTGCGTGGTCGCCGTGGCGTCCTCGCCCTGGACGCCGCCGTCTGCTATTCGAGCAGACCGCGGATGTCGTCGGCGGTGAGGCTCGATGCGAAGAGGTCGCCCTCGTCCATGACGCCGCGGAAGAGCTCGGCCTTGCGGCGTCCGAGCGCGACGACCTTCTCTTCGATCGTGTCGCGGGCGATCAGCCGGTAGACGTTCACCGGCCTGGTCTGGCCGATGCGGTGGATGCGGTCGATCGCCTGGTTCTCGGTGGCGGGGTTCCACCAGGGGTCGAGCAGGAAGCAGTAGTCGGCCTCGGTGAGGTTGAGTCCGAAGCCGCCAGCCTTGAGGCTGATCAGGAAGACCGGGTCGTCGCCGGTGCGGAAGCGCTCGAGCACGCGCTCGCGCTGCCGGGTTCGGCCGTCGAGGTAGCAGGAGCCGATGCTCTCTCGCTCGAGGCGCTCACGCACCTCGGCGAGAAAGCGGGTGAACTGGCTGAAGACGAGCGCCCGGTGGCCGCCGCCGGCGACGTCGCCGAGCTGCTCGACGAGCGCGTCGAGCTTGGCGCAGGGAACGCCGTTGCCGCCTTGGTGGACGAGGCTCGGGTGGAGGCTGAGCTGCCGCAGCAGGGTGATCGAGCGCAGGATGGTGAAGCGGTTGCGGTCGAAATCGGAAAGCAGCCCGAGGATCTTCTGGCGTTCGCGCTGGAGGTAGGTGTCGTAGAGCTTGCGGTGGCGCGGGTGCAGGTCGACGAGGAGCGTCTGTTCCTGCTTGGCCGGCAGGTCGGCGGCGACGAGCTCCTTGCTGCGGCGCTTGACGAGCGGCTTGATCCGTCGGCGGAGGCGGACGAGCCGCTCCATGTCGGCGTGGCGCTCGATCGGACGCGCGTACTCGGCGGCGAACCGCTTCGGGTCGGGGAAGAGGCCGGGCGCGACGATCGAGAGCAGCGACCACAGCTCGGTCAGGTTGTTCTCCATCGGGGTGCCGGTGAGCGCGAGCTTGAACGGGGCGGCGAGCCCGCGGACGCAGCGGTACGTCTTCGCCTGATGGTTCTTGACGTACTGGGCCTCGTCGAGCACGACGCCGGCCCACTCGACCGCGCCGTAGGCGTCCACATCGAGGCGGAGCAGCGTGTAGGTGGTGACAACGACGTCGGCGCCGGCGAGCTCCTCGATCGTGCGGCCCGACTTCGCCAGCGTGTCGGCGACCGCCTCGACATGAAGGCTGGGCGCGAAGCGGGCCGCCTCGTCGACCCAGCCCGAGACGACGCTCGTCGGCGCGACCACCAGGAACGGGCCGACCTCGGGGTTGCGGGCACGGGCGTGGCAGACGAGCGCGAGCGTCTCGAGCGTCTTGCCCAGGCCCATGTCGTCGGCGAGGATCCCGCCCAGCTCGAGCTCCCAGAGCGCCGCCAGCCAGGCGAAGCCCTCGTGCTGGTAGGGGCGCAGCTCGGCGGCGAGCGTCGCGGGCGGATCGTGGCTGGGGAGCGTGTCCAGCTCGAGCAGCATTCTCACCTGGCGCCGCCATGCCTGCGCCTGCTCGGTGACCACGCCGAGCGCGGCGAGCTCGGACCAGAGCACCGCTTGGTAGCGGCTGATCCGCAACGGCGCCAACGGCGCGTCCTGGAGCGCACGGGCCTCCTCGATCAGCGCGCGCAGCGACTGCAGGCGCGGATCGTCGAGCGCGAAGTGGGCGCCGTCGTCGAGCAGCATGTGGGAGTGGCCGGAGGCGAGCCCGACGAACGCCTCGGCGAATGGCAGCTCGCGCCCCTCGACGCTGATCGTCACGCCCAGGTCGAACCAGTCGCGCTCGTCGGCGATCTCGGCCGTGGAGAGGGCGATCTCGAGCGAGGGGCCGACGTCCCGGTAGTCGGGCGGCTGCCCTTCGACCTCGACGGTCGCGCCGCCGAGCTCGCGGAGGAGTGGCAGCGCCTCGGTGGTGAAGCGCATGCTGTCGAGTCCGCTCAGCGCGACCGTCTTCGGCGCCGGCCGGCCGCTCTCGTCAAGCAAGCCGTAGCGCTCCAGCCCGGTGCGGGCGAGGACGGTGCCGGCGAGGAGCGCGCGCTCGGCGTCGAGGTCGCGCACGCCCGGCCTGCCCGCGGGCGGCGCGAGCGGCGCACGGTGAACCCTCTCGCCGATCCGGTAGGCCCACTCCCAGGCGAGCTCGAGATCGTGGCCGCCGCCGTAGCGGGCGCGCAGCACGAGCGCCGGTGGAGAGATCTCTGGGGGCGTGAACGAGCCGTCGGACGACACCACCGGCGCGACCCTGGCCAGGGCCGGGCAGAGCTCCTCGGCGAAGCGCGGGAGCTCGCCCGAGGGTACCGGCAGCGGCTCGCCCGCGAGCACGAGCTGCCGCAGCGGCGGCGGCGCTGGCTTCGCCAGCCGCACCAGGCGCAGGCGCGCGCCGTCGGAGCAAACGACGCCGTGCCCGCTCGCGCCCAGGAAGAGGACCGGCTGCCAGGCGTCGCCGTCGTCGACGCACAGCACCGCCCGCACCTCGCTCGCTCGCGTCACGTCCAGCACCACTTCGCCCCGTGCGTACGGGGGCAGCTCGCCCAGCTCCCGGCGCGCGTGCACGAGCGCAAGCCCGGCCCGCGCGGCCTCGTCCAGCAGCGTCCACAGCTGCGGGCCGCAGTCGGCCAGGTCGAGCGTCTTGTCGGCTCCGGAGCCGTACCACCAGGAGGGACGGGCCTGGCTCGAGCGGTGGAGCGCGTGGAGCTCGCGGGCGACGGCGAGATGATCGGCGCGGTGGTCGGCCCGCACGTAGTGGAGGCCGCCCCAAGTCAGGGAGCCGTTGATCCAGCCGCCGCGCGCCCCGGGGCGCTGGAGGCGCGCCAGCAGGCGCGGGGCGCCGCGGCCGCTGTCCTGGAGCGACAGCTCGATTGCGAATGGCGTCCCCGTTGCCGGTGCCTCGTCCAGCAGCGCTTGCAGCGGCTGCTCCCACGCCTGCGGCGCCGCAGGCGCGGGCACGAGGCGCAGAGGTCGAGAAGCGACGCGGCCGTCGGCGGCGGCGATCACGAGTGCCGCCACGTGCTTGCAGTTGTAGCCAACCGGGCAGCTGCACTCACCCTCCTCGAACCGGAGCCCGCCGTCGCTCTCGCGCGCGAAGAAGGCGGTCGTGTCGTACAGCGCCCCCTGTCCGAGCACCGCGCCGGTGAGCGCCTCCGCGTCGGCGTCCCAGGCGAGCCTCAGCACGCGGCCGCCGCGAGCGTAGGCGCGACCGCGGTCATAGGAGCGCGGTCCCACCGCGATCTCCACCTCGTACAACTCGAAGTCGCGCAGCTCGGCGCTCGCACTCGTCACGGCGGGAACCTATCCGTCGCGCCGGACGCGACGACTCGCGTGTAGCCGCACTCGATTACCGCGACGCGCGAGTAGCGAGCCGCAGACGCTTCCGCGGCGCCCGCGGCGGAAGGCACGTCGATAGAGTTGCTCCCGAGACGCTCGAGGCGTTCGCGAAGCTCGGCCAGAGGCACGGGGATGTGCGCGCCCGGAACGCCGCCCGGCTCGAGCTCCTTGCCGATCGCGTCCGTTCCCAGTCTGTGGCGGGCCGGGAGCTTCGCGTCGAGCTCGGGATCAGCCGGCAGCGCATGCAGCAGCTGCGGGAGAGCGGCCGGCTGCTCGGTGTGCAGCCGCCGCTTCGAACGGAGTACTGGTACCCCCGCTGGCAGTTCCGCGGTGGGGAGGTGCACGAGGTGCTCCCGCGGCTGCTCGCCGCCGCCCGTGAGCGCGGGCTCTCGCCGCTCGGCCTGCACCTGGTCCTCACCGATGCAGATGCCGGCATCGGTGCGAAGCCGAGGCTCGGGACGGCGAGCGGCGCGTCCTCCGGCTCGGCTCGCGCCGCCGCCTCCGGCTGCTCGCGCTCGACGACGGTGCGACGTTGATGCGCCTCGGTCTCGACGCGCGCGTCTGCGTCGTGCGCCCCTACGAGCTCCCGCAGGCGTGGAGCAGCGTGCTGCACGGCTGGTACCGACGACTCGACGGGCTCCGGTACGTCTCGTGTCGCGAGCCGTCCGCCGCGAACGTGTGCCTGTTCCTCGACCGCTGCGGTGATGCGATCACGGTCGAGGACAGGGGGCTCGTGCGCGACGACCTGGATCGGCTCGAACGTGTCGTCGATCGCTACCCGATCGCGACGACGCTCTTGCTCTGACCACCTACGACGTCGCGGTCGATCATGGAGTGGCTCGGTCTCGCGAGCCGATGTGCCGATCCCGTGTCGTCGTGGGGGAGGGTTTGTTACGTCGCCTTGACGGTTATGACGATGTGCGGAACCGTGTATGGGCCGAGGAGGTGCGGATGCTGCAGCCCCACCGGGGGCAGATGCGGACGTCGGGCCGGCGGAGGAGAGTGCTCCAGCCGGCTCTCGTCGCCGCGTGCGCAGTCCTCTTCACGTGCGGTGCCGCGCGCGCCGAGCCCGGCATGTTCGTCGGCGTGGCCGACGACACGCTCAAGGCGACGCCGGTAGAGACCTCGGCCGTCGCCCGCGATCTCGGGTTGCGGGCCTTCAGCCTCTCGCTCCGATGGTCTCCCGGCGAGACGGTGCTCTCGGCGTCGGCCACCAGCGCCCTCGGCACGGCGACCCGCGCCGCAGGCGGGGCACGGACCGTCGTCTACGTCTACGGCGATGCCGCTCCCGCCTCACCCGCTTGGCGCGAGGACTACTGCTCGTACACGCGCGACCTGCTCGCCCGCTTCCCGATGGTGAACGACGTCGTGATCTGGAACGAGCCGAACCTGTCGTACTTCTGGTCACCACAGTTCGAGCCCGGTGGTGCGAGCACGGCACCTGCGCAGTACGAAGCACTGCTCGAGCGGTGCTACGACGTGCTGCACGCGTTCCGGCCCGGCGTGAACGTGATCGCGCCTGCCTCGTCCCCGTGGGGGAACGACGACCCACTCGCCCAGAGCAACATCTCGCATTCGCCGACGAGCTTCATCCTGCAGGTTGGCAGGGCGTACCGGGCCAGCGGGCGGGCGCGGCCCATCTTCGACACGGTCGGTCACCATCCCCATCCGCTCTCGTCGACCGAGCGGCCCTGGTACACGCATTCCGATGCGCGCTTCATCTCCCTCGGCGACGCCGGCCGCCTCGTCGAAGCTCTCGGCGAGGCGTTCAGCGGCACGGCACAACCCACGCCTGCGCGCGGCCTGCCGATCTGGTACCTCGAGACCGGCTACCAGACCGTGCCCGACGCGGCGAAGCGCGGGCTCTACACCGGCATCGAGAACTGGCCGGGCAGCCTGCCGGACGACGCGGGGGGCGAGCCTGCGCAGCCTCCTCCCGCTGTCTCGAGCGCGGCTCCGGACCAGTCCACGCAACTCACCGACAGCATCCGTCTCGCCTACTGCCAGCCCCACGTCCAAGCCGTCTTCAACTTCCAGCTGCGCGACGAGAGCGAGCTCGGAGGGTGGCAATCGGGCGTCCTCTGGGCCGACGGGACCCGCAAGGGCTCCTACGACGCGTTCCGGCGCGTGGTCGCCGAGGTGCACAGCGGTGCAGTCGACTGCTCCCGCCTCAAAGGCGCCGTCTGGGCGGTCGCAACAGGACCGGCTGTCGGTGTGGCGGCCTCCCGCAACAGCGGCAACAGTCGGGCCGCAGACCAGCGCCAGAGCATCGACCGGCGGACGGCGACGAGGCTGCGTTGGGCGGCCAGGCAACCCGCGCCGTTCGGATACGCGCGGCTCTCCGCGCGGCTCACGACCGGCGCGAAGCCGCTTGCCGGACGGCAGGTGACCTTCCGGCTCGGCGGCCTGGTCCTCCTCACGTCCACCGGCAGATCCGGTCTCGCCAGCGTTCCACTCGCCCGTCCGCTGCCACCGGGCGCTCACCTCGTCACGGTGTCGTTTCGGGGCGGCCGTGCGCTTGCGCCGGCCGGGCTGAAGCTGCTCGTACGGGTGAGGAACTCGCGGGCCACGATCTCCAGCACGGCCGCCAGGCGCGGGCTCGCCGGCGCACGCGACGGCTTCCGCGTCAGCTCCAACGGTCGCTCGGTGGCCGGCTTCCTCCGCGTCCGTGTAGGCACCCGTGTCGTCCAGGCGCGGCGGCTGAACGCGCTCGGTGTCTCCGCCGACGGGAGCTCCGCCTGGTTCGCGGGCACCTCCCAGGGCGGAACGCGGATCGTCGGCAGGATCGAGCGCACCGCGTCGAGGGGCGGTGACGCTTTGCGGCTGTGGCTCGGCGGAAAACCGCTTCCCCTCGTTCGTGGGCTCGACGTCAGGATCCTGCGCGCACGACGCTGAGGACGGCACCCGCGCCGCGCGTCAGCGAACGGCCTGTGGCCGACCCATCACTGCTCGCTCGCGTGGGAGCGTGCCGTCGACGGCGGCGAGCACGAATGCGGCGTACGACGCGGCAGTCGCATCGACGGCGGTGTCGTCGAGCGTCCACCCGCTCCGCGGGAGAGGGGCCGCCACCAGGTCGAGGATCAGAGCCGCGACGCTGTCCGGATCGCCCGGGAGCTGGAACGAGTCGTCGGCCTGCCCCTCACGCAGCAGATCGGCGAGAAAGCGCCTGTCCGCGGCGGCGGCCTCGCGGACCGAGCGGAGGCGTGTCTCTCCGAGCGACGTCGTGCAGCGAGAAAGGATGGCCGACCCGTCCCGGTCGAGGGCGTGGAGCGCACGTCGCGCGAGCGTGAACACCTGCAGCCGCCTGCGAGGGCCACCCCGGGTGTGTGCAGCGTGCCGGCGCGCGACAGCCGCCGCCGCGAGGAACTCCTCGACGATCGTCGAGAGAAGCTCCTGCTTCGAGTCGATGTGGTGGTAGAGGCTGCCCTTGAGGAGACCCACCTCGCCTGCGATGTCCTCGGTGGTCGTCGCCTCGTAGCCCTTCGCCGCAAACCCCCGTTTCGCCACTGCCACGATCTCGGCCCGGCGGGACGTTTGCGCGCGGCGGCTGCGTGCCGTCGCCCGCGCGGCAGGGCCGAGGCGTGCGGGTGCGCTTGCGACCGAGTCGACGATCTCGTCCTCGGCGAAGGGCTTGAGGACGAACGATGTCGCGCCGGCGACGATCGACCTGGCGAGGAGGCTCGGTCGGTCGTAGGCCGTCATCACGACGACCGGCGTGCGGCGCTCCGCCTGGATCAGCCTGGTCGCCTCGATGCCGTCGATCACCGGCATCCGGATGTCCATCAGCGCGACGTCCGGCTGCAGGTCGCGTGCGAGTCGCACGGCCTCGCGGCCGTTTCGCGCCTCGCCGCAGACGTCCCAGCCGCGCTGCTGCAACAGCGAGCTGAGGTCGAGCCGGATGAGCGCTTCGTCCTCGGCGATGAGGACGCGCGGGCGGTGCGAGCCGGCCCTGCTCGGTGACGTGGTCGTGGACATCGCTCTCCCTTCGATCGGGCGTTCGCCGTGCTCGGACAACAGACGAGGCAGCGTTGCCCGAAGCACTCCCGGCATCAGAAGAGGTGACCCGACAGGAGGTCGAAGCCGACGGACGAGACGGTCGGCCTGTGCTTCCGGGCCAGCCTAGCAGCCGGCCCCCGATGGTCGGCGCGCGCGACGGCCGCGTTCACCCGCCGCTGATCGCGGCGATGACGTCGACGCGCGAGGACGCGTCGAGCCTCGTGTCGAGCTCTGCACGCTCGCGGTCGACGTAGACGTTGATGTGCGGCCGCAGCACGGGTCCCGGCTCGCAGAGGCGGTCGCGCACTCCCGGCCAGCGCTCGTCGAGGCGCTCGAGCGCCTCCGCCACGGTCGTCGCGTCGACGTCGAGCCGGCGCGGCAGGCCGTCGAACAGCGGCGGCAGCGTGACCGGCAGGTGCACGTCGGCCATGGCTACGCGAGCACCGCCACCTCGACCGACGAGATCGCGGGCAGGTAGCTCGCGATCTCGTTCCAGCTCCCGCCCTCGTCGGCGCTCGCGAAGACCTGTCCCGTGCTGGTGCCGAAGTAGAGGCCGGGCTCGTCGAGCGCGTCGATCGCAAGCCCTTCGCGCAGCACGCCGAGATGGGCGTCGCGCTGCGGCAGCCCGCGATCGAGCCGCTGCCACGTCGAGCCCGCATCCTGTGTGCGCCAGACCGCGGCGCGGCCCTCGGGCATGCAGCGCCCGTGTCCTGCGTCGAGCGGGATCACGTAGAACGTGTCCCGGTCGTGAGGGTGCGCGGCGGCGGCGAACCCGAAGTCCGACGGCAGCCCGTCCGTCACCTCCACCCACGTCAGCCCGGCGTCGTCGCTGCGATGGACGCCGCAGTGGTTCTGCTGGTACAGGCGCTCGCGGTCGACGGGCGACATCACGAGCTTGTGCACGCAGTAGCCGACCTCGGGATTCTCGAGCGGCCAGTCCGCGCGGAGCCCGCGGTTGCGCGGCGTCCACGACGCTCCGTCGTCCGTCGTCTCGAAGATGCCGTAGCCCTGCACGACGGCCCAGAAGCGGGACGCTTCGTCGGGATGGGGCAGGATCGCGGGCAGCCCGAGGTGGCCGGGGGGCTGCTTGGCCGGATCGTTCCAGTCGCCGCGGCCGGGCTGCCCGTCGAGCGTGCTGAGGAGCGACCAGGTGGCGCCGCCGTCGCGGCTCTCGAAGACGCCCGCCGCCTCGGCGCCGGCGAGCACACGGCCGGGTGTCACCGTCAGGCCCGAGATCTTCGACAGCTTCAGGTCGCCGGCGTAGGAGAGGCCTTCGCTCGACAGCTCCCAGGTCTCGCCGAGGTCGCTGCTGCGCCACACGCCGGCGCCGTGCCACTCGCTCGCCGCGGCGGCATAGATCGTGCCCGAGCCCGGGTCGTGCACCGCGTGGAAGATGGGCCAGCCCTCGCAATAGGGCCCGCGGACGCTCCAGTCGCGGCGACCCTCGTCGCTCTCCAGCACGAAGCAGCCCTTGCGTGTTCCCACGAGCAGGACGGTCGACGGCATCGTTCCCCACCTCCGGTCTCGACGTGACGGGTGGAGCCACGGCGGCGCGGGGGTCCCGCGCGGTTCGGCTCTCGCAGGATTAGACCGTACGACATCCGAGAACTCATCGGGGGCCTACAATGCTGCCCATGACGGCTGACGCCCAGGGCGCCGCAATGCCGGAGCTCGAGCTCAAGCTGGAGCAGCATCGCGTCGAGCTGACCGGCTACTGCTACCGGATGCTGGGATCGGCGTTCGAGGCCGAGGACGCGGTGCAGGAGACGTTCCTGCGCGCGTGGCGCGGCTTCGACCGCTTCGAGGGCCGGGCGGCGCTCCGCTCCTGGCTCTACCGCATCGCCACGAACGTCTGCCTCGACATGCTCGAACGGCCGCGAGCGCCGCGCCCGTCCGATGGACCTCGGGCCGGCGCGCGAGCCGGAGCTCGCGAACCTCGGCACGCGGCCGGAGGTGACCTGGATCGAGCCGGTGCCGGACGGACGCGTCGTGGCGGGCGACGGCGACCCCGCCGAGGTGGCAGTCGCGCGCGAGACGATCCGGCTCGCGTTCGTCGCCGCGCTGCAGCACCTGCCGCCGCGCCAGCGGGCCGTGCTCATCCTCTGCGAGGTGCTGCGCTGGCAGGCGGCGGAGGTCGCGGAGCTGCTCGAGCACGAGCGTCGCCTCGGTCAACAGCGCGCTCCAGCGCGCGCGCGCGACGCTCGCCGCGCGCGGGCACCGGCCGCGGCGGCGCCGACACCGCTCGACGAGGCCGACCGGGAGCTGCTCGCCCGCTACGTCGAGGCCTTCGAGCGCTACGACATGGACGCGCTCACGGCGCTGATCCACGAGGACGCGACGCAGTCGATGCCGCCGTACGACCTGTGGCTGAGCGGCCGCGACGACATCCTCGCCTGGTGGGTCGGGCCCGGGCGCCGGCTGTCGCGGATCGCGCGTGATCGCCACGACGGCGGCGAACGGCGCGCCGGCCTTCGGGCAGTACAAGCCCAGCCCGAGCGGGGAGGGCTACGAGCCGTGGGCGCTCCAGGTGCTCGAGGTCGCGGACGGCCGGATCGTCGAGCTCACGTTCTTCCTCGACACGGAGACGCGTGTTCCCGCTCTTCGGCCTGCCCGCCAGGCTCGATGCGTAGCGGCGAGCCTGCGCCGGTGCGCTCAGTCCGGAAGGACGTCGCGCAGCCCCATGAAGGTGAGCAGGTCGCGTAGCTCGTCCGACACGTTGCGCAGCCGGACCCGGCAGCCGTGCCGTGTCGCCGCGAGCTGGAGGCGCGCGAGGGCCTCGACCGTCACGGCGTCGGGCTCGACGCCCGAGACGTCGCAGCAGAGCGACATCCGCGCTGCGTCTCCGCGAGCAAGGCGCAGACGCGCTCGCAGAGCCCGGGCAGGTCGGCGCGCCCGATCGGGCCCCGGATGGCGAAGGACACGGTCGGTGGCGATCGGCACGACCATCGGGATACGGACCGGCCGGTGACGAACGAACTCATCTGCGGCTCGACCGATGAGTTCTCGGCGCCCGGCTCGGTCTGACCCTTCGAGAACGCCGCCGACGACCGACCCGTTCGAAAGGACCCAGACGCCAATGACCATGGACAGCCGCACCCGCTGGCTCGCGCTCCTCGTCCTCGTGCCTGGGAGACCTGATGATCGTCCTCGACACGACGATCGTGAACGTCGCGCTCCCGTCGATCCGGGAGGATCTCGGGTTCTCCGAGACGTCGCTCGCCTGGGTCGTGAACGCGTACCTGCTCACCTTCGGCGGCTTCCTGCTGCTCGGCGGCCGGCTCGGCGACCTGTTCGGGCACCGGCGCCTGTTCCTGATCGGGATCGCGGCTCTTCACCGCTCGCCTCGGTCGCCTGCGGCCTCGCAGGGTCGCAGGCGCTTCCTGATCGTGCGCCCGCGCCGTGCAGGGCCTCGGTGGGGCGGTCGTCTCGGCCGTCGCGCTCTCGCTGATGATGCCTCATGACCGTCGGGCGAAGGCGATGGGCGTCTTCGGCTTCGTCGCCGCGGGCGGTGGCAGCATCGGCGTGCTGCTCGGCGGCATCCTCACCGACGTGCTCGACTGGCACTGGATCTTCCTCGTCAACGTCCCGATCGGCGTCGCCGTCTACGTCGTCTCCCTCAGGCTGCTGCCGTCCGCACGCGGCCCGGCGACCACGACACGCGACGGAATGACGACGCCAGACGCGCCGCGGTCGAACCACCGAGAGGCCGGGAGCTCGCGGGAACGGCGGCCGTGACGCCGCTGCGGGTCGCCGTCCTCGCGCCGGTGGCCTGGCGCGTGCCGCCGCGCCACTACGGGCCCTGGGAGCAGTTCGCGTCACTCCTCACCGAAGGGCTCGTCGCCAAAGGCGTCGACGTGACGCTCTTCGCGACCGGCGACTCGGCGACCTCGGGCCGGCTCGCCTCGGTCGTCGCCCGCGGCTACTCGGAGGATCCGGCCGTCGAGGCGAAAGTGGCCGAATGCCTCCACATCGCGCACGTCTTCGAGCGCGCCGACGAGTTCGACCTCATCCACAACGGCTTCGACTTCCTGCCGCTGACCTACAGCGGGCTCGTCGACACGCCCGTGCTGACGACGATCCACGGTTTCTCCTCGCCCCGCATCCTGCCCGTGTACGAGCGCTACAACGCGACCACGGCCTACGTCGCGATCAGCGACGCCGACCGGCACCCGAGCCTCGACTACCTGGCGACGATCCACCACGGGATCGACACGGACGCGTTCTCGCTGCACCCGTCGCCCGGCGGCTACCTGCTCTTCTTCGGGAGGATCCATCCCGACAAGGGAACGGCCGAGGCGATCGACGTCGCCGCCGCGGCGGGGATGCCGCTCGTGATCGCGGGGATCGTCCAGGACGAGCAGTACTTCGACGAGCAGGTGGCGCCGCGCGTCGACGGAGAGCGGGTGACCTTCGTCGGCGCGGTGCCGGCCGGGGAGCGGTCGGAGCTGCTCGGCGGGGCGGACGCTCTGCTGCACCCGATCCGGTTCGACGAGCCGTTCGGGTACAGCGTCGTCGAGGCGATGGCGTGCGGCACCCCGGTGATCGCGTTCAGGCGCGGCTCGATGGAGGAGCTGATCGAGGACGGCACGACCGGCTTCCTCGCCGAGGACGTCGACCAGGCGGTTGCCGCCGTCGACCGCGCAGCAGGCTCTCGACCGTGCCGCGATCCGCGCCCGGGCGGTGGCCCGGTTCGGTGTCGCGCGCATGGTCGACGACTATCTCGCGGCCTACGCGGCTGTCGTCGGCTGAGCCGCCACGGCTGACGCCGGAGGGCTGCCGTCGGCGGTCTATGCCATACTGGAGTGGCGCGCCTGGACCCGGCGGCGACGCCGCCGAGGCTCTGAGCTGTCTCCTCCCCGAGCCGCCATCCCGGGTCCGAGTGCTACCGGTCATGCACGCGACGCCGCGCTCGCGGCAGTCAGGAGCCAGACGAATGAAGGGCTCGCAGAAGCCGAAGAAGACGGGCAAGAAGCCGGCACAGAAGACGCTGAAGGAGCGCCGGACCGAGAAACGCGCCGCAGCGCGGCACACCCGGTCGCTCGATGTCTGAGCCGGCGGCCACGACGGCCCGCCCGGGAGGAGGACGATGAGCAAGCTGCACGCGCTGATCGCGCGCCTGCGCGCGATCGTGAAGCGCTAGACGGAGCGTTCCCCGGCTTCGGCGGGTGCTGCCAGCACGGCCGCGAGCAGATCGTCGAGTTGCGCGGTCGCGAGGCACACCGACGTGTCGGCGGCGCCGTAGTACAGCCGCACCTGGTCGCTCGCCTCGTCGTGGACGAGGCCGCAGGGAAAGACGACGTTCGGGACGTCGCCCTCGCGCTCGTACGTGCCGAGCGGTCCGAGAACCCACTGCGGGAGGCGGCGCAGCACCCGGGTCGGCTCGTCGAGGTCGGTGAGGGCGAGACCGACCCGGTAGATGTCGCCGGAGACGGTCTCCTTGACGCCGTGGTAGATCAGCAGCCAGCCGTGCTCGGTGCGCAGCGGCGGCGGCCCGAGGCCGATGCGGCTCGCGTCCCACCAGGCGCCTTCGCGCGGCCGCAGCACCTGCTCGGGGGCGCTCCAGCTGACGAGGTCGGCCGAGCGGGAGAGGAGGATCTCGCCGTGGGAGCCGCCGAACTCGGTCTTCGGGCGGTGGAAGAGGATCCACTTGCCGTCGATGCGGTGCGGCAGCAGCGCCGCGTTCTTGTCCTCCGGGTGGCGGATGATCCCGTGCCGCTCGACGGTCGTGAAGTCCTCGGTCGTGGCGAGGAAGACGGCCGGCCCGGCGGGGCCGTAGGCGGTGCACGTGATCACCCAGCGCTCGAGCTCGGGAACGAAGACGACGCGCGGGTCCTCGAAGCCCCACTGCTCGCTCTCGATGCCTGCGGCCGGGGCGAGCAGCGGCTCCGGGTCGACGGTCCAGCCGTCGATCCCGTTGTCCGAGCGGGCGACCGTGAGGTGCGAGATCCCGGTCAGGTCCTCGACGCGCACGAGCACCACCGTCGCGGAGTCGAGTTGGGCCGCGGCCGGGTTGAAGACGCTGTTGACCGGATAGGGCCAGTCGTCCGCGGTCAGGATCGGGTTGGCCGGGTGCCGGACGAAGAGCTCCCGGGGGCTTGCCCCTGCTTCCGCCAGCGGCACCGCTGCCTTCCGCTCCTTCGGCTGTCCTGCCGAGCCCTTGCCGCTCACGCCGCCACCGGGTCGGGCGTGCGGGGGCGGAGGACGGCCGGCAACCCTGCCGTGTCGAGCAACAGCGCGGCGCGGTGGAAGGCGAGCGTCGACTCGGCGCCTTCGTTGTCGTTCGTCGTCTCGTCGCCGAGCCCGTCGCTGCAGCCGCCGGTCGCGAAGTCGTACAGCGGCCGGTGGAGGCGGTTACGGCCGAGGAACCAGTCGAACGACCGCTGCGCGCGCAGCCCGTGCTCGGGCTCGCCCGTGACGGCGAATGCGGCCAGCTCGGCCTCGACGAACGCGGACGCGTCGAGCGGCTGCTCGTCGCCTGCTCCCGGTGCCGGCTCGCCGCGGCTGCGGCCATCGTGCCCGGTCAGCCGCAGTGTCCCCTCCGCAAGCCCGGACTCGTCGCCGAGCCAGCGGAGCGCCTCGAGGCCCATCTCGGTCACCCCGTCGCGGCCGAGGGCGGCGCCGCCGACGATCAGCGCGTGTGGCAGGCGCGCGTTGTCGTAGGTGAGCCGGTCCTCGAACCAGTGCCAGCCCTCGCGGGCGTGGGCCGCATAGGCCGCCGACAGCTGATCCATCACGCGCTCGAGCAGCTGCCGGGCTGCGGGCTCGAGGCGGTCGGGGTCGATGCGCGCGAGGCCGAGCGCGGCGTAGGCGCCCGTGCGCAGCGACACCTCCGCCGGGAGCGTGCGGACGATCGTGTCGAGCAGCCTCCCGGTGGCGCCGACGACGGCGGGCACCCATGCCGTGGAGAGGATCTCTCCGAGCGCCCAGACGGAGCGGCCGACATGGTCGCCGACGTGCGGCTCGTCGAGCCAGCGGCGATCGTAGGCCATGAAGTTCCGCATGCCGGCCTCCGGATCGGTCGCGTCCTGGAGGAACGCGAGCGAGCGGTAGAGGATCGACGTCCAGGCCTGCTCGTCGCCGCGGCGCGCGAGCTCGAGCGCGACGACCGCAAGCCGGGCGACGTCGTCGACGCAGTACCCGCTCGCGCGGTTCGGGATCACGCCGTTCGCGTGCTGCACGATGCCGACGTCGTCGACGAGCGTGAGCAGATGGTCCGTTCGCATGCTCACGAGCCGCTGATCGATGCCGGAGACGGACCGGCGGCGGCGTGGCGCGAGCTCGACCGCCTCCCGCAACACCGCGGCCGTGGCCTCGGCGACCGACGGCCAGGCCAGCTGGGCACCGATCCTCCGTGCCTCGGCGCGAGCAGCAGCGAGCAGCTCCGGCGACTCGATGTAGCGGCAGACGGCGTCGGCGAGCGCAGCGGGATCGGCGAACGGCACGAGCTGGCCGGCACCCGAGCCGAGCATGTCCTGCGCGTACCAGTACGGGGTCGAGACGACGCCACAGCCGGCGGCGATGCCGAAGGTGAGAGCTCCCGAGGAGATCTGCTCGCGCGCCCGGTACGGGGTCACGAACACGTCGGTCGCCGCGAGCAGGTCCGCGATCTCCTCGACGCTGAGGAAGCGATCGTCGAACTCGACGTGGTCCTCGAGGCCGAGGTCGACCACCGCCTGCTCGAGCGTCAGCCGGTACCGCTCGCCCTCGCGATGCGCCACGTCCGGATGGGTTCGCCCGGCGATCACGTAGAGCACCTCGGGATGGCGCGACACGATCGCCGGCAGCGCCTCGATCACGGTCTCGAGCCCCTTGCCGGCGGAGATCAGGCCGAACGTCGAGAGGAGGAATCGTTGCCCGCCGCCGTACGTCGTGCGCATCGACACGCCGTCTCCTGCAGCGCGCCCGGACGCGTGGGAAGCGGCGCGCTGGGCGAGAACGGGCGGGGCGCCGTGCGGCACGACGCGGACCTTGTCGTTCGCGCAGCTGCCGCCCTCGACGAGCAGATGCCGTGCCGTTTCGGTCATCACGATCACGAGCTCGGCCTGACGGCACAGCGCCGCGAGAACCTCCGCCTGGTGCGGCGTCGGCTCCGACAGCACCGTGTGCAGCGTCACCACGAGCGGCTGCGACAGCTCCTCGGCCAGCGAGGCCACGTAGTCGCCGTCGCGGCCGCCGAAGATGCCGTACTCGTGCTGAAGCAGGACGACGTCGACGTCCAGGTGGCCCAGGATCCGGGCCGCGCGCACGTAGTCTCCGCGGACCGCCTGCGCGATCGTCGCCGTCAGCCCGGGCCGCTGCGGCCTGGACGGCTCGTTGACGATCACGACCTTCTCCACGCGGTCGATCTCGTCCAGGCCGAGAAGGGCGCTGCGCACGTCCGCCGCGAACGCGCCGATGCCGCAGGCACGCGGTGGATACGTAGACACGATCGCGGTACGCACGACGCGCGCGTCCTTCCGTAGGGTGTCCGGCGCGGTGCTGAAGCCTGCAGAGCCAGCCGGTTCGCGTCCACCTTAGCCGACGGCGAGCCGTATCAACGTGAGCGTGCGAGCCGGAACGGGCGAGCGAGAGCTCAGATGTCGCGGGTGGTCTTGGCGCGATAGAGGTCGGCGTCGGCGCGGGCGATGAGGGAATCGAGGGTGTCGTCCCCTTCGAGCGCGGCGAGCCCGGCGCTGATCGTGGCCCCCGGCCGGCGCGCTTCGAGGGCGCGCTGGATCTCCGCGACACGCCCTGACGCTTCGGCGAGCGTGAGGTCGGAGAGGGCGCAGACGAACTCGTCGCCGCCCCAGCGCACGGTGACGTCGTAGGAGCGAAGCGTCGAGGTGATGGCCGAGGCCATGTCGCGCAGAAGCGCGTCGCCGGCCGCGTGCCCCTGGCTGTCGTTCACAGCCTTGAGGTCGTCGATGTCGACGACGGCGATGACAAGCGACAGGCCCGATCGCCGCGAGCGGTCGATCTCGTGGGTGAGCGCGAGCTCGCCCGTCCCCCGGCGATAGATGCCCGTGAGCTCGTCGAGGCCGGCGTCGCGGCGGTCGCTCGCGGCCCGCTGGCGGTCGGCCGCGGCAGCGTCGCGGTCGGCCTCCGCCGAGGCGCGCTCCAGCGCCGACTGCTTCCGGACGGCCGCCCCTGCCTCCCGCACCGTTCGCGACGTTGTCCACTGCCTCGTCCAGGCTGCCGGCCTCGATGGCGTGGCGCTCGCGCGCCTCCGCCGCCATGTCGCGTGCGTCGGCGGCCTCGTCGCGTGCCTGGGCGGTGCGATCGCGGGCAGCGGCGGTGAGATCCCGCACCTGGGCGACCTGATCCCGCAGGGCCGCCGTCGCCACCCGCCGCGCCGTGATCTTCGACCGGGCCGTCGCCGTCGACTCCCGCTCCCGTGTGGCCGCGGAGCGCTCTGCGCGCGACGCCTCGAACGCCGCGACGGCTCCGGCCCCGTGCGCGTGGGCGAGATCCGAGTCCGCCGCAGCCTGGTCGTGGTTCGCGGCGCTCTGCTCCCGGTCGGCCAGTTGCTGGTCGATGTCGGACGCCAGCTGGTCGGCATCCGCAGCCGACTGGTCGGAATCGGCCTGGGTCTGGTCCATGTCCGCGGCCGTCTGGTCTGCGTCCTGTGTGCGCCGTCCGCTGTCGCCGCCCGCGTCAGCTCCTCCTCGCCCTCGCGCCCGCTGCTCCCTCCAGCGTCGTGCCATCGCCGCCGCTCCTCCCGCCGTGCTCACCCCTCCTCACCTGGCCGGGCATTGTATGTGCCGGATAGGACAATGTCGGTCGTCGCGGGCGATCGCCGCGGCGCAGCCTGCCGTTTCCGATCCGCTGTAGGGGCCGGGCCGTGCCCGGCCCCTACACGGGGATCGAATCGATCCAGGGTGCTCAGCCGCCCTACGGCCGAACGACGTGCCAGCCGTCGGTGTTGTCGCAGAGGACGACGCCGGGCGTGTCGCCCTGGTAGGTATAGGCGGGCAGGCCGTTGACGGTGAGCTGGCGCCTGTTCCCCCGCTTGATCGACCCGAAGGTCGCCATCACGCCGGCGACGTGCTTCTTGACCGTGCCCTTGACGTAGACCGGCGGCCAGGCGACTGCGCACTTGGCGGTGCACCTGACCTTGCCGCCGGCCTTCTTCTCGACGTCCCAGTAGTAGATGCCGAGACGGGCCGGCGTCGCGATCACCTTGCCGAGCCCTTTCGCCTTGGTCTCGACGGCGGGCTTCGCCCCCGGCACGGTGGGCATGGCGAGCGCGGAGGGTAGGAGGACGGCGGCCGCGAGGGCGGCGGCGAGGATGCTGACGGAGACGAGCCTGAGGATCACGTGTCCACTCCTTGGTCGGCGGGGCGGGCGCCCCGCGTCCGAGGATTGCGGCGGGACGGTCGCCGGCGCAACGGTCGCAGGCCCTGCTTAAGGGACTGTTCAGCCTCGGGCGGCGGCGGGCACGGCCGTGCCCGCGAGTTCAGAATCTCGTAATGCGCGGCGCGCTCGACGGTCAGTACCGTCGCAGCAGATGACGACGGAGAGCAGAGACGACCCGCCCGGCGGGTGACAATGCAGGCCATGACCACCGTTCTCGTCGTCGACGACGAGCCGATCGTCCGCGACGTCGTCGTCCGCTACCTCCGCAAGGAGGGTTTCGACACGCTGGAAGCGGGCGACGGCGACGCCGCCCGCGCCCTGATCGTGGGAGGTGCCCCCGAGCTCGTCGTGCTCGACGTGATGCTCCCCGGAACCGACGGGCTCTCCCTCTGCCGCTGGATCCGCGACCGCGGTGACCTGCCGGTGATCATGCTCACCGCGCGCGGCGACACGGCCGACCGGATCGTTGGTCTCGAGCTCGGTGCCGACGACTACGTTGCGAAGCCGTTCTCGGCTCGCGAGCTCGTGACCCGCGTCAAGACGGTGCTGCGCCGCACGCAGCCGCGGCAGGGGTCACTCGAGCCGCTGACGTTCGACGGGCTCGAGATCGACCCGGTCAGCCGCGACGTGACCTGTGGCGGCGAGCTGCTACGGCTCACCGCCAAGGAGTTCGACCTCCTCCACTTCCTCGCCTCGCATCCCCGGCAGGTGTTCTCGCGCAGCCAGCTGATGACCCGCGTGTGGGGCTACGAGGCAGCGCTCGACACCGGCACGCTGACGGTGCACATCCGGCGCCTGCGCGCGAAGGTCGAGCGCGACCCAGCGACGCCCCGCCACCTCGAGACGGTGTGGGGGGTCGGCTACCGCTTCGTGCCGTGATCACGTTCGCACTCCTCGTCGCCCTCGTGACCCTCGCCGTCGGCCTCGCGGCCACGGTCGGCCTGCGCCTGCTGCCGACCGTCCGCCTGCAGCTGACCGGCCTGGCGCTGCTCGCCGTGCTGCTGCCGCTCCTCGTCGTGCTGCTGTCGGGCTGGGTCATGTTCCACATGGGAGACGACGTCAAGATCCTCGCCGTCGCGACGGCGGCCGCCTCGGCGGCGGTCGCTGCGGCCCTCGTCCTCGGCACCTCGATCGCGCGCCGCGTCGACCTTCTGCGCGACTCCTCGGCGAAGCTCGCCGCGGGAGACCTGGCCACCCGCGCGCCCGAAGCGGGCCCGCGCGAGCTCGCCGACCTGGGTCGCTCGTTCAACGAGATGGCCGCGAGCCTGGAGCAGGTCTTCGACGCGCGGCGAGAGCTGGTCGCCGCGGCGAGCCACGATCTCCGCACCCCGGTGGCGTCGATTGCCGCGATGCTCGAGGCCATCGACGACGGGCTCGCCGAGCCGGACGAGTACCTGCCGGCGCTGCGAGACCAGGCGCGACGCCTCGGCGTCCTCGTCGACGACCTCTTCGAGCTCGCCCGCATCGACGCCGGCGCGCTCGCCCACGAAATCCGCATGGTCCCTCTCGCCCCGATCGTCGAGTCGTGCCTGAGTGGCTTCGAGGCGGAGGCGCGGGCGCGCAAGGTCCGGCTCGGCCAGCAAGGGGGCTCCGCGGAGGCCCAGGCGCGTTGCGCGCCGGAGCAGGTGGAGCGCGTCCTCCAGAACCTGCTCACGAATGCGCTCCGCCACACGCCGTCCGACGGCTCGGTCGTCGTCGTCCTCGTTCCTGCGGACGACTTCGTCCGCGTCTCGGTCGAGGACACGGGCGAGGGATTGACCGGTGAGGCGGCGCAGCGGATGTTCGACCGTTTCTGGCGCGGCGACACGGCGCGCAGCACGGAGGGGTCGGGGCTCGGGCTCGCGATCGCGCGGGGCCTCGTGGAGGCGCAGGGCGGCAGGATCTGGGCGGAGCCGGTCGCAACCGGCGGTGCGCGCGTGTCGTTCACCCTGCCGCGCTGAGCGGCACCTGCGCCGGCCGCGGTGGCCACGTGCGGCAGCGTGACGGCGACTCGGGTGTCCGCCTCGACAGCAGAAGGGCGGCGAGAGCCGCCCTTCTGCCGGGGGAGGGGGAGGGAGACCTCGAGTCCGGCCTCAGCCGCTGGCTGTGGCTCGTGAAATGGATCCTTGCGATCCCTCACGGGCCGCTATCCACCCGGCATCTTCGACCTCGTCGTCGGCATCAACCGCTGGGCGCTGAGGGTCGCCGCGTACGTCCTGCTGATGCGCGACGAATACCCGCCGTTCCGGCTCGATCCCTAGGCGCTCCCGCCGAGGTGGGCGATCGTGGCGCCGTCCGCGGAGTCCGACTCGTGCCGTTCGACGAGCGGGTGACGGCCGAGCTCATCACGGACCGCGGCGCGCACCGCTCCGGTGCCGCGGCCGTGGACGACTCGCACCGAGGGCAGGCCGGCCAGTGCGGCGTCGTCGACGAACCGGCGCACAGCCTCCCGGGCCTCCTGGGCCCGTTGCCCGCGTACGTCGACCTCGTCGCCGACGTCCTCGCGTGCGCTCGCCACGACCCGGACGGCCGGCGGACTCACGGCATGACTGTCCCGCTGCCTGCCCGGGCGTAGCCGCGCGAGCGCCACGCGCACCCTGAGACCGCCCGGACCCGTCACTTCGGCCTCGTCTCCCTCGACGGCCGCAATCGTCCCGACGACGCCGAGCTCCGGTGCCTCGACCGGGTCGCCCGCGGCCAGAGGCTGCAGCACGGGGAGCGGCTCGAGCTCCCGCAGGGCGTGCTCCGCCCGGGTGGAGCGCTCTGACGCGGCGCCGAGCCTGCGGTCGCGGTCACGCTCGGCAGCGCTCGTCGCAGCCGGCGCCGCGTGGCGTCGCCGGTCGCGCTCGTGGCGCTGCGCCGCCCGGATCTCGTCGCGGAGCGCTTGCAGCTCGCTGCGTGCGGCGGCGAGGTCGCGCGCGGCCTCGGCGACGGCGTCCTCGCGGGCGCGGGCAGCCGACGCGCGCACCGTCTCGATCTCGTCGAGGAGCTGCGCCTCGCGCGAGCGCACGAGCGCCGCCTGCCGGGCCGCCTCGCCGCGCTCCCGCTCCGCCTCGGCGAGCCGCTCCACCGTCTGCCGCTCCACCGCCTCCGCCTCGGCCAGCAGCTCCGCGATCTGCAGCCGCTCGGGCGCGATCCGGCCACGGGCGTCTGCCACGACCTCCGGGTCGAGACCGAGGTGCTCGGCGATCCGCAGCGCATGCGACGTGCCCGGACGGCCCAGCGTGATCTGGTAGAGGGGCGCCTGCGTCTCCGGGTCGAAGCCGGTGGCCGCGTTCGTCACGCCCTCGGTCGCGCTCGCCCACTCCTTCAGCTCGGGGTGGTGGGTCGTCACGACCGTCAGCCGCGCCTGGGCGGCGAGACGGGCGACGAGCGCCTGCGCGAGCGCCGACCCTTCCACCGGGTCGGTGCCGCCCGCGAGCTCGTCGAGCAGCACGAGCGAGCGGTCCCCGGCCGCAGCCAGGACCGCGACGACGTTGCGCAGGTGGCCGGAGAAGGTCGAGAGGCTCATCTCGATCGACTGCTGGTCGCCGATGTCGGCCAGTACCTGGTCGAAGACCGGCAGCGTCGCCGCCTCGGCAGGCGGGCGCAGCCCGGCCTGGTGGACGAGCGCGCACACGCCGAGCGTCTTCAGCGCCACCGTCTTGCCGCCGGCGTTCGGCCCGCTCACGACCAGTGCGCGCAGCAGCCCCAGCTCGAGGTCGATGGGGACGGCCGACGCGGCGTCGAGGAGTGGATGACGGGCGCCGAGCAGGCGCACATCGTCGCCGACCTGCACCGTCGTGCCTCTCCAGCGGCGAGAGACGACACCGCAGGCGAGCGCGAGGTCGAGGGCTCCCGTCGCCTCGACGAGGACGCCAAGCACGTCTGCGTGCTCTCCGACCCGGCCCGACAGCTCGCGCAGGATCCGCTGGATCTCCTCCCGCTCTGCGCCCGCGAGCTCGCTGAGCCGGTTGTTCAGCTCGACGATCGCGAACGGCTCGACGAAGAGAGTCTGGCCGGAGCTCGACGCGTCGTGGACGATGCCCGGCACGCCGGCACGCGCCGCGGCCTTCACGGCGAGCACCGGCCGTCCGCCGCGCTCGGTGACGAACTCCTCCTGCAGGTGCTGGCGTACGCTGCCGCGCGCGAGCCGTCCGAGCTCGGCGATCACGCGCTGCCGTCCCCCGCGCAACTCGGATCGCAACGACCGCAGCTGCGTCGACGCCTTGTCGCGCAGGTCGGAGCCGTCCTCCTCGACGCAGCGGCCGATCGCTTCGGCGAGTGCGGTCAGCGCCGGGTCGATCCGGTCGGCAAGCTCCCCGAGGAGCGGCGCCAGCTCCCGCTGCTCCGCGAGCGCCGCACGGGCGTCGAGCGCGACCTGCATGCTCACCTCGACCTCGCGCAGGGTGCCGGGCGACAGCATGCCCCCGCGCGCCGCCTGGGCGGCAGCCTCGCGCACGTCGCTGACGCCGCCGAGCTCCGGTGCACCGGCGGCGTCGAGCAGGGCGATCGCCTCGGTCGTCAGCGCCTGGCGGTGTGCGACCTCGGCCGGGTCGGCGGAGGGGGTGAGCGCACGCGCGGCCGCCGCTCCGTGCGGTGTCCCGGCTGCGGCGGCGAGGCGCTCGACGATCGCCGGATACTCGAGCGCAGCGAGCGCGTGGGCATCCACGGCCGTGGAGTCTACGTCGTGCCGTCGTCCTCGTACGGGCGGGAAAGCACTCGCGTCGAGCCTCGCGCCCCGAACAGCCGCCGTTCGCAGCGGCGCTCGAGCGAGCGGAGCTCGACGGCGCCGACGAGCGCTGCGAGCCCGAGACCGGCGAGAATCCCGGCCATCATCGCTGCCGCCCTCGACGCCCGTGCGGTGGCCGCCGTCCTCGACGAAGGCGCGCGGCCAGGGAAGCCGAGACGTCGAGCCGCATCCTGCGCCTAGTTGACCCTCGGATCGAGTGGCATCGACGCGAGGATCGCGAACGGTCCGCCCTTGCGGCGCAAGACCGCGCTCCAGAGCCCGTCCGGGTCGGACGTGAAGACGTCGTCCGGCTGGGCCGGCTCGACGATCCACGAGTCCTCCGCGAGCTCGCTCTCGAGCTGCCCGGCGCCCCAGCCCGCGTAACCGGCATACACGCGTGCGCGGGCGACGCCCGGAACGTCGTCGGCGCTCTCGATCTCGCCGGGCAGGAAGCCGATCGAGCCGATCACGAGCGCCGCCGACTGGTCGGAGTCGACGAAGTCGCCGAGCACGACGATCGCCTGCGGCTGCACGGGCCCACCGACGTGCACGACCTCATCCGCGTCGACGAGCTCGGCGAGCGGCGGTACGGCGTCGCCGACCGTGACGACGGAAGGGCGGTTCAGCACGACGCCCATCGCGCCCTCCTCGCCGTGCTCGCCGATCAGGACGACGGCGCGCCTGAAGTTCGGGTCACGAAGATCCGGCCCGGCGACGAGAAGGTGGCCTCGGAGCGACTGCACGACGTGAACGATACGTGGCCCGTGCTCCTCGCCAGCAGCCCTGGGACCCGTGGGGTAGACGCACACGGCCCTACAATCCCGCCATGACGACCAGTCGCGAGATCCGCCTCGCCGCCCGCCCCAGCGGTGCGCCGCAACCGTCGGACTTCGAGCTTGCCGAGGTGGATCTGCCCGAGCCCGGCGAAGGCGAGCTGCTGATCCGCAACGCGTGCCTGTCGGTCGACCCGTACATGCGCGGCCGCATGAACGACGCCAGGTCGTACTTGCCGCCCTTCCAGCTCGGCGAGCCGCTCTCGGGCGGCGCCGTCGGTCAGGTCGTCGTCTCCCACAACGACGAGTGGCCCGAGGGGTCGTGGGTCGTGCACAGCCTGGGCTGGCGCGAGGCGGCGGTCAGCGACGGGACCGGGCTGCTCCCGGTCGACCCGTCGCTCGCTCCCGTGTCGACCGCGCTCGGGGTGCTCGGCATGACAGGTCTCACCGCGTACGTCGGCCTCCTCGACGTCGGGCGGGTGCGAGAGGGCGAGACGGTGTTCGTCTCCGGCGCAGCCGGTGCCGTCGGCTCGGTGGCCGGGCAGATCGCGAAGCTCAAGGGGTGTCGCGTGATCGGCAGCGCCGGCACGCCCGACAAGGTGGCGTGGGTGCGTGAGCTCGGCTTCGACGAGGTGTTCGACTACCGCGAGACCGACACGCGCGAGGCGCTGGCGGAGGGCATCGACGTGTACTTCGACAACGTCGGCGGGGCGACACTCGAGGCAGCGATCGGAGCGTTGCGCAGGAACGGCCGCGTCGTCGCGTGCGGCGCGATCTCGCAGTACAACGCCACCGAGGCGCAGCCGGGGCCGCGGAACCTGTTCATGGTCGTCACGAAGCGCCTGCGGATCGAAGGCTTCATCGTCTCCGACCACTACGACCGGTTCCCCGCCTTCCTCGCCGACATGGGTGCATGGGTGCGCGAGGGGAAGGTGCGCTACCGCGAGACCATCGTCGAGGGGATCGAGAACGCGCCGGCGGCGTTCATGGGGCTCCTGCAGGGCGACAACGTCGGCAAGATGCTCGTCAAGGTTGGCCCGGAGCCGTGAGCTGGCGGTGCAAGCTGCTCGGGCACAAGGTGCCCGAGGCGCGGCGCTTCTTCCTCACGGAGCGGCGTGCTCGCTGTGCGCGCTGCGGCCAGCGCGTGAAGCTCAAGCGCGACTGACGACCTCGCGCCCCGGAGCCGCGTGATGCGGCGCCCGGTCGAGCCGGACGCCGCACCACGGGCTGCTTCGTTCTTCGTGGGTTGCCTGCTAGTGCTTCTCGGGCACGAGCAGCAGCAGCTGCCCGTCCTCGCCCTGCGAGACCTTGTCCGGCGGCACCGTCGGGCCGTGCGCCTGCACGTCGAAGAGCCAGGCGCCCGGTCCGAAGATCGCGCTCGCGTCGATGATCCCGCTCGTCTCCCAGACGCCCGGGCCCACGGCCACGCCGTCACGTCCCGGCGGGTCGAGCTCGACGAGCCGGTCGGGGCTCGCGACGAGGCCGCCCTTCGAGGGCACGATCGGGAACCGCCAGATGCTGCCGTCGCGGTTGCGATTGCCCATGTGCGTCCGGCTCGGGGTCGTGCCGTCCTCCTGCACCATCAGCCAGCCGGATGCGGTGTCGATGTTGTCCGGGCTCACCGTCGTGTCGCCGCCGCCCTTGACGATCTTGTCGGCGTCGACGACGAGCTTCAGCTTGGCCGCACCGGCCGGGTCGGCTGCGTTCAGGTCGAGCTGGTAGATGCGGCCGAGGTCGTTGTTGGCCGCGTTCTGGCCGGTCGTGACGAAGTAGTAGCGGTTGGGGTCGTCCTTGTCGAAGGCCCCGTCCTCGACCCGGGCGAAGCCGAATGCGCCCGCGGCGACCGTGTCGGCGTTCAGCTGCGTATACGACTTCGTCTCGGGGCTCGCGATCGGCACCCAGGTGGCGTCGAGCGAGGCGCCGGCGACGTCGCCGGCCGACTCTGCCGTCTTGCCCGTCACCCTGAGCGCGTAGAGTGTGCCGTCGGCGAGCCCGTTCCGCTGCAGCGTCGTACCCGTCGAGCTCTTCTGGCCGACGAACAGGTACAGCTGCGACTCGAGCGGCGTCGCCGGGCCGTCCTCCTGCAGGAGCAGGACCGTCTTGCCGGTGGCGCCGTCCGTGCGGCGCTGGGGCACGACGTTCTCGAAGGCGAACTTGCCGAGTTTCGGCAGCACGTGCGCCTGGTTGTCGTAGACGGCGACGGCCTGGCCGCCGTCCGGGCTGAAGGCGCTGCTCGAGTCGTCCTCCTCGCCGGCGAAGTAGATCGGCTGCGTGAAGCCGTCTGCCGGCGTGCCGAGGGCTCCGGAGCAGAACCGCGAGAACGGCCGCGTGGTGTTGCCCGCGACGTCTTCCGCCGCGGGCCCGACGAGCGTGTCGCCGACGTAGACGGTGTCGAAGGCGCGCTCGCCCGACTCGACCTTGCCGTTCGACCTGAGCACCCATTTCGAGATGAACGAGCCCTTGACCAGCGGCCCGCCGAGCACCGGCTGTGACTTCACCGAGGATGCGAACTCGTGGTTCATCCAGACGATCGTGTCCTCACCCTGCTTCGCCGCGCCGAGGCCGTCGGGGATCCCCACCATCTGGAAGCGCTGCCTCCGATTGCTCGTCTCGCGAACGACATCTCCGACGCTGAGGAGCGCCATGGTCTCGTAGGCACCGTCGCGTGACACGGCGTACTCCGGTGCGCGCGAACCCGCCACCGTCGTGCCGGCCACGACAAGGGCCGCGGCGCCGAGCGCGCCCGCGGCCAGGAGTCCTGCTCTCATGCTTCCGTTCCCCCTTTGTCACCTGCTGGACAGCCGCAGTGTCGAGGCGGCAGGTCCGCCCGTGGTCGTCGAGCGAGGGAACGTCTGGTGTCGTAGTTGTGAAGCCTCAGGCGTCGAGTGCTGCCCGCAGCGAGCCGACGTACTCCCGGAGCGCGGCAGGGCCGTCCTCGGCCACCTGCAGCGCGCGAGAGCCGACGACGACGCCGTCGGTGAGGTCGGCGGCGGCCCGCGCCTGGGCCGGCGTGGAGATGCCGAAACCGGCGTAGAGAGGGACGTCGGCGAGCGCCCGGGCGCGCGCGGCGAGCCCGGACAGTGCCTCGGACAGCTCGGTGCGCGCCCCGGTCGTGCCGGTGAGCGTGACGAGGTAGAGCCAGCCGTCGGTCTCGTGCGCCGCGAGCGCGATGCGCTCGTCGGTCGACGTGGGCGCGACGAGCTGGACGCGCTTCAGCTCCGGCCGCGAGCCCGCCGCCGTGTCCGCGATGATGAAGCTCGTCGCCCCGGCTGCACGGGCGTCCTGTTCGAACCGCGCCCAGCCGTACGCCTCGAGCAGCGATGCGTACGTCATCGGGATCAGCGGCGTGTCGCCGACGAGCGCACGTGTGGCGGCCAGGCACTCGAGGCATTGCGTGGTGCGCATGCCTGCTGCGAGCGCCTTCTCCGCGGCGGCGCGGATCACCGGCCCGTCGGCGAGCGGGTCGGAGAAGGGGAAGCCGAGCTCGACGATGTCGGCCCCGCCGGCCGCGGCGGCCTGCGCCAGCGCAGGCGTGTCGGCGCCGGCCATCAGGTAGATGACGAGGGTCTTGCGGCTCACGTCCGTGCCTCGAGCGCAGCCAGCGCCTCGGCGAGATCTTTGTCGCCGCGCCCCGACAGGCACACCGCGACGTACTCGGCGTCGAGCTCGGCTGCGCGCGCGAGGGCGTGCGAGGACTCGAGCGCCGGGATGATCCCCTCGGTGCGGGAAAGACGCTGGAAGGCGTCGAGCGCCTCCTCGTCCGTGCAGGGGACGTACTCCGCCCGGCCCGTGTCCCGCAGGAACGCGTGCTCCGGCCCGACGCCCGGGTAGTCGAGGCCCGCGGAGATCGAGTGCGCGTCGGCGATCTGGCCGTCGCTGTCGGCGAGGATCGAGGAGCGGGAGCCGTGGAGCACCCCCGTGCGGCCCGCGCCGAGCGATGCCGCGCCCGCCGCCTCGACGCCGATCAGCCGTACCTCGGCGTCGTCGAGGAAGGCGGCGAACATCCCGATCGCGTTCGAGCCGCCGCCGACGCAGGCGACGACCGCCTCGGGCAGCGCCCCTTCGGCCTCGAGCAGCTGGTCGCGCGCCTCCCGGCCGATCACGGCCTGCAGCTCGCGCACGATCTCCGGGTAGGGGGCCGGCCCGACACACGAACCGATCACGTAGTGCGTCGTCTCGACGTTCGTGATCCAGTCGCGGATCGCCTCGCTCGTCGCCTCCTTCAGCGTGCGGGTGCCGAACTCGACCGGGACGACAGAGGCGCCCATCAGGTGCATGCGCTCGACGTTGGGCGCCTGGCGGCGCATGTCCTCGGAGCCCATGAAGACGATGCACTCGAGGCCGAAGCGGGCGCACGCCGTCGCCGTCGCGACGCCGTGCTGGCCGGCGCCCGTCTCGGCGATGATCCGCTTCTTGCCGAGCCGTCGGGCGAGCACCACCTGGCCGAGCGCGTTGTTGATCTTGTGCGCGCCCGTGTGGTTCAGGTCCTCCCGCTTCAGGTAGAGGCGCTTGCCGGGGGCGAAGCGCGACGCGAGCGTGATCGGGGAGGGGCGGCCGGTGTAGGTGCGGCCGAGCTCGTCGATCTCCGCCTGGAAGGCCGGATCGGCCTTCGCCGCCTCCCAGGCGGCAGTGAGCTCGTCCAGTGCCGGGATCAGCGTCTCCGGCACATACCGCCCGCCGTACGGACCGTAGGTTTCGAGGTGATCTGACGTCGTCATGCTCTCGCTGCCTCCACGTAGGTCTTGACCCTGTCGTGATCCTTGATCCCCGGCGCCGACTCGAGCGACGACGAGGCATCGACCGCCCACGGCCGCACGGCCGCGATCGCGTCCTGCACGTTCTCGGGCCCGAGCCGGCCCGCAAGCACGATGCGCCCCTTCGCGTCCGCGGCGCGTGCCCAGTGGTCGGGGTCGGTTCCCTCCCAGGGCAGGTCGAGCACCAGCGCCACGGGCTCGCCGTCGCGCAGTAGCGTCGCCTCGCGGCCGCGCACTTTGCCTGCCTCGACCGTGTGCACCTGGTCGAGGTCGGCGCCCGACTCGCCGGCCTCGCCGACCCAGACCGCGACCGAGAGCATCCCCTCGGGGACGGGCAGGACCGCGGTCGCGGCGCGAGGGCTCGCCGGCGCGAGCACGAACCCGGCCAGGTCGGCGCCCGCCGCAGCCGCGGCGGCGACGTCCTCCTCGCGCGTGAGGCCGCACACCTTCACGAGCGGCCGCGACAGCAACTCGGCGAGCTTCGCCGCCGGGTCGGAGGCCCGCATCAGCGCCGAGCCGACGAGGATCGCGTCCGCGCCGGCGAGCTCGGCTGCAGCTCCCTGAGCTCGGGTCTGGATGCCGCTCTCCGCGATCACGACCCGGTCGCGCGGAATGCGTGCGACGAGCTCCAGCTGAGCGTGGCGGTCGATCGTGAAGGTGGAGAGGTCGCGGGCGTTGACACCGAGCACGGGTGCGCCGAGGGCAAGCCCGCGTTCGACCTCGCCGGCGTCATGAGCCTCCACCAGAGTGTCGAGGCCGAGGCGCTCCGCCTCGGCGAGGAGGCGTGCCGCGGAGCCGTCGTCGAGGTCGCGGAGCAGCAGCAGCACAGCGTCGGCGCCGGCCTCCAGCGCCGTTCTCAGGTGCTCCCCGGTAGAGAAGAATCCCTTGGCGAGCAGCGGGGCCGTCGTCGTCGCTCGCGCGGCCCGCAGGTCGTCCCAGGTACCGCCGAAGCGCTCGTCGACGAGCACGGAGATGGCCGCCGCCCCTGCGGCCGCGTACGCCGGCGCGATCACGGCGGGGTCGGCATCGGGCCTCAGGTCGCCGGCGGACGGCGAGCGCCGCTTGATCTCGGCGATGGCGCCGAGCCCCGGTGCGCGCAGTGCGTCCTCGAAGCGCCCCACTAGCCGGGCCCCCCGGCAGAGAAGGCGACGAGCGCCTCGAGCCGGCTCGTGGCGGCGCCCGAGTCGATCGCCTCGGCTCCCAGGCCGAGCCCTTCGGCGAGGTCGTCCGCGAGCCCCGCCGCGACGAGCGCGGGTGCGGCGTTCAGGAGCACGGCGTCGCGGCGTCCGCCCGGCTCGCCGGCGAGCACGGAGCGGACGATGGCTGCGTTCTCGGCGGCCGACCCGCCGCGCAATGCATCCGGGTCGACGGGATGGATGCCGAGCTCGCGCGGGTCGAGCTCCCACTCGCGCACGTCGCCGTCGACGACCTCCACGACGAGGTTCGTGCCGAACGGCGAGAGCTCGTCGAGGCCCCCGTCTCCGTGCACGACGAAGGCGCGGCGCGCGCCCAGCTCGGCGAGCGCAGCGGCGTAGGTGCGCGCGAGCTCCGCCGCGTAGACGCCGAAGACGCCGTCGCGTGCCCCCGCCGGGTTCGCGAGCGGCCCGAGCACGTTGAAGACGGTGCGGATGCCGAGCTCCTGGCGCACGGGTGCGACGTGCCGCATGGCCGGGTGATGGGCCCGCGCGAACATGAACCCGAAGCCGAGCTCGTCGATCGAGCGGGCGATCCGCTCGGGGGCCTGCTCGATGGCGATGCCGAGTTCCTCGAGCACGTCGGCCGAGCCCGCCGCCGAGCTTGCCGCCCGGTTGCCGTGCTTGGCCACGGCTGCGCCCGCGGCCGCGGCGACGAGGGCAGCCGCGGTCGAGATGTTGAAGGTCCGCGCCCCGTCGCCCCCGGTGCCCACCACGTCCACGACCGGAGATCTCCGGGGCGTCACGGGAACGACGTGCTCGCGCATCGCCTCGGCGAAGCCCGTGATCTCGTCGGCCGTCTCCCCCTTTGTCCGAAGGGCGACGAGGAAGCCGGCGATCTGCGCCGGCGTCGCCTCCCCGTCCATGATCGAGCCCATCAGCGCGTGCGCGTCCTGGCGGGTGAGATGGCGCCCGTCGAGCAGCAGCTGGATCGCGGGGGCGACGATCACCGCAGGAAGTTCCTCGCCAGCTCGGCTCCAGCCGGCGTCAGCACCGACTCCGGGTGGAACTGCACGCCCTCGACCGGGAGCGAGCGATGGCGTACCCCCATCACCTCGCCGTCGCTCGTGCGCGACGTCACCTCCAGCTCGTCCGGCACGTCGACGGCGGCGAGCGAGTGGTAGCGGCCCGCCTCGATCTCCGCCGGCAGGCCGGTGTAGATGCCCTTGCCGTCGTGGTGCACGGTGCTCGCCTTGCCGTGTAGCAGCGCCTTCGCCTGGCCGACGCGTCCGCCGAACGCCTGCACGATCGCCTGGTGGCCGAGACAGACGCCGAGCGTCGGCGTCGTCGGGCCGAGTGCGCGGATCAGCTCGATCGAGACGCCCGCGTCTTCCGGCCTGCCGGGGCCAGGGGAGATGACGAGCCGGTCGAAGCCGCCCGCCTGCGCCTCCTCCACCGTGATCGCGTCGTTGCGCACGGTCACGACCTCGGCGCCGAGCTCCTCGAACAGGTGCACGAGGTTGTACGTGAACGAGTCGTAGTTGTCGATCATCAGGACTCTCACGCCCGTGGCCGCCTTTCGCTCCCACGCGGCGGAGCCGGGCTCCGCGAAAGGCCGTCGCCGCTTGCCGCACCGGAGCGATGTGAGAGCGGCCTCATGCGAACTCCGTCTCCGCCAGGTCGATCGCCGCCTCGAGCGCTGCCAGCTTCTTCAGGCACTCCTCGTGCTCGGCAGCCGGATCCGAGTCGGCCACGACGCCGGCTCCCGCCTGCAGGTGGGCGACCCCCTCGGCCATCACGATC
This sequence comes from uncultured Gaiellaceae bacterium, assembly GCA_963787085.1. Taxonomy (GTDB): domain Bacteria; phylum Actinomycetota; class Thermoleophilia; order Gaiellales; family Gaiellaceae; genus Gaiella. The sequence continues at coordinate 427,203 of CAWBBO010000006.1, read as the reverse complement.
GTGCGCAGCGCGATGCACGCGTCCATCGTGCCACCCGGGAGCGCGTAGAGGACAGCGCCCGCGTAGGGGCCGCGGCGGAACCCCTCGAGCTTCGAGATGAGCTGCATCGCGCGCACCTTGGGCGCTCCGGAGACGGTGCCGGCGGGGAAGCACGCGCGCAGCACGTCGAAGGGCGACACACCGTCGCGGAGGTCGCCGACGACCTCGGAGACGAGATGCGACACGTGCGAGAAGCGCTCCACCTCCATGTACCTGCTCACGTGCACGGTGCCGGCTCGGCAGACCCGCGAGAGGTCGTTGCGGCCGAGGTCGACGAGCATGATGTGCTCCGCCCGGTCCTTCTCGGAGGCGAGCAGCCGCTCCACGTCGCCCTCCGTCGGCTCCGTCGTGCCGGCGATCGGGCACAGGCTGGCGCGCCCGGCCTCGCAGGCGACGAGCCGTTCCGGCGAGGAGCCGACGAGCGCGATCCCGTCGAGCTCGAGCAGGAACAGATAGGGGGACGGGTTCACGCGCCGCAACGCGCGGTAGACGTCGAGGGGCGACGCCGACGTCGGGCGCTCGGCCCGCTGCGACGGCACGCACTGGAAGACGTCGCCGGCGACGATGTGATCCTTGACGGAGCGCACCATCTCCTCGTAGCGCTCGCGTTCCGGGAAGCGGCGCAGTGGGCCGGGCGAGCCGCGAACCTCGCGCTGCCACGGTATGCCCGCCTCCAGCCGGCCCGCGATCTCGTCGCGGTCGCCGGCGATCACCTCGGCGACGCCGCCGCCGTGGTCGAAGCGCACGAGCGTCTCGGCCACGACCAGCCTGCTCTCGGGGAAGCCCTTCCCTTCGTCCGGCAGCGGCACCGTGGGCTCGAGCCGCGCCACGTGGTCGTACGCGAGGTAGCCGACGACCGGGAGCGCGAGCTCTTCCGCCTCGGCGAAGGTGACGAGCCGGGAGCCCGCTCCCATCCACGAGTAGCGGCCGAGCCGCCCTCGCTCGACCGACTCGAGGACGAAGCTGGCGGAGCCCGCGTCGCGCAGGCGCAGGTAGGCGCCGAGCGGGGTGAGAAGGTCGGTGTTGATCGTCGTCTCGGTCATGTCGGTCGTCGTCTTCCAGTTCCTGCTCGGACACGAAAAAGACCTCCACGGGGAGGTCTCTGGCGAAGCGGGGGCTCTCGACTCGTGCTAGCGCACGCTCCCGCCTCGCTCGCTGCGCCACCACCAGGCCCATGCATGCGTCGCGGGAGTCATCTCCCCGGAGCCTAGCCGCCTCCGCGCCGCCCGGCAACTCTCCGGCGTCGCGGTATTCCCGGCGTCGAGCTCTCGCCCGTCTCGCCCCCGGCGTGCAGCACGACGGCCACGACGACGACGGCGCCGCCGAGCAGGGTCGCCGTGCTCGGCCGCTCCGAGAGCGCGAGCCATACCCACAGCGGCCCGAGCACGACCTCGAGCAGGGTGATCAGCGCGACCTCCGCCGCCGGGATCAGGCGCGCTCCCATGGTCAGAAAGGCGAGACCGAGGCCCATCTGGCCGAAGCCGAGCACGACCATGAGGGCGAGATCGCGCCCGTCGATCGCGCCGGGGTGCGCGAAGGGGCCGACACACAGGAGCACGAGCACCTGTGAGAGGCAGATCGCCGGAGCCATGGAGATGTCGCGCCGGTGGCGGGTGATCACGACCGCGAGGGCGAACGAGAGCGTCATCACGACGGACAGCGCGAGCCCGAGGCCCTGCGCGCCGCCCGGTCCCCCCACCATCAGGCCGACGCCGGCGAGGGCCACCACCATCACGACGACGGTGCGCCGCGAGACCTGCTCCCGCAGCCCGACCCAGGCGATCAGCGCCGCTGCGATGGGCGAGACCGCCTGCAGGAAGAGGACGTTCGCGACGGTCGTGTGATTGAGGGCGACGATGAACGTGCCCGAGGCGACGGCGGTCAGAACGGCGACGGCGAGCTCGGCGCGCCCGATCCTGCGAAACGCCCGGATCGTGCCGCCGCGCTCGGAGAACGCGACGAACAGGAACAGCGCCATCGCCGCGAAGACGGCGCGCCCGGCGACCTGCGTGGCCGTGTCGACCGAGAGCTCGCGCTGGAGCACGCCCGCCGTCGACCAGGCGACCGCCGCCAGCGCCACGTAGGCCTGGCCGCGGCGACGAACGCCGCGCACCTCCATCGCCGCCGGGAAGGAAGCCACGTCCGCAGTCAACCAGCAGCGTCCCGGTGAAGCTCGTAGAGTCGTCGTGCAACCACGCTCGTCTCGGAGGTGCTGATGAAGGGTCTCGCGGGGAGGACGGCGATCGTCACCGGCGGCTCGACGCTGATCGGACAGGCGGTGGTGCGCGAGCTGCACGGGCTTGGCATGTCGGTGGCGGTCGCGGACATCGACACAGGCCCGGGTGAGGCGCTCGCCGCGGAGCTCGCCGAGCGCGCCCTCTTCCGGCACACGGACATCACGCAGGACGCGGACGTCGCCGCCTGCGTCGAGGCAGTCGTCGGTCGGTTCGGCGGCGTCGACGCGCTCGTCAACCTCGCCTGCTCGTACCTCGACGAGGGGTTCGCCTCGCCGCGGGCCGACTGGCTCGCCGCGCTCGACGTGAACGTCGTCAGCGCGGTCGCGATGGCACAGGCGGTGCACCCGCACATGCAGGCGCGCGGCGGCGGTGCGATCGTCAACTTCGCCTCCATCTCCGCCGGTGTGGCGCAGACGGGCCGCTGGCTCTACCCTGTCAGCAAGGCGGCGATCGTCCAGCTCACGCGCGCGATGGCGCTGGACCTCGCCCGGGACGGCATCCGCGTGAACGCGGTCTCGCCCGGCTGGACGTGGTCGAAGGTGATGGTCGAGCTGACCGGCGGCGACAGGGCGAAGACCGATCGCGTGGCGGCCCCGTTCCACGTGCTCGGCCGGGTCGGCGACCCCGAGGAGGTCGCCCACGTCGTCGCCTTTCTGCTGTCGGACGACGCCAGCTTCGTCACCGGCGCGACTTGGGCGGTCGACGGCGGCTACTCGGCGATCGGTCCCGAGGGCGCCGTGCCCGCGATTCCCAAGCTGATGGAGTGAAGGAGAGAGCCATGGCGAAGATCACGATCGTCGGAGGTGGACAGTCGGGCCTTCAGCTCGGCATCGGCCTCGCGCAGGCCGGCTACGACGTCACGGTCGTGACCGACCGGACGGCCGAGCAGATCCACGACGGCCGCGTCACGTCCAGCCAGTGCATGTTCGCGACCGCGCTCGACCACGAGCGCGCTCTCGGCATCGACTTCTGGGAGGGCACGTGCCCGCCGGTCGAGGGCATCGCTCTCGCCGTGCCGCACCCGGAGCTGCCCGGGGAGAAGGCGATCGACTGGGGTGCAAGGCTCGACCGTGTCGCCATGTCGGTCGACCAGCGCGTCAAGTTCCCTCGCTGGATGAGCCACTTCGAGTCGTTGGGCGGCGAGCTCGTCCTCCACAGCGCCGGTGTCGACGACATGGAGCGGTACGCCGCGGGCAGCGACCTCGTCGTCGTCGCCGCGGGCAAGGGCGAGATCACAAGACTCTTCGAGCGGGACGCCGGGCGCTCGCAGTTCGACCAGCCGATGCGCGCCCTCGCGCTGACGTACGTGACGGGCATGACATCGCGGCCGGAGTTCTCGGCCGTCTGCTTCAACATCGTCCCGGGCGTGGGGGAGTACTTCGTCTTCCCGGCGCTGACGACGAGCGGGCCGTGCGAGATCATGGTGTTCGAGGGTGTCCCCGGCGGGCCGATGGACTGCTGGGGCGACGTCACCACTCCCGACGAGCACCTGGCGAAGTCGAAGTGGATCCTCGACACGTTCATGCCGTGGGAGGGCACCCGCTGCCGGGACGTCGAGCTGACCGACGCCAACGGGATCCTCGTGGGCCGTTTCCCCCCGACCGTACGCAAGCCGGTCGGCCTGCTGCCGTCGGGCCGCCCCGTGCTCGGTATGGCCGACGCTGTGCTGCTGAACGACCCGATCACGGGCCAGGGGTCGAACAACGCCTCCAAGGGGGCGGCCGTGTATCTGCAGCGCATTCTCGACCGCGGCGAGGGGCCTTTCGACACGACCTGGATGCAGGAGACCTTCGAGCAGCTGTGGGCGTACGCCGAGAAGGTCGTCGGCTGGACGAACGCACTCCTGTTGCCGCCGCCGCCGCACGTGCTCGACGTGCTCGGAGCGGCGGGCCGGTTCCCGGCCGTGGCACACCGGTTCGCGAACGGCTTCGACAATCCGCCCGAGTACTACGACTGGTTCATGGATCCGGCGAAGGCGGACGCGTATCTCGCAGAGGTCGCTGCCGCCTGACTGCAGGTGCCGGGGACCGTCACGGCCGGTAGCCTGCCGCCGTGGCGATCCCCGCGCTTCTCGACGAGCTCCTGCGCGCCTCGGCTCCCTCGGGCAGCGAGGACGATGTGATGGCGATCGTGCGCCGCGAGGCGAAGGCGTTCGCGACCGTCACGAGCGACGTCCACGGCAACACGATCGCCCGCCTCGACGGCAGGCCCGGCGGTCGCACGCTCGGGCTCTTCGCGCATGCGGACGAGATCGGGATGATCGTCACGCACGTCCACGAGGACGGGCTCGCCTCCGTGGCGAAGATCGCGAACTGGAAGGCCGCCCGCGCCGTTGGCAGGCGCGTCGAGGTGCGCGGCCACGGCGGTTGCGTGCCGGGTGTGGTGGTACGGGTCGCGCGCGGCGAAGGCGAGCCGGCCTGGACCGACCTGCGGCTCGACGTCGGAGCTCCCGACGGCCATGCGGCGCTCGGCGCTGATCGAGCCGGGCGACTCGGTCACGATGGCAGGAGACCCGGTCCCGCTCCACGCCGGTCGTGTGATGTCCAAGTCGCTCGACAACCGTGTCGGCGTCTACGTGGCGCTCGAGACCGCTCGACGGCTCGCCGCCGACCCGGCCGCCTGGGACGTGGCGCTCGTCATCACCACGCTCGAGGAGAGCGCCTTGCGTGGCGGCGCTGCGGTCGCCGCACGGGCAGCGACCGCCGATGCGGCGCTCGTGCTCGAGGTCACCTACGCGGCCGACATCCCGGGTGGCGACCCGGGTGAGTGGGGAAACACGCGCCTCGGTGCCGGCCCCACGATCTTCCGCGGCCCGACGATCCACCCTGCCGTCGCAGCCGGCCTGCGCGCGGCCGCCTCGGCGGCGGGTATCCCGTACACGCTCGAGGCCGGCGAGAACACCTGGTCGGACTCGGAGGCCGTACAGGAGGCGCTCGCCGGCGTCCCCGTCGGGCTCGTCTCCGTGCCGCTGCGCTACATGCACACCCCGAACGAGATCGTGCAGCTGTCGGACGTCGAGGCCGCCGCCGGCGTGGCCGAGGCGTACGTGCGCTCGCTGCCGCTCGACGTCTCGTTCCTGCGCTAGGGCTGCTCGGCCGGCTCTCCCGGCCGCGGGGCAGGCGGCGACGCTAGGCTGACGCCATGAGCCGCTCCGTCATCGTCGCCGCCGTGCGAACGCCGTTCGGGAAGCTCGGCGGCGGGCTGGCGGCGCTTCCGGCGACGGAGCTCGGCGCGGTAGCGATCAGCGCCGCTCTCGAACGTGCAGGCGTCGACCCGGGCGAGGTGGGGTACGTCGTCATGGGCCAGGTGCTGCAGGCCGGCGCGGGCCAGGCGCCCGCCCGCCAGGCCGCCGTCGCCGCCGGCATCCCCAAAGAGGTGCCCGCGGACACGATCAACAAGGTCTGCGCCTCCTCGATCCGCGCGATCGAGCTCGCCGACCTGATGATCAGGACCGGGCAGCACGACGTCGTCGTCACCGGCGGGATGGAGTCGATGTCGAACGCCCCGTACCTGCTGCCGAAGGCACGTTTCGGCTACCGGCTCGGCCACGGCGAGGTGCTCGACCACATGGTCTTCGACGGCCTCCAGTCGACCTTCGACGGGCTGCACATGGTCGCGCAGGCGTCCCAGGTGTCGCGCGAGCTCGGGATCACCCGCGAGGAACAGGACGCGTGGGCCGCACCGCTCGCACGAGCGCGCCGCGGCAGCCCAGGACGCCGGTCGCTTCGACGACGAGATCGTCGCGGTCGGCGACGTCGTCGCGGACGAGGGCGTGCGCCGCGACACGACGCTCGAGAAGCTCGCCTCGCTGAAGCCCGTGTTCGATCCCGAGGGGACGACGACCGCGGGCAACGCGCCGGGCGTGAACGACGGTGCCTCGTGCGTGATCGTCTGCTCCGAGGCCTTCGCCGCGAAGCGCGGGCTCGAGCCGCTCGCGACGATCCTCGCGCAGGGGACGATCGCCGACGACTTCGCCTATCTCGCGCGCACGCCCGCCAAGGCGTCGGCCGCGGCGCTCGCCGAGGCCGGGAAGACGATCGCGACGTCAAGCGCGTCGAGATCAACGAGGCGTTCGCGTCCGTCGCGAAGAACTCGACCGTGATGCTCGGCGCCGACGAGGCGATCGTCAACGTGAACGGCGGCGCCGTCGCGCTCGGGCATCCGATCGGCGCCTCGGGCGGCCGGATCGTCGGGACGCTCGTGCACGAGCTGCGCCGCGAGGGCGGCGGCCTCGGCCTCGCGGCGATCTGCTCGGGCGGCGGGCAGGGCGACGCCCTGCTGCTCGAGGTCTCGTAAGGACCGGGCCGTGCCTCGCCCCGACCGGGCCTTCCTGCTCGTCCTCGCGCTCGCCCTCGCGGCCGGGCTCGGACCGGGCCGCGCTGACGCCTACACCTGCCCGACGACGTCGCTCCAGGAGCGCATCGACCAGGCGCAGATCGTCTTCGTCGGCCGCTCGACAGGCTTCCGGCCGGTGACCGGGGGCGGCGTGCCGCAGCGGATCTACACGTTCGTCGTCGACCAGCAGGTGAAAGGCGACATCGGCCGCACGGTCGACGTGCGCATCCCGGAGCGGGCTGCGAACGGCGGGCAGCGCATTCCCGAGGACGTCGCCGCGGGCGTGCTCGCCAACCGGGTCGGCGGTGGCTACTTCACGACGCGCTGCGGCATCACGGACCCCGGAGCGGTGCTCGCCGAGGTCGACGAGCCGAGAGGGAATGCGATCAAGCTCGTCATCGGCGTGCTCGTTCTCGGGGCGGTGCTCGCCTACTCGATCCGGCGTGTGCGACGGAAGCAGGCCGGCGCCGCGCGCGGTAGCCTCGCCCCATGACCTTCGAGCGGGTCCTCGTCGTCGGTGCCGGTCAGATGGGCAGCGGCATCGCGCAGGTCGTCGCTGCTTCCGGGCGCGAGGTGCTGCTGCACGACCCGTTTCCCGGAGCGGTCGAGCGCGGCCTGGCCGCGATCCGGACGAGCCTGACGCGGCTCGCCGCGAAGGGGGCGGGCGCCGATCCCGAGGCGGTGCTCGTCCGCATCACGCCTGTCGCGTCGCTCGGCCCGCGCGGACCTGATGATCGAGGCCATCGTCGAGGACAGGGACGCCAAGGAGGCGCTGTTCCGGGAGGCAGACGCCGTCCTCCCGGAGAGCGCGATCCTGGCGTCCAACACGTCGTCCATCCCGATCACCTCGCTTGCGGCCGTCACGTCCCGGCCGGATCGCGTGATCGGGATGCATTTCTTCAACCCGGTGCCGGTGCTGAAGCTCGTGGAGGTGATCCGGGCGCTGCAGACGTCGGACGAGACGACGACCGCGATCGTCGACCTCGCCGTCGACCTCGGCAAGGTGCCGGCCGAGGCGAACGACTTCCCCGGCTTCGCCGCGAACCGCATCCTGATGCCGTTCATCAACGAAGCCGTCTTCGCCCTGATGGAGGGCGTCGCCGAGGCGGAGGCGATCGACACGATCGCGAAGCTCGGGTTCGCCCACCCGCTCGGGCCGCTCGCGCTCGCCGACCTGATCGGGCTCGACACCTGCGTCGCGATCATGGACGTGCTGCAGCAGGGCCTCGGCGACCCGAAGTACGCGCCGTGCCCGTTGCTCCGTCAGTACGTCGCCGCGGGTAGGCTCGGCCGCAAGACCGGCCGCGGCTTCTACGAGTACGGCTAGCGATGGATCCGCGTCTTCAGGCCCACCTCGCGACGGGCGCTCTCGAAGCTCGCCGCAGGGACGCTCTCGCGCGCCACACTCCTCCACGAGCTCGTCACCGCGCCCGAGCTCGACCGCATCCGGGCGCTCGACGACGCCATCGCGTTTGCGACGGGAGCATGGGAGCGTGGAGAGCGTCCGCGGCACCTCCAGGGGTCACCTGGAAGCGACGAGCGCGTGATCGAGATTCCCTGGGTGCTCTCGCGCCTGCAGACGGGCCGGGTGCTCGAGGTCGGGTACGCCTTCGCGAAGCCCGTCTACCTGGCGGCGCCGTGCCGGCTCGTGCCGTCCGGCCTCGTCGGCATCGACCTCGTCGAAGCGGCGGTGGCCGGCATGGAGACCGTCGTCGCCGACGTCCGGGCGATGCCGTTCGACGACATCGGCCCCCGTTACCGCCGGCTGCGGGCTGCGTGAGCGTGGACTTCTCGCTCACCCCCGAGCAGCGGGCGATCCAGAGCCTCGCGCGTGAGGTCGCCGAGGCGGAGATCGCACCGCACGCAGCCGGGTGGGACCGCGACCGCCGCTTTCCCGCCGACCTCTTCGCGAGGCTGGGTGAGCTCGGGCTGATGGGCGTCTGCGCGCCGCCGGAGCTCGGCGGCGCGGGCGCCGACTTCGTCTCCTACGTGCTCGTCCTGGAGGAGCTGTCCCGCGCGGACGCCGGCGTCGGGGTCACCGTCGCGGTCCACACGAGCGCCGCGACGCTCCCGATCGTCGCGTTCGGCACCGACGAGCAACGGCAGCGCTTCGTGCCGCCGCTCGCGGCCGGCAGGGTGCTCGGTGCGTTCGCGTTGACGGAGGCCGAGTCGGGGTCGGACGCGGGCGCGCTCCGCACCGTCGCCGTGCCTCAGGCCGGCGGCTGGGCGCTGACCGGCACGAAGCAATGGATCACGAACGGCACGCACGCGGGCACGTTCATCGTGTTCGCCCGCACCGACCCGTCCACGGACGGCGCGCGTGGCATCAGCGCCTTCGTGCTCGACGCCGAGCACGTGGAGGTCAGCCGCGAGCCCGGCAAGCTCGGCCTGCACTCGTCCTCGACCGCCGACATCCGGCTCGACGCGGCGCTCGTCGGTCGCGAACGGCTGCTGCACGAGGAGAACCGCGGTTTCACGGTCGCGATGGCGACGCTCGACGGCGGGCGCATCGGCATTGCCGCGCAGGCGGTCGGCATCGCGCAGGCCGCCTACGACGCAGCCCGCGCGTACGCGCTCGAGCGCCGGCAGTTCGGCAGGCGGATCGCAGACTTCCAGGCGATCCAGTTCAAGCTGGCCGACATGGCGACGGAGATCGCGGCGGCGCGGTGGCTCACCTACCGAGCCGCATGGTTGAAGCAGGAGGGCCTGCCGCACACCGCGGAGGGCGCGCAGGCGAAGCTGTTCGCCTCGTCGGTCGCCCGCCGCCAGACAGGAGAGGCGATCCAGGTGCTGGGCGGCTACGGCTTCACCACGGAGTTCCCGGTGGAGCGGTACTTCCGCGACGCCAAGGTGACCGAGATCTACGAGGGGACGAGCGAGATCCAGCGGCTCGTGATCGCGCGCAACATCCTCGCCGAGCACGAGGGGCGCGTCGCCCCGCCTGTAACCTGACCGCGATGGCCCGCTCACGCGACGAGCCCGTGCGCCTGACGCGGATCTACACGCGGGGCGGCGACGAGGGGGAGACGTCGCTCGGCGACGGCTCCCGGGTCTCCAAGCTCGACGCGCGCATCGCCGCCTTCGGCACGACCGACGAGCTCAACTCGGTCCTCGGGCTCGTGCTCGCGGGCGACTGCCCGGAGCCGTTGCGGGCGCCGCTCGAGCGGATCCAGAACGAGCTGTTCGACGTCGGCGCAGATCTGTGCGTGCCGCTCGAGGTCGAGGGCAGGCTGCGTGTCGCGCAGAGCATGGTCGATGACCTGGAGGCGCTGTGCGACCGCTTCAACTCGCAGTTGCCCGAGCTCAGGAGCTTCGTCCTGCCCGGCGGCACGGAGACGGCCGCGTGGCTGCACGTCGCTCGCACGACCTGCCGGCGGGCCGAGCGGGAGACACTGCTCGCGGCACGGGAGCACGACGTCAACCGGCTCGTGCTCGTCTACCTGAACCGGCTCTCCGACCTCCTCTTCATCCTCGCGCGCGCGGCCAACGCGACGGCCGGGCGCGACGAGCCGCTGTGGCAGCCAGGGGCGTCGCGGTAGACGCTGTCACAGGCGGGCGGCGGGAGGTCTTTCGCGTTGCGCTGCGGCTCGGGTTGACCTCGTTCGGCGGCCCCGTCGCGCACATCGGGTACTTCAGGGAGGAGTACGTCGGACGGCGACGCTGGCTCGACGAGGCGAGCTTCGGAGAGCTCGTGGCCCTCACGAGCCTGCTGCCCGGCCCGTCGTCGAGCCAGCTCGGGATCGCGATCGGGACGTTGCGCGCAGGCAAGCTTGGTGGGCTGCTCGCCTGGCTGGGCTTCACGCTCCCCTCCGCGGTCGCCCTCACGGCGCTCGCACTCGTCGTCGGCTCCTCCGACGTCGCCGGCGCGGGCTGGCTCCGCGGTCTCGAGCTCGCCGCGGCGGCCGTCGTGCTCGCCGCCGTGGTCGCGATGGCGCGCACGCTCGCGCGCGGCCCGGCGAAGCTCGCGCTCGCAGTGGCTGCCGCCGCCGCTGCGCTGCTCGCGCCGGGTACCGCGGTGCAGACGCTGACGATCCTCGCCGCCGGGCTCGCCGGGGCGGCGCTGTTCCGGGGCGGCGGGCACGAGCTCGGGCTTCGCCTCCGCTTCCCGATCGGGCGCCGGCTCGCCGCGGTCTCGCTGGCGCTGTTCGCCGCGCTGCTCGTGGGCCTGCCCGTCCTGCGCGCCGCGACCGGCGCGCACGGCGTCGACCTGTTCGCGGCCTTCTACAGGGCCGGCGCGCTCGTGTTCGGCGGCGGCCACGTCGTCCTGCCGCTGCTCGACGAGGCGACCGTCGCGTCGGGATGGGTGGGTCAGGAGGCGTTCCTCGCCGGCTACGGCGCGGCCCAGGCCGTGCCCGGGCCGCTGTTCACCTTCTCGGCGTACCTCGGCGCGATCGGGGAGCCGTCGCCGAACGGCGTCGCCGGCGCCGGCCTCGCCCTCGCGGCCATCTTCCTCCCCTCGTTCCTGCTGCTCGGCGGGGTGCTGCCGCTCTGGTCGGCCGTCCGCGAGCGCGACATCGTCCAGGCCGCGGTCGCCGGTGTCGGAGCTGCGGTCGTCGGGCTGCTCGCAGCCGCGTTCTGGGATCCGATCGTGCGGACGTCGGTCGACGGCGCCGGGGACGCCCTCCTCGTCGCCGCGCTGTTCGCCCTGCTGCGCGTCGCGCCGGCCTGGGCGGTGGTCGCCGTCGCAGCGCTCGTCGGCGCGGTGGTGCTGTGATGCTGTGCGCCCGACCCGGCGGGGCACACCGCCGGAGGGCCGCCGCCGTCGGAGCCACCACGTGCGTGCGGTAGCGCCAACGAGGGTCAAGCAGCGGTGCCGAGATGCCGATCCCTGTCACATGCGGCGAACGGCACATGCCCTGGCAAGGTCCGGCGGGATCTCCGCTCGGCAGCTCCGCGATGCCTGCGATCGAGCCGGAGAGGCGGCCCGGGCCGAGCCGGAGCCCGGTGCCGCGATCGAGGCCGCCCTCGGTGTGCTGCACGATCGCCTGGACGGTGCTGTCGTCCTCGTGCTGATGGTCGAGCACGGGCGGCTCTGGCTCGTGGGAGCGCGGGGCCACGCGATGATCCCCGAAGGGCTGCCGATCGGCGAAGGCGTCGTCGGCCGTGCCATACGCGAGCTGACGCCGCAGGTCGTCGTCGACGTCGAGGGCGACGCGGACTTCATCCAGGCACGCTTCGGCGTCGTCTCGGAGCTCGCAGTCCCACTCGTCTCGAACGGCACGACGGTGGGCGTCGTCGACATCGAGACCTTCTCCCGCCTGCCGGACGACGCCGGCACCATCGCCGCCGGCCTCGCCGCGACGCTCGCGCCCCTCGTGCAGATGCTCCGCAACGGCCGCGACGTCGACCTCTCGTCTCTCGCCCGTCTGTTCGTCCATCTCAGCTCGATGCGCGATTCCGGCTCGATCGGCGACGTGGTCGTACGCTCGCTGCCCCGCGTGCTTCCCGTCGAGACGAGCCAACTCCTCCTGCGGGAGGAGTCGGGGCGCCTCGTCGACATCTCGGTCTGGCGTGCGTCCGCGGATGCGCCCGAGCCGCTCTCGCTCGAGGCGCTGGAGGAGCTGCGCGAGCGGGTCGACTACTCCGCCGTGTTCGAGCTGCTCGACACCGACGTGCTGCGGCTCCCCGAGATCGCCGACACCCGCATCCGCGCCGTCGTCCTGCTGCCGCTGCGTGCGAGCGGGCAGGAAGTCGGCCTGCTCATCGGCACGAGCCGCTTCGCGAACGAGTTCGACCGCCAGCAGGCCGAGGCTGCCGCGCTGCTCGCGGCCCACACGGCCGCCTCCCTCGACGCTGCGCTCGCGCTCGGCCGCGAGCGTGAGAGCGCTCTCACCGACCCGCTGACCGGTCTCCTCAACCGTAGGGGCCTCGAGGAGCGGCTCGAACGCGAGCTCGACGACGCACAGGCGGAGCGCAACCAGCTGAGCCTGATCGTGCTCGACTGCGACGACTTCAAGGACGTCAACGACCGGGCCGGCCACGAGTTCGGCGATGCGCTGCTGCGGGAGATCGGCCATGTGCTCCGCGTGGTCGCTCCCGACGTCGGCTGCGCGGCCAGGCTCGGCGGCGACGAGTTCGTGGTGATGCTGCCGGCGACGGAGGCGGACGCCGCCGAGGCCGCCGCGCTCGACGTGCAGGCCCGCCTCGCCGCCGGGCTCGACAAGGCGGGCTTCCCGCTCCACCTGAGTGCCGGCGTCTCGACCTATCCCTACGACGGCGGCGGTGCCACGCAGCTCCTCCGCTCGGCCGACCAGGCGCTCTACGAGGCGAAGGCGCGCGGCAAGGGCCGCGTGGTGGGCTTCAGGGAGCTTGCCCGGCGCGGCAGCACCGCCGTGGCCGTCGTCGCGGAGGTCGCGCCCGGCGAGCGGCGACGCAGCGTGGCGCGCCCCGACGCCTCCACGCTGGAAGGGACGATGGAGGCCTCGACCGCCATCTGGCTGGAGCCGACGCCCACCGGGACGCTGGACCGGCTCGCCAAGTCGCTCACCTTCGTCGTGGGCGCGATCGCCACCCAGATCTCGCGGATCGACGGCGAGCACCTCGTCGACCTCGCCCAGCACAAGCTCCGCGACGTCTACCTCGGCGACGGCTCCGCCTACCTGATCGACGAGTTCCCCGTCACGAAGGAGGTCCTGGAGACCGGGGTTCCGCGTGCGCTTTCGTTCCTCGACGACGACCTCGATCCGGCCGAGGCGTTCGTCCTGCGCGAATTCCAGATGAACTGCTGCCTGCTGCTGCCGCTGCACCTGCACGGCCGGCCCTGGGGCCTCGTCGAGCTCTACGACATCCGGCTACGGCGCTTCGCCGGCGACGATCAAGCGGTGGCCGAGTTCCTCGTCCAGCAGGCCGCGCGGCGGCTCGAGTCCTTCGACGAGGTCGACGACGAGCTGCGCGGAATGACGCTCTACCCGGTTCGGAGCCCGCATGCTCAGGCAGAGCCCGAGGTGACAGGCTCGACGTAGGCGCACCGTCTCGCGTCGCCCGGAAGCGGCGAGCGCCCCACACGCACGACCTCGTAGCGGACGCCGTCCACCGTGATCTCGTCGGCGAGGCCCGGCGCCGGCCCGCCGGCCTCCTCGAGGCGGTAGCGCTCGCCGGGAATGAAGAGCAGGTGCCCGCCGCCGGCGTCGGGCGTCGGCGCGGAGCCGAGCCCGAGGCCCGACGAGACCGCCGCCACCGCCCGGGCGAGCTCGCCGCGACCGCTCTCGAGCGCCGTCTGCTGCTCGACCACGTGCGCCGACTGTTCCGCGAGACGTTCCGCCTGGCGGTCGAGCTCGCGGCGCATGGTCTCGAGGTCCGCGACCCGGGTCTCCCGGCGGCTCACGGACGCCTGTGCCGCCGTGACGGCGGCCCTGGCGCCGTCGGTCTCCGCCGCCAGCGACCGCAGCATCGCCTCGCGCGCGTCGAGCTCCGCGGCACGGGCGTCGAGCTCGGTTTCCCGCGCGACGAGCTCGGCGATCCTGTGCGTGGCTTCCTCGAGGGAGCGCTCCCGCTCTGCCAGCCCCGCCGCAATCTGCTCGATTGCCGCCTCGCGCTCTGCGAGCGCCGTCTCGCGCCGTTCGACGGCGGCGCGCAGGAGTTCGACCGCGCCGAGCTCGCGGCGGCGCTCGTCGAGGTCGCGCTCGGCCTCGCCGAGTCGCTGCTCCTGCGCGGCGAGGCCTGCGGCGAGCGCGGTCAGCTCGGCATGACGCTCGTCGAGCTCGGCCGAGCCCTGCCGCAGCATCTCCTCGACCGCGGCCCGCAGGCGCAGCGACTGCTCCTCGCGGTGTTCCAGGTCGGCGATGGTGGCGTGCAGCTCCTCGGTGCGCTGCTCGAGCTCGCGGCTGCGCTCCCCGATCAGCTCCTCCACGACCTGCGGCTGGTCGGTGGGGGAGAACAGCGCCTTCAGCCCGAAGCGGCGCCGCTCGTCGTGCGCCCGGCGCGCCGGCCAGTGCTCCCAGTCCCTGTCGGGCTTCCCCGCCATCTCCCTCAGTCTCCTCTCGCCTTCGTCGGTGCGCCGGCGGGTCGTCGTCCTTAGCCGTCGAGATCGGCGAGCGATCCGCCGGCGCTCCGCGCACTTCGACCGCGGTCGCGCCGCTCCTGCCTGGCCCTGCGCAGACCCCCGCCCGGGCATTCGCACCCGGGCAGCATAGCTCACGCTCTACTAGAGGTCGAGACTGTCGCACTCGACCGTGGCCCGCGGCGGCGGCGGCGCATCCCTGCGACGAAGGGTGATCAGAGCCCTCGTTCGAGGGATAGCTCCTCCCCCGGAAGCGGCATACGTTCAAAGCAGACAACCAGAGACGGCGGGCGCCTGCAGTTGCCGGCATGCCGGCCGTCGCGGAAACGAACGGGAGTTGAGTGATCATGCGGAAGGGACTGACACGGGCGGCGGGGACGGTGTGCGCGCTTGCGGTCGTCGGGGTGGTCGCGCTCGCCGGCTCGATCGTGGCGGGAGCGACAGCGTCGCTTCCCACGACGGGCAACGGCATCGTGCCGACGAGCATGGACGGCAGCAGCATCTTCGCCCAATGCTCGACGGCACTGACCGGGCAGAACCACATCTTCGGGCTCAAGGTGGAGAAGAGTGGTGCGGTCACGAACTACAACGGCACCTTCGACTGGACGAACGCCGTCGAGACGCACGGCAGCGACAATCCGCTCCGGGTGACGATCACGAACGCACAGGTCTCGGGCGGCGTCGCCACCTTCGACTGGTCGGCCAACATGCCTGTCGACTTCGTCTACGTGAAGGCGAGCTCGAAGGCGACCGTCTACGACTACAGCTCCTACGGCTGGGGCGGCCATCCCGCCACCGGGCCGTGGAGCGACACCGGCCTCGTCAGCCCCAAGGACTCGATCTCGCACGTCCTCTTCTGCTCGATCAAGAAGCTTCGGGTCGAGAAGACGGCCGTGCCCTCGTTCACGCGTGAGCACACGTGGACGATCGACAAGCAGGTGAAGACCTCCGGCACCTTCGGCGACAACGCCGCGCTGTCGCTCGAGGTCGGTAGCTCCGGCTCGGCCGACTGGCAGATCGCGGTGAACGAGACGGGCAGCACCGACACCGACGTGAAGGTCGCCGGCGTGATCACCGTCCTCGACAGCTCGCCCTTCGACGTCGCCGGCGTGCTCGACGAGTCGCTGTCGAACGTGACGTTCACCGGATCGTGCTCGCCGAAGAGCGGGACCGACGACAGGGCCACGTTCACGGTCGCCAAGGGCAAGGCGATCACGTGCTCGTACTCCGCTCCGCTCGCGCAGAAGGCGGACGGCACGAACACGGTCACAGCCGACCCGACGACGCCCGACTGGATGGCGAGCACCACCGCCGTCAAGGCGTATACCTTCGGCGCTCCCACCAGCGAGATCAACGAGACGGTCAGCTGGCAGGACTCGAACGGCCGCTCCAAGGGCGGCATCACGGCCGACGACACGACGGTCTACACGACCGACAACCTGTGCGGCGACAGCCGTAGGGTGACGAACACGGTCACGCTGGAGGGAGAGGCCAAGGACTCGCTCGGCAGCGATACCGCCACTCTCGACATCACGTGCACGCCCCTGCAGGCGCTCCAGATCGCGAAGACGGTCGACGCGACCTCGTCGCAACGGACGTGGAGCTGGACGATCGACAAGCAGGTCAAGACCACGGGCGCGTACGCCGACTCGGCTGCGCTCGCGCTCGAGGCAGGCACGAGCGGCGACGCTCACTACAAGCTGACCGTCCACGGCTCCTCCGTCGACGGCCACTACGTCGTCTCCGGCACGATCACGGTGACGAACCCGAACGCGACGGCCGTTTCGGGCGTCACCGTCTCGGACGTGCTTCCGGGTGCAGTCGTCGACTGCCCGGCCACGTCGATCGCCGGCCACGGCCAGCTCACGTGTATGTACGTCGCCACCAGCGAGACCACCAAGCCGACCTCGAACACGGCGTCGGTCTCGGTCAGCGGCAACAGCGCGCTCGACAACACGTCGAGCCCGGTGACGATCACCTTCGGCCCGCCGACCGTGATCGGCGACACCGTCGACGTGACCGACGCGTTCGACGGCGGTGCGGCCTCGCCCGTGGCGGGCGGCACCGGCCTCACGCCCGCCGACCTCGACCAGAACGGCGACAAGGTGCTGACGTACGATCGCACGCTCACCTGCGGCTCCACGCGGACCTATGCCAACACCGCGGCCGTGGCCGACCTGAAGGGTGACGCCCTCGACGAGGACGGCGCCAGCGTCGCTGTCACCTGCAGTGCACCGAAGGCGCTGACCGTCGGCAAGACGGTCACTCCGTCGTTCACCCGCACCTACGGGTGGAAGGTGACGAAGACGGCCGATCCGACGCAGGTCAGCCTCGAGGACGGGGCCACCGGCTCCTCCACCTGGACGGTCGTGCTCGAGCAGGACGGCGAGCCGGTCGATTCGGGCTGGCACCTGAGCGGCTCGATCACCGTCACCAACCCGAACGCGTTCCCGGTCGGCGGCGTCACGGTCAGCGACGGTCTCGGCGGCGCGGTCACGTGCCCGTCGGCCACCGTGGCGGCAAAGTCGTCGATGACCTGCACCTACGCCGTCGACCTGCAGAGCGGCGCCGGCGGCACCAACACGGCCACCGCGACGACCACGACCCAGGGTGTCGGCTCCGGCTCGGGCTCTGCGGAGTACGCATTCACCGAGCCGACTCAGACGGTGAACGCCAACGTGGACGTCGTCGACACGAACGGCATGACGTGGAACGACGTCACAGAGGGCTTCACCGAGTCGTACTCGACCGGGCTGCTGCCCTGCCGGGGTGCGACCTACGCGAACACGGCGCGCGTGATCGGAGACGAGGGCGCGATCCTCGGCACCTCGACCGCGACCGTCACCGTCACCTGCTCGACGACACCGCCGCCGCCGGTCGTGCCGCCGCAGCCGGTGATCGACATCGGCGTCACGAAGTCGGCCACGAGCCCGACCAAGCTGAACGGGAACGTCACCTACACGATCGTCGTCTCGAGCCTCGGCCCGGATGCGGCGAACGGCGTCCAGGTGGCAGACCCCGCTCCGGGCGGGATCGGCTACCTCTCGGCGAGCTCCTCCGACCCCGCCGTCACCTGCGCGGTGGAGCAGGCCGGTGCGCTCGTCAGCTGCAGCCGGCCCGGCTCCTTCAGCCCCGGACAGTCGTTCGTGGTCACGGTGGTCGGCAAGGCGACGAAGACGGGAACGCTCACGAACACCGTCATCGTCTCGACACCGGGTGACTCGAAGGCCTCCAACAACCAGGCCTCCGCAGCCACGCTCGTCGTCGCCCCGGCGACGCCGCCGACCGCGAAGCCGAAGCCCAAGCCGAAGTCGAAGCTGAAGCCCAAGCCGAGGCCGATCGTGTGCTCGACTCTCGTCGTCGCGCCCAAGACGCTGACGGTCGGGAAGGCCGGCAAGCTCACGCCGACGGTGAAGGCGGGCGGCAAGCCGGTTGCCGGAGCCAAGGTCCGGATCAGGGGTGCCGGCGTCGACAAGGTCGTGAAGACCGGCAAGAACGGGCTCGTGACCACCATCGTCACCGCGCCGCGGGCCGGCATCCTGGTCGTCTCGATCACCGGCGGCAAGCGCTGCAACACGGCTCGGGTCGGCGTCGTCGGCGCCTTCGAGCCGCCGGTCACCGGGTAGGGCCCGGCAGCGGTCGACTCTCACACGGGGCGGGGCCCATCGGGCCCCGCCCTTTCGCGTTCGCCGCCGCCCTGCACGGGGTAGCGGAACCACTCGATCGAGGCATTGGCACCCCCCGAAAGGGTGCCTACGCTCAGAGTGATGAAGCGGTCACCTAGATCGTCGCGTGGCGCGACGCAACGGATGGGACGGACGGAATGAACGAGTACGCTCTCGTGGTGCGGCTCATGCTTCTGACGCTCGCCGTCGCGGCGGCGTTGCTGCTGCCGGGACAGGGACAGGCGGTGACGCAGTCGCCGCCCAAGCCTGTCGTCGGAGCGGGGACGATCAACGTCCCGCTGCTCGCCGTGCGCCGCGCACCGTCGGCCGGTGCGCGGGTGATCGCGAAGCTGAGCGAGTTCCGGGAGCAGGACTACCGTCCCCGCTACATCCTCGCCCTCGACGTCGAGACGAGCAAGCAGGGGAAGCCCGCCTGGTACAAGATCTCGGTGCCCGGCCGCCCCAACGGCCGCGTCGGCTGGGTCCGTGCCGCGCAGGTGACGATCAGGCGGATGCCGTGGCAGGTCGTCGTCTTCCGCGGCTCCAAGGTGCTGCAGGTCTGGAAGGGCGAGCGCAAGCTGTACCAGTCACGGGTGGCCGTCGGCGCGCCCGGCATGGAGACGCCGACAGGGCTGTACTACGTGACGGTGCGCTTCAAGCCGGTGCGGCAGACGTTCCTGGGCACGTTCGCCTTCGAGACGAGCGCCTACTCGAAGCTGTCTGAGTGGCCCGGCGGGGGCGTTGTCGGACTGCACGGCACCTGGCAGCCCGGGCTGCTCGGACGGGGGGTCTCGCACGGCTGCGTGCGGATCTCGAACGAGAGCGCGAACTTCCTCCGCGACCGCATCCCGGTGGGGACGCCGATCCGGATCGTGCCTGCCTGAGCCTACGCGCTCGAGGCTTCGAAGGCGTACGGGGCGATGCTGCCGGTCGCGAGCGCACGCTGGCGGCCGGCCGCCGAGCCGAGCTGCTTCACGACGAAGCCCTGATCGAGGAACTTGAAGCCGGGCACGAAGGCGCGCCAGGCACCCCCGGTCGTCGTGGCCACGCCGACGCCGTCGAACCGGAACGAGAAGGTGTTGCAGGCGGCGCTGCCGCCGTTCCACGACTCCGCCGTCACGATCGGACGCCACCGCTTCGTCGAGCCGGGCAGCAGCACGGGCTCCGTCACGGGCTTGCCGTCGACCCAGACGCGCCACATGTTCGGTCGCCCTGCCATCTCGAGCACGGCCACCTGGTGCCGTTCGCCGACTGCGACGTCCGTGAGGACGGGGACGAGCTCCGGATCCTTGCCGGAGCGGGTGATCTCCGTGTAGATCATCGCGGGCGTGTTCGGCAGCACGGCCACGCCGACCTGCAGCCAGACCGTCTCCCCGTTCTCGCCCTGGCCCGGGCCGCCGACGCCCACCCAGCCGGCGACATGGCCGGCAGACACGGCAGGACGTGCCAGCGCTGTGATCGTCGCACGCACGCCGTGTGCGACGGTCGAGGACTGGTGACCGGCGTACGCGTACCCCTTGGAGCCGTGCGCACCCGCGCCGCACGCCAGCGGGGCAGCGTCTGCGCGCGGCGTGGCGGGCGTGGCGGCCACGAAACCGGCCGCGGCGAGCACGGCGAGCAGCACCAGGACAGGACGGAGCCTCACGCTGTGCGCATCGGCCTCCCCCAGGCGGGGAGTCATCCCTCGATCTGAGGATCAAGGTGGGCCGGGAAGAGGAACAATCGGGCACGCTTAACGCTGCCCTAACGTTCGACCGGCGACCCGGGGCTAACCCGCGAGGGTTCGGCGGCGTCTACTCTTTGAGGTATGGAGGCATCCTCGGAAGAGCGCTCGTTCTTCTCGTCACCGCGCAATCAGCGCCGCATCACGGTGGCGGCGCTCGCGGTGCTGGCGGTCGGCGTCGGCGTCTTCACGTTCGTGGTCTTCCGGAACACGGGCGATGCGACCGAGACGTTCTCGAACGAGCCCGCCGACATCTACAAGCCACAGCAGACCGTGGGGATCGACCCGGCTGCCAAGCGTATTGCCGGCGAGTTCATCAAGACCGCGGTCGCGCGCCAGAACCTGGCCGCGTCGTACGACATCGTCAGTCCCGAGTTGCGCCAGGGCATGAGCCGCAAGCAGTGGGCGAGCGGGAACATCCCCGTCGTCTACTACCCGTCCGGCGACCTCCAGCTTGCCACGTTCAAGGTGGACCGGTCGTTTGCCAACGAGATCGTGTGGGAGGTCTTCATGGTCCCGAAGACGGGATCCGGTGTCCAGCCCGCGGTGTTCTACATCGGCCTCAAACGAACCGGCGAGAACGCACCCTGGAAGGTGTTCTACTGGGTGCCCCGCTACCAGCCTGCGCTGCCGGATCCCGGGTAGGCCCCCATGTCGCACCGCGCCCGGCGCCGCCTCATGTGGATCGTGGTCGCAGGAGGGCTCGCCGTGTCGCTCGCGTTCACCGCGGTGTTCTTCTGGAATACCGCCGAGAACGTCGAGACCTTCTCGGGCGGCAAGGCCGACATCTACGTCGCGCCCAAGCCGCACAAGCTGACGAAGGCGGAGCGTGCCGCGCTCGTGTCCGTGGCACAACGGTTCGTCGAGTCCGCCGTCGCCCGCGACCATCCGGAACGGGCATTCGAGCTCGTCGGCCCGGACCTGCGGGGAAGCCTGTCCAAGCAGCAGTGGGCCACCGGCGAGATCCCCGTCGTGCCCTATCCCGTCGCGAGCGCGCGCTGGAAGGTCGAGTACTCGAACGCCGAGGCCGTCGGCCTGCTCGTGATGGTCTTCCCGGCAGAAGGGAGCCAGCGTGCGCCCCACCGTGTTCTCGATGAGCATGGTGCCGGTCCGACTCGGCGCCGACAGTCGCTGGCTCGTCAACGGCTGGGTGCCGAAGGGAGGCAGCCCGACCACGATCGGGAGCTCGAGCGGCTCGCCCGGTCAGGCGCTTGCGGACGTGGCGTCGCAGCAGGCCGAACGAATCTCGCCGAGAGCGAGTGTCGCCTGGCTGATCGTCCCGGTCGTCCTCGTCTGCCTCGTCTTCGTCGTCCCCGTCGTCTTCCTCGTCCGTGAGCGGCGCGCGGCCCGGCGCATGCGCCGCTACCTCGACTCGCGCGCCTGATCTCACCGGGCGAGGCGCGCGTCGCCCCTACGGCGGTGACACCTCGGTCGTGTAGCCGTCGGTGGCGAGCTCGAGGTCCGGGTCGATGGGGAGCTCGACCGGGCGGTGCGTCAGCAAGAGTCGCCGGGCGCCCGCCCGCGACGACGCGGCGACCGCTTCCTCCGCGGAGAGATGCCCGCGCGGGACGCCGTCGGCCGACCCGTCGCGCAGGGTCGCCTCGCACACGAACAGGTCGGCATCGTGGGCGAGCTCGTCGAGCGCCTCCGTCGGCCCGGTGTCGGCCGAGTACGCGAGCGTGGCCCCGTCGGCCTCGACGCGCATGCCGAACGCGGGCATCCGGTAGTGGAGCATCGGCACGGTCGTGATCCGCAAGCCGTCGACCGCGAACGGCTCGTGCGGCTCGAACTCGTGCTCCTCGAAGACCTCCTGGAACATGTTCGGGAAGCCGAGCCTGCCGCCGTGGTCGACGAGCGTGGCGCGACCCCCTGGCGGCAGCCACAGTGCGGGCGCCGTGTGCTCCTCCGAACGGAACATCGTGCCCCAGACCCAGGGGACGAGGTCGCCCCAGTGGTCGAGGTGGAAGTGCGAGATCACGATCGCGTCGAGCGCGGGCCAGGCCTCGTTGCCGCGCAGGCTGCCGAGCACGCCGGGACCGCAGTCGAGGAGGATGCGGGTGCCGTTCGACTCGACGAGATAGCCGGACTGGGCTCCGCCCGGGTTGGGCCAGGCGGGCGAGCACCCGATGACGGTCAATTTCACGCTCGTATACTGCCCACGTGTCCCGGAAGATACGCGTCGTGATTGCGAAGCCAGGCCTCGACGGGCACGATCGCGGTGCCAAGATCATCGCCCGGGCGCTGCGGGACGCCGGCATGGAGGTGATCTACACCGGACTGCACCAGACGCCGGAGCAGATCGTCGAGACGGCGGTGCAGGAGGACGCAGACGCCGTCGGCATCTCCATCCTGTCGGGGGCCCACATGACCCTCGTGCCGCGCATCCTCGCCGGTTTGCGCGAGAACGAGCTCGACGACGTCCTCGTCGTCGTGGGGGGCACGATCCCGGCCGGGGACGCCGAAGAGCTGCAGGCTCAGGGTGTGGCCGCCGTGTTCACGCCCGGCGCGCCGACGTCCGAGATCGTCGACTTCCTGCGCGGCGCCGTCACCGTCCCGTAGGGGCGAGTCGAGCCTAGCCGCCCGAAAGCTGGCGCACGCGATCGACGACGAGTGCGCCGGCATCGCCCCGCATCACCTCCTGCGTCGCCGTCAACGGCGTCGTGAAGACGGTCAGCACCAGGCCTCTGGCGCTCGCGAGCGTCCGGCGGGTCGGCGACTGGATCAGCGCCGCCACCGATGCGTCCAGGTCGGCGAGCTCGGGTACGGCCAGCTCGAGCGAGCGCGAGGGAATCGTCGTCCACCGCATTCCCGGCCAGACGCGTACGGCCGTGACGGCGACCTCGAGGACGCCGCCGCCCGCGGAGACCGGTGTTCCCCGGAGGCCGAGCACGAGCTTGCGCGACGGCTGAGCCGGGGCCGGGAAGAGAATGTGCGTCGCCGCGTTCAGGATCGGGAACGGGTTCACGTCCGCCCCGTCGTTCGGGTGCGCCTCGAAATGGAGGTGGTAGGTCCCCTCCGCGTCGCCCGAGTCGCCGTTGTAGGCGATCAGCTGGCCCGCCCTGACGCGGGCGCCGTCCTTGAGCCCTTCGGCGTAGGCGACGCCCGGCACGCAGCGGCCGCGGTTGTCGCGCTTGGCCGTGAGGTCGTTGTTGAGGTGGATGTAGAGGTACGTGGTGCCGCTCGCCCCGTAGAGGTAGAGCATGCAGCCGGCGCGCGCAGAGGTCGTCCACAGCTTGATCCTGCCGCTCTCGGCGGCGACCGCGGCCGAGCGCCACGTCGTCATGATGTCGATGCCGGCGTGGGCGCCGTTGGCACGCGCGTCGCCGTAGTTGTCGCTGTACTCGGAGGCGCCGACGATCGGGAAGACGATGGCGCCGTCAGCCCGCGGCGTCGCCGGCGCTGCTCCGCTGCGTGTCGACGCTGACGCAGCGCCCGCGCCGAGGGCACAGAGAATGAGGAGGAAAGAGGCTCCTCGGGCTGTCGTCCGGTGGCGTCTCATCAAGCTCCGGCTCGCGCTCGAAGAGCACGACCATACCAGCACCTGTCGGCAGGAGAGTCGCGCACCTTGACTGCGTCACGGCAGTGCGCAGGCCCGATAGAGTCCTCGCCGTGAAGATCGCCGTCTGTGTGAAGCAGGTCCCCGACGCCACGGCCGCGAAGCGGCTCGATCCGGCCACGAAGCGCCTCGACCGCTCCGGCGAGGCGGCGCTCAACGCCACCGACGTCAACGCCGTCGAGGAAGCGCTCCGCGTCAAGGAGGCGCACGGCGGCGAGATCGTGATCGTCTCGCTCGGCCCGGAGAAGGCCCTCGAGTCGCTGCGCAAGGCGCTGGCGATGGGGGCCGATCGCGCCGTCCTCGTCTCGGACACGGCGGCGGCCGGGCTCGGACCTCGTGGCGACGAGCTATCTGCTCGCGCAGGCGCTCGAGCGCGAGGCGGCGGATCTCGTGCTGTTCGGCCAGCAGTCCTCGGATTCCGACGGTGCCGTCCTCTGGGCCGCCGTCGCCGACCGGTTGCGCCGCCCCATGATCTCGCAGGTGGCCGAGCTGACGGTCGACGGCGGAGCCGTCAAGGGCAAGCGCCAGACCGAGTTCGGCTACGACGTGATCGCTGCGACGCTGCCGGCGGTCGTCGCCGTCTCGGACGCGATCAACGAGCCGCGCTACCCGTCGCTGAAGGGGATCATGAGCGCCAAGTCCAAGCCGACCGAGACGCTGTCGCTCGCCGATCTCGGCGCCGAGCCGGAGCGCGCCGGCGAGGCAGGCTCACGCACCACGGTGGCGGCGACGGCACCACCGCCCGCCAAGGGCGGCCAGGTGCGGATCGAGGACGACGGGAGCGCCGCCGAGCAGATCGTCGCCTATCTGGCGGAGAGGAAGCTGATCTAGTGGGAACGACGCTCGTGTTCCTGGAGCATCACGGCGGCGAGCTGCAGAAGGGAGCGCTCGGCGTGCTGGCGAAGGCGGCGTCGCTCGGCGGCGAGGTCGCCGGCGTCGTGCTCGGGCACGACGTGCAAGAGGTGGCCGCGCGGGCGGGCGCCTTCGGTGCTGCGACCGTGTACGTCGTCGACGCCGACGCGCTCGCTGCGCCTCTGCCCCAGCCCCGCGTCGACGCGCTGGCGGCAGTCGTCGCGGCGAGCGGAGCCGAGAACGTGCTCTTCGCCGCCTCCGTCCTCTCCGCCGACGTCGCGGCGGGGCTCGCGGCACGCCTGGACGCCGGGCTGAACTGGGACCTGACCGATCTCGTCGCCGAGGGCGGCGGGCTCGTCGGCAAGCGTCCGGCGCTCGGCGACACGGTGCTCGTCGACGTCGGCTGGACGACGACCCCCCGGCTGGCGCTTCTCCGCTCCGGCTCGTTCGAGCCGGTCGAGACCGGCGGGTCGGCGACGATCCAGCAGGTCGAGGCGCAGTTCGAGGACTTCTCCCTGCAGCCCACGCTCGTGGAGCACCTGCAGGAGGCGGCGAGCGGCCCCTCGATCGAGGAGGCGGACGTGATCGTCGCGGGCGGCAGGGGCCTCGGTGCGCCGGAGGGCTTCAAGCTCTGCGAGGACCTCGCCGACGCGCTCGGCGGCGCCGTCGCTGCCACCCGCGCCGTCGTCGACGCAGGCTGGTACCCGTACTCGACGCAGGTGGGACAGACGGGCAAGTCGGTGTCGCCGCGGCTGTACATCGCGCTCGGCATCAGCGGCGCCATCCAGCACAAGGTGGGCATGCAGAGCTCCGGCACGATCGTCGCCGTCAACAAGGACCCGAACGCGCCGATCTTCGACTTCGCCGACCTCGGCGTGGTCGGCGACCTGAACCAGGTCGCTCCGAAGCTCGCCGAGCTCGTGCGCGCCCGCAAGGCGTAGCCGTGACGGCGATCCGCGCCGCGGACTTCCCGCCGCCGTTCAGCTCCGCCGAGGCGATCGGCTCGCCGACCGACGCGCCGGACGAGCGGATCGAGGTCGGGATCCTCGTCGTCGGCGGAGGCCCCGGTGGGCTGGCCTGCGCGATCCGGCTCGGGCAGCTGCTCCAGGAGCAGCCGGAGCTGGCCGAGCGGCTCGGCGACGTACCGGTCGCGCTCGTCGACAAGGGCAAGCAGCCGGGCTCCCACCTCCTCTCCGGCGCCGTCATGAACCCGCGCGCGGTGCGACGCCTGTTCAGGGGACGGCCCGAGCAGCTCGACGCCATTCCGACGTACGGCGAGGTGCACGGCGAAGGCGTGTACCTGATGACGAAGAGCCGGGCGCTGCGGATCCCGCCGCCGCCGACGATGCGCAACCACGGCAACTGGATCGTCTCGGTCTCGCAGCTGTCGCGCTACCTGGCCGAGCAGGCGGAGGCGGCCGGGACGATGGTGCTGCCGGAGACGGCGGCCGACAAGCTGCTGCTCGACCACGGGCGCGTTGCCGGCATCCGCACCGGCGACAAGGGCCGCGGCAGGGAGGGCGAGCCGCTCGGCAACTTCGAGCCGGGCGCCGACATCGTGGCGAAGGTCACCGTCCTCGCCGAGGGGACGGCTGGCCATCTCACCCTCGCGGCGCTCGACCACTTCGGGCTGCACGGCCGCAACCCGCAGATCTGGGAGCTCGGGGTGAAGGAGGTGTGGCGTGTCGCCCGGCCGCTCGGCCGGATCGTCCACACGCTCGGCTGGCCGCTCCGCAAGAGCGCCAGGTACCGCGAGTTCGGCGGCTCGTGGATCTACCCCATGGGCGAGGACATGGTCTCGCTCGGGTTCGTCGTCGGCCTCGACTACCGCGACGTCGAGCTTTCTGCCCACGACCTGCTGCAGGAGTTCAAGACGCATCCGTTCGTGCGGAAGCTCCTCGCCGGCGGCGAGCGCGTCGCCTGGGGGGCAAAGACGATCTCGAGCGGGGGCTTCCACTCGCTCCCGCGCAGCCTGAATGCGCCGGGGCTCCTGCTCGTGGGCGAAAGCGCCGGTCTCGTCAACATTCCGCGGCTGAAGGGCGTCCACTACGCGATCGAGTCCGGCAGGCTCGCGGCCGAGGCGGCCGTGCGCTCACTCGCGCGGGGCGAGGTGCCGGGGCGTATCGGTGCGCTCGACTCCTACGACGAGGAGCTGCTCGGCGGCTATGTCGGCACGGAGCTGCGCGAGGTGCGAAACATGCGCCAGGCCTTCGACAAGGGATTCTTCGTCGGGGGCGCCCTGGCGAGCGCCATGACGGTGACGAAGGGGAAGCTGCCTCCGCGCGAACTCGCCGCCGAGCCGAATGCCGACGCGCCGCTGCTGAAGACGAACCGGGCGGCGAGCTACCCCGCACCGGACGGGGTGCTCACGTTCGACAAGCTCTCGTCCGTGTTCGCGTCGGGCAACCGCACGCGCGACGACCAGCCGAACCACGTGCGCATCGAGCGCCGCGTCCCACGCGAAGTGGCGGAGCTGTGGTCGTGGATGTGCCCCGCCCACGTGTACGAGGTCGGGGAGGACGGCGGGGACGGAACCGTGGCCGTGACGATGACGCCGTCGAACTGCGTCCAGTGCGGAGCGATCACTGCCAGGGGCGGACGGCTGACCCCGCCCGAGGGCGGGTCAGGGCCCGAGTACACCCTCACGTAGGGGCGAACACCATGCCTCGCCCGCCCGAGCGACGGACCGTGGGATGAGCGGGCTACCGTCCGGCGACCGGGCCGTGGACATCGCCGTCGTCGGTGCAGGCATCGTCGGCCTCGCCACGGCGCGTGCGCTGGCCGGGCGGCACCCCGGCCTCCGCCTCGCCGTGCTCGACAAGGAGCCCGAGATCGCGATGCACCAGACGGGCCGTTCGAGCGGGGTCGTGCATTCGGGCCTGTACTACGCGCCGGGATCGCTGAAGGCGCGTCTCTGCGTCCAGGGTGCCGCGGCGCTCGCCGCGTACTGCGACGAGCGCGGCATCCCGCTGACGAGGTGCGGCAAGGTCGTCGTGGCGACCGACGCCGGCGAGCTGCCGCGGCTCGCCGAGCTCGAGCGGCGCGGCCGGGCGAACGGCATCGAGGGCCTCGAGCCGATCGGCCCCGAGCGCCTGCGCGAGCTGGAGCCGCACGTCCACGGGGTGCGCGCGCTCCACGTCCCCGGCACCGCCATCGTCGACTTCGCCATCGTCGCGCGGGCCTTCGCGGACGATGTCGAAGTGGCGGGCGGAGAGCTGCTGCTCGGCTACGAGGTGACCGGGGTCATCGACGTGCAGCGAGGCGGCGTGCGGCTCGAGACCGGTGCGGGCGAGGTCGCGGCGCGCAACGCCGTCTTCTGCGCCGGCGTGCACGCCGACCGCGTCGCTCGGCTCGGCGGCGGCGCGGTCGAGCCGCGCATCGTGCCGTTTCGCGGCGACTACTACATGCTCCGGCGGGAACGGCGCCACCTCGCCAACGGTCTCGTGTACCCGGTGCCGGACCCGAGCTTCCCGTTCCTCGGGATCCACACCACGCTGCGCCCCGACGGGTCGATGTGGCTCGGCCCGAACGCTGTGCTCGCCTTCGCGCGGGAGGGGTACGGCCGCTTCCAGCTGCGGCCGGCCGACGTGGCCGAGACGCTGCGCGCCCCGGGGTTCCGGCGGCTCGCGCGGCGGCACTGGCGCATGGGACTCGGGGAGATCGTGCGTGCCAGCAGCAAGCGGTTGTTCGTCGCGTCGGCGCGCAAGCTGCTGCCGGAGCTCCAGCCGGCGGACGTCGAGCCCGGGCCTGCAGGCATCCGGGCGCAGGCAGTGGCTCTCGACGGCAGCCTCGTCGACGATTTCGTGCTCGAGCGCCGCCTCGGCGTCGTGCACGTGCGCAACGCCCCGTCTCCCGGCGCGACATCGTCGCTGACGATCGCCGAGACGATCGCGGCCATGGCCGAGGAGGCCTTCGGCCTCTGAGGAGGAGACACCGCTCGCGTACTACGGGAGGGCCGACCCGGACATGCTCCGGCGCCATGCTTCGGCCATTGCCACGCGCTGCGCGAGCGTCGGGTGGGTGTCGAGCAGCACGTGCGCCCACGACGGCGGGTCCGGGTCGCCGAGCGACGTCTCGCCGAAGCCGACGAAGAGCGCCCGCGCCGCCCGGGGGTCGCGGGTCGTCTGCAGCGCCTTCCAGTCGGCCTCCGCCTCCATGCCGCGGCTGATCCAGTTCTGCGCAGGCGCGAGAGCTATCTGCAGCACCGCCACCACGAGCAGCGCGAGCGGCACCGCCGCCGGAGAGCCCATGCCGCCGCGGCGCCGTGTCAGGCGCATCAGGATCCAGGCGCTCGGGAGGGCGAACAGCGCGAACCACGCGATCCCCTTCGGTAGGTGGTCGCTCGAATGGTGGGCGATCTCGTGCGCGAGCACGACGCGCACGGCGCCGTCCGGGAACGTCCCGTCGACCATCGTGCTCCACAGCACGATCTTCCGCGACGGCCCCATCCCGATCGCGTATGCGTTCGCCTGGCTCGTCTCGCCGCTCACATCCTCGACGGACACCGGCACGCCCGAGATCCCCTGTGCCCGCTCGTAGTCGACGGCCGCCGCCCGGAGCGCCGGGTCGTCGAGCGGCGTCGTCCCGATGACGAGATACGAGGACGCGAACGTGAACAGCGCCCCGATCGCGACGAACACCGCCGCTCCCGGGATCCACCACCGCTCGCCGAGCCGCCGGGCGAGGAACATCACGATCACGAGGGCGAGCGAGATGGACACGAACGTGGCTCCGAGCGTGAACCAGTCGCCGAAGGCCCACTCGAGGTATCCGGCCTCCGCCAGGTCGTAGCGGCGCGCCCACCAGAGGTCGACGAGCCCGAACGGGAGCTCGACGAGCCAGACGATGCCGAGGCCGAGCATTCCGAGCAGCATGCCGGTGCCGATCGGGCCGGCGGCCGACTCGCGCATGAACCCCGGCCCGCGGCGTGCGTACACCCAGAGCGTCGCGAGGAGCGCGACCTGCTGCAGCACCCACGTCGCACGGAACAGCTGCTCCACGTGCTCGGCCTCGCGCACGACGCCTCGGCCGAAGACGGCCTCGACGTCGAGGTCCGGCACCGAGAGCCCGTCGGGAACGGCGGTGCGCCGGAGCAGCCAGGCGCCGGCGAGCCAGGCCCCGAGGGCGAGTATCGCGACCGGGATCCGCGCAGCTCGGCTCAGCTCAACCCCATGACGGGGTCGAGGTCCTCGGGCGCCGCCCCGAGCTGGTCCTCCACCGAGCCGTCGTGGAGCGCGGGGGCGGCATACGGGTAGCGGTCGGTGAGGAGGAGCAGGTAGGCGCCCACCTGGCCGTTGTAGCGGATCGCGGCCGCCCCCAGGTTCCGCAGCCCTTCGGGCACGCGTCCGGTGAAGATGGCGCACCACCAGGCGAGCAGGCCGACGACGGAGAGCGCACCTCCGTAGGCGCCTGCGACGACGAGCGCCGGGAACGCGAGGACGAGGCGGCACAGCGTCACGAGGCGGTGCTGCCGCTGCGGCGGCTCGAGCTCGAGACCGACCGGATAGGAGCCTGCGCCTCCGGTGAAGCCCGGGAACGCTCCGCCGACGAGGAAGAGAAAGGCGTAGACGTGGGCCGTGTAGCGGGTGAAGGCGGCGAGGAAGCGGTGCAGCGGCAACGGCAACCGGCCCAGCGCCAGCGCGAGCAGCCAGCCGACGAGGACGGCGAGCGCCGCGAGCACGCTCCAGAGCGCGAGCCAGATGAGATGGGGGATCGCGAGCAGCAGGCGGAAGAAGACGGTCAGGCGAGAGCGCCTGAGCGTCTCGGTGACCTCGATGCGCACGGGGTGGGGAGGGAGCGACTGGGTCGGGTGCGATCACCGCGGGGTCGCTGCTCGGGTACCGGTCTGTCAGCAGCAGCACGTAGCCGCTCGCCTGGGCGCCGTAGCCGAGTGCGTAGGCGCCGAGGTCTTGCAGGCCGTGCGGCATGCGGCCGCGTACGACGCTCGCAAACCAGCCGAGCACGCCGACTGCGGCGAGGACGCCGCCGGCGCCGGTCGCGAACAAGAAGCCCGACATCGTCGCGGCTCCGGCGGTCGGCCCGCCGGCGAGGGAGAACGAGACGAGCAGCGCCGGGACGGCGAGCACGAGCCGGAACGCGGCTCCCAGCCGTCCCTGACGCCGGGGCGGGTCGATCTCGACGTCGACCGGGTAGCTGCCGCCGGTGAAGCCGGGATAGGGGTTCCCGGCGAGGTACAGGTACGCGGATACATGCGTCGAGTAGCGGACGTACGTCGCGAGAAAGTCGTGCAGCGCCCGCGGCGCCTTGCCTTCGAACAGGACGGCGAGCCAGACGACGAACGCGAGCACGAAGGCCGCGATCCCCCACAGCCCCACCCAGACGAGGTGCGGGATCGCGAGCAGGAAGCGGAAGAAGACGGTCAGGCGGGAGCGCCGCAGGTCGTCCGTGACGACGAGGCGGATCGGGTGCGGGGCCTGTTGAGCGGCCGGGCCGGCAGCGATGGCGGGAGGATCGTCCACCTGCGCGTATTCTGGTCGGCGTGCCGGTCGGCCTCGATCCCACCACGGTCCTGCCTGTCACTCCCGGCGACGTCCGCAGGGCGGCGGAGACGATCCGCGGTCGCGTGCACCGGACGCCGGTGTTCACCTCGGCAAGCCTCGGTCCGGGCCGGCACCTGAAGGCGGAGCTGTTCCAGAAGACAGGCTCGTTCAAGGCGCGTGGGGTGCTCAACCGCCTCGCCGGGCTCGGGCCCGACGAGCGGAGGAGCGGCGTCATCGGCGTGTCCGCCGGCAACCACGCGCAGGCGCTCGCCTGGGGCGCCGCCGAGGAGGAGATCGACGCGCTCGTCGTCATGTGGCAGGGCGCGAGCGAGACCAAGATCGCCGCCACCCGCGCGTACGGGGCCGCCGTCGATCTCGAGGCGCACAACCCGGCGGAGGCGTTCGAGCGGCTGCACCGGCTGCGCGAGGAGACCGGCAGGGTGTTCGTGCATCCCTTCGACGACCCGGTCGTGATCGCCGGGGCAGGGACGGTGGGCCTCGAGATCCTGGAGGACGTGCCCGGCGTCGACACCGTCGTCGTCTCCTCGGGTGGGGGCGGGCTCGTCGCCGGCATCGCCGCCGTCTGCGTGCCGGCCGGCGTGCGGGTCGTCGCCGTCGAGCCCGAGCGGTCGAATGCCCTCCAGCTCGGAGTCGCCGCCGGGAAGCCGGTGCCGCTGACCCCCGAGACGATCGCGGACGGGCTCACGGCACCCTTCGCGGGAGACATCCCGATCGCGCTCTGCCGCGTGCTCGACGTCGCCGTCGAGCTCGTCACCGAAGAGGAGATCAGAGCGGCGTTCAGGTTCCTCTACGAGCGTGCCAAGCTTGCTGCGGAACCGGGTGCGGCGGCAGCCGTCGCCGCCGTGCAGACGGGTCGCGTGGTGGGTGAGACGGTCGTCGTCGTCGTCTCGGGTGGCAACGTCGGAGCCGATACCGCCTCTGCTATCCTGGCCGGACGATGAAGGCCGAGATCCACCCCGACTACGTGCTCGCCCATGTTTCCTGCTCCTGCGGGAACGAGTTCATGACCCGGTCGACGAAGGCCGAGCTGCACGTCGAGGTCTGCTCGAACTGCCACCCGTTCTACACGGGCAAGCAGAAGCTCTTCGACACCGGCGGCCGCGTCGAGCGCTTCCAGAAGCGACTCGAGAAGGCTGGCGGCGCCAGCCGGGCCTAGCCCGCACCTCGTGACTCATCGTCAGCCAGAGCCGGCGTGCGCGTCGGCGAGGGTCGTGCGACCGTGAGCAGCGTCTCGTTCGGCGGCCAGGCCGTGCTCGAGGGCGTGATGATGCGCGGCCCGTCGTGCTGGTCCGTCGCCGTGCGCAAGCCGAACGGCGAGCTGGCGGAGGTGACGAAGCAGGTGCGGTCGCCGATGCAGCGGCACCGGCTCTGGCGGCTGCCGGTGATCCGCGGCGTCATCGCACTCGGCGAGTCGCTCGCGATCGGCTTTCGCGCACTCGCCATCTCCGCGAACTACGCGGCGCAGGAGGAGGGGGAGGACGGCGAGGTCACGACCGAGATCTCGCGCGGCCAGATCATCTTCTCCTTCGTGCTCGCGATCGGCTTTGCGCTGATGCTGTTCAAGGTCGGGCCGGCGCTGCTGACGAACTGGCTGCCGATCGAGGGGACCACGTGGTTCGTGATCGTGGAAGGCCTGATCCGCGTTGCCGTCTTCATCCTCTACATCGCGCTGATCGGGCTGATCCCGGACCTGAAGCGCGTCTTCCAGTACCACGGGGCCGAGCACAAGGCGATCAACGCGCTCGAGGCCGGCTCGGAGCTGACGCCGGCAAACGTGCAGAAGTTCAGTTTGATCCATCCCCGTTGCGGAACAGCGTTTTTGCTATGGGTCATGGTGATCGGCATCTTCGTCTTCGCCCTGGTCGGCAGGCCCGTCTGGTACTGGCTCATCGTCAGCCGGATCGCGCTGCTGCCGGTGATCGCCGGCCTTGCGTACGAGCTGATCCGCTACGCGGGCAAGCACCAGGGGAACCGCGCGCTGATGGCTCTGCTCGCACCCGGCCTGTGGCTCCAGCGGCTGACCACGCGCGAGCCCACGCTCGACCAGGTCGAGGTCTCGATCCGGGCGCTCGAGGAGGTCGTTCGCCGCGAGCGGTCGGAGAGTTCCGACGAGCTGCGTGCAGAGTCGAAGGTCGAAGTGATGGCGTGACGCCGTCGCCCGCAACCACCGTCTGAGGAGGGCAGATGCCGAGGATCGTCCGCGAGGCTGAGATCGGCTGGGAAGGGAACGTGGCTCGTGGGACCGGCGCGATCACGGCGGCGTCGTCCGGAGCCTTCAGCGGCCTCGCGTATTCGGCCGCGACCCGCGTCGGCAATCCGGAGGGAAAGACGAGCCCCGAGGAGCTGCTGGCCGCGGCCCACGGTGGCTGCTTCACGATGTCGCTCGCGAGCGAGCTGACGAAGGCGGGCTCGCCGCCGGAGCGGCTCGAGGTTCGCTGCACGATCACGATGGACGAGGTCGAGGGCAGAGGGCACCAGATCGTCAACTCCGAGATCGTCGCGCGTGGCGTCGTGCCCGGCTGCGACGAGGCTGCCTTCGCGCAGGCCTCGGAGGCGGCGGACGCCGGTTGCCCGTTCTCGGCGCTCATCCGCGCGAGCGCGACCGTGACGGTCTCGGCCTTCCTGAGCTGAGCGTGGCGGTGCGGGGAGGCACGGCCCGCGCCCTACGATGTCACGTGCCCGATGTGATTCCCGACGAACAGGAGGCACGGAGACGATGGCGACCGACCGCACGGCAACGGTGACCTGGCAGGGCTCCCTGATGGAGGGGGCGGGGACGATCCACGAGGTCGGCAGCGGTGCCTTCGGGCCGCTCGACGTCAGCTGGCCTTCACGCGCGGAGCAGCCGAACGGCAAGACGAGCCCGGAGGAGCTGATCGCGGCGGCGCACGCGTCGTGTTTCGCGATGGCGCTCTCACATGCGCTCGCCCAGGCCGGCACGCCCGCACAGCAGCTCGACACCTCGGCGACCGTGACGTTCCAGCCCGGCGAGGGCATCACGCGGATCGCGCTCTCGGTCAGGGGCTCGGTCCCCGGGCTCGACGAGCCCGGCTTCGCCGAGCACGCGGCTGGTGCCAAGGCCGGGTGCCCCGTGTCGAAGGCGCTCGCGGGCGTCCCCGAGATCACGCTCGACGCGTCTCTCGCGTAGCCTCGCTCGCCTCTCGCTCGGCCGGGGCCGCCACGCCTCGCCCGTACAATTCCCCCGTGTCCACGATCGAGCACCTCGTTCACGAGCTTGAGCGCTCGCACGCAGACCTGCAGGATCGCCTGTCCGATCCTGCGGTCTACAACGACCACCGGGAGGCGGCGGAGGTCGGCCGCCGCCTGAAGGAGCTCGAGACGGCGCACCGCCTCGCCGTCGCCTGGCGCCAGGCGCGGGCCGACCTCGAGGACGCGAAGGGCGACCCGGAGCTCGCGTCGCTCACGGCGGATCTCGAGGCGGACACGAGCCGGATCGAGGAGGAGCTCAAGCTCGCGCTCGTCGAGCACGATCCCGCGGACGCCAAGGACGTCATCGTCGAGGTACGCCAGGGCGTCGGCGGCGACGAGGCGGCGATCTGGGCCGGCGACGTCTTCCGCATGCTCACCCGTTACGCCGAACGGCGCGGCTGGAAGACGGAGATCCTCTCGGCCAACGAGAGCGAGACCGGGGGCTTCAAGGAGGTCGTGTTCGCGGTCAAGGGCGACGGCGCCTACTCGGTGTTCAAGTACGAAGGTGGCACGCACCGCGTGCAGCGCGTCCCCGAGACCGAGTCGCAGGGCCGCATCCACACCTCGACGGCGACGGTGGCGGTGATGCCGGAGGCGGAGGACGTGGAGGTCGCGGTGAACGAGAGCGACCTCAAGATCGACGTGTACCGGTCCACCGGGCCTGGAGGGCAGAGCGTCAACACGACCGACTCGGCGGTGCGCATCACCCACATGCCGACGGGGCTCGTGGTCGCCATGCAGGACGAGAAGTCCCAGCTCCAGAACAAGCAGAAGGCCCTTCGCGTCCTGCGGGCGCGGCTGTTCGAGCTCGAGCGCGCCAAGCAGCAGGCGGCGCTGTCGGCCGCGCGCAAGTCGCAGATCGGCTTCGGCGAGCGGGCCGAGAAGATCCGCACCTACAACTATGCGGAGAACCGGCTCACGGACCACCGCATCAAGCTGACGCTGCACCGCCTCGACGCGATCCTGAACGGCGATCTCGAGGAGATCACCGAGGAGCTGCAGGCAGAGGACCGGCGGCTCGCACTGGAGGCAGCCTCGGCATGAACGTCGGGGAGGTGCTGCGCCGCTCCACGCAGCATCTCGAAGGGAAGGGATCGTCGACGCCGAGGCTCGACGCCGAGCTCCTGCTCGGCCGGGCGCTCGGGCTCACCCGCATCGAGCTCTACATGCGGCTCGACCGGCCGCTCACCGTCGACGAGCTCGCCGCGGCACGGGAGCTCGTCCGCCGGCGGGCACGACGCGAGCCGCTGCAGTACGTCCTCGGCGAGTGGGGCTTCAGGCGGCTGACGCTCACGGTCGACGGGCGGGCGCTGATTCCCCGGCCCGAGACCGAGATCCTGGTCGAACGTGCGCTCGCGCTGATCCACGGGTGCGAAGCGCCGCGCGTCCTCGACGTCGGCACCGGCTCGGGAGCGATCGCGCTGGCGGTCGCAGACGAGCATCCGGGTGCCCGCGTCACAGCCGTCGACGTGTCCGACGACGCGCTCGAGCTCGCCGCCGAGAACGCCCGCCGCACCGGTCTCACGGTGGAGCTCGTCCACCACGATCTGCTCCTCGGCCTGCCCGACGGGCCGTGGGAGCTCGTCGTCTCGAACCCGCCGTACGTCGACCCGGCCGACCTTCCGACGCTCGAGCCGGAGGTGCGCGACTGGGAGCCGCGGCTGGCACTCGCGGGAGAGGGAGCGCTGGACGCGCTCGATGCGCTCGTTCGGGGTGCGCGGGCGGTGCTGTCCCCGGGGGGATGGCTCGTGCTCGAGGTGGGCGAGGGGCAGGCGGCGGCAGTGGCAGCCTCGCTGGAGGAGCTCGGGTACGTCGACGTCGCGGTCACGCCCGACCTTGCGGGCAGGCCGCGTGTGGTGGAGGGCCGCGCGTGAGCGACACCGTCGAGCAGGCGGTCGCCGCGTTGTGCGCGGGGGAGCTCGTCATTCTGCCGACGGACACGGTGTACGGGCTGGCCGCCACCGCCGACGGGGAGGAGCCGTCCCGGCGGCTGTACCTCCTCAAGCACCGGCACGGGATCCAGCCCACGGCGCTCGTCGCGGCCAGCGTGGACCGTCTGCTCGAGTGCGTCCCGGAGCTGCGGGGGCGGGCCGAGACGATCGCCCGGGCGCTGCTACCCGGCCCGTTCACGCTCGTGCTGCCCAACCCGGCGCGGCGCTTCAGCTGGCTCACCGGCCGGCGGCCGGACACGATCGGGGTGCGGGTGCCGGCCCTGTCCGGCCCAGCTGCCGCCGTGCTCGAGCAGGCCCGTGCGATCGTGGCGACGAGCGCGAACCTGCCGGGGCAACCTGACCCGTGCACGCTGGACGAGGTGCCGCGGGCGTTGCGCGACGGTGTTGCGGCGGCGATCGACGGAGGCAGGCTCCCCGGTCTCCCGTCCACCGTGATCGACCTCACCGCGACCGGCGCGGTCGTTCTCCGCCGCGGCGCAGGAGACGTAGACGAAGCGCTCGCCCGCGTGGATGCTGCGATGAGATGAGCACCGACCTCGAGCCCCAGACGATCGTCGCTCTGTGCGGCGAGGCGGCGGCGGGGGCGCCCGGGGAGCCCGCACTCGTCGCTCCCGCCCGGGCGCCACTCTCGCACGGTGCGCTCCACGCCCACGTGGGCCGCACAGCCGCGGCCCTGCGGAGCGCCGGCCTGGCGCGCGACGACGTGGCTGCGCTCGTCGTCGACAACGGCCCCGAGGCGGCCTCCGCGTTCCTCGCGCTGGCGGCCGCCGCCGTCTGTGCGCCGCTCAACCCTGCCTATCGCGAGGCCGAGCTCGACTTCTACCTCGGCGACCTCGGCGCACGCCTGGTCGTCGTCGGGCGCGACACCGTCAGCCCCGTTCGCGCGGTCGCCGCCCGGCGGGGCATCGACGTCGTCGAGCTTGCGACCGATCCGGACGCCACGGCCGGGAGCTTCGACCTCGCCGGGCTCGCCGCCTCCGACAGCCGCGCCGCTCCGGACGAGGCCGCTCCGGACGACATCGCGCTGATGCTCCATACCTCCGGCACGACCTCGAGGCCGAAGCTCGTCCCGCTGACGCACCGCCAGCTCTGCGCCTCGGCGGCGAACGTCGCCTCCGTCCTGCAGCTGACCGGGGGCGATCGTTGTCTCAACCTGATGCCGCTCTTCCACATCCACGGCCTCGTCGCCGCGCTGCTGGCATCGCTTCGCGCCGGCGGCTCGGTGGCGTGCACGCCCGGGTTTCACCCCGTCAAGGCATTCGACTGGGCGCGCGACCTCGAGCCGACCTGGACGACCGCCGTGCCGAGCATGCTCCAGGCGATCCTCGCGCGTGCCGCGAACGACCCGGCCGCGCGCGCGGCGCTCTCCGGCCTCCGCTTCGTGCGGTCGTCCTCGTCGGCGCTTCCGGTCTCGGTGCTCGAAGGGCTCGAGCAGGCACTCGACATCCCCGTGATCGAGGCCTACGGCATGACGGAAGCCGCGCACCAGATGGCGAGCAACCGGCTTCCGCCGGAATCTCGGCTGCCCGGCTCGGTCGGGCCTGCGGCAGGCCCCGAGATCACGGTCCTCGACGAGCACGGCGCGCAACTGTCCGCCCGCAGCACAGGGGAGGTCGCGATCCGCGGCGTCAACGTCTTCGCCGGCTACGTCGCCAACCCCGAAGCCAACGCAGCCGCGTTTACGAGTGGCTGGTTCCGCACGGGCGACGAGGGCTGGCTGGACGACGACGGGCGGCTCCACCTGACCGGTCGCCTGAAGGAGATCATCAACCGCGGCGGGGAGAAGATCGCCCCGGCCGAGATCGACGACGTCCTGCTCCGTCATCCTGCGGTGGCGCAGGCCGTCACCTTCGCCATCCCCGACTCCCGGCTCGGCGAAGAGGTCGGAGCCGCGGTCGTGCTCGTCGCGGGCGCCGCCGCCGACGAGCGGGGGCTCCAGGACTTCGTGGCGCAGGCGATGGCGCCGTTCAAGGTGCCGCGCTCGATCGTGCTCGTCGACGAGATCCCCAAAGGCGCAACCGGGAAGCTCCAGCGGCTCGGCCTGCACGAGCGTCTCGGCGTCGCCGCGCCCGCGAGCGATCCGGGTAGCGGGCCCGCCGGGCCTGCTCCGCCCCGAAGCTACCTCGAGCGTCTCGTCGCGAGGGTGTGGTGCGAGGTGCTCGGCCTGCCGGAGATCGGCGTGCACGACGACTTCTTCGCGCTCGGCGGCGACTCGATCCTCGGGGCGGAGACAGTCGCCCGCATCCGCGACCTCACCGGCAGGGACGACCTGCCGCTCGTCAGCATCGTCCGCGCGCCGACCGTCGCTTCCTTCGCCGTCGAGATCGAGTACGGCGTCGAGCGTCGCGACACGTCGCTTGTGCCGATCGGCGAGGGAGGAGAAGGGACGCCGTTCTACCTCGTCCACGGCGTGGACGGCGACGTGCTCGGGTTCGCCGCGCTCGCCCGCCGCCTCGGTGACGGGCGTCCGTTCTACGGCCTGCGTGCGCGCGGTCTCGAGCACGAGGTGCCCCTGTACGGGAGCATCGAAGAGCTGGCGCGCGCCTATCTGGAAGAGGTGAGGCTCGCGCAGCCCACGGGCCCGTACCTCGTCGGCGGGCTGTGCGCGGGAGGGCCGGTTGCGATCGAGATGGCGCGGCAGCTTCGCGAATGCGGGGAGGCCGTCACGCAGGTCGTGCTGATCGATCCGCGCCTCAAGCCGGTGCGCACCCCGTCGTTCTACGCCTGGCGGCTGTGGAGCTCGCTGCGGCGGCAGGAGCTCGTGCACGTGGTGGCGCGGCGGCTGCGGCGGATGGCGGAGCGCGGGCGGCGTCGCGGTGAGACGCCGGCCGTGGCGAACGTCAGCGTCGACGCGCGGATCGCCGTCATGCGCGACGCCTACGTGCTGCGACCGCTCGACGTCCCCGCGGCCCTGCTCACGAGCGAGGACTACGACGCCGCCGGCGTGCCCCGGCGGCTGTGGACGCAGGCCCTTCGCGACGTGCGGCCGTTCCCGTTCGCCGGAGAGCACGCGCACCTCTTCCTGCCTCCCGCCGTCGACCACCTCGCAGATGCGCTTCGCACGGCGCTCGACCGTGACGTCGCATGACGCCGCCCTGCAGCCGGGATCGAGCGTCGACACCGCTCGCTGACGGTGCGGTGCACGTCTGGCCCCTGCGGCACGCTCCCGGTGGCGACGACGTCGCACGTGTGCTCGCGCGCTACGGGGACATCGTCGACGGTAGTGCCGCCGTGCGCGCCGCCGGCAAGCCGCGCCTCGACAGGTCGCCTGCCGACGTGCGGTTCAACGTCGCCCACGCCGGGGGTCTCCTGCTCGTCGCGGTGGCCTGCGGCCGCGAGGTCGGCGTGGACGTGGAGCCGCTCGGCCGCGGCCCGTGGCTGAGCCTGCCGTCGCACGTGCTCACGGCCTCGGAGCTGCGTTCGCTCGACGGCCTGGTCGGGCAGGCGCGCGACGACGCCTTCCTGCGCCTCTGGACACGCAAGGAGGCGGTGCTGAAGGCAGCGGGTGTAGGGCTCGCGGTCGAGCCGCGTCTCGTCGCAGTCAGCGGTGCGGCAGAGGCGCCCGAGGTCCTGAGCGTGCCGGCGTCGATCGGGACGGCGGCGCGCTTCGGGCTCGTGGACCTGCCGCTGCCGGGGTTCTCGGCCTCCGTCGCGGTGGAGCGGCCGCACGGCCCGGTCGTGCTGCTGCGCGGGGTCGCGCCGCGTGCTCACGAAATCCTTACGACCGCACGATCTGCGGCTTACGACAGCGCGGTAGCGTCAGGGTCATGAGGGGGACGGTGGCCACGCTCACCGCTGTGCTGCTGCTGTCGCTCGCCGCCGTCGCCACGGCGGCGACGCTCGCGGCTCCCACCGCGATCACGGGTCCCGTCAGCGCCGTCGGCGGTACGACTGCGACGCTCAACGGCACCGTGAACCCCGCCGGGCTCGCGACCGACTGGTGGTTCCAGTACGGGACGACGACCTCGTACGGCTCGACGACCCCGACGGCTGCGGCGGGTGCCGGCAGCAGCAACATCTCCGTCTCGAAGGGCCTCACCGGGCTCGCGGCGGCGACCATCTACCACTACCGGCTCGTCGCGAAGAGCTCGGGCGGCACCACGAACGGCGCGGACGGCCTGTTCACGACTGCCTCCCCGCCCATCGCCGTGACCGGAACGGCAAGCGGGGTCGGCCCGGGCGGCGCCATCGTCGGCGGCACCGTCAACCCGAACGGCCAGCCCACGACGTGGTTCGTGGAATACGGCACGACGACCTCCTACGGCTCCAAGACAGGTGCCCAGGACGCCGGCTCGGGGGCGACGAGCAAGGCCGTCTCGGTGCCGCTCTCGGGTCTCACCGCGGGCAGGACCTACCACTTCAGGCTCGTCGCCACGAGCTCGGCGGGGATGACGACCGGCGCGGACGCCACGTTCGTCACCGCCCAGCCTCCGGTCGCGACGACGACCGCCGCAAGCTCCGTCGCCGCCACGTCGGTCAGGCTGAACGGACGCGTGGACCCGAACGGGCGCTCGACCTCCTACCTGTTCGAGTACGGCACGACGACCTCGTACGGCGGCAAGACCTCGACGGCGAGTGCCGGCTCCGGCTCGAGCGCCACGGCGGTCTCGAGGACGCTGAGCGGGCTCAAGTCCGGCACGCTCTACCACTTCCGCATCGTCGCGACGAGCGACGCGGGCTCGTCCACCGGAGCGGACCTCACCTTCACCACCAAGGCCCCCCCGACGACCGTCACCGCTCCGGCGACGGCGATCGGCCCGACGAGCGCCACCCTCGGTGGCACCGTCAATCCGAACGGCCGCTCCACGAGCGTCTACGTGGAGTACGGCACGACCACGAAGTACGGGTCGAGGACGTCGTCGCGCAGCGCCGGGTCGGGGACGGGCGTGATCACGGTCGCCATCCCCGTGTCGAGCCTGACACCCGGGACCACCTACCATTTCCGGCTCGTCGGCACGAACGCCCTCGGTACGACCCGCGGCGTGGACACCGCATTCTCGACGCTCGGCGCGCCGGTCGTCGCCACCGGCTCCGTCGAGCTCGGCTCGCTCAGCCTCGGCTCTGCACGGGTCAACGGCACCGTCAACCCTCGCGGCTCGGCCACCAGCTGGTGGTTCGAGTACGGGCGCACCCGCGCGTACGGCTTCCGGACACCGGCAGCGACCGCGGCCGGCACGGCCGACGTCCAGGCGAGCGCGCTGCTGTCGGGCCTCAGCCCCGGTGTCCGGTGGCACTACCGGCTCGTCGCCCAGAGCTCTGCCGGCACGAGCGTGGGTCTCGACGCCTCCTTCGGGACGCCGTCGCGGCCACTCGACCCGTCGGGTAGGCCCGTGCGCTGCACGATCGTCGGCACACAGGCGCCGGAGACGATCCGCGGCGGCCGGGGCCGTGACGTGATCTGCGGGCTCGGTGGCAACGACCGCATCCTCGGCGGCGGCGGCGGCGACGTCGTCTACGGCGGGCCCGGAGCAGACATCCTCGACGGCGGCATCGGCAACGACGTGCTGCGAGGCGGTCCGGGCGACGACCTGCTGGCCGGTCGCTCGGGGAACGACCTGCTCCACGGCGGCGCAGGACGCGACCGCCTCGTCGGTGGCACCGGGCGCGACCGGCTGCTCGGCGGCGCCGGCGTCGACACCATCCTGGCCCTGGACGCGCGGGCGGACGTGGTGGACGGAGGAGCCGGCGTCGACACCGGCACGCTCGATCGCACGCTCGACCGCGTCGCCCTCGTGGAGCGCCGCCGCTACCGCTGACGAGCGCCACGACGGCAGAAACGCGAACGAGCAGGGGAGACACCCCTCCGCTGATTTCTTCGACCTCTTGTACGATCGCTCTCGATGGCACTCGCCGCCGAGACGCTCGACCGGCTCCGCACGCAGGGCCTGGCACAGATCGATCCCGAGGTCGCCGCCCTGATCGGACGGGAGCTCGAGCGCCAGCGAGGGCAGATCGAGCTGATCGCGTCGGAGAACTTCACGTGGCCGGCCGTGCTCGAGGCGGTCGGGTCGGTGCCGACGAACAAGTACGCAGAGGGGTATCCGGGCAAGCGCTACTACGGCGGCTGCGAGGTCGTGGACGAGATCGAGCAGCTCGCCATCGACCGGGCGAAGGCCCTCTTCGGCGCAGAGCATGTCAACGTCCAGCCGCACGCCGGGGCGCCCGCGAACATGGCCGTCTATCTCGGGTTGCTGCAGCCGGGCGACACGGTCCTCTCGCTGCGCCTCGACCACGGCGGTCACCTCACGCACGGGCTCAAGGTCAACTTCTCGGGGCGCCTGTACACGATCGTCCACTACGGCGTCTCGCGCACGACGAACATGGTCGACTACGACGAGGTGCTGGCACTCGCGAAAGAGCACCGGCCCAAGCTGATCGTGTGCGGCGGCTCGGCCTATCCGCGCACGGTGGAGTCGTGGGAGTTCCGCAGGATCGCCGACGAGGTGGGGGCGCTGCTCTGGTGCGACATGGCGCACTTCGCAGGTCTCGTCGCCGCCGGCCTGCATCCAAACCCGGTGGAGCACTGCGACGTCGTCACCTCGACGACGCACAAGACGCTCGCCGGCCCTCGCTCCGGGTTCGTGCTCTGCCGCGAGGAGCACGCTCAGGCGATCGACCGCGCCGTCTTCCCAGGGCTGCAGGGGGGCCCGCTCGAGCACGTGATCGCGGCGAAGGCGACGTGCTTCCGCGTTGCCGCGACCGAGGCGTTCCGCGAGTACCAGCGGCAGGTGCGCGCGAACGCCGACGCGCTCGCCGAGGAGATCATGGCGGGCGGCCTCGACGTGCTGACGGGGGGGACCGACACGCATCTGCTCCAGCTCGACCTGCGCCGCACGGAGTGGAGCGGCAAGGACGCCGAGGAGCGCCTGCACGCCGTCAGGCTGACCACGAACAGGAACACCGTTCCCTTCGACGAGCGCCCTCCCACCGTGGCGTCGGGCGTCCGCATCGGCACCCCCGCGGGCACGATGCGCGGCTTCGACGAGGCGGACTTTCGCGAGGTTGGGCGTATCATCGTGGGTGCGCTCGCCGACGGGGCGGACGTGCCTGCTCTCGCCGCACGCAGCACGGCGCTCTGCGAGGCGCGGCCGCTGTACCCGGGCTTCGGCGGGTACGCGGAGTACCGCGCGTGAGCGGGCGACGTCGTCGAGGTCGACCATCCTCTCGTCGAGCACAAGCTGGGGCTGCTGCGCGATGTCACGACGACGACGCACATGTTCCGTCAGCTCGTCAACGAGCTGACGCTGCTCCTCACCTACGAGGCGACCAAGGAGCTCGCGACCGAGACGGTCGAGATCGAGACTCCCCTGGAGTGGACCTCGGCCGAGCGGATCTCGGGCAAGAAGGTGGCCGTCTGCCCGATCCTCCGTGCGGGCATGGGCATGCTCGACGGCGTGCTCTCGCTCATCCCGGGTGCGCGGGTGGGGTTCATCGGGCTCTACCGGAACGAGGAGACCCTGCAGGCGGTCGAGTACTTCGTCAAGCTTCCGAACGACATCTCCGATCGCGACGTGATCCTGCTCGACCCCATGCTCGCGACCGGCAACTCCACCGCCGCCGCGGTCACGATCGTCAAGCACGCCGGCGCCACCTCGGTGCGCCTGATCGCGCTGATCGCCGCGCCCGAGGGCATCGAGCGCATCCATCGGGAGCATCCGGACGTGTCGATCGTCGTCGCTTCCATCGACACGGCGCTGAACGAGAAGGGCTTCATCGTCCCCGGTCTCGGGGACGCAGGCGACCGGCTGTACGGCACGAAGTAGTCCTCCATGCTCGACGAGCTTCGCGGAACCCCGGAAGTCCTGTACGGGGCGGCGATCGCGCTCTTCGTGGTCGTGCTGCTCACGCCGGCCGTGGGCGGCATGGCGCGCCTGCTCGGCGTCGTCGACGAGCCCGACGCCCGGCGGCTCAACCGCCGTCCTATCCCGCGGCTCGGCGGGCTCGCCATCTTCCTCGGCATCGTCGTGCCGTCGCTCGCGTTCCTCGACCTCTCGGGCGAGATGCGGGGGATCCTGCTGGGCGCCGCCGTCGCGTGCGTCGTCGGCGCGGTCGACGACTTCCGCGGCCTCCCGCCGGCGTCGAAGCTCGCGGGCCAGGTCCTGGCGGCGGCGATCCCGACGGCGTTCGGCGTGTGGGTCGACCACTTCACCTTCCCGTTCCTCGGCGCCGTCGACCTCCCGGCCGGCGTCGGCGTGCCGTTGACGATCTTCTGGATCGTGGCCGTGATGAACATGGTCAACTTCCTCGACGGCCTGGACGGTCTCGCCTCGGGGGTGTGCGCCATCTCGGGCGTCACGTTCGCGGTGATCTCGCTCTCGCTCGGCAAGCCGGACGCGGCGATCCTGTCGGCGGTCGTCGCCGGGGCCTGCGTCGGGTTCCTGCGGCACAACTTCTTCCCGGCGCGCATCTTCATGGGCGACTCCGGCGCGCTCGTGCTCGGCTTCACGCTTGCGTCCATCTCGGTGGTGGGGCTGCTGAAGACGGCGTCGACCGTCGT
Source organism: uncultured Gaiellaceae bacterium (assembly GCA_963787085.1). Lineage (GTDB taxonomy): Bacteria > Actinomycetota > Thermoleophilia > Gaiellales > Gaiellaceae > Gaiella. The sequence goes on along the minus strand of CAWBBO010000006.1, from coordinate 382,617 downwards.
CCTCTTCCTGCCGTTGCTCGTGCTGGCGGTGCCGATCATCGATACGTCGTTCGTCGTCGCGAAGCGGCTCAAGTACCGCCGGCCGATCAGCGGTGCCGACCGGAGCCACCTGCACCACCGGTTCGTCGACATCGGCTTCTCGCAGCGCCGGGCCGCCCTGACCATGTGGGCGTGGACGGCAACGCTCGGAGCCGCAGCGCTCGCAACGCGCTTCGTCCCGTTCCGCGAGGGCGGCGAGTGGCACGTCGCCGAGACGGTCGTCGTGGCGGCGATCGCCCTCGCCGCGCTCGCGTTCTCGGTCTACATCGTCTATCTGCTGGAGATCGTCAAGCTCGCGAACCCGCGCGTCCGAGCCCGTCGCCTGCAGGAGCGCGAGGAGACGTCGGCCGCAGAAGAGTCAGCGCGGCGCAGCGCCTGAGATCAACCCTTGTGACACAGTGTCACAAGGGTTCCAGCGTCCCCTGGGCGCGGGACGACCCGCAACCGCGGGCACAACGCTGCCGAACGGCTGCCGGGAATGAACAGGCTGGATGTCAGGTGGAGGCGGGCGGAGTGGGTAGACGGGCGGCGCGCTCGACGAAGTCGGCCAGCACGTCGTTGAAGGCCGGATGCCGCTGCGCCGCGTGGCCGTAGCCCGGCAGGACACGGTGCTCGGCGCCGAGGCGCTCGACGAGCACGTCGCAGACGGCGTCGAACGCGGCATGGTGGCCGCCGGAGACGACGAGCGTGGGGAAGGAGGCGGCTGCCAGCGCGTCGAGCGGGATCTCAGCCTCCCAGGGGCCGCGCTCGGCGATCAGCGTGCGGGCGCCCTGCTCGAGCTCCGGCGGCAAGGGGGAGGGAGGATCGAACGGCGAGCCGATGTAGCCGAGGAAGCCGCGCAGGAACGCCTCCGGGTCGTCCCGCGGGCCGGTCTCCCACCATTCGACGCCGAGGCGCGTGAACTCGTCCGCCGTCGGGTTCCCGCGGGCGACCCGGGTGGCCGGCGGCTCGATCACGGTGAGGGACCGCACCGCGTCCGGCCGCAAGGCGGCCGCGAGCAGGCAGACCACGCCGCCGTAGGAGTGGCCGACGAGGTGCGCGCCGTCGCCGAGCTCGCCGGCCACGAGCACGGCGTCCTCGTCGAAGTCCACGCGAGCGACCGGTGGGTTGGGCGGGAACCCCGGCCGTTCCAGCACGACGACGTCGAAGCGGTCGTTCAGCGCCCGCTGCGCACTCCACGTCGGCCGGCCGCCCATGACGCTGCCGTGGACGAGCACGAGTCGCTCGCGCATGTGACAAAACTAGTGGATTTCGGCTTCAAGAGCCGTGATCGCCTGTCACAAGCGGCATGGTAAGCTCCGCTTCGGGATGGCCCAACCGCCTGCGACGCCGCATTCTCTCGCCACCGCCTCGGGTCTCCTGCTCGGGACGACGGGCGCCTGCATGGGCATCGGAGCGGGGGTGGGCGCCGTCGCCGGCTCGTGGGGCCTCGGCCTCCTGGCCGGCGCCATCGCCGGCATCCCGCTCTCGATCCTCGTCGTCTACAAGACGTACACGGGTGGCGCCGCGTGAGCTCGAGCCTGTTCGCGACGCCGCGCCCGGTGCCCGCGCGGCTCGCCCCGGCGCTTGCGGGCAGCGGCCTGATCCTGCTCGCCCTGCCCGTGTTCGCGATCGCCGGCTGGCCGCTGCGCGGCTGGGCGCTCGCTGCGGTGCTGTGGACCGGCGCCCAGGCGCTCGCGCTGCTACTGACGCGGCTCCCGCTCGATGCGGGTAACCTCGCCGCGTCCGGCGTGAGGGGTATCGGCATGAGCTTCAGAGCATTCATCGTGGGGATTCCGCTGGTGGCGGTCACCGTCGCCGACTCGAGCATCGGCCTCGCCGCCGCGCTGCTCTATGCGCTCGCCTACACGCTCGAGCTCGCCGTCTCGCTGATCACGTTCTTCGGCTCGGAGGCGAAGGCATGAAGCGGGTGCTCGGGCTCGCAGTCGCCCTGTTCCTCGCCCTGCCCGCAATCGCGCTCGCGGCGTCGGAGACAGGCGGGGAGGAGGAGAAGTTCAACCCCGCCTCGGAGTGGACCCTGCACGAATGGGTGCCGATCCACCTCGGGCCGCTCGATCTCTCGATCAACAAGGCCGTCGCCTACCTCCTGCTCGGCGCGCTCCTGTCGTGCCTGATCGGGATCGTGTTCATGCGCGTCAAGGTCGGCTCCGACCCGTCGAACAAGCAGGCGCTCGGCGAGACGATCTACGAGGTGGCGCAGGTGCAGGTGGCCGAGCAGGGGCTGCCGACGAAGGCGATCGGCCGGTGGTTCCCGTACGTCGCCACGCTGATGATCTTCATCTGGGTCGTCAACATGCTCGGCTTCGTCCCGCTGCCGCTCTCCGACGAGAAGGTGGACATCGGCGGCGTCGAGCTGCCGACGCTGGCGCTGTTCGCGGCCACCTCGACGCTCTCGGTCACGCTTGCGCTCGCGCTGATGACGTTCGTGTTCACCCACGTCGAGGGCATCCGCGCCAACGGGGTGGTCAAGTACTTCAAGAGCTGGATCCCCGACGTCCCGAAGGCGATGTACCCCCTCATCGTGCCGCTCGAGATCCTCGGCCAGTTCATGCGCCTGATCAGCCTCTCCGTCCGCCTCTACGCGAACATGCTGGCGGGGCACATGCTGATCCTGACGTTCCTCGGTCTCATCTTCATCATCGGCAACGTCTTCCTCGCCGCGATCGCGGTCCCGGCCGCCGCGGCCTTCTACCTGTTCGAGGTCGTGATCGTCGTCTCCATCCAGGCCTACATCTTCGCCGCACTGTCCGCCATCTACATCGGCTCGGCCATCGAGCCGGAGCACTAAGGAGGATCTCTTCACCATGCTGTCGTCCTTCCTCTTCCTCGCCGAGACCACCGGCGACGTCGCCGACGCGGGCAAGGCGATCGCGCTCGCGCTCGGCATCGGCCTCGGCTCGCTCGGCGCCGGCATCGGCATCGGCAACATCTTCGGCTCGATGATCCAGGCCGTCGCCCGCCAGCCGGAGCTCCGCGGCGAGCTGCAGGGCATCCAGTGGCTCGGCTTCGCGCTGACCGAGGCGGTCGTGTTCTACGGCCTCATCGGCGGCCTCCTCGCCTACGTCCTGATCTGAGCCGATGCTGGACGTTCTCGCAGCCGAGTCGAGCAACGACCTGATCAAGGTCGTTCCCGGCCTCATGATCTGGACGCTGATCGCGTTCGCGATCACGTTCTTCGTGCTGAGAAAGTACGCGTTCGGGCCGATCCAGAAGACGATCGAAGCCCGCCGTGACCGCATCCGGGAAGCGATCGACGAGGCGGACAACGCCCGCGTCGAGGCGCGGGAGCTGCTCGAGCAGAACCGTGCCATTCTCGCGCAGGCGCGCAGCGAGTCGGCCGAGATCCTGGCGGAGGCGCGCAAGGTGGCGGACGCCCAGATCGCCAGGGTGAAGGAGGAGGCCGAGATCGAGCGGCAGCGCCGTCTGGAAGACACGCGCAAGCAGATCGATGCCGAGACCGCCCGCGCCATCGACCAGATCCGTGGCGAGGTCGCCGACCTCACGCTCGAGGCGACGCAGCGCGTCGTCGGCAAGGTGCTCGACGGCGCCGACCAGCGGCGCCTGATCGACGAGGCGATCGAGGGACTCGACTTCTCGGCGCTGGAGCGGGGGAGGAGCTAGCAGGCCCGTGGCCGTCGCCGAGCGCATGTATGCGCGCGCCCTCTTCCAGGCCGCGCAGGAGCAGGACCGGGTCGAGGCCGTGCAGGGTGACCTGGCCGCGTTTGCCGACGCCGTCGAGAGCTCGTCCGAGCTGGCGGCGTTCCTCTCCAACCCGCAGGTCGACCCCGTGGCGAAAGCGGGGGTGCTCGAGGAGATCTCCGCGGGCGCCGACGAGCTCGTCCGCAACTTCCTGCGCCTGATCGCGCAGAAGGGCCGCGCGGGCCAGGTCGCCGGCATCCGCGACGAGTTCCAGGCGCTCGTCGACCGTGCCCAAGGCCGCATCGCCGTCGAGCTGACGACGGCGTTCGAGCTCTCCGACGACGAGGCGGCGGCGATCGTGTCCCAGATCGAGCAGGCGTCCGGCCGCTCGGTCGAGGCCGTCCGCCGGGTCGATCCCGGGCTGATCGGCGGCATGGTGCTGCAGGCGGGATCCCTGCGCGTCGACGCGAGCGTGCGTGGCCGCATCGAGCGGCTGCGCCAGGGGCTGGTCAGCCCGGCGTGACGCAGCTCACGTCAGCGGGCACGTCCATCGTGACGTCGAGCGCGGCGCCGTTCTCGAGCACGAAGCAGCCGGCCTTCGGGCGCATCTCACCGGCACCGTCCTTCTCCTCGGTGAACGCGCAGCGTGCGATCTCGCGCGAGACCCCCGCGACGTCGACCGCGCCGAGGCCCTCGCAGGCAACCTCCTGCGTGTCCCCCTTCTCGTACAGTGCCTGTTCGATGGACGCAGCCACCGAGTCACCCGCCGTCGTTTCGCCGGCGCTCGGCGAGCCGTCGTCGCCGCAGCCGGCCGCGAATGCGGCGAGCGCCGCCACGGCGACGAACGCCGCGAGCCGGCGTCGCGTCCTGCTCGCGCTGCTGGCGGTGGCGGTCACGGGTGTCATTGTGCCTGCCGCCGCCGGCGGCGGAGCAGTGACGCCGAGCGACGCAGGCCTGCCGGACATCTGGAGCGGCATCTGGCCGGCGCAGCTGATGAACGACGACGGCACAGAGACTCCGCTCGGCACCCTGACGTGGAAGCCGATCCGGTACGAGGACGGGATCGCGGTGATCGGCAAGAACTTCGGTGGGCAGGCGTTCACCGGTTGTCCCGACGACGGCCGCACGCGCTTCTTCCGTGGGCACTACATGGAGGGCGGCGACCTGATCGCCTGCACGCGCGGCGAGGACACGAAGGAGCTCGTGGGGCGCTTCAACGGACGCGAGGATTTTCGCTCGGGGAGCTTCGTCGTGCGCATGATCTCGGACGGCTTCTTCCTCGGCAAGTACGACGAGGACGGCGGCATCACGACGAAGTGGTGCGGCGACCTGAAGGAGCGCCTGACGTTCTCGTCCGGGAGCGGCGAGGACGTCGACACGGCTGCTCCCACGCTGCGCTTCCGCTCACCGTCTCGGGCTGCGGTCGGTACGAAGCTGAAGCTGACGCTCGCCGCCCGCGACGGCAGCCGCACGAGCGTCGACGTGAGCATGCTCAAGGGCGCGAAGGCGATCACGCGGATGAACGGGGTCGCCGTGCGTGCGGACGGCACGGCGAAGGTCGTCTCGTGGCGCGTGCCGCGATCCGCGAAGGGGACGTTGCGCATCTGCGCAGCCGCGTTCGATCGCGCGGGCAACGCGAGCCGTCGCACGTGCGTGCGGCTGACGGTCACATGACGACCTCGAGACCGATGATTTCGACACTGACGGTGGAACCAGAACAGGAGCTGATGTGAAGCTACGGCCAGAGGAGATCACCTCGATCCTGCGGCAGCGGATCGAGCAATACGACGTCGAGACCGACCTCTCCGAGGTCGGCACGGTGCTGCAGGTCGGGGACGGCATCGCCCGGGTGCACGGCCTCGAGAACTGCGTCTCGCTGGAGCGGCTCGAGTTCGAGCACGGCGTGGTCGGCATCGCGTTCAACCTCGAGGAGGACAACGTCGGCGTGGCGCTCTTCGGCCAGTGGCAGCACGTGAAGGAGGGTGAGCCCGTCCGCCGCACCGGCGCCGTCATGAACGTCCCCGTGGGCGAGGCGCTGCTCGGGCGCGTCGTCGACCCGCTCGGCACCCCGCTCGACGGGCAAGGGCCGATCGAGGCGACCGCCACCCGCCCGCTCGAGTTCAAGGCGCCGGGCGTCGTGCAGCGCCAGCCGGTGAAGGAGCCGCTGCAGACGGGCCTCAAGGCGATCGACTCGATGATCCCGGTCGGCCGCGGTCAGCGCGAGCTGATCATCGGCGATCGCGGCACCGGCAAGACCGCGGTCGCGATCGACACGATCATCAACCAGAAGGGCGGCGACGTGATCTGCATCTACGTCGCCGTCGGCCAGAAGGCCTCGACGGTGGCGCAGGTCTACGAGCGCCTGCGGGACGAGGGCGCGATGGACTACACCGTCATCATCTCGGCTCCCGCGCAGGAGGCCGCTCCGATCAAGTGGATGGCACCGTTCGCCGGCGCCGCGATGGGCGAGTACTTCCTCTACAGCGGCAAGCACGCCCTCGTCATCTACGACGACCTCTCCAAGCACGCCGACTCGTACCGGCAGCTGTCGCTGCTCCTGCGCCGGCCGCCGGGTCGTGAGGCGTTTCCCGGCGACGTCTTCTACCTGCACTCGCGCCTGCTCGAGCGCGCCTGCAAGCTGAACGACGAGCTCGGCGGCGGCTCGCTCACCGCCCTCCCGATCATCGAGACGCAGGCCGGCGACGTGTCCGCCTACATCCCGACCAACGTGATCTCGATCACCGACGGCCAGATCTTCCTCGAGTCCGACCTGTTCTTCTCGGGCGTGCGGCCGGCGATCAACGTCGGCATCTCGGTCTCCCGGGTGGGAGGGAATGCGCAGACGAAGGCGATGAAGAAGGTGGCCGGACGCCTGCGGCTCGATCTCGCGCAGTTCCGCGAGCTGGAGGCGTTCGCGCAGTTCGGCTCGGAGCTCGATCCTGCCACCCAGCAGGCGCTCGCGCGCGGTGAGCAGATGGTGGCGACGCTCAACCAGCCGCAGTACGAGCCGTGGCCCTTCGAGGAGCAGGTCGTGGCGATCTTCGCCGGCATCCACGGCTACCTGGACGGCGTGCCGGTCGGCCAGGTACCGCGGTTCCAGTCCCAGCTGCGCGAGACGCTGCGAGCCGAGGGAACGGTCTATCCGGCGATTCGCGAGTCGAACGACCTCACCGACGAGACGGTCGCGACGCTGAACGAGACGTTGAAGAAGTTCCGCGAATCCTTCGCCGTCGAGGAAGAGAAGGGTCTCGCGGGGTAACCGGTGGCTTCGACCCAGGACTTCAAGCGGCGGATCCGGTCCGTCAAGAACACCCGCAAGATCACCCGGGCGATGGAGCTCGTCGCCGCGGCGAAGCTGCGCCGGGCCCAGACGCGCATCGAGTTGATGCGGCCGTACGCCGACACGATGCACGAGCTCGTCGCCGGTGTCGGCCGTGCCGCCTCGACGGTGCGAGGCCTGCCGCTGCTGCAGCAGCGCGAGACGATCGAGACGGTGCTGCTCGTTCCGCTCACGGGCGACCGCGGCCTCGCAGGGGCGTTCAACGCCCAGGTGCTGCGCCGTGCGTTTGCGCTCGAACGGGAGCTCCAGGCGGAGGGCAAGCGCGTGCGCTGGGTCGCGGTGGGGAAGAAGGGGCGTTCGACGCTCACGTTTCGCGGCCGCGAGCAGGACGGGGCGTACGCCGGCTTCACGGACCAGCCGGCCTACGCGGACGCGCAGGCGATCGCGCACCGCGTCTCGGAGCTCTTCGTCGCCGGCGACGCCGACCGCGTGGTGCTGGTCTACAACACCTTCGTGTCCGCGCTGACGCAGACCGTGACCGACCGGGATATCCTCCCGATCTCGGCAGACGTGCTCGAGACCGACGAGGAGGAGCGCCGCGACGACGTGTTCCGCGGCGACTTCATCTTCGAGCCCGAGCCCGAGGAGATCCTGCAGCGGCTGCTGCCCGTGTACGTCGAGACGCAGGTGTACCGCGCCCTGCTCGAGTCGACGGCGTCGGAACAGGGCGCGCGCATGACGGCGATGCGCAACGCCTCGAAGAACGCGGGTGAGCTGATCGACCGCCTCACGCTGCAGATGAACCGTGCGCGCCAGGCGGAGATCACGCAGGAGATCCTCGAGGTCGTCGCCGGCGCCGAGGCGTTGTCGTAGGGGCGAGGCCATGCCTCGCCCTTCGACGCGCCTAACCAAGCCGCCGCCCGGGCGTCTAACCAGAACGTGACCTTTTCCGATCTGTCCGCTATCCTCCTCGCGCGATGAGGACGGACACGGAGGCTCCCGAGCTCGCGGGTGCGGGCGGCGACGGCGGCACGATCGTTGTCGACACCGGTGGCGTCGTCGAGGTCAAGGCGCGCGGCTACTGGGAGCAGGTGTGGCTGCGCTTCAAGCAGGACCGCGTCGCCATCATGGGCGGCGTCTTCATCATCACGCTCCTGCTCGCCGCCTTCGTCGGCGGCCCGATCGCCGCCAAGGTGCTCGGCCACGGGCCGAACGAGATCTTCGCGAACGGCGTCGACATGAACACGCTGCAGCCCGTCGGCCCGCTGACGTCGGTCAGCACGGCGCAGTTCCCGACGGCGGTCAGCACGGAGGGCTTCGACGACACGTTCTTCATCCTCGGCGCCGACGGGCAGCTCGGTCGCGACATGTTCCTGCGCATCCTCTACGGCGCGCAGACGTCGCTCGAGGTGGCGGTGCTCGCCACCCTGTTCGCCGTCTCCGTCGGCGTCCTGCTGGGCCTGCTCGCCGGCTACTTCCGCGGCACCGTCGACACCGTCATCTCCCGCATGACGGAGATCGCGATGGCGTTCCCGGTGCTCCTGTTCATCATCGCCGTGGCCGCCACCGTCGGCACGGAGCTGAACAAGATCACGTTCGGCTTTCTCGCGCCCGGGGTGTTCACGCTGACGCTGATCTTCGGGCTCTTCGGCTGGTTCTATCCGGCGCGCATCATCCGCGGCCAGGTGCTGTCGCTGCGCGAGAAGGAGTTCATCGAGGCGGCGCGGATGACGGGTGCAGGCGACTGGCGCATCATGCGCTCGCACCTGCTGCCGCACCTCGTCGCCCCGATCATCGTCTACTCGACGCTGATCGTGGCCAGCAACATCGTCGCCGAGGCCGGCCTCTCGTTCCTCGGCCTCGGCATCCAGGCGCCGACGGCGAGCTGGGGCAACCTGCTCTCGGCAGGGCCCGACTACTACCTGACCCAGCCGTGGCTGATGGTCTGGCCCGGGCTGATGATCCTGTTGACGACGCTCGCCTTCAACCTGCTCGGCGACGGCCTGCGGGACGCGTTCGACCCGCGTCACACAACCTGATCCTCCTGTCTCCCCACTAACAAAGCAGCCATCGATGCGTCCTACGCAGCGGTGGAATCCAACATGTGAGCAGCCGGTGCGGATCGGCCTCACAGAACAACGGAAGGAGTCCGATGTATAGAAGGCTCTTGCTCGCCCTCGGCCTTACGGCCGTCGGGGCAAGCCTGATCGTGGCGGCGGCATTCGCCGGCACGTCCAGCTCGACGAGCGCCTCGACGTCGCAGGTCACGAAGGGCGGCACGCTGCGCCTCAACGTGTCGACGACCGACTACGAGTATCTCGATCCGGCGCTGTCGTACGACTCGATCGGGTGGGCGACGATCTATGCCGTCAACACCCAGCTCCTGAACTATCCGGACAAGCCGGCGTCGGCGGGCGGCAACCAGCTCGTGCCGGAAGCGGCGACGGGCTTCCCGGTTCGTCTCCAAGGACGGCAAGACCTACACCTGGACCGTGAAGTCGGGCCTGAAGTTCAGCGACGGCTCGAACATCACGGCCGCCGCGTTTGCGCGCTCGATCTATCGGGTCTGCCATCCCGATCAGGGCTCGCCGGCGATTGCGTTCGCGACGAACATCGCGGGCTGCCAGGCGTTCAACGAGAAGAAGGCGAGCGGTGTCTCGGGTGTGACGGCGAAGGGTCAGAAGCTGACGATCAAGCTGATCCAGCCGACCCGACCTTCATCGCGCAGCTCTCGATGCCGTTCTTCGCGGCGGTGAAGCCGAACATGCCCATCAACGCCAAGGGCATCGACGTGTATGCGTCGGGCGGCCCGTACAAGATCGTGTCGCGTGAGCCCGGCCGTTCGGTCGTGCTGGAGCGCAACTCGTTCTACAAGGGCAACCGGCCGGCGAATGCGGACCGGATCGTGATCACGACGAACACGGACCAGAACCAGAGCCTGCTGCAGGTCAAGTCCGGCCAGGCCAACCACGACCTCGGCGGCGTGCCGGCGGTGCAGAACGGTCCGCTGGCGGAGGAGTTCGGCGTCAACAAGGGCCGCTACTTCGTGAACCCGCTGGTCGGTGTCGGCTACCTCGTGCTGAACAACGACACGGCCGGTGTTCAAGAACGTGGCAGCCCGCAAGGCGGTCAACTATGCGATCGACCGGCCGGCGCTGCTGCGCACGCGTGGCGCGTTCGGCGGCAAGCGCACCGACCAGATCCTGCCGCCCGCACTCCCGGGCTACCTGCCGGCGAACCTGTACCCGATCGCGGGCGCGAACCCGACGAAGGCGAAGTCAGATCTACGGCGGCGGCGGTGAGATCAACCTGATGCACACCACCACGGCGGCAGCGGTCAACTACGCGCAGATCGCGAAGTACAACCTCGAGCAGGCGGGCTTCAAGGTCAACCTGAAGCCGCAGCCGTTCGGTGTCGCCATCAAGACGATGGGCACGAAGGGCAACGACATCGACATCTACACGGCCGGCTGGATCGCGGACTACTTCGATCCGTTCGACTTCATCAACGTGCTGCTCGACGGCACCACGATCCAGGACGCGAACAACACGCAACTACGCCTACTACAACAGCGCCGAAGTACAACGCGGCCATGAAGGCGGCTGCCAAGCTGACCGGCCAGGCGCGCTACAAGGCGTACGGCAAGCTCGACGTGGACATCATGAAGAACGACGCCCCGTGGGCGCCGATCTTCAACTACACCTCGCGTGACTTCATCAGCCCGAACACGGAGAACTTCATCTACCAGCCCGTGTACGGCCACGCGATCATCAACGCCCTCGCGATCAAGAAGTAGCGAGGACAGCACGCCCGGCGGGGCGGGACGGGCCTAGGCCCGTCCCGCCCCGCCGTCTTTCACTCCGCCGCCGACTCGCTATACACTCCAGCCCCGATGGCCCGCTACCTCGTCAGACGCCTCCTCTGGGCGGTCTTCCTGTTCCTCGCGGTGACGGTCGTCACGTACGTCATCTTCTTCGTCACGCCCGCCGATCCGGCGCGTCTCGCTGCCGGGCAGGGCGCCACGCCCGCAGCAGGTGGAGGAGGTGGCCGACAAGCTGCACCTGAACGACCCGCTGTGGAAGCAGTACGGGCTCTTCCTCAAGCAGCTCGTCGTCGACCAGTCGCTCGGCGAGTCGTTCGTCAACCGGCGTGACGTGAACGACATCGTGCTCGCGGCCGCGCCCGTGACGGCCTCGCTCGTGGTCGGCGGCGCGATCTTCTGGCTGATGATCTCGCTGCCCATCGGGATCCTCTCCGCGCTCAAGCCGCGATCGCTGCTAGATCGGGCGGCGATGGTCTTCGTGCTCGTCGGCGTCTCGGCGCACCCGGTCTGGATCGGCCTCATCTTCGCGTACTTCTTCGGCTACAAGTGGGGCATCACGCCGATCACCGGGTACTGCGACTTCCTCAACCCGTCGCTCGGGGCCGAGTGCGGCGGACCGGTGCAGTGGGCCTACCACCTGATCCTGCCGTGGTTGACGTTCATGATCCTGTTCGCCGCCCTCTACGTGCGCCTGATCCGGGCCAACGTGATGGAGACGATGAACGAGGACTACGTGCGCACCGCGCGCGCGAAGGGCGCGCCCGAAGGGCAGGTGATGCGCAACCACATCCTGCGTAACAGCCTGCTCCCCGTGATCACGATCCTGGGCATGGACATCGGGCTCGCCCTCGGCGGCGCCATCTTCACCGAGTCGATCTACAGCCTGCCGGGGCTCGGCCGGCAGATCCTCGTCAGCTACGAGAACTTCGACCTGCCCGTGATCCTCGGCATCACCGTGTTCGCGACGATCTGCATCATCATCTTCAACCTGATCGTCGACATCGTGTACGCCTGGTTCGACCCGAGGATCCGCCTCAACTGATGGCGCTTCTCGAGGTTCGCGATCTTCGCACCAGCTTCAAGACGGACGACGGCATCGTCCGTGCGGTCGACGGCGTCTCGTTCACGGTCGACCGCAACCAGACGCTCGGCATCGTCGGCGAGTCCGGCTGCGGCAAGAGCGTCACGTCGCTGACGATCATGGGCCTGAACAACCCGCGCAACGCCACCTCGAGCGGCGAGGCGGTGTTCGACGGGCGAGGACCTGCTCGCAGCGAGCCCGGCGCGTCTGCGCGAGCTGCGCGGCGAGAAGATCGCGATGATCTTCCAGGACCCGATGACGTCGCTGAACCCGGTCAAGTCGATCGGCTGGCAGCTCGTGGAGGCGGTGCTGCTCCACAACGACATCTCCAAGCGGGAGGCGCGCGACCGGGCGCGTGCACGCGCTCAAGGAGGTCGGCATTCCGCGGGCCGAGAAGAGGATCGACGACTATCCGCACCAGTTCTCCGGCGGCATGCGGCAGCGCGTGATGATCGCGATGGCGCTCATCAACGACCCCGACCTGCTGATCGCGGACGAGCCGACGACGGCGCTCGACGTGACGACGCAGGCGCAGATCCTCGAGCTGATGCGCGAGCTGCAGGAGGAGCACGGCACGGCGATCATCATGATCACGCACGACCTCGGGGTGGTCGCCGAGATCGCCGACGACGTGGTCGTCATGTACGCGGGCCGGGTGATCGAGGAGGCGCCCGTCCGCCAGATCTACTCGGCGCCGCGCCATCCGTACACGTGGGGCCTGCTCGGCTCGCTGCCGCGCATGGACCTCGAGACCGAGCGGCTCGTGCAGGTGCCGGGACAGCCGCCGTCGCTTGCTCAACCCGCCGGCCGGCTGCCGCTTCAACCCGCGCTGCTCGTACACGATGAACCGCTGCCGCGTCGAGATGCCGGAGCTTCCGGCCGTCGCCGCACTCGGCCGATCACCGCGACGCCTGCTTCCTCGACGAGGCGACGAAGACGCGGGAGTCGGAGCGGCTCCTCGCCGGCACCGGGACGGAGGCGGCATGAGCGACGACCTGCTCGTCGTCGAGCACCTCCAGAAGTACTTCCCGATCACGCGAGGGCATCCTGTTCCAGAAGCAGGTCGCAGCCGTGCAGGCCGTCGACGACGTCAGCTTCACCGTGCGCCGCGGCGAGACGCTCGGCGTCGTCGGCGAGTCCGGCTGCGGCAAGTCGACGATGGCGCGCTGCATCGCCCGCCTGCTCGACCCGACGGGCGGCAAGATCATCTTCGACGGGCTCGACATCACGAAGCTCTCGCGCACGGAGATGCGTCCCGTGCGCCGTGAGATGATGATGGTCTTCCAGGACCCGTACGCGTCGCTCAACGCCCGCAAGCGGGTCGGCTTCATCGTCGGCGAGCCGCTCGAGGTGCACGGCATCGGCACGGACGCCGAGCGCAAGCGCCGGGTGCAGGAGCTGCTCGAGATCGTCGGCCTCAACCCCGAGCACTACAACCGCTTCCCGCACGAGTTCTCGGGCGGCCAGCGCCAGCGCATCGGGGTCGCCCGGGCGCTCGCCGCGAACCCGAAGCTGATCATCTGCGACGAGCCGGTCTCCGCGCTCGACGTCTCCGTGCAGGCGCAGATCCTCAACCTGCTGAAGGACCTGCAGCGCGAGTTCGGGCTCACCTACCTGTTCATCGCCCACGACCTCAACGTCGTGCGCCACATCTCCGACCGCGTGCTCGTGATGTACCTCGGCAAGGTGGCGGAGGTCGGGAGAGGCAGGACGCTCTACGACGAGCCGAAGCACCCGTACACCGGCGCCCTGCTCTCCGCCGTGCCGATCCCGAACCCGGACCTCGGGCGCAGCCGCAAGGCGATCGTGCTCGAGGGCGACGTGCCGAGCCCGATCAACCCGCCGTCCGGCTGCCGCTTCCACCCGCGCTGCCCCCGTGCCGTGATGGGCACCTGCGACGTCGACGAGCCGGCGCTCCGCAGCTTCGGCGACGGCCACGAGGCCGCCTGCCACTTCCCGCTCGAGCGCTGGCCGATGACGGTGGAAGAGATCCGCCGTCCGGCGGACGCCGTCGTTGCGACCTGACGTCCTCGCCGCGGCGGCGCGCCGTTTTCTCGCCCTCCTCGGCGGCATCAGCGCTGTCGTCCTCGTCGTCGGCCTGGTGCATCGCCGCACTCGCCGGCACCGCGCCGAACCGGTCGATCTCGCTCGGGTTCTACGGCGTGGGGGCGTTCCTCGTGCTCGGCGGCTTCCTGTTCGGGAACCGCGGCCCCTACCGCGCCGACCATGCCGAGCGCGAGCGGCTCGGGCGCGGTCTTCGCCGGGCCACGCCGGAGGACGTCCGGGAGACGATCAACATGGCGGTGCTGCTCAGCGTGCTCGGCTTCCTCCTGCTCGCGCTCGGTGTAATAATCGATAGTCGATTCGAATTGGTCTAATCACTAACCCTGCGCCGCAACCGGCGTCTTACCCTACGTGACTCCCGAAGGACACTCACGCGCTTGCGAGCGCGCCCGCACGTGGGCGGCGCTCGCACCCGACGGCGAGCTCTCGCAGCTCGAGGTGCGCCTGCTGCAGGCTCACCTCGACCGCTGCCCGGGCTGTGCGCGGGTCGCCGTCGACATCGAGGCGATCAGCGAGGCCATCCGCACGGCGCCGCTCGAGCCGCCGCCCGCGCAGATCGCGCTTCCCGTGCTCCGGCGCCGGAGCCTCCGCCACCGCCTCCCCGTCACGTCCGCCGCCGGCCGGCTCGCCGCCGTCGCCGCCGTCGGGCTGCTCGCCTTCACGGTGGGATCGTGGTCGTCCAACGACATCGTCGGCACCGTCCCCGTGCAGCCGCTCCTGATCGACGAGGCAGACGCTGGCCGCGGCCGACGCGGAGCCGGCGGAGCTTCGCGTCTTTCGTCGCGCTGCGCTCTGAGCGAGACGTCGGCGGCCCCACGGGTCGGCAGCGGCCCGGGCCGCAGCCGCTGTAACGAACCGAAGCAGCGCCCCGTCCGGGTACCGTAGGCCGTGCTGGCAAACCAGGTCACGGCACGCTGCTGACGGCTCGACCACGACGCCCGTGTGGCGTCGGCGCTCGAGCGGCACCGGCGGACGGTTGGTGCGGGTCGCGCTCGGAGCTGCGCTCCGGTAGGATGTCGGCGCTCGCGCGGCGCCTGCGCGCAGGCCTGGCTCCCGCCACGCCACGCAATTCCCCGACCAGGAGCCTCATGCCCAGCGACAACGGTGCCAACACCGGCCAGATCATCGAGATCAAGGGCGTCGTGATCGACGCGGTG
This sequence comes from uncultured Gaiellaceae bacterium, assembly GCA_963787085.1. Taxonomy (GTDB): domain Bacteria; phylum Actinomycetota; class Thermoleophilia; order Gaiellales; family Gaiellaceae; genus Gaiella. The sequence goes on along the minus strand of CAWBBO010000006.1, from coordinate 367,533 downwards.
TTCCCGAACACCCTGCCCGAGATCCTCAACGCCGTCGAGATCCAGATTCCGCGCCCGGACGGGTCGAGCTTCACGCTCGTCGCAGAGGTGCAGCAGCACCTCGGGGACGACCGTGTGCGCGCAGTCGCGATGGACTCGACCGACGGCCTGGCGCGCGGCGCCGACGTCGTCGACACAGGCGCTCCGATCTCCGTGCCCGTGGGCGAGAAGACGCTCGGCCGGATCTGGAACGTGATCGGCCAGGCCGTCGACGAGAAGCCCGAGCCGGAGAACATGGAGCGCTGGTCGATCCATCGCGAGCCGCCCGCGTTCCGCGACCTCTCGCCCACGGTCGAGATCTTCGAGACCGGCATCAAGGTCGTCGATCTGATCGCGCCGTACATCAAGGGCGGCAAGGTCGGTCTGTTCGGCGGCGCCGGCGTCGGCAAGACCGTGCTGATCATGGAGCTGATCCACAATCTCGCCAAGCAGCACGGCGGGCTGTCCGTCTTCGCCGGCGTGGGCGAGCGCACGCGCGAGGGCAACGACCTCTTCCTCGAGATGAGCGAGTCGGGCGTGATCGACAAGACGGCGCTCGTGTACGGGCAGATGAACGAGCCGCCGGGCGCCCGCCTGCGCGTGGCGCTCTCCGGCCTGACGATGGCGGAGTTCTTCCGCGACCAGGGCCAGGACGTGCTCCTCTTCATCGACAACATCTTCCGCTTCGTCCAGGCGGGCTCCGAGGTGTCGGCGCTGCTCGGCCGCATGCCGAGCGCCGTCGGCTACCAGCCCACCCTGGCGACCGAGATGGGACAGCTGCAGGAGCGCATCACCTCGACGCGCACGGGCTCGGTCACCTCGGTGCAGGCGGTCTACGTGCCGGCCGACGACCTCACCGACCCGGCTCCGGCGGCCACGTTCGCCCACCTCGACGCCACCACGGTGCTGTCGCGGGCGATCGTGGAGAAGGGCATCTACCCGGCCGTCGACCCGCTCGACTCGATCTCGCGCGCGCTCCAGCCCGGCATCGTCTCCGACGAGCACTACGCCACGGCGACCGCGGTGCAGCGCATCCTGCAGCGCTACAAGGACCTGCAGGACATCATCGCCATCCTCGGCATGGACGAGCTCACCGACGAGGACAAGCTCGTCGTCTCGCGCGCCCGCAAGATCGAGCGTTTCCTCTCCCAGCCGAACTTCGTGGCCGAGCAGTTCACGGGCACGCCCGGCGAGTACGTGAAGACGGAGGACACGATCAAGGGCTTCGCCGAGATCATCGACGGCAAGCACGACGAACTGCCCGAGGCCGCGTTCTACATGGTCGGCACGATCGAGCAGGCCGTCGAGAAGGCACGCCAGCTCGAGCAGGTCGCGGCGTAGGTCCGACGGCCAGATGGCGGACGCGCATCCCGAAGTTCGACATCTCGCTCGTCACGCCCGACGGCGCCGTCTTCGAGGGTGAGGCGGAGATGCTGATCGTGCCCGGCGCCGCCGGCGAGATCGGCGTGCTCGCCCGGCACGCACCTCTCATCGCGACCCTCAAGTCGGGCTCGACGCGCGTCCACCTCGGCGGCAACGAGGTGCTCGAGTTCGCGACCGGCCCCGGCTTCTTCAAGGTCGAGACGGACAGGGCGCTCGCGCTCGTCGACGACGCCGTCAACGTCAAGGAGATCGACGACGGCCGCGCCCAGGCGCAGCTCGCCGCCGCCCGGGCCGAGCTCGAGAAGGTCCTGGCCGGCGAGTCGAGCGCGGACCGCTGGCAGCTCGAGCAGCGCATCAAGCACGCCGAGAACCAGCTCGAGGTCTCCGGCCGCACCACCGGGTAAACCCGGCCGCTCGCGCCGGCGTCGGGCGGGGCGTGCGTCTCCGCTCCTCCCGGACATGTCCCTCGCGGACGCCTTGTCTGTCCGCGCGCAGCTGGTAGCGTCGGGCCGTGCCCCGGCACGGCCGCCTGAACCTGCTTCGCCGAGCACCCGAGTTCCGGTTGCTCTTCCTCGCCACTGCCGGCTCGGCCACCGGCACGTACCTCGCCGCGATCGTGCTGTCGGTCTCGATCTTCGACCGCACCGGCTCGGGCCGCTGGCTCGCGCTGCTCCTCATCGCGGACTTCCTGCCGATCGTCGTGATCGGGCTGACGCTCGGGCCGCTGATCGACCGGTTCTCGCGCCGGCGCCTGATGATCGTCGCAGACCTCGCCCGCGCTGCGGTGTTCTGTGTCCTGCCGTTCGTCGGCTCGCCCGCTGCGATCGTGGCTCTCGCCGGGGTCACCGGCATTGCCACCGGGTTCTTCCGCCCCGCCGTCTACGCGGGGCTGCCGAACCTCGTCGACGACGACGACCTCACCGAGGCGAACTCGCTGTTCGCGAGCATCGAGAACCTGGCGTGGATGATCGGACCGGTGATCGGCGGGGCGATTCTCGCGGCACAGGGCACCGACCTGGCGTACTGGCTCAACGCCGTCACGTTCGTCGTCTCGGCGCTGCTCGTGGCACGGATCCCTGCGCGCAAGCTCCAGTCGGAGGAGTCGCTCTCGCGGGGCCACTGGCGCGACGTCCGCGACGGACTGGCCCTCGTCCGGACCTCCAAGGCGCTCGTCACCGTGCTCGTCGTCTGGAACGTCGTGCTGCTCGGCAACGCCGCGGTCAACGTGCCGGAGGTCGTGTTCGCGAAGGAGTCGCTGGGCGCGGGCAACGTCGGCCTCGGCATCCTCGTCGGCGCGACCGGCGCCGGCCTCACGCTCGGCAGCTTCCTCGCGCCCGTCGCGATGGGGTCGATCGGGCTGCGTCGCGCCTACCCGCTGGGGATCGCCCTGATGGCGGTGGGCTACGGCGCCGCGTCCGTGGCGCCGTCGATCTGGGTGGCGGCGCCCTGCGCGGCGGTCGCGACGTTCGGCAACGGCTTCGCGCTGATCTGCAACCAGCTGCTCGTCCAGCGTGGTGCTCCCGACGCGATGAGAGGGCGCGCGCTCGCGGTCCTGTTCAGCACGTTCTACGCGACACTCGGGCTCGGCATGGCGGCGGCCGGCTTCCTCACCGACGTGCTCGGCGGCCGCCGCATGTGGGGGATCGCGGCCGGCGTCTACCTGTGCGGCGCGGTCGTCGCACTCGCGATGACACGGCGGCTGCAGACGGAGCCCGAGCCCGAGCTCGCGGAGGAGCCGCCGCCCAGGGTTCTGTTCGACGTGCTCGCCGAGCGGCGCGCGGCGGCTCGGGGAGTGCAGACGTCGTCCCGGCGGGAGCAGATGGAGGCCGGTGACGCCCTCTCGACGGGCGCATGACCCGTAGAGTTGCACTCCGTGGCCACCAGCTCACGGCGCGCCTGGACGCACGAGCAGCTCGTCGCCGGCATCCGCGCGGGTGACCGGCGCGCGGTGGCGCGCGCGATCTCGTTCGTGGAGAACCGCGATCCGGGCGCCGAGGCGCTCGTCCGCGAGCTCTACCCCGGCACCGGGAAGGCCGTCACGATCGGCGTGACGGGGCCGCCCGGCGTCGGCAAGTCGTCGCTCGTCGGGGCGCTCGTGCGAGAGGTGCGCGGCCTCGGCAGGTCCGTCGGGGTCGTCTCCGTCGACCCGTCCAGCCCGTTCTCGCAGGGTGCCTTGCTCGGCGACCGGATTCGCCTCTCCGACCACTTCCTCGACCCGGGCGTGTTCATCCGCTCGATGGGCACCCGCGGTCACCTGGGCGGGCTCGCCGAGGCGGCGCTGCAGACCGTGCTGCTGCTGGACGCCGCCGGCTACGACGTCGATCTTCCTCGAGACGGTGGGCACCGGCCAGAGCGAGGTCGAGGTGATCGGCATCGCCGACACGGTGCTGCTCGTGCTGATGCCCGGCTCCGGCGACGCCGTGCAGGCGCTGAAGGCGGGGATCATGGAGATCCCCGACGTGATCGCGATCAACAAGATGGACCACCCGGCGGCGAAGACGATGCTGGGCGAGGTTCGCGGCGTGCTGGCGCTCGACCCGGAGATCGACCGGCGGCCGCCCGTCCTGCTGACCGAGGCGCTGCGCGAGGAGGGCATCCCGGAGCTCTGGGCCGCCCTCGAGGAACGTCGCGAGCGTCTTGCCGCCGACGGCAGGCTCGAGGAGCGGCGGCGCCGGAACCTCGCGGCCGAGGTGTTCGCCGTCGCCTCGATGCGGGCTCGCAGACGGACCTCGAAGAGGCCGTCGCTGGGGACGCGCGGCTCGGTGCGCTGCTCGAGGCGGTGCAGCGCCGGGAGGTGGATCCGCTGTCGGCCGTCGCGGAGATCGTCGACGAGGTGCTCGGACGGGAACCACATGGAACGCCCGACGCTCGCTGACCTCCAGGCCGCGCGCGGGCGGCTCGCCGGGGTGGTCCGCGAGACGCCCCTGCTGACGTCGAACACGTTCGGGCGGCTCACCGGCCGGACCGTCGGCCTCAAGGCCGAGACGCTGCAGCTCACGGGCGCGTTCAAGATCCGTGGCGCGCTCAACACCGTCGCGCAGCTCACGGAGAGCGAGCGGCGGGGAGGGGTGGTCACCGCGAGCGCCGGCAACCACGGCCAGGCTCTCGCGTGGGCGGCACGTCACTTCGGTATCGGCGCGACGATCTTCGTGCCGGAGAACGCGCCGATGGCGAAGGTCGAGGCCGCCCGCGGCTACGGAGCGGCGTGCGAGCTCGCGGGCGAGGGCTTCGAGGAGGCGCACGTGGCCGCACGCGTCTACGAGGAGGCGCAGGGAGCGACCTTCGTGCACGCGTTCGAGGACCCGCGCGTGATCGCCGGGCAGGGGACGCTCGGCCTCGAGCTCGCGGAGCAGCTGCCGCCCGGCCCGGCGACCGTCGTGATCCCCGTCGGCGGCGGCGGCCTGGCCTCCGGTGTCGCGATCGCGCTGCGCTCGCTGCGGCCGGACGTCTCCCTCGTCGGCGTGCAGGCCGCTGCGTGCGCGCCGCTCGCGGGTCTCGCCCCGACGGGGCCGACGATCGCCGACGGGATCGCGGTGAAGCACCCCGGCGAGCTGACGTCCTCGATCCTGCACGATCTGCTCGACGAGATCGTCGTCGTCGACGACGAGGCGATCTCGCAGGCGATCGTGCTGCTGCTCGAGCGCTCGAAGCTCGTCGTCGAGGGTGCCGGCGCGGCGCCGGTGGCGGCGCTGCTCGAGGGTCTCGTGCCGGGTACCGGCCCGGTGTGCGCCGTGCTGGCCGGCGGCAACATCGACGCCACCACGCTGATGTCGGTGACGCGGTTCGGCCTCACGACGTCGGGCCGCTACCTCGTCGTCGCGATCCTGATCCCGGACCGGCCCGGCCAGCTGGCAGAGATCGTCGGCGTGATCGCGGGCCAGCGCGCCAACGTGCTCGCGGTCACCCACTACCGCGAGGGCCGCAGCATCGGCGTGCTCGAGACCGAGGTGGAGCTGACACTCGAGACGCGCGACGAGGATCACTCACTGGCCGTCGTCCAGGCGCTGAACGACGCAGGTTTCGGGGTGCGGCGCCTCCGGTAGCCGTTCGCGCAGGCGGGGTGAGCGACCCGTGCTGCGAGCTCTAGGAGGGCGACGCGCGCGCGTGCGCGTGCGAGCCAGTCGGCCACGCCGCCGGCGACGACCGGCCGCACGTCGTAGCCGCGGGCGAGCAGCACGCTGGCCGCCACGGCGGCGCGAGGGCCCGTCTCGCAGACGGTCACGAGCGGGCGGTCGCGTGGGATGTCCTCGGCACGTCCACGCAAGCCGGTACGGCACGTTCAGGCTGCCGGGGATGGTGCCCTGCTCGACCTCGTCGGCCTCTCGGACGTCGACCACCAGGATGTCGCCCTGGCGGACGAGCTCCTCGAGCTCGTCCGCCGACACGGTCGCCAGTCGCTCGCCGCCTCCCCCGACGACGTACCCCGGGATGTCGAGGAACGCGACGGAGCGGAGCCCTCGGATCGCGCTCCGGGCCTCGTCCTCGGAGCCGGCCACCACGGTCACGGCTCGCTCCGCGTCGAGCACGAAGCCGCTCTTCGTGGAGAAGCTCGTTCCGGTGACCGGGACGTTGAAAGCGCCCGGCCGGTGCCCGGCGGCGAATTCGGCGACGGGCCGGACGTCGAGCAGCTGCGCTCCCTCCGACGGCAGCGCGCGAGCTCTCCGGGTGCCGGCAGCGTCCCCAGGAACGGCCCGCGGTTGAGGTCGACGATCCGGCCCAGGTTCGGCGGCTTGGGCGAGCCGATGCCGGCGGACTCGGCGACGAACGCGTCGACGACGCCGATCCGGAGCATCGGGTTGAAGCGCCGTTCGAAGCCGATCGTCGTCGACGCCTTCGAGCTCATGCCCTTGCCGCAGAGCGAGCCGGCGACGTGACCGGGGAAGACCTCGACCCCGTCCGGCAGCTCCAGCAGCCGGTTGAGCGAATGGAAGAGGCCTTCGGCACCCTCCTCGGCGCCGACGGCGAGGTCGGGGCGCGCCGTATCGCCGACGAAGAGCGAATCGCCCGTGAGCAGCAGCCACGGCTCGTCGGCGCGCGTGCGGTCGATCACCGAGAAGCAGCAGTGCTCGGGCCTGTGCCCCGGCGTGTGGATGCACCGCAGGGTCACGTTGCCCACCGTGATCTCGTCGCCGTCCTCCAGCGGATCGTGCGGATAGTCGACGCCGGCGCTGCTGTGGATGCTCACGGGGATGCCGTGCTCGAGGGCGAGCCTCCCGTGACCCGAGACGTGATCGGCGTGCGTGTGCGTCTCGATCACGCGGACGATGCGCACCTCCCGCCGCTCCGCCTCGGCGAGCAACGGCTCGATCGCATACGGCGGATCGACCACCACCGCCTCGCCCGCGCCCTCGCAGCCGATCAGGTAGGCGGCGCACCCGAGGTCGTCGTTGAGGAGCTGGTGGAAGAGCACGGCGCCGACGGTACCATCGCGGCCCGCTATCTCTCTTGAAGTGAGCGGCGTCGCAGGAATCGTACGACGACGAGGCTGCCTGCGATCACGGCGAGCCCGATCGCCCCGGCGAGCACCGCCTCCCACGGATGCTGCTTCGGGGCGGCGGCTCCCTCGGCGGGGAGCACGCTGAGGCCGGCCTGCCAGCGGACGACGTTGCCGTCCGAGTACCGCTGCCTCGACGTGAACGTGTAGGTGCCCGCGCGCACGCGGGCCAGCACTCGCACCTGGAAGCGGATCGTGCTCGTGCCCTCGATGCGCCCGCCGCGCCAGGTCACCGTTGCGCCCGCCACAGCCACCTGCCAGCCTGCAGGCGCCGCCGCCGAGACGATCTCGACGCCGGGCGGAGCGGTCATCGCCACCTCGATCGTGGCGGCCGGAGCACGCTCGTTGGGCGTCGCGAAAGCGAGCTCCGTCGCGACTCCGGCCTCCACGAAGGGCGGCGCCACCGTGACGTGGGCCGCGGCCCCCACCGGGAGCAGGAGCGCAGCGGCGAGCGCCGCCGGCAGCCGTCTGCTCACAGCCCGAGGTGCCGGGCGATCACCATGCGCTGTACCTCGTTCGTGCCCTCGCCGATCTCGAGGATCTTCTGGTCGCGGTAGAGCCGCGAGATCGCGAACTCGTCCATGTAGCCGTAGCCGCCGTGGATCTGCAGCGCCCCGTTCACGACCCGGTTCGAGAGCTCGCCCGTGAAGAGCTTCGCCATCGCCGCCTCGCGGGCGAAGGGCCTGCCCGCGTCCTTCAGCCACGCCGCCTTCCAGACGAGCGCGCGTCCCGCCTCGATCTCGGTCGCCATGTCGGCCAGCCGGAACTGGATCGCCTGGAACGAGGAGATCGGCCTGCCGAACTGGCGCCGCTCGATCGCGTAGGCGTGCGCCAGGTCGTACGCGCCCTGCGCGAGGCCGACGCCCATCGCCGCCACGGCGATGCGTCCTCCGTCGAGGATCTCGAGGAACTGCTGGAAGCCCTGGCCCCGCCCGCCGAGCAGGTTCTCCTGCGGGACGGCGCAATCGGCGAACGAGAGCGCTCGTGTGTCGGACGCCCGCCAACCGAGCTTGTGCAGCGGCGCGGAGATCTCGTAGCCGGGTGTCCCGTTCGGGACGACGATGTTCGAGATCTCGCCCTCGCCCGTCCGCGCCGTGATCGTGACGCAGGCGGTGATGTCGGTGCCCGCGTTCGTGATGAACATCTTCGAGCCGTTCACGACCCACTGCCCGTCGCGCAACGTCGGCCGTCGTGCGCGTGGCGCCGGCGTCGGAGCCGGCGTCCGCCTCGGTGAGGCCGAAGGCGGCAAGCCGCTCGCCCGAGGCGAGCGGCGGCAGCCACTCCGCCTTCTGGGCGTCGCTGCCGTACAGGTAGATCGGCATCGTGCCGAGCGAGGTATGAGCCGCCATCGTGATCGCCACGGACGAGTCGATGCGAGTGAGCTCCTCGACGGCGATCGCGTACGAGAGCGTGTCCCCGCCTGCGCCGCCGAGCTCCTCGGGGAACGGGATCCCCATCAGACCGAGCCCGGCCATCTCGCCCACGAGCTCGAGCGGGAAGCGCGACTCGCGGTCGAGCTCCTCGGCCACGGGGGCGACCCGGTCGACGGCGAACGCGCGCACGGTGTCGCGAAAGAGCTCGTGCTCGGGCGAGAGGTCGAGATCCACGCGAGGCGATGGTACCCGGAGACGGTGAGATCGAAGCCGGCCGCGTCGGCTAGCGGTCGATCGCGCGGTACCTGTTGATCGCGAGCGGCACGAAGATCACGAGCAGGACGCCCGTCCAGATCAGCGACAGCGCGACGGCGTGCTCGCCGGGGAACGACCCGGAAGCGTAGGGGTTCGGGTTGCCGAACAGCTCGCGGGTGGCACCGGTGAGGGCGCTGAAGGGATTCCAGTCCGCGATCGGCTGCAGGACGGACGGCAGCGTCTCCGTGGGGACGAACGCGTTCGAGACGAACGTGACCGGGAAGATGACCAGGAAGCCGAGCTGCTGCGCCACCTCGACGGTGGGGACGAGGAGGCCGAGGAAGACGCCGATCCAGGCCATCGCATACGTGAAGAAGAGCAGGAGCGCGATCGCGGCGACGAAGTCGCCGACGCCGTTGTTCGCCCGCCAGCCGACGACCAGTCCCGTCAGCATGAGCACGACGAGGATGCCGGCGTTGTAGAGGATGTCGGCGAACGTGCGGCCGCTGAGGACGGCGGAACGCGCCATCGGCAGCGACCGGAACCGGTCGATCAGGCCCTTGGTCATGTCGTCCGCGACCGCGATCGCCGTCGTGATCGAGGCGAAGCCCAGCGTCTGCACGAAGATGCCCGGCATCAGGAACTCGCGGTACGAGCCGCCGCCGGGCAGGGGGATCGCGCCGCCGAACACGAAGGCGAACAGCAGCACGAACATGATCGACTGGAGGATCGCGAAGATCGCGAGCTCGGGGATGCGCGGGACGCGCTTCAGGTTGCGCCAGGTGATCACGAAGCCGTCGGCGACGGCGAGCCGGAGGCTGCTCAACGGGCCTTCGCCTTCGGTGCGTCGTCCTCGGACGGCTCCGCTTCCGCTCCGTGACCGGTGAGCGCGAGGAAGACGTCGTCGAGTGTCGGGCCGGCGCAGGCCGACGTCGTCGACCTCGATGGCCTCCTCGCCGAGCCGCCGCACGACCTCGACGAGCTGCTGGGCGCCCCCCTCGGCTGCGATCGTCAGCCTCCGCGTGTGCTCGTCGATCGACACGGAGCCGTCCGGTGCGACCACGCCGGCCGCACGGTCGAGCACGGCGCGGTCGCGGACGACGACCTCGATGCGCTCGCCGCCGACCTGCGACTTCAGCTCGTCCGCCGTGCCGCGCGCGATGATCTTGCCGGCGTCGACGACGGCGATCTCGTCCGCGAGCTCGTCCGCCTCCTCGAGGTACTGCGTCGTCAGGAGGAGCGTCGTCCCCTGCCGCACCTGGCTGCGGATCACGTCCCACATCGCGAGCCGGCTGCGCGGGTCGAGCCCGTGGTCGGCTCGTCGAGGAAGAGGAGGCGCGGGCGGCCGATCAGTGCGCCGGCGAGGTCGAGGCGCCGGCGCATGCCGCCGGAGTACGTCTTCGTGACCCGGTCGGCGGCGTCCTCGAGGTCGAACCGGCCGAGGAGCTCGTCGGCCCGCTGCCGCGCGTCGGCCGAGGTGAGCTGGTAGAGGCGGCCGAACATCCACAGGTTCTCGCGCGCCGGTGAGGTTCTCGTCGACCGCGGCGTACTGGCCGGAGAGGCCGATCAGCCGGCGCACCGCCTGTGCGTGGCGCCCGACGTCGAGGCCGGCGATGCTCGCCCGTCCGGCGTCGGGGCGAAGCAGCGTCGCGAGGATCCGCACCGTCGTCGTCTTGCCGGCGCCGTTCGGGCCGAGCAGCCCGAGCACGGTGCCCTCGCGCACCTCGAGGTCGACGCCGTCGAGCGCGCGCACCTCGCTGCGTCGCGAGCGATACACCTTGACGAGCCCCTCTGCTTCGATCACGGCCATGGGCCAACGCTAGCGACATGACCATGGTCGACGTGCGGCAGCCCCGCCCGTGTCGCGACGGCTCCTCCGATTGGCACGCGGCGCTCACCCCTAGACTGGCTCCATGCGCGAGTCGATCGACCGGAAGGGCATGGCGGCGCTGTCGGGCGGCCATCTCGCCACCGACTTCGCCTCGGGGAGCGTGCCCGGCGCTGCTGCCGTTCTTCACGGCGAAGTTCGACCTCACGCTACACGCTGACGGCGGTCCTGATGCTCGCGGCGCTCGTCTCGTCCTCGCTCATGCAGCCCCTCTTCGGGCTCTGGTCGGACCGGCGCGGAGCGCTCTGGCTGCTGCCGGCCGGCGCTCGCGCTCGCCGGAGCCGGAATCGGCCTGGCGGCCGTCGCTCCGAGCTACGCGCTGCGTCGCTCGCTGCTCGTCTTCGTCTCGGGCATCGGCATCGCGGCTTTCCACCCGGAAGGGGCGAAGCTCGCGGTCTTCGCGAGCGGCCGCAAGCGCGCGAGTGGGATGTCGCTCTTCAACATCGGCGGCAACACGGGCTACGCGCTCGGGCCGATCGTCGTCACCCCGCTCGTGCTCTGGCTCGGCCTCGGGCCGGGAGGGCTGCTGGCAGCGATCCCCGTCGCTCGCCTGCTCGCGGTCGCCGTGCTCGGCGCGCTGCGCTACCTGTCGCGCGCTGCGCGCCCGAGCGGCGGGCCGGGCGCGCGGCGCGACGGACGGGCGACGACGACGTGCGGGCGATGGTGCTCCTCGGGCGCGTGATCGGGCTGCGCAGCGTCGCGTGGTTCGGGCTGCTCACCTTCGTGCCGCTGTGGGTCGTCTCGCTCGGCAACTCCGAGGCCGACGGCAACCGCCTGCTCTCGCTGATGCTCGCTCGCCGGGCGCCGTGGGAACGCTGATGCTCGGGCCGGTCGCCGACCGGTTCGGGCTTCGGCGCACGCTGCTCGTCGCGCAGGCGATGCTGGCGCCGATGATCCTCGTCTTCGTCGCTCGTCGGCGGCGCTCGTCGGCGCGCTCGCGCTGATGGTGGTCGGCGTCTGCGTCGTCGGCACGTTCGGGATCACCATGGTGCTGAGCCAGATGTACCTGCCGCGTCACGTCGGGCATGGCGTCCGGGCTCTCGATCGGGCTCGCGATGGGGCTCGGCGGGATCGCCGCCGTCGCGCTCGGCGGGGTGGCCGACGCGGTCGACCTGAAGACCGCCCTCGTCTGCAGCGCCTTCGCGCCCGTGCTCGGCGTGGCGCTCTGCCTCTTCCTGCCGGCCCCGCAGGGCCACCGCGCCGGTTGCGACCGCCCCGCCGGCGACGTACCCTCTCCTCGACTGACCGTTCAATCAACGACCGAGCGACGACCGACGGAGGTCCCGATGACCGTACAGGAGTTCTTCGACAATCTCCCCTCGAAGGTCGATCCGGCCAAGACGGCAGGGCATGAGCAACAGCTACGTCTTCGACATCGACGAGGTCGGCACGTGGACCGTGACCGTCGCCGACGGCGCCGTCTCGGTGGCCGAGGGCGAGCACGACGCCGACTGCACGATCTCCGCCAGCGAGGAGACGCTGATGAAGATCGCGAACGGCGAGGCGAACCCGACGACCGCGTACATGACGGGCAAGCTGAAGATCAAGGGAGACATGGGCGCCGCCCTGAAGCTGCAGAAGCTGTTCTAGGATCTCGGCGATGATCATGTCCGCTCCGCATCCTCGTCGCGTGGGGCGTCAACGTCCTCGCGCTGATCGTCGCCGACTGGGTGTTCGGCGGCATCACGATCGGCCGCTGGGGCTCGCTGCTGCTCGCCGGTGCCGTCTTCGGGCTCGCGAACGTCTTCCTCAAGCCGTTGCTGACGTTCATCGCGATCCCGCTGATCATCCTCACGTTCGGGATCGCCTACTTCTTCGTCAACGTCGCCATCCTCGCGTTCACGGAGTGGGTCGTGCCCGACTTCTCGATCGACGGCTTCTGGACGTACGTCGGCGCGGTGATCGTGATGTGGCTCGTCAATGTCGTGCTCGGAGCGCTGATGACGGCGATCCGCGGCGACGAGAAGCGCCTGCGCTAGCCGGCCCGGCGTCGTCAGCGCTCGAGCTCGACGAGCACGGTGCCCCTCGCGACCTGGTCGCCGCTCGCCACGTGCACCGCGGTGACGGTGGCGTCGAACGGGGCGGCGACGGGCGTCTCCATCTTCATCGCCTCCAGCACGACGAGAGGCTGACGGGCCTCGACCGCGTCCCCCGGCGCCACGTCGACCCGGATCACGGTGCCCGGCATGGGCGCGCTCACCGAGCTGCCGCCGCCCGCGTGGTCGTGCGTGTGCGCCGCCACGTCCACGTCCGGTGGCGCTGCAGGAGCGGGCGCCGGCAGGTTGAGCCGCCAGCCGCCGCGGAACGGGCCGTGCGGAAGACGCCGCGGCGGCGCCGACAGCGGCGGGTGCTCGGTCAGGAACGCAGTCGAGAGCTCGGCGGCGCGGAAGGCGGGATGCGCGACGAGCCAGCGCAGGAAGGGCAGATTCGTCGTCAACCCGCCGACCTCGGTGTCCGCGAGCGCGGTCGCGAGCCGGTCGAGCGCATCCTCGCGCGAGTCGCCGTGGGCGATCAGCTTGGCGATCAGCGGGTCGTAGGAGGTACCGATCTCGTCTCCCTCCTCGACGCCGGCGTCGACGCGCACCGACAGGGGCAGGCGCAGGCGCTCGATGCGTCCCGCCTGCGGCAGGAAGGAGCGCGGGTCTTCCGCGTAGAGGCGCGCCTCGATCGCGTGGCCGCTGCGCACAGGCGCAAGCCCCGCGAGCGACGTCGCCTGCCGCGACGTCGAGCTGCAGGGCCACGAGGTCGACGCCGAACGTCTCCTCCGTGACCGGATGCTCGACCTGGATGCGGCCGTTCAGCTCCAGGAAGAAGATGTCGTCGGCCGCGACGAGAAACTCGGCCGTGCCGGCGCCCCGATAGCCGATCGCCGTGCAGAACGAGACCGCGGCCGCCTCGAGCCGTTCGCGCACCCCTGCTGCGAGCCCCGGCGGCGGCGACTCCTCGACGACCTTCTGATGGCGTCGCTGGACGGAGCAGTCGCGCTGCCCGAGCACGAGCACGTGCCCGGCCGCGTCGGCGACGACCTGCACCTCGACGTGCCGCGGCCGCTCGAGGTAGCGCTCGCAGAACACGGTGCCGTCGCCGAAGGCAGCCTCCGCCTCACGGGCTGCGGCCCGGAGCGCCTCGTCGAGCTCCGCCTCGTCGCGGACGATGCGCATGCCTCGCCCGCCGCCGCCGGCAGCCGCCTTGACGAGCAACGGCAGGCCGACCTCCCCCGGCGTCCCCTGCGGCAGCGTCGGCACGCCCGCGGCCGCCGCGATGCGCTTTGCCGCCAGCTTGTCGCCGCCGAGCCGCAGCGCCTCCGGGGGAGGCCCGACCCACGTGAGACCCGCCGCCGCGACGGCTTCGGCGAGATCCGCGCTCTCGGCCAGGAAGCCGTAGCCGGGGTGCACAGCCTCGGCGCCGCTCTCGAGGGCCGCCCGCACGTGCTCGGCGGCATCGAGATAGGACGAGATCCCGACGGTCGTGTCGGCGACCCGCGTGTGCAGAGAGGCCCGGTCGTCCGGCGCGGCCACGGCGACGGTCTCGATCCCGAGCCGGGCACAGGTACGGAACACGCGCACCGCGATCTCGCCGCGGTTGGCGACCAGGAGCCGTCGGCAGGAGGCGGGGGCTCTCATCGAGGCCTATCATCGCTGCGGTGCGCCGGCACCGTCGCGGGCGGAAGCACGTCAGCCCGCCGACACGAGCACGACGGCGAACAATGCGAGCCCGACGCCCGCGAGCTGGAGCCGGGACATGCGCTCTCGCAGCACCGACGCCGCGAGCAACACCGTCGTGACCGGGTAGAGGGAGGCGAGCACCGAGGCGATCGCCACCGGGCCGCGCTGCAGCGCGAGCAGGAGCGGCACCGTGGCAGCCACCTCGAGCACCCCGATCGCCAGCACGAGGCGGCCGAGGCGCGAGGGGACGACGAGAGCGCCGCGCGTGAGCGCGAGCGCGATCGCGGCGAGGGTGACCGTCGCCGCTGTTCGCTCGAGCGCCACGGGCCAGAGCCCGCATCCTCGGAGATGATCGAGAAGGCGACGTAGAAGATGCCGAAGAAGCCGCCGGCGAGGATCGAGAGGCCGACGACGTCCGGAGTGATCGCGAGGTGTGCGTGCTCGGGCGCGACGGGAGCGATCGAGGCGATCACGACGGCGACGAGAGCGATCGCGATGCCGGCGGACGCCACGGCGCCGGGCCGCTCGCCGCGCGCAAGCGAGTAGAAGACGGGCACGGCCGCGCCGGTGACCGCCGCAATCGGCGCGACGACGCTGATCAGCCCACGGCCCATGGCCGTGTAGAAGCAGGCGAAGCCGACGGCGACCGACACGCCGCTGCCGAGCGCCCAGCCGACGTCGCCCGCGCCGACCCTGTCGGCGTCCACGAGCACGGCGAGCGCAAACGCAAGCGGCAGGCCCGCTGCCTGCGCGAGCGCCGCCACCCGGAGCGCGGACGCCGTGCGCGAGGCGAGCCCACCGAGGAAGTCCGCCCCGCCGACGAGCACCGCGGACAGAATCGCCAGGAAGGCGGTCACCGGACGGCGAGCCGCTCGGCGAGGGAGCAGGGCATGGCGTGACTGTACGGCGTGCGAGCGCTCCGTAGTCCGGGGAACAGGCGTGCCCGCGACTACGGATGCGCGAGCGGCGAGGAAGAGCAAAGCTCTGTGCGACAAGGGAGGTCTGCCGTTGCTCGCTCCCGCAGCGCTGCTCAGCCCGTCGCACCGTGTCCCGGCGCGCGGCCGCCGGCGGCACCGCGTCGCCGGACCGAGGCTCGTCAACCCCGCCTGGGTGGATGAGGTCGAGGCGATCCGCCACCCCTGCAGCGACGACGAGGCCGGGCTGCGCCGGGCCATCGACTTCGCCCGTGAGAACGTCCTTCACGGCACGGGCGGCCCTTTCGGGGCGGTCGTCGTCGACGCAGGCTCGGGCGAGGTGGTGAGCGCCGGCGTCAACGGCGTCGAGTTGCTGCAGGACTCCGTCGCGCACGCCGAGATCGTGGCCCTCGTCACGGCAGAGGCGCGGCTCGGCACGTACTCGCTGGCGCCGGGCTCCGGCCGCTACACGCTGTACGCGTCGAGCGAGCCATGTGCGATGTGCCTCGGCGCGATCCTCTGGAGCGGGATCAGCCGGGTGGTCTACGCGGCGCGGCGGGAAGACGCCGAAGCGATCGGCTTCGACGAAGGCCCGGTGCTCCCCGGGTCGACCGAGTACCTCGCAGCCCGGGGCATCACTGTCGAGCAAGGCCCGCTGCGCGACGAGGCGGCGGCGGTGCTGCAGCGGTACGCAGAGCGGGGCGGCACGATCTACAACGGGTTCGGCCCGACGGTGAGAGGAAACGGCACTGCGACGATGCGCACGGCAAGCTGAGAGGCTTGCCGCGTGAGCGCGCCCGACGTCCAGCCCGACGCCGCAGCCCCCGACCGTCGCGCCGCCTTCGCCCGCTCGCCCGCAGCGATCGCTCTGACGCGGCTGCGACGCGACCGGGCGGCGGTGATGGCGCTCGGCCTCGCCGCCGCGATCGTGCTGGCGTGCTTCGCCGGCGGGCCGGCGCTGACGCGGATCCTCGGCCACGGCCCCAACGACCTGTTCCCGTACGCCGTCGACGAGAACCTGCGGCCGGTCGGCCCTCTGTCGCTCGTTCCCGACACCCACGCGGCGCTGGTCGACCAGAACGGTCAGATCGTGGCACCCGCAGCCGGCACGGGCGAGACGCTGCTCCTGCTCGGAGGCGACGGAGCGCTCGGCCGCGACCTGTTCCTGCGGCTCCTGTACGGGGGACAGGTCTCGATCGAGGTCGGCGTGCTCGCGGCCCTGATCGCCCTCGTGCTCGGCGTCTCGCTGGGCGCGCTGGCAGGAATGCTCGGAGGCGTGGTGGACGCAGCCGTCTCCCGGCTCAGCGAGATCGTGATGGCGTTCCCGATCCTGTTCCTGCTCGTGCTGGTCGGTGCGAGCGCGCTGGGATCGCGCCTGCAGGAGATCACCTTCGGCGTCCTCAACGAGGGCGTGGTCGCGGTCGCGCTCCTGATCGGCCTCTTCACCTGGTTCTACCCTGCACGCCTCGTGCGGGCACAGCTCGTGTCGTTGCGGCGCAGCGAGTTCGTCGACGCTTCGCTCGTCGCCGGGGCGGGCCGCGCCTGGATCTTCCGCAAGCATCTGCTGCCGCACCTCGGGCCGTCGCTCCTCACCTGGGGGACGCTCGCCGTCGCCACGGGCATCCTGCTCGAGATCGGCATCACGTTCCTGAATGCGGGCGTGCGCCTGCCGACCGCGACGTGGGGGCGGATCCTCGCCGACACGTGGGGCTCGCCGCTCACACCCGCGCGGTACAACCCGGCCGCCGTCTCGCTGTGGCCCACGATCTTCTCGAGCCTCGCCATCTTCCTCACGGTCGTCGCGCTCCACGAGATCGGTGAGAGCCTGCAGCGCGTGTTCGGAATCGAGCGGTCGAGGTGAGGAGCATGGTCTCGTTCGGCGTGCGCAAAGCGGCGGTGGCCGTCGTGCTGCTGTTCGGGCTCGCCTCGGTCACGTTCTGGATCAACTACGCGATCCCGCAGGACGCCGGCATCTTCATCCTCGGCAACGTCATGAACCCGACCCGCGAGCAGATCCAGGAGGCGAACCACCGCCTCGGCGTCGACCGGCCGGCCCTCGAGCAGTACGGCGACTTCGTGGGCGACCTCGGACGTGGGGATCTCGGGATCTCATGGACGACCGCCGAGTACGTCCCGCAGAAGGGCGTCGTCGGCGAGCCGGTCTCGCACATCGTCCTGCGGGCGGCGGCCGTGACCGGGTCGCTCGTCCTCGGCGGCGTGCTCCTGCTCGTCGTGCTGGCCCTGCCGCTCGGCCCGTTCCTCGCCGCCCGGGCCGGCGGGGCGATCGACCGCGGAACGCTGCTCCTCACGTTGGCGTTCGTGTCGACGCATCCGCTCGTGGCGGCGCTGATGCTGCAGCTCCTCGTCGGCCGCAGGCTCGGCTGGCTCCCGGACCAGGGGTACTGCCCCTTCTTCGGCGACGAGGGGCCGACCGGCATCGGGGCCGGCGTGGCGGACTGTGGCGGGCCGCTCGACTGGGCGACGCACCTGCTGCTGCCCTGGCTCTCGTTCAGTCTGTTCTTCCTCGCGCTCTACGTGCGCCTGATCCGCACACAGTCGCTGTCCGTCCTCCGCGAGCCGTTCGTGACGGTCGCGCGCGCCAAGGGGGCGAGCGAGCAGCGCGTGCTCGCGCGGCACGTCGTACCGAGCGTGCTCGCCGTCGTTGCGGCCATGGTCGCGATGGACGTCGGCACGGCCGTCGGGGTCGCGCTCTTCGTCGAGGTCGTGTACGGCCTGCCCGGTCTCGGGCGCCTGCTGATCGTCGCTCTGCAGGGCATCGCCGGGTTCGACCGGCCCGTGATCGTCGGCATCGTGCTCGTCACGGGAGCCGTCGTCATCCTCGCGAACCTGGCCGCCGACCTCCTCGCCGGCGTGATCGACCCCCGGGCTCGCGTCACGCGACGCCGGGGCAGGGCACCGCTCGGGGCCGGCGACACGTAACCGGCGGCCGGGCCGAGGCCGAGCCGCGCTGCCCTGCGTGGCGCGCTATTCCGCGGCGGCGGGCGGGCACCAGGAGGTGAAGCCCGGTCGCCCCGGAACCCGGCCTTCGGCGAAGGCGCGAAGCCCCTCCTGGCCCTCGTCGCTCGCGCGCCGCTCGGCGATGCGCCGCGCCGTCTCGGCGCCGTCCGGCCGGTCGAGCACGAGGCGCTTGGCGTGGCGCGTCGCCCGCGGGCCTGCGGTCTGCAGCTCGCCGAGCAGCCGGTCGAGCGTGCCGGCAACGTCCGTCGTCACCTCGTGGACGAGGCCGATGCGCAGCGCGGCCGCGGCGTCGAAGCGCTCACCCGTGACGAAGTACCGGCGCGCGGCGCTCTCGCCGACCTTGCGCAGCACGTACGGCGAGATCACGGCGGGGATGATCCCGAGCTTCACCTCGGAGAACGCGAAGGCCGTGCGCTCGTGTGCGATCGCGATGTCCGCGACCGCGACGAGGCCTGCGCCGCCGCCGAGCGCATGGCCGTGGGCGAGCGCGATCACCGGTGCCGGGCAGGTGTCGATCGCGTCCAGCATGCGTCGCAGGGCGTTTGCGTCGGCCACGTTCTCGTCGTAGGAGAGGTCGACCGAGGAGCGCATCCACTCGATGTCGGCGCCGGCGCAGAAGCTCGGGCCGTCGCCGGCGAGCACGACCGCCCGCGCCTTGCCGACGTCGACGAACGCGTCGGCGAGCGCGGCGATCAATGCGGCATCGAAAGCGTTCCGCGTCTCGGGGCGCGACAGCGTGACCCGGAGCACGTCCGCGTCCCGTTCGATGCGCAGCGCGCTCATCGCGGGCATTGTAGGGGCCGGGCCGGGTCCGGCCCGATAGAGTCGCCCCGTGCGGGAGGCTCTGACGGGAACGCTTGCAGCGGCCGTGACGCCGCTTCGCGACGGCGGTGCGACGCTCGACGGCGAGGCGTTCGGCCCGCTGCTCGACTTCTACGCGGCAGCCGGGCTCGACGGCGTGCTCGCCTTCGGGACGAACGGGGAAGGCGTGCTCTTCTCCGTCGAGGAGCGCCGGCACGGGCTGCGGCTGTTCGTCGAGGCCGCCGCCGGGCGCCTCCGGGTGGCGGCGCACTGCGGTGCGCAGACGACGGCGGACACCGTCGCGCTCGCGGCCGACGCGGGCGAGGCCGGCGCCGCCGCCGTCGCCGTGATCGGGCCGCCCTACTTCCCTCTCGACGAGGCCGCCCAGCTCGCGCACTTCACGGCTGCTGCGGCCGCCTGCGCGCCGCTGCCGTTCTACGTCTACGAGTTCGCGCGCACGAGCGGCTACGCGGTGGCGCTCGACGTGCTCGCCCGGCTCCGCGAGCAGGCGCCGAACTTCGCGGGCATGAAGGTGAGCGACACGCCGTGGGAGGCGTTCGAGCCCTACACGAGCGTCGGGGTCGACGTCTTCGTCGGCCCCGAGGCCCTGATCCACCAGGGCATGGAGGCCGGAGCCGTCGGGGCGGTCTCTGCGCTCGCCTCGGTCTTCCCGGACGAGGTCGCCGCCGTCGTGCGCGAGCCCACGGCCGCGGGCTCGGCGCGGCTCGCCGAGCTGCGTGGCGCCGTCGAGCGGTTTCCGCGCCAGGCGGCGATGAAGCGCATCGCCGCGTACAAGGGACTCCCGCTGCGCTCCGACGTGCGCGCGCCGTTGCGCGACCTCACACCCGACGAGGCATTCGAGCTGGCCCAGTGGCTCGCTTCGTCGTAGCCGGCGCGGGCGTCGTCGGCGCCTCGATCGCGTACCAGCTCGCGCTTCGCGGCGCCGGGGACGTCGTCCTCGCCGACATCGGCCGGATCGCAGGCGGCGCGTCGGGGAAGGCGCTCGGCGGGGTGCGCCAGCAGTTCTCGTCGGCCCCGGAGGTGCGGCTTGCGCGCGAGAGCGTCGCGTTCTTCGCGGCGCTCGGGCCGGCGCTGTTCGAGCCCGTCGGGTACCTGTTCCTCGCCACGTCGGAGGAGGGGCTGGCCGAGCTCGAGGAGCGTCGCGTCGTGCAGCTCGCGCTCGGCGTCCCGGTCGAGCGCTGGGACCCCGCCCGCGTGCGCGGGCTCGCGGTCGACGACGTGCTCGGCGCTGTCTTCTGCGCCGAGGACGGCATTGCCGACCCGACCGGGATCACGCACGAGCTCGTGCGCCGTGCGGCTGCGAGCGGGGTGGAGGTGCTCGAGCACGTCGACGCGCTCGAGCTCGACGCCGACACGCTCGTGCTCGCGACCGGTGCCGCCTCGGCCGCGCTGGGAGCGAAGCTCGGCGTCGACCTGGCGGTGCGGCCGCTCGTGCGCCAGCTCGTCGAGACGGCTCCCGTGCCGGGCCTCCCGCACGACCTTCCCTTGACGGTCGAGTCCGAGTCCGGCTTCCATTTCCGGCGCCGCGGCGATGCCCTCGTGCTTGCGATGCCCGAGGCGATCCCGCGCTGGGGCAGCGACGAGACGGTCGACGCCGGCCTGGTCGACGACTGGGTCAGCCGCATCGCGCGGCGCTATCCGCCTGCCGCGGGGGTGCCCGTGGCGCGGGCATGGGCGGGTCTCTACGACATGACGCCCGACGCGCATCCCATCATCGGCCACGTCGCAGACGGTCTCTACGCCGCCTGCGGCTTCTCCGGCCACGGGTTCATGCAGTCGCCCGCCGTCGGCCGCGTCGTCGCCGAGGAGCTGCTCGACGGCGGCAGCGACTTCGACCTGGGGCCGTACCGGCCCGAGCGGTTCGCGGCGGGCGCCGTCTTTCCGGAGACCGCGATCCTGTAGCCGGCCCGGTCAGGGTGCAGCGGGAGCGGGCGCGGGGCCTGTGCCCGAGCACGCCTCGCCCTCGACCCCGCCCACACCGGGCAGGCGTGCGAGCAGCGACGCGATCTGGTCGAGCTCGGCGGGGGAGAGGCGCGCGCCGATCAGCTCGCCCGTCGTCTCCTCGTGCGTCTCGTACGCGGCCGCGAGCACCAGGCGCCCGGCGTCCGTGAGCACGGCATAGCTCACGCGCGCGTCCTCGCTGCAGACGGCCTTCTCGGTCAGCCCGGCGCGCTCGAGCCCGTCGAGCAGCCGGGTCACGCCGGACGGCGTCAGCCGCAGCCGCTCGGCGAGGTCGACGCGCCGCAGCCTGCCGCCCTCCTCGCGCGAGAGGTGCAGGAGGGTCTCGAAGTCGTTGACGGTGAGGCCGTGGCGCTCGATCAGGCGTGCCTCGATCGCCCTGCTCAGCCAGCGATAGGCATGCAGCACCCGAGCGAACACGGTGAGCGCAGATGTTTGAGGGATCAATACTTGACTAGACAAAGAAATCTCGCTATGGTTGTTGCGTACTCAAATACTACCTGAAAGGATCGTCCCGTGAGCATTCTCTCCCAGACCCGCACCTCCCTTCCGGCCGGCACGTGGCAGGTCGACCCGGTGCACTCGAGCGTCGGCTTCTCCGTCAAGCACATGCTCGTCGCGAATTTCCGCGGCAGCTTCGGCGCGTTCGCCGTGACGCTCGACGACGAGGGCCTCCGGGGCACCGTCGAGGTCGCCTCCGTCGACGTCGAGGAGCCGAACCTCAACGGCCACCTGCTGTCGCCCGACTTCTTCGACGCCGAGCGCTTCCCGCAGCTGGCGTTCCGCTCCCGGGCGATCCGGCTCGACGGCGAGACGCTCGACATCGATGGAGAGCTGACGATCAAGGGCGTCACGCAGCCCGTCAAGATCACCGGCACGCTCAGCGGCCCCGTCACGCACGCCTTCGACGGCAGCGAGCGCATCGGGCTCGAGCTCGAGACGGTGGTCGACCGCACGGCGTTCGGCCTCGACTGGAACGCTCCGCTGCCGACCGGCGGCTTCGCCGTCGGGAACGACGTCAAGCTGAAGGCCGAGCTCGAGCTCGCCCTGCAGCCGGAGGCGTAGATGCGCGTGCTCGGCATCGCCGGCAGCCTCCGCAGCGGCTCGCACAACCGCGAGCTGCTGCGCCTGGCGGCCGCGACACGGCCCGACGGCGTCGAGTTCGAGACCTGGGACGGGCTGCGGGATCTTCCCGCCTTCGACGAGGACGACGAGGAGCGGCCGCCCCTCGCCGTCGCGAGGCTGCGCGCCGCGGTCGACTCCGCCGACGCGGTGCTGCTCGCGGTGCCGGAGTACAACGGCTCCATCCCGGGTGCGCTCAAGAACGCGCTCGACTGGGCCTCGCGGCCGGCCCGCTCGAGCTCGTTCCGCGGCAAGCCGGTGGCGGTCATCGGCGCCAGCACCGGCTCGTTCGGCGGCGTCTGGGCGCAGGCCGAGACACGCAAGGTGCTGGGCCTGATGGGTGCCCGCGTCGTCGGCGACGAGCTCCCGGTCGGCAAGGCGCACGAGCGCCTCACAGAGCCGGACGACGATCTCGTCGGTCAGCTGCGCGCCACGATGGAGACGCTCGTCGACGCGGCGAGCGAGCGCGCCGCCGCCGTCGCGTAGAGGCAGCGCGCCGCCGCGACCCGCCTAGTCCTCGGGGACCCAGGGCTCGTAGACACCGCCCGGGACGCCGCCGACGCAGATGAACGACATCCCGTCGGGGCCGGCCTCGGGGTGCCGCCTCGCCTCCGGGGAGACGAGCACGTACCGTCCGGGGCGAAGCTCGACCGCGTCTCCGTCGATCGTCAGGGTGCCGCTGCCCGCGATGCAGTAGTACACCTCCTCCTGCCCCGACTGCAGCTCGTCGTGCTCGGGCCCGACCTTCCCGGGCGGGAAGTCGATCTGGTTGAGCCCGAAGGCCGTGCCTCCGAGCTCGTGACGGATCATCCGGAACGTCCCCCAGGTGAGCTTCACGTCTCCTGCGTCGAGCGCCTTGTAGGCCATCGCCCCTCCTTGCGGTCGAATGCGGGCCGGCGAGCGAGCAGCTCTCGCCCGCGCGATCGTGACGGTTACATGCGGAAGATGCCGAACGTGGTGTCGCGTACCGGGGCGTTCGCGGCGGCGGCGAGGCCGAGTGCGAGCACCTTGCGGGTGTCGAGCGGGTCGATGATGCCGTCGTCCCAGAGCCGGGCCGTCGACGTGTAGGGGCTGCCCTCGCGCTCGTAGGTCGCCCGGATCGTGTCGGGGTCGGTGTCGCCGACCATGCCGAGCACGATGGCCGCCTGCTCTCCGCCCATCACCGAGATGCGCGCATTGGGCCACATCCACAGCTGCCTGGGCCCGTAGGCGCGGCCGCACATGGCGTAGTTGCCGGCGCCGAAGCTGCCGCCCGTGACGACCGTGAACTTGGGCACGTCGGCGCACGCGACCGCGGTGACGAGCTTGGCGCCGTCGCGCGCGATGCCGGCCTCCTCGTACTCCTTGCCGACCATGAAGCCCGTGATGTTCTGCAGGAAGACGAGCGGGATCCGGCGCTTGCAGGCGAGCTCGACGAAATGCGCGCCCTTCTGGGCCGACTGGGCGAAGAGGATGCCGCGGTTCGCGAGGATCCCGACGGGGTAGCCCTCGATGTGCGCGAATCCGCACACGAGGGTGTCGCCGTACAGCTGCTTGAACTCGGCGAAGCGGGAGCCGTCGACGATGCGGGCGATCACCTCCAGCGGGTCGAGCTCGTGGCGGAAGTCCTCCGGGACGACGCCGTACAGCTCTGCCGGGTCGACGGCAGGCGGTTCGGGCGGCGCGAGCTGCCACGGGCACGGGGAGGGGTCGCCGAGGTGGCGCACGATCTGCCGGGCGAGCGCGAGCGCGTGCTCGTCCGAGGTGGCGTAGTGGTCGGCGACGCCGGAGCGGCGCGTGTGCACGTCGGCGCCGCCGAGCTCCTCCGCGGTCACGTCCTGCCCGGTGGCGGCTTTCACGAGCGGCGGCCCGCCGATGAAGATCGTGCCCGTGCCCGCCACGATCACGGTTTCGTCGCTCATCGCCGGCACGTAGGCGCCTCCGGCCGTGCACGATCCCATCACGACCGCGATCTGCGCGATCCCCTGGGCCGACATGCGCGCCTGGTTGTAGAAGATGCGGCCGAAGTGGTCGCGGTCGGGGAACACGTCCGCCTGCAGGGGGAGGAAGGCGCCGCCCGAGTCGACGAGGTAGAGGCACGGAAGGTGGTTCTGCTCTGCGACCTCCTGTGCCCGCAGGTGCTTCTTCACGGTCAGCGGGTAGTAGGAGCCACCCTTCACCGTGGCGTCGTTCGCGACGATCATGCAATGCCGGCCCTCGACGAGCCCGATGCCCGTCACGATCCCGGCCGACGGCGCCTCGCCGCCGTACGTGTCCCAGGCTGCGAGCGCGTTGAGCTCGAGGAGCGCGCTGCCCGGGTCGACGAGCAGGTCGATGCGCTCTCGCGCCGTCATCTTGCCGCGGGAGCGATGACGTTCCACGGATGCGTCGCCGCCGCCCCGAGCCACGGACGCCGTTCGCTCGTGCAGCTCGTCGACGAGCGCCTGCATCCGGGCACGGCGCTGCTCGAACTGCGCGTCGTGCTCGACCCTGCTCGAGAGCGTCGTCATCGCCGCGAGCCTATCGCGGCGCGGCGCGCGAGGGCGGTCTCGGCTCCTAGCTGCGGCGTGGGGCGCGCAGGCGTGCCGTACGCTCGACGCAGGCCGGGCAGCACGGGTGCAGGGCGCCGTGGCCGTCGGCGAAGTAGCGCCAGCCTGCCCGCTCCGCCTCCTCTTCGTCCTCCACCGTGGCTTCGCAGATGGCGCAGCGCTCGAACCAGGGGAGCAACCGCAGCGACGCCGCGCACGGGAGGCAGAACGTGCCCGAGAGCTCGTCGTCGGGCTCGCACACGACCCAGCCGAGCTCGGCGATCCTGCAATCCTCGGCGTCGCGGCCGCAGCAGTCGCAGTTGTCGGGCTGTGTGCCGCCGTCGTCGTGATCCCCAGTCACTCTCTGACCCTAATCGGGTGAGGACGGATCGCTAGACCGGGGGACGAGAATCCCTCGAAAGGGTCATCGGAGGCGGCGCCAGGGCGTCCGACGACGGTGGCTACCTGTGCAAAGGTGCGGACGGGGCCGCGACGAGAGGGGGGAGCACTCCCTGGGGTGCGGCTCCGCCGCACCACCCTTCAGTATGCACCTTTTCGGCGGCTCGTGCAGGCCGGAACGTGCCCGTGCCCGGGCGCGCTCAGGCGGCGGAGAGCAGCATCACGAGGCCGATCGCGAAGCCGGTCAAACCGATGGCGGCGACACTCAGTCGCACTTCGCTCGAGACGCCGACGCCTCTGCGCGCGAGGACGACGCCGGGCACGAAGCCGGCCGCGACGACGAGGGCCATGCCGAGGAAGAGGATCATCGCGGCGAAGGTGGGGACGGGCGCGACCTCGGTCGTGACGGACGACGAGACGTCGGCGGCGAGCGGGGCGACCGGAGGCAGGAAGGCGCCGCTACTGGCCTCCTCGCGTGCGGCGATCCGCGCGCGAGCCTCGGCCGCCTTGCGCTTGGCGGCGGCGCGCGCTGCCGCCGCGCGCTCGGCTGCGGCGGCACGCTTCGCTGCGATGCGCTTGGCGGCCGCCTTCTTGGCCTTGGCGGCGCGTGCGCGTGCCTGCTCCACCTCCGAGCGCGTCGTCGTGCGTGCCGACGACCGCGTCGCGCGCTCCGGCGCCGAGCGCCTGCTCGAGTCCGAACGAGGCGTCGTCCGCCGTGCCGGAGCGGCCGGCTCCGGCTCGGGCTCGGGCTGCGTCGCGACGACCGTCGCCGCCGCCGGCGGCTTGGGTGTCTGCTGCTTGGCGGGAGGGTCGTCGCGCGGGGGGCGCAGCGTGATCGTGATCGACGACTCCTGCGGGAGCGGAGACGGTGCCGGCGTCACGACGACCGGATCCGCCGGGGTGGTGACGGGGTCTTCCGCCTCGGGGGGAGGATCGCTGGGGACGCCCGCCGTCGCGGCACCCGGAACCAGCAACGCGAGCGTCGTGGCGACCCAGATCAACCTCAAGAACGGCGTCCCTTCCCGACTCAAACCAACCCCCGGGCGCACCCGCGCCCTGTACGGCAGTGTTGTAAAGCATCTGCGCTCCGGATGCCAGCCGCAGCGAGAGCGGCAGCCTCGCCATGCTAGGAGTGGGAGCGGACGGGGCCCGAGACGGGGCGCTGCGTAGGGCCTTCGAGGCAGGCCCGTGGCCGGCTAGGCAGGGGCGGCGACGACGACGCCTGCGAGGCCGTCACGGCCCGTGACGACGTGCCGGACGACGACCTGGCCTCCGTGCGGGAGCCGGACCGTCTCGCCGACGTCGGGGCTGCGGTCGAGCCGGACGATCGTCGTCGACGTGGCTCGGTCTCCATCGGTGACGACGACGCGGAACGGGAACACGCTCGCGACCCTATCGCGGCGTCGTGCTCGAGTGAGTCGTTTCAATCGGTGCAAGCGGTGCCGGGCGAGCTTCCCGTGCGTAGTTGGCCGCAACGAGCGCGCGGGGTGTCCCGGTGGCCGGCTCGCCCGTCGGTGCTGATGATCGGGCTATGGGCGATCCTTGGGACAGCGATCCGGTGCAGGCATCTCCGCCGACCGTTCGCGAGCGCGTGGCCGTGTGGCTCGGGTTCGCCCGGTGGCTGGTCGGCCGGTCGAGGCGCAGCCCGGCGGAGAGCCCGGGCCGGCCGACGTAGCGGCGCCGCTACACCGCCGAGTCGAGGATCTCGGCGTGCTGGCGCTCGGGCGGCGCGCCGTAGGCATAGACGAGGAGATCCTCATCTCCGTGGTTCGCCGTCTGGAGCAGTGTCCCGGGCTCGACGTGCACGAGGCCGCCGGTGGGCACGTCCTGCCGCTCCGGCGGCTCGCCGAGATACATCGACAGCGTTCCGGCGAGGACGACGAACGTCTCTTCCTGGAGCGTGTGCCGATGGCGGCGCCCTTTGGCGCCGGGCTCGTAGCGCCAGACGTTCGCGCGGGTGTGGACGAAGCCGGCCAGATCGCTCAGCTCGGCGACGTGGCGTGGCGCCTCGCCGGGCTCGTGCGGGCGCGTCTTCCATTCGAGCTCGTCGGGGCGCACCACGCGAAAGGCCATGCCGGCAGCCTAGTCGACCACCCGTGTTCCCGGGCGACGCCGCGGGCGACGGAAATGCCGGTAAGCAGGGATAACCCAGCAGGGGCGAAAGGACTCGAACCTTCAACCCCCGGTTTTGGAGACCGGTGCTCTACCAATTGAGCTACGCCCCTGGGCTGCAGTGACGGAGTGTAGCCTCGTCGCCATGCAGCGTCGCGCGCTCGCGCTTCTCTTCTCCCTGATCGCCGTCTCGCTCGGCGCCATCGCGGTCTACGCGGCGCTTTCCGGCGGCCGTGCCGTGGTGATCGCCATCGCTGCGGGCGGTCTCGCGCTGTGGATGGCCGACCTGGCGCGCAAGGCGTGGCCACGCTGAGAGCCGCTTCCGGGCAGTGGGATCGCCCCGGAAAGGAAGAGTTCTCCCGCCCGCAGCGTATTCTCTCCCCGTGAGCGTGAGCAAGCCAGGGGGCGAGACCAAGGCGCTGTGGCAGGAGTACCGGAGCACGCGCGACCGTCAGGTGCGCGACCGGCTGATCCTGACCTACGCGCCTCTCGTCAAGTTCGTCGCAGGCCGTCTCGGCGCCGGCCTGCCCGCGCACGTCGACGAGCAGCGATCTGGTCTCCTACGGGCTGCTCGGCCTGATCGGCGCGATCGAGCGTTTCGACCCCGACCGCGAGATCAAGTTCGAGACCTACGCGATCGCGCGCATCAGGGGCGCCATCATCGACGAGCTGCGCTCGCTCGACTGGGTGCCGCGCTCCGTCCGCACCCGCGCCCGCGAGATCGAGCGGGCGATCGCCGAGCTCGAGCGCACGCTCATGCGCGTCCCCACCGACGAGGAGATCGCCCACAAGGTCGGCCTCAGCCCGGAGGAGCTCGAGACCAGCCTCTCGGAGATCTCGCGCTCCTCGATGGCGGCGCTCGACGAGCTGTGGACACCCTCGGGCGGGGGCGACCAGATCGCGCTCATCGACACGATCGAGGACGACGACGCGCCCAACCCGGAGATCTCGCTGGAGCAGACCGAGATGAAGGAGGCGCTCGGCGAGGCGATCGCCCGCCTGCCCGAGCGCGAGAAGCTCGTCGTCACCCTCTACTACTACGAGGAGCTGACGCTCCGCGAGATCGGAGAGGTGCTCGGCGTGACCGAGTCCCGCGTCTCCCAGCTGCACACGAAGGCCGTCCTGCGCCTCAAGGCCCGCCTCTCCGGCGGCACGCGCGAGCCAGCAGAGACCTAGCAAGCGGGAGCTCGACCGACCGGCCTCTGCCGCCCCTGCCGCGGATTAGGATGACGCGGACACGACACCAGGAGGAACGCGAGCGCATGGCTGCAACCGAGCCCGGAAAGATCCGCAACGTCGCCGTCGTCGGGCATCGTGGCACGGGGAAGACGTCGCTCGTCGAGGCGCTGCTCTTCCAGACCGGAGAGGTGAACCGGCTCGGCACGGTCGAGGCGGGCTCCACCGCGAGCGACTGGGACGAGGACGAGCAGAAGCGCCAGATGTCGATCTCGCTCAGCCTCGTGCACACGTCCTGGCAGGGCCGCAAGATCAACCTGCTCGACGTCCCGGGCGACCCGAGCTTCCAGGGCGAGTCCCGCTGCGCGCTGCGTGTCGTCGAGGGCGCGCTGGTCGTCGTCAACGGGGTCATGGGGCTCGAGGTCGGCACCGCGCGCGTGAAGAAGGTCGCAGACGAGCTCGGGCTGGCGCGGGTGCTGTTCGTGAACATGCTCGACCGCGAGCGCGCCGACTTCTACCGCACGCTCGCGCAGATCCAGGAGCAGTTCTCGTCGCGCTGCGTCGCCGTGCACCTGCCGATCGGCGCCGAGCACGACCTCAAGGGCATCGTCGACGTGCTCCACATGTGCGCGTACACGAGCCCCGAGGGCGGCAAGGAGGGTGAGCCGGGCCCGATCCCCGACGACATGGTGGAGATCGCCCAGGAGTACCGCGAGAAGCTGCTCGACGAGGTCGTGCAGACCGACGAGAGCCTGATGGAGAAGTACCTCGAGGGCGGCGACCTCGACCCGCACGACGTCGCCGACGCGCTCAAGCTCGCCGTCACGCGTGGCGAGGTGTTCCCTGTCGCGTGCGGCGTCGCCACGAAGAACCTCGGCACGCACGCGCTGCTCGACCTCATCGTCGAGGGCATTCCGTCCCCGGCCAAGAAGGGCGCGCCGATCGAGGTGGAGGGCGCCGGAACCGCAGCCTTCGTCTTCAAGACGCTCGCCGACCCGTTCGCGGGCAAGATCAACCTGTTCCGCGTGCTGACGGGAACCGTCACCACCGACTCGACGCTCGTCGATGCCCGCGGTCACGCCAAGGAGCGCATGGGCACGCTGCTGCAGGCGCAGGGCAAGGACACCTCCGGCGTGAAGGAGTTCGGCGAGGGCGACATCGGCGCCGTCGCGAAGCTCAAGGACGTCAAGACCGGGGACCTGCTCACTGACAAGGAGATCGACGGAGCGCTGCCGGAGCTCGTGTTCCCCGAGCCCGTGATGAGCTTCGCGATCACGCCGAAGCAGAAGGGCGAGGAGGAGAAGGTGGCAACCGCGATCCGGCGGCTCGCCGAGGAGGATCCGACGCTGCGGCTGCGGCGCGACCCGCAGACCGGCGAGGAGATCCTCTCCGGCATGAGCCAGATGCACGTCGAGGTCGCGCTCGAGCGAGCGCAGCGCCGCTTCGGCGTCGACGTCGAGCTGCACCCGCCGCGCGTGCCGTACCTCGAGACGATCCGCTCCGAGGCGCGCGCGCAAGGGCGGTACAAGAAGCAGACCGGCGGCCGCGGCCAGTTCGGAGACTGCCACATCGTGATCGAGCCGATCGAAGGCGGCGTCGGCTACGAGTTCGTCGACAAGATCGTCGGCGGCGTCATCCCACAGAGCTACCGGCCCGCCGTGGACAAGGGCATCCAGGAGGCGATGGCGCACGGCGAGCTCGCGGGCGCCCCGGTACAGGGCGTGCGGGCGCTGCTCGTCGACGGGTCCTACCACACGGTCGACTCCTCGGAGATGGCGTTCAAGATCGCCGGCTCGCTGGCGTGGAAGGACGCCTACGCGAAGGCGAGCCCCGTCCTGCTGGAGCCGATCATGGAGCTCGAGGTGACCGTGCCCGACGAAGCGGTCGGCGCCGTCAACGGCGACCTCAACTCCCGCCGCGGCCGCCTGCACGGCATGGAGCCGTCGGCGGGCATGACGACGATCCGGGCCGAGGTGCCCATGGCCGAGCTGCTCTCGTACGCCCAATCGGTCACCTCGATCACCGGCGGGCGCGGCGACTACTCCGTGCATTTCCTGCGCTACGAGGAGGTGCCTGCGCACGTGGCGCAGAAGGTGATCGACGAGACCAGGAAGGCCCGGGAGGCGGCGAACGCGTAGGCGGCGGCGCGGCCGCGCAGGATTTCCCTGCAAGCGGGCTATAGTGGGATGCCCATGCGCGTGACGAAATCCAACGTCACCAGGGCATGCGCAGTGTGTGAGCGCACCCTGCTGATGGGAGAGCAGGCATTGCGGTTCTCGCCCGACGGCAGCCGCTACGTCGACGTGTGCCCTCTCTGCACCGACATCGCGCTCGACCACGGCTGGGTCCGAGAAGGCGTTGCCGTCTCGCGGGCGATCCAGCAGCCCCTGCGCCGCCGGCGATCCAGGTCACTCTGGCAATCGCTGCTCGGAGGACGGGAGCCCGAGCAGGAGCCCGTCGTCAGCGAGCCCATCCTGCGGCGGCTCTCCGACGACGAGATCGCCCTCGTCGAGGCGGCCGAGCTCTTCAACGCGAGCCAGTTCCGCCGCACGATCGCCGGTGTGGCGAAGGCGCTCGGCGAGCCGCGCGTCTCCATCACGCCGCTCTCGGGCGTGAACGCCGAGCTCGTGCTCACGTTCGCCTGGGATATCTCCTGGTACCAGTACCGCGTGTCTCCCGAATCGGCCCAGCCGGTTCGCATCTCCGAGCGGGGACACGACATCGACGAGCTCGAGCCCGGCTACCAGGGCTGGAACGCCGTCGTGCACGACGACGGGCGCGTCGTCCCGAACATCGCGCGTGTGTAGCGCGAGCTCGTGCGTCTTGACACGGACGGGCCGACGCGCTCAACTTGTGGCATGACACCGGGGGAGTCTCGATGAAGACGGTCGCCGACATCCTGCAGGACAAGGGTGGGGACGTGATCCGGATCGGCGGCGACGCCACCGTGTTCGATGCCGTCAAGGCGATGGTCGAGGCGAACGTCGGTGCCCTGCTCGTCACCGAGGGCGAGGAGATCGTCGGCATCTTCACCGAGCGCGACTACCTGCGTCGCATCGCCGTCGAGGGGCGGCGCTCGCGGACGACGCTCGTCAGCGAGGTCATGTCCGCACCGGTCATCTGCGTGACGCCGGACACCGGCATCGACGAGAGCATGGCGCTGATGACGGACCGGCGGATCCGGCACGCGCCCGTCACGGAGGGCGGCACCCTCGTCGGCATGGTCTCGATCGGCGACCTCGTCAAGTTCCAGACGCAGCAGCAGAGCTTCGAGATCAAGTACCTCAAGGACTACATCACCGCCAGGTAGTGGACAGTCATGCCGGCAGGGCGGCTGCCAGCCTTGCGTCCGGGCACCCGTCGCTGGTACGGTCGGCCGACTGCGGTCCCAAGGGGGAAGTTTGACAATGCGGCGATACTTCGGTGCTCCGAGGCTCGGAGCGTTGGTGGCACTTGCGGCGACGATCGGCGTCGGGGTGTTCGCGGGCGACGGCCTCGCGACTGTCGGTAAGCCCTACTCTGCGACGATCACGCCCACTGCGGCGGCCGCCGGCGCGCCCACCACCTTTGCGTACACCGTCACGAACCGCGACGGCCAGCAGCCGCTCGGCTCCTTCCGCATCCTCACCCCTGCCGGGGGATGGGCGGTCACCGGGGCGTCGATCACGTCGATGCCCTCCGGCAAGGCCTGGTCGCTCATGCCCGACACCCTCGCGTCCGGGTACATCGAGGCGAAGGCCAAGAACAACAACGCCAGGCTCTCGAAGGACCAGGCCGTCGTCGTCAGCTTCACGGCGGCCGCGCCGTGTAGCGGGGGGCCGTTCGTCTTCCAATCCGAAGCGCACCAGGCGAACCGGTTCCTGGGCCCAAACAACGAGTTCACCCAGGTGAACGCAGACGGCCTCCGCACCGTCACCCTCCAGAGCGACGGCACAGTCGCGAACGTCACGATCGACTCCGTGACCACACCGCAGACGGCAGGAGTGCCGTTCGCTGTCACCGTCCGCACGTACGATGCGTGCGGGAACCCGACGATGGGCGCCGCCTTGGCGACGCTCTCCGGCTTCAACCCGTCGCCTGCTCCGATCGGCAAGCTGATGGACGTTGGGCTTTCCTCCGGCAGCGGATCATCGGCCACGTTCGCGGTCACGGCGTATCGCGTCGAGACGGCGTCGCTCCTCGCCACGGTCGGCTCGCTGTCGAGTTCGCCGTCGAACGCGATCCAGGTCGGCCCGGGAGAGCTCGGCAGCTTCGCGATCGACTCGATCGCCTCGCCCCAGCACGCGGGCACATCGTTCAGTGTCGTGGCGCACCCGTTCGACAAGTGGGGCAATGCCAAGACCAACTACGCCGGCGGGGCGCTCCTCGGCGGCAACCTGAGCGACTCCGCCAAGCCCGATCCTTCGCCGTCGACCGAGCCCAACAGGTCCCCGGTGTACGGGAGCTTCACCTGGGGGTCGAACGGCGACGGTACCGCGAGCGTCACCGCCAAGAAGGCAGAGACCGACCGCGAGGTGACGGTGACGGACTCGAGCCCGTTGCTCGACGCGCCGGTAGCCGCGTCCAGCTTGCCCTTCACGGTCGAGCACGGAGACCTGACGCTCGGCTTCGCCAGTCAGCCCGGGGCGGCAGAACTGAGCACACCGATCCCGAGCACGACACCCCCCGACCCGATCTCCGTCCTCGTCGAAGACGTCTACGGGAACGTGGCCCCCGACGGCACCTCGGTGACGATGACCGCGCCCAGCGTGCTCTCCGGCACGAAAACCGGGACGACCGCCGACGGACTGGCGGGGTTCCCGAATCTCTCCATCGGCGTCGCGGGCACGTATCAGCTCACCGCACGGCTCGACGGCTCGTCACCCCTCGTGACCGCCACCAGCGAGCCTTTCGGGATCGTCAACGACCTCCAGAACTGCACCGACGTCCAGCTCTGCTCGAGCACGGCCGACAACGGGAACCAGACCACCACCTCCAAGATCACCACGTCGAGCACGACGTTCCAGAACATCGTGCTGACCACCTCGTTCCTGGACATCTCCGGAAGCAGGTGCTCCAGCTTCACGCCCGTGCCCCGGACGCAGCTGACGGATGTCAGCATCCAGAGCGGCAACGTCACCGAGGCCGAGCCGGAGTTCACGATCACGCTGATCATCCCGAAGCGGACGCTTCAGGCGGCGGGCTACACCCAGCGGTCGGCCGACAGCTTCGACGCGTGCGCAGGCGCGAAGTGGATCGACCCGTTCAACTCCGTCGTGCCGTGGACGACGAAGTCAGGCACGCCTGCAGCCCTGGCGGACGACGGCTTCTACTGGGGCATCGCGCCCGACTGCTCCAGCTTCCCGCCCACGACGAGCAACCCGTGCGTTCTCCTCAAGACGAAGAACGAGTCGCAGCTGCTGTCCCTCGTCGGCCCGCTCCCGGCTGGAGTCAGCTTCAAGTCCGGTGACCTCGCGCTCGTCATCCGCGAACGGTTCGGCTGGGACGGCAGGATCAGCATCGGTGGCTAGATGATTCTGCGGCCGGCGACGCGATCTCGCCGCCAGCCGCTGGTCGTGCTCGAGCAGATCGCCAGGGCAGCGCTGTGCGCCCGGGCTCGAGCGGTACGGCCGGCGTGTGCACGACCCCGAGCTCGATGAGGAGCGCCTCGCGTTCGTCCTGGAGCGTGACGACGATCTCGCCACGCCGGCGGCCCAGTTCGATCATCGCCTCCAGCACGAACGCGACCTCGAGCATGGCGTCTCGTGCTCGCGCCAGCTCGAGCGCCGTCGCGAGGGCGCGCTCCGCCTCGTCGAGCCTCCCGGCCTGGAGGAGCGACCAGCCGCGAACCCGCTGCAGCATCGGCGCGACCCGATCCGCCCCCTCGGTCGTGCGGGAGCGAGCGAGCGAATCGAGGGAGAGCGAGAGCGCTGCCTCCGCTTCGCCCGTGTACAGCAGGCACTCCGCGATCCTGGCGTCTGTCGCGATCACCTCACCTGGTTCCCCGCCAGCCAGCTGCTCGCTTCGTGCCGCCTCGAGCAGCTCGCGACCTTCGGCATACGACCCTCGGCGTGCCATCAGGCGTCCGAGCTGGCGCGTTGCGTCGGCGACCTCCGAGCGCGAGCCGGACGCGCGCCACACCCGCAAGACGTCCCGTAGGAGCGGCTCGGCGTCCTCGTAGCGCCCCTGATCGGAGAGGATCTCTGCGATGTTGTAGGTCGCGAAGGAAGCGCTCCAACGGTCGCCGATCGTGTTCAGCATCGTGCGGGCCCGCTCATAGAGCTCGAGCGACTCGCTCCAGCGGCTCTCCTCGTAGGCGACGTTGCCCATGTTGTTCAGCAGGTTGCCCTGCTCGCGGACATTTCCGAGCCGCTCGTAGATCGCCAGCGTCTCATGGTAATGGGGCATGCTCGTGTCGCCGAGCATCAGCAGGGCAACGTCGTGGATGAAGTATGCGTGCGCCAGCGCCTCCTGCGAACGGCCCTCGAGGGCCTCCCGCTCCGCCCTCACGCACCACTCGAGCGCCTCCCGGTAGCGTGACTGGCGGAAGCGGACGCCCGCGTACCAGCCGCACAGGTCGGCACGATGCCCGGCGCTCGCCGCCTCGCCGTCGCCCTCCAGGGCGTTGAGGCCCCGCCTCAGCAGCCGCAGTGCCGCGGGGTAGCGGCCCAGCCGCTCGTGCAGCTTGGCCTCTTTGGCGATGATGCGGCTCGCATCTGGTGACTGTCTGCCGAACGACGCGCGCGCTCGACGGAATGCTGCGGCCGCCCTGTGGAAGTCCCCTAGCCGGTACCTCGCCTCGCCGAGGCCCTCGAGCACCACGGCGAGCTCGGTCGCCGAGACGTGCCGCAGGCGCCTGCCGGCGCTGACGGCCCGCTCGTAGAATCGGGCGGCATCGACGTTGGCGTAGATCTCCATGGCGCGGTCCCCCGCCTGCCTGCAGTAGCCCCACGCCTTGTCGTACCGCTGCGCCTCGTAAAAATGGAGGGCGAGCGTTCCGACTTCCTCCTCCAGCGAGATGCCGGCGCGAGACTCGATCGTCCGACCGACCCGCTCGTGGAGGACACGGCGGCGGCGGTAGGGCAAGCCCTCGTAGGCTGCGTCTCTGATCAGGGTGCTACGGAACCGCATCATCCCGCCGGCCTCCGGGCTCACGAGCTCCCCCAGCCGTGACCAGAAGCCCTCGCTTACCTCGACCTCCTCGCTGACCGCCGCCACGAGGAGAGCAGGGTCGAAGCTTGCGCCGAGTACGGACGCGTAACGCAGCACGGTGCGATCCGTGGGCGAGAGCCGGTCGATCTCTCCCGCGATCAGCGACTCGACCGAATCGGGCAGCGAGTCGACGGTGCCGGTCGCCCGTACCGCTTCCACGAGCTCGAAGAGGAAGAGTGCATTGCCGCCAGATCGCCGTGCGATCTCCTCGGTCTCGTGTGGGGACAGCGGGTCTTCGTCGGTGAGAAGCTCGACCAGCTCGGCCATACGCCGGCTGGGCAGCGGCAGCAGGCAGAGCGACAGGCACCGGAGCTCGTCGTCGTCGGGCTGCGCCCACGTTGTGCCCGGCTGCGAATGCGTGACGAGCAGGGCCTGGCGCAGGGCCAAGCCCGCACGGGAGAGCCGCTCCAAGAGGTCGGCGCTCGCCTCGTCGATGAAGTGCACGTCCTCCACGACGAGCATCGTCGCGGTGCCGGCGAGGCTCGAGACGAGAAGGCGCATCGATGTCTCCGCGAGCTGATCGCGTATGAAGCGCGGATCGAGGCTCCGGGTCTCCGGCGTGCTGGGGAGGTCGAGCCCGAGCAGCAGGGCGAGCAACGGGATCCACGGTGCGAGCGCCGGATCGACGCGACCGACGACCTCCCGTAGGCGGCGCTCCACCTCGTCCGAGTCCGCCTCCGGCTCGAGGCCGAGCACGGTGCGGACGGGGGCGCGGAGGGCGAAATAGGGCGTCGACGATTCGTACTCCTCGCACCGGGCGTGCAGTACGACGACGTCACGGGCGTCGGCGTGCTCGATCAGCTCCTCGACGAGCCGCGATTTGCCGATCCCCGGTGCACCGGCCAGATCGATGACCCAGCCGCGGCCTGCTCGCACCTCGTCGATCACCTGGAGCAGCGCGTCGAGCTCTGCCTCGCGCCCGACGAGCGGAACGCGCGCTCGGCGGTCTGTCCGCATGCCGGCGACGGGACCGACGATGGAGGCCCGTACGAGCTCGGCCTTGCCCTTGGCCTGAAACGGCTCGATCGGCGTCGTGACGAAGATGGTGCGGGAACGCTCGAGCACGATCTCGGTGGAGAGGATCTGCCCCGCCTCGGCCTTGCTCATCACCCGGGCGGCCGTATTGATCGCATCGCCGAAGACGCGGTACGCACGCCGGTACGGCGGGCCGAAGTCGCCGGTGAAGACCTTCCCGGTGTTGACGCCGATGCGCATCGGCACGACGCCGGGCCGTTCGACGATCTCGCGGAGCACACGGAGCATGCGCTCCTCGTCGTGCCCGGTGCTGGACGGAGCGCCCGCGGTGAGCAGCGCCTTGACGCTCCCCTTGCCGACGTCCGTCTCGTAGAACGGGACATCGAACCGGAGCGCCGCTTCCTGCAGGGAGCAGATCCGCTCGTCGAGCGCGTCCGCGAACGCTTCGGCGCCCAGCCGTGCGAGGAGGTCGTCGGTGTTCATCAAGTCGATGAAGGCCGCCGTGATCGTTCTGTGCTCCGGCTCGCTCCGGTCGAGCAGGACGTGAGCGCGTGCAGCGACCGGGATGCAGGAGGCGATGTCGATGCCGCTGACCGAGCCGACGTCGGGCGCACGTTTCCGTTCCACGTCGGGCGGCGCCGCCAGCAGCAGCGCCTCGCCCTTGGCGGGGCCGACACAGGAGGGGGCGAGGACAGCGGCCAGGCCCCTACTGATGCCGATCTCGCCGGCGTCGGCGATCGCCTCGATCGTGACCGTCTCCGTGGCGCCCGGGCCGGCGATCAGGAGCTCACGGTGGATGCTACCCGCCGCGAAGAACTCGAACGTGCCCGTCGTGACCCCGATCGACATCCGCAGGACGACCGTGCCCCCGGAGACGCGGAGCCGCCCGACGCGCCCGATCGTCCTCTGCATCTCCCAGGCAGCACGCGCGGCACGCTCGGCGTGAAGCGGGCCGTCGAAGAACAGGAGCAGCGCATCGCCGCCCCACTTGAGCAGTCCAGCGCCCCAGTCGTACGCCTCGTCCAGGAGCGCTGTGAACACGCCGTCGAGCGTGTCGCGCATCAGCTCGGCGCCGATCTTGCCCTGCTTCGCCAGCCGCTCCGTGAGCGCGGTGAAGCCGGAGATGTCCACAAATGCGAGCGACCCGTCGATCGCGCGATAGCGGGTCCCGGGCGCCTCCCGCATCCACTCGATCAGAAGCCGTGGAACGTACGGCGTCAGGATCTCCGAATGTGCGTCGGAAACCGGATCGGCAAACACGCTCACGAGCCGCATCCTCCCTCGCGTGTGCCCCTCACGGTGATGAGCCAGGAGAGATCGATGGGAGGAGCCTCCATCACCTCAGTATGAAGAGTGCGAGGAGGAGTGCTCTCCGGGCAGTAGGGCGAACCGCCAGGTACCGTCGGGTCGTCTCGCGCAACCGTGGGAGGAGCCGTCGTGGCTATCGCTGAAACGATCACAACTGCAGTCGCTCTCCTCGAGCGCCTCGCCGTCGATCCCGCCTCGACGCGCGAGGGCGACCTCGTCGTTCGCACGCCGATCACGGGCGAGGAGATCGGCCGGGTCGGTCGCACGGACGCCGCCGCCGCCGATGCGGCCGTGGCCCGTGCGGTGCAGGCGTTCGCCGTCTGGCGCGACGTCCCGGCGCCGCGACGCGGCGAGCTCGTGCGCCTGCTCGGCGAGGAGCTCCGCCGCGAGAAGGAGACGCTCGGCAGCCTCGTGACGCTCGAGGTCGGCAAGATCGCACAGGAGGGCCTCGGTGAAGTGCAGGAGATGATCGACATCTGCGACTTCGCCGTCGGCCTCTCACGGCAGCTCTACGGCCGCTCGATCGCCTCGGAGCGTCCCGGACATAGGCTCACCGAGACGTGGCACCCGCTCGGGCCGGTGGCGGTGATCAGCGCGTTCAACTTCCCGGTCGCGGTCTGGAGTTGGAACGCGGCGCTCGCGCTCGTCTGCGGCGATCCGGTGATCTGGAAACCGTCCGAGAGGACGCCGCTGACCGCGATCGCGACGACGTCGTTGCTCCGGCGCGCCGCCGAGCGCTTCGGCGACGTGCCGGAGGGCCTGTTCGAGCTCGTGCTCGGCGGTGCCGACCGCGCTGTGCAACTCGCCGACGACACGCGCATCCCCCTCGTCTCGGCCACCGGGTCGACGCAGATGGGGAAGGCGATCGCGCCACGCATCGCGGGCCGGCTCGGCCGCTCGCTGCTCGAGCTCGGCGGTAACAACGCCGCCATCGTGACGCCGAGCGCCGATCTCGACCTGGTCGTTCGGGGAGTGCTCTTCGCCGCAGTCGGGACCGCCGGACAGCGGTGCACGAGCCTGCGCCGGCTGATCGTCCACGAGTCGGTCGCCGACGCGCTCGTCGAGCGGCTCGCAACGGCGTACCGGAGCGTGCCTGTCGGCGATCCCCGTGAGCCCGGGACGCTGATGGGGCCGCTCGTGACCGGCGAGGCGTTCGGCCGCATGGAGGCCGCGCTCGGCCAGGCGCGCGCGGACGGGGGTGAGGTCGTCGTCGGCGGCGGCCGTGCTCTCGCCGACCGCTGGCCGGACGCGTGGTATGCCGAGCCGGCGATCGTGCGGATGCCCGCTCAGACCGAGGTGGTCGCACAGGAGACCTTTGCCCCGATTCTCTACGTGCTCACGTACTCCGAGCCCGACGAGGCGATCGCACTGCAGAACGGGGTGCCTCAGGGGCTCGCATCGTCGATCTTCACGACCGACCTGCGCGAGGCCGAGCGGTTCCTGGCAGCGTCCGGCTCTGACTGCGGGATCGCGAACGTCAACATCGGCCCGAGCGGGGCGGAGATCGGCGGCGCCTTCGGCGGCGAGAAGGAGACCGGCGGCGGCCGCGAGTCCGGCTCGGACGCGTGGAAGGCGTACATGCGCCGCCAGACCGCCACCGTGAACTTCACGAGCGAGCTTTCGCTCGCGCAGGGAATCGTGTTCGACGCAGCGGAGGCCAGGAAAGAACCTGTTTGACATGTTACGAAGTTGTGTGCATGTGGTGTCGAGTCGCGTTGCGTTCGTGAGCGCTCCCGGACGATTCCCGCCTTTCGCGGCATGAGGGCGCGCCTCTTCACTGACGGCGGCGCCCGCGGCAACCCGGGCCAGGCCGCTTCGGCGTTCGTGCTGGAGGCTACCGACGGCACCGTGCTCGACGCCTCCGGCGAGGCGATCGGCGTCGCCACGAACAACGTGGCCGAGTACACGGCGCTCTTGCACGGGTTGCGCCGCGCCGCCGACCTGGGCGTGACCGAGCTCGAGGTCGTCTCCGACTCGGAGTTGATGGTGAAGCAGATGCGCGGCGAGTACAAGGTCAAGAACGAGGCGCTGCGAGGGCTCGTCGTCGAGGCGTCGCAGCTCGCCCGCGCCGTCGGGAAGGTCACCTACACGGCGGTGCGGCGCGAGCACAACGAGCTCGCCGACAGGCTCGTCAACGAGGCGCTCGACGCGCAGCTCTGAGGGATGTCGCGCTCGCCCG
Organism: uncultured Gaiellaceae bacterium; assembly: GCA_963787085.1. Classification (GTDB taxonomy): domain Bacteria; phylum Actinomycetota; class Thermoleophilia; order Gaiellales; family Gaiellaceae; genus Gaiella. The sequence continues at coordinate 327,814 of CAWBBO010000006.1, read as the reverse complement.
CGAGGGGAGCGCTGAATCGTCCCCGAGCCTGCCCGAATGGCTCCTGCAGCTCCCCTTCTACGCCGCCGCCGCCGGCCCGCTGCTCGCCGACCGCGGCGGCTGTCTTCTCCGCGGTGTCGCCTGGCTTGCCGTGGCGGTGGCGCTGTGGACGGCGTACGCCTCGCCGTCGCGGTTCGCGCCCTCGCGGGCGTAGCGTTGTCGCGCGGGCCGCGGTCGGCTACGGTATGCGACATGCCCGCAGGCGCGCACAACTCTCGTCGGCCCGGCCTCGGCCTGCTCGCGCTTGCCCTCCTCCTTCCCCGCTAGGGGAAACGAGTGACGACATACACCCGACCGTGCCCGCGCACATCGCGGGAGTAGTCCGTCCTCGAGGAGATCTCCGATGCCGATGCCGTCCCACAAGTACCGTCCCTACGAGACCGTTGCGCTGCCCGACCGCACCTGGCCCGACGTCGTGCTCGACCGGGCGCCGATCTGGTGCTCGACCGACCTGCGCGACGGCAACCAGGCGCTCGTCAACCCGATGGACTCGGCGCGCAAGCGCAGGTTCTTCGACCTCCTGCTCACCCTCGGGGTGAAGGAGATCGAGGTGGGCTTCCCGGCCGCCTCGAAGGCCGACTTCGACTTCGCACGCACGCTCGTCGAGGAGGGATTGATCCCCGACGACGTCACGATCGCCGTCCTCACCCAGGCGCGACCGGAGCTGATCGAGCGCACGTACGAGGCGATCGAGGGGGCGCGGCGCGCAATCGTGCATCTCTACAACTCGACGTCGGTGACGCAGCGGCGCGTCGTCTTCCGGATGGAGAGGGAGGGGATCACGGACCTCGCCGTGCGCGGCACGATGCTCTGCAAGGAGCTCGCCGGGAAGACCGCCACGGACGTCGTCTTCCAGTACTCGCCGGAGAGCTTCCACCACACCGAGCTCGGCTACGCGCTCGAGATCTGCGAGGCGGTGGCGACGGAGTGGGGTCCGACGCCCGAGCGGAAGATGATCGTCAACCTGCCGACGACGGTGGAGCAGTTCCCGCCGAACGTGTACGCCGACCGGATCGAGTGGTTCTGCCGGCAGTTCTCGGTTCGCGAAGCGGCCGTGATCTCGGTCCACCCGCACAACGACCGCGGCACCGCCGTGGCGACGGCGGAGCTCGGGCTGATGGCGGGGGCCGAGCGCGTCGAGGGATGCCTGTTCGGGAACGGCGAGCGCACCGGCAACGTCGACCTCGTCACGCTGGCGCTGAACCTGCTCACCCAGGGGGTCGACCCCGGGCTCGACCTCTCGTCGATCGACGAGACGAAGGCGATCGTGGAGGAGTGCAACGAGCTGCCGGTGCACCCGCGGCACCCGTATGCCGGCGAGCTCGTCTACACCGCGTTCTCCGGCTCCCACCAGGACGCGATCAAGAAGGGGATGGACGCACAGGAGCGGTCGGGCTCTGAGGTGTGGGACGTGCCGTACCTGCCGATCGACCCGAAGGACGTCGGGCGCAGCTACGAGGCGATCATCCGGGTCAACTCGCAGTCCGGGAAGGGCGGCGTCGCCTACCTGATGGCCACGGAGCACCACCTCGAGCTGCCGCGCGGCCTGCAGGTCGACTTCGCCCGCAAGGTGCAGCAGATCACGGACGTGCGCGGGGGAGAGCTGACCGCTGCAGAGCTGATGGACGCGTTCGAGGCGGGCTACCTCGACCACACGCTCCCGTACGAGCTCGTCGCCTACACGAACTCGAGCGAGGAGGACACGGATCAGATCGCGGCGCGCGTGCGCGTGGACGGCGAGGAACGGCTGATCGAAGGCGAGGGGAACGGGCCGATCGCGGCGCTCGTGGACGCGTTCGCGCGGGAGTTCGGGGCCCGGATCTCCGTCCGTGACTACCACGAGCATGCAATGTCGGCGAGCGCCGACGCGAAAGCTGCGGCCTACGTCGAGGCGGACGTGGACGACGAGGCCTTCTGGGGCGTCGGCGTGCACGGCTCGATCTTGACCGCGTCGTTGCGCGCGATCGTGAACGCCGTCAACCGGGCGGTGGCCGCGCGCACGGCGCAGGAGGCGGCAGCGGCGGTGTTCGAGGCTCCGTGAGGGCGCGCGTCGTCCTTGCGGCCGCCGCTCTCGGCGCGGCGGCGCTCGCAGCCGCTTGTGACACAGTGTCACAAGCGGCTGTCGCCGCGGGTGGGGGAGGCGGGGCCACGCACGTCGAGACGGTGCAGGTCGTGCCCCTCGGCGGCGGCACCGCGGTCGTCAAGGGCTTCGGCAACCCGGGTGCGAGCATCGGCCGCATCGGCGGCGTTCCCGTCTTTGCCTCCCAGGACGATCGTTTCTCGTACCTCTACACCTCGTACGCGGCGTCGGTGCGGCCCCTGCAGCTCTGGCGCCTGCGGCTGGACGCTTCGTCGACGTGACGGCGTCCTATCCCGGCCGGCGTCGCGGCCGACGCGCGTGGCCTCGACAAGGAGCTCACGAGGCTGCTCGGCGGGACGGACGAGGTGCGCGGCCTCTTCGCTGCCTGGGCGGCCGACACGTGCCGCCTCGGCGGCAGGGCGCGCGTCGAGTCGCGCCTCGGGAAGCTCCGCTCGGCCGGCGTCTTCTCGCCGCCGTGCACCGAGGCCCTCGGGCCGACGGGAGCCCGGTACGCAAGCGCCCTGCTGCGCGACCTGACGCGGTGGGGCTACTGCCGCTGAAGCCGTTCTCGGAACCGTGGCTATACTGAGCTCCGTTCGCGGATGTAGCTCAGTTGGTAGAGCGTCTGCTTGCCATGCAGAAGGTCGTGAGTTCGAGTCTCATCATCCGCTTGAGAAACCCCCGTAAATCGGGGGTTTTCGTTTTCAGAGAGGCAACATGTGTCCCCGATGAGTCCCCGGTTCTGGGCTCTCTCGGGCCGCGCGTGGGTGTGCCGCATGTCGGTTGTTCGAGCGGCACGACTGGGCCGATGTGAAACGGCGTCATGAGGGGCTGGACGCGCGAACAATCCCTCGACGGTGCGAACGTCTGACGCGCCGTCCTGGCGAGAGTCTACGCTGGCGTCATGGCGAGCACACTTGCGTTCGGGTTGCTGTCTTGCCGTGCTCACCTGGCACCCGAGGTGGGCAAGCCGCGAAGCCGACGGGCGATCTACGCCACGTGGCGCGGCGTGTGGTCGGGTGGGCACCCGCGAGAACCCGCGTCGGGCGCGCGGTGGCCCGACAGCACCGTTCGCCTTGTTGCCGTCCGACCTGATCGGCAGCGACCGGCGAAGCTCGGGGCGGATCGTCACCTCCGATCACGAGCGCCTCGACGCAGACCGCGTCGAGCTGCGGCGAGCGAGCTGGCGCGAACCGACTCCGCTTCCTCGAGGAGAGCGACGTCCGATCGGCGCGACCCAGCGACGCTTCCTCGGCCGCGGGCGCGCGTGCCGACTCGGCTGCCGCACGCGGCATCTCCTCCACCGCACTGCGGCGAGTAGGCGCTGCCCGTAGGTCCAAGCGATCTCGCGGCGGTCGCCCCGCCGTCGACGAGCGCCGGCGTTTCGCGGTGATCGGTCAACAGACTCGATCGGCGGTAGAACGTTGCGGCCGTCCACCTCGCGCTATCGGCCGCGGCCGGAACTCGTTCCCGGACGAGCCTCGACGCGTCGCCGACCTCGGGAGCGCTCACATCGATGCCGCTCGCACCGGTCTGCAGGGCTGGTGCGGCCTCAGCTTGTGGAGCGGACAGGGCCGGCGCGGACGCGGAGCGGGTGGGACGCGAGCGGCGCTGGACACCGCCGGCGCCGCGTGGCACGATCTCGCAGGTGACCAGCAGACCCGCCGCGGCGCAGCACCTGCGCGACCTCGCGCGGCTGCGCCGCGTCCGCGACCGGATCGACCGGGAGTACGCGCAGCCGCTGGACGTCGAGGCGCTCGCCCGCGGCGCGCACATGTCGGCCGGGCACCTCAGCCGCCAGTTCCGGCGCGCCTACGGCGAGTCGCCGTACACCTACCTGATGACGCGGCGCATCGAGCGCGCGATGGCGCTGCTGCGTCGCGGCGACCTCAGCGTCACCGAGGTCTGCTTCGCGGTCGGCTGCTCGTCGCTGGGCACCTTCAGCACCCGCTTCACCGAGCTGGTCGGCGTGCCGCCCAGCGTCTACCGGCGCGAGGCGGCGCGCGCGACGGCGGGGATGCCGTCGTGCGTGGCGAAGCAGGTGACCAGACCGGTCAGGAATCGAGAAGCGCCGGCCGCCGAGCCGCACCTAGCGTGACCGCCATGGACATCACCATTCACGCGAGCTTCCTCCCGCACGACGACCCGGACGCCTCCCTGGCCTTCTACCGCGACACCCTCGGCTTCGAGGTCCGCAACGACGTCGGCTACGACGGCATGCGCTGGATCACGGTCGGCCCGGCCGGCCAGCCCGGCACGTCCATCGTCCTGCACCCGCCGGCCGCCGACCCCGGCATCACCGACGACGAGCGCCGCACCATCGCCGAGATGATGGCCAAGGGCACCTACGCCAGCTCATCCTGGCCACCGACGGACCTCGACGGCACCTTCGACGCGGCTGCAGGCCAGCGGCGCCGAGATCGTCCAGGAGCCGACCGAGCAGCCGTACGGCGTCCGCGACTGCGCCGTCCGCGACCCCGCGGGCAACCTGATCCGCATCCAGGAGCTGCGCTGAGCGCTCGCGCCATGCGCACGCCGAGATGGAGACGACGATGAGCAAGGCCACGAGCGACGGAGTCGCGACGCCGCCGACGCGCTGCACGCCGCCGACAGCCACGACCTGATCCGCGTGCACGGCGCGCGCGTGAACAACCTCAAGGACGTCAGCGTCGAGATCCCGAAGCGCCGGCTGACGGTGTTCACCGGCGTCTCCGGCTCGGGCAAGAGCTCGCTGGTGTTCGGCACGATCGCCGCGGAGTCGCAGCGGCTGATCAACGAGACCTACAGCGCCTTCGTGCAGGGCTTCATGCCGACGCTGGCGCGGCCCGACGTCGACGTGCTCGACGGGCTGACGACGGCGATCATCGTCGACCAGGAGCGGATGGGCGCCAACCCCCGCTCCACCGTCGGCACCGCCACCGACGCCAACGCGATGCTGCGCATCCTGTTCAGCCGGCTCGGGCAGCCGCACATCGGCTCGCCCCAGGCGTTCTCGTTCAACGTCCCCTCGGTCAGCGGCGCGCGGCGCGATCACCGTCGAGCGCGGCGAGGGCAAGACCAAGGCCGAGAAGCGCGACCTTCAGCAGTCACCGGCGGCATGTGCCCGCGCTGCGAGGGCATGGGCTCGGTCACCGACTTCGACCTGACCGCGCTGTACGACGACAGCAAGTCGCTCAACGAGGGCGCGCTCACGATCCCCGGCTACAGCATGGACGGCTGGTACGGCCGCATCTTCCGCGGCTGCGGCTTCTTCGACCCGGACAAGCCGATCGCGCAAGTTCACCAAGAAGGAGCTGCACGACCTGCTCTACAAGGAGCCGACCAAGATCAAGGTCGAGGGCATCAACCTGACCTACGAGGGCCTGATCCCGAAGATCCAGAAGTCGATCCTGTCCAAGGACGTCGACGCGATGCAGCCGCACATCCGCGCCTTCGTCGAGCGGGCGGTCACCTTCACGACCTGCCCCGAGTGCGACGGCACCCGGCTCAGCGAGGCGGCCCGGTCGTCGAAGATCGAGGGGATCAACATCGCCGACGCCTGCGCGATGCAGATCAGCGACCTGGCCGAGTGGGTGCGCGGCCTCGACGAGCCGTCGGTGGCGCCGCTGCTCGCCGGCGCTGCGGCACACCCTCGACTCGTTCGTCGAGATCGGGCTGGGCTACCTCTCGCTCGACCGGCCGTCGGGCACGCTGTCGGGCGGCGAGGCGCAGCGCACCAAGATGATCCGCCACCTCGGCTCGTCGCTCACCGACGTCACCTACGTCTTCGACGAGCCGACGATCGGCCTGCACCCGCACGACATCGCAGCGGATGAACGACCTGCTGCTGCAGCTGCGCGACAAGGGCAACACGGTGCTCGTCGTCGAGCACAAGCCGGAGACGATCGCGATCGCCGACCACGTCGTCGACCTCGGCCCCGGCGCCGGCACGGCGGGCGGCACCGTCTGCTTCGAGGGCACCGTCGAGGGGCTGCGGGCCAGCGGCACCCTCACCGGCCGCCACCTCGACGACCGGGCGGCGCTCAAGGACGACGGTGCGCACGCCGACCGGCGCGCTGGAGATCCGCGGCGCGACGCACGCACAACCTGCGGGACGTCGACGTCGACATCCCGCTCGGCGTGCTCGTGCGTCGTCACCGGCGTCGCCGGCTCGGGCAAGAGCTCGCTGATCCACGGCTCGGTGGCCGGCCGGCGACGGCGTGGTGGTCGATCGACCAGGGCGCGATCCGCGGCTCGCGGCGCAGCAACCCGGCGACCTACACCGGGCTGCTCGACCCGATCCGCAAGGCGTTCGCGAAGGCCAACGGCGTGAAGCCGGCGCTGTTCAGCGCCAACTCCGAGGGCGCCTGCCCCACCTGCAACGGCGCCGGCGTCATCTACACCGACCTGGCGATGATGGCCGGCGTCGCCACCACCTGCGAGGAGTGCGAGGGCAAGCGGTTCCAGGCCGTCGGTGCTGGAGTACCACCTCGGCGGCCGGGACATCAGCGAGGTGCTCGCGATGTCGGTGACCGAGGCCGAGGAGTTCTTCGGCGCCGGCGAGGCGCGCACGCCCGGCCGCGCACGCCGATCCTCGACCGGCTCGCCGACGTCGGGCTCGGCTACCTCAGCCTCGGCCAGCCGCTCACCACGCTGTCCGGCGGCGAGCGGCAGCGGCTCAAGCTGGCCACCCACATGGCGCGAGAAGGGCGGCGTCTACGTCCTCGACGAGCCGACCACCGGCCTGCACCTCGCCGACGTCGAGCAGCTGCTCGGCCTGCTCGACCGGCTCGTCGACTCCGGCAAGTCGGTCATCGTCATCGAGCACCACCAGGCGGTCATGGCGCACGCCGACTGGATCATCGACCTCGGCCCCGGCGCCGGCCACGACGGCGGCCGGATCGTCTTCGAGGGCACGCCCGCCGACCTCGTCGCCGCCCGCTCCACCCTCACCGGCGAGCACCTCGCGGCCTACGTCGGCGCCTGAGCGACGCCGTCGAGGCCCCAGACCTCCTCGGCCGTCCTCGACGACGAGGCGCAGCTTGGCGCGCCTGCTCGTCGTGGCGTGAGGGCGTTGCCCTCGACGGTCGAGGAGAAGCCGCACTGCGGCGACAGGCAGAGCTGGTCGAGCGTCGACGTACCGCGCGGCCTCCTCGATCCGGCGCTTGAGGTCGTCCTTGGACTCGAGCTCGCCGCGCTTGGTGGTGACGAGGCCGAGCACGACCAGCTTGCCCTTCGGGACGAAGCGCAGCGGCTCGAAGCCGCCGGAGCGCTCGTCGTCGCACTCCAGGAAGAAGCCGTCGACGTCGAGCTCGCCGAACAGCGCCTCGGCGACGAAGTCGTAGCCGCCCTCGGCGACCCACGAGGAGCGGAAGTTGCCGCGGCACATGTGCGTCGTGACCGTCATGCCCTCGGGCCGGCCCGCGAGCGCCTCGTTGATGTGCCGGATGTAGGTCTCGTGCTGGTGCTCGGCGTCGCCGCCGATCGCGGCGACGTGCTCGCGCTGCTGCGGGGTCGTTGAGGTAGGCGAGGCTCGTGTCGTCGAACTGCAGGTAGGTGCAGCCGAGCTCGGCGAGCCGCCGCGACCTCCTCGCCGTAGGCGGCGGTGAGGTCGTCCCAGAACGCGTCGAGGTCCGGGTAGACGTCCTCGTCGATCGCCGCGCGGCCGCCGCGGTAGTGGACCATGCTCGGCGACGGGATCGTCAGCTTCGGCGTCGCCGTCGTCGACGGTCGTCCTGCAGGAACGCGAAGGCGTCGGCGAAGATCGTCTGCGAGAGGCCGACGCTGCCGTCGACCTGCAGCGCGGCGCGGCGTGAACTCGATCGTCGCCCTCGCCGTTGTGGAACTGCACCGTCAGTGTCGCCGGTCGCCTTCGCGACGCCGTCGAGCGCGTAGATGAAGTCCATGTGCCAGGAGGCGCGGCGGAACTCGCCGTCGGTGGCCGACCGCAGGCCGACCTCCTCCTGCATGCGCACGGCGTCGCGGATCGCCTCGTCCTCGACGCGCGCGCAGCTCGTCGGCGTCGATCGCGCCCGGCGGCGAGCGTCTCGCGGGCCTCGCAGCAGCTCCGGCGGGCGCAGCAGGCTGCCGACGTGGTCGGCGCGGAACGGCGGCGTGGCGATCGCCCTGCCATCGGCAGCTCACCCTACCGCCGCGGCCGGGGAGAGGCCGAGACCGCACGCGACGAGGTCGGCCGCCCGCTCGCCGATCATGACCGACGGCGCGTGCGTGTTCCCCGTGGTCACCGTCGGGCATTACCGACGCGTCGGCGACCCGGAGGCCCTCGACGCCGCGCACCCGGAGCTCGGGGTCGACGACCGCGAGCTCGTCGACGCCCATCCTGCACGTGCCGACCTGGTGGTGGTAGGTGATCGCGTGTGCCGCGGACGTACTCGCGCAGCTCGTCGCCGCCGGACGCCGTCGCCGGGTACAGCTCCTCGCGCATCCACTCCGGAGCGCCGGCTGCCGGCCGATCCGCGGCAGAGCTCGACGGCGGCGGTCAGGCCTCGAGGTCGGCGTCGCTCGCGAGGAGGCGGGGTCGAGCAGCGACGCGGCCTCGGGGTCGGCCGACGCGAGGCGCAGCGAGCCGCGGCTGACGGGCCGCATCATGCCACCCATCAGCGTGAAGCCGTCCGGCGGGCCGTCCTGTCCTCGGCGTAGAGCGGCAGGTGGAAGAAGAGCGGCTGGATGTCGGGCCGCTCGAGCCCGCCGCGCGACCGCGCGAAGAGGTGCGCCGTGCAGCGGCTGCAGGCCGGGCAGCGGCGGCGGCACCGACCTGCGCTGCGCCGCGAAGATGACCGGGCGCGAGCACGTGGTCGTGCAGGTTCTCGCCGACGCCGGGCAGGTCGACGACGGCTCGATGCCGAGCGCGCCGAGCTCGGCCGCCGGGCCGATCCCCGAGAGCAGCAGCAGCTTGGGCGACTCGATCGTCCCGGCGCAGACGACGACCTCGTGCCCGGCCCGCGCCTGCCGCACGGCGCCGTCGTGCACGTACTCCACGCCGACGCAGCGCGTGCCCTCGAAGAGGAGCCGGAGCGCCCTGGCGGAGGTCACGCTCGTCAGGTTCGGCGCGCCGAGCACGGGCCGCAGGAACGCCTCCGCGACGCTGTGGCGGCGGCCGTCCGCGGATGTTCAGCTGGACGAAGCCGACGCCGTCGAGCTCGGCGCCGTTGTGGTCGTCGTTGAACGGGACGCCGGCCTCCTGCGCCGCCGCGACGGCCGCCGCGGTCACCGGATGCGGCTCGTAGCGGGTGATCACGGAGAGCGAGCCCGCCGGCGCCGTGGTACGCGTCGGCGCCGCGGTCGAAGTCCTCCGAGCGCTTGAAGAGCGGCAGGACGTCGTCGTAGCCCCAGCCGTCGTTCCCGAGCGCCGCCCAGCCGTCGTAGTCGGCGCGGTGGCCGCGGACGTAGATCATCCCGTTGAGCGCACTCGACCCGCCGAGCACCTTCCCGCGCGGCCAGTGCAGCTCGCCGCCCCGCGCAGGCCGCCTGCGGCACGGTGCGGTACCCCCAGTCCTGCTCGGAGTCCCACAGCTCGAACAGGCGCGCGGGATCGTGGATCGCCGGGTTCTCGTCGGGGAGCCCCGCCTCGAGCAGGAGCACGCTCGCGCCGGCGTCGACCAGCCGCCGGGCGACGACCGCTCCCGCCGAGCCGGAGCCGACGACGACGACGTCCGCTGTGATGTTGGTCTCGCTCGCTGCCATCGTCGCCTCCTGCTGGTCGCTGTCAGCCCGCCTCGACGAACCGGCCGACGTACGCGGCGGTCGCCTCGGGGCTGGAGAGGTGCTCCCACTGAAGGTCCGGAGCGTTGAAGTTGTCCGTGAAGTCGTCGGCGAGCGCCTCGCTCTGCGACATCGCGCCGACGAGCGCGAACAGGTGCGGCTCGGGAGCGGTCATGAAGTTCGTCCAGTCGTAGGCGCCGAGCACGAACGGAAGCCTCCGCTCGTCGACGCGGCGGCAGAACGCCTCGTCGAACGGGCCTCCCTCGAGGATCGCCTCGCCGAGCGTCCACGCCGAGAACGACGCCGAGTTCGCGCCCTGCCCGACGAGCGGGTCGACGACGACGTGAGCGTCGCCGACCGCGATCGCGAACGTGCCGTCGTCGAGCCGCGCGAAGGACTCCCTGCACGGTCGGCGTGACCGCCCCCTGCACGATGCTGCTCGGGCGGGTGAGGCCGAACGCGGCCGGGTCGGCGCGCTCGAAGACGGGCGGGAAGTGCTCGCGCAGCTTCTCGAGCGCGAGCCGCTCGTAGCCGGCGGGATCGTCGTCGTACGGCGTGCGCGAGAGCACCTCGAGATCGCCGCCCGGCACGGCCTCGAACAGCAGCGTCGTCGCGTTCCCCTCGAAGGTCTGCAGCGGGATCTCGATCAGCTCGCCGTGCCCCGGTGAGACGCGCGAACGTCACGCCGACCGGGTCCGGGTATTCGATGCCGGCGTACAGGCCGGCCGACAGGAGCCGGCGCGGCGCGTCGAGCGACCGCCCGGGCACACGCGGGAAGAGGTCCGACCAGCCGCCGCGGCCGGTCGAGACGACGACGAGATCGTGCTCCGCGGCCAGCCGCCCGACGTCCGCGGCGTCGACCACCCCGAAGCGCACCGTGCCGCCGCGCTCCTCGAAGTCCTGCGAGCAGCCGCGACTGGTAGAGCCGGTAGTCGACCGCGAGGCTCGGCGCGGTGAAGTCGCCCGGGAACGCGAGCGGCTGCTCGCCGCCGAAGTAGTGCCAGTGCCGGCCGTAGGACGGCCCGGTCTCGTCCCAGTGGTTGACGCCCAGCTCCCGCTCGCGCGTGCGCGTGTGGTGGTGATGCGCGACCGTGTTGGCGAGACGCCCCGCGAGCACCTCGTCCGCCGTACGCTCCGCGTACAGCGTCGTGTCGACGCCGCGCTGCTGCAGCATGAGCGCGAGATGGAGACCGGCGGTGCCGGCTCCGACGATCCCGATGTCAGCGGTCATGGCCGTTCCGCTCCTCTCAGTTCCTCCCGGAGAAGCCGCTCGCGGATGCGCTCCTTGAGAGGCTCACGGTCGTAACCCGCGACGAGCGCACCCGCCATCCGCACCGGGTCGCCGAAGAAGAAGTACTCGTAGAGCGACTGCCGGCCCGCGAACGACGACAGGCACGTGTCCCACGCGAGCCGGAACAGGCGCACGCGCTCCGGGCCGTCGAGCGTGGCGCTCTGCAGGTACCGCTCGACGTCCTCCTGCGCCGGGCCGAAGACGTCGGCCTCCGTCGGCAGGCCATCAGCCCGCTGGCGCCGAGCTGCCGGAGGATCTCCATGAACCGCGGATAGGTCCGCGGATACCAGTTGCGGCACGCGTTCAGCGGCGCCCAGGCCGGGGTCACGAGCCCGAACCGGTTCGGCGTCGCGCCCGTCTCCGCCGCGTGCAGCAGCGCCCGGCAGGTCTCGAGCGCGACGATCACCTCGGCCGTCTTCTCCTGCACGTGCTGGAACTGCTCGATCCCGATCGCCTCGGTGAGCAGCGAGACGAGGCCGAGCACGTACTCCGTCTTGGCCGTCGTGCGCGTCACGACCTGGTGCGTCATGTGGACGACGGCGCTCGTCTCGGTGTAGATCCCGTTGCAGAGCTCGGGCTGCCCGACGATGAAGCAGCGCTCCCAGGGGACGAGCACGTCGTCGAACACGACGATCGCGTCGATCTCCTCGAACCGCGACCCGAGCGGGTGGTCGAAATGGCTGCGGCCCAGGTCGAAGCTCTCCCGGCAGAGGAAGCGCAGGCCGGGCGCATCGCACGGGATCGCGAAGGCGTACGAGTAGGGCGCGTCGTCGTCGGTGCCCTTGAGCACGGTCGACGGCATCACGAGGATCTCGTCCGCGAACGGCCCGATCGTCGCGAGCATGCGCGCACCGCGGATCACGATGCCGTTGTCGTTTCGGTCGACGATGCAGGCGGCGAGCGTCTTGTGTCGCCTGCTGCGACGGGCCGACGGAGCGGTTCGCCTGCGGCAGGACGAGCGTGTGCGTGAGCAGCAGGTCGTTCTCGCGCACGTGCTCGTAGTAGCGCCGGACGTTCTCGCCGAACGCGGGGTCGTCCTGGCCGAACCAGTCGGCCGCGGCGGCCATCGCCATGATGCCGGCGTTGCAGTAGTCGCCGGTGCGGCCGAGATGGCCGAGCGAGTGCTCGGCCCAGACGCGCATCGCCTCGCGCCGGCGAACGACGTCGTCGACGCTCTGCGGCTGGAGGAAGGACATGCCCGACGCGATCGCCGCTCGTCGGCGACTCGTAGGTCATCACGTCGCGAAGGGCGGGGTCGTGCTGCAGGTCGAAGAGCTCCGCGTACGTCTGCACGACGTTCCGGAGCTGCGGGATCTCGCGACACGCTGCCCCGTGTACTGCTGCCCCTCGATCTCGACCTGGATCGCGCGCTCGTCCAGCGCCGCGACGTACTCCGCTCGTCTCGCCCCCATGCGCTCGGCCTCCCGTCCGTACCGCCATCGCTCGGTCCCTCGCTAGCCGAAGATGTACTCCATGCCGAACACGGGCTCCTCGAGCCTCGAGAAGCGGCTGTAGATGTAGCCGAGGCCGTCGCCGTCGCGGTAGTCGGCGCGCACGACCTCGCCCACGAAGAGCGAGTGGTCGCCGCCGTCGTACGCGCGCCACGGCACGGCACTCGACGGTTGCGAGCGCGCCCGCGAGCCGGGCGCAACCTCGCCTCGCACCCAGTGCACATGCTCCTGGATGCAGGTCGCCCGCGAAGTGCCGCGCGACCGCCTCCTGCTCGGCGCCGAGAACGTTGACGGCGAACGGCCGGCCTTCGAGCAGCGCATGGCCGCGCGCCTTTCTCGCCACCGAGACGAGAACGAGCGGTGGGTCGAGGGAGACGGCGGTGAAGGCGTTCACCGTCAGCCCGTGCTCTCCGTCCTCGGTCTCGACCGTGACGACGCAGACCCCGGTGCCGAAGCGCCGAGAGGCAGGAGCGCAGCGAGCTGCCGTCGAGCGGGCTGCCGGTGGCCGTCGGGGGCGTGTCCGCGACCTGGCCGGCGGGGTGGCGCGTCCTCATGCGTCGGCAGGCTAGCACCATGTATCGTTCGTGGTGTACGAATATCGTACGCAGCCCATGAGCTCCTCTCCACCGGCACCCGGTCACTCACAGACGCTCGATCGCGGGCTCAACGTGCTCCGCGTGCTGGCCGGCGACCCGGACGGGCTCTCCGTCACCGAGCTCGCGGCGGAGCTCGACACGCACCGGGCGGGCATCTACCGGCTGCTCGGCCCGCTCGTCGCCCATCGCCTCGTCGTCCGCGGAGCCGACGGGCGCTACACGCTCGGCCTGGGCCTGCTCGAGCTCGCGAGCGCCGTCCGCTCGCGCCTGCAGGAGGTGGCGGTGCGAGAGCTCCGCATCCTCGCCGACGAGCTCCGCGCGACGACGGCGCTGACGATCCGCGACGGCGACGAGGCCGTGGTGGCGGCGGTGCGTCGAGCCGAGCGGCACCTCCATGCACATCGCCTACCGCCCCGGGCTGCGCCATCCCCTCGACCGCGCCGCGCCCGGGCTCGCGATCCTCGCCGGCGACCCGCCGCTGCCGGGAGAGCGGCCCGAGGTCGGCGCTCGCGCGGGAGCGGGGCTGGGCCGTGACGACGGGCGAGCTCCTTCCCGGCGCGACCGGCGTCGGCGTCGCCGATCCTCGTCCCGGGCGCGGAGACCGAGGCGAGCATCAGCGCCGTCTGGGTCGACCCGCGCGACGCGGCGAAGATGGCCGGGCCGGTCGTCCGCGCTGCGCGGGCGATCGCGGCTGCGCTCTGAACGGGTCGTATACGATCCGGCCCATGACGCCGCCCGCCCCGTCGAAGGTCATCGGCGTGCACGTCAACTACCGGAGCCGCGCCGAGCAGCGCGGCCGCACCCCGGACGTGCCGTCGTACTTCTTCAAGCCGCCGTCCTCGCTCGCGGGGACGGCGACGCCGTCGTGCGGCCGCGCGGGACCGAGCTGCTCGCGTTCGAGGGCGAGATCGCGGTCGTCATCGGACGGCGGGCGCGCGACGTCACCCCCGAGCGCGGGCTCGAGCACGTCGGCTGGTTCGCCCCGGCGAACGACTTCGGGCTCTACGACTTGCGCTGGGCCGACCGCGGCTCGAACGTGCTCGCCAAGGGGCACGACGGCTTCACGCCGATCGGCCCTGCGTGCCGGTCGACGACGTCGACCCCGGCACGCTGATCCTGCGCACGCGCGTCAACGGCGAGGTCGTGCAGGAGGACTCGACCGCCAGCCTGCTCTTCCCCTTCGGCCTGCTCGTCGCCGACCTCTCGCGCTTCATCACGCTCGAGCCCGGCGACGTGATCCTCACCGGGACGCCGGCGGGCTCGCGGCCGGTCGAGCCCGGCGACGTGGTCGAGGTCGAGATCGACGGCGTCGGGCGCCTGCGCAACACGATCGTGGAGGCACCGGAGGAGATCCCGGCCTTCGGCGCGCAGCCGAGGGTGTCGCCCGCGGTCCGCGCGGCGGCCTTCGGCGTCCCCGAGCCGCGCCCGGTGACCCTCTCCGAGGGCGCGAAGGAGGCGCTGCGGAGGGTGTCGACGGCGACGCTCACGACGCAGCTGCGCCGGCACGGGATCCAGAACACGTTCATGGGCGGCCTCCGCCCCACCCGGCCCGACCTGCGGCTGCTCGGGTACGCCCACACGCTGCGGTACGTGCCGCTGCGCGAGGACGTCCGCGACGCCGAGACGGCCGGCCTGAACGCGCAGAAGCGCGCCGTCGAGTCGATCGGGCCCGAGGAGGTGCTCGTCATCGACGCCCGCCGGGAGGCCGGCGCCGGGACGATCGGCGACATCCTCGCCGCCCGCGTGCTGGCACGCGGCGGCGCCGGCATCGTCACCGACGGCGGGCTGCGCGACAGCCCCGCCGTCGCCGGCCTCGAGATCCCCACCTACTACCAGGCTCCGCACGCCGCCGTCCTCGGGCTGCTCCACTACCCGCTCGAGGCGAACGTCCCGATCGCGTGCGGCGGAACGCTCGTCTACCCCGGCGACGTGATCGTGGGCGACGCCGAGGGCGTCCTCGTCCTGCCCGCGGCGCTGGCCGAGCAGGTCGCCCACGACGCGCTCGAGCAGGAGGAGCGCGAGGAGTGGGCGCTCGAGCGCGTCCAGGCCGGCGACTCCGTCGAGGGCGTCTACCCGCTCGGCGAGGACCGTCGCGCCGAGTACGAGGCGTGGCGCAAGGCGCGCGCAGCCCCGATCCGGGAGCGACCGGTGACGGGCAGGTTCGCCGGCGACACGTCTGCCATCCGCGGCGCCATCACGCCGCTCGTGACCCCCTTCCACGACGACGGCAGCATCGACTTCGCGGCCGTCTCCTCGCTGATCGACTGGCAGATCGAGCAGGGCTCGCACGGGATCTCGATCGGCGGCTCGACCGGCGAGCCGATCTCGCAGACCGTGGAGGAGCGGATCGCCGTGCTGCGCGCCGGCGCGAGGCGATCGCCGACCGCGTCCCGTTCCTGCCGGGGACCGGCACCGCGCTGATGAGCGAGACGCTGCGAGCTGACCGCCGAGGCGGAGCGGCTCGGCGCCGCGGCCGCGCTCGTCGTGACGCCCTACTACGGGCGCGCCCAGCAGCAGGGGCTCTACGACTGGTACGCGCGGGTCGCGCAGGAGTTCCCGAGCATGCCGATCATCGTCTACAACGTCCCCGTCCGGGCGGCCGTCGACATCGCGCCGGCGACGGTCGGCCGGCTGCGCCGCGACTTCGAGAACATCGTCGGGATCAAGGAGACGACGAAGGACTTCGAGCACGTCTCCTACGTCCTCGACGAGTGCGGCACCGACTTCATCGCGCTGTCCGGGATCGAGCTGCTCTGCTACCCGATGCTCACGCTCGGCGGTCGCGGCCACCTGAGCTGCGTGGGGAACTTCGCGCCGCGACCCGTGGCGGAGCTGTACGACGCCTTCGTGGCGGGCGACCACGAGCGAGCGCGCGCGCTCCACTACGACCTGCACCCGCTCGTCGACGCGGCCTTCGCGGAGGTCAACCCGGTCCCGGCCAAGTGGATCATGCGGGAGCTCGGCCTGATCGGCTCGGCCTTCGCGCGCGAGCCGCTCGCGCCGCTCGGGGACGCGGCCCGGCGGCGGGTGGTCGAGCTGCTCGCGCGCAGCCCGCACGTGACGCTGCCGCCGCGGCCTAGAGCCGGGCCCGGCGGGCGTCCCCTACGAGCTCGGCCTGCCAGGCGAGGAAGCTCTGCACCGTGTCGAGCTTGTGCTCGCGGGCGGCCGCCTCGATCCTCGCCGCCGGCGCCTCGCGGCGATCAGCGTCGATCAGGTGCCGGTGCTCGGCGACGGACTCGGCCCCCGGTAGGGGATCTGGACGAACACCGTGCGCCGGATCGCGTCGAGCCGGCGGGCGACGTCGCGGAGCGTGTCGACGAGCGCCGCGTTGGGGCAGTGCTCGTAGACGAGCCCGTGGAACTCCTGGTTGAGCCGCCCGAAGCCGAGCGTGTCGAGCTCGCTCGATCGCCTCCTCCATCGCGTCGGTGATCGCGGCCAGGCGCTCGAGCGCCGCCTCGCCGAGGTGCGGTGCGGCGAGCGCGGTCGCGTACCCCTCGAGCACGGCGAGCACGGTCATCTCCTCCTCGAACACGCGCGGGTCGGCGGGGCGACGTGCGCGCCTGCGTTCGGCCGGAAGACGACGAGTCCCTCCGCCTCGAGGCGCCGGATCGCCTCCCGCACCGGCAGCGCCGAGACGCCGAGCTCCGTGGCCAGCGAGTCGATCACGACCCGGTGGCCCGGGCGGTAGTCGCCGCTCAGGATCCGCTCGCGAATCGTGCGGTAGACACGCTCCTGCTTCGTCACGCGTCTCGTCGGCGGCGCCCGCCGGTCGCCGCTCACCCGCGCCCGCCGCGCCCGGTCGAAGCGCGTCGTCCCACCACTGCCGGTGCGCCTCGGAGTGGTCGGCGACCGGCGCCGAGCCCTCGACGCGCGTCCGCGTACCGCCGGCTGACCAGCCGCCGAGGGCGCGTCCACCCCGGCCGCGTCCGCGAGCGCGACGCCGCGATGCCGACGTCCTTCGCCAGCAGGCCGAGCGCGAACCCCGTCCCGTACTCCCGGTCAGCACGTGCTCCTCGACGACGCTCTCGGTGTTGAAGCTCCGGCCGGTCGAGGCGTTCATCACGTCGATCATCATCCGCGGGCTCGAGGCCGTAGCGCTCGCCCGATCGCGAGCGCCTCGGCCACCACCGCGTACGTCGTCCCGCCGACGAGGTTGTTGAGCGCCTTCATCGCGTGGCCCGAGCCGAGCGGCCCCGTGCGGAACAGCTGCTCGCCGAGCGCCTCGAGCACCGGTCGCGCACGCTCGACGGCGTCCTCGTCGCCCTCCGACCATCAGCGTCAGCGTTCCTCCTCGGCGCGCGGCACGCCGCCCGAGACGGGGGCGTCGACGAGCGCCGAGCCCGCGCTCCGCCAGGCAGCGCACCCAGCTCCAGCGTGCCTACCGGGTTCGAGCTGCTCATGTCGACGACGACCGACCCGGGCGCGAGCGCCGGTGCGATGCCACCCTGCCATCGAGCACCGCGCCTCGCGCACGCCGCGTCGTCGGGCAGCATCGTCACGACGACGCGCGTCGGCGGCGAACGTCACCCGGCCTCGGTCGCTGCGTCGCACCCGTGCGTCGGCGACGAAGCTCGCCTGCCGCCTCCGGGTCGACGTCGCGCACCGTCAGCCCGTGACCCGCGGCAGCGAGGTTGCGCGCCATCGGCCACCCCATCCTCCCGAGCCCGACGAAGCCGACCGCGGCGCCGGGAGCAGGCGGTTCGCCGCTCACGTGGCGCCGATCTCCTCGAGCGCCTGCTCGGCGTTCCGATACCCGCTGACCGCCGCCGGGACGCCGCAGTAGACCGCCGCGTGGAGGATGACCTCGCGGATCTCGTCCGTCGTCACCCCGTTCGCGATCGCACCGTGGACATGGCGGAGCTCCGGCTCGCGACCCTGGGCGACGAGCATCGCGATCGTGAGCATGCTGCGGATCCGTCGGGAGAGCTCCTCCTCACGGCCCCAGACCTCCGCGAAGCAGTACGTGCACACCAGCTCCTCGAACGGCCGCGTGAAGTCCGTCGCCCGCTCGAGCTTGCGGCGCCGTGCGCGGGCCGAACATCGCCTCCTTGATCTCGTTCCCGCGCGCGATCAGCTCGTCGGTCCATGCGCTCCTCCTCGTGTCGCCCATACGCCATCACCTCGGTGCGCGCGGTGCGCTCGTCGACGTTCGCGTCGCGAGTCGGCGTGAGCGCGCCGTCCGGGCCGAGAGGAGCGCGGACTCGTCGTACCAGCTGTCCGGCGCACGCGCGCCCCAGAACGAGCGGCAGCGGATGTCGGAGACCGACCAGCGCAACGGCTCGAGGTCGGGGTCGCCCGTGTAGTAGTCGCACGCGTACAGCTCGATCCGGTGCCCGTCCGGGTCGCGCAGGTAGACGAAGAACGCGTTCGAGACGCCGTGCCGGCCGGGGCCGCGCTCGATCGACGTGGCATAGCCGGCGGCCGCCAGCTGGTCGCAGGCGCGGAGCACGCCACCGGGCTCGGCGACGTAGAAGCCGAGGTGGTGCAGGCGCGGCCCGCGGCCGGCGGTGAACGCGACGTCGTGCACCGTCGGCTTGCGCGTCAGCCAGGCGCCGGTGATCCGCTCGTCCTCCCCGTCCGTGGAGATGTACTCGGTGCAGCGAAACCCGAGCTCGAGCCAGTGGGCGAACCACTCCTCCACCTGCGGGCTGTGCAGGTTGAAGTGGTCCATGCGCATCACCGGCGCGCCGCGCTGCAGGTCGAAGCGCTGCAGCTGCGTCTCGAACCGCTCGATCTCGTGGAAGAACTCGAGCGGCACGCCGAACGGGTCCCAGACGCGCAGCGCCCGCCCCATGCCCGGGTGGTCGCCGTCGACCCACCGCGTCACGCAGCCGCGCCGCTCGAAATCCGCCGCGAGCGCGTCGAGATCGGCGTCCGAGCGCACCCGGAAGGAGAGCCGCTCGACGCCGACCGTGGCGTCGCGGCGCAGGACGAGCGAGTGGTGCACGCGCTCCTCCCAGCCGCGGAGGTAGAGCGCGTCCTCGGTGCGTCGTGACGACGAGCCCGAGCAGGTCGACGTAGAACCGCTCCGACGCGTCGAGGTCGCGACCTGCAGCTCGGCGTAGGCGGCGCGCATGATGTCGAACGGCGGGCTCCCGGGCCGCCTGCGACCGCTCCGCGGCGGTGCTCACCGCTCACCCTCCTCCTCGCCGAGCCCGAGCCGCGGGATGTGACCGGAGCCGAGCGCGACGTGGACGATCTCGGTGTCGCAGTAGAAGTCGAACGCATAGTCGCCCCCTTCGCGGCCGATGCCGGATCCTTGACGCCGCCGAACGGCGTCCGCAGGTCGCGGACGTTGTGCGAGTTGATCCAGCACATGCCCGTCTCGATCGCGTGCGCCACGCGGTGGGCGCGCTTGAGGTCGCTCGTCCAGACGTACGCCGCCAGGCCGTACTGCGTGGCGTTGGCGAGGCGGATCGCCTCGTCCTCGTCGTCGAACGGCATCGCCACGAGCACCGGCCCGAAGATCTCCTCCTGGAAGACCCGCATCGTCTCGTCGACGTCGGCGATCACCGTCGCCTGGAGGAAGTTGCCGCGCTCGAGGCCCGGCGGCCGCTCGCCGCCGGCGAGCACCGATGCCGCCCTGCTCGCGGGCCGACTCGATGTAGCCCAGCACCCGCTCGTGGTGCTCGGGCGTGATGAGCGGGCCGAGCTCGGTGCGCGGGTCGAACGGGTCGCCGACGCGGATCTGCGCGCGCGCTCGGCGACCGCCGTCACGACCAGCTCGTCGACAGCGGCCGCTCCACGAGCAGCCGCGAGCCGGCCGTGCAGCGCTGGCCGTTCATCGTGAACACCTGCGCGAGCGCGGCATCGACCGCGAGCTCCGGGTCGGCGTCCGCGAAGACGACGACCGGGGACTTGCCGCCGAGCTCGGCGGACACGCGCTTCAGCGTCGGGGCGCCGGCCGCGATGATCGTCTGCCCCGTCGTCGTCTCCCCCGTGAAGCAGACGAGGTCGACGTCGGGGTGCGCCGACAGCGGGGCGCCGGCCGTCTCGCCGAAGCCGTGGACGACGTTGAACACGCCGTCCGGCAGCCCGGCCTCCGTCAGGACCTCGGCGAGCAGCGTCGCCGAGAGCGGCGACCACTCCGCCGGCTTCAGCACGACCGTGTTGCCGGCGGCGAGCGCCGGCGCGAGCCGCCACGTCGTGAGCATCAGCGGCGCGTTCCACGGCATGATCAGCCCGGCGACGCCGACCGGCTTGCGGATCGTGTAGTTGAGGAACTCGTCGCCGACCTGGAACGAGCGGCCGTGGAGCTCGGTCACGACGCCGGCGTAGTAGTCGAAGTTCTGTGCCGCGCGCGCCGCGAGACCGCGCATCTGCGCGATCGGCATGCCGATGTCGCGCACCTCGCGCTCGACGAACTGCTCGGCGGACTCGCGGATCAGCGCCGCGATCCGGCGCAGCACGGCCGCCCGCTCGGTGGCCTTCAGCCGCGGCCACGGGCCCTCGTCGAACGCCCCGCGCGCGGCGGCGACGGCCGCGTCGACATCCTCTTCCCGCCCGTCACAGACGTCGGCGAGCGCCTCGCCCGTCGCGGGGTCGAGCGTCTCGAAGGTGCCGCCCGCCACGCTCTCGCGAAAGGCGCCGCCGACGAAGTGGCGCTGCAGCTCGAAGCGTGCGGATGGGGCGGTCACGGTCGCGACGATCGTATACGATCGCGCCCGCCGCGGCTGCGCTCCTCTACCCGCGCGCCTGCTGCAGCGCCCGCCAGACCCGCTCCCCGCTCACCGGCATGTCGACGTGCCGCACCCCGAACGGGGCGAGCGCATCGACGACGGCGCTCTGCACGGCGGGCGTGGCACCGATCGTCCCGGACTCGCCGATCCCCTTCGCTCCGAGCACATTCACCGGCGTGGGCGTCTCCATCTCGACCGTGTCCCAGGAGGGCAGCTCGGCCGCCGACGGGAAGGCGTAACCGAGGAAGCTCCCCGTCAGCGGGTTGCCCTCCTCGTCGTACACGAATTCCTCGAACAGCGCCTGAGCGACCCCGGTAGCGACTCCTCCGTGCACCTGCCCCTCGGCGATGACGGGGTTGATGATGGTGCCGGCGTCGTCGACCGCGACGAGGCGCCGGAGCTCGACGGCCCCGGTCTCGGTGTCGACCTCGACGACGGCGACGTGCGCGCCGAAGGGGAAGGTCGGCGCGCCGGCCTTGAAGACCTCCTCCGCGCTCAGCTCCCCGAGCCGCCCCTGCTCGTGCAGGCCCGCTGCCAATTCCTTCCAGGAGAGCGTCGGGGTGGGCGAGCCGAGCACGTGGAAGCCGCCGGCGTCCATGTCGAGCACGACGTCGTCGACGTTCGCCTCGAGGTGCTCGGCCGCGAGTGCGCGGGCCTGCTCGGCGACGACCTGCGCCGCCGCACCGGCGGCGACGCCGCCGATCTGGGTCGACTTCGACCCGTACGTACCGGCGCCTTGCGGCACCACGTCGGTGTCGCCCTTGACCACGCTGACCGCCTCGACGGGCAGCCCGAGCCGGTCGGCCACGATCATCGCGAAGGTCGTCTCGTGGCCCTGTCCGTGGGAGAAGGAGCCCGTGCGCAGGATCGCTCCGCCCTCCGGCGTGATCTCGACGCCGCCGAACTCCGGCTCCACGAGCCCGTTCGTGATCTCGACGTACACGCTGACCCCGATCCCCAGCGCGCGCGGGTCACCACTCTCACGGCGGCGCCGCTGCTCCTCCCGCAGCGCCGCGTAGCCCGCGTGCTCGAGCGCGAGATCGAGCGCGCGCTCGTAGTCCCCGCAGTCGTAGCCGGCGCCGGACGCCGTCGTGTAGGGGAAGGCGTCGGCACTGATCAGGTTGCGGCGGCGCACCTCGGCGGGGTCGAGCCCGACCTCGACGGCAAACAGGTCCATGGCCCGCTCGATCGCCTGCGTGGCCTCGGGCCGCCCGGCGCCGCGGAACGGGCCGATCGGCGTCGTATTCGTCACGACGCTCACCGTGTCCGCCTCGATCTTCGGGATCGCGTACACCCCGCTCGACATCAACGCCGTGAAGCCGGGGAGGATCGCACCGAGCCCCGGATAGGCGCCCGCGTCCTGAACGACCCGAAGCCTGTACGCACTGACGTCGCCCTCGCGGCTCCCGCCGATCGTGAACTCGAGCACGGCCGCCCGACCCTGTTGCATCGCGATCATGTTCTCGCTTCGCGTCTCCGTCCACCGCACCGGACGGCCGGTCTTACGCGCGAGCCACGGCACGATCACCGTCTCGACGCTGAGGCCTTTCGCGCCGAACCCACCGCCGACGTCCGGAGCGACGACGCGCACCCCCTCGTCGCCGAGGCCGAGGAACAGCCCCAGGACGTGGCGGTCGAGGTGCGGCGTCTGCGTGGACAGCCACAGCGTCATGCGCCCGTCGTCGCCGTATTCGGCGACGCACCCTCGTGCCTCGAGCGGACAGGCCGCGAGGCGCTGGCTCACGAGGCGTCCCGACGCGACGACGTCGCAGCCCTCGAACAGGTCCGCGTCGGGCGCCTCGACGGGATGGCTGGCGCAGACGTTCGTCCCGAGCTCGGGGTACAGGAGCACGCTCCCCGAGAGAGCCTCCTCGGGGTCGACGACGACGGGCAGGGGCTCGTAGTCGACCATCACGAGCTCGGCGGCGTCGGTGCCGTCTGCGCGGCTCTCGGTGAGGACCACCGCGACGATGTCGCCGACGAAGCGGACGACCTCGCTCGCCAGGAAGGGCCGGGTCATGCGCGCCTCGATGCCCGGGATCGGCGGCGGCGGGAACGCCGGGAGCTCGACGTCGGCCGCTGTGAAGACCTGTGCGCCCGGCACCGAGGAAACCGCCGACGTGTCGATGTCGACGATACGCGCGTGCGCGTACGGCGAGCGGACGAACGTGGCGTGGAGCGCACCCGGCAGCTCCATGTTCTCGACGTAGAGACCCTTGCCGCGGAGGAATCGCGAGTCCTCGAGGCGACGGATTCGCTGGCCCATGACTCCGCTCACGCGCAGAGTCTTACACAGTTGCCGCTCTGGTCGGCAACAGGCCGACGCAGCAATCGCGCCCACCCGAGCCAACGTGGTGTGTTATCAGTCTTCCTGCGACCCGATCGTCCACGCAGTTCCCGAAGGAGCGCCATGACCCGCATCTCGACGAGGAGCAGCCGGCGATGGAGACGGTGAAGGCGGGCCGCGCCATCGTCGACGCACTCGTGGCGGAAGGCGTGGGCACGGTGTTCGGCCTCCCGGGTGGCCACGTGCTCGGCATCTACGACGCGCTCTACGACACCCCGGAGATCCGACACGTCCTCGTCCGTCACGAGCACGCGGCGGCGAGCCTCGCGTCCGCCTACGCCCAGCTGACCGGCGGGCCGGGCGTCTGCCTCGTCACCGCCGGGCCTGGCTGCACGAATCTGCTCACTGGCATCGCCGAGGCATATTTCGGCTCGCTTCCCGTCGTCGCCATCGCCGGCCGCGGGGCGACCGCGACGGCGCACCGCGGCGCGGCGCAGGAGGTGGCGACCGACCGCGTCTTCGCCCCCGTGACGAAGTGGTCGGTGCGCGTCGATCGCGCCGACCTGATCCTCGACGTCCTGCGGCAGGCGTTCGTGCTCGCCCGCAGCGGCAGGCCCGGCCCGGTGCTGGTGGAGATCCCGCGCGATCTCGTCGACGCAGACGTTGCCCGCTCCGCATACATCCCGGCCGGCGTCCTGCAGCGCCCGGCGGCGGACGCTGAGCGTGTCGCAGCGGCGGCGGCCGCGCTGGCAGGAGCCGAGCGTCCGCTCGTCGTCGCCGGGGGCGGGACGGTCGCGTCGGGCGCGTTCGCGCCGCTTCGCAGCCTCGCCGAGCTTCTCGCAGCCCCCGTCCTGACGAGCCTCGCGGGGCGCGGCAGCATCCCCGACGACCACCCGCTCTCGGCGGGCGGGCTCGGAGCCCACCGCAGCCGGCTCTCCAAGCGCCTGCTCGCGGAGGCGGACGTCGTGCTCGGGCTGGGGTGCCGCTTCGAGGAGATGGAGACGAACTGGCGGCCGGGCTCCGTCCCCGCGCCGGGAGCCTGCTATGTCCAGGTCGACATCGAGCCGGGTGAGATCGGGCGCAGCGTCCCTGCCCGCATCGGGCTCGTGGGAGACGTCCGCACCGTGCTCGAGCAGGTGATCGCCGCGATCGAGCGCCTCCCCGGCGGCCTCCCGCCCGGAGCGTTCGCCGGCCATCCGCGGACAGCCGCCGTCGCGGCCGAGCTCGCCGTGATCGACGACGAGATGAAGCAGCTCGCCGAGAGCGAGCAGCGGCCGCTGCACCCGGTCCGCGTCATCCGGGCGATCCGCGAGGCGTTCCCGCGCGAGACGACCGTCGCAGTCGACGTCGGCTGCATCACCCAGCACATCGCCGGCGGCATGCCGTTCTTCCGGGTCTACGAGCCTCGCTCGCTCATCGTCCCGTCGAGCTTCTACGGCATGGGGTTCGCGGCAGCCGGCCTGCCGGCTGCGAGGCTCGTGTATCCCGACCGGCCCGCGGTGGGCTTCGTCGGCGACGGCTCGTTCCAGATGGTGCTGAACGTCCTGCCCGTGGCGGCCGAGCACCGGCTGGCCGTGACGTGGTGCGTCTTCAACGACGGCGCGCTCGGCTCGATCCGCGACATCCAGCAGTACCGGTTCGAGCAGCGGATCCTGGGCACGGAGTTCACGGTCCAGCCCGACTTCGCCCTGATCGCCGAGGCATGCGGCTGCCACGGCGAGCGCGTCGAGGACCCGGACGAGATCGACGGCGCCCTCGCTCGCGCACTCGCTGCGAACGAGCGCGGGCTCCCTGCCGTGCTGGACTTCGTCGTCGCCCGCGAACGGCTCTTGCAGACCCTCGAGCACTACGCCTTCTACCCGGAGGAGCTGATCGAGCAGCACAGGCTGTCGGATGTGACGGAAGCCTCCTCGATCGCGACGGGCACGTGACGTCCGCGCTGGGGTTCGGCCAGCCGCTCGGTGCGATCGTCCAGTTCGCCTACGTCGTGGACGACATCGACCGGGCGATGACCGACTTCGTCGATCGCCTGGGCGTCGGCCCGTGGTTTCTGCGGTCGCGTTTCCAGCCGCCCGCGGGGCGCTACCGCGGCGCGCCGACGAGCCCGCTCTTCAGCCTGGCACGAGCGTTTGCCGGCCACGCGATGCTGGAGCTGATCGAGCAGCACGACGACTCCCCGTCCGTCTACCACGAGCAGGACGCGCCTCGCCGGTACGGGTTTCACCACTGGGGCGTGATGACGGAGACCTTCGACGAGGACGTCGCGCGCTACCGGTCGCTGGGCTACGAGGAGGCGTTCTCCGACACGCTCCCGTCGGGCTCGCGGGTGGCCTACCTGGACGCGACGCGCGACCTGCCGGGGATGATCGAGCTGATCGAGCACACGGCAGCGCAGGAGCGCGTCTACACGGAGATCTACGAGGCTGCGCGCACCTGGGACGGACACGACCCGATCCGGCGACGGGACGGCTGACGTGGGCCGTACCGAGGGCAAGATCGTCGTCGTCACGGGAGCCGCCGGGGGCCAGGGGGCAGCCGAGGCTTTGGCCCTGGCACACGAGGGCGCGACCGTGATCGCGACCGACCTGCACGAGGAGGCTCCGCCGTATACGGGTGCGGGCGGCATCGCCTACCGGCGGCTCGACGTGGCGCGGCCGGAGGAATGGGCCGACCTCGGCGCGTGGCTCGCCGAGCGCCACGGCCGTGTCGACGGGCTCGTCAACAACGCGGGCATCCCGTTTCGCGCGCGCCTGTGCGAGGTCGCGCCGGCCGACTGGGACCGCGTCCTCGCCGTCAACCTGACCGGGTCGCTCCTCGGCATCCAGACGGTGGTGCCGTTGATGGGCCCGGCGGCTCGATCGTCAACGTCAGCTCCGCGCCAGGGCTGACCGGCTACTCGGCCGCTGCGTACACGGTCAGCAAGTGGGGGGTGCGGGGCCTCTCGCGGGTGGCGAGCCTCGAGCTGGGCGAGCTCGGGATTCGCGTCAACACGATCTTCCCCGGCTACATCGAGACGCCGATGACGGCATCCGCCCCCGACGCGTTTCGCGCCGCGAACATCGCTGCGACACCGCTCGCGCGCACCGGCACCCCGGACGACGTGGCGCCGCTCGTCGTCTACCTGATCTCCGACGAGTCCGCCTACGTCAGCGGAGCGGAGATCGCCGTCGACGGCGGCCTGACCGC
Organism: uncultured Gaiellaceae bacterium; assembly: GCA_963787085.1. Classification (GTDB taxonomy): domain Bacteria; phylum Actinomycetota; class Thermoleophilia; order Gaiellales; family Gaiellaceae; genus Gaiella. The sequence continues at coordinate 301,504 of CAWBBO010000006.1, read as the reverse complement.
GCACGGAGGGGCGAAACCGCTGTCCGACGCAAGTCGGGGCGCACCGTCCTGACATGGAGCACCGTCCGAACCGAAGGAGCGCGAGATGACGACCGTCGAGACCGTCCGTGGGCCCGTCCAGCTGACCGAGCTCGGGCCAACGCTCATGCACGAGCACATGTTCGTGCTGGAGCCGGAGGCGCTGCAGAACTACGCCCACGTCTGGGGCGAAGCTACTGGGACGAGGACGTCCGCGTGCAGGACGCGATCGAGAAGCTCGGCGCCGTGAGGGAGGCGGGCATCCGGACGATCGTCGACCCGACCGCGCCGGGGCTCGGGCGCTTCGTCCCGCGGATCCAGCGCATCAACGCCGAAGTCGACCTCAACATCGTCGTCGCGACGGGGCTCTACGCGTTCCTCCAGCTGCCGAACTTCTTCGGCTACCGCAGCGACCGACGCGATCGCCGCGTTGTTCGTCCGCGAGGTTCGCACGGGGATCGACGACACCGGCGTGAAGGCCGCGTTCCTCAAGTGCTGCGGTCGAGGCAGCACGGCGTCGATCGGCGACGTGCCGCGGATCCTCGACGCACGTCGCCGCCGCTCGCTCGAGACCGACGTCCCGGTGATGGTGCACACGAACGCGTCCGCCAAGACCGGCCTGATCGCCCTCGACGCCCTGACCGGCACGGGGCGTCGACCCTGGGCGCATCGTCATCGCGCACGCCGGCGACAGCAACGACCTCGACTACCTCCGCGCGCTCGCCGACTCCGGCGCCGCCCTCGGCTTCGACCGCTTCAACATCCCGTTCTTCAACCCCGACGCCGATCGCGTCAGGACGCTCGTCGCGCTCGTCGCCGAAGGATACGGCGACCGCATCCACATCTCGCACGATGCCGCCTGCTTCTACGACTTCATGGTCGGCGACCCGAACTTCGCCGACGAGCGGCCGGACTACCTCCACATCTCGAACACGATCCTGCCCGCGCTCCGCGAGCGCAGGCGTCACGCAGGAGCAGATCGACACGATCATGATCGAGAACGCGCGCCGGTTCTTCGCGCCGCCGGCCTCGTGAGCGACTCGGCTCGGGTGGCGGAGCTCACTCGGGCGTCCCGCCGTCGCGCGGCAACGGCAGCTCGGCCCGGACGCGCGTGCCCCGTCCCGTAGGGCTCTCGACCGCGAACGTCCCGTCGAGGGCCTCGACGCGGTCGGCGAGCCCGCCGAGACCGGAGCCGGGGGCTGGCCCTGGCGCCGCCGCAGCCGTCGTCTGCGACCTCGACGCAGAGCGTGTCGCCGTCGCGCACGACGCGGATCGTCGCCGACGAGGCCTGGGCGTACTTGAGCACGTTGGTCAGCGCCTTCGGCGACCACGTAGTAGGCGGCGCTCTCGATCAGCGGCGGCCAGCGCGTCGCGTCGTCCACCGTCACGACGGTCACGGGCAGCGGCGCCCTGCCCGCGAGCGAGCGCACGGCGGCCGAGAGGCCCCGGGTCGTGAGGATCTGCGGATGCAGGCCGCGGGCGAGCTCGCGAAGCTCCTCGTGCGCGGTGTTGAGCTCGGCGAGCGCGCGCTGCAGGTGGCTCTCGGCCGTGTCGGGGTCGTCGCGCAGGAAGCGCAGCCCGAGATGGACGGCGTGCGAGACGCTGACGAGGTTCTGCTGGGCGCCGTCGTGGAGGTTCCGCTCCAGGCGCTTCCGCTCGGCGTCGCTCGCAGAGACGATGCGGGCGCGCGAGCGCCGGATCTCCTCCTCGGCGTGCTTGCGTGCGGTCACGTCGAGCCCGCTGATCAGGTAGATGAGCCGTCCGTCGGCGTCGTTGACGGCCGTCGCCGTCCAGTCCACCACCAGCCGCTCGCCCGAGGACGAGACATGCTCGTACTCGACGACCCCCGTCGCCGCGCCGATGCCGAGACGCGCGAAATCCTCCTGGGCGCGGTCGACGTCCTCTGCGGCGATGAACAGGTGCCAGAAGGGGCGGCCGACCCACGACTCCTCGGCGAAGCCGGCCGCGCGCTCGAGCGCCCGGTTGATCCCGAGCAGCGTGCCCTGCTCGTCGACGACCGCGAGAAAGCTCGGCGTGGAGCGCACGACGGCCAGGTTGAAGTCGCGCTCGTGCTCGAGCTCGCGGGCCTGCCGCGCCCGCTCCGTGAAGTCGCGCACGATCAGCATGAACTCGTCCTCGCCGCAGGCGACGACCCGCCCCTCGTAGTCGCGGCGCTCGCCGTCGACCTCCAGCGAGTACTCCACGTGCTGCGGCTCCCCCTCGGCGACCGCGCGGCGGCCCGCCGACAGGATCGCCTCTGCGACGGCCGGCGCGAGACGCTCGTGGACGCTGCGGCCGATCACCTGGTCCGGCGGCGTCGCGAGGTCCCGCTCCGAGTCGACCTTGAAGCCGCGGTAGCGGCCGTCGATCCCGATCCGGAAGATCGGGTCGGGGATGGCCGCGACGAGCGCACGCGCGGTCGCGTCGCTCGTGTGCGGCCTGTCGAGCCCCTGATCGGTTGGCCGGTGCACTCCGTTCGTTCTACCACGGGGACGTGGCCGGCCCGGCGATCCCCCGTCCCAGCTATCGCCCTCGGTGCCTCGCCGTCCGTTTGGGTCAGGGAACGCAGCCACGACGAGCTGTACGACAGAGGAGCACGGATGAGACGCATCACGAGGAGCATGGTGGCATTCGGCGCCACGGCAATCTGTGCGGCCGGGATCGCGGTGGGGGCGCAGGCCGCGAGCGGCGACAAGGTTCTGATCTGCCACGGAACGGTCTCCGAGCCGAACCCGTGGGTCCTCATCTCCGTCGACGAGAGCGCCCTCGCCGGGCACTTCGACGGGACGGCCCCGGGCCACGGCCCGAACAACCATCCGGACTTCTTCCCGGCAGCCGGCGTCACCGACTGCTCGGGCGGCCCCGGCGGCGGGCCCGAGTAACCGATCCGGGCGGTGGCCGTATGCGCTTGCGTGCGGCCACCGCCCTTCGCGAGACTGATCCCGATGGCGCATCCCTCGGCCGGAGGGCCTCTTTCCCGTGCCGCCTTCGCGGACATCGCCCGCCACGTCGCCGGGGGCGAGTCGAGCTACGCGCGGCTCCGTGCCGGGCAGGAGCTCGTGATCGAGCACGCCTCGGGCGCCCGCATCCGCGACGCGGACGGCAACGAGTACCTCGACTACTGCATGGGCTACGGCGTCAACCTGTTCGGGCACGCTCCCGCCTTCGTCTGGGAGGCGGTGCAGGAGACGGTCGAGCGCCTCGGACTGCACATCGCGTTTCCCCACCGGCTGGCAGGCGAGGTCGCGGAGCTCGTCGCCGAGCTCGTGCCGGGCATCGAGCAGCTCCGCTTTGCGAGCTCGGGCACCGAGGCGACGCAGGCCGCGGTCCGGCTGGCGCGTGCGGTAACCGGACGGGACCTCGTGCTCAAGTTCGAAGGGCACTACCACGGCTGGGCCGACCACCTGGGCGCCGGCAGCGGCCCCGCCTCCGCGGCCCGGCCTGCGCGGCCGGACTCGGCCGGCATCCCCCCGGGTGCGATGGAGAGCCTGTGGACCGTGCCCTGGAACGACGAGGCCGCGCTGGACGAGGCGCTCGACGCGGCCGGCGGCCGTACGGCCGCCGTGATCTGCGAGGTGGTGCCCGGCTCCGGCGGCGTGCTCGAGCCGGGGCCGGGCTTCCTCCAGCACCTGTGCCGTTCGGCGCGCGGCGCCGGCGCGCTCGTGATCTTCGACGAGGTGATGACCGGCTTCCGGCTCGCGCCCGGCGGCGCGCAGGAACGGTACGGCGTCACGCCCGACATCACGGCGCTCGGCAAGATCCTCGGGGGTGGCATGGCCGTCGCCGCGTTCGGCGCCTCGCGCGAGCTGATGCGCTGGGAGGCAGACAACCGGGTCGTGCACGGCGGCACGACCACGGGCTCCCCGGCCGGCCTCGCGGCCTCGGCGGCCGTCCTGCGCCGTATCGCCGCCGACGCCGGCCTGTACGACGAGCTCGAGCAGCGCTCCGCACGGCTCGCCGAGGGGATCGAGGCGGGCTTCGCCGCAGCCGGCATCCCGGGCCATGTGCGCCGGGTCGGCTCGATGCTGCAACCGTTCCTCGCCGCCCGGCCGTCGCCGGCGCCACGTGACGTGAACGAGGCCGCCGCGCTTCAGCCTGTCGCCCTCTACACGGCGTTCTGCGACGAGCTCGAGCGGCAGGGCGTCTACGCGCACCGGTATGCGCTCGGGCGCTGGTTCGTCTCTCTCGCCCACGGCCACGAGGAGATCGAGGCGACGATCGGCGCTGCCGAGAGGGCGGCTGCGGCGCTTGCGGGGGCACTCGACTAGCGCCGATGCCGACCACGCGAGCGCGTAGGGTTTGGTCTCGAGTGGACGCGATCGAGCGGATCCGAGCCGAGCGGCTGGTCGCCGTGCTGCGCCGCGTGCCCGACCTCGACCGCGTGGTCGACGAGCTCGTGGAGGCGGGCATCGGCGTGCTCGAGATCACGCTCGACTCCGCCGGAGCGCTCGACGCGATCGCGCGCCTGCGCGAGCGGGGCGGCGTCACCGTGCTCGCCGGCACGGTGCGCACGCCGGCGGAAGGCCGCCGCGGCGATCGGTGCCGGCGCCGAGGCATGCGTCGGGCCGGCGTTCGTGCCCGCCGTCGTCGAGCAGTGCCGCGCGCTCGGCATCCCGGTCATCCCCGGTGCGCTGACTCCCTCGGAGATCGAGTCGGCCTGGCGGGCCGGTGCCGCGATGGTGAAGGTCTTCCCGGCGAGCCTCGGCGGGCCTCGCTACCTGCGGGAGCTGGCGGGGCCGCTACACGACGTGCCCCTGCTCGTCACGGGCGGCGTCGACGCCGCGAACGCGGGCGAGTTCCTCCGGGCCGGCGCGGTCGCAGTCGGCGTCGGCTCCTCGCTGGCGACCGCCGCAGACGTCGGCGCGACCGCGCGCGCGCTCGTCAGCTCCGTGCGCCCGCAGCCGCGTCGATGAGGCCGAGCAGTGCGGCCGCGATCGCCTCCGGCGTCGGCGGGCAGCCGGGGATGCGCAGGTCGACCGGCAGCACCGATTCGACCGGCCCCGCGATCGCGTCGTCGCTGCCCAGGACTCCGACACCGAGCGCGCAGTCGCCCAGCGCGGCGACGCGGCGCGGCTCCGGCATCGCCGCGTAGGCGATCAGCCGGGGGTACCGCGTCGATGAGGCCGAGCAGCGCCTCGGCGATCGCCTCGGGCGTCGGCGGGCAGCCGCGGATGCGCAGGTCGACCGGCAGCACCGCTTCGACCGGCCCGACGATCACGTCGCTCACAGCCAGACTCCGACACCGAGCGCGCAGTCGCCGAGCGCGGCGACGCGTCGCGGCTCCGGCATCGCCTCGTAGGCGACCAGCAACGGCTCCCGCATCCGCGTCGTGACCGGGCCGGTGACGAGGAGCACGTCGGCGTGACGTGGCGAGGCGACGATGCCGAGCCCGAACCGCTGCCAGGTCGACCGTCGGCCCGGAGGCGAGCGTGAGCTCGTGCTCGCACCCGTTGCACGAGCCGCAGTCGACGTGGCGCACCGCCAGCGAGCGGCCGCGGTCGGAGCGGGGGAGCGCCGTCGCGCGGCGCAGGTTGCGGAGATCGCGGAGCAGGGTCAGCATCAGCGGTCCACGCAGGCGTAGCAGAGCTCGAAGCTCTTGTTGATGAGCGGGAAGTCCGGCAGCAGGTTGTCCGCGGCCGCGTACGCGACGGCCGGCCAGTTCGCGTACGAGCCGGTGCGCAGGCGCACGCGCCCGACCCGGTCGCCGTCGCGCTCGACGAGGCACGAGGTCGCACCGCGAGGGCTCTCGACGCGTCCGACGCCGATGCCGCGGCTTCGTGCCGCTCGGCGCGTCGTCGCCGCAGGGCGCAGCGGCGCCGCGAGCAGCGAATCGAGGATGTCGAGGCACGGCAGCAGCTCGAGCGCCCGCTGTTCGAGGCGCGCCTGCACGTCCCCGTCCTGCCGTCGCAGGGCCGCGACCTCGAAGCCGTCGTACGCGAGCCGCGGGCTCACGGCGCGCACGTCCTCGAGGACACCCGCCGCCCGTGCCGCCGGGCCGACGACGCCGAGGGAGAGCACGGCCTCGGCGTCGACGACCCCGATGTCGGGCATCCGGTCCATGAACGACCCGTTGAACAGCAGCTCGCGCCACGCGCGCGGACGACTCCGCGCGCAGCGCGCGAGAGCGTCGCCGCGGGCGGCCGCCGTCTCCTGCTCGTCCAGGTCGAGCTCGCTGCCGCCGACGGCGACCGAGCCGAAGAGGAAGCGGTGCCCGGTGAGCTGCGCGTTCAGCCGCCGCGCATCGTCCGTCAGCGCCGCGAACCGGTTGTTGCCCGCGGCGATCCCGACGCCGGCGCAGACGGCGGCGATGTCGTTGAAGTGGTTCCACGTGCGCTCGAGCTCGAGCAGGATCGTGCGCGCCCGGGCCACCGCCGGGGTCGGCTCGAGCCCGGCGAGCGCCTCGCAGGCCTGCGCGTAGGCGACCGCGTTCGTCACCCAGCAGGCGGCGCAGGCGCGGGCGACCGTGCCGAGACCCTCGGCGAGCGGGAGCCCTTCGCCGGCGCGCTCGAGCCCACGGTGCTTGTAGAAGAGCCGGGCGTCGACGTGCAGGATGCGGTCGCCGACGACGTGGAAGCGGAAATGGCCCGACTCGATCACGCCGGCGTGGATCGGGCCCGACGGCCACCTGGTAGGCGTCGGTGCCGCGTGACGGGCGTCGCGAAGCGGCCGAGCGCCACGTCGTGGTCGGCGAGCGGCCGCAGCGGCTCGTGGCCGTCGAAGGCGACGCCGTAGAGGTCGTGCGCCTCCCGCTCGTCCCAGTCCGGCGGCCGGCGCGAGGTCGACGATCGTCGGCACCGTGCCGCCGGTCGGCGGCCACACTCACGACGCGGACGTCCCCGGCGGCCGAGACGAGCAGCGCGCGCACGACCGTGCCGTCCCCGGTCGGGCGTGGCGTGGAGCCCGGCGAAGCGCCAGCCGTCTGCGAGCGCCGTCGCGACCGCCTCGCGGTACTCCGCAGCGCCGAGCGCCGGACGACGTCATGCGAGCCCTCGCAGCAGCCCGTCCACGATCGCCGACCCGGGCAGCCAGGGCGCCGCGATCGTGAGCGCGAGCAGCAGCACGTCGTCGCAACGGCCGTGAGCGCGACGACGGCGCGGAGCCCCGGCGGCCGTGTCGCGGTCGCGGTGCCGCGGCTTCGCCGACGACCGTCTCGATCAGAGCATGGGCGAGGCCGAGGAAGCCGAGTGCGAGCAGGACCGCGGCTGCTGCCGGCAGCCCACGGGTGCCCGGCCTGGAAGCCGCCGGCGACGATCAGCACCTCGCTGACGAAGAGCGGCGACGGGGGCAGCCCGGCGAGCGCGCCGAGCGAGATCCCGAGCGAGGCGCCGAGCGCCGGCTGCGTCCGTGCGATGCCGCCGACGGCGTGGCCGGCCGCGCGGGGCTCGTGCTCGAGCAGCGGCGTCGCGGCGTAGAAGCCGAGCGCCTTGGCGACGCGCGTGCCCGGCGATGTGGACGGCGACACCCGCGAGCGCGAGCGGGCCACCGAAGCCGATGCCGAGCGCGATCACGCCCATGTGCTCGAGGCTCGAGTAGGCGAGCAGGCGCTTCCACGCCTGCGAGCGCCACAGGAACGGCACGGCGACCGCGAGCGAGACGAGCCCGAAGGCGATGAGCACGCTGCCGGCTGCGTCGCTCGCCGATCGTCGGCGCGAGCGCCTGCTGCGAGCGCCACGCGACGAGCAGGACCGAGGGCAGGAGCGCGGCCGAGAGGAGCGCCGAGACGGGTGGCGGCGCCTCCGAGTGCGCGTCGGGGAGCCAGTTGTGCACCGGCGCCCAGCCGATCTTCGCCGCCAGCCCGGCGAGCAGCAGCACGTACGCGACGAGCGTGACGTCGGGGTCGAGCGTGGCGTGTGGCAGCGAGCGCCACGTGAGCGTCTCGAGGCCGCCGTCGCCCGACGGCGGCGGCGAGCACGACGATGCCGAGCAGCGCCACGCCGAGACCGAGCGAGGTCAGGATCAGGTACTTCCAGCCGGCCTCGAGCGCCCGCGGGCGTCCGCTGAAGCCGACGAGCAGCGCCGACGCGGCCGTCGTCGCCTCGACGACGAGCCAGGCGGCGCCGAGGTTGCCGGCGAGCGGCACGGCGAGCAGCACGGTCCAGAACGCGAACAGCGCCGCCCAGTAGACCGCGGTCGGCACGCTCGGCCCGGAAGAGCGAGCCGCGGCGCTGTGCGAGGTAGCTGCGGCGAGACGAGCGCGCTGGCGAGGCCGACGACGGCGATCACCCCGACGAGCAGGCCGCCCGCCGCGTCGACGACGATCCAGCGCCCGAGCTCGCGGTGCTCCCGGGTCGGCGCAGGGCGACGCGCCGCGAGCGCGACGCGAGCGACCGCGGCGGTCGACGACCGCACCCGCGACGCGCGGCCCGCGCGAGCAGGCCGCGTGGGACGAGCGCAACACAGGCGACGCCGGCGAGCGGAGCCGCGACGGACCGCTGCCGCGAGCCACTCGCGGCTAGTCACGGAGGCTCCTCAGCACGGCCGATGTCGCCGGCGCCGAACTCGGCGAAGATCCGCTCGTGGAAGACGCCGGCGACGAGGGCGATGAGCAGCAGGTCGACCGTCACGCCGATCTCGATCGCGAGCGACGACGTCGCCCGGCAGCGCGAGCGCCGCCAGCGCCAGCGCCGTTCTCGACGAGCACGATGCCGAGCACCTGGAACAGCGTCGCCCGGCGCGTCGCGGCCGTGACGAGCCCGATCGCGACGAGCGAGAGCGTCGCGCGCTCGGCCGCGAGCGACGTCGAGCCCGATCGACGGGAACGAGCCAGATGAGCGCGAGGGCGAGCGACGATCGCGGCGCCGGCACGGGCGAGCGGCGCCACGCCGGCGCGCACGGGGCGCGTCTCGCGCGTGCGGCGGACGAGCAGCAGGAAGAGCGCGGCGAGCACGACCCCGCGCAGCGGCGAGCGCGGCGGCCGCGACGATCGCGTCGGCCGACCCGCCCTCGACGCAGCGCCGCCACCGCGAGCAGGAGCGCCTGCGCGGTGACGAGGCCGACCGCGACCGAGCGACGGCGGACGACGACGACGCCGAGCCCGAGCGCGACGAGCGCCCAGGCGATGCTGCCGCTCATGCGCGCCTCCACGAGCCAGGTGACGATGCCGAGCAGCGCGACGGCGGCGCCGACGCCGAGCAGCCGCGGCACGAGCAGGATCCGCATCTTCGCGACCAGCGTCTCGGTGAGCGCGAGCGCCGCCGCAGAGCACGCACGAGCGCGACGCGGCAGCAGCGCGAGCTGCCACCACGTGCCCTGCGGGTGCGGGAGGAAGACCTGCGCCGCGAGCACGAGCACGAGCCAGTGGCGCGCGGCGGCGCCCACTGCAGCAGCGCCAGGTCGCGCCCGCCGTACTCGAGCAGCGGCCCCTCGTGGATCATCGTCAGCTCGAGGTGCGTGTCGGGGTTGTCGACCGGCTGACGGCCGGTCTCGGCGATCACGACGAGCGCGAACGCGGCGGCGCCGAGCGCGAGCGCCGGGCTCGACCACGACGTCGCCGCCCGGCGGTGCCGGCGACGATGCCGCGCAGGTCGGTCGTCCCGGCGACGAGCGCGGCGACGGCGAGCGAGAGCACGAGCACCGCCTCGACGAAGACCGAGAGCGTGAGGTCGCGGCTCGCGCCCTGCAGCGCGAAGCCGTTGCGACGTGTCCCAGCGCCGCGGCGCGACGGCGAAGCGCGCGAGCGCGAGCAGCCCGGCGAGCGCGAGCGCGTCGTGGCCGACGCCCCAGCCGGGCGCGCGGTCGGCGACCGGGACGAGCAGGACCGCCGCTCGCGAGCGCGGCGGCCACGACGAGCAGGTGCGAGCGCGGTAGACGACCGTCGTGCCCTCGACGTCGATCGCGCTCTTGCCCCAGAGCCGGCGCAGCTCGCGGTAGGGCTGCAGCGGCGTCGGCGCCGCGGCGCCCCTGCAGGCGCGCCTTCCAGTGCTGGACGAGGCCGGGGAGGAGCGGCGCGAGCGACGACGCCGCCGACGACCTGGACCGCCCGGCCGCGACGCGTCGCGCCGCTCATCCGAGCGACCCCGATCCGCGACGGCGACGAGCAGCACGAGGACGAGCCCGACAGGTAGGCGACGTACGTGCCGAGCCGGCCGCTCTGCAGGCGCCGGGCCCAGCGCGGCAGCGGCGAGCGCGCACGCGCGTCGACCGGCCGGTAGAGCTGTTCGTCGATCAGGTGCGGGCACCCGCCCGCTGTAGCGCGACCTCCTGCACGACGCCGCCGTGCGACCGCACGATGATCTCGCGCTCGGGCCGCAGCACGATCTCGAGCACGAGGCGCAGCGGCTTCGTGAAGCCGGCGCTCGTCCAGTGGAGCGCGCGGCCGACGCGGCTGGCCGCACGCCCAGCGTCGGCGCGGGTGCGGCGCGTCGCGCGGTCCGCGCGCAGAGCCAGAGCGAGCGGGAGCGCGCACGAGCACGAGCGGCGATGCCGAGCGTCGGCAGGCCGCCCGTGCGCCGGCGAGCTGCGAGCCCGGGCCGTCGGTGGGCTCGGCCGGTCGCCCACGGCGCGAGGCCGACGAGCGCGCGAAGAGCGACGCCGGGCGCGAGCCCGAGCACGACGCAGGCCGCGGCGAGGAGCGACGAGCCGCGGCGCGCATCGACCCCGGCGGGCCTCGACCGCGCTGCGCACGCCGCCGGTCGCGGCGGCCCGAGCAGCACGAGCCCGACGACCTTGACGAAGCAGAAGACGGCGAGCGCAGCGGTCGCGGCGAGCGCCGCGAGGGCGACCGCGCCGAGCGACGCCGTCCCGACGCTCCGCCGTAGGCGGGCACGCGGAGGAGCGCCTGCAGCGTGAGCCACTCGGAGGCGAACCCGTTCAGCGGCGGCAGGCCCGCGATCGCCGCCGCCCCGACGAGGAACGCGCCGCCGGTCCACGGCATGCGGCGCAGCAGGCCGCCGAGCCGGTCGAGCTCGAGCGTGCCCACGGCGCGCTCGAACGCGCCCGCGCCGAGGAAGAGCAGCGCCTTGAAGACGGCGTGGTTGACCGTGTGCAGGAGGCGCGGCCGCCAGCGCGAACGCCGCCCACTCGTCCGCGCCGTCGTGCGCGCAGGAGCAGACAGGCGCCGATACCGAGCAGCGATGATGCCGACGTTCTCGATCGAGTCGAGAACGCGAGCAGCCGCTTGAGGTCGTGCTGGAAGAGCGCGTAGATGACGCCGCCGACGGCCGAGAGCGCGCCGAGCGCGAGCACGAGCGCGCCGACCCAGGCGGGCGGCTCGCCGAGCCACTCGACGAGCACCCGCACGAGCCCGTAGAGCGCGACCTTGATCATCACGCCGCTCATCAGCGCCGAGACGGCGCGGGCGCGATCGGGTGGGCGCGCGGCAGCCAGGCGTGCAGCGGCATCACGCCCGCCTTCGTCCCGAAGCCGACGATCGCGGCGAGCGCGATCGCCGCCTGGACGCCCGACCCGTCGGCGAGCGCCGACGCGTCGCCGATCGCACCCTCGCGCGGCGAGCAGCAGCAGGGCGACCCAGACGCCGGCGCCGCCGAGGTGGGTGATCGCGACGTACACGAAGACGACGCGCCGCGCCGCCTGATCGGCGTGCGCCGACGAGGATGATCGCGGCCGGGACGAGCGTCATCAGCTCCCAGAAGAGGAGGAACGTGAGCGGGTCGCGCGCGCAGAGGACGCCGACGAGCGCGAGCACGAACGCGCGGTGAGCAGGCCGGTGATGCGGCCGTGCGCCGGTCGGGCTCGCAGGTACGCGGACGCGAACACGAGCGCGGGGCACGCGATCAGGCCGAGCGTGCCGAGGAAGAGCGCCGGTGAGCCCGTCGACGCCGAAGTGGGGCGTCGAGCGCGCTCGTGAACGACGCGCCCCGGCGTGCCGCCGTCGGCGAGCGCCCAGAAGCCCGCGACCCCGAGCGCCAGCGCGCCGGCCGCCTGCAGCCGAGAGCCCAGCCGCGAGCGCTCCGCGGCACGGCCGCGACGATCGCGCCGACTCGCGAGCACGACGAGCCCGGCGAGCAGGAGGACGATCACTCGGTCTCGAGCTCCTCGAGCAGCGACTGCTGCTCGGCCAGGCTGCGGGTGATGATCCGCCGTCCGACCTCGAGCAGTGCGAACACCTGCTGCGTCGGCGGCGCGGTAGTACACGCTCGTGCCCTCCCGCCGCGACTCGACGAGGCCGATGCGGCGGAGCGCCGCGAGGTGCTGCGACGTGCCGCCCGAGTCGAGGCCGAGCCCTTCCTGGAGCGCGCCGACCGAGCGCTCGCCGTCCCGGAGCAGCTCGAGGATCCGCACGCGCGCCGGGTGGCCGAGCGTCCGGAAGAGCGCGGCCTTGGCGACGTAGAGCGGAGTGGCCTGGAACGGCATCTAGTAAATCTTAGAAGATTTGAAGAGAGGAGGTGCGGGTCGTTGCGGCGGCTGCCTGGCGGCCGTCTCAGTGCAGGTACGGCCGCAGCACGTCGCGTGCGAGCAGGAAGCCGCGCTTGACGAGCTCCTCGGTCTTCTCGAAGTCGCGATCCTCGTGCTCGATCGAGACGACGCCGTCGTAGCCCGCCCGGTAGAGAGCGGCGATGAAGCGGTCCCAGCGCACCTCGCCGAGCCCGGGCAGCCGCGGCACCTGCCAGCCCATCCCGAGCGAGAGCGTCCCGTTGCGGTAGAGGCCGTCGCGGTCGATCTCCATGTCCTTCGCGTGCACGTGCAGGATCCGCGACGCGTAGTCGCGTACGACGCGCTCGTAGTCGATCATCAGCCAGACGAGGTGCGACGGGTCGAGATTGAGCCCGAGGCTCGGCGAGGGGATGATCGAGAACATCTCGTCCCAGATCGCCGGCGTCGTCGCGAGGTTCGTGCCGCCCGGCCACTCGTCGGTCGAGAAGATCATGGGGCAGTTCTCGATCGCGATCCTGACGCCGCGGTCTTCTGCGTAGGAGACGAGCCGCGGCCACACCCTGCGGAACTCCCTGAAGTTGTCGGAGACGTTCTTGCCCTGGTCGCGGCCGACGAACGTGCCGACGGTGGGGACGCCGAGCTTCGCCGCGGCGTCGATCACCTGCTTCAGGTGGTCGTTGGCGGCCTTGCGCTCGGAGGCGACGGGGTGGAGGTTGTTCGGGTAGTACGCGAGCGAGGAGATCTCGAGCCCGTGGTGCTGCAGCAGCGCGTGCACGACGTCGACGTCGACGTTGGCCACGTCGATGTGCGACACGCCCGCGTAGCGGCGGCGCTCGCCTCCGGCGGCGGGCCAGCACGCCACCTCGAGCATGTCGAAGCCGTTGCCCGCCGCCCACTCGGCCGTTCGCGCGAGCGACAGCCGCGGCAGTGCCGCCGTCAGCAGCCCGAGCTTCATGCGATCACCTCCGTCGTCGGTACCTGGACCCAGGCGCGCTCTGCGTGCGATCGTGCGATCGCGTCGCAGAGGACGTTCTCGACGTGGCCGTCGACGAACGTCGGGTAGTCCGGCTCGTCCGACGGGCCTCCGCGGGCTATGTCCGCATAGACGGCGCGGTACAGCTCCCGGAACGTGTCGGCGAAGCCCTCCGCGTGAGCGACCGGAAGGTGTGTGCGCCCGGCTGCGACGGGGTGCATCAGCGCGGCGTTCCGCTGCAGGATCTCGTTCGGGCCGTCACGGTGCCCGATCCACAGCTCCTCGTTGCGCTCGCCGTCCCACGCGAGGGCGCCCGCGGAGCCGTCCACCTCGAAGCGCGTCGCGTTCTTGCGGCCGAAGCTCACCTGGGAGATCACGAACGAGCCGCGCGCGCCGCCGTCGAAGCGCAGCAGGACATGGGCGATGTCCTCGGTGGACATGGGTGCGTCGACGCGCTCCACGTCGCTCGCGTCGGCGAACGTCTCGACCTCGCCGACGGGGCGCCGCCGCACCGGGATCGCCGTCGCCATGTCGGCCAGCAGCTCGACGACCTTCTGCCCGGTGACGAACTGCGCGAGATCAAGCCAGTGCGAGCCGATGTCGCCGACCGCCCGCAGCCGCCCGCCCTTGTCGGCCTCGAGACGCCAGTTCCAGTCGGTCGGCGTCGCGAGCCAGTCCTGCAGGTACGCCCCGTGCACGTTCCAGACGTCCCCGATCTCGCCGGCCCGCACGCGCTCGCGGGCTTCCTGCACGACCGGGTAGAAGCGGATGTTGAAGTTGGTGCAGTGGACGAGCCCGCTGCGGCGCGCCAGCTCGACGAGCTCGGCGGTCTCGACGGCGGTCAGCGCGAGCGGCTTCTCGCAGACGACGTGCTTGCCCGCCGCGAGCGCCTGCTTCACCTGCGGGTAGTGCAGGTGGTTGGGAGTCGTCAGGTGGACGACGTCGACGCGGTCGTCGGCGAGCAGCGCCTCGTAGCTCTCAACGACGGGGGCGACCTGCTTCGCGGCCGCCCGTTCCGGGCTCGAGCCGACGACGCCGACGACGTCGACGCCCAGACGCCGCAACGCGTCGACGTGGACGACGCCGATGAAGCCGGTGCCGACGACGCCGGCGCGGATCCCGCTGATCTCGGTCATGCAGTCGACCTCGCTTCGATCGTGAGCCACGAGTGCCGCGTCTCACCCGGGTCGAGGAACGGCATCGCGCCGGCTGCGATGTCGGCGTCGCGGCCGAGCACGGAGCAGTTCGCCGGCTCGAGCGCGAGAGCGTACACGCCGCTCGCAGGCTGCACCCACTGCCACAGGCGCGGCAGCGACGACCGGACCGTGAGCTCGAGCTGCACCCGAGGGCTCGTGACGCGTGCCCAGGTGGCGCCGACGTGCTCGAAGACCAGCTCCGCCGCGCCCTCCGACGGCGCGGGCGCCTCGTCCCAGCGCTCGGCGACCGCGGCGGCATCGTCGTCGCGTGGCACGACCTCGCTCCCGTCCGTCTCGATCCAGCTGCCGTCGTCCCACAGCGGCGCCCCGAGGTTGACGTGGTAGAGCATCGGCGCCGCGGCCGTCCACTCGCTCTCGTTGACGACGCGGTCGTCGATGCGGATCGCGCCGCCGCCGACCGGGACGACGATGCGTCGCGAGAGCCTGAAGGGAGGATCGGAGACGACGCCGGTGACGGTCACGTCCGCCTCCGAGGGCTCGGCCTGCACGTCGCTCGCTGCCCTGGCGGTGAACGTCCCGTGCAGGCCGTGACCTTCGGAGGGCTCGCCGACGTTCGAGAGGCCGCACGTGGTGACGAGCCCGCCGCCCCAGCACTCGGCGAAGCGGCGCTCGGTCAGCTCCTCGGCGGGGAGCGGTGCGCACTCACCCCGCTGCGAGACCCAGGCGATCGGGACACCCCGGAACCAGGCGGCGCCGACGTCGAGGCCGCGGTCGGGAAGGACGCGCACGTCGATGCCGCCGAGCGCGCGCACGTCGATCGCTCGGCAGCCTGCCGCCGGGCCTTCGGCCACGACGGAGTGCACCGCGCTCGCGAGCGGGTCGAGGCCGGCGCGTCTCGCCGCGTCGATCAACGCGCCTGCTCCGCCCGCTCGACGAGGAACTCGACGTCGAGCGCGTAGCGTCCTGCGGCGCAGCGGGTCTCTGTCGTCTCGAGCGGCATCTCGTCCTGGTCGAGAATGACACGTTCGAGACGGACCCGCCGACGCTACCAACTGGCGCGCAGGCGATTCAACCGGCAGCGGCCCGCGCGTACTCTAGACCGATGAGGCTCGGTGTCGCCGCGGCCGTCGTGGACGGCGCTCTCGTGCGTGGGGACGTCGAGGTCTCGGGTGGCCGCGTCACCTCCGTCGGGCTTGCCGGAGGGGGCTCCGGTCTGGCTGTGCCCGGTCTTGTCGACCTGCAGGTGAACGGCTTCGCGGGCGTCGACCTGCTCCACGCCACGCCGGACGAGGTGGCGCTCGTCGGCCGGGAGCTCGCGCGCAGCGGTGTGCTCTGGTACCAGCCGACGCTGATCACGGCGCCGCCGGAGCTCGCGCGCCTCGCACTGGCGACGATCGGGGAGGCACCGGGCGAAGGCGCACGGATCGTAGGTGTGCATCTCGAGGGACCGTTCCTGGCGCCCGCCCGTGCGGGCGCGCATCCCCGCGAATGGCTGCGGGCGCCCGACCTCGACGTGCTCGCCTCCTATCTCCTCTGCGGCTGCCGCGTCACGACGATGACCCTGGCACCGGAGCTCGAGCGGGCGCAGGAGACGATCGACGCCTTGCTCGCGAAGGGGATCGCCGTCTCGCTCGGGCACACCGATGCGACAGCGCCGTTCGCCCATGCCGCATTCGACCAGGGGGCCTGTACGGTCACGCACCTGTTCAACGGCATGCGCCCCTTCGACCACCGCGACCCGGGAGTGGCCGGTGTCGCGCTCGCCCGCCCCGACGTGACCGTGCAGGTGATCGCCGACGGTGTGCACGTGGCGCCGGAGGTGCTGCTGACGGTGTGGCGCGCGGCGCGCGGACGCCTCGCGCTCGTGTCCGACGCCATCGCGGCAACCGGGCTCGGCGACGGCACCTTCCGGCTCGGCACCGTCGAGGTCACCGTCGAGGGCGGCGTCTCGCGCACCGGTGACGGGGTGCTCGCCGGGGCAGTGCGGCCGCTTGCGTGGGGCCTGCGCCTGCTCGTCGAGCTCGGCGTCCCGATCGTGGAGGCGGTCGACGCCGTCACCCGGACGCCGGCGCGGATCCTGGGTCAGGGCGATCGCATGGGGGTGCTGCGCCCGGGAGCTGCCGCTGACCTCGTCGTGCTCGACGACGACTTCGCCGTGGCGCGGGTGCTGCTCGGCGGGGACGTCGTCTCCTGACCTGGCTGCGCCGGGGCGCACGTGTGCGAGGCACGCCTCGCCCTACGGGTTCTCGGGCCGTCGCGCCGCCTCGAGCTCGGCGCGGAGCGCTGCCGCCTCGGCGCGGGAGCGGCGGCGCGAGCGGAGAAGCAGCGCGACGGCGAAGACGACCAGCGCCGCGACGACGGCGCCGATGAGGCTGCTTGTGCGGAAACCCGGTGCGTCGACGTCGAGCGTGCGCTCACCTGCGTGCGCGGCGTCGCCTGTGCCGAGCACGATGCCGAGCGTGAGCAGGTTTGGGGAGGCGATGAGCAGCGCCATGCCGAGCAGGATCACCCGTCCCTTCCAGCTCGTGATCCTGCGCACCCCGAACCACAGCACGACGAGGGCGAGCAAGGTGAACACGAAGCCGTAGAAGAGCCCGAGCCCGATGCCGTTCGCGAAGCTGCCGCTCGCCTGGTCGGCGATCCGGTGCGACCACCAGCGCGGCAGGAAGGCGGCGCCGAGGATCAGTGCGACGACGGCGAGGGCGAGCCACACGATGACCGTGAGTGGCCGAGGGCCGCGGCGGTCCGCTGCGTCGGGGGCTGCGGGTGCCGAGGACATCCCCTCAGTCTCGCAGGTCAGGCGAGCAGGTCGTGCGCCGAGGCCGCGAGGACGAGCTTGAACGCGCTGCGCCCGCCGGCCGCAGGAGCGCGGTCGCCGGTGCGCCGGAAACCGGCCTTCTCGTACAGCGCCTGGGCCGGGGTGTTCGCCTCCTGCACGAAGAGGACGACCCGCTGCGAGCCTCGTGCGAGCGCCCAGGCGGCGACGGCCCTGATCAGTTGTCTCGCGAGGCCGCGCCCGCGCGCGGCCGGATCGATCCACATCGAGATCAGCTGCACCTCGATCGGGTCGATGCGGGCAAAGGCGCCGACGACGCCGAGCCAGCGGCCGTCCTCCTCGGCGACGAGGAGCGTCTTCTCCTCGCCCGCGGCGGCGCCGGCGACCCAGTCGCGCCATGTTGCGTCCGGCTCGCGCACCATGTCGTCGTAGCGGGTGCTGAAGAAGTCGGCGTCGTCGCGCAGCATGCGCAGGCGCACGTCGCGCCAGCGCCGCCACTCGTCGGCGCGGACCGCGCGGATGGCGACGGCATTGTCGGTCACGCCGTCGAGGCTAGCGATCCTGCGCCGAGCAGTCGCCGGTGTCGCCCTCGCAGCACCCGATCTTGAAGCGGCAGCGCGGGCACTGCAGCGTTGCGTGTCGCCACTCCATGGCGGCACCGCAGCGCCAACAGGGCTCGCCGACAGGCGCCGTCCTCTGGCTGAAGGGTGCGGTCGCCGGCTGCTCGCTCACCGTCGCGAGTGTAGGCGGCAGCTCAGACGAGGCCCTGGTCGAGCATGGCGTCGGCCACCTTGACGAAGCCGGCGATGTTGGCGCCGTTGACGTAGTTGCCCGGGGTGCCGTAGTCCGCCGCCGTCTCGTGGCACTGGCTGGTGGATCTCGGCCATGATCCCCTTCAGCCGGCGTGTCGACCTCCTCGCGCGTCCAGTTGAGCCGCAGCGCGTCCTGCGAGCAGCTCGAGGCCGGAGACCGCGACGCCGCCGGCGTTCGCCGCCTTGCCGGGCCCGTACAGGATCTTGGCCGCGATGAAGCGGTCGACGCCCTCCGGGCGGGTCGGCATGTTGGCACCCTCGCTGACGACCTGGACGCCGCCCGCGAGCAGGTTGGCCGCGTCGGCGTCGCCGATCTCGTTCTGGGTCGCGCTCGGGAACGCGCAGTCGGCCGGGACCGCCCAGAGCGGGTTGACGGTCGCGAGCGGGTTCGCCGGCGTGAACGTCGCCGTCGGGTAGCGCTCCGCGTAGCTGTGCGATGCGCCCGCGCCTGCCGTTCTTCAGCTCCATCACGAAGTCGAGCTTCTCGCGGTCGATGCCGTCGGGGTCGTAGACGAACCCGCCGGAGTCGGAGAGGGTGACGGGCCTGGCGCCGAGCTCGATCAGCTTCTCGACCGTGTACTGGGCCACGTTGCCGCTGCCCGAGACGAGGCAGGTCTTGCCCTGCGAGGCCTTCGTCGCGTGTCGCGAGCATCTCCTGGGCGAAGTACACGGAGCCGTAGCCGGTCGCCTCGGGCCGGATCAGCGAGCCGCCCCAGCCGAGCGCCTTGCCGGTGAGCACGCCGCTGAACTCGTTGCGGATCCGCTTGTACTGCCCGAACAGGTAGCCGATCTCCCGCGCCCCGACGCCGATGTCACCGGCGGGGACGTCGGTGAACTGGCCGATGTGGCGCTGCAGCTCGGTCATGAACGACTGGCAGAACCGCATCACCTCGGCGTCGCTCCGGTCCTTCGGGTCGAAGTCGGCGCCGCCCTTGCGCGCCGCCCATCGGCAGCGTCGTGAGCGCGTTCTTCAGCACCTGCTCGAAGGCGAGGAACTTGAGCATCCCGACGTAGACGCTCGGATGGAAGCGCAGCCCGCCCTTGAACGGGCCGATCGCGCTCGACATCTCCACGCGGTAGCCGCGGTTGACCTGGATCTCGCCCCGGTCGTCGACCCACGGCACCCGGAACACGATCACGCGCTCGGGCTCGACGAGCCGCTCGAGGATCTTCGCTCTCGACGTACTCGGGGTGGCGCTCGAGCACCGGCGCGAGCGATTCCACCACCTCGTGCACGGCCTGGTGGAACTCGGTCTCGCCGGGATTCTTGATCCGCACGTGGGCCATCAACTCGTCTGCGTACGCGCTTCGGAACACCGCGACCACTCCTTGTGCTCGGACAGGTCTTTCTCGTCCTCAGGGTTGCTGTTGTTGCCTGTTGTGTCATCGTGGAAAGGGCGCTGAGATGCGCGGGGAAGTACGCTCCAGCCCTGCGGGTCGCCTCCGCGGACAGCGCCGCCGCACCGGCAGCCCGCGCCGGCATCGCGGCTAGGATGCGCTCGCCGGGCGACGTGGCCGAGTGGTTAGGCAGAGGCCTGCAAAGCCTCGTACAGCGGTTCGAATCCGCTCGTCGCCTTACAAGCGAAGGACGCGAACAGGAGGCCCCAGAGCGGCCTGAGTCGCGGGCCACACGAGCGAGAGCCTGTGTTCAGGGAGGTCGGCGTGCCGGACGCGTGTCGCACCATCCGCACCCGGGCGTAGCGTTTCTCCCATGGCCAATCAGTTGCAGGTCAGGCTCATCACCGGTGACATCGCCCTCGTGTCCTACCCGGAGAGCTTCGGCACCTACACGCACGGCTTCCGGGCGGTGCTCGGGGGGAAGACCGAAGGCTGGCTCGAGACGGCCGATCACGGCTGGGTGAACGTGCGGCACATCGTCGAGGTGTTGCCCGAGACGCACGTCCCGGCGGCCGGCAGCCAGCCCGGCTAACCGTTCGTTCGGCCGTCAGCCGCGCCTGTCGATCTCGCAGTCGCGCGCGACGGCATCGTGCCGGTCGGCGAGCACGGTGTCGCGGCCCGGGCCGCAGCGCACGATGTCGCGGACGCCGTCACGGGTGACGATGCGGTCGTCGCCGTCGTTCCCCTCGATCCGGTCGTGCCCGATGCCGCCGACGAGCATGTCGTTGCCGCCGCGGCCGAACAGGCGATCGTCGCCTGCACCACCGCGCAGGAGATCGGCGCGGGGTGTGCCGACGAGCCGGTCGGCTCGCGGGCCACCTGTCCGTGTCACCCCCGCGCGGCGCGCCTTGCCGTCCCCGGCCTGCGCGAGTGCGGGGGAGGCAGGGGCGCGGACGGAGAGGGTGATCGTGGCCGTGTTGTCGGTGCTCGTCCCCTCGTTCGTCGCCGAGACGTCGACGCGGACCTGCTTCTCGCCCGGATGCCCGACGTCGACCGAGAAGCGAATCGGGGTTTCCACGCCTGCAGGAAGGAAATCGAGCTGGCACACGACCGCGGTGCTGCCGGCGCACCCCGCGCCCCGCTCGACGAACGGCGGGCCGAGCAGCGTGACGTCGTCCGGCAGCGCGATCGTGGCGCGTGCGTCGAGGGCGGTCTGCGTCTCCGGGGCGTTCAGCACGCGCACGCGGATCTCCACGTCCTCCCCTGGCTGGAGATCGCCCGCCTGCGTGTCGAGGCTGACGCCGAGGTTGGCCGGAGCAGCGCTCCCGCCGCCTCCGCCGCCCCCGCCGGACGTCGGCCGAGGCGGGGGCGAGGGCGCGGCCGGCACGATCGCCTCTACCGTGCCGGACGCGTCGCCGAGGTTGCCCGCGGCGTCGAGCGCCCGGACGACATAGCGATACGTCGTGCCGCGTGCCACCGCCGTGTCCGTCCAGGTCGCGGTGGACGTGGTCGCCACGAGCGAACCGTTGCGGTAGACGCGGTAGCCGACCGGTGCGGACAGGTCGCTGACCGTGACCCACTGGAGATCGACGCGGAGAGGGTCGTCCGCCGGCGAGGCCGAAGGCGTGGACGGCGCCGGCGGCGGCATGTAGTCGCCGTTCGGCCGTCCGCCTTTCAGCGCGTCGCAGTCGATCCACCCCGACGAGGCCGCCGTGAACGCGGAGGTGAACGCCGTTGCCGACGGCTTCGCGGTGCGGTCTGCCCAGAGTGCCCCGGATTGCCACCCCTCGAGGCGAGGCTCGTCGGCGAGCAGGAAGTTGAGGATCCCGGCCACGTACGGCTGGCAGGCGGCAAGCCTCGTGGCGTCGAGGACCTGCGTGCGCTGGTCGGGGGCCGCGCTGCCGTCTGACGGCGCCGGCGTGTCGGGCTCGCCGCCCGCGTCGGGGTCGAGGACGCGCGCCGCGGTCTCGGTGCCCGTGTAGGCGGCCGCCTTGGCAGGGTCGACGAGCGTCTGGAAGCCGGACTCGAGGTACCAGATCGCGGGGCAGACGGACCCGCGGCACTCGCCGGGCAGCGGCTGCTCCGTGCCGTCGAAGGCACGCCACAGGTTGACCATCAGCTTGTTCCAGTCGCCCAACCCGATCGTCCTGGAGCCGATGTGCTTTGCCCACGGCCGCTCGTCGGGCGTCAGCGCGTAGGGGTGGAATGCGACCCCGTCGAACAGGGGCGCCGTCCGGCCGCTGGCCCGGAAGGCGCCACCGAGCTCGCGCACGAAACTGCCCGGCGAGTGCGAGCCGGCGTTGTCGTTGCCCGTGGAGGAAAGCGCCAGCCCGAGCACCCGTCACCTCGGGCACCGCTGCGTGCAGGACGTCGTAGCAGCGGGCGAGCAGCGCCTCGTAGTCGGCCGGCGCGAGGGACGTTCCGTCTGCGGCGAGCTGCGGATTCCAGAACAGCCGCTTGTTGGGCTCGTTCCAGATGACGACGTCGCGGATGGCGCCGTACCGCAGCAGCACGTCGCGAACGAATCCGCAGTACGCGTCGCGCGAGGCGGCATCGCGCGGCGCAGCGTCTCCCGACGTGCCGTAGACCGACAGGAACACCCGCAGCCCGACCGTCGCAGCCGCCGCACGGTCGAGACGCGTCACCTCGGCCGCGTCGAGCTGAGTCTGACCGGGGCGCCACTGCGTCGTCAGCCGAAACGCCGTCGCACCGAGCGATCGTGCTGGGTCGGTCGCCTGCGTGCCGATCTCCTTGGGCAGGTCCTCGGCGAAGCCGACCGCGAACGGTGTCGTACTCTGGTTGGGCGCGGCCTGCACGGCGATTGCCGCCACCAGCCAGCAACACGCGAGCGGGATCGTGATACGAAGGATCATCTGCGTTCTCGAGAGGCTCACGTTCCCTGCCCTTCGAGTGCGTCCGAGTGTAGCCGCGTGCCCGATCGAGACGGTCTTCGGCGCAGGATACGCTGCCCTGCCCGCGAATCACGGCCGAAGCAAGTCGAGCCGGAAGCCCGCGACGGGCCGAGGACCGGTGCGAGGCACCACCGGCCTGTGGTTGTTGCTGCCGATCGTCGGCGCCTTCGTCTGGTTCTTCAAGGTGCAGGGCGCGCTCAACCGCTACTGGGAGGGCAAGGGGGCGGCACCCGCCTGACGCCCCGGGCCAATCCGGGCCGGCCGTGATCCCGTAGTTGGGGGAGAGCAGTCGACCGGAGGAGTCCATTCATGCTGAAGATCGTCGCGTTCGGTGCCGCGGCAGCTGCGCTGGCAGCCGCCGCCGTCGCCGTCGGCGCCCCCGCCACGTCCACGTCCACCTACACGTACAAGGCGACGATGACCACCGCCGCCGAGGTCCCCAAGCCGAGCGCACCTGCGAAGGCACGAGGCGGGTTCACCGCGACCGTGGCCGAGACGGGCGCTGCCCGGTCGATCCGCTGGACGCTCACCTTCCGGAACCTGAGCGGCAAGGCGGTGGCGGCGCACATCCACAAGGGCAAGGCCGGCGTCGCAGGCGGCGTCCTCGTGGGCCTGTGCGGGCCGTGCAAGACCGGCCAGACCGGCCGTTCGACGATCTCGAAGGCCGTCGCCGACGCCCTCGAGCAGGGACGCGCCTACATCAACGTCCACACGGCGAAGAACGCGGGCGGGGAGGTCCGCGGCCAGGTCAAGCTCGTCAAGCGGACGGAGTCTGCAGCGCCGCAGCCGCAACCTGCTCCCACACCCGAGCCGCCGGCGCCGGACGACGGAGGCGTCGAGCCGTACTAGCAGCCTGGGCAGCGCTGCCGTAGGAGTGAGCCATGCCTCATCCCTACGGCAGCGGCACGGGCGGCACCGACTCGACGCCGAGGCGCTCGAGGATGGCGTCGCTCTCGGCCCGCCGCTCGCCGGCGTCGGCCCCGCCGACGGCGGCCATGGCGCGCAACGTCAGCGCCACCTCGAAGTCCGCGTGCAGGTCGCGGGCGAGGCGAAGGCTCTCGTCGAGATGCGGTTGCGCCTCTTCCCGCCGTCGCTGCTGGCAGAGCGCGTAGCCGATCGTCCGCTCGATCAGCGCCTCGAGGCCACCCACCGGTGACCGCGCCGCAGGCTCGCGACACGCCAGCCCGAGCTCGAGCGCCCGCCCGTGGCTGCCTTCGAAGACGAGGCATTCGGCGATGCGGGCGAGCGTCTCGTTCGCGAACCGCTCCGAGCCGAGCTGCTCGAACTGCGCCAGCGCCTCCTCGAACAGCCCGTGTGCCGCTTCGAAGCGTCCGTCCCGCGCCGCCACCCGCCCGAGGTTGCTCAACGCCACGCCGATGCCGAAGGCGTACCCCGACGCACGGCAGGCGCGCAGCCAGTCGTCGAACAAGGCGGCCGCCGCGTCCAGGTGGCCCTGGTCGGAGAGGATCTCGGCCTCGTTGTTCATCTGCACCGCGGCGCCGATCACGTCGCCGACGCGCTCCTTGGCCTCCCGGCTCCGCCGGTAGTACTCGAGCGCCTCGTCCCAGCGGCCCTCGTAATAGGCGTGCACGCCGAGGTTGTTGAACACGATGCCCTGGCCGCGGTAGTCGCGCAGCTCCTCGTAGATCGGCAGCGCGCGCTCGAGGTACGGGAGGCCGTCGGAGGTGCCGAGATCGGTGTACGCCGCGTCGAGGATGTAACAGGCGTGCGCGACGCGGCCGGGGCTCTCTGCCAGCTCCGCCTGCTCGATCGCCTCGCGCGCGGCGGCGATCGACTCCTCGTAGCGCGCCTGCCGGTAGTGGATGCCCGCCTGGCCGATCGCGATCTGGGCACGCAGGCCCGCGGCGGCACCGTCGTCGAGCGTGCCGAGCTGCGCGAGCCCCGTCGCGTACGCCGCCAGGGCCTCGTCGTAGCGCCCTGACCGCTCGTGCACGAGACCGGTCTTCGCGACCATGCGGGTCTCGACGACCGGGTCGCCCGACAGCAGCTCACGCACCCGCGCGTACGCCGCCGCCGCCCGGTCGTAGGCGGCGAAGCGCTCGCAAACGTCGCCGAGTGCCTCGCACACCCGTGCGCGCTCGGCCGGCGGCACCTGATCGAGGTGCTCGGCCGCGGCAAGCGCGCGCTCGTACAGCTCCGCGGCGACGACGTTGGCGAAGCCTGCCTCCGCGTGCTCTCCCGCGAGGAGGCTGTAGCGCCAGGCCCGCTCGTGGTCGCCCGCCTCGAAGAAGTGCAGCGAGAGCAGCCCCGCCTCCTCGTCGGCCAGCTCGCCTGCCCGCCGCTCGAGGGCCGCGCCGACCCGCCCGTGGATCTGCCGCCGGCGCCGGAACGACAGGCCCTCGTACGCCGTCGCGCGAACCAGGTCGTGCCGGAACGCGAGCAGCTCGCCGTCGGCCGGGACGACGAACTCGCCGAGATAGGCCCACCGCTCGGGCCGTCCGGCATCCGGGATCTCGTCGGCGAGGATCTCGCCGAGCAGGTCGAGCGCGAACATCGGCCCCACGACGGCCGCGTAGCGGAGCAGCATGCGGTCGGCCGGGTCGAGCGTGTCGATGCGCGTCGTGAGCAGGGTCTCGACCGTCTCGGGCAGGTTCTCGAGCGTCTCGCCGTGCTGTGCCGCAAACACGAGCTCCCGCACGAACAGCGGGTTGCCGCCCGAGCGCTCGGCGAGCGCGTGCGCCGCGTCGAGCGAGAGCGCGAACTGCTCGGCCACGGCGAGGGCGAGCTGCTCCGCAGCCAGCGCCCGCGAGCGGCCGGAGCTCGAGGCGGATGCCGGGGCCACCCTCCTGCACGAGCGGCTCGGCGCTGGGGCGGGTCGTCACGCACACGAGCCAGGGACGTGCCGCCGGCTTCGCGACGAGGTGCGCGAGCAGGAAGCGGGAACCGTCGTCGAGCCAGTGCCCGTCCTCGACGACGATCAGCGTCGGCATCATCAGGATCCGCTCGAGGAAGGTCTCGACCGCCCAGTGCAACCGGTCGCGGCTCGCCGCCGGGTCGAGCGCGGCGACCTCCGCCGTGACGGGCACCTCGGCGTCGAACGGGATCGCGAGCAGCGACAGCCAGGGAGCGAGGTCGGGCATCATCCCCGTCACGAACGGGCCCGAGCTGGGCGCCGGCCTCGTCGCGGGTGCGGTCGGGGGTGATGCCGACGAGCTGGCGCAGCAGCGTGCGGAACGCGGCGTACGGCTCGGTCGACGAGTAGTGCTCCGCAGCCGCCTCGAGCTGCTGGAAGCCGAGTGCGAGCGTGCGGAGCTCGTGCACGAGCCGTGACTTGCCGATGCCGGGCTCGCCGACGAGCTCGACGACCTGCAGCTGCCGCATGCGAGCGTGGTCGACGGCGAGGCGCAGCTGCTCGACCTCGAGCGTCGCGGCCGACGATCGGCGTCGTGTCCGGCTGGCCCTTCGGCCGCTGCCCGAGCGGGGGGCCGACCGCATGCGCCATCACCGCCGCCTCCTTGCCCTTCACGAGCAGCGGCTCTGCGTCGGTGTGGTAGATCGTGCCGGCGCGGTCGAGCACGTCCGCCGTCGCGAGGATGGTGCCCGGCTGCGCGCGGGCCGTGAGACGCGCGGCGAGGTTGACCGCGTCGCCCATGACCGCGTACGTGCGCCGCTGCGGGTTGCCGATGTCACCCGTGAAGACGTGGCCGCGGTTGACACCGGCGCGCAGTCCCAGACCGGGCCACTCGGCAAGCACGTCGCGAAGGGCGCGCACCATGCCCTCCTCGTCGTCGCCCGAGCTCGACGGTGCACCGCCCGTGAGGTAGAGCTTGACCGCGCCGACGTCGATGTCGGACTCGAGCCACGTGAGCCCGTAGGTGGCGCACGCCTTTCCGACCGACGCGGCCACCCCGTCGAGCCGGGCGAGCAGCGCCTCCGGGCCCTCGCTCGCGAGCAGGTCGTCGGTGCCCGGCAGCTTCAGGAACGCGACGGTCACCTGGCGGTGCTCCGCCTCGCCGCTCGCGACGGCGAGATGGTCGCGCAGCGGCCGGGGCACGTACTCGTGCAGGTCGATGCCGGGGACCGCCGCCGGCGGCGGGATCGTGCTGGCACCGGGCTCGAGCCTGGCCATCAGGAGCGCGCCGTCGCGCTGCTCGCGGATCCAGCCGGGGTCGAGCGCGGCCGCGGTGTCGGCGCTGACGACGATCTCGCCGGCGTTCGCGAGGTCCTCCAGCTCGAACACGCGTGTCGCGGCGGGGCCGGCGACGAGCAGCTCGCGGTGCGGCTCGTGCGTGAGGAAGCAGTGGCAGGGGCCGCTGTGGACGCCGGCCGACATGCGCAGCTCCACCGGCCCGACCGAGCTCTCCGCGAGCCCCACCGCCTCGATCGTCCACTGCATGTCGGAGGCGGCGCCGCAGGCGCGCTCGGGGTGCCGGTCGCCGGCGAAGAGCAGCAGCAGCGCGTCGCCGCG
Source organism: uncultured Gaiellaceae bacterium (assembly GCA_963787085.1). Classification (GTDB taxonomy): domain Bacteria; phylum Actinomycetota; class Thermoleophilia; order Gaiellales; family Gaiellaceae; genus Gaiella. The sequence goes on along the minus strand of CAWBBO010000006.1, from coordinate 274,756 downwards.
GAACTTGAGCACGTCGCCGCCGTGCCGCTCGGACACGGCGATGAGCGCGTCGAAGACGTCCGAGATCCGCGTCACGAGCTCCTCGGCGCCTGCCTTCCCCTTCGCCTGCAGCCGCTCGGCGAGCGCCGTGAAGCCCGAGATGTCGACGGACACGAGCGAGCCGTCGACGACCCGCGCCCTCGGGCTGCCGGGCTCCTCGCTCCACGCGCGGACGAGCCGAGGCAGGTAGGGGGCGAGCGTGGCCGGCGCGGAAGAAGTCTCTGGCATCCGGCAAGCATTGCGCCTGGCAGACGCAGCGGCAACGAAAGGGGTGTCTTGGAGCAGATGTTGTCATGCCATCGATCGTTCCTCTAGGTTGTAGGCCACATGGGGTGGAGCAGACGGCCGGGCCGTGGGGGGTCGGGGCGATCGAGCAGGCACGTGCTGTTCGTCGTCGCGATGCTGCTCGGCCTGCTCTTCGTGCCGCAGGCGCCCGCGGCGATCCTGTCCGGAAGCCTCTCGCCGACCGGCGGCGCCGTCGATCTCACGACGGAGGGGACGCAGGACTGGGCCCTCTGGGGCTACACGGCGAGCGGCACGAGCACCTCTCTGGCGCCTGACGTGCGCAAGGCGGGCGGCTCGGCGATCAGCGACCTGACCGACATCAACCCGACCGCCGTGCCGCGACGGGGCCTCGGTCAGTTCACGACGCTGACGCCGTTCACGTTCGACTGGTCGAACGGGGCCCCCACAGCAGCCGCAGCCCTCGCCTACGCAGGCCTGCAGCACGACGGCCAGCCCTCCCGTACGACGACCCTCAACGGCGGCTTTTCGTTCACCGTTCCCGCCGACACGACGCAGCGGACGGTCCGCGTCTACGTGTCCGCACACTCGGGGACGGGCACGCTGACGGCGACGCTCTCCGACGGGAGCGCCCCCGCCTTCGTCGACTCCGGCGTGACGGGGCCGACCAACGGGGCGAACGTCCCCGGCGTGTACACGATCACGTACGCCGCGGCGGAGGCCGGCCAGACGCTCACCGTCCAGTGGATCGAGTCCGTCTCGACGGACTTCACGTACTTCGCGGACAACGTCGCGATCTACGCCGTCGCCCTCGACGGGCCTGCCACGTACACCGTCAACACGAGCGCGGACGGCATGCGGGCCGACCTCGGCTGCACGGTGACGGACTGCACGCTGCGGGAGGCGATCGACGCCGCGAACGCCCACGCGGGCGGTGCGCCCGACACGATCGCGTTCGCGATCCCGGGCAGCGGACCGCATGTCATCGTCGCCGGGTCGAACCTGCCCGACATCACCGACGGCGTCGTCGTCGACGGGACGACGCAGCCCGGGTACGCCGGAACGCCCGTGGTCGAGGTGCGAGGCCCGGGCGGGAGCTCGCAGGCCTTCTTCGGTGCCGCGGAGGCCGTCACGATCAGGGCCCTGTCGATCACGGGCTGGGGCACGGGAGTCATGCTGCTCGGCAGCGGCGGCGTCGAGAGCTCGTGGTTCGGGGTCGAGCCCGCCGGGGGTCTTCGCGCGAACACGCTCGGCGTCGCCCTCGAAGGAACGGGCGCGAGCGTCACGGGCTCGCGCATCGCCGGCGGCCTCTGCGGCGTCCTCGTCACCGGGACGCAAACCGCGGCCTGCGGCGCAGCGAACAGCGACGCGCAGGCCGGGTCGGGCAACACGATCGGCGGCGACGAGAGCACGGGCGCGGGGAACAGGATCTACGGGTTCCAGAGCGCCGGCGTCTTCGTGAGCGGCGCCGGCACGGGCAACCTGGTGCAGGGGAACGTGATCGGCGTCGATCCGGAGGGAACCCCGAACGGAGCGTCCAACGGCGTCTACGTCAACGACTCGCCGGGCACGGTCGTCGGTGCCGACGCAGGCCCCCGTGACCTCTTCGTCCTGAACCCGGATCTCGGGAACGTCGTCGCCGGCATCTCGGGCGGCGAGGGAGACCACGGCATCTTCGTGGGTGGTTCCTCGGCCGGGACGAGGATCGCCGCCAACGCGGTCGGCACCGACCGGGCCGGCACCGCCACCGACCTCGGCATCACCGGGCCGGGAGTGGTGGTGGCCGGGGCGTCGGGCGTCCAGATCGGCCCCGGCAACCGGATCGCGTACAACCTCGCAGCGGGGGTCGACGTTGCGGACGGCTCCGGCAACCGGATCGTCGCCAACTCGATCCACGACAACGGCGGCCTGGGCATCGCCCTCAGCGGCGGCGCCAACAACTCCGACTCGGTCGGCCCGCCCACCTCCGTGACCGCCGTCGTGGACGGCCCGGGAACCGCGACCGTGGCGGGGACGATGAACGGGGCTGCGAACAGGACGTACTTCGTCGAGATCTTCGTCAACACGACCTGCGACCCGTCCGGATTCGGGGAGGGCAGCGCATACGTCTCGTTCGTGTCGGCGACGACGGACGGCCTGGGCTCGGCCACGTTCAGCCAGTCGGGGCTCCCGGCCGCGCTCGGCTCGATCGTCACTCTCACCGCGACCGATGCCTCCACGCTCGACACGACCACCTTTTCCCAGTGCGCGACCGTCGCTGCAGCCCCCACCGTGCCGACGCTCGACTCCGTCGGGATCACGGCCCTCTCCTCGACCGTCGTCGCAGGCGGCGGACGGGTGCCGCTCGCCGACATCCCGCCGTCCGCGTTCCTGACGAGCGGGGCCGTCAGCCGGCGCGCCGCGCCGGTCAACGACGTGCCGATCAACGAGATCCTGCTGCGCGACTCGCCCGTCAACGACATCCCGATCAACGAGGTCGGGCTGCCGGCGCTCGCGCCGCAGCTCGGCGACGTGCTGCTCTCCACGGTGCCGCTGCTGCGGCCCGGCGGCTGGGAGCAAGCCCTGCAGAGCACCGCGCTCGCGAGCCGTCCGTTGCAGAACGTGACGCTACGGGACGTCTTCGAGCTCAGCCCGGCGCCCGCCTTCATCGCGACGCTCGCGCTCTCCGACCTCGACCTCTCGAACAGCCCTCTCGGCCGCATCTCAGCCGTCGCGTTCGCGCTCGGCCAGGTGACCCTTTCGCAGCTCGAGCTGCAGGGCACGACCTGGTGCGAGGTGCTCGCCGGGCCGCCGATCGACTGCGCGGGCGGCTCGGTCGACGAGACCACGACGACGCTGCTCTCGCTCGGCATCCAGGGCGCCCCCATCAACGACATCCCGGTGAACGACATCCCCGTCAACGAGGTGCCGATCAACGAGATCCCCGTCAACGACATCCCGATCAACGAGATCACCGTCCGCGGCACGCCGATCAACGACGTGCCCATCAACGACGTGCCTGTCAACGACATCCCCGTCAACGACATCCCGATCAACGACATCCCCGTCAACGACATCCCGATCAACGACGTGGCGACGCGCGCGCTGCCGATCAACGAGGTGCCGGTCAACGACATCCCGGTGAACGACATCCCCGTCAACGACGTGCCGGTCAACGAGGTGCCGGTCAACGACATCCCGGTGAACGACATCCCCGTCAACGAGGTGCCGGTCAACGACATTCCGGTGAACGAGATCCTGCTCGCGGGCTCACCGGTGAACGACATCCCCGTCAACGACATCGCCCTGCCGTTGCTCGTCTTCACGATCGTGCCGGCGACGGGAACCGTGGGCCAGAACGCTGCCTCGCTCAGGCCCGGCGTCACCCTCGGCGAGCTCAGGCTCGCCCTGCAGGGCGGCTTGCCGCCGGACGACCTCCCGGACAGCGTCACGCTCGGCACGCTCACCGGCGGGTTCGGCGGCACGACGATCGGGGACCTGATCGAGGCGCTGGCGGCCGTCACCTACGCGCCCGGCCAGAACCCGCCGACCCTCGCCCAGATCGTCGGCCTGATCAAGAGCTACACCGGCACCGCGCCGCCCCAGCCGAGCTTCGGCGACCTCTTCGACCTCCTGCTCGACATCGACGCCGCGAGCAGCTCCGTCAACCTCGACCTGGCGGCGCTCGCGCGCCTCCTCTACGGCAGCGATGCGACGCTGGCCGACCTGCTCGCAACGGTGCTCACGAGCGGCGACCTGGGGTGGGAGCGCCTCGACCTCGCCGGCCTCGGCGTCTCGGAGTTCGCCGAGAACGTGGCCGACGTCACCTACGAGATCGCGACGGCGCTCTCCGGCGGCGGCACCGGCACCGTGACGGTGAGCGCCACGCTTCCGGACGGGTTCACCTACGTCGCCGGCAGCTCGCAGTCGAGCGCCCCGCTGCAGCCGTTCGCGCCGCTCGCCGACCCGGCCGTCAGCGGCCAGGTGCTGAGCTGGACCGTCACCGGCGCTGCCGCGCCGGGCCTGACTCTGCGGTTCAAGGCGCGGCCGGGCACCCGGCTCGGGCCGGCCGACGTCACCGCCGAGGCCGTCATCGACGCCGAGCCGGCCGTCGCCGCCCCTGTCGCCGCCACCGTGAACGTCACCGAGACCTTCCCGAATGCCGCGCTGCCGACCCCGGAGCCGATCGCCGCCGATGCGTTCTACCTCTCGTACGTCTCCTCGTCGGCAGACGGCGATGCCTATTCGCTGCCTGCGCCGCCCGCCGGCAGCCGCGTGACGATCAACCTCAGCCACCTGCCGGTCGACTTCGACCTCGTCGTCTACGGGCCGGGCGGGCAGGTGCTCGTCCCCGTCTCGAGCAGTGCGGTGCCGCTCGACGGGCAGCCGCTCGCCGACGGCGGCTCGGCGCCCACCCACACGATCGACGCGGTGCCGGCGCAGATCCTCGGCGATGTTCCCATCGCCGAGGGGCGTACCGTCGTCGGCATCTCCGCCAACCGGACGACGCAGGACGACGCCGTCGTGTTCGTCTCCGGGGGTGTGGGCGAGTACGTCGTGCAGGTGTCCGGGTTCAACAACGCGACGAGCATCGAGCCCTACATGCTGCGCGCCGAGGTGCTGCCGCCGCGCGAGCTCGCAGCCTGCGTCCCGCGCACGGGCACGGCTGCTGCGTCTGCCACGGAGGCGGCAGATCCGGTGCCCGCCGGCGTCAACACCGTCTTCGTCGTCAATCGCCGGCAGCTCGCCCGCATCTACGGCGACGCGAGCGCCGACGCCACGATCGCGTCGATCCGCACCCGCCTCGCGTCGCTCGCGGCTGCCGGGTACCCGTCCACGATCTTGCAGGTGGATGCCATCGCCGCCGTGCAGGCCTCCTACGACGGCGCCGCCGGTTGGAACGCCTGCCCGTCCGACCCCGTCCGGGCGAACGGCGTCGTCATCGCGACCGGTGCGCGCGTGCGGGAGTTCAAGGCCGCGCACCCGACGCTCCAGTACGTCGTCATCGTCGGCAGCGACGACGTGATCCCGTTCGCGCGCCTCGACGACAGGACGACGCTCTCGAACGAGGACGCGTTCGCAGGATCCTTCGACCCGTCCTCTCCTCTCGGCGGCGCCCTCGCCGGCTCGAAGCTGCTCTCCGACGACCCGTACGGGACGCTCGCGCCGGTGCCGTTCTTCGACCGGCAGCTGTACGTCCCCGAGCTCGCGGTCGGGCGCCTGGTGGAGACGCCGGCGCAGATCCAGGCGCAACTGGCAGCCTTCGCCGCCCGGGTGCCGTCCGGTGCCGTCGCAGGCGCCACGGCGCTCACGACCGGCTACGACTTCCTCACCGACGGCGCGCAGAGCGTGACCGGGGCCCTGGCACCGCTCGCCCCCGGCGGCGCCAACGCAACGCTCATCTCCGACACGTGGGGCGCCGCCGACCTCGGAGCCGCCCTCGCCGCGGACGGCGGTCAGCCGCCCGCCTTCGTCTCGATCAACGCCCACGCCGACGACTCGCGCTTCCAGGCGGCGAACGGCACGCTCTACACGACCGACGACGTGCTCGCCGCGGCGCTGACCTTCGACGGGCGTGTCGTCTTCTCGATGGGCTGCCACGCCGGCCTCAACGTGCCGAACGCCTTCCTGCCGCCCGGCCGCCGCGCCGACTGGGCCGAGCGGCTGATCGGCGCCGGCGCCGCGATCGTGATCGCCAACACCGGTTTCGGCTACGGCGACAGCGACGTGGTCGCGTACTCCGAGGACCTCAACGCACGCTTCGCGGCGAACCTTGCCGACGGGATGACGGCCGGAGAGGCGCTCACGCTCGCCAAGCAGGAGTTCCAGGGCGACCTCGGCATCGTCGGCGTCTACGACGAGAAGGCCATGGCCGAGCTCACCCTGTACGGGCTCCCCATGGTCGCCGTCGCCGGCGCCGCGCCGCAGGCTCTCTCGGCCGGCGGGCTGCAGGCGCTGGCGGCGGCCGCCAGCTCGATCGGCGCGCAGACCCTGGCTGCGGCAGCCCTCGTGACGACGACCACCGATCCGTTCACGGGGCTCCAGGCGGCGCCGTTCACCGTGTCCGACCCCGGGCTCACCGGGCGCGCACAGAGCTCGACGACGGCGCGGGGCACCTACTACGAGGGCCGTGACGGCGAGATCGTCGCGCACCTCCGCCCGATCGAGCCGAAGGCGACCGAGTCGATCGTGGCGCCGAACGCCCATGGAGCCCTGATCACGGGTCTCACCTCCGAGGACATCCAGCCGTTCGACCCCCTGTTCGCCCGGCCGACCGTCGACTCGAGCGCCAGCGAGCCGGAGATCGCCTTCGACGAGGCCGCCTTCCCCGCCAAGCTGCAGACGGTCACGTCGGTGAAGACCTTCACGGGTCGCCGGCAGAAGCTCGTGCTCGCCCAGGGCCAGTTCTTCAGCTCCGACCCGGTCGACGGCTCCGAGGCCGGCTTCCAGCGGCTGTTCACGTCCATCGAGGGGCATGTCCTCGTCTCGCCCAGCAGCGACTACGCGGAGCCGCTGTTCCGCAGCGTCAACGCGCTCAAGACCGACGGCACCACCGTGACCTTCACCACCGAGGTCGATGCGGGCGACGGCGACACCGTCGAGCGCGTGCTCGTCCTGTACCTCGGCGGGTCGGGCACCTGGACGCCGCTCGACCTCGAGCTCGTGGGAGGGCGCTGGAGCGGCTCGGCCTCGATCGCGGCGCCGGACGTGCAGTACTTCGTGCAGGCCGTCGACGCCTCGGGCAACGTCGCGGTCTCGACCAACAAGGGCTTCTACTACGCCGGCACGGCCGCTCCGCCGCCGACCGGAGCCGTCACCATCGCGACCGCCGGCCCGCTCGCCGCCAACGGGACGTTCACGGGGGCCGTCGACGTGACGGCCGACGCGCCCGACGGTGTCGCCGTGCTCCTCAGCGTCGACGGCGCCGCGCCCGCGGCTCCACCGCTGCAGGTGACGGGCAACGGCGTGCACACCGTCGTCGCCCAGGGCTCGAACGGCGACACGGCGACCACGAGCTTCGTGATCGACACGGCGCCTCCGTCGGTCACGATCACGGCCGGGCCAGCCGCAGGCAGCGCCACCACCTCGACCGGCGCGACCTTCGAGCTCGAGGCGTCCGAGCCAGGCTCGTCGTTCGAGTGCGCACTCGACGATGCCTCCTTCTCGAGCTGTACGAGCGCGACGCAGTACACGGGGCTCGCGGAGGGCCGGCATGCGTTCCGCGTGCGCGCCACCGACGTCGCCGGCAACACGGGCGCGCAGCAGACGCGTATCTGGTTCGTCGACGGGACGCCGCCGGTCGTCACGATCGACTCAGGCCCCGCCGCATCGAGCCTGACGCGGAAGACGAGCGCGGTGCTCTCCTTCAGCGCCGACGAGACCGTGAGCTTCGAGTGCAGGCTCGACACGGGGAGCTTCGCCGGCTGCGACTCACCGCAGGCGCTGACGGGCCTGGCCGACGGCCCGCACACCTTCACCGTGAGGGCGACCGATCTCGCCGGGAACACGAGCGCCGAGGCCGCACGGACGTGGACCGTCGACACCGGCGCGCCCGTGGTGACGATCACGGCCGGCCCGGCGGACGGCAGCGTGCTCGCCACGAGAAGCGGCTCGTTCGCGTTCTCCGTCGTCGACAGCTCGGCCGTCACCGTGGCGTGCACCCTCGATGCGGGAACGACCTCGCCGTGCACGTCGCCGTTCGCCTTCGCCAGCCTCGCCGACGGCGTGCACACCTTCCGCGTCACGGCCACCGACGTCGCGGGGAACATCGGCCTGTCGGAGCGGAGCTGGACGATCGACGCGGTCGGCCCGACGATCACCATCACGAGCCCCGTCAACGGCACGTCCTTTGCCGTCGGTGCGTCGGCCACCGCGCAATTCAGCTGCACGGACGGCCCGGCGCCGGCCCCGAGCTGCACGGCCACCGTCACCGGCCCTGCCGGCACCGCGCCCATCGCCAGCGGAGCGGCGCTTCCGACCGGGCTGGTCGGCAGCTACACGCTCACCGTGACGAGCGTCGACCAGGCCGGCACGACCACCACAGCCTCGAGCGCATACGCGGTCACCCTGCAGGGGCAGGTCGCATTCGTGCGCGCCAACAGGATCTGGGTGATCCCGGCGGCCGGAGGCACCGCCCGCCAGCTGACGCAGACGCCGGCCGACGTCCCCGGCAACTGGGTGGACGAGGAGCCCGCCATCTCGCCCGACGGCAAGCAGGTGGTCTTTGCCCGCCGTACGGCCGGCCCGGGCAACTCGCGGTTCCAGCTCTGGACGATCGGCGGGGCCGGTGCCAACGCGGCGGCGCTCAACCCCTCGAACGGCAACGACACCGCACCCGCCTGGTCGCGTGACGGCACCAAGATCGCCTTCCAGAGCACCCGCGGCAGCTCGAGAGGCGTGGACGTCTGGTCGATCAACGCGAACGGGACCGGAGCGGTCAACCTGACGAACAGGATCGGGAGCGACGAGTCGCCGACCTGGTCGCACAACGGTGCCCAGATCGCGTTCGCCTCGAACCGGCAGCTCCAGTTCAACATCTACCGCATGAACGCGAACGGCTCCTCGCCGACGCGGCTCACGAGCGACCTGCGCCCGGACGTCGAGCCGGCCTGGTCGCCCGCCCCCGGCGCGTACATCGCGTTCGCCCGTGCGTTGCTCGGGCCTCTCGGCTATCACGAGACCTTCGTCATGACCTCGTCCGGCAGCGGGCAGACGAGGATCAGCACCATCCTCGGCGTCGACCGGCAGCCGCACTGGCTCGACGCGAACCGGGTCGTTTTCGCGCGCCAGAGCGTCGTCAGCCCCGGCGGCCTCTTCATCGTGCAGCGCACGGGCGGCCCGCCCGCGAAGATCGCGGGGACGCAGGCGGGCGACCGGCAGCCGGGCTAGCCGCTCGCTGTAACCCGTTCGGCCATAATCGGGCTCGTGCCCGACCCGAGGTCCGCCACGCTCCTCGCGCACGCCGCCGAGCTGCAACAGCGAGACGACGCCGTCGCCGAGGCGATCGGGTCGGTCCTCGACCTCCTGGCCGGCGCCGACGTCGTGCGGGCAAGGGCGACAGAGATTCGCCAGGCCCTGGCCGCGCTCCCGGCAGAGCTCGGGCGCGCCGACGAGGCCGAGGCCGAGGCACGGCGCCGCCGAGGATCTCGCACGGGTCGAGCTCGTCGAGGCAGAACGCCGGCTCGAGGAGGCGACCCGAAGCCGCCGCGCCGGCGAGGAGGCAGTCGCACAGGCACGGCGCGAGCTCACCCGTGCCGCGGAGGCCCTCGCCGACGCAGGCGCGAGGATCGGGCGCGTCCTCGTTCAGCGCCAGGCGCTCGTCGACTCCGGGGTGGCGCTGCAGGCGGAGGCGGAGGGGCTTGCGGTGACCGCGCGTGAGATCGCCGGCAGGATCCGCGCGACGCCGCGCGTCTCGGCATCCGGCCGGGAGGAGCCCGGTGCGACGCTGGCCGGGCTCGAGGAGTGGGGCGCGCGTGTGCACGCTGCGCTGTTCGTCGTCCGCGGCGGCCTCGAGGGCGAGCGCGAGCGCATCGTCGTCGAGGCGAACACGCTCGGCGCCGCCGTCCTCGGCGAGCAGATCGGCGGCTCGAGCGTCGCCCTCGTGCGCAAGCGGCTCGAAGGCCACCTGCAGGGCACGTGATCACGGGAACGTCCGCGTCGGCGGGGCGCAGGTCGAGCTCGCCGCCGTCGCGGCACTCGGCCGGGAGGCGGTAGCCGAGCCGCTGGACGCTGCGGTCGCCGAGGTCGCGGTCGAGCTGCGCGCGCATGAGGTCGTGCGCCGTGCCGGGTGACAGCCCCAGGCGCACGCCGAGCTGCGAGCCCTCCTGCAGCGCGTAGCACTCGGTGACCGCCTCGTTGCGGATTCCTCGCAGGTGCGTGGCCTCGTGGGCGAGCACGGTGATCGCAGACGCTGTTGCTTCCCTGCTCGCGAGGTCGCGCCCGGACGTGATGTCGTGCAGCGTGCGGCAGACGTCGGGCTCGAGGAAGGCGATGCCGCTGCGGATGAAGGCGACGCCTGCCGCGTCCGAGCCGACGCCGGTGAAGACGTAGTCGTCGTCGCAGCGCACCGTGACGGGCCGGCCTGCGATCGCCGCCGCTTCTCGGTGAAGCGCCGCTCGGACTTCGCGCGCGTCTCCGGTGCGAGCGACGACCACGTCTCACGGGTGTCGACGCGGAAGGCGGCGACGAAGAGCACGATCGCGATCGCCGTCCCGACTGCGAAGGCCAGGCCGTGCGAGCGCCGCCTCGGTGCCGGAGGGGCAGGGACGAGGATGGGCTCGCCGTCCTCGCCGGTCGTCTCGACCCAGCCCAGGTCGGCGTCGTGCTGTCCCGGCAGCCGTCGCTCGAGCACCGCCAGCCGCGGCTCGGTCCGAACCGAGCGCGACTCGCGGATGCCGCGGACGACGAACTCGAGCTCTGTCGCCGCCAGGATCAGGAACGGCAGCCAGAACGGGATCGCCGCTTGCAGCCGGGTGGAGAGCAGCCACGCGAGGACGAGCACGAGGCCGCCGCCACGAACCGCGACCTGTGCGCGCTGACGACCGGAGGGCATCACCGACGCAGCATAGGATCCCGGGCATGATCGACCCGCTCGAGCGCTGGAGGGCCGCCGGTCTACCGGACAAGCCGGACTACGCGGGCCTGCTCACCTTCTCTGCGCTGCCCTACACCCAGGATCCGGCCGACCTGGCCGGGGTCGACGCGGCGGTCGTCGGCGCTCCGACGGACGATCTCGTCTCGGACCGCCCCGGGACCCGGTTCGGCCCGCGTGCGATCCGCGCGGCGAGCTGCCCGCCCGGCCCGCACCTCGAGGCGAAGGTGGGCTGGAGCGAGGTGCTGCGCGTCGTCGACTACGGCGACGCGCCCGTGATCCCCGCCGACGCCGCCCGCCCGCACGCACGCCGCGATCGAGGCACTCGTCGGGGAGGTCGTCCGCGCCGGTGCGATCCCGCTCGTGCTGGGCGGCGACCACTCGATCACCGAGGCGGGCGTGAAGGCGGTCGCCGCCGTGCACGGGCCGGTCGGGCTCGTCCATTTCGACACGCACACGGACACGGGCGAGGAGGTGTTCGGCGTCGGCGTCTCCCACGGGACGCCCATGTACCGCCTCGTCCGTGACGGCCACGTCGCCGGCTCCCGCTACGTGCAGGTCGGGCTGCGAGGTGATCCCGACCGCCGTCGGCTCGGCGGACATCACCGCCCTCGTCGCCGAGCGCGTCGTGCGCGAGACCCTGACGGGAGTCGCCGTGCGGCGCTCCCGCTGAGTCGGAGGCGCGGGTCGAGCCTCGTCCGGACGACCGTGCGACGCGGAAAACGTGCCTTGATGTAGGTTCGACCGGCCGATGCAGACCATCTCCTGGCGGATCATGCTCCTCGGGCTGCTGTTCGCGCTGGCGGCCTGCGCGGCCTCGAGCTCCGCTCAGGCGTCGTCGGGCGTCCAGTACGGGATCCAGGACGACACATGGCTGGAGTTCGGCCCAGGGAGGCTCGACCAGCGCCTGGCGACGTTCAAGCGACTCGGCGTGCCGCTCGTCCGCTTCACGCTGCGCTGGAACGAGATCGCCCTGCGGCGGCCGAAGAATCCAACCTCGCCGACCGACGGCGCCTACGACTGGCATAGGCCGGACAGGGTTCTGCGCGGCCTTCGCCGCTACGGACTGACGCCCGTGCTCACGCTCGTCGGGACGCCGGCGTGGGCAAACGGTGGGCGCACGCCGAACTTCGCCCCGCCGCATCCTCGAGACTTCCGTCGCTTCGCGACGGCCGCCGCCCGTCGCTACCCCTGGGTTCGCTACTGGCTGATCTGGAACGAGCCGAACAAGCGCCTCTGGCTCAGGCCGACGAAACCGGGGATCTACGTCCGGCACCTGCTCAACCCCGGGTACGAGGCGATCCATGCCGTCCTGCCACACGCCCGGGTGGGCGGAGGGGTGACAGGGCCACGTGGCGCCAACGGCGGCGTCGCACCCGGCGACTGGGTTCGCGGCATGGCGCGCGCACACGCGAGGTTCGACGCGTACGCTCACCACCCGTATCCCACGTCGCCGGCGGAGACGCCGTCCAGCGGCGGCTGTAAGAACTGCCCGTGGATCACGATGGCGACGATCAGGAAGCTCCTCGTCCTCGTGAAGCGCGACTTCGGGTCGAAGCCGATCTGGCTGACGGAGTACGGCTACCAGACGAACCCGCCTGACGCGTTCCTCGGCGTGCCCCTCAGGAGGCAGGCGACCGTGCTCAGCTTCGCGGCGATGCGCGCGTGGAGGCTGCCGCGCGTCACGATGTTCTTCCAGTACCTCTATCGCGACGAGCTCGAGCTCGGCCGATTCCAGACCGGCCTGGTGTTCGCGGGCGACCGCTGGAAGCCGTCGCTGCAGGCATTCAAGCTGCCGTTCGCGCAGATGGGGCGACGGGGGAACCAGGCGATCGTCTGGGGACAGGTTCGCGGCGGTCGGCCCGGGCGAATGCGCTACCGGCTGGAGGTGCTCCAGAAGAACGTGTGGAAGCCGATCGGGCCGGAGCGGTTGACGAACGAGGACGGTGTCTTCATCCGGACGATCCGGCTCAAGCGCGGCGCGCTGCTCCGGGTCTGGTCGCCGGGCCAGCGGCGTCGTAGTCTGCAGCTGCGGATCAGGTAGCCCGCAACGCTCCCCCAGGCGAGGATCTCGTTCTGCGGTGGAGCTCCTCCGCGCCGTGGCCTCTGGGTGCGTAGCCAATCCGCGATCCGTTCGGCGACCGCGACCGTGCTCAGGTTGGTGTTCGCGCGAGGGATGGTCGGCATGATCGAGGCGTCCGCTACGAGAAGCCCCTCGACGCCGAGCACCTCGCCACGTGTCCCGACGACGGCGCCGATCGCGCACGTGCCTGTGGGGTGGAAGATGCCCCGGACCTCGCGTCGAAATTCGTCGCACGAAGCAGCATTCAGGGTGAGGTCTGACGAGCCGAACCGGGTCAAGGACCGTCAAGAACACGGACGCAAGGCAGCACATTCGTCGTCGGTTGGTGACCCGCAGCATCTTGGTATGGCCACTACGAGTGGCGGGGTGTCTCAGAGAAGTAGGGGAGACACCCCGCGCTTCGCGAAGCGAAGTCCGCTTGCAGGCAAAGCTAGTGCCCGAACCGCACGTCCGGGAGCAGGCGGTCGAGCCAGCGGGGCAACGCCCACGCGGCGGGGCCGAGCAGCCGCAGCAGCACCGGCATCAGCACGAGCCGGATCAGCATCGCGTCGAGCAGCACGGCGACGCCGAGGATGATGCCCATCTCCTTCGGCGGCAGAGGCCCGGAGAGCGCGAAGGTGAAGAACACGGCCACCATCACCGCCCCTGCGGCGAAGATGGTGCGGCCCGAGTGGGCGAGGCCTCCGACCATCGCCTCGTGGGCGTCGTGACTCCGGTCCCAGTGCTCCTTCGCGGACGAGAGCAGGAACACCGTGTAGTCCATCGAGATCGCGAAGATCATGGCGAAGAAGAACACGGGTGCCCACGCGTTGAGAAAGCCCTGCGACTCGAACCCGAGCAACCCGCTGCCGTGGCCGTCCTGGAAGACGAGGCGGGCGACGCCGAACGCGGCTCCTGTCGCGAGCAGGTTCGTGATCACGCCGGCGGCGGCGATCAGCGGTGCCTGCAGGGCGACGAGCAGGAGCAGGAACCCGAGCAGCAGCACGACGGCCAGCACCGGCAGCGTCTTCGCGGCGAGTGCCTGCTCGAGGTCGTGATTCTCGGCTGCGACGCCGCCGACGAGAGCGTCGACCGGCAGCACGTCCCGCAGCCGCTCGATCGTCGTCCCGAGAGCGGGGTCGGACGGATCCACCTTCGGCTGGGCGAGCACGAGCGACTGGCCGCCGGCAACGCGCGACGGGGGCGACGCCCGCGATGCCCGGGTCGGCGTCGAGCACCGTCGCGACCTGCGACGACGAAGCCGCGGGCGACACGATCTGCAGCGTGCCGGGCGCGCCGGGGCCGAACGCCTCCTGCACCTGCTCGTAGCCGACACGCGAGCCGTCGTTCTGCGGCACGACCTTGATCGACGGCATGCCGGTGTCGAGCCCGAGCACGGGCAGGGCGAGTGCGACGAGGATCGCGACCGAGGCCGTGCCGAAGAGCCACGGCCGGCGCCACAGGAGCTCCGCCCAGCGGGCGAACGCCGGCGACCGGTGCTCGCCCGCATGCACCCAGCTGAGCGACAGGCTGTCAACGCGGTCGCCGAGCTTCGCGAGGAGCGCCGGCAGCAGCGTCAGTGCCGCCGCGAGCACGAACAGCACCGACAGCATGATCCCGAGGCTCATCGAGCGGAAGGCGGGGCTCGGGACGAGCATCACCGCCGACAGCGAGATGAGCACGGTCGCGCCCGAGAAGAGCACGGCCTTGCCCGCGGTGTCCATCGTCACCGCGACCGCCTCCCGGGTCGTCAGGCTCGAGCCGAAGTGGGCGCCGCGAAAACGGGCGACGATGAACAGCGCGTAGTCGATCCCGAGCGCGAGCGCGAACATGAGCGCGAAGTTCATCGACCAGATCGACACGTCGAAGGCCTGTGCCGCGAGGAACAGCGTCCCGGCAGAGGCCATCAGGCCCAGGATCGTCAGGAGCAGCGGCAGGCCGGCGGCGACGAGCGAGCCGAAGGCGAGCACGAGGATCGCCATCGTGACGGGCCACGAGAGCAGCTCCGACTTCATCATCGCGCTCTTGTTCGCCTCGTTGAAGTCGGACCACATCCCCGGTGCGCCGGTGAGGCTCACGGTGACGCCGCTGCCCGAGAGGGCGGCCAGCTCGCCCTTGAGGTCGTCGGCCGCCTGCACCATCACGGTGGGACGGGCGGCGGCGCCGGCGCGGAGGACGATCGTGCGGCCGTCGGCGGAGACCTGGGGCTTCGCGACCGAGGCGACGCGCTCGTCTGCGTTGAGGATCCTCGTCGCGTCGGCGACGGCGGGCTGCAGCGTGCCGGAGCCGTGCACGACGACCATGAGGGCGTAGCCGGACTGGCCGCCGAAGGTGCTGTCGATCTCGTTGCGGGCGGCGACGGACTCGGAGCCCGACGCCTCCCAGCCGGCGCCCGAGAGCGCGTGCTCGGCCCGCGGGGCGAAGAAGCCGAGGCCGGCTGCGACCACGACCCAGGCGATCACCACGAACCGCACATGCCCGGCCATCCAGTAGCCGAGGCGGCCGATCGGCCCGAGAGGGGTCATTGCAGGGCCTCCTTCGAGAAGCAGGGAGTCCGGCGCAGCACGAGTGAGGCCGGGCAGTCTCCCGCGAGGACGTAGATCCACTGGTTCGACGCCGACGAACGCCGTCAGCAGCAGGAACCAGGGGCTGACGGTGGCGGCGAGCAGGATCGAGCAGGAGCGTCATCGTCCCCGCGAGCGCGAACAGGACGCGCTCGATGCCGAGACGGCGCAGCGCGTGCAGATCACGCGACCCTCGCGAGCAGGTCGCCGAGCGCCGCGTACTGCCGCTGCAGGCTTCCGCAGACGTGCTCGCAGAGCTCGAAGCACGGAGTCGTCGGCGATCGCGTAGACGGTGCGCGTCCCCTCCTTGCGGCGGGCGACGATCCCGGCGGCGTGCAGCACGCCGAGATGCTTGGAGACGTTCTGCTGGGTGGCGCCGGTCGCCTCCGTCAGCTCGTGGACGCTCGCCTCGCCCTCACGCAGGCGGTCGAGCAGTCGGATCCGCATCGGCTCGCCGATGACGCGGAATCGCTTTGCGATCAGCTCGACGAGCGGATCGGGCAGCGGATGGGGAAGGGTCATATGTGCCTCCGGTCGTGGTGAACGGCGGCACTATATCACAACTCTAGAGTAGTAGAGTTGTGAGAGCCTGGATCAGCCGTCGCGCAGCGTGTCGCAGTGCCAGAGCTCCTTCGCTGCGACGAAGCCCCTGCTCTCGCAGTTGTCCCGCTCGAGCGCGGGAAAGCCGGTCATCACGCCCTCGCGGCAGAGGTACCACGACCCGCCCGGCGGCTGGCCGGCGGGGAGGGAGACCGCGGTGCAGCTCGACACGAGCCCGGCCCGCTCGAACCACCGCTGTTCCTTCGCCACGCCGAGCATGACGGCGACGAAGACACCAACGAGGACGATCTTGAGAAGGACCAATGGTCGCTTTCGGAGCGGGGACGGGGCTCTGCCTGAGACATATCGGCAGCCCGGAGCCGCCGCTTGATCCCCGGACGGCGCCGGTAGTGCGTCGCCGCGTGGAGCCGAGTCCGTAGAGTCCCTGCTCATGACGGCGGTGCGCATGGACGGGAAGGCGCTGGCGCAGAAGGTGCGCGAGAGCGTCGCGCGCGAGGTGGCCGAGCTCGGGCACGTCGGCCTCGCCACCGTGCTCGTGGGCGACGACCCGGCCTCGCACGTGTACATCGCCGCGAAGCACAAGGCGGCGACGGAAGCCGGCATCGAGGCGCGCGACGTGCGCCTGCCGTCCGACGACGTCCGAGGCGGACGTGCTCGCGCTCGTCGACGAGCTGAACGACGAGCGAGGAGGTCGACGGCATCCTCGTGCAGCTGCCGCTGCCCGTCGCACATCGACGAGACGCGGGTCACGTACGCGGTCGCCCCGCTCAAGGACGTCGACGGCTTCCATCCGGTCAACGCCGGGAACCTCTACCTCGGCACGCCGATCCACGTGCCCGGCGACGCCGACCGGCTGCATGGAGCTCCTGGCGGAGTACGGGATCGACCCGTCGGGCAAGGAGGCGGTCGTGATCGGCCGCAGCGAGATCGTCGGGACGCCCGATGGCGATGCTGCTGCTGCACGCGCACGCGACCGTGACGATCTGCCACTCGCGCACCGCCGACCTCGCCGGCCACGTGCGCCGGGCGGACATCGTGGTCGCCGCGGTGGGGCGGCCGGGCATCGTCACAGCCGGAGATGGTGAAGCCCGGAGCGGCCGTGCTCGACGTCGGGCTGACGCGCACGGACGAGGGAATCCGGGGCGACGTCGACCCCGCCGTCGCAGAGGTCGCGGGCTATCTGACGCCGATGCCGGGCGGCACCGGCCCGATGACGATCGCGATGCTGCTCGAGAGCACGCTCAAGGCCGCTCGCTACCGGCGCGGGCTCCTTGCGTTCCCCGGTCGCGTGACGGTACCGTTCTCGCCGCTTCGTCAAGTCGCGCGTTGCCCAGTGTCGGGCTCGCATGTTGTAGGAGGACGTTCGTTGTCTGTAGAGACCGGTACCGTCAAGTGGTTCTCGAACGAGAAGGGCTTCGGCTTCATCGAGCGTGAAGGTGGCGAGGACGTCTTCGTCCACTTCTCGGCGATCACCATGGACGGCTACAAGTCCCTCACCGAGGGTCAGAAGGTGGAGTTCGAGGTCGTCCAGGGGCCGAAGGGTGCCCAGGCGGCGAACGTCACGGCGGCATAGCTTCCGGATGCGAGCTTCGTGCGACGGGCCCCGGAAGGGGCCCGTCGCCTTTCTGAAACGCGTTCTGAGAGGATCAGCAGGGGATGTCGATCTCACGAGAGCAGGTGTTGCACGTCGCGCGGCTCGCGCGTCTCGACCTGCGCGAGGACGAGCTCGACCGGCTCACGCTCGAGCTCGGTGCCATCCTCGAGGCGGTGTCGAAGGTGGCGGAGCTCGACCTGGCCGACGTGCCGCCGACCTCGCACCCGCTCGACCTCGTCAACGTGTGGGCAGAGGACGAGCCGCACGTGTCGCTGCCCCTCGACGACGTTCTCGCGAACGCACCCCTGTCCGAGGGCGAGCTCTTCCGCGTGCCGCCGACCGCGGGGCCTGAGGCGGCAGCGTGATCGACACGCTTCGTCTCACCGCCGAGCAGGCGCTCGGCATGCTCGAGCGCAAGGAGGTCTCGACGGTGGAGCTCCACCGTGCCTACCTCGATGCCGCTGCGGAGCGCGACCCGGAGTTGCACGCCTACCTGCGTCTCGTCGAGGACGGCGAGGGCACGGGTGTGCCGATCGCGCTCAAGGACGTGATCTCGACGAAGGGCATCGAGACGACCGCGGGCTCGAAGATCCTCGCCGGCTACACGCCGGTGTTCGACGCGACCGTCGCCGCCCGCGTGAAGGCGGCCGGCATGCCGGTGATCGGCAAGACGAACACCGACGAGTTCGCCATGGGCTCGTCGACCGAGAACTCCGCGTACGGGCCGTCGCGCAACCCGTGGGATCCCTCCCGTGTTCCCGGCGGCTCCGGCGGCGGCACCGCTGCCGCCGTCTCGGCTGGGCTCGCTCCCTGGGGGCTCGGCTCCGACACCGGGGGCTCGATCAAGCAGCCGTCCGCCCTGTGCGGCAACGTCGGGCTGCGCCCGACCTACGGCACCGTCTCGCGCTACGGCATCGTCGCCTTCGCGTCGAGCCTCGACCAGGTCGGGCCGGTCGCGAGGACGGTGCGCGACGTGGCGCTGCTCGACGTCGATCATCGCGGGCCGCGATCCGAACGACTCGACCACCGTCGACCACCCAGAGCCGATCAGGCTGCCGGACGGCGATCGCCTGGACGGGCTGCGCATCGGCGTCCCCGAGCAGGTCGCGGGGCTCCCGGGCATCGAGTCGGGCGTGCGCGCCTCCTTCGAGGCCGCCCTCGCAGTGGCGGCGGGCCTCGGCGCCGAGGTGGGGGAGTGCGACCTGCCGCTCTCCTTCGACTACGGCATGCCCTGCTACTACCTGATCGCCCCCGCCGAGGCCTCGTCGAACCTGGCGCGCTACGACGGCGTGCGCTACGGCCCGCGCGCCGGGGGCGCCACCTATCGCGAGATGGTCGAGCGCACCCGCGACGAGGGCTTCGGCGACGAGCCCAAGCGGCGCATCATGCTCGGCACGTACGCGCTGTCGGCGGGGTACTACGACGCCTACTACGGCCAGGCGCAGAAGGTGCGCACCCTGATCGTGCGCGAGCATCGCAGCCGCCTTCGAGCGCTTCGACGTGATCGCGACGCCGACCTCGCCGACGGTCGCGTTCCACCTCGGCGACAAGGCGGCGGACCCGCTCGCGATGTACGCCTGCGACCTGCTCACGATCCCCTCCTGCCTCGCCGGCCTGCCGGGCCTGAACATCCCGTCCGGCCTGTCCGAGGGCCTGCCGGTGGGCCTGCAGCTGATCGGCCGCCAGTTCGGCGAGAACACGCTCTTCCGCGCCGGCCACGCGCTCGAGCAGGCGATCGGCTTCGACACCATCCCCGCGAGGCTGCGATGACGTGGGAGACCGTTGTCGGGCTCGAGATCCACGTGCAGCTGAAGACGCGCACGAAGATGTTCTGCCGCTGCCCCGTCGGCTTCGGCGCGGCCGAGAACGTCCAGACCTGCCCCGTCTGCCTCGGCTTCCCCGGCGCCCTGCCGGTACCGAACGGCGCCGCGATCGACTGGACGATCAAGCTCGGGCTCGCGCTCGGCTGCGAGATCGCGCCGCGCGCCGTGTTCGCGCGCAAGAACTACTTCTACCCCGATCTGCCCAAGGGCTATCAGATATCCCAGTACGATATGCCGTCTTGCGAAAACGGTAAGATGCTAGTCCCCATGCCGGAGGGTGAGCTCGAGGTCGGGATCGTGCGCGCCCACCTCGAGGAGGACGCGGCGAAGACGGTGCACATGGGCGGGCACACCGGGCGGATCGGCGGCGCCGAGTACTCGCTCGTCGACTACAACCGTGGCGGCACGCCGCTGGTCGAGATCGTGACGGCGCCCGACATCCGCTCCTCCGAGGAGGCGAAGCGCTTCCTGCAGCTCCTGCGCCAGACGGTCGTCGAGCTCGGCATCTCGGACGCGGAGATGGAGAAGGGCACGCTGCGCGTCGACGCCAACGTCTCGGTGCGCCCGCAGGGCTCGGACGAGCTGCGCACGCGCTGCGAGATCAAGAACATGAACTCGTTCAACTACATCGCCCGAGGCATCGACGCCGAGGTGGCCCGGCAGATCGCGATCTGGGACGCCGGCGGCGAGGTGAAGCAGGAGACGTTCGACTTCGACGCCGGCTCGGGCGCGCTCACCCCGCGGCGCTCCAAGGAGGAGGCGGACGACTACCGCTACTTCCCGGAGCCCGACCTCGTGCCGGTGGAGCCGCCCGCCGACCTCGTGGAACGCCTGCGCCGCGAGCTGCCCGAACCGCCCGCCGAGCGCATCGCGCGCCTCGGCCGGGGACTCGACCTCGAGCGGGCGCTCGTGCTCGTGACGGGCGGCCTCGACCGCCTCTACGAGGCGACGGTCGCGGCAGGCGCGGAGCCGCTGGCGGCCGCGAACGTGATCGCGAACAACCTCGTCGGCGCCGGCGTCGACCCGTCCGCCGTGCGCGCGTCGGAGCTGGCGCAGCTCGTCGAGGCCCGAGAGCGCATCCCGCGGCAGGTGTTCGACGACGCGATCGCGAAGGCCGGCGAGGCCGGCTTCTCGGCGGCCCCGTATCTGGCGCAGGAAGCGGTGTCCGATGTCTCGGAGCTCGATCCCGTGATCGACGCGATCATCGCCGCCAACCCCGGTCAGGTGGCCGCCTTCCGGGGCGGCAAGGAGGGCCTGCTCGGGTTCTTCGTCGGACAGGTGATGAAGGAGACGGGCGGCACTGCCAACCCCAGGGTGGTCTCCGAGCTCGTGCGTGCCAAGCTGCAGTCCTAATCCCGCCTACAATCCCGCGCAATGCGCCGTGCCCTGATCTGGCCGCTCGCGCTCCCGTTTGCGGCCGTGAGCGTCCTTGCCGGACACGCCGTCGCCTACGGGGCGACAGGCGCCGCCGCCGGAGCACGACACGGCTATCTCGAGCACGCACCGCAGGTCGTCGCCGTGCTCGTGCTGCTCGGGCTCGTCGGGCTCGCCTGCGACGGACGTGCCCGCTCCGCGTCGTTCCGTCCGGTCGCGGCGCTCGCGGCGGCGGGCTTCGCGTGCCAGGAGCATCTCGAGCCTCTCCTGCATGCCGGCGACCTGCCGTTCCTGCTGACGAGCCCCACGTTCTGGCTGGGCCTCGCCCTGCAGTTGCCGTTCGCCGCCGCCGTCTGGCTCGGTGCGCGCCGGCTCGCACGCACCTTCGCGATCACCGTGGCACGCGCCGGGCCGCCGCGGCTCGCGACGCTCCCGCGCATCTCTGCCGTCCCGGCGCTCCGTGCCCCTGTCGGCATCCCGGTCGGCGCCGTGCCCGGCCGAGGCCCGCCGCTCCCCTCCTGAGCCTCGAGTCCGGCCGCGCGAGCGGCACCCCGAGTTCCAGGAGGTCGTTCATGAACAAGCGTGCTCTCACTCCGGCTATCGTCGTCGTCCTCGCCGTCGCCCTCGTCGCCGTCGGCGGCGCCCCCGCTCAGCCGCGTGCCGTCAAGCCCGTCGTGATCTCGATCACCGTGAAGAAGGGGCGCCCCGTCGGCGGCATCAAGCGGCCCCAGGTGAAGAAGGGCCGCGTCGTCCGCTTCGTCATCCGCACCGACGCAGGCAAGGAGCTGCACCTGCACGGATACGACATCGAGAAGACGCCGCGGATCGGCAAGGCGACCGTGATGCAGTTCACGGCGAAGATCCCGGGGCGCTTCGAGCTCGAGCTGCACAGCCCGGACGCGGTGCTCGCCGACCTCACCGTCAAGCCCTGAGCACGGTGTTGCTGCCGCACGTGCTCGCCCACGGGATCGGGGGTGTCCGCGACCTCCCCGTCCCGACGTGGCTCTTCTACTGGGGTGGCGCCGTCGTGCTCGTCGCTCTCCTTCGTCCTGCTCGGCGCCCTGTGGCAGGAGCCGCAGCTCGCCGCGCGCTCCGGTGGCCGCCGTCTGGGGGCGCGGCTCTCGCGGGCTCTGCTCGGGCCCGTGCGGATCGCCGTGCAAGTGGTGTCGGTCGGGCTCTTCGCGCTCGTCCTCGCGGCGGCCCTGCTCGGCACCACGGACCCGTTCTCGAATCTTGCGCCGACCTGGGTCTACGTCGTCTTCTGGCTCGGCGTGCCGGCGCTCTCCGCGCTCTTCGGCAACGTGTGGCGCGCGCTCAGCCCGTGGCGGGCGCTCGCCGACGGCTTCGTCTGGCTGTGGGAAGCCACGGGCCGCGAGGCACGCCCGCTCGCCGCCTACCCGGCGCGGCTCGGGCGCTGGCCCGGCGCTGTCGCGCTGTTCGCCTTCGCCGCCCTCGAGCTCGCGTACTCCGACCCGTCGAGCCCGAGGGCGCTCGCGTTCGCGATCGCCCTCTACACGTACGTGGCGGTCTTCGGCATGGCGGTGTTCGGACGCGACACCTGGTCGGCGCGGGGCGAGGGCTTCGCGATCCTGTTCGAGCTGTTCTCGCGCATCGCGCCCCTGACGAGCCGGGACGGACGTGTGCGCCTGCGGCTGCCCTTGACGGGGCTCGCGGGCGCGGAGCCGGTTCCCGGGACGGTCGCGTTCGTGGCGGTCATGCTCGGCACCGTCGGCTTCGACGGCTACAGCCGCACGATCACGTGGCAGGACCTCGCCGCGCGGGTGGAAGGGCCGTACGTCGTCGACAGACCCGGTCTCGGCGAGCTGCTCGTCAGCGGCCTCAACCTGGGCGGGATGCTCGTGGGCGTCCTCCTCGTCGGGCTGGCGTTCGCCGGTGCATGCGCGCTCGCCCGCTGGATGGTGAACGCGCCCGCCTCCCTCACCGGCGAGTTCGTGCTCT
This sequence comes from uncultured Gaiellaceae bacterium, assembly GCA_963787085.1. GTDB lineage: Bacteria > Actinomycetota > Thermoleophilia > Gaiellales > Gaiellaceae > Gaiella. Next base: position 251,967 of record CAWBBO010000006.1, on the reverse strand, counting down.
CGCTCGTCCCGATCGCGTTCGTGTACGAGGTGGCGCACTACTTCTCGCTGCTCGTGATCCAGGGCCAGTACGCGATACCGCTGCTCTCCGACCCGCTCGGCCGCGGCTGGGACCTGATCGGCACGGTCGACGTGACGCCCAATCTCACGGTGCTCACTCCCAACACGATCTGGTACGTGCAGGCCGGTGCGCTCGTCGCCGGGCACGTCGCCGGGCTTGCCGTCGCCCACGACCGTGCGGTCGCCATCTTCCGCGACCGCGAGGACGCCTTGCGCTCCCAGTACGCCATGCTCGCCCTGATGGTGCTCTACACGATCGGCGGCCTGTGGCTGCTCTCGCGAGGGTGACGCCCGAGCTCGTCGCTCACGGGGGCCTCCCGGGCGCGATCGCCGAGGCGACGATCGCGGTCGCGGTGGCCGTCGCCCTGGGTGTCACCTGGTGGCGGGAGCGGCGACGGCGAGGCCGACGTGGGCGCCCGCCTGCCCGGATGCGCTAGCCGGCGCTCCCGCGGTGCGGACGGGGCGACGAAGCCGGCGTAGAGGAGCACGGCGGCCGCGGCCGAGAAGAGAGCGGTCTCGGCCTCGCCGAGGCCGGCGAGGGCGCTTCCGAGCGCCGCCACGGCGACGCCCGCGAGGATGAGCCCGTTTCCCGACCGGCCGGCGCCTCAGGCCGGCGAGTGCGACGGCGACCGCAGCAACCGTGCCGAGCCCGTTCCCGACGATCGCGAGCGCACGGGCGGGGAAGAGCTCGAGATGGGCCTGCGCGTCGGGTATCGAGCTCCCCGTCACGGGCTCCGTGAACGGCATCGCGAGCGCGACGCCGACCGCGAGCCCCGCGTAGAGAAGCGCCACCGGCGCCGCCCAGGCCTTCCCGGCGCGCAGCAGCGAGCCGGCGCCCAGGAGCGCCGCCGTGAGGAGCCCGCCGAAGAGGTAGTAGACCCGAAAGGAGCGATCGTCCCAGCCGGCCGCGGCGCCCCACGCGAGCGCGCCGGAGCCGAGCGCGAACGCCGCGAGCGACCCGGCCCAGGCGACGAGCTCGGGCGCCGGCCTCGCCCGGTGGCGGCGCAGCAGCTCCGCCGTCAGGCGCAACGAGACGAGCGTCGCGGCGAAGGCGAGGAGTGCTTCCATCGCGCGCCAGCCTACTGCCCGGCCGTTGTAGGCTCCCGCTATCGCGACCCGGGCCTTCACCGGCAGCTTCGTCGCCCTCCTCGCCATGCTCGCCGTGCTCGGGGCGTCGGGCGCGGCGACGCCGCGTGACTATGCGGCCCAGGCGTGGACGGTGCTTCCCCCCGGGGAGAACGGCGGGCTCACGTTCGACCGCAACACGCGCGACCAGGCCAAGCTGTACGACGGCCTCACGCCGCTGCGCGGCAGGGTGACGCAGCAGGACATCAGGCGCTGGTTCAAGCGCGCGCCGCTCGGCGTCGGAGGGAAGCCGACCAGGGTGCAGCGCCTGCGCAAGGGCGTCACGATCGAGCGAGACCGTTACGGCGTGCCGCACGTGACCGGCACGACGGAGGCGAACGTCGCCTACGGCGCCGGCTGGGCCACGGCGGAGGACCGCGGCCTGCTCCTGAACCTCATCCGCGGCCCCGCCCGTGTGGCCGCGCTCGACGTGCCGGGCCTCGACCCGCTGAGGCTCGCGCTGTCGGGCCAGACCTTCGTGCCGAGCCTCGAGGCCGAGGCGTTCCTCGCGAACCAGATGGACGCGCTCCGGCGCAACGGGCCGGTCGGCAGGCGCATGGCCGCGGTCGTGAACGCGTACGCGGCGGGCGTGAACGGCTACTACGCGTCGAAGGGAATCCCGGCGCAGCCGTTCACGGCCAACGACGTGATCGCGTCCGCCGCGCTGATCGCGGCCCGCTTCGGCGCGAACGGCGGCAGGGAGGCGCAGAACTCGATGTTCCTCTCGGCCTTGCGCAACCGCCTCGGCAACGAGCAGGGCAACGCCGTGTTCGCGGACCTGCGGCGTGCCGACGACCCGGAGGCACCGGTCTCCCTGCCGGGCAGCTTCCCGCAGCAGCTGCCTGCCACGGCGGCGCCGGGCAGCGTCGTGCTCGACGACGGGTCGTTCACGGCGCCCTTGCCCTTCCAGCCGGCATTCGCCTCGAACGCGATCCTCGTCGGTGCGAAGCGCTCTGCCACCGGGCATCCGCTGTTCGTCGCCGGGCCCCAGGTCGGATACTTCTTCCCGCAGTTCTTCGCCGAGATCGACCTCGCCGGAGCCGGCTTCGCCGCCCGCGGCGCACTCTTCCCCGGCGTCCCATTCGTCGTCATCGGCCGCGGCCAGGACTTCGCCTGGAGCGCCACGTCGTCCCAGGCGGACAACATCGACGTCTTCGTCGAGACCCTCTGCAACGGCGACGACCGTCACTACGTGTTCCGGAACCAGTGCCTGCCGATGCGCCGCTTCGACGCGGGCGTGCTGAAGGCGAACGGGCAGCCCGACCAGCCGCTCGCGTTCTACGAGTCGGTGCACGGGCCGATCGTCGGCTACGCGACGGTGAAGGGCGTCCGTGTCGCGATCGCGACGCAGCGCTCGACGCGGGGGCGGGAGCTCCTGAGCGCCGAGGCGTTCTACGCGCTCAACACCGGCAAGGTCAACTCCGCGTCGTCGTTCCTGAAGACGATGTCGAAGGTCGAGTTCTCGTTCAACTGGTTCTACGCGGACGACCGCGACATCGCGCTCTTCTCGAGCGGCCGGCTGCCCGTCCGTGCGCCCGGCACCGACCCCGCGCTCCCGACCGACGGCACGGGCGCGTACGACTGGCAGGGCTACCTGACGCCGGCTCAGCACGCGCAGGGGATCAACCCCGCCGCCGGCGTGATCCTGAACTGGAACAACAAGCCTGCGCGCAACGTCGGTGCCGCCGACTCGAACTTCTCGTACGGGCCGGTGCAGCGCGTCGAGCTGTTCACGGCGAAGTTCGCGAAGCCGCGGAAGCACACGCTGGCGAGCGTCGTCTCGGCGATGAACGACGGGGCGACCCAGGACCTGCGGGTGATCGAGGTGTGGCCGGTGATCCGCGCCGTGCTCGCCGGGTCGCCGGCACCGACGCCAAGAGCCGACGCCGCCGCGAAGCTCGTCGACGCCTGGCTCGCCGCGGGAGGAAGCCGCCTCGACCTCGCGCTCGACGGCAAGGTCGACGACCCGGGCGCAGCAGTCCTCGACGCCGCGTGGGCGCCGCTGACGGAGGCGGTGATGGCGCCGGTGCTCGGGCCGCTGACGACACGCCTCGAGCAGCTGATGCCGCGCGACGACGCGGCGGGTCCCGGCGGCTCCGCGTACATCGAGGGGTGGTACGGCTACCTCGACAAGGATCTGCGCACGCTGCTCGGGCGACCGGTGCGGGGACCGTTCTCGCGACGCTACTGCGGCGGCGGCGACCTCGGGCGCTGCCGCGGCGTCGCTGTGGGCCGCCCTCGACCAGGCCGCCGCCGACGCTGGAGCAGGAGCAGGGCGCCGTTCCGGCCGCGTGGCGCGCCGACGCGACGAAGGAGCGGATCGACTTCAGCACGGGCATCCTCCCCGACACGATGCGGTGGACGAACCGCCCGACCTTTCAGCAGGTGATGTCCTTCGACCGCCACCGCTGACGCCACCGAGCGCGGCCCCTCCCGGCCGGCGGAGCCGGCCTCCGGGGCCGCTCGCAGGCGTCAGGCTGATCTCACCGATCGCGCCCGCTCCCGCCACACCCGCGTGGCTTGTGGTGAATCACCACAAGCCACGCTCGGTGGCGCCGAGGCCGCCCCACGTGCCGATCGCAGACCCGGCCCCTGCGGCTTCTGTGGCACGGTGTCGTAGGGGCGAGGCCATGCCTCGCCCGCGTGTGGGTACCGGCTGCCGCTTCAATCCGTATAGCTAGTCTCTGGCGATGGCGACGAAGCGCTACCTGCTCACGCCCGGGCCGACGCCGGTGCCGCCGGAGGTGCTCGCCGCCCTGGCCGAGCCGGTCATCCACCATCGCTCGCCCGACTTCAAGGCGGTCTTCGCGGAGACGCGCGCGCACCTGAAGCAGGTGTACCGCACCGCCAACGAGGTGCTCGTGTTCGCCGCCTCCGGCACCGGCGCGTTCGAGTCTGCCGTCGTCAACCTGCTCTCACCCGGCGAGCAGGTGCTCGCCGTCTCGCACGGCAACTTCGGCGAGCGCTGGCAGAAGATGGCCGCCGCCTTCGGCTGTGACGTCGAGCCGCTCACCTACGCGTGGGGAGACGCGCCCCGGGCCGACGACGTGGCGGCCGCGCTCGCGACGAGCGGGGCGCGCGTCGCCCTCCTCGTCCACTCGGAGACCTCCACCGGCGTCGTCTGCGACCTCGAGCCGCTTCTCGCCGCGTGCGGCGCCGGGGGCGCCGTCTCCGTCGTCGACGCGATCTCGAGCCTCGGCGCCGTGCCGCTCGAGACCGACGCCTGGGGCGCGGACGTCGTCGTCACAGGCTCCCAGAAGGCTCTGATGACGCCTCCCGGGCTCGCCTTCGCGTCCGTCTCGGAGCGCGCGTTCGCGAAGGCCGAGCAGGCGACGCTGCCCCGTTTCTACTGGGACTGGGCGCGAGCCCGCGCCCAGCAGGAGAAGGACAACACACCGTTCACGCCGGCCACCTCCACCGTCGTCGCCCTCAACGTCGCGCTGCGCAGGATCGCTCGCGGAGGGCCTCGAGCATGTCTTCGCCCGCCACGTCGCGCTCGGCCGCGCCTGCCGCGCCGGCGCCAAGGCGATGGGGCTCGAGCTCTACTCGCCGGACGACGACAGCGCAGCCGTCCTCACGGCACTCTTGACGCCCGAGGGGATCGATGCGGTGGCGCTGCGGCTCGCGTTGCGCGACCGGTACGGCATCACGATCGCCGGCGGACACGGCGACATCGTCGACCGGCTCTTCCGCATCGGGCACATCGGCTACGTCGACGTGTTCGACATCACGACGGCGCTCGCGGCCGTCGAGCTGCAGCTCGTCGCGATGGGAGCCGCCGTGGAGCGCGGCGCGGCCGTGGCGGCGGCGCTCGAGGCGTACGAGTCGACCGTCGCCGCCTGAGATGAAGGTTCTCGTACGCGAGAGCGATCGCCGAGGCCGGCGTCGAGCTCCTGCGCTCGAAGTTCGACGTCGACGTCGACGGCGACTCCCCGCTCGAGGACATCATCGGACGCTACGACGCGATCGTGATCCGTTCGGCGACGAAGCTGACGGCCGACATGATCGAGAAGGCCGAGCGGCTCAAGGTGATCGGCCGTGCGGGTGTCGGCGTCGACAACGTCGACGTGGAGGCCGCCACCCGGCGCGGGATCGTGGTCGCGAACGCCCCGGAATCGACCGTCGTGTCGGCGGCGGAGCAGACGATCGGGCTGCTCGTCGCGCTCGCCCGCAACATCCCGCAGGCGCACGCGGCGCTGAAGCAGGGCCGCTGGGAGCGCTCGCGCTGGGGCGGGGTCGAGCTCGACGGCAAGACGCTCGGCGTCGTCGGCTTCGGGCGCATCGGCCAGCAGGTGGCGCGCCGCGCGGTCGGCCTCGGCATGCGCGTCGTCGCCTACGACCCGTTCGTCTCGGACGACCGCTTCCGCGAGCTCGGCGTCGAGCACGCGCCCACCGTCGACGAGGTGCTCGCCGTGGCCGACTTTCTCACCCTGCACTCGCCGCTCACCGACGAGACGCGCGGCCTGATCAACCGGGAGTCGATCGCGAAGATGCGTGACGGCGCCCGCATCGTCAACGCGGCCCGTGGCGCGCTCGTCGACGAGGAGGCGCTCGTCGAGGCGATCCGCTCCGGGAAGCTCGCGGGCGCCGCCCTCGACGTCTTCTCGAAGGAGCCGTACGACGGCCCGCTGCTCGAGCTCGACCAGGTCGTGGTGACGCCCCACCTCGCCGCCTCGACCGACGAGGCGCAGGATCGGGCCGGCGTGATCATCGCCGAGCAGGTCGTGGCAGCGCTCGAAGGTGGCCTCGTCTCGAACGCGGTCAACATCCCGGTGGTCGACAAGGCGGACCTCGAGGTGCTCGGGCCGTTCATCCCGCTGGCCGCCAGGCTCGGGCGACTCGCCGTCGAGCTCGTGGGCGGGCGCCCGCGCAAGATCGTCGTCGCCGCACACGGGCCGCTGTCCGACTACGACACGCGCCTGCTCACCGTGGCCGCGCTCAACGGCGTCTTCGAGGGTCGCGTCGACCAGACGGTCAACGTCGTCAACGCGCCGGTGATCGCGGCCGAGCGCGGCATCACCGTGTCCGAGGAGCGCTTCCGCGCCTCGCGCGACTACACGAACGTCGTCGAGGTGCGCGTGACGCCCGATGCGGGCGACGAGGTCGAGGTGTCGGGCACGACGATCGGGCCGGAGCCGCGACTGTTCCTCGCAAGCGCCCTCGGCTTCGGCATCGACATCGAATTGGCGCCCGACATGGTCTTCGTCCGCTACGACGACATTCCCGGCGTGATCGGCCGCGTGGGCACGATGTTCGGCGAGAACGGGTCCAACATCGCGAACATGGCGGTGTCGCGGACACGCGACGGGCAGCAGGCGCTGATGGCCCTCTCGGTCGACGAGCCACCCTCCGACGAGCTGATCGAGCAGATGCACAACGTCGGCTTCGGCGACGTCAGGTTCATCCTGCTCGGATGAGCTCCGGGCGTGGCGGCGGCTGGGTCGTGGCGCAGTTCGCGCTCATGGGCGCCGTCGTCGTCGCAGCTCGTGCTCGGGCCTCGCTGGCCGGACGGCGCACGAACCGCGCTCGCGGCGGCCGGGGCACTGCTCGCTCTCGCCGGCGCCGCGCTCGCCGTTCGGGCCGCGCGGGCGCTCGGCCGGGCGCTGACGCCGTTCCCGCGGCCCGCCGCGGGCGGATCGCTCGTCGAGCACGGCGCCTACGGCGTCGTGCGCCACCCGATCTACACCGGGGGCATCCTCTTCTGTGCCGGCTTCTCGCTGTGGGCGGGGCCGGTGGCGCTCGCGCTCACCGCCGTGCTCGCGGTCCTCTGGGCGCTCAAGGCCCGCGGTCGAGGAACGGCACCTCGCCGCCCGCTACCCCGCCTACGGCGACTACTGTCGGCGCGTGCGCTGGCGGCTCGTGCCGTACGTGTACTGAACGCCGGTAGCATCTCCGCGATGCAGCCCGCGTGGCCCGAGTCCGTCGAGCAGGTCGCGGCGTTCCTGCGCGACACCGGGGCGGAGGCACGACTCGAGCAGTTCGACGAGCAGGCACCGACGGCGCAGGCCGCCGCCGACGCGATCGGCTGCACGCTCGAGCAGATCGTGAAGACGCTCGTGGTCGTGTGCGACGGTCTCGCGGTCGTCGTGCTCGTCCCGGGCGACCGGCGCGGCGACACGGGCAAGGTGGCGCGGCTCATGGGTGCGGCGAAGGTGCGGATCGCCACGCCGGACGAGGTGGTCGCGGCCACGGGCTTCGAGCCGGGGGCGGTCGCCCCGTTCCCGCTGCCGCGGGTGCAGCGCGTGCTCGTCGAGCGGACGCTGCTCGCGAGCCCCGTGGTCTGGGTGGGCGCGGGCTCCGACAGGCACGTGGTCGCGCTCACGCCGCTCGAGCTGATCCGGCTCACGCGCGGTGACACCGTGGACGTCGTGCAGGAATCCGCATAATCAGTGGACACACAGCGACAACAGCATGCGGGTGTCGCCCCTGCCTTCTCGGGAGCCACCCCGCCTTCAGCACAAGGAGCCCCCTGATGCAGGAGACCGCGAAGATCTGGATGAACGGTGAGCTCGTCGACTGGGCCGACGCGAAGGTCCATGTCGGCGTGCACGGGCTCCATTACGGCTCCGGCGTGTTCGAGGGCATTCGCTGTTACGAGACGCCGAAGGGGCCGGCCGTGTTCCGGCTCGGCGACCACATGCAACGGCTGCACGACTCCGCCCGCCTGCTCTACATGGAGATCCCGTACTCCGTGTCGGAGCTCCGGGACGCCACCCACGACCTCGTGCGCGTGAACGGTCTGCCCGCCTGCTACATCCGGCCGATCGCCTTCTACGGCTACGGCCAGCTCGGCGTCTCCACGCAGGGGAACCCGGTCGAGACGGTGATCATGAGCTGGCCGTGGGGCGCCTACCTCGGCGAGGACGCGTTGACGAAGGGCATCTCGGCGAGCATCTCGTCGTGGAAGCGCGTGGGGCCGAACACGATTCCGCACGTCTCGAAGGCGAGCGGCGTCTATCTCAACTCGATGCTCGCGACGACGGAGGCGCGGCGGGGCGGCTACGACGAGGCGATCCTGCTCACCGACGACGGGTTCGTCGCCGACGGCCCCGGCGAGAACATCTTCGTCGTCAGGCACGGCGTCATCCGCACGCCGCCGCTCTCGACGTCGATCCTGCCCGGCCTCACGCGCGAGGCCGTGATCACGATCGCGCACGACCTCGGCTACGTCGTCGAGGAGACGCCGCTGATCCGCTCCGATCTCTACCTCGCGGACGAGGTGTTCATGACGGGCACGGCGGCGGAGGTGACGCCCGTGCGCGCCGTCGACGACCAGGAGATCGGCGTCGGCCCCGTCACCCGCGACGTCCAGGCGCACTATCTCGACACGGTGAACGGCCGCACCGACCGCTGGTCGACCTGGCTGGACGTGGTGGAGATTCGCGACGAAGTCGCGAATCTCTAGGGCAAGACAGCTGGTCTCCGGGACCGTGTCGGATCCAGTCGTGGCCTCGAGTGATGCCGCGCAGCGGCATCACATCGGCCTTTCGGCGCCCTGGCTCGACGAGCGCGAGGAAGAGCTCGTCATCGAGGTACTGCGATCGGGACGGCTGTCGCTCGGGCCGTGGATCGACCGTTTCGAGGAGCGCTTTGCCGAGGCGGTCGGAGCACCGTACGCGGCCGCAGTCTCGAGCGGCACCGCCGGTCTGCATCTGCTGTGCGTGGCGGCGGGCGTCGGCCCGGGCGACGAGGTGATCACGTCGCCGTACTCGTTCGTCGCGTCGGCGAACTGCGCCGTCTACGAGGGCGCGACGCCGGTGTTCGCCGACATCGACCCGCAGACGCTGAACCTGCGCCCGGACGCGGTCGAGGCGGCGGTGACCGACCGCACGAAGGCGGTGGTGGCGGTCGACATCTACGGCTATCCGAGCGAAATGGAAGAATTGCAAGAGCTCTGCCGCCGGCACGGACTGACGCTGATCGACGACTCGTGCGAGGCGCTCGGCGCGGTCTACAAGGGCCGTCCGCTCGGAGCGCAGGGCCAGGACGCGGTGTGGGCGTTCTACCCGAACAAGCAGATCACGACCGGCGAGGGCGGGGTCGTGACGACATGGTCGGAGGACACGTGGAGACTGCTCAGGAGCCTTCGCAACCAGGGCAGGTCGGACGGCGGCGGCTGGCTCGACCACGCTCGGCTCGGGTTCAACTACCGCATCGACGACATCAGGGCCGCGATCGGGATCGGCCAGCTCGAGAAGCTCGACCGCATCCTCGCCGCCCGCCGGCAGGTGGCCGCGCGCTACACGGCGCTGCTCGGCGGCGTCGACGGGCTCGGCCTGCCGTGTCCCGACGACGCCGATCACGTGCGCTCGTGGTTCGTGTACGTGGTCGAGCTGCCGGAGGACGCCGACCGCGAGGCTGTGATCGACCGGCTCACGGAGCGCGGCATCGGCACCGCGCGCTACCTCCCGTGCATCCACCTGCAGTCGTACATGCGCGAGCGGTACGGCTTCGTCGAAGGTCTGTGCCCGGTCGCGGAGGAGAAGAGCAGGCGGACACTGGCGCTGCCCTTCCACGCACGTCTCGGGGAGGGCGACCAGGAGACCGTCGTCGCGGCGCTGCAGCAGGCGCTTCGATAGCCTTCATACTCTGCTGACGATGGCCAGTCCGCGACCGCGCATGGTCTTCCTCGGGTTCGGCAAGTACGCTCGCGCCGACCGGATCTACGCGCTCGAGCCGATCACAGGCGAAGAGCGCGGGAACGGCCGCCGCACGCTGGTCTGGGTCGAGGGGATCGCCGAGCCGATCGTGGCCTCCCGCACGCAGGAGACGATCCTCGAGGAGATGGGGGCCGAGCCCGACCCGGCGGGCGCCCGGGCAGCGCGAAACCGTCCGCAGCACCCGCAGCTGTTCGTGCCCGACGCTTGAGGCCGGCGGGACCCGCGCACGAGGTCGCTCCGGCGCTGCTTGGCTGGACGCTGCTCGTCGACGGGGTCGGCGGGGTGATCGTCGAGGTGGAGGCCTACGGGCCGGACGATCCGGCGAGTCATTCGTACCGTGGAGAGACGCTGCGCAACCGCGCCATGTTCGGCCCGCCGGGGCGTCTCTACGTCTACCGCTCCTACGGCGTCCACTGGTGCGCGAACGTCGTCTGCGAGCCGGCCGGTGTCGGTGCCGCCGTGCTGCTGCGCGCTCTCGAGCCCACGCACGGCCTCGAGACGATGCGGGCGCGGCGGGGCGTGCGCGACTCCCGGCTGCTCTGCGCGGGCCCGGGCCGGCTCACGCAGGCGCTCGCCATCTCGGGCGCCGCCGACGGAGCCCGGCTCGACCGCTCGCCGTTCCGCCTGCTGCCCCCGTCGCACCCGGTCGAGGCCGTCGCGACGCCGCGCATCGGCATCACGAAGGCCTCGGCGATCCCATGGCGGTTCGTCGTCAGGGGATCGGCGTGGGCGTCGCGCGGCCCACGACGAGCTTCACCTTGAGGCCCGGCCCGGCGGCGACGCCGGGCTCCGGCGTCTGCTCGACGACCGTGCCGGCCGCTCCCTTCGCATACACGACGCGGGGCTTCAGCTTCCCCTTGCCGAGGCGTGCGCGAGCGTCCGCCAGGCTCGAGCCCACGAGGTTGGGGACGAGGCCGTAGCGCGGATCCGGCCTCGTCACGTACAGCCGCACCGAGTCGCTCGCGGACAGGAAGCCGCTGCGGGGCTCCTGCTTGATCACGAAGCCGGGTCGGCTGCCCGCCTTCGCCGGCACGCCGATCGTGTCCGCGCCGAGCGGCTCCTGGGCGAGGCGAGACCGGGCCGCGTCGACCGTCATGCCGACGACGAGCGGCACGGTCACCTCGTTCGCGTAGCACTGCGCCTCGCTCGTCGGCCCCCGGCCGTCGAAATACGCGACGGTCGAGGTGCCGGGGCAGTACCCGTTGTCGAGCTTGTACGAGCCGCCGCGCCAGACGACGCGACGTTCCTGCGCCGGCAGGTAGGGCGTGGGGGCGAACGACTCGGGCTCGTCAGCGCGCTGCTGCAGCGCACGGGTCATGAACTCCTTCCAGACCTGGGCGGGCAGGGTGCCGCCGGTGACGGGCCCGCCGCCGAACTCCGTCAGCATCGGCTTGAGCGCGTCCGGATAGCCGACCCAGACGGCGACCGCGAGCTGGGGCGTGTATCCCACGAACCAGGCGTCGCCGTAGTTGTCGGTCGTTCCCGTCTTGCCTGCGGCCGGCCGGTCGGCGAGCGCAGCCCGCTGCCCGGTGCCCGACACGACGACATCCTCGAGGATCGACGTCAGCAGCTGGGACTCGCTCTCGCCGAGGACCTGCTTCTCGACCGGGCGGTTCTCGCGTGCCGCTCCACCGCGCGCGAACTCGACCTTGTCGACGACGCGTGGGCGGTTTCCGAGCAGGGAGCCGTCGACGCGCCTGCCGCCGTTCGCGAACGTCGCATACGCGCGCGTCATGTCGAGCGGGTTCACCGCCACCGCCCCGAGGCCGATCGAGAAGTACGGATCGAGCTCGCTCCGGATGCCGAGCGCGTGGGCGGTCGCGACGATCGCCTTGGGCCCGACGAGTCGCGTCAGCTGTGCGTAGACCGCGTTGTCGGACGACACCATCGCTCGCTCGAGGTCGACACGGCCGAGGTAGGCGCCCTCGTAGTTCGTGACGTGCCAGACGCGGTCGCCCGCATCGATGTCGACGGGCTTCGAGTCGAAACGGGTGGTGGGCGAGATTCCCTGGCGGAAGGCTGTGGCCAGCACGATCGGCTTGAACGACGAGCCCGGCTGGCGCTCGGCCTGGGTTGCCAGGTTGAACTGGCTCTGCCGGAAGTTCGTGCCCCCGAACATGGCCCGCACCGACCCGTCCCGCGGGTCGATCGCGACGAGCGCCGCTGCCGGCCCGTCGGGATCGACGAGCACCTTCTCGATCGCCCCGCGCGCGAGCTCCTGCAGGTCCAGGTCGATCGTCGTCGTGACGCGCAGGCCGCCGCCGAAGACGCGGCCGGCCCCGTACTTCGCGATCAGCTGGTCCTTCACGTAGTTGACGAAGTACGGCGCCGGACCCTGGGTGCCGGGCAGCCGTACGTCGTCCGGTCCCGGCAACGGCGCCGCCACGGCCCGCGCCAGCTGCCGCTCCGTGATCTTGCCCTGGTCGAACATCGTGCCCAGCACGTAGGCGCGACGGGCCCTGGCTGCGCGGGGGTGCTGCGTCGGGTCGTACAGGGACGGGTCGGCAGGCAGCCCTGCGAGGAGCGCCGCCTCCGGCAGCGTCAGCCGCCGGGCGCCCTTCTGGAAGTACGTGCGGGCAGCCTGCTGGATGCCGTAGGCGCCGTTGCCGAAGTAGATCGTGTTGAGGTAGGCGAGCAGCACGCGGTTCTTCGACCACTGCTGGGTGAGCTGCCATGCGAGCGCCGCCTCGCGGACCTTGCGTGCGAGCGTCCGCTCGTTGCGGACATACGCGTTCTTGACGAACTGCTGTGTGATCGTGGAGCCGCCCTCGACGACCGACTTCTGCCGAATGTCCTCCCACAGGGCTCGCAGGATGCCCTTCACGTCGACGCCGTTGTGCTCGTAGAAGCGCTTGTCCTCGACCGAGACGATCGCCTGCCGCATGATCGGCGCCACCTGGTCGATGTGCTTCAGCAGCACCCGGCTCTCACTGCCGCGGAGCACGGCGAGCACCCGCCTGTCGTTCGGGTTGCCGTTGCGCGGTGCGGCGTAGATGAGGCTGTCGACCTGGTTCGAGGCGTTCTGCTGGGCAGGGTCGAGTGTCGGGATCTCGCTCGCGACGGCGCGAATCAGACCGAATGTGAACGCCGCGCCCGCGAGCAGGACGAGCACCAAGAGCACCGCCAGCAGGCGCAGCTTGCGAATCCGGCCCCGGCGACGCGGGGCCCTCGTGCTTCTTCGAAGCCGCAACCTCGCAATTGTAGCCGCGTCCGGGCCGACGGGGGCGAGGCGGCACGTCGCCCCTTGCCGCCCGTGTCCCTGCATCACACGGCGGCGACGACCTCGAGGATGTCGTCCCCGTAGCGCTCCAGCTTGGCCGGGCCGAAGCCCTTCACGGCAGCGAGCTCGCCGATGCTCGCAGGCTTGAGCGAGGCGAGCTCTCGCAGGGTGGCGTCGTGCAGCACGAGGTAGGCCGGCACGCCGTCGGCGCGCGAGCGCTCGCGGCGCCAGGAGCGGAGCCGCTCGACGACCGACTCGTCGGCCGGCGCGGTGCCCTTCGAGCGGAGCGGCGGCAGCGTCGAGCGGAGCGGCGGCAGCGTCGAGCGGAGCGGCGGCAGCGTCGAGCGGAGCGGCGGCAGCGCCGCGCCGGGGACCGCCTGCAGGACGCGGTAGCCGTCGCTCGTCTCGGCCTCGACGAGCGCGCCGGCGTCCTCCAGCGCCTTCACCCAGCGCTTCACCTCGGCCTCCGAGGCCGACTCGAGGATGCCGTAGGAGAGCGACCGTCGCGCGGACTTCGGCGCAGCGACGGAGCCGCGCAGCATCGCGATCAGGGAGCGCCTGCCCACGGGCCAGGCTAGGCCCTCGACCGCGTGCACGATCGCGCCTGCCAGGTCGCCCGGCAGCGGCGACGCGGCTTCACGCGCCCGGGCGCCCGAGCGAGGGTCGCACACGTCGCACGCCCCGCACGGGCCGTCGAGCGTCTCGCCGAAGTGCTCGGCCACCTGGAGGTGCCGGCAGCGGCGGCTCTCGGCGAAGCGCACGATCCGCTCGACGCGAGCCTCGGCCTCGGTCGCGTAGCGGGCGAGCAGCGAGTCGAGCACCGCGGCGGCGCCGTCGTCGAGCTCGGGCAGGTCGATCCTCATCGCACGACCCGCGTCGAAGCCGCGCCGGACGATGCCGGCCTGCTCGAGCATGCCGACGAGCACGCGCGGATCGGCGTCGCCGGCGGTGGCCCTTCCGAGCGTCTCCGGCTCGACGACACCCCCGGCGTCGCGGATGGCACGGTAGACCTGCCGCAGGTCGTCGGGGGCGGGGAGGCCGGAGACGGCGAAACGCCGCACGGCGGTGGCGTCGGAGGGGCTCGCCAGCAGCAGCGTGTCGCTCGGCGCACCGTCGCGGCCCGCGCGCCCGACCATCTGGACGTAGCTCTCGAGCGAGTCCGGATAGTTGACGAGGCAGACGAACCGCACGTTCGCCTTGTCGATGCCCATGCCGAACGCCGTCGTCGCCACGACGCCCTGGATGCGCCCGGTCACGAAGTCGTCCTGCACGCGGGTGCGCTCGTCCGGCTCGAGCCCTGCGTGGTAGTGCTCGAGGCGGAAGCCGTGGCCGCGCAGCGTCCGCGCGATGCGCTCGCAGGAGTCGCGGGAGCGTGCGTAGACGATGGCGCTGCCGTCGCGCAGGCGGCCGAGCCGCTCGACCAGCACGCGCAGGCGATCCTCGTTGCCTGTGACCTCCGCGACGTCGTAGTGCAGATTCGTGCGGACGACGCTCGTGCGCACGACCTCGAGCTCGCGGCCGAGAGCCTCGCCGATCTCCCGCGCCGTGGCCGGCGTCGCCGTCGCGGTCATGCCGAGCACGGACGGGTCTCCGAGCTCGGCGAGCGCACGCCGGATGAACAGGTAGTCGGGCCGGAAGTCGTGCCCCCACATGCTCACGCAGTGCACCTCGTCGATGACGACGAGCCCGACGCCGATACGTCGCAGCGTCTCGACGAACGCCGCGCTGCGGAGGCGCTCGGGTGCGGCGTACAGGAGCCGGGTGCGGCCGGCGGCGACGCTCTCGAGCCGTGCCGCCGTCTCGCCGCCCGTCAGCGACGAGTTCACGAAGGTCGCCGTCTGCGCCACCTCGGGCGGCAGCGCGTCCACCTGGTCCTTCATCAACGCGATCAGCGGCGAGAGGACGAGCGTGGGGGAGGGCCGCAGCATCGCCGCGAGCTGGTAGGTGAGCGACTTGCCCGACCCCGTCGGCATCAGGGCGAGCGTGTCGCGGCCCTCGACGGCGGCGCGGACGACCTCCTCCTGCCCGGGCCGGAAGGCGTCGAAGCCGAAGAGGCGTGTGAGCTCGAGGGTGAGACCGGGCATGCGAACGAGTGTACGGATCGAATCGGAACGACTCTGTGCCGACGGTGAGACCGGGTGAGACGGCTCTGCTCGCACGCTGGAACGCCGCGAGCCGCCGCTACAGGGCGGCTCACGCGGGGCGCCTACGCCGGCTCGGACGCCGCGACGAGCGGCAGCGTCGGCGTCGTCGCGCCGCCGTCGTCCTCGACGGTGACGGCGACGACGGCCCGTTCCGGCACCGACACGGCCGACTGCGACCACCGCCGTGCCGCCCTCCGGCTGGAACGTGCCGGCGGGCTCCGGCGCGCCGTCGCCGCCGATCACCCAGGCCTGGTAGGTCTTGCCCTCGGGCAGCGCGCCGACGTCGTTGAGGACGAGCACCGCGTCTCCGCCGGGAGCGACGACGACCTGGCCGTCGCCCGACTCGAGCGCCACCGTTCTTGCGGCGGGGTCGGCGAGCACCGACGTGACGCCCTCCTCGCGCGAAAGCGCCGCCCGTGTGTCGTCGAGCTTCCCGTCCAGCGAGGCGGCGTGCACGCCGAGCCCGATCGCGACGACCGCGGCGATCGCGCTGACGGCCGCCAGCACCGGTGTCGTGCGGCTCCGGCGCGCGAAGGGGATCACGTTCTGCGGCTCGGCGCGCGCGCCGGCCAGGATCCGCTCCCGCAACGCCGGGCTGGGGCCGGGGCCTGTCGCCGCGACGGCGAGCGCACCGGCGACCTCCGAGAACGAGGCGAGCTCGTCCTGGCAGCGCCCGCAGTGGGGCAGGTGCGCCTCGTAGGCGTCGCGCTCGTCCGGCTCGAGGGCGTCGAGCGCGTAGCCCGCGGTCAGCTCGTGAATTCCGGTGTCCATGACCCTTCCTCGGTCCCGTCGTCGAGCAGCTCCCGCAAGCGAGCCAGCCCCGCGAACATCCTGCTCTTGATCGTACCGAGCGGCTGTCCCAGCCTCTCGGCCAGTTCCGACTGCGTGAACCCCCCGTAGAAGGCGAGCTCGATCGCCTCGCGCTGTGCGTCGGGGAGCGCCTTCAGCGCCGTCTGCACGCGGTCTCGCTCGAAGCCGAGCCACGCCTCCGCCTCGGCCGAGTCGGTGGTGGCTGCGTCCCGCACCTCGTCGTCGAGCGGGTCGGCGCGGCGGCGCTCCTCGCGCCGGACCAGGTCGACGGCACGGCGGTGGACGAGGGTGAGGATCCAGGTGCTCGCCTTGGCGCGCTCGGGCCTGAAGGCGGCCGCGGTGCGCCAGACGGCGAGAAACGCCTCCTGCACCGCGTCCTCGGCCAGCCGGTCGTCGCGCAGGACGCGAAAGGCAAGGCCGTACGCGACGCGGCCGACACGGTCGTAGAGCTCGGCCAGCGCGGTCTCGTCGCCGCGTGCCGCGAGCGCCACGAGCGCTTCGTCCGAGAGGTGTGCGAGGTGCCTGCGCATGGACCAGGCGACGCGAGCGTCGGGCAACGCTACCACGGAGGGGGCGAGGCTGAGCATCGCCGTGATTCGCCGGACGGCGACGTTCGGTTCGCCCGGAGCGGGAATCGAACCGACCCGGCGCCCGCCGCGAACAAGGGCCGATCCCGACCTCGACACCAAAGGAGAGTTCGATGAAGAAAGGGACAACGATCGTGGGCCTCGCGCTCGCGCTCGTGGCTGCGGCGGTGGCCGCGGCATTCACGCTCGGCCCGGGCAGGGGCGAGGCGTCAAGTCACCGGGAGGCGCCGCTGATCGCGGAGGACCCCTCGGCCGACCTGACGGACGTCTATGCGTTCCGGAGCCCGGACAAGCCGGGCACGGTCACGATCCTCGCCAACGTGATCCCGGGCGAGGATCCGGCGGCGGGGCCGAACTGGTACACGTTCTCGCCGAACGCCCGCTACAACCTGAAGATCGACACGAACGGCGACGTCAAGCCGGACGTCATCTACCGCTTCCAGTTCCAGCGCAAGACGGGGCAGTTCTTCCTCGGCGACACGGCCCAGCCGTTCACGGTCACGCGTGTCGCGAAGGGCAAGAGCGTGGTCGTCGCCACCGGCACGACGCCGCCCAACAACATCGGGCAGCGCTCGACGCCGAAGTACCGCGACCTGACGACGAAGTCGATCGTGTCGTTCGACGGCGGAGCCTCGAAGGCGTTCGCCGGGCAGCGTGACGACCCGTTCTTCGGCGACATCGGTGCGATCTTCGACCTCGTCGCGATCCGCAAGGGCACCGGCAACGCGGGCGGCGGCAAGGACTTCTTCGCCGGCTACGGCGTCCACACGTTCGGCATCCAGGTGCCGATCGCCGACCTGAACGCGAAGAGCGACACGATCGGCACGTGGGCCTCGGTGGAGCGGAAGAAGGTCACGACGCGCGGCGCGCGGACCCGTGACGCGGGCGCCTGGATCCAGGTCAACCGCCTCGGCAACCCGCTCGTGAACGAGGTCGTGATCCCGACCGGCCTGAAGGACGTCTGGAACAGCCAGCAGCCGTGGAACGAGTCCGAGTACCGGAAGTACTACGAGTCGCCGATCCTCGCGGCCGTGATCAACAAGCTGTACAAGCTCGGCGCACCGGAGACCGGCCGTGACGACCTCGTCGCGGTGCTGCTGACGGGCGTGCCGAAGCTCAACTTCACGGGCAACAAGCTCGCGGACGTGCTGCGGCTGAACCTGTCGATCCCGGTGACCGAGAAGCCCATGCGCCTCGGCGTGCTCGCGGGCGACAACCAGGGCTGGCCGAACGGCCGGCGCCTCGGCGACGACGTGATCGACATCGCCGAGCAGGCCGTCGGCGGGTTCCTCAAGGGAACGAAGCTGCCGCTCGGCGACGGCGTCAACGGTGACGACGTCGAGCTGCTCGGCTCGTTCCCGTACGTCGCGGACCCGAAGAGCGGGTTCGACAACACGAAGGGGCTGCAGCAGCCGTAGCCCCACCGGCCGCGACCGGGGGCGGTCCGAACCGGACTGCCCCCGGGCGGCGAACAAGCCGCGAGACGGCGGGCTTCGCGCACGGGCGACCACGAGAGAGAGGGAGTGAGACTCGATGAGACGGTGCACCAAGCTTCTCGCCACCGGCGCGATCGCGATCGCGGTGGGGGCCGGGGCTCTCTTCGGCGGTGCGCTCACCGAGTCTCCCTCCGCGGGAGCGACAGCGGCCGTGCCGGCCCAGGCGATCTCGGAGGGTGCGCTCTCCGAGATCGGCTTCGGCGGCACGCAGACCGCGGTCGCGCGGCTCGAAGCCGGCCTGGAGCAGGCGCCCGACGACGCGACGGCGCTCGCCACGCTCGGGCTCGCGTACCAGCTGCGCTGGCGCGAGACGGGAGACGCCGGCTACCTGCCGCGCTCCGAGGCCGCGCTCCACCGGGCGCGTCACCGTCAGCCCGCGTGACGCCTCGGCCACGCTCGGGCTCGGCAACCTGGCGTTGATCCGCCATCAGTTCCGGCACGCGCTCGCACTGGGCCGCAAGGCCCGCGCGCTTGCCCCCTTCGCGTCCCGGCCCCTCGGCGTCGTCGGCGATGCCCAGGTCGAGCTGGGGCGCTACCGGGACGCCTTCGCGACCTTCGAGCGCATGGCCGCGCTCAAGCCCAACCTCGCGTCCTACGCACGAATCGCGTACGCGCGCGAGCTCGAGGGTGACACCGCCGGCGCAGTCGACGCCGTGCGGCTCGCGCTCGACGCTGCGGGCGGCCAGCCCGAGCCGACCGCCTGGACACAGGTGGAGCTCGGCAAGCTGGAGGCCGGGCGCGGCCGGCTCGCGCTGGCCGAGCGGCACTTTCGTGCCGCCCTCGCGATCGAGCCTGGGTACGTCTACGCCTTCGAGCAGCTGGCGCGGGTCGAGGCAGCCCGTGGACGGCTCGGGCGAGCCGTCGGGCTTGCGCGCCGTGCTGCGGAGGCGATCCCGCTGCCGCAGTTCGTGGCGCTCCTCGGCGACCTGCTCGAGCGGCAGGGAGACGCTGCTGCCGCCCGCAGGCAGCAGGCGACCGTCCGGGCGATCGACCGGCTGCTCGTCGCGAACGGCGTCACGGTCGATCTCGAGTCGGCCGTGTACCGCGCCGACCATCGGATCGAGCCTGCGGCGACCGTCGCGCTCGCCCGCAAGGCGCGGGCCGCGCGTCCGTCGATCTACGGCGACGACGCGCTCGGCTGGGCTCTCGCCCGCGCAGGCCGCTGTGACGAGGCGACAGCCTGGTCGCAGCGGGCGCTGCGGCTCGGGACGAAGGACGCCCTCCTCTACTTCCACCGCGGCTACGCAGCCGGCTGCTCCGGCGACCGCGTCGCCATGCGTGCCTGGTACCGCAAAGCGCTGGCGCTGAGCCCCGCGTTCTCCGTCCGCTGGGCTCCGGTCGCGCAGAAGGCACTGTCGTGAGGCGCCTCGCTGTCGTCGTGCTCGCGGCGTCGGCGGTCGCGTCGGCCCTCCTCCTGCCGGCGCCGGCGGCGGCGCATCCGCTCGGCAACTTCACCGTCAACCACTTCGCGGCGATCGACCTCGCCGGCAGCCGGATCTACGTCAGGTACGCGCTCGACCTCGCGGAGGTGCCGACGTTCCAGGAGGGAGGCGAGGTCGCGCGGCCCGGGTATGCGGCCCGGCTCGCCGCGAAGCTCGAGCTGATCGTCGACGGGCGGCGCGTGCCGCTCGTGGTGCTGTCGCAGCGGGCGTCGGAGCGGCCGGGAGCCGGGGGCCTGAAGACGTTGCGCTTCGACGCCGTCTACGTGGCCCGGGCGACGGGCAGCCGGCTGACGTTCGCCGACCGCTCCTTCGCGAGCCGGATCGGGTGGCGCGAGATCGTCGTCACCGCGCGCGACGGAGCCACGGTGAGCGAGAGCTCAGCCCCCCGCGTGAGCCGGTCGGACGAGCTCCGCGCCTACCCGCGAGACCTGCTGCGCTCTCCCCTCGACCTGCGCACGGTGACGGCGACGTTTGCGCAGGGAGCGGCGCCGGGAAGCGCGCCGGCGCTCGGCGCAGTCGCAGCCCCGGAGCACGGAAGCGGCGGCTTCGAGTCGCTGATCCAGCGGGGCGAGCTCTCGCTCGGCGTGCTCCTCGTCTCCCTGCTCGTGGCCGCCTTCTGGGGGGCAGCGCATGCGCTGACGCCGGGTCACGGCAAGGCGCTCGTCGCGGGATATCTCGTGGGCACGAAGGGCAAGCCGCGAGACGCCGTCCTGCTCGGCGCGACCGTGACGATCACCCACACGGCCGGCGTCTTCGGGCTCGGGCTCGTCACGCTGGCGCTGTCGCGGTTCGTCGTCCCGGAGCAGCTGTACCCGTGGCTGACGCTCGCCTCCGGGCTGCTCGTCGTCGTCGTCGGCGCCTCCGTGCTGCTGCAGCGTCTCCGTAGCGGCGGCTGGGCCGCGCACGACCACGGCGCGGACGGTCATCATCACGCCCACCACGCCGCGGGCCATGGCCACGGCGACCATCACCATCACCACCACGACACCACCCGCCGGAGAGCGGCTCACGCGGAGGGGCATCGTCGGCGTCGGCGTGGCCGCGGGCCTGCTCCCGTGCCCGTCCGCGCTCGTCGTGCTCCTGTCGGCGATCGCGCTGCACCGGGTCGGCTTCGGCCTGGCGCTGATCACCGCCTTCAGCCTCGGCCTCGCCGCCACGATCACCGGCATCGGGCTCGTCGCGGTGCTCGCCCGGCGAGCGTTCAGCCGCGTCTCCTTCGACGGGCCGCTCGTGCGCGCGCTGCCCGCGGCGAGCGCGCTCGTGATCCTCTGCGTCGGCGTGGCCATTACCGTCAGGGCGATCCCCGGCGTCGTCTGACCCGGGACCGAACCGACCGGGGAGAGGGAGCGAACAAGGGACATGTTCGGGCTCGACGAAGCGATCGCACACCTCTCCGGGGGCGCCTCCGTGCTCGTGGTCGTGCTCGTCGCCGCCCTGCTCGGCCTGCGGCACGCGACCGACCCTGACCACCTGGCGGCCGTGACGACGCTGGTCGCATCCGGCGAGGAGCGGGCCGGGCGGGCCGCCGCCCGCCTCGGTGCCTTCTGGGGCCTCGGGCACGCGCTCGCGCTCCTGGCCTTCGGCCTGCCGATCCTGCTCTTCCAGCAGTTCCTGCCGGAACGGGTGCAGCAAGGGGCCGAGACGGCCGTCGCAGCGTTGATCGTCTTCCTCGCCCTCCGGCTGCTCGTGCGCTGGCGCTACGGGTACTTCGACCTGCACGCCCATCCGCACGAGGACGCGCACCATCGCCACCCCGTGCGCTCTCGGCTCGGTGCCTTCGGGATCGGTCTCGTGCACGGCACCGGAGGCAGCGCCGGCGTGGGCGTGCTCATCCTGGCCGCCATCCCGTCCGTACCGGTTGCCTGCGCCGCTCTCGTCGTGCTCGCCCTGTTCACGGGGCTCTCGATGACGATCGTCACGACCGGCTTCGGCCTCACGCTCGGCACGACGCGGATCGCCTCTGCCTGCAACGGCGTCGCGCCCGTGCTCGGGGTCTCGAGCCTCGCCTTCGGGCTCTGGTACGCCGCGGCGGCCTGGAGCCTCGCCGCGTATCCGTTCTAGCGCTCGGCGTCGGCCGGGCACGCCCGCGGGCGATACCCTCGTCCGGTGGACCGGGCTCTGACCCTGACCGATGTCGAGGCGCTCGCGAACGAGCGTCTCGACCCCGACTGGCGCGAGTACTTCGCCGGCGGTGCCGTAGAATCACGGGCCCGTGAACGACGTCGCCACCCTCGCCCGCAATCACGTCGACCTGCTGCCCGAGGGAGGACTCGAGGCGAAGCTGAGACTCGGCCGGCCGCTGCGCGTCAAGCTCGGCATCGACGTCACGTCACCGGACATCCACGTCGGTCGCGGCATCCCGCTGCAGCGGATGCGGGCGTTCCAGGACGCGGGACACGTGGGGGTGCTCATCGTCGGCGACTACACGACGAGGATCGGCGACCCCTCGGGACGGTCGGCTGAACGGCCGATCCTCACCGACGCGGAGATCGACCGCAACGCGAAGACGTACGTCGAGCAGGCGATGCAGATCCTCGACCCGACGCGGACCGAGGTGCGGTTCAACGGCGAATGGCTGTCGACCCTGACCTTCGCCGACGTCGTGCGGCTGACGAGAACGCTCACCGTCGCCCAGCTGCTCGAGCGCGACGACTTCGCCAAGCGGATCGCCGGCGGGCAGCCCGTCTCGGTCTCCGAGCTCCTCTACCCGCTGATGCAGGCGTACGACTCGGTCGCAGTCGAGGCGGACGTCGAGCTCGGCGGCACCGACCAGCTCTACAACCTCCTCGCCGGCCGCACCGTGATGGAGGCCTACGGCCTCGAGCCCCAGATCGTGCTGACGACTCCGCTTCTCCTCTCGTGGGACGGCGCCAAGATGAGCTCCTCGGTCGGCAACAACATCCCGTTGACGGCGGCTCCGGAGGAGCAGTTCGGCCGCACCATGCGGATTCCCGACGAGCAGCTGCCGGAGTGGTATCGGCTCGTGGTCGAGGGGCAGGTCCCCGAGGGGGAGCCGATGGAGGCGAAGCTCGCCCTCGCCCGCTTCATCGTGCGCCGGTCGCACGGGGAGGAGGCGGCACGCGCGGCGGAGGCGCACTTCACCCGGGTGGTGAGGGAAGGCGGAGCTCCCGAGGAGGTCCCGGAGGCGCCGCTCCCCGACGGCGACCCGGTGCACCTGCCGGCGCTGCTCGCCGGCGTCTTCGGCCTCTCCACGAGCGATGCCCGGCGCATGATCGGGCAGGGCGGCGTCAAGGTCAACGGCGCGGCCGTGTCTGCGCTCGACGTGCCGCGGGCGGACGCTTGTCGGGTCGCTCGTCCAGGCGGGCAAGCGGCGCTTCGTCCGGCTCGCCGGGTGAGGTCCTCGTTTCGGCCCTCACAGGCGCCGAGGGCACTGCTTGACAGGGCTTGCGCCTCTGCTACTATCCCTTAGCCGCCCGAGAGGGAGGCAGCAAGAGCGCCCAGTCAACTCGACACCGGAGCAGCCTTCGAGCGAATCGGATACGACCACGTACCGAATCAAACGGAGGCCTCTGGCGCGAGTCGGAGGTCTTTTTGTTGCCAGGCCCTGACGGCACCGGTCTTTGAAAACTCAACAGCGTGCGTTTTACGACGAGGCCTCTCGTCCTCGCTTCGGCGTGGTCGAGGGGTTACGCCGTCCGTCCGTTCTGCGGGCGAGACGGCTTTCCCGTCGAACTGCCGACCCGTCGCTCCACGCGTCGTGTCGGTAGCGAGACTTTGAGCTCAAGCTCATCTCGGGAAGAGAAACGTTTGGCAGTTTCGACTGCCGACAAGTTCTTCACGGAGAGTTTGATCCTGGCTCAGGACGAACGCTGGCGGCGCGCTTAACACATGCAAGTCGAGCGAGAACCAGGACTTCGGTCCTGGGGACAGCGGCGAACGGGTGAGTAACACGTGGGTAATCTGCCCTCGATTCTGGGATAGCCCGGGGAAACCCGGATTAATACCGGATAGCCTTCCAGGTTCTCGGACCGCGAAGAAAAGGTAGCTTCGGCCTCCGATCGAGGATGAGCCCGCGGTGGATTAGCTTGTTGGCGGGGTAACGGCCCACCAAGGCGACGATCCATAGCTGGTCTGAGAGGACGATCAGCCACACTGGGACTGAGACACGGCCCAGACTCCTACGGGAGGCAGCAGTGGGGAATCTTGCGCAATGGGCGAAAGCCTGACGCAGCGACGCCGCGTGGGGGAAGAAGGCCTTCGGGTTGTAAACCTCTTTCAGGTGGGACGAAGCCACTCGGGTTAATAGCCCAGAGGGTGACGGTACCACCAGAAGAAGCCCCGGCTAACTACGTGCCAGCAGCCGCGGTAATACGTAGGGGGCAAGCGTTGTCCGGATTTATTGGGCGTAAAGAGCGTGTAGGCGGCCAGGTAGGTCGGTTGTGAAAACTGGAGGCTCAACCTTCAGACGTCGACCGAAACCATCTGGCTAGAGTCCGGAAGAGGAGAATGGAATTCCTGGTGTAGCGGTGAAATGCGCAGATATCAGGAAGAACACCCGTGGCGAAAGCGGTTCTCTGGGACGGTACTGACGCTGAGACGCGAAAGCGTGGGGAGCGAACAGGATTAGATACCCTGGTAGTCCACGCCGTAAACGATGGGTGCTAGGTGTGGGGGGTGTCGACTCCCTCCGTGCCGAAGCTAACGCATTAAGCACCCCGCCTGGGGAGTACGGCCGCAAGGCTAAAACTCAAAGGAATTGACGGGGGCCCGCACAAGCAGCGGAGCATGTGGTTTAATTCGACGCAACGCGAAGAACCTTACCAAGGCTTGACATGCACTTGAAAGGCGTAGAAATACGTTCCCTCTTCGGAGCAAGTGCACAGGTGGTGCATGGCTGTCGTCAGCTCGTGTCGTGAGATGTTGGGTTAAGTCCCGCAACGAGCGCAACCCCTGTCCTATGTTGCCAGCGAGTAATGTCGGGGACTCATAGGAGACTGCCGGTGACAAATCGGAGGAAGGTGGGGATGACGTCAAGTCATCATGCCCCTTATGTCTTGGGCTACACACGTGCTACATTGGCCGGTACAAAGGGCTGCAAACCTGCGAGGGTGAGCGAATCCCAAAAAGCCGGTCCCGGTTCGGATTGGAGGCTGAAACTCGCCTCCATGAAGGCGGAGTTGCTAGTAATCGCGAATCAGCAACGTCGCGGTGAATACGTTCCCGGGCCTTGTACACACCGCCCGTCACACCACGAAAGTTGGCAATACCCGAAGCCGGTGGGCTAACCCTTCGGGGAGGCAGCCGTCGAAGGTAGGGTTGATGATTGGGGTGAAGTCGTAACAAGGTAGCCGTAGCGGAAGCTGCGGCTGGATCACCTCCTTTCTAGGGAGTCCGGAGCCCAGCTCCGGTAGGCGCTGTGCTTGTTGATGCCTCGAGGATTCGTTCTCGAGTCGTCCGATGACACAGCTCGCCTAGAACAATGTCGACCTCGTCGCTACGGCGTGGTCACACCGTTTCGACGGTGTCGACCTCGTCGGCGCGCTGTTGAGTTTTGAGAGACCGTTTGCCCCGATCAGCGGATCGGTGTCGCGGTGTTCTCGACGGTGGGCCTCGGCCCGCGCGCACCTTGAAAACTCCATAGCGACATCAACACGTGTTCTTTTCGATCAAGAGAATAAGGGCACACGGTGGATGCCTTGGCGCCAAGAGCCGATGAAGGACGTGGGCGGCTGCGATAAGCCTCGGGGAGGTGCTGACCAACCTTTGATCCGGGGATCTCCGAATGAGGAAACTCACGCGTGGTAATGCGCGCGTACCCATGCCTGAATACATAGGGCATGAGGAGGCAAGCTGGGGAACTGAAACATCTAAGTACCCAGAGGAAAGGAAAGAAACCTCGACTCCCTGAGTAGTGGCGAGCGAAAAGGGAAGAGCCCAAACCCGGGCGACGTGATAGACGGCAGTCGTTGTCGTTCGGGGGTTGTAGGGCCTGTCTTGATCCGTCTGCCGGCGGGTCGGGAAGTTACAAAGTCGCGCGATAGCGGAACCGGATGGAAAGCCGGGCCACAGCGGGTAACAGCCCCGTACGTGAAATCGCGTGGCCTTCCTTGACAGGTACCTGAGTACGGCCGGGCACGGGAAACCCGGTCGGAACCCGCGGGGACCACCCCGCAAGGCTAAGTACTCCTTGGCGACCGATAGTGAACTAGTACCGTGAGGGAAAGGTGAAAAGTACCCCGGAAGGGGAGTGAAATAGCACCTGAAACCGTGTGCTTACAAGCGGTCGGAGCAGGCTAGTCCTGTGACGGCGTGCCTTTTGCATAATGAGCCAGCGAGTTACTCTTCAACGGCAAGGTTAAGGAAACGGAGCCGTAGCGAAAGCGAGTCTTAATAGGGCGCTTTAGTCGTTGGAGGTAGACCCGAAACTGAGTGATCTACCCATGGGCAGGTTGAAGCGAGGGTAAGACCTCGTGGAGGACCGAACACACGTCGGTTGAAAACGGCGGTGATGACCTGTGGGTCGGAGTGAAAGGCTAATCAAACTCAGAGATATCTGGTTCTCCCCGAAATATATTTAGGTATAGCGTCACGTGTTCATTTCCGGTTGTAGAGCACTGTTTGGTCTAGGGGGCCTACCAGCTTACCGAAATCAGGCAAACTCCGAATGCCGGAAATCCAGAACGTGGCAGTCAGAGTGCGGGGGATAAGCTTCGTGCTCAAAAGGGAAACAGCCCAGACCGTCGGCTAAGGCCCCTAATTCCATGCTAAGTGGGAAACGATGTCCGATTGCAGAGACAACCAGGATGTTGGCTTAGAAGCAGCCACCATTAAAAGAGTGCGTAACAGCTCACTGGTCAAGTGGTCGGGCGCGGACAATGTAACGGGGCTCAAGCATGGAGCCGAAGCCACGGACTTCTTGCCCTTGTGCAAGGAGTGGTAGGGGAGCGTTCCCATGCCGGCGAAGCGGCGGCGGAAGCCAGTCGTGGAGGCATGGGAAGTGAGAATGCTGGCATGAGTAACGAAAGAGGAGTGAGAAACTCCTCCGCCGAATGCCCAAGGGTTCCTGAGTAAAGCTAATCTACTCAGGGTTAGTCGGGACCTAAGCCGAGGCCGCAAGGCGTAGGCGATGGACAACAGGTTGATATTCCTGTACCACGTAGTGACCGTTACCACCGATGGCGGGACGGGGTAGGCTAGGGGAACCCAGGCGATGGTCGTCCTGGGGTAACCGCGTAGGGCGGGTGATAGGGAAATCCGTCACCCAGCAAGCCTGAGACGGGATGCCGAGTCCGCATGGACGAAGTCCTTGAAGCCATGCCTCCGAGAAAAGCGTCTAGGGAGGTCGCGCGTGCCCGTACCAAAACCGACACAGGTGGGCAGGTAGAGAATACCAAGGCGATCGGAAGAACCCTCGTTAAGGAACTCGGCAAAATGGTCCCGTAACTTCGGGAGAAGGGACGCCCCGGTAGAGTAAAATTCCCTCGCGGAATGGAGCTCGAGGGGGCCGCAGTGAAACGGCCCAAGCGACTGTTTACCAAAAACACAGGTCTCTGCGAAGTCGTAAGACGACGTATAGGGGCTGACGCCTGCCCGGTGCTGGAAGGTCACGAGGAGAGGTTAGCCTTCGGGCGAAGCTTTGAATCCAAGCCCCAGTAAACGGCGGCGGTAACTATAACCGTCCTAAGGTAGCGAAATTCCTTGTCGGGTAAGTTCCGACCTGCACGAATGGCGTAACGACTTGGGCGCTGTCTCAACGAGGGATCCGGTGAAATTGTAGTCTCGGTGAAGATGCCGAGTACCCGTGGCTGGACGGAAAGACCCCGTGAACCTTTACTGCAGCTTTGCGTTGAAGTTTGGTGTTCGTTGTCCAGGATAGGTGGGAGACTTTGAAGCGGGGGCGTCAGCTTCCGTGGAGTCAACCTTGGGATACCACCCTTCGGATTCTGGGCTTCTAACCCGATGCCGTGATCCGGGTCGGGAACAGCGTGAGGTGGGCAGTTTGACTGGGGCGGTCGCCTCCTAAAATGTAACGGAGGCGCGCAAAGGTTCCCTCAGCACGGTTGGAAATCGTGCGTAGAGCGCAAAAGCATAAGGGAGCTTGACTGCGAGACTGACAAGTCGAGCAGGGACGAAAGTCGGCCTTAGTGATCCGGCGGTTAAGAGTGGAATTGCCGTCGCTCAACGGATAAAAGGTACTCCGGGGATAACAGGCTTATCCTCCCCAAGAGTCCACATCGACGGGAGGGTTTGGCACCTCGATGTCGGCTCGTCGCATCCTGGGGCTGAAGCAGGTCCCAAGGGTTGGGCTGTTCGCCCATTAAAGCGGTACGCGAGCTGGGTTCAGAACGTCGTGAGACAGTTCGGTCCCTATCCGCCATGGGCGCTGGGAGCTTGAGAGGAGTCGTCTCTAGTACGAGAGGACCGAGATGAACAGACCTCTGGTGTATCAGTTGTCGTGCCAACGGCACTGCTGACTAGCTACGCCTGGATGGGATAACCGCTGAAAGCATCTAAGCGGGAAGCCCACCTCAAGATGAGGCTCCCCATCACTTCGAGTGAGTAAGGGCCGTGGAAGACCACCACGTTGATAGGCGGGCGGTGCAAGCACAGCAATGTGTTCAGCCGACCCGTACTAATTGCCCGAGGTCTTGATTTAGAACACGTACGACGTCGCTATGGAGTTTTGAAGGTGTGTGCCGCACTGCCACGATGGCAGCGCGCCCGCCTTTGACAGTTTCGGCGGTCATAGCAGCGGGGGTACACCTCTTCCCATTCCGAACAGAGAAGTTAAGCCCGCCGGCGCCGATGGTACTTGGGGCGCAAGCCCCTGGGAGAGTAGGACGCCGCCGAATTAGCTCGACGACAGGCCCCCACCGGGGCCTGTCGTCTTTGCAGAGCCCAGTGCCCGCAACCGGGCCACCCGTGTCGCGAGCGGCGGGTGGGTGCGAAACATCCGCGCGAGGCGGTCGGAGCCGTCGAACGGGTCGACCGTGTACAGGGGCTCGGTCGCGGGCGAGGCGGCGAACTCGACGAGCTCGCCGGCGCGGTCGCAGGCGCAGCAGCGCGTCTGCGAGATCGTCCGGGTCGCACGCGCGGGCTGCGGCCGCGTCGGCCGCGAGCTCGCGCCTGGGCGAGAGCAGCAGGTGCGTGAACGCCGCTCCGAGCGGCGCCAGCACGAACAGGAGCGCGCGTGCGAGCCAGCCGCCGACCCGGCTCGTCTCCATCAGCGTCGCCGACAGGAGCACTGCCAGCGTCTGCGTGAGGACGTCACGCGAGCGGACGTGGGCGAGCTCGTGCGCGATCACGGCCTCGACCTCGTCGGGTCGCAGCGCCTGCAGAAGGCCGGTCGAGACGGCGAGCGACGACGCGCGCGGGCCGCGCCCGACGACGAACGCGCGAGGGTAGCCGTCGCGGATGAGGTAGAGACGCGGCGGGGCGACGCCGAGGGTCGCCGCCGTCCGGTCCGTGGTCGACCGCAACAGCGGGTTCTCGGCCACCGCGAACGGGTGTGCTCCGAGCATTCCGAGCAGGGCGCGCTCCCCCAGCCAGTACGCCGCCGCCGCCGCCATGAGCCCGCAGAAGACGAACAGCGAGGCGGTGCGCTCCCGGCCGAGCAACCACCCGAGCCCGCCGGCGAGCCCCACGAGCAGCCCGTTCAGCAGCAGGGCTTTGAAGACGTTCGTCGCGGCAGCCCGCCGCACCGGCTCAGTCGTCGTCGCGATCGTCGCGCTCGTCGGCGAGCCCCTGCGGCGGCCAGTCCGGCTCGGGCGCATCGCAGCGGCTCGAGCAGTGGAGGGACGCCACGTTCTGTAGCGGCACGAGGATGTGGCCGTTCAGCTCGACGTGGGGGACGTCCTCGATCGAGCAGTACGCCGTCAGCACGCCCTCCTGGTACTCGCCGCCGAAGAGTGCGAGCTCCACCTGCTCACCCTTGTACTTGTTCGTGTAGTCCTCCACGAGCGGCCAGTCTAGATGATCGGTCCCAGGCCCCGGCAGCGGCGGGACAGGTCAGCCGGCGTGGGTGATCCGCCCCTCCTCGACGCTCAGGCGGATCGCGTCGCAGTTCCCGATCGGGCCGTTGCGGTCGGCCTCGCAATGGAGCAGCACGGCCCGCAACGGGCCTCCGTGCGAGACGACGAGCACGCGGCCACCGGGATGCGACCGGGCGATCCGGCGCAGGGCGTCGATCACCCTGCCGGCCATCTCCTCCGCACCCTCTCCGTCGCCCCGGTGCGCGTCGCGGGCCTCGGGGAAGCGCTGCAGGATCTCCACGTCGGTGAGCCCTTCCCAGGAGCCGAAGTGCCGCTCGCGGAGAGCCGGCAACGTCATCACCTCGGCGAGGTCGCAGAGCGAGGCCACGATCTGCGCCGTCTCGTGGGCCCTCGAGAGGTCGCTCGCGTAGACGGCGTCGAAGCCCTCGTCGGCGAGCGTGCCTGCGAGCGCCCGCGCCTGGGCCCTGCCCTCCTCGTTGAGCGGCTCGTCGGCGTGCCCCTGCACGCGGCGATCGCGGTTCCAGTCCGTCTCGCCGTGACGGACCAGGACGATGCTGGTCGGGGACACACGGTTAGGCTAGCTCCATGGATCTCCGGCTTGCAGGCAAGGTGGCGGTCGTGACCGGATCGAGCCGCGGCATCGGCCGCGGGATCGCGGCGCGGCTCGTGGAGGAGGGTGCCGACGTCGTGTTCTGCGCGCGCGGCGCCGAGGCGCTCGAGGAGGCGGTCGGGGCCGCCGACGGGCTCGGCAGGTCACACGGCGTCGTCGCCGACGTCTCCACGAGCGAGGGTGCGTCGGCGGTCGTCGCCGCCGCCGTCGCGGCTTTTGGCGGGATCGACGTCGTCGTCAACAACGTGGGCGGATCGGGAGCCCGCTCCATCGACGAGATGGATGCGCAGGATCTCGAGGGTGTGCTCGGCAAGAACCTCTTCCCGGCGCTGCACGTCTCGCGCGCCGCGCTGCCCGTCCTGCGAGCGCGAGGCGGAGGCGTGATCGCGATGATCGCCTCCATCTGGGGCCGCGAGGGGGGCGGCGGGCCGGGCTACAACGTCGCCAAGGCCGCCGAGATCAGCCTGGCGAAGGCCATGGCCGACCAGCTCGCCCGGGACGGCATCCGCGTCTTCAGCGTCGCCCCGGGATCGACGCTGTTCCCGGGTGGTAGCTGGGAGCGCCGCGTGCACGACGATCCGGAGGGCATGGCGGCGTTCGTCGCACGCGAGCTGCCCTGGGGCCGGTTCGCCACCGTCGACGAGATCGCCGACGTCGTCACGTTCCTCGTCTCGGAACGTGCGTCATGGGTCGTCGGCACCTGCGTGACGGTCGACGGCGGTCAATCGCGATCCTTCTAAGAAGCGCTCGCCCCGTGGCGCGTTCGCCGGTCGCGCCCGGCAGAGCACAGGGCAGGGTAAGGCCCCTACGGGCCTGTCTTGGCGCCGGCGACCGGAGGGCCCTCGATCTCCAGTCGCTCCCCGAGCCAGCTCATGTGCTCGCGGTAGGCGACAGGCCCGAGCGCGTGCTCGGCGCCGTACCAGCGCACGTCGGTGTCCTCGGGAGCCGCGTCGATCAGCGCCTGCAGCGCCTTGCGCGGGATGACCGAGTCGCGAAGACCGTCCTGCAGGAGGAGCGACCCCGGTCGTGCCTGCGCGATGTAGCGCAGCGGGTCGATCGACGCCATCGTCTCCTCGACCTGCGGCCGCAGCTCGATCGGTGCCGCCCGCACGAAGTCGGACACCGGGGCGGTGCCGCCCGAGATCAGGACGAGGGCGTGGAGCCGCGGCTCCACGCCCGCGAGGATGGCGCCGGCCCTCGCGCCGGCGCTCCAGCCGACGAAGCCGATGCGATCCGGGTCGACGTCGTCGCGCTCGGCGAGCAGGTCGACCGCGCGCCGCACCGCGGTGACGTCCCGGATCTCGAGCGCCCGTTGCCATCTGAGCCGGTCGAGCGGGCCTGTGACTGCCGGCGCGCTCGCCGTGCTCGACGGCGCCGTGAGAGCGAGCGTGACCGCGCCGCGGGCGGCGAGCCACAGTGCCGGGCCGATCATCGAGTCCCTCGTGCTGCCCGCGCCGTGGACGTAGACGACCGCGGGCCGTCGCGCACTGCCGGGAGGCACGGACACGAACGCATCGATCGTGTCCTCGCCCGAGGCGTACGAGACGTCGTGCACCGCGACCGGGTAGTCGTCGTCGACGACGCCGCGATCCTTCGCCGACAGCGGCCGGCCGGCGTCGTAGGCGAACGGGCCCTCGTCGCGGGCGCCGCCACCGCCGCCGCAGGCGGTCACGATCGAGGCCGCGATCAGTGCCAGTGCCGCGACGGGCACACGCCGTG
Source organism: uncultured Gaiellaceae bacterium (assembly GCA_963787085.1). Lineage (GTDB taxonomy): Bacteria > Actinomycetota > Thermoleophilia > Gaiellales > Gaiellaceae > Gaiella. The sequence goes on along the minus strand of CAWBBO010000006.1, from coordinate 220,142 downwards.
CGAGTGCGAGCGCCCTCGCTGCCATGATGCTCAGCGTACCCGGGCGGCGCCGAGCGATCCGGGACGACGACTACGCTGAAGCCTGTGGAGGTCGCAGGCATGATCGCGCAGACGTTCGAGCAGCGGGTGCGGGCGCTCGAGGAGCGGTCGCTCTCTCCGCTCGCCGTCCGCTCCTACGAAACGCGTGGGCGCGAGCACGAGGAGGAGCCGTGCGCCGTGCGCACGCCCTTCCAGCGCGACCGCGACCGGATCGTGCACTCGAAGCCGTTCCGGCGGTTGAAGGGGAAGACGCAGGTCTTCATCGACCCCGAGGGCGACCACTACCGCACGCGCATGACCCACACCCTCGAGACGACCGCCATCTCGCGCGTCGTCGCCCGCGCGCTCCGGCTCAACGAGGACCTCGTCGAGGCGATCGGCCTCGGCCACGACACGGGGCACACGCCGTTCGGTCATGCCGGCGAACAGGCGCTCGACGACGCTCTCTCGGCGCGCTTCGGGGTGCGGTTTCGCCACAACGAGCAGTCGTGGCGCATCGCCCGGCGGCTCAACCTCACGGACGAGGTGTGCGACGGCATCCTCACCCACACCGGGGCGCAGGAGCCGCGCACGCTCGAAGGGAAGATCGTGCGCCTCGTCGACCGCGTCGCCTACATCAACCACGACATCGACGACGCGATCCGCTACGGCATCCTCCGCCAGGCGGACCTCCCAGCAGACGAGCTGGCGCTGCTCGGGCCGACCGGCGCGCAGCGGATCGACACGCTCGTCCACGACATCGTCGAGGCGTCGGAGGCCGCAGGCGACATCTGTCAGAGCGACGAGATCGGCGAGGCGATGCTGTCGCTGCGGGCGTTCATGTTCGACCGCGTGTACCTGGGTCCCCACGTCGAGCCCGAGCACCGCCGCGCCCACGAGGTCATGGCCGACGTCTTCGCTCGCCTCGTCGCCGAGCCCGCGCTGCTGCCGCCGGGCGAAGGAGAGCTCGCCGGTCGCATCATGGAGTACATCGCCGGCATGACCGACCGGTTCGCGCTCGCGTACGCCCGGGCGGCCTGATGGCGCGCATCAAGGACCAGAGCGTCCGCGACGTCGTCGCCGCCGCGGACATCGTCGAGGTGGTCTCGCAACGCACCTCGTTGCGCAAGCAGGGCGCGCGGTACGTCGGCCGCTGTCCGTTCCACGACGAGCGCACGCCGAGCTTCTCCGTCAACGCCGTCGACAAGCTCTACTACTGCTTCGGCTGCAGTCGCGGAGGGGACGTCGTCCGGTTCGTGCAGGAGACAGAGAATCTCGACTTCGTCGGCGCCATCGAGGCCCTGGCCGAGCGCTTTCGCGTCAAGCTCGAGTATGACGAGAGCTCGCCGCAAGCCGACGAGGCCCGTGCCCGGCGGGAGCGCCTGACGTCGCTGCTCGACCAGGCCGCTGCGTTCTACGAGCGGGTGCTGTGGGAGTCCGCCGACGGCGAGCCCGTGCGCGCCTACCTCGAGGGGCGTGGCCTGCGTGAGGGCATCGCCCGCGAGTTCCGGCTTGGCCTCTCCCCGGGCGCAGGGCTCGCCCGCAAGGCGCGCGAGAAGGGGTTCACACCGGAGGAGCTCCGCGCCGCCGGGCTCGTCAACCAGCGCGGCAACGACTACTTCCCGCCGAGACTGATGTTCCCGCTCGCCGACGCCCGCGGGCGCATCGTCGGCTTCCAGGCGCGCAAGCTTCGCGACGACGACCCGCTGCGCGGCAAGTACGTGAACTCGCCGGAGAGCGACCTGTTCAAGAAGAGCCACGTCCTCTACGGCCTCCATCTGGCTCGCCCCGCGATCGCGAAGCAGGACCGCGCCGTCGTCGTCGAGGGGAACACGGACGTGATCGCACTCCGCCAGGCCGGCTTCGAGCCGGTCGTGGCGTCGATGGGCACGGCGCTCACCGAGGCGCACCTGCGTGAGCTCGGCCGGCTGACGAAGCGGCTCTACCTGTGCTTCGACGCGGACGCGGCCGGCCAGGAGGCGACATTGCGCGGCATGGAGCTCGCCGCGGCGCAGGGCTTCGAGATCCGCGTCGTCACCCTGCCTCCGGGGCAGGACCCGGCCGACGCGCCCGAGGGCTTCGAGCAACGCCTCGGCGGCGCCGAGAGCTATCTCCACTACAGGGTGCGCCTCGAGCTCGAGCGGGCTCCCGACCGCCAGGAAGGGTTCGTGCGAGCGCGCGAGATCCTCGCGAAGGCCGAGGACTCGCCCGAGCGGCAGGCGGCGCTGCGCCTGCTGGCCGATCGCCTCGACCTGCCCAAGGAGACCCTCTCGGGGATCGCGCCTGCCAGGGGCGCGGCGCCGGCGGCCCGCGGTGCGCCGGAGCCGCAGCGCCAGCGCCTGCTCGACGCGGGCGACCGGCTGGAGCGTGACGCGCTCGCCGCCGTCGTCGCGCACGCGGAGCTGCTGGAAGGGCTCGGCGAGCTCTCTGCCGAGCATTTCGACGAGGAGGCGCACCGCCGCTTCCGCTCGTTCCTCGTCGACGGCGGCGAGATCGACGCCGACCTCGTGACGCTGCGCGCCGAGCTCGATGCGCGGGCAGACCGAGAGGGGCTGACGCGCCGCACCGGCACGGAGCTGCTCCTGCGGCTCCGTGAACGCAAGCTGCGTCGCGACCTGCACGGGGAGTCCGACCTCGCACGCACGACCGAGCTGCAGGCGCACCTCGCGAAGATCCGCCAGGCGCTCACCGAGCTGGCGTAGCGTGTGAACCCGTACGCCACGCTCGTCCGCCTGCTCGGGCGCACACGCGGCTGCGCGTGGGTCGGGGCGCGCGTGCTCCCGGTGCTCGACCGTCCCTTCGCCCGCAGCACGCGCTCGGTCTCGAGCCTCGGCACCGGCTTTCCCCTCTGCTACTGACGGTCGCCGGCCGTCGCAGCGGCGTGCCGCGGACGGTGCCGCTCCTGCACGTGGCAGACGGCGAGCGCATCGTCCTGATCGCCTCGAACTGGGGACGGGCCAAGCACCCTGCGTGGTCGCTCGACCTCGACGCCAGCCCTGACGCCGGGTGACGGTCGCAGGGCAGAGCCGCCGCATGCTGGCCCGGAGGGCGGAGCCCGCCGAGGCCGAGCGCTACTGGAGGCAGGCGCTGTCCTTCTGGCCCGGCTACGAGGGGTACAGGCGCCGCGCCGGGCGCGAGATCCGGATCTACGTGCTCGAGCCACGGCCTCCCGGCTAGCTCGTCCGGCTACAATCAGCCCCGCTCCTTCCCCGGTAGCTCAATTGGCAGAGCATTCGGCTGTTAACCGAAGGGTTGTTGGTTCGAGTCCAACCCGGGGAGCTTCCGAGTCAGCGGGTGCTGGTCCCGGCTTTTCCGCCCCGACCGCTTCGCGAGGTTCGCGCATGTCATGCTGCGCAAGCGGCGGCCGGCTTCCCTGGGCATTCGGATCGGTTCGAGCGGCCGGCGAGGATGCATGCGCATCCCGCTGCGTCGGCCGAGTCGCCGGCCCGAACGCGGACGGAACATGCTCTACACTGGGTGTCCTGATGGTTCTGAGCTACCGTCAGAAGGCAATCCTCGGCACGCTGGCGATCGCGATCGGGTCAACGGCTCTCGCCGGTTGTGGAGACTCCTCCAGCCGAGAGAGCGCCTCGGCTCCCACGCCCGACTACAAGGCGATCGACCGGGCCTTCAACGGCGGCTACACGCCGGTGCTGCTCCATAACAGAGCGACGAGCGGTGGTGGCATCTCCCACTGCGGCATCAACCTGGACCGACAGGTCACGCGCAGTTGACCGTCCTCATGCACGACGGGAGCTGGTTCGAGGCGAAGATCGACCCGGTCGACGGCGTCGCCAAAGGAGACGTCACGGTCGGCGCCGACTTTCGAGCCGTGTGGGATGGGACGCTGGAGGATTTCCTCAACACCACCCACCGCTGTGCCGTCTCCGCGCGCGGGGTCGTGACCACGGCCGCTGAGAAGTAGCGCGCCTGAGCCGAGAGCGTCGTCCTTCCTCGTGCCGCTAGGCCGCCAGCAACTCGGCCGGGCTCGTCTCGGGCAGAGCCACCCACACGGTCACGTCGACGCCTGCGACCACCGCGAGCTCGAGACACTCGTCGCAGATCAGTGCCAGGTCGGGCTCGCCGTCGAGCTCGACCGTCTCGCCGCAGAGCCCTTCGGCGCAGAGCCTGGTGTGGGTGAGATGGACGATCCTCGTCCCATCGACGTGTCCGGCGTGTAGGAGCATGCATCGAGTATCCCGCTCGCATCGGCTGGTGCCCTCGCGGCCCCGGCCTGCGTGCGACAGGTGGAGGCACCGCCGCCCCGATCGCGTCTAGGAGCAGCACCGCGGGGAAAGATGACGGACGTGAAGACTCAGACCAAACCCTCCCGCACGAGCCCTGTCCGGGCACGACGGCGGCTGACGCTGTCATGGATCGTCCTTCCCCTCGCAGTGCTCGCCGTGGTCGCGGTCGCGTTCGGGCTGCGGGCGCTCGTGTAAGGCGGACAGCCCGAGCCGTCGAGCACCGGTGGCCGTCGCAAACCCTACCCGGGGGTTTTGCGCCCATCCTGGCCGCCCGGGCCTGGAAACGGGCGGTCGCCTCGCCTAGGCTGCAGGCAAGGGGGGGAGTGGGGTGCGAACAGAGCGCGACATCGATGTCGTCCCGGAGCGCTGCGACGGCTGCGGCAGACGGGCAACCGCATGCGGCATGGACACCGTCGGGTGGACGGTGCGTACGCTTCCGGCCGGTTTCGCCGGCTCGTACTGCCTCGACTGCGCGTCTGCCCTACAGCTCCTGCCGTGGGTGATCCAGTGCTCCGAATGCGGATGCCACAAGGCGACCGAGGCAGCGGCCGAGCGGGCGGGCTACCGCTACTACCCGGACGACGCGGGCGACCTGCACGCGTACTGCACCGAGTGCGCCCAGCACGTCTTCGGCGGCACCCGCACCCAGGCTCCACCCCTGACCTCCGAGTAGGCTGGCACCGATCCGGGTTGCGACCTTCCCGTAACGGGAATCAGTGACGATTGCGATGCGCCACGAGGCCGCAGAGCGGACGATGATCCGATCCCCGACCCCAGGAGGCGAACGCAATGCCCACCGACAGCCTCACCGTCACCGACAACCGCACCGAGCTCGACGTACGAGCTCCCGATCGCCGACGGGGCGATCCGGGCGAGCGACCTCCGGCAGATGCGGGTCGACGCCGACGACTTCGGCCTCATGAGCTACGACCCGGCGTTCCTCAACACCGCCTCGACCCGCAGCGCCATCACCTACATCGACGGGGACCGCGGCATCCTCCGCTACCGCGGCTACCCGATCGACCAGCTCGCGGAACGGAGCACCTACCTGGAGGTCGCGTACCTGCTCGTGCACGGTGAGCTGCCGACGAGCGACGAGCTTCAGGCGTGGACCGACGAGATCACGCACCACACGTTCGTCCACGAGAGCATGAAGCGCCTCATGGAAGCCTTCCGCTACGACGCGCACCCGATGGGAATGCTGATCTCGTGCGTCGCCGCGCTCTCCACCTTCTATCCCGAGGCGTCCCAGGTCGACGACGCCGAGAACCGGATGCTGCAGACACACCGGCTGATCGCCAAGGTGCCGACGATCGCCGCCTGGGCGTACCGGCACAACCGCGGACTGCCGTACGTCTACCCCGAGAACGACCTCGGCTTCACCGGCAACTTCCTCTCGATGATGTTCCGGATGGCCGAGCCGCGCTACTCCGCGCATCCGGTGCTCGAGCGCGCGCTCGAGGTGCTCTTCATCCTGCACGCCGACCACGAGCAGAACTGCAGCGCCAACGCGATGCGGGCGATCGGATCGAGCCGGGTCGACCCGTACAGCGCTCTCACGGGCGCAGCCGCGGCGCTCTACGGGCCGCTGCACGGCGGGGCGAACGAGGAGGTGCTGAAGATGCTCGCCGAGATCGCCGACGTGCGGCACGTGCCGGACTACATCGAGCGGGTCAAGGCCGGCGACTTCCGCCTGATGGGCTTCGGCCACCGCGTCTACAAGAACTACGACCCGCGGGCGAAGATCATCAAGCAGACCGCCGACTCGGTGTTCGAGGTGACCGGTCGCAACCCGCTGCTCGACGTCGCTCTGGAGCTCGAGCGGATCGCGCTCGAGGACGACTACTTCGTCTCCCGCAAGCTGTACCCGAACGTCGACTTCTACTCGGGCCTGATCTACCAGGCGCTCGGGCTGCCCGTCGGCATGTTCCCGGTCATGTTCGCGATCCCGCGCACCGCCGGCTGGCTCGCGCAGTGGCTGGAGGGCGTCGTCGACCCGGAGCAGAAGATCGCGCGGCCGCGCCAGGTGTACACGGGCGCCGGAGAGCGGGAGTACGTGCCCCTGGGGGAAGCGGACCCCGGCGAAGGCAGGTGCTCCTGCGTAGGGCGCTGATCAGGGCGGCGGTCCTCGCCTGCTCGACGGCCGTCCTCGCCTCGCCGCCGGCAGCGCGGGCGGCGACGCCCGCCCAGCTTCTGGCACGGCATGCACCGGTGCTCGTGCTCCACCCGTCCGAGCGGTTCGCGCCGGTGCCCGTGGACGGGTTCCTCGCCGACAGCGACCTGCTCGTGCGGGCGGCGGACGGAACGTGGCAGGCGACCGCGACGGCGCTGCCGCAGGCCGGGCGCGCCGCCCGGCTCGACCAGCGATCGTGCCGGGCGGCCGACGGCCCCGCCGCGCTCGACTGCTACGCAGGCGCCGAGGAGGCACACGGAGCAGCGCCTACCGTGTACGGGTCGCTCTTCCGCACCCGTGACCGGATCGCGTTGCAGTACTGGCTCTTCTACCCGGCCAACGTCTTCAGCCTGACCGGTGCCGCGGGCCTCTTCTGGCAGTCCCACGAGGGAGACTGGGAAGCCGTGACAGTGCTGCTCGACGTGCGCGAGCGGCCGCTGCTCGTCGGACTGTCAGAGCACTGTGTGGGAGCTCGCCGCGACTGGGCCAGAGCGCTGCGCCGCGGCTCGAGGCCGATCGTCTACGTGGCCCTCGGGTCTCACGCGAACTACTTCACGCCCGGACGGAAGCCGCTCGCCCGAAGCTGCTGGCCGAAGGAGGCGCTCGCCGTCTACGACGCCTACAACGTGCCGCTGCTCGACAGCGCGGCCCGGGGCCGGACGGTCACACCCGGCGTGTCTCGCATCACGGCGGCGTTGCCGTCGTGGATGGCGTTCGCCGGCACGTGGGGCGAAGACCAGTTCGTGCACTTCCCCGGCGTCGACCCGCTGCGGTACGGCGCGGGGCCGGCAGGTCCGGCCTTCCACGCGCTCTGGCGCAGGCCGGTGGCGACCGTGCTCGCCTGGCCAACCGCCCGCTGAGCCGTCCGTCGCCGCGGTGACGCGACTCTGCGGCTCTTCCGTGGTGCGCACGCCACGCGGGAGGGCCGGATTCGCCTCGGATAATCGATCATCGAGGAAGGAGCTGTCAATGCCCGAGTTGCGAGGAGCCGATCTCGTCACCGAGTACCTCGTCCGGGAGAAGGTGTCCCGTACCTCTTCGGCTTCGCCGGTCACGGCGCTGTCGCCGCCGCCCGCAAGGATCAGCGGCGCGCGGCGAGCACGTCGTCTGCGACATCGACCCGCAGGAGATCGGACGCAACTGCCCGACCGAGCTCGGCATCGTCGGCGACATCCGCGAGGTGCTGCGGCAGCTGAGCGAGCTGGCGGAGCGGGCCGGGCCCAAGCGCGAGCGCACCGGCTGGCACGAGCAGGTGGAGCGCCTCGTCGAGGCGTTCCTGGCCGACCCGGCCCTGCGAGCGTCGGTAGCGATGTGCGACCTCGGCCGCCTGGAGCGCGTGGGGGCGGTCCGCTCCAGCGCATTCGTGTACTTCGAGTGGTTTCTGCGCGACGCCTACGGCGTCAAGTTGCTGCCCGCGGCGGCGTTCACGATGGGCCTGATCGACCGCGGCATCCTCTCGCTCGGCCGGGGGTGAGCGCGCGTCAGCGTGACATGTCACACTGAAACCGTGCCTGTCTCGACGAAGGAGTTCTTCCAGATCATGAGCGCGTTCCCGACCGGGGTCGCGATCGTGACCACGCTCGAGTCCGACGGCACGCCGCGCGGTCTGACCACGAACGCGGTCACGAGCGTCTCTGCCGAGCCGCCGATCCTGCTCGTGTGCGTCGACCGCAACTCGCGCACGCTGCCGGCCCTGCTGCATTCGAAGCGGTTCGTGGTCAACTTCATGCGCGACGACTGCGCCGAGCTCTGCAACCTCTTCGCCTCCAAGGCGGACGACAAGTTCTCGCAGGTCTCGTGGACGCCGGGTCTCGGCGGTGTGCCGATCCTGCACGAAGGCGCCGTCGCCCACGCGGAGTGCACGACGCTGGAGGAGCTCGAGATCGGCGACCACGTCGTCGTCACCGGCCTCGTCGAGCGCGGGGCGCCGCCGGCAGCCGAACAGGTGCCCATCGTCTGGTTCCGCAAGTCCTTCGCCAGCGCCCCTGCGCCGCCCGACCAGGTGTAAGAGGTCCATGAGGGCAGGGAGGACGACGATGGCCGCGTGGCGAAACCAGTGCGGGTGCGCCGTCAGGTCGCCATCGTTGCCGCGGTGGGCGCCGCCCTCCTCTTCGCCGGCCCCGCCCCCGGCTCGAGCCAGAGCGTTGCTGCGCTCCAGGTCGCCCTGCGCGCGCGAGGGCTGTATACGGGCGCGGTCGACGGTGTCGCCGGGCCGCTGACGAGGAAGGCGACCGTCGCCTTTCAGCGGCGGCACGCGCTGCCGCCCAGCGGTCGCGTCGGCCGACGCACCCGCCGTGCTCTGGGGCGACTCGGCGCACCGCTGCTCGGGCAGCGCGAGCTCGGCGTCGGCGCGCGCGGCTGGGACGTCTCCGCGCTCGAGTTCAGGCTCGTCCGCTACGGGCTTCCGCGTGCCTCGGTGGACGGGCGCTTCACCGCGACGACCGCTGCGGCCTTGCAGAAGTTCCAACATGCGACGCGGTTGACGCCCGACGGCATCGCCGGGCCGCGCACGTACCGGGCGCTCGTGCGCGCCGCGCCGCGCACCTCGGCTCGGCGGCCGGTGGGGACGCACGTCGTCCGCCCGGGTGAGGGGTTCTACGCCATCGCCGCTCGCTACCACGTCGCAGCGGCGTCGTTGGCGCGGAGAAACGGGCTGCGGCTCACGAGCCTGCTCGTGCCGGATCAGCGGCTGCGCCTTCCCCGCAACGCCTGGGTTCGCGCTCCGGCTCCTGCCGGTGCGCGCGCGACGCCGGCACCGGCGGCCGCGATGCACGTGGTGCGCCCCGGAGAGGGGTTCTACGCGATCGCGGCCAGCTGGAGTGTGAGCCCCTGGGAGCTCGCCCGCGTGAACGGACTCTCCCTCGCGAGTTTGCTCGCACCGGACCAGCGGCTGCGGCTGCCCGCCGGGGCGCGTCCAGCGGGTGGGCTGGCCCCTGCGAGCCGCGAGACGGTCGCGGCCGCCATCGACCGCTGGTCGGCCGCCTACGGCGTCGACGCCCGGCTTGCCCGGGCTCTCGCCTGGATGGAGTCCGGCTTCCAGCCCGACGTCGTCTCGAACGTCGGCGCGATCGGCGTCATGCAGCTCTTGCCGGAGACCTGGGAGTGGGTCGACGTCCTCCTGATCGGCGCCAAGACACCGCGCACCTACGAGGGCAACGTGCAGGCGGGCGTGCGCTACCTGAGGTGGCAGCTCGACCAGTTCGGGGGCGATCGTAGGCTTGCTCTGGCCGGGTACTACCAGGGCGCCCGGGCCGTGCGCGAGCGCGGCCTCTTCGACGACACGAAGCAGTACGTCTCCGTGATCCTGCAGCTCTACGGCTCGGTCTGAGCGGTCTCGAGGCCGGCGGCCGCCGCGGCCTCGGAGCACTTTGTGGTGATTCACCACAAGCTTCGAATCGACCCGAAGTCGACCCGATCACGACACGAAGTCGTCGCGAGTCCTGTGTCACCCTCGGGACGTGAAGTTCTCGCCGCCGCTGCACGATCGGCTCGTGCGCGCCGTTCGGCGCATGGACGTCGAGCACATGTCGATCGCCGACACCTGGCGGCTCGCCGGCACCGAGGCCGAGCGGCTGGGGCTGTGCCGCCCCGGGTACCACTCGATCCTCGGCCTCGTGCTGGACGAGCGCGAACGGCGGATCGCCCGCCGCGAGGCAATCGTCGACGCCGTCGACGAGCTTTGGTCGTACACCGGCCCTGACATTTCGGGGCTCATCGATCAGCTGAGCGAGACACGTACCGGCCGTGAGGCGGATATTGTGGTGAATCACCACAAAGCTTTCGGGCGAATCACCACAAAGCGATGGGCATCTCGCCCGCAATGAGCGAGGCGACGCGTTTCGCCCGCACGGCGATGGGCATCTCGCCCGCCGGCGTCGGGCCGGGCCGGGACGGCACGACCCGAGCGGCGGAGAGGGAAGCGCGCGGCGGAGAGGGACGCGAGCCGCTGAGACGGTGGTGCGGCTTCGAGGTGGAGGTGACTGCGGGTGGGTTCGCCGGACGTCAGCTGACGAGCTGTCGCGCAGCCTCGTGGGCGCGCCGAGCCGCCTCGTCGACCGGAAGGGCCCAGAAGAGCTCCGGCGTGGAGAAGATCTCGACGTCGAGCGTTCCGTCCCAGCCGCCGGCGCGGGCCGCCTCGATCAGCTCCCGGGTGCGGGTGCCGTTCGTGCCCGGGAGAGCCCGTCCCGGCTCCCCGCCCGCAGGGACGTCGGCAACGTGCACGCCCGCGACCCGGGAGCCGTTCGCCCGCAACCAGGCCACGGCACCGTCGTCCTCCCAGAGGTTGTACGTGTCCACCAGCACACCGGCCTCCGGCAGACCGGCGTCGTCCAGCAGGGCGGCGGCGTCGGCCGCCCTGACGACGAAGCCCGTGGTGTCGCGCTCGGCGGGGTGGGTCGGCTCGAAGGCGAGCCGAACGCCGCTCTCACGGGCAGCAGCGCCGATGCGGCGGAGGCCCGCCACGACGATCGCCCGCACCGCCTCCTCCGTGCGCCCTCCGAGCGGGCCTGCGAGACAGAGGACGCACTCCGGGTCGAAGGCCGCCAACCGGCGCACCGACGCGCAGATGGCGTCGATCCGCTCGTCCGGATCCGGCGGCCCCTCCATGCCGGGGATCGCGAGCTGCAGGAGCGACGGCACCGCCGGCACGCAGTTCGCCACCACCAGCCCGTTCTGTCGCAGGAGCGTGATGCTCGCCTCGTCGTCGTCCGGCAGCTTGAACTCCCAGAGGCCGATCGCGTCGAATTCCGCCGCCGCGTAGGCAGCCACGTCGTCGGCGAACGAGGCACCGACGGTGGAGATCTCGGAAAGACCGAGCCTCACGAGCGGCCGGGAAGCTTCGCGAGCAGGCGCTGCGGCAGCGCCGGCTTCGTCAGCTCTTTCGCGACGAGGTAGCCGGAGCCGGCACCGAGCCCCGGGCCGGGGTGGGTGCTCGCCCCGATGTGCCAGAGCCGGTCGACTGCGGTGCCGTGGCCCGGCGCCTCGGCCAGCGGGCGCCACAGCAGGTTCTGGTCGAGCGCGCACGAGCCGCCGTAGATGTCTCCGTCGACGAGGTTCACGTTCAGGGCCTCGATGTCGACGGGGGAGAGGACGACACGCTTCAGCGTCGCCGTGCCCAGGTTCGTGATCGACTCGCCGAGACGCGCCACGACGCGGTCGGCGTACGCCTCGCGCAGCTCCTCCGTCCAGTGCCCGTCCCCCGTGTCGAGCTCGCCGGCGGCGTCTCCCTTGACAGCCCCTGCAGGGAGCTCCTGCAGCTGGATCCAGACGATCCATTTCCCGTCCGGGGCGCGGGACGGGTCGAGCGCGACCGGCTGGCCGCACACGATCGTCGCCTCCGCCGGCAACAGGCCGCGCTCGGCCTCGTTCACCGCGCGCGAGACACCGTCGAGACCCGGTGTCACGTGGACGATGGGACAGCGTGCGAGCCGCTCGGCGTCCGGGCCGCGCCATCGCGGCAGCTCGTCGAGGGCGAGGTGGATCTGCATCTCGGCACGGCCGTAGCGGAAGCGGGCCGCGGCCTCGCTCACCTTCTGCGGCACGTCCGAGCTCGACAGGAGCTTGCCGTACAGCTGCGTCGGCGTCACGCTCGCGACGACCGCGCGGCTCGCGGGCACGACGTCCCCGTCGGCGAGGCGGACGCCGGCGGCCCGGCCGTCCGCGACGAGGATCCGGTCGGCCTCCGCACCCGTCCGCACCTCGCCTCCGGCGTCCGTGACGATGCCGGCGAGGGCGTCCACGAGCCGGACGCCGCCGCCCCTGGGCACGGGCAGGCCGCCGAGCTGGAGCGATGCCGCGATCACCCGGGTCATGAAGCCGGACGTCGCCTGGTCGGGGCCGAGGCCCGTGTGCAGCACCCAGGGCGCGAGCAGTCCGTGCGCCTGCTCGGACGCGAACGTCTCCTGCAGCCAGTCGCGGCAGGTGGAGAGCGTCCCGCCGGCGAACTCGAGCAGCCCCCGGCGCCCGAGGCGCTTGTAGGCCTTGCGCCCGAGCGAGAGGCCGCGGCTCGACCACAGCTCCGTGCCGAGCAGCCCGAAGGAGAGGTCGGCGTTCGCCATGAACGCGTTGAACTGCCGCTCCCACGCCGCTCCGTCGCCCGCCGCATGGCGGTCGAGCTCGGCGACGTTGCCCTCGAGCGAGGTCGTCATGAACGCGACCGACCCGTCCGGAAACGCACTGCCGGTCGGGAGGTCCGTGTTCAGGTATTCGACGCCGCGCCGGTCGAGCTCGTCCTTCAGCTCGGCGTAAGCGGCGGAGCCGGTGAAGAGGGGATGCCACGAGGCGAGCACCTCGTGCGTGAAGCCGGGCAGCGTCAGGTCGGTCGAGGTGCTGAGGCAGCCGCCTGCCTGGTCGTTCCGCTCGAGCACGCACACGCTCCAGCCGGCGCGCGAGAGCAGTGCCGCTCCCGCGAGCGAGTTGATCCCGGATCCGATGAAGACTGCGTCGTAGGAGCTCATGGGCGCGACCATACCAGCGTCCGCAGCGCTTGACATGTCACGAGAAGAGCCGTCCTCCGTTGACGAACAGGTTCTGCCCGGTGACGAAGTCGGCGCCCGGCCCGAGCAGGTAGAGCAGCGTCCCCACCAGGTCGTCCGGCACCTGGTCGCGCTTGAAGCAGCGCTGGGCGGCGATGGTGGCCGCCATCTCCGGCTGCCGGCCCGCGTAGTCCTCGTCGTGCGGCACGTAGTCGGGGCTGATCGTGTTGACGGCGATGTTCCACTCGCCCAGCTCGCGCGCGAGCGCCCGGGTCATGCCGACGATCGCCGCCTTCGAGCCGACGTAGTGGAGGAAGTAGGGGATGCCGCTCGGAACGGTCATCGAGGAGGTGTTGACGATCTTCCCGTACCGCTGCTCCTTCATCGCGGGCACGACCGCGCACGCGCACAGCCAGCTGCCGCGGACGTTGACGGCGAAGACCTCGTCCCATTCGGCCATCGAGATCTCGTCGAACGGCTGCTTGTGGATCTGGCTGAAGTACGCGGCGTTGTTGACGAGGGCGTCGATGCGGCCGAACCGCTCGAGCGCCGCCGACGCCATACGCTGCGTCGAGATCGGATCGACGACGTCGACGTGCACCGCGAGCGCCGAGCCGCCGGCCTCGGTCACCTCGGCGGCGGCCTCCGCCGCGTCGGCGATGTCGGCGAGGACGACCGCCCAGCCCTCGCGTGCGAGCCCTCGCACGTAGGCGCGGCCGATGCCGCGTGCGGCACCCGTGACGATCGCGACGCGGGTGGGGTCGCTCATGCGAGGAACGCCCGCAGCGCCGCCACGAGCTCGGCGGGACGCTCGATCGGGATCATGTGACCGCAGCTCGCGACGTGCACCAGCGTGGCATGCCTGGCCTCGGCGACCATCCGCTCGGCGACGTCCGCCGGCAGTACCGGGCTCTCCTCCGCGTGGACGACGAGGAGGGGCCGGTCGAGGCGGCGCAGCTCCTCCCAGCGGTCGTCGCGGTGGAAGGGCCAGCGGAGAAGGAACGTCTCGTCGTGCTTCTTGACGAGATGCCCGCCTTCGGCGGGGCGCGTGGAGAGCGCCGCGTAGGCAGCGAGCGTCGCCTCGGCGGCACGCGGGCTGAGGCGACGCTCCGCCTCGACCGCCGCGGCCGCGTCGGCGAAGCCGTAGGCGAGCGCCGGGATGTCGGTCTCCGAGCGTGCGAACGAGGGAGGCACGTCGATCATCGCGACACGCCGCACGCGGTCCGACGCCGCGGCGCACGCGAGCGCCACGAGACCGCCCCACGAGAAGCCGACCAGGTCGACCTCCTCGATCTCGAGCGCGGCGACGACGCGGGCGACGTCGGCAGCGTGGGAGGCGGTGGAGTACTCCTGCGTCGGTGACCACTGGCTCTCGCCGTACCCCCGGAAGTGTGACGGTGACGAGGGCGATCGGCAACGCGCTCCTGACGCTGCTCTCCGATCGCTCCCGCCTCGACGGCCTGCTCGCGGACCCGGAACTGTGGCCGGCGGCGATCGAGGAGCTGCTCCGCCTCGAGTCGCCGGCGCAGGGGCTCTTTCGCACCACCACCCGGGCGGTCGTGCTCGGGGGGGTCGAGCTCCCCGCCGGCGCCCGCCTGATGGTGCACTACGGCTCCGCCAACCGCGACGAGCTCCGCTTCCCGAACGCCGACGTCTACGACGCGCACCGGGAGGGCCTGGCCCGACATCTCGCGTTCGGCAAGGGAATCCACTTCTGCATGGGAGCGCCGCTCGCGAGGCTCGAGCTGCGGCTCGCGCTCCCACGCCTGCTCGGGCGCCTGCCGAATCTCCGGCTCGCAGCCGCCGAGCCGTACGAGTACGAGCCGATCTTCTTCGCCCGCGGCCTCTCGAAGCTCCAGCTCGAGTGGGACACATGAGCCGTCAACAGCCCTGCCGGCCAGACCTGTGCCGTGGGGATCATCCAGGGCGTCTCGTTCGTGCCGATCCTGCGGGCCCGGAACGCAGGCCTCGAGGCCGGCGCGAAGGCAGCAGGCTGCAAGGTGCTCGACAAGCAGGTGAACACGAAGGACAACGTCGACACCGCACGGGCGATCGTGTCCACCTGGAGGACGAAGTACGGCAGCCAGATGACGGGCATCCTCGCCATCAACGACCCGAGCGCCCTCGCGGCGCTGTCCGCCGTGTCCGGCTCGTTCAAGCCGCTCATCACCGGGTACAACGGGGACGCGACCAACGTCGACCAGATCCGCAAGGGGTCGCTCCACGCCTCCGCGGCGCTGCTCTCCCCGGAGATCGGCAACGGCATGGCGTACGCCGCGCACCAGGTTCTGACCGGCAAGAAGGTGCCCAACACGATCGCGGCGCCCTACTTCCAGCTCACCGGCGCGAACGTCGCCTCGTACAAGGGCTACGACCAGAGGCTGAAGCGCCCGATGAAGGTCGCCTTCGTCAAGCGCGGCAGCAGCTACCTGCTGAAGACGACCCTCGGCTAGACAGGTGCTCCACGCAGCGTCCATCGTCAAGCGGTACGGCGCTGTCACGGCGCTCGCCGGGGTCGACCTCACGGTCGTCCCCGGCGAGATCGTCGCGCTCGCGGGCGAGAACGGGTCCGGCAAGTCAACGCTCGCGAAGATCCTCGCCGGCGTCGTCGCGCCGGACAGCGGCACGATCGAGCTGGACGGTGAGCGCTGCGCCTTCCAGCGGCCGCGCGACGCGATCGACCGGGGCGTGGCGATGGTGGCGCAGGAGCTCACCGCGGTGCCGGAGCTGAGCGTGGCCGAGAACGTCCTCCTGACGCAGCTGCCGCGCCCTCACCGGCGCTTCTCGAAGGCGCGGCTCGCGGATCGCGCAACCGATTTCCTGCGTCGCGTCGGCGTCGACTGCGATCCGCTCGCCCCCTTCAGCTCGCTCCGCTCGGGCGACCGCGAGCTCGTGGAGGTCGCGAAAGCGCTCGCCACGGGCCCCCGCCTGCTGATCCTGGACGAGGCCACGAGCCGGCTCGGCGAGGACGTCGTCGCCCGGCTGTTCGCACTCGTGCGGAGCCTGCGCGACGGCGGCACCTCGACGATCCTGATCACCCACCGGCTCCCCGAGATCTGCGAGCTCGCAGACCGTGCGGTCGTCCTGCGCGACGGCGAGCTCGTCGGCGAGCTCGACCGCGACTCGCTGGACGAGGAGGCGCTCAGCCGCCTCATGGTCGGCCGCGAGCTGAAGGAGTTCTTCCACAAGCGGGCCGTCGCCGCGCGCGCGCCCGTGCTCGAGGTCGAGGGGCTGGTCGCCGCCGGCGCCCCGGCAGGAGTCTCCTTCGCCGTCCGCGGCGGCGAGATCGTCGGCTTCGCCGGCCTCGTCGGCAGCGGACGCTCCGAGCTGCTCGAGACGATCGCCGGCGCACGCCGCCCCACCGGCGGCCGTGTCGTCGTCGTCGGCACGCCGGTGCTGCCAGGCTCGCCGCGCGCCGCGCTCGCGGCCGGGATCGCGCTCGTGCCCGAAGACCGTCACCGCCAGGGGCTCGTCCTCGACGCCTCCATCCGCGAGAACGTCTCCCTGGGCGGCTGGAGGCCCGTTCGCGCGGCCCGCAGGGCGCCCGAGCGGAAAGCGGCCGCCCGCGCCGTCGAGCGCCTGCACATCAAGGCGCCCGACGCCGAGGCACCCGTCCGCTCGCTCTCCGGCGGCAACCAGCAGAAGGTCGTGATCGGCCGCTGTCTCGAGCGCTCGCCCCGGGTGCTGCTCCTCGACGAGCCGACGAGGGGGATCGACGTCGGCGCGAAGGAGGAGATCTTCCGCCTCGTCGGAGACATGCTCGAGCTCGGGCTCGCGATCGTGCTCGTCTCCTCCGACCTGCTCGAGATCCTGGGGCTGTGCGACCGGGTGCTCGTCATGCACGAGCGCGTCGTCGTGGCGGAGCTGCCGCGCGCGGAGGCGACCGAGGAGCGCATCGCCTTCCTCGGCGGCGGCGGCAGGAGCGTGGCGGATGCTGCCTGAGGTCGCCGCGCCACGGCGCCCGCGCTCGTTCGTGCACCTCGGCCGCAGGGCGCGCCAGGCGGCGGCGACCTACCTCGGTGTCGGCACCATGCTCGCGGCCCTGATCGCGTTCTTCGCCGTCTCGCAGCCCCAGTTCGCCACGTACGACAACTTCGTCAACATCCTCGAGACGAACGCGGTCCTGCTCGTCGTCGCCGTGGGGCTCACGCTCGTGATGCTCGTGGGCGGCTTCGACCTCTCGATCGGCGGGTTCCTCGCGCTCAGCGGCGTCATCCTCGCGAAGCTGCTCTACGCCGGCGTGCCGACGGGTGTCGCGATCGCGCTCGTGATCGGCGGCGCCGTGCTCCTCGGCGGGGCCGCGAACGGGTCCACGATCGCGCGGCTCGGCGTGTCGTTCTTCGTCGTCACGCTCGGGATGCTCGCGCTCACACGTGGGCTCGCGCTCGTGATCACGAGCGGGCAGACGCAGGGGCTGTACGAGGAGGAGTTCCTGCGCTCGATCAGCGACGGCCGGGTGGCAGGGGTCCCGTACTCGGTCGTGATCGCGGTCGTCGTGCTCGCCGCCGGCTTCGGGGTCACGCGCTACACCGGCTTCGGCAGGATGATCTACGCCGTCGGCGGCAACGCGGAGGCCGCCCGTCTCGCCGGCATCAACGTGGTCGCCGTGCGGATCACGGTGTACGCGATCTGCGCCGGCCTGGCCGGCCTCGGCGGCGTCATGGACGCCGGCCGCCTCGCCGCCGCGGCCCCGGACGCGGAGCAGGGAATCGAGCTGACGGCCGCCGCAGCCGTTCTCATCGGCGGCACGAGCTTCGTCGGCGGGAGCGGCGGCATGTTCGGGACGTTTCTCGGCACGCTGTTCCTTGGTGTGCTGCAGAACGGGCTCATCATCGCCAGCATCTCCGCCTACTGGCAGGGTGTGATCTCGGGTGGGGTGCTGATCGCATCCGTCCTGATCGACCGCTTCAGGCGGCTACGTGGCTTCTGAGCATGCGGGCCGGCCGGATCCGATACCGTGATCCTTGACATGTCACCGACTGGTATGGGGTAATCGAGCCATGCTTCTACGAGAGGTCGAGTACGCGCGTCCGGCTACCGTCGAGGAGGCGATCGCCCTCCTCTCCGAGCACGACGGGGCACGTGCCCTCGCAGGGGGCCAGACGCTCGTCAACGTGATGAAAGCGCGGGCCGCCTCGCCCGACGTGCTCGTCGATCTGGCCGACCTCGACGAGTTGCGCCAGATCTCGTTCTCCGACGACCAGTCCACGCTCGAGATCGGTGCGATGGTGACGAGCACGCAGCTCGCCGCCTCCTCGGAGGTCGAGGTCGCACGTCCGATCCTCGCCGAGGTCGTCTCCACGATCGCCGACGTGCAGGTGCGGAACCGCGGCACCGTCGGCGGGAACGTCTGCGTCAACGATCCCACCAACCACCTGCCGCCGCTCCTCGTCGCGCTCGGCGCCTCGATGACGATCCGCAGCAGCGCGGGCGAGCGCACCGTCGCCGCCGAGGACTTCCTACTCGGCGTCTACACGACAGCCGTCGCCGAGGGCGAGCTGCTGACGAAAGTGTCGGTACCGACCCGCAAGCCCGGCACGGGCGACGCCATGGAGGGCATCACCCTCGGCGCGCACGGCACGTACATCGTCAGCGCCGCCGCCACGGTCGGCCCGGACGGCGTCCGGATCGCGATCGGCTGCGTCGCGGCCACGCCCGTGCGGGCGACGGCGATGGAGCAGGCACTCGCGGGCGGCGACCTGTCCGAGGCATCCGTGCGGGCCGCCGCGGCCGGGCTCGGAGCCTCGCTCGATCCTCCGGCCGACGTCCACGCCTCGGCCGACTACCGGCGTCACCTCGCCGAGGTGTCCGCGGTGCGTGCCGTCCTCAAAGCAGCAGCCAGAGCGAAGGGGTAAGTCTTGTCCATCACACCGACGACGAGCCGGACGGTCTCGATCGAGATCAACGGTACGACCTACGAGCGCGAGGTGCCCGTCTCGCGCCTGCTCGTCCACTTCCTGCGCGACGACCTCGACCTCACGGGCACGCACGTCGGCTGCGACACCGGCAGCTGCGGCGCCTGCACGGTCCAACTCGACGGCCAGGCCGTCAAGAGCTGCTCCATGCTCGCCGTGCAGGCGGACGGTGCCTCGGTGCGCACCGTCGAGGGTCTCGCCGGCGACGGCGCGAGCTGACCCTGCTGCAGCAGTCGTTCAACGAACACCACGCGCTGCAGTGCGGGTACTGCACACCCGGCATGCTGATGAGCGCGACGGCGCTGCTCGAGCGCAACCCGCATCCCGACGGAGCACGAGGTGAAGGTCGCCCTGCAGGGCAACCTCTGCCGCTGCACCGGCTACTGGAACATCGTCGAGGCCGTGGTCGCCGCAGGGAAGGCAGGTGCGTCGTGACCGCCGTCGAGACCGAGACCGGCACCCTGCAGAAGGGCGCCGCCATGGGGCAGAGCGTCCCGCGCAAGGAGGACAACCGCCTCGTCCAGGGCCAGGGCGTGTTCGTCGACGACGTCAAGCGGCACGGCATGGGCTACCTCCATTTCGTCCGCTCGCCGTACGCCCACGCGAAGATCGGCTCCATCGACGTGTCCGCGGCGCTCGAGCTGCCCGGCGTGTACGGCACGCTCACGGGCGACGAGGTGGCGATCCTGACCGACCCGTTCTTCCAGATCGCCGCGCCCCCGGGCGGTCACGTCAAGGACTACGCGCTGGCCGTCGGCAAGGTGCGCTATCTCGGCGAGCCGGTCGTCGCGGTCGTGGCCGAGACGAGGGAGCTCGCGCGTGATGCCGCCGAGCTCGTGCTGGGTCGACTACGAGCCGCTGCCCGTCGTCGTCGACGCACGCCGCGCCGGCGACCCCGACGCGCCCGTGCTGCACGAGGAAGCCGGCGGCAACATGTCCTACACCGGCATCTGGGAGTGGGGCGACGTCGATGCGGCGTTCGCCGAGGCAGATCACGTCGTCACGATCAAGGAGCTCCACTTCGACCGCTTCAACTCGACTCCGCTCGAGACCGACGCCGCCCTCGTCGAGTACAACCGCGGCACCGGCCAGTGGACGATCACGACGAACAACCAGTTCCCGGGGTTCGCCGCGATCATGATGGGGCCCGCCATGCGCATCGGCGCTCGACAAGCTCCGCATCGTCACCCAGGACATCGGCGGCGGCTTCGGCAACAAGATCACGTCGCATCCGCAACTCGTCACCTGCTGCCTGCTCGCGCGCAAGCTCAACCGCTCGATCCAGTGGACCGAGTGGCGCACCGAGTTCCACCAGTCCATGTCGCACGGCAACGAGCGCTGGTTCCTCGACACCGAGGTCGCCGTCAAGGCCGACGGCACGCTGCTCGGCTTCCGCTCGAAGGCGATCGACGACGCCGGCGCCTACCTCCGCTACGAGCCGCTCGGCGGCGTCATCTGGGCGCAGGTGGCGCCGGGCATGTACGGCTGGCGCAACCTCCGGCTCGAGTTCACCCAGATGCTGACCAACAAGGCGCCCGTCTCGCCGAACCGCGGCTACTCCCGCATGCAGCACCTGTGGTTCACGGAGCGGATCATCGACATCGTCGCTCAGGAGCTCGAGCTTCGACCCCGTCGAGATCCGCAAGCGGAACTACGTGCAGCCGGAGCAGATGCCGTACGAGACGCCGAACGGCTGCGTCTACGACTCGGGCGACTATCCGCGCTCGCTCGACCTCGTGCTCGAGCTGATCGGCTACGACCGCATCGAGGAGCGGCGCCGGGACGCGGCCGGGCGCGGGAAGCTGCTCGGCTTCGGCATCGGCTCGACGCTCGACTCCGGGACGAACAACTTCGGCCAGTCGCAGCTCGCTGAACCCGGATCTGCAGTTCTCCGGCAACAACGAGGTCGCCACGGTCAAGCTCGACATCTTCGGCGAGGTCGTCGTCACGCTCGGCACGACGCCGCAGGGCCAGGGCCACGAGACGACGGCCTCCCAGGTGGTCGCCGACATCATCGGCTGCTCCGTCGACCAGGTGCACGTGCGCGCCGGGCACGACACCTACTGGAACTCGAACGCCGGCTTCTCCGGCACGTACGCGAGCCAGTTCGCCGTCACCGGCCTCGGCGCTGCCAAGGGCGCCGCCGACATGCTGGCGGCGGAGATGAAGCTGCTGGCCTCGATGGTGTTCCAGTGCAGCCCCGACGACATCGAGCTGGTCGAGGGCTTCGCGCGGATCAAGGGCAACCCGGAGGCGGCGCTGCCGTTCATGGCGCTCGGCGCGATCGTGAACGCGAACAACGCCGGCTTCCCGGAGGACCCGCCGACGCTCAACTGCCGCTACGTGTACCGGCCGCCGTTCGACGTCCCGGACAAGGAGCGGAAGTTCGGCAACCTGACGCTGACCTACTCGATGCAGATCCACGCGTGCGTGCTCGAGATCGATCCCGGAGACCGGCGTCTACGAGATCGTCGACTACGCCGCCGTCGACGACTGCGGCGTGCGCATCAACCCGCAGATCGTCGAGGGCCAGGTGATGGGAGCGACCGCCCACGCGATCGGGGCGGCGATCTGGGAGACCTTCGCGTACGACGACGAGGGCAACCTGCTGACGCCGAACTTCTACGACTACCACGTCCCGCACGCGATGGACATGCCGCCGCTGAAGACGGCGGCGATCGAGTCGCCGTCACCGTTCACCCCGCTCGGCACGAAGGGCATGGGAGAGGGCGGCGGCGGCGGCATCCACTGCGTCTGCGCCGCCATCCAGGATGCGCTCAGAGCCGCCGGCAAGCCGATCGTGAGCGACAGCCACAACCCCTACCACCGCGTCTGGGAGCTGCTCCAGCACCCCGAGCGGTCGCGGGAGAACGTCGAGGTGAGGTCCACGTGAACGTCGAGGGAACGAAGGAGTTCGATGCGCCCCGCGAGGTCGTGTGGGGCGTGATCAGCGATCCCGCCCAGATGGCCGGCCTGATGCCGGGCGTGGAGGGGTTCGAGATCAAGGACGACCGCCACTGGCAGGCGAAGGTGAAGGTGCCGCTGGGCCTCGGCGGCCTGAAGATGACGATCGACTTCGAGAAGCTGGAGGAGCGCGAGCTCGAGTTCGCGTCGATGAACGCGAAGGGGAAGGGCGTCGGCGCGATGATGAACATGACGACGTCGTTCGCGCTGTCGGGCGAGGGCGGCCACACGTCGATGGCGTGGTCGGCGGACGTGAAGATCGCGGGGCCGGTCGGCTCGATGGGGCAGCGGGTGCTGCAGCCGATCATCAACCAGCAGGTCGGGAACGTGCTCACGGCGCTCGAGGTAAAGGTGGCGGAGGCCAGAGGCGCGACCGGCTCGTAGGCCGAGGCGTGCCTCGCCTGATCCTGCACCGCCTGTGACATGTCACGAGCCCGGAAATCCGTGTAGCCTACCGGTGACATGTCACGAGGGTGCACGCCCGCACCCCTGACCGGACAAGGAGGCTCGAGGTGGCGGTTCCCTTTCGCATCGGCGTGATGCAGCTCACGATGGAGCCGCTCGACGAGATGCTCGCGTCCGCGCGCGCGATGGACGAAGCCGGCATGGACACGGTCTGGCTCGCCGAGGCGTACCCGTGGTGGCGCAAGCACCAGATGGAGGCGCGCGGGTCGACTGTCGTCTCCGCGCTGATGGCGCGCGAGACCACGAACCTGACGATCGCGTGGGGGATCATCTCGCCGTACACGCGGCATCCGGTGCAGGTGGCGATGGACGCCCGCGTCGTGCAGGAGGCAGCCGGGCCGGGCCGCTTCATCGTCGGCTTCGGCACGTCGAAGATCTTCCTCAACAACACGAAGCAGGGCGGGCCGCCGAAGGTGACGAAGCCGCTCGGGCACATGCGCGACTCCGTGGAGATCGTCCGCGGCATCCTCGGAGGCGAGCGCTTCGACTACGACGGCAAGGTGTTCAGCGCCGACATCCCGGCGCTCTCGGCCGAGGCGCACGCGCCCGGCTGGGAGGTCCCGGTCTACGTAGCCGGCACGGCGCCGATGATGCAGCAGCTCGGCGGCGAGATCGGCGACGGCCTGCTGACGCCGTCGATCACGACGCCCGACTACGTGCGCTACACGGCCGGCAACATCCGTGAGGGCGCGGCCAAGTCCGGTCGCGACCCGGGCGACGTCGACCTCGGCTGCACGATCCTGGCCTCGATCCACGCCACCGACCGCGACGCCGGCCGCGACGGTGCGCGCGAGATCGGCGGCATGTACCTGGCCAACAAGGTGCAGAACATCCAGGGCTCGGCCGACGTGCTGCTCGACTGCGCCGGGATCGACCAGGAGGAGATCCGCCCGGTCGCCGAGGCGATGGAGCAGGGTGGCCGCCTCGCGGCCAAGGCGCAGGTGACCGACGCGCTGCTCGACAAGTGCAAGCCCATCGCAGGCACGCCGAGCGACTGCATCGAGGCGATCGAGGAGTACCGCGACGCCGGCTGCACCCACATCATGCTCGAGCTCTGGGGCGAGGACCGGCTCGGGCAGATCCGCCTCTTCGGTGAGAAAGTGCTGCCACACTTCCGCGACTGATGGCAGCGACGACGGAGATCCGCATCGACCGCGACCGGCTCGTCGAGACGGCGAGCCGCATGATCGGCGTGCACAGCTTCACCGGCGACGAGCAGGGCATGGCGGAGCTGATGGTCGAGCTCTACGAGGCCGCCGGCCTGCAGGTGCAGTGGCAGCAGGTGGAGGACGGTCGTGCGAACGCGCTCGGCATCCGCGCCGGCACCGGCGGTGGCCCGAGCCTCATGTTCAACGGTCACATGGACACCTCGTACTCCGGTCGCGAGCCGTGGCTCCAGCACGTGCCCGGCTTCCAGCCGCAGGCGTTCGTGCGCGACGGCCGCCTGTACGGCCTCGGCATCTCGAACATGAAGGGCGCGCTCGCCTGCTACGTGGAGGTCGTGACGGCGCTGCACGAGGCGGGCGTGCGGCTGCGCGGCGACGTCATCGTCGCCGCCGTCTGCGGCGAGATCGAGAAGACCCAGTACGGGGACGCGACGGGCGCGCAGTACCGCGGCTACGCGGCGGGCTCCCGCTACCTCGTCACGCACGGAGGCGTGGCGGACATGTGCCTGCTGGGCGAGCCGACGGAGGGGAAGGTCGTGCTCGGCCACTACGGGACGCTCTGGCTCCGGATCCGCGTGCACGGCAACTTCATCCACACGGCCTTCAGCGAGGGCACGCGCGGCCAGAACGCGATCCTGCGCCTGCACGAGGTACTGGCGGCCGTGCAGGAGTGGATCCCCACGTGGGAGGACGACCCCGAGAACGGCTACCGCGGCGCGAAGGCGATCGTCAACGTGGGCGCGATCGAAGGCGGCTTCGGCTGGCGCGTCTCCCGCACGCCGCACCACGCCGACCTCTTCCTCGACGTGCGCGTGCCGCCGACGAAGCCGATGGGCGTGGCGCGCCGGCAGGTGCTCGACATGGTGCGCGGGCTCGCCGTGCGCTTCCCGGAGTACGGCGTCGAGGGCGAGGTGTACGTGACCGCTCCCGGCGCGGAGATCGAAGAGGGGCACGAGCTCGTGGCGGCGATCGACGCGGCCCACGCGGAGGTGTTCGGCGAGCCTCCCGGCCGGGACGTGACACGCTGGTTCTCGGACGCGTCGGCGCTGACCCGGTACGGCATCCCGACCGTCAACTACGGCACCTCCACCGGCCTGATGGACGTCGAGCTGGGCGAGAACCTCGAGATCGAAGGCCTCGTCAAGACGACGGAGATCTACGCGAACGTCGCGATGCGCATCTGCGGCGTCGCCTGACAACGCTTGTGTTGAATCACCACAAACGACGGACGACCGAGAGGACGGAGCGCGCGTGAAGCTGGTCACGTTCGGCGAGGGAGCGGGGCGGGTCGGCAGGCTCGAGGACGGCGAGGAGATCGCCGTCCTCGACGTGCCGACGATGCGCGAGTACTTCGAGCAGGGCGGCGCCGAGGCGACGGGCGAGCGCGTCGCGCTCGCCGACACGCGGCTGCGCGCGCCGATCGTGCCCAAGAAGTTCTTCCACACGGCCGGCAACTTCCGCGAGCACGAGGAGGAGTCGAAGAACGTCGACTGGTCGCACGTGATCGCGCCGTGGATCAACTTCTTCCAGAACGTCGACGCGATCATCGGCCCCGACGAGCCCGTCATCTACCCGGAGCACCTGACGGAAGAGCTCGACTACGAGCTCGAGCTCGCGGTCGTCCTGCGCAAGTCCGGCAAGTGGTTCACGCCCGAGGAGGCGCAGGACTACATCGGCGGGTACGTGATCTTCAACGACCTGACGGCGCGGGACATCCAGCGCGGCGAGATGCGCTCCGGGGTCTTCTCGTTCTGCAAGGCGATCGACACCTTCTGTCCGCTCGGGCCCTGGATCGTCACTCCCGACGAGATTCCCGACCCGCATGCCCTCGCGATGGAGCTCCGCGTCAACGGCGAGGTGCGTCAGCAGTCGCACTCGAGCCGGATGTCGGTCACGATCCCCGAGATCCTCTCGAACTTCTCCGGCCTGACGTACTCGGCGGGCGACGTGCTCTCGACGGGCACCGTCTCGGGCGTCGCGGGGTTCAAGTCGCCCGAGGAGCGCGCACGCCTCTACCTCAGGCCCGGTGACGTGATCGAGGCAGAGATCGAGGGCATCGGCGTGCTCCGCAACCCCGTCATCTCGTGGCAGGAGGGCCACGGGACGCCGCCGCTGCCGCGCGTGCGACCCTGGGGCGAGGGTGTCTAGGGGCTTGTCGTCCGCGCCCGTCCGTACGTGGGCGAGGCACGCCTCGCCCCTACACTCGCCGGTGTGACGTGAGCTGGCCGGTCGACATCGCGAAGCTCGACAGGGTCCGAGCGCTCATGCGCGAGCGAGGGCTCGACGCGCTCGTCGTGCGCGCACCCGACAACATCGTCTATCTGACCGGGTTCTGGGGCATGAAAGGCTACGACGCCGCCGTCTTCCCGGCCGAGGGCGAGCCGACCCTGATCTGCCTGGAGCCGTCGCGGGACGACGCCGAGCGTACCGCCTGGACGACCGACCTGCGCACGTTCGGCGGCTACGACCCCGTCGACCCGCGCCCGCCCGGGCTGCGCGCGCTCGACCTCGCGGCCGCCGCCGCGCGAGCAGTACGAGGCGGTCGGGATCGAGCT
Organism: uncultured Gaiellaceae bacterium; assembly: GCA_963787085.1. GTDB lineage: Bacteria > Actinomycetota > Thermoleophilia > Gaiellales > Gaiellaceae > Gaiella. The sequence continues at coordinate 194,166 of CAWBBO010000006.1, read as the reverse complement.
CTCGCTCGGCACGCAGGCCACCGACCGCATGATCGGCGAGCCGACGACCTTCCCGAAGGCCTGGTTCGACGCGTTTCCGCAGGCGCAGGACGCGACGCCGCTCCTCAACGAGGCCCGCATGATCAAGACCCCGCAGGAGCTCGAGCGCATGCAGCTCGCGAACGACATCGCGGCCGCGGCGATGGAGCACGTGCAGGGCGTGATCCGCCCGGGCATGACCGAGGCGCAGGCTGCCGCCGAATGGCTCGGGTTCGTGCACGGCGAGGGCACCGGCTGGGGTGGCACGGTCGAGCTCGCGTACGGCTTCTCGCTCGTGTGGTCGGGGCCGGGCATCAGGACCTTCACCGCCACCGCCGCACGGCCCGTCGTCGAGGGCGAGCCGACGCTGTTCGAGATCTGGGTCTGCGCCGACGGGTACTGGTGCGACCACACGAAGAACCTCGTCGTCGGCGACCTCTCCGACCGCTACCGGGAGCTCGAGCAAGGGCTTGTCGCGGTCTACGACGAGGCCGTCGCGTTCTGCCGGCCCGGGGCGAGCCTGCCCGAGCTCGACCGCCGCATCCGCGCCGGCATCGCCGAGATCGGGTTCCCCGGGCAGCCGTCCCATCCCATCTGCCACGGCGTCGGTGCGCGCGCCCACGAGCCGCCCTACGCGCATCAGGCCGGCGGCGGCGACGTGCGCGAGGGCATGGTGCTTGCAATCGAGCCAGGATGCTATATAGAGGGAGGCGGCGGGCTACGCGTGGAGGACAACTTCGTGATCACGGCGTCGGGGGCGCAGAAGCTGAGCGGCTTCCCGGACGGGATCGTGCAGGCATGACGGCGAAGGAGAGCGCATGATCGACCGGAGCAAGATCTGGACGGGCGGCCTCAACGAGCAGGCGCTGGAGCCGCAGCCGCACCGCACGGTCGGCCTCTACGACACGACGCTGCGTGACGGCGAGCAGTCGGTCGGCGTCGTCCTCTCGCCGGAGGACAAGCTCGAGATCGCCGTGGCGCTCGACGTCGCCGGCATCGACCGCATCGAGGCCGGCTTCCCGCGCGTCTCGGCCGACGACTGGCGGGCTGTCGAGCTGGTCTCCGCCGCCGGCCTGCGCGCCGAGGTGTGGGGCTTCTCGCGCGCCGTGCAGGCCGACGTCGAGGCCCTCGTCGAGCTCGGCGTGCGCCGCCTCGGTGATCGAGAGCCCGATCTCCGACGCCAAGCTCGCTGCGCTCGGGGTCTCGCGCGAGACGATGCTCGACCGGATCCGCGGTGCCGTCTCGTACGCGAGCGGGGCGGGTATCAAGGTCGCCTTCTTCGGCGTCGACTCCTCGCGCGCCGACCTCGACTTCTATCGCAGGGCCTACGAGGCGGCGGTCGAGGCGGGGGCCCAGGAGGTCGTGGTGGTCGACACGATCGGCATCGCGACGCCGGAGGCGGCCGCGTTCCTCGTCGGGCAGACCGTCGACTGGCTCGGCGGCGAGATCCCCGTGCACTGGCACGGCCACGACGACTTCGGGCTTGGCACCGCCGCCGCGATCGCCGCCGTGCAGGCCGGCGCGACGTGGGTGCAGGGGACGATCAACGGCATGGGGGAGAGGGCGGGCAACGCCGACCTGCTCGAGGTGGCGCTGGCGCTCGAGGCGCTCTACGGCATTCCCACACGGCTCGATCTCACGCAGGCGCGAACACTGTCGCGGCTCGTGCAGGAGCGGGCCGGGACGCCGCTGCCCTCGTGGAAGGCCGTCACCGGCGACGCGCTCTTCACGCGCGAGTCGGGCGCCGTCGCGGCCCAGTTCCACGACCCGCCCGCGATCGAGCCGTACGCGTGCGAGCTCGTCGGCGCCACGCGCGGGATCGTGCTCGGCAAGAAGAGCGGCGTCGACTCGATCCGCATCAAGGCGGAGGAACTCGGCCTCGACGTCCCCGCGGACCAGCGCGCAGAGATCCTCGCCGCCGTGAAGGCGCTCGGCGTCGAGCGCCGCCGGCTCGTCGTCGACGACGACTTCCGCGCGATCGTACGCGGGGCTCCTCCGCCTGACAAGTCTGCGGCAAATCCGTATTGACCGCCTCGCGGCACCGCGGGATACTCGACTCCACCACAGACTGACATGTCAGAGGAGGACAGCGAACATGCGATTCAGCCTCTACTCGGAGCTCCAGCTGCATCCCGGCAACACGCCGGAACAGCTGTACGCCGAGGTGCTCGAGCAGATCGTGAACGCCGACCGGCTCGGCTACGACTGCTACGCGGCCATCGAGCATTTCTTCTACCCCAAGTTCTCCGTCTCCACCAATCCGACTGCGCTGTTCGCCGCGGCCGCGCAGAGGACGCGCGACATCCGCTTCCGCACGATGCTGCACGCGCTCCCGTACCACAACCCGATGGTGCTGGCGAGCGCGATCGCTGCGACCGACATCCTCACGGGGGGCCGCTACGAGTGGGGCGTCGGCCGCGGTCACGGGTGGATCCCGCTGCCGGCCGGGGATCCGCTCGACGAGCATGCGCGGCCGCGCTACGAGGAGGCGGTCGACCTGCTCTTCACGGCGCTCGGACAGGAGCGCTTCTCCCACCACGGCACGTATTTCGACGTCGACGACTCGCACGTGGTGCCGTTCCCGACCCGGAAGTTCCGCATCTTCCTGGGCGGCACCTCGGATCGCACGTATACGCTCGCGGCCGAGCACGGGTGGGGCGTCGCCGTGCCTCCGCTCCTGCCGTACGCCGCCCTCGAGAAGCAGCTCGACCTCTACCGCTCCTCGTGCGCCGAGCGCGGCACCGAGCCCGACATCGTCTGGATCCACGCCTGCCACCTGGACGAGGACCGCGACACTGCGGTCCGGGAGGCGCGCGCCTGGACGACCGGCTTCATCCAGGGCAACTGCTCGCCGCTGACCGAGTGGCCCAAGCCGCCCGCCGACGCCCTCAACGCCGCCGGCTACGGCTTCTACGCGGCCGGCATCATGGAGCAGCTCGCCGAGGTGTCGTACGAGCAGCTGATCGAGGACGACTACATCTGGGTCGGCACCCCCGACGACATCGTGGAGCGCATCGCGCAGACGCGCGAGCTGTGCTCGGGCATCCAGGAGATCGGGATCACCGTCAACGGCGGCGGCGCTCCCCACTGGATGGCGATCAAGAACCAGGAGCTGTTCGCCGCCGAGGTGATCCCGCGCGTGCGGGCCGCACACCCGCCAGTGACCGCCTGAGCTCGGAGCGTGCGGGGCAGGGGCAGGGCCTGCCCCGCACGTTGACATGTCACCGGTTGACTGTCATGTCACAGTCGGGGATACTCGCGGGGTGCACAGCGTGCGTGCCATCGGCATGAAGCGGGACGGGCGGCCGTTCGCCGCGCCGCGCCTGTGATCGAGCGTGTCTGCGTCGTCGGAGGCGGCTCGATCGGGAGCATCTTCGCGGGTCACCTGGCACAGGTCGCCGAGGTCAGCGTGCTCACGCGCCGACGCGAGCACGCCGACGCTCTCAACGGCGAGGGGCTGCGCATCAGCGGACGCAGCGACGTGCTGGCGCGCGTGACGGCGTCGGTGGACCCGGCCGAGCTCCCGTCGCCCGATCTCGTGATCGTCGCGACGAAGGCCACGGGCCTCGAGGACGCGGCCGCGGCGATGGACGGGCACTTCCCGGCCGCCATCGTGATGACCACGCTCAACGGCCTCGGCGCCGAGGAGGTCGTTCGTGCCCACGGCGACTGGCCGATCGTCTCCGCCGTCACGTTCATGAGCGGCACCCGCGTCTCGGACACGCACGTGGAGTACATCCTCGACACGGAGACCTGGCTCGGCCCGTACGAGGAGACGCCGTACGAGCGGGTGCAGGAGGTGGCCGGCCTGATCCAGCGTGCCGGCCTGAAGGTCGATCCGCTGCCGGACCTGCGGCCTGCGCAGTGGTCGAAGCTGATCTTCAACGCCACCGTCAACTCCGTCGCCGCGCTCACCGGGCTCTCGCACGACCCGCATTTCGCCGCAGAGGAGAGCCCGACCGACCTCGGGCACCTCGTCCACGACCTCGTCGACGAGGGCAAGGCCGTCGCCAGGGCAGCGGGCATCGAGCTGCACGACGACCCGTGGGAGATGAACGTGCTCGCCACACAGAGAGGGGCAGCCCACTATCCATCGATGCTCGAAGACGTCGAAGCACACAGGAGGACGGAGATCGATCTCATCACCGGTGCGCTCGTTCGCGAGGCCGGCAAGCACGGTGTCGGCGTTCCGCTGCACACCGCGCTCTACCGGCTCGTGAAGGCGAAGGAGGAGTCGTGGTCGTGAGTTCCGTTCCGCGTACGTCACATCCGTCAAACGCACCCAGGAGGGCGTAATGACTCTGAGGAAGAAAGGGGCGCTCACCGCGCTCCTCGCAGTGGCCGCCATGGTCACTGCCGTCGTCGCCGGCACGGCGTCGGCCGCCACGGCCCAGCCGATCGTGATCGGCTGGGCATTCGACTCGAACGGCGCGATGGCGCCGTTCGACGGTCCCGGCGCTCGCCGCGGCCCAGATCCGCGTCAAGCAGGTGAACGCCAAGGGCGGGGTCAGCGGCCGCCAGCTCAAGATCGTCACGTGCGACACGCAGGGGAACAAGCCGGCAATCGCCAAGTCGTGCGCGGCGAAGCTCCTCGGCCAGAAGGTCGACGTGATCTTCACGACCTGCGACGTCGACTTCGCGGCGCCGGTGGTGCAGGAAGTCGATCAACGCCGGCAAGCTCGCGGTGGCGCCGTGCATCGGCACCGACCAGATGGGGCCGAAGCGGTTCGGCGCGAAGGGGAAGCTCGCGTTCTCCTTCGGCAACGTCGCCCAGGACGAGGGCTCGGCGATGGCGCAGTACGCGTGGGCGAAGGGCTGGAAGACGGCCGCACTCGCCACCGACACCGTGATCGTCTACTTCAAGGACGTCGTCAAGGCGTTCAAGGTCCGGTTCACGCAGCTCGGCGGCAAGATCGTGGCCGAGGAGTCGTACCAGTCACTCGGCAGCACCAACGTGACGAACGCGGTCAGCCGCCTCAACGGCAAGCAGGCCGACGTGATCGTGACAGCCACGGCCGGTGCCTTCGGGGCCCTGCCGCAGCTGATCTCGGGGCTGCGCACGCTCGACAACGACACGCCCGTGCTGAACTCGTGGTCGGGCGACGGCTCGTACTGGCTGACGAAGGACCCGCCGGTGACGAACTACTACTTCGTCACCTTCGCGTCGATCTTCGGCGACGACCCGGTCCCGGCCGTGAACGTCGCTGGCCAAGCAGCTCAAGGCCGGCACCGGCGGCTTCGTGACCGGCTCGGCTGCGATCGACGGGCTCGTCTCGGCGATCAAGCGCTCGGGCGGGTCGACGAACGGCGCCCGCCTCGCAGCCACGTTGGAGAAGTTCAAGAAGGTGCCGACGCTCTCCGGCCTCGTGAGCTTCTCGCCGCAGCTGCACACGGTGTTCGGGCGGCAGTACCGGGTCGTCCGGATCCAGAACAACGTCGGCAAGGTCGTCACCACCGTCACCGCCAAGGTCGTCCCGAAGATCTGATCGGGTGACCCAGGGCGACAACCGCCAGTGGCACGACCGGCAGCCCGGAGGAGCACTCCGGGCTGCCGGCGTCTCACGCTCCTTCGAAGGCGTCCACGCCCTGCAAGACGTGACGCTCGAGCTGCACCGGCACGAGGTCGTCGGCCTGATCGGGCCGAACGGGGCCGGCAAGTCGACCCTCGTCAACGTGCTTACCGGTTTCGACTTCCCGACCTCGGGATCGGTCGCGCTCGACGGCCGTGACGTAACCGCGCTGGAGTGCGCACAGGCGCAGTCGCGGGGGCCTCGCCCGCACCTTCCAGCACAGCCACTCGTTCCGGTCGCTCTCCGTGCGGGAGAACGTCGAGGTGGCAGCCCTGGGCGTCGGCGCCGGCCCACGCGCGGCGCAGCGGCATGCGACCGAGCTGCTCGGCCTACTGGGGCTCTCCCAGTACGCCGAGGCACCTGCCGGCGCACTCGCCCACGGCGACGAACGGCGGCTCGGCGTCGCCCGGGCGCTCGCCATGCAGCCGGCCTTCATGCTGATGGACGAGCCGGCCGCGGGCCTGCCCGAGGCTGAGGTGCCCGAGTTCGCCGCGGTCGTGCGCTCGGTCCGCGACGATCACGGGGCCGGTGTGCTCCTGATCGACCACAACATGGCGCTGATCATGGAAGTGTGCGACCGGATCCAGGTGCTCGACCAGGGCCGGACGCTGGCCGAGGGCACGCCCACGGAGATCCGCGCCAACCTCGACGTCGCCGCCGCCTATCTCGGCGAGAGCGCCGTCCACGAGGAGACCGCCCCGTGAGCGACGCCGCGCTCGCACTGACGGGCCTCGAGGTCCGCTACGGCGGCGTCACCGCTGTGCGCGGGGTCACCCTCGAGGTGGGCCGGGGCGAGATCGTGGGGCTGATCGGCCCGAACGGCGCCGGCAAGTCCTCCACGCTGCACGCGATCATGGGTCTCGTGCCGCTCGCGGCGGGGGACGTCGTCATCGGCGGGCGGTCGCTCAGGGGTCTCGCGCCCGAGCAGGTCGCCCGCGGAGGTGTCGCGCTCGTGCCGGAGGGGCGCCGCATCTTCGGCGAGCTGTCGGTGGAGGAGAACCTGCGCCTCGGACTGGCCGGCCGGCGCTCCCGCGAGGGCGCCGACAAGGACATCGAAGAGGTGCTCGACCTCTTCCCGATCGTGCGCGAGTTCCGCCGCAGGCCGGCGGGCGTGCTCTCCGGCGGGCAGCAACAGCAACTCGCGATCGCCCGTGCGCTCGTCGCCCGGCCGGACGTGCTCCTGCTCGACGAGCCCTCGCTCGGGCTCTCGCCGACCGTGACCGACATCGTCTTCCAGGCGCTCGCGGCGATCCGCGAGCGCGGGCTCACGGTCCTGCTCGTGGAGCAGCGGGCGCAGCGCACCGTCGCGTTCGCGGACCGCTCGTTCGTGCTCGCGAACGGTGAGATCCGTCTCTCCCTGACGCCCGCGGACGCGTCCGACACCGACCGCATGATCGCCGCCTACCTCTCATGACGCTCATCGTCGCCAGCGGCCTCACCGACTTCCTCCGCGCCGCCGTGGAGCCGCAGGTGCAGGTCGACGCGATCGGCCTCGGCGCCATCTATGCGTTGATGGCGGTGGGCATCGGCCTCGTGTTCGGCGTCCTCCGCCTCGTCAACTTCGCCTACGGGCAGCTGATCATGGCGGGTGCGTTCGCGCTCGCGTTCGCATCCGACCAGGACTGGCCCGTCTGGATCGGCATCGTCCTGTGCTTCGCGGTCGTGCTGGCGCTCTCGACGGCGATGGAGCGGGTCGTCTTCCGGCCGTTGCGCGCCCAGTCGCCGGCCGTGATGCTGGTGGCGACGTTCGCGGTCGCCTTCCTGCTGCAGAGCGTCGCGCTCCTGATCGACACCAGGGACAACACGATCGGCCAGCCTGCCGCCTCGCTCGCGTCGCTGAACCGGCCCTGGGTGATCTGGGGCACGGACGTGCGGAAGATCACGGTCGTCGCGATCGTGACGGCCGTGGTCTGCCTCGTCGCCCTGGTGCTGTTCCTCGGCCGGACGTCCGTCGGCCTGCACATGCGCGCGGCCGCGATGGACTTCCAGACTGCGCGTCTGCTGGGCGTGCGCGCGAACCGGGTGATCGGCTCCGCGGTGTTCCTCTCGGGCATCCTCGCAGCCGTCGTCGCCGTCATGCTGACCGTGCAGCAGCCGCTCGTGACCTCGACGTTCGCCCTCAAGGAGACGATCGTCGTCCTCGCCGGCGTCGTCGTGGGCGGCATGAACCGCCTCCTCTCGGCGACGCTCGGCGGGTTCGCGATCGGCTATGCGTCGGGCCTGCTCGGCGGGGCCTTGCCGACCGCGCAGAGCCAGTATCTCCCGTCGTTCCTGTTCGGCCTCGTCATCCTCATCCTGATCGCGCGGCCCGGGGGTCTCTTCACGCGCGGCCGCGGGCCGGTGGAGCGGGTATGAGAGACGTCCGCACCGGCGTCCAGCTCGGCGGGCCGGCACTCCTCGTCCTCGGCGCCATGGCGCTCGGCTCGGTCGCGTCGCGGTCGACCGAGATCTATTTCATCAACGCTCTCATCGCCGTCTCGGTGGTGGTCGCGATCTACGTGTTCGTCGGCAACTCAGGGGTCGTCTCGTTCGGCCACATCAGTTTCGTCGCCGTCGGCGCCTGGGCGGCCGGCGTGCTCTCGGTGCCCGTGGCCGACAAGCCCGCGACGATGCCGTACCTCTTCGGCTTCCTGCAGGACGCCCACGTCGGCAACGTGCCCTCGCTCCTGATCGCGGCCGTCGTCGGCTGTGCGTTCGCGCTGCTCGCCGGGCTGCCGCTGATGCGTCTCTCGGGCCTGGCCGCGGGCATTGCCACGTTTGCCGTGCTGGAGATCACCAACAACCTCCTGCGCTACTACGAAAAGGTCGGGCCGGGGCTGAACGTGTTCTCGTCCGTGCCGGAGACGACCGACATCCTCCAGGCGGGCATCGCCGCCCTCGCGGTCATCGCCGTCGCGTTCGCCTACCAGCGCAGCCGCTTCGGACGCCAGCTGCGCGCCACGCGCGAAGACGCAGCGGCTGCGCGGGCCGTCGGCATCTCCGTGTACCGGCAGCGGCTCATCGCCTTCGGCCTCTCCGGCGCCCTCGCCGGCTTCGCAGGCGGCCTCTACGTGCACCTGCTGCCGCTGAACGTCGACTTCGTCTACCTCGACCTGACCTTCATCACGCTCGCCATGCTGGTCGTCGGCGGCATGACGAGCCTGTGGGGCGCCGTCGTGGGCGCGCTCGCCGTGTCGGGGCTCGACTCGCTGCTCGCCGAAGCGGAGAACGGGCTGGACGTGGCGGGGGCGACGATCGACCTGCCGGCCGGCACGCGCCTCGTGGTCGTCGGCGTGCTCATGGCGGCAGTGCTCATCATCAGGCCGGGCGGCCTCACCGGGGGACGAGAGCTGTCGCTCCCCCGCCGGCTTCGCCGCGGCGTCGCAACGACGAAAGGAACACGCACGTGAGGATCTGCATCGTCGGCTGCGGCGCCGTGGGGTCGCTCTTTGCCGCCAACCTGGCCACCCTCGACGACGTCGAGGTGTGGGCGTTCGACCTCTACCAGGCGCACGTCGACGCGATCGAGCGCGACGGGCTGCGCCTCTCCGGCGCTGGAACGGTGCATGCTCGCCTACGTGCCACGAGCGACGCCGCCGCCCTGCCACCGTGCGACTTCGGCATCGTCGCGACGAAGGCGATGCATGCCGACGCGGCCGTCGCCGCGACGGCGGCTGCCGTCGCGGACGGCGCCGTCGCGTCGGTCATGAACGGCGTCGGCAACGAGGAGACGCTGGCCCGCCACGTCGGACGCGTGATCCGCGGCACGACCTTTCCGGCGGGCAAGCTGCTCGGGCCCGGCCACGTCCAGTGGGACGTGAAGGGCGACACCACGTTCTCCCCGTTCGAGCCGGCGCCTGCCTCGATGGAGCAGGTGGAACGGCTCGCCGACGCCTGCACGCGCGGCGGTATGCCGGCACACGCGGTCGCCGACGCACGCCCGGCCCAGTGGCGGAAGGTGATCTTCAACGCGTCGAGCAACCCGATCGGCGCCCTCACCGGCCTCACGCACGGTCGCGTCTGCGAGCGCCCCGACCTGCGCGCGCTCGTCAGCGGTCTCGTCTCGGAGGGCAAGGCCGTTGCCGCCGCCCAGGGGATCACGCTCGACGCCGACCCGGAGGAGCTGATCGACCACGCGGCCAAGCCCGAGGTCGCGTACGGCCACAAGGCGTCGATGCTGCAGGACGTCGAGGCGCGACGGCAGACCGAGATCGACTTTCTCAACGGCGGCATCGCCCGCTACGGCCGCGAGGTCGGGATTCCGACCCCGCTCAACGACACCATCACCGCACTCGTCAAAGGAGTTGAAGCGTCGTGGATCTAGGAGCCGAGCTCGAGCGGCGGTACGCGAACGTCCGCGCCGCCATGGGGGAGCACGAGCTGGACGCCCTCGTCGTCTCCGGCAGCGAGTACACCGGGTTCGAGGGTGCGGTCACGTACCTCTCGGGCTTCCAGATCGTGCACCGCTACGCCTACGTCGTCATACCGGCCGACGGCGAGCCGTTCATCGTCTTCCCGACGGAGGCGCGGTACGTCGGCGAGCACGGCACGACGGTCCTGGAGCAGGCCTTCCACGGGCGTCCGGGCGAGGCGATCGCCCAGAAGGCCCGGGACGCCGGCTGGCAGAGGATCGGCGTCTACGGCCTCGACTACGTGATGACCGTACGCGACCACACCGCGCTCGACGGCTTCGAGCTCGTTCCCTTCGACGTCGAGTTCGACCTTGCGCGAGCGGTCAAGAGCCAGGCCGAGCTCGAGAGCGTCAGGGACTCCGTGCGGATCAACCAGCGGGGCTTCGAGATCTGGCACGAGCACTACGCCCCCGGCAGGACGGCCGCGGAGGTGATGGCCGTCGCCGAGGAATGGTTCGTCGCCGAGGGCTGCGGACGGCTGACGATGAACATGGTGCTGACGGCCCCGGGACGGTCCGGCCTCGCCTTCCCGGAGTTCAAGATCGCCCGCAAGGAGGAGGAGCTCGGCGACTTCGTGCTGCCCTCGCTCGAGGTGGCCGGCCCCGGCATGCACTGGGTCGAGGTCTCGCGCGCCGTGGCCGCGCAGGGCACCGTGCTCTCGGACGCCACGAAGGCGATGCTGGAGGCCTACGGGGAGTACTACGCGGCGGCCAAGACCGCGATGCGGGCCGGCGCCACGTGCCACGACGTTCACACCGCCGTCTCGAAGGGCTTCGCAGACCGGGGCTACCACCTCGGGCACGTCACCGGCCACTCGATCGGGATGACGATGATCGAGTTCCCCAAGGTGGGCGAGGGCGTCGAGACGGAGCTGGCCGAGAACATGGTCCTCTCGATGCATCCACATGCGATCGCCGCCAACGGCGAGGACTGCCTGTACATGCAGGACACGTGGCTCGTGACCCCCGACGGCGGCGTGCCGCTCGCAGACCTCGCGCTGCGGATCTGGGAGCGCTGACGACGAGGAGGCGAGCCGTGAGACGCGTGCGGAGGATCCCCCCGGTGGCGGTACACTATCGGCGTGAGTTGGCCGTGGATCGTGCTGCTCGTGCTCGCAGTGGCCGTGCTGGCGGCTGCCGAATGGCCGCGCTTCGAGCGTGTCGCCGGGGTGGACGCGCGGCGGCGGCGCGAGCGCGAGAAGCGCAAGGCGACGCTGCGGGTCGTGCCCACCGACGACGACGAGTTCGTACGCAGTGTGCAGGCCGACCTCGAGGCGCTCCCCACGATCGAAGAGCGCGAGACACCCCGCTGACGCGCACGGCGGGGTGAGCGGGCGTGGGCCGCCCCTACGGCGTGATGACGACGGTCGCCCGCAGCACGCGGGTGTTCGGGAGGATCGGCGGCACGTTCTCCATGTTGCGCGTCTCCTGGTAGTCGGACACCTGCAGTCGCAGGGCGTACTTGCCGCGGCGCAGGCCCTTCGTCGAGATCGTGACGACGCCGTCACGGAGCCGTGCGGCGTACTGGTCGTCGCCCACCGTCGCCGCGATCGTGCGCGCATCGACACCCGAGCCGGCGTCGGACACGCGCACCCGCAATGCCTGTCCGGCACGGACGCGGCGTGTCAACAGCCTCGCGGCGGGCCGTGTCACGTCGTTGAGCCAGTAGCGAAACGTGTACGCCCCCGCGCCCGCTGCGCCCGGGCTGTCGAAGACGACGTCGTAGCTGCCCGGCAGAGGACGCACCGCGCCGGCGGCCAGGACGGGCTCCCCGAACTGGGCCAGGTACGGATTGAGGTTCAGCGGTAGCGCCGCGTATCCGGTGAGCCCGTTCTCGTCGCCGGCGACGACGACGCGTGGCTCTACGCGCACGCCCTTCGCCCGCGACGTCACGACGACGCCGAAGTTCGCCACCGGCTTCGTCAGCGTGACCCGGAAGAGCTGCTCGGGCCCGCCCAGCACCGAGGTGACCGCCGCCGCTGCCCGCACCTCCGGATAGCGATAGACCGAGACGAGCGCCGGCCTGCCGCGCGTGTTGCCCGCGACGGCACCGGGCTGCGTCAGCAGCCGCGAGGGCGCGCCTTCGAGCGCGGGCCGGACGACCCGGAGCCAGAACGGGATCCTGCGCACGTCCGTCCCGCGCGTCAGCGTCACCCAGCCGCTCAGGTCTCCCTCGAGTGCGCCTGCGGGCACGGACGGCGCGAGGACGAGTGTGCCGGGTACCTCGACGGTGGGGGGCAGCGGCAGGCCGGTGCCCGGCGGAGCGACCGCCAGCTCGACGGTCGCAGCCCAGGTGCCTGCCCCGAGCCCCGCGTCGGCGAGGGCGACCGTCGCGGTGGGAGCGGATCCAGCACGAACGAGGCCGAACGACACCGACGCTGGGCGTGGCGAGGAGCAGCGGCACGTCGGCGCCGGGAAGGTCGACGACACCGCCGCCCGCTCGCGTCGGGGGCGCTTGCTGCGCCGACGCGGCGGCCGACGCACGCACCGGGTCGGCTGTTCCGACGAGCGCAGACTTCACCTGCGCCACTGTCCACTCCGGGTGCCGCTCCAGCAGCAGCGCGGCGCCGCCCGCAACGTGCGGAGCGGCCATGCTCGTCCCCGACATCGACACCCAGCCGTCCGGGACGGACGAGAGAATGCCGACCCCCGGAGCACTGACGTCGGGCTTCAGCCGCAGCGACAGTCGGGGTGGGGCCGGCGGAGCTGAAGTCGGCGACGACGTTCGACTGGGCGCCGGCTGCGACGGCGGCGACCGTGATCGCCTTGGCGGCCGATCCCGGTGAGGAGACGGACCCCGGCCGAACGGGCCGAAGTCGTTGCCGGCGGCGACGACCGGCACGACACCGAGGTCAGCGGCCGCGTCGAGCGCCCGGGCGACGAGGTCGCGCGACGGCTCCACCTCGGGCTCGCCGATCGAAAGGTTGATCACGTCCATGCCGTCTGCGACGGCCGCTTCGATCGCAGCCACGAGCTCCGCCGCGTTTCCGTCGAGACCGACGCCCGCGTCCGTCGGCACGGTCAGAGCCTTGTAGTTGCCGATGTACGCCCGTGGCGCGACGCCTGAGATCCGGTTCCCGCCGGATGCCGGAGTGTTCGGGTTGCCCGCCGCGATCCCCGCGACGTGGGTGCCGTGCTCCGAGTTGAGCGGGTCGAACGGCTTGGACGCGTTCCTCCACGTCGCTCCGGGCGGCGGAAAGGCGCGTGCCACGATCACCTTGGCGGTCGTGTAGGCGTGCTGGCCCTTGGGATAGCCGGCGGGCATCGTGTAGGCCGCGGGGTCGAAGAAGCGGTGCCGCTGGTCGACGCCGTCGTCGATGACGGCGATCTTCATCCCCTCCCCGGCGTTGTCGAGGCCCGGGACCCAGAGCCGCTGTGCACCGGTCACGTGCGGGCTGGTGCTGCGGCGTGCCTCGTACGTCACGCCTGCGATCACCTCGCGTACCGGGGCGAGTGAGCGCAGCCGGCCGACTGCGCTTCGCGGGAGGACGACGGCAAGGCCGTTGACGACGAGCCGGTAGCGCCAGCGCACCGATGCCGCCGGCACCGCCGCGTCGAGCGCCCGCACGAAGCGGCGCTGCTCGGCTGCGATACGGGCGGCTGCATGTGCGCGAGGCCCGGTCGCATCGGCGAGCGAGGGCGCGGCGAGGACGACGACGACCTCGATCCGTTCGCCGGCGCTCGCCGGCGTCCGCGCCTGTCCGCCTGCGGCGAGCGCGAGCAGGCAGAGGAGCGCGCAGGTGAGGGTGAGCATTCGCTGCATGGAGGATGAGACGCCGTTCACGGCGGAAGCGCTGTCGCAAGCATGCCGGAACCGTCGCCGCTGCCCGCGTTCCGACCCGCCGGTCGGCCGCTAGAATCCCACGGCCGCGCGGATGTGGCGGAATTGGTAGACGCGCACGGTTCAGGTCCGTGTGCCCGTAAGGGCGTGGAGGTTCAAGTCCTCTCATCCGCATGTGTGGAGCCGGGTGTCTCCCACGGAGACACCCGGCTCCACACATATGAAGAGCGACACCCCCGTAGGGGCGAGGCCATGCCTCGCCCGCGGGCGCGATGGGCGCACGGAGGTGGCGGTAGCGGGCCGGGTATGGCCCGGCCCTGACGTGGTTCCTCGGCGAGGCCATGCCTCGCCCGCGGCGGCCGTCCCCCTTCCGGGGGAGGGCCGTGCCCGCGTGCGCGCCGACGTCTCTTGCATGGGCCTTCACGCAGGGCAGCTCATCCCTGTCTTCGTCGCTTCGGTGCTGCTGTGGCTCGCGCTCGCGCTCGCCACCATCGTCGGCCGCGCGGGGTTCGACCGGCGCCGGCGCTCACACCCCGCCGCACCGCCGCAGCGCGGCAGCCGTGCGGAGCGCCGCCTGCTGCGGCACGCCGAACGCGTGGGCCGCACGGAGGCCGCGAAGTGGCGGCGTATCCGCGCCTTGCGCGCGCTCGCCCGGAGCAACCACCCGGCCTGCCGCACGCTGCTGCCGGAGGCGCTGGCGGACGGTGACGTCGAGGTCGCCGGAGCCGCCGTGCGCTCGCTCGGCGACGTTGGCACTCCGTGGGCCGTGGCGGAGCTCGTGTCGGCGCTCCGGCAAGGGACCTACTATCGGTCTCGCGTCGCGGCGCAGCTCGAACGGCTCGCGCCGGCGCCGGGACCGCTGCTCGCCGGTCTCCTCGACGACGAGGATGCCGGCATCCGCTTCTGGGCGGCGACGCTGCTCGCGCCCTATCCGACGCTGGCGACACCCGCTCTCGTGGCGCGCACCGCCGATGCGGACGCGAACGTGCGCGCGGCCGCGGTGGAGACTCTCGCCGGGCGACGTGGGAAGCGTCCTCTCACAGCCGCCCTCCGGCTGCTCGACGACCCCGAGTGGTTCGTGCGCGTACACGCGGCGCGCGCCGTCGGACGTCTCGGTGCCTCCGCTGACGTGGCCCGCGTCGTGCCCCTGCTCGGCGACGAGCGCTGGTGGGTGCGCTCGGCGGCCAAGGATGCTCTGCGCACGCTCGGGCTCGGCGCCGCCGACGTGCTGCGGCAGACGCTGGACGACGGCGACGCGTTCGCGCGCAACGGCGCCGCCGAGGTGCTGCAGGACGTCGGCTACGTCGACGCACTGATCGCGGGCGGGCGCGACCACGCCCTGCTCGAGCAGATCTTCGCGGCCGGCGGCGAGCGCATGCGCCGCCTGGCGCTGAGGCGCGCCGCCGACGCCCCCGCCCTGCCCGAGCAGGAGGTCGCGTGACGTGAGCGCCGAGCGGCTCCTCCTCGCCGCCGTCGTCGTGAGCGTCGCGTACCTCGCCGTGGTGTACGCGGCGTACATCCTGCTCGTCGTCGTGGGCGCGTTCGAGAATCGCCTCCGACGCCACGAGAGCGCCGCCGAGGACTACGACACGATCGCCGCCTCGCGATTCACGATCCCCGTGAGCGTGATTGCGCCTGCGTTCAACGAGGAAACCGCGATCGTCGACAGCGTGCGCTCGCTACTCACGTTCGACTACCCCGAGTTCGAGGTGATCGTCGTCAACGACGGATCCACCGATGGCACGATGGAGGTGCTGGCAGACACCTACGCGCTCGAGCCCTACGAGCTGTTCACCCGCAGCCTGTTCCCGAGCGCAGAGGTGCACGGGGTGTTCCGCAGCGCCGTCGAGCCCCGGCTGCTCGTCGTCGACAAGGAGAACGGCGGCAAGGCGGACGGCCTCAACGCTGGGCTGAACGTGGCACGCTCGCGCTACGTGTGCTGCGTCGACGCGGACACGATCTTCGAGCGCGACGCGCTGCTCAAGGCGATGCGCCTGGTGGTGGAGGACCCGGCGCGGGTGATCGGCGTCGCCAGCTTCCTCACGGTGGCGGAGAACGCCGTGCAGACGATGTCGGAGCCGGTCGGCAGCAGGCGCATCGGGTGGAAGCCGCTGATCGCGTTCCAGCAGCTCGATTTCATGCGCGCGTTCTTCAACAACCGCCTCGCCTGGTCGCGGCTCGACTTCATGCTGTGTGCACCGGGGGCGTTCCAGGTGTGGCGCAAGGACGTGCTCGAGGAGGTGGGCGGCTACGAGCCGGGGTTCTCGTGCGAGGACATCGAGCTCACCTACCGCGTGCACGAGCGCATGCGGAGGGAGAAGCGCGACTACAAGATCATCTGCCTGCCCGACAACATCGCCACGACCGAGGGTCCGGACACGGTGCGCAAGCTCGTCTCGCAGCGTGAGCGCTGGCAGCGCGTGATCATCGAGACGGTGGTGCACTACCGGCGCCTGCTGTTCAATCCGCGCTACGGCGCCGTCGGGCTCGTCGGCGCTCCGTTCTACCTGCTCTCCGAGGTGCTGGCGCCGCTGTTCGAGGTGCTGGCGCTCGTCACCATCCCCGCCGCGGCCTTCCTCGGCGTGCTCGACTGGAGTGTCTTCGCCCTGGTCGTCGGCACGCTCGGGTTCCTCAACGCCTCCCTCACGGCCGCGGCGATCCTGGCGAGCGACGTGCAGTCGCGCACCTACCGGCTGCGCGACCTCGTCTGGCTGACCCTCCTGGCCCCGCTCGACCTGCTCGCGTACCGGCCGGTGATGGCGTGGGCGCGCCTGAAGGGGACATGGCGGTTCCTGCGCGGCGACAAGGGCTGGCACAAGTTCGAGCGGAACCGCGCGGCGGCGCCGTCCTGACTCAGGGCAGCACGGCGAGCACGTCGTCGGCGTGCGTCTCCGGCTTCACGTTGCGCAGCACCTTGGTCACCTTCCCGTCGGCGTCGATGACGAAGGTGGAGCGCTCGACGCCCATGTACTTCTTGCCGTACATGCTCTTCTCGACCCAGACGCCGTACGCCTCGGCGGTCTCGTGGGCGGTGTCGGCGAGCAGGGGGAACGGCAGCTCGAACTTGTCGCGGAACTTCACGTGCGACTTCTCGTCGTCCGGGCTCACACCCAGCACGACGGCGCCGCGACGCTCGAACTCGCCCCAGGCGTCGCGGATCCCGCACGCCTGCTTCGTGCACCCGGGCGTGTCGTCCTTGGGATAGAAGTACAGGACCACGGGCTTGCCTCTGAGCGCCGAGAGCGAGACGGTCTCGCCTGCGTCGCTCGTCAACGAGAAGTCGGGGGCCGCCGCGCCTGCTTCGATCATCGGGTGCTCCTTCGGGTCGGTGTCGTCCCACCAGCCTAGCCTCCGACGGTACGCTCGCGACGTGCTCGACGCCCACCGCTACCTGGCTCTCGCCGTCATCGCCGGCTGTGCTCTCGCCGGTGTCGTTGGGCTCTGGAGCTACCGCCGCGGCGGCGCCGTCAGCGGTCTCACGATCCACCTGCTCTCGCTACCGCAGACCCTGCTCGTGGCGCAGGCGGCGTTCGGCCTGCTGCTCTTGTCCGGCGACTACCGGGCGACCGACGAGCTGCACTACGTCTACGGGGCCGTCGCGCTCGGGGTCGTCCTGTCTCCCTGGTTCTACGCTCCGGCCGACCCGCGCAGGCGGTTGCTGTGGTTCTCCGCCTCCGCACTCGTCGCTGCCGCGCTCGGCATCCGCGCCTACATGACCGGCGCATGAGACGGCTGCTCGAGAATCGCCTGGCGCGCGGGCTCGCGATCGTGGCCGCGATCTCGGTCGTCGTCGTGCTGTTCTCCCTCGAGCCTGTGCTGGCGACCACCGGCGGGCTGCTGCGCATCGCCTTCTTCCTCGCGGTCGCGTTCTTCCTCTTCCTCGTCTGGCGCGAGCGTCGCGGCGACCTGGAGGCATGGTCGGAGCACAACCGCCGGATGTTCTACGGCGCCGTCGCGCTGGCCGTCGTCGACGTCGGCGCGGCAATCGGCCTGACGCCGACCGGCCTCGACGTGCTCGCGTTCTTCCTCGTCCTTGCCGCCTGCGCCGTCACGGTCGTCCGCGTCTGGCGCGCCGAGCACACCTACCGCGCGTAACGGCGCGGTGAGGGCGAGGCATGGCCTCGCCCCTACGGCGAGGCGGGAACGGTGGCTGCGGCGCCGTCCAGGGCGTCGAGCGCGGAGCGCACGGGCGCGAGCGCCCCCACGAAGATCGGCGTGTCGCGCTCCGTCCAGCGCGACGCCTCGGTCTCCCGCAGCGTCATCATCAGGTGCATGAAGTCGGCAGGCTCCTCGCACTCGAACGCCGGCATGAACTCCTGGTCGTCGATGCCGAAGGAGTACGTCGTGTGGTTCGTCACGGTGACGAACTTGCCGCCCACCTCGGCGTGCTGCCTCATCGCGTCGGCCCGCTCCTCGAACGTGAGGAAGTACCAGGGGCGCTTCTTCACGAACGGATACACCACGAGGTAGGGCGCCTCCCGCGGGATCACCTTGCCCTGGCGCACGCGCTTCTTGTCCGTGTACACGGACGGCTTCGTGGTGGCGAGGTACGAGTACGGCGTCGTCAGCCAGCCGGCCAGGGCGGTGCCGTTGAGCGCGGCGCCGAGCTCGAGCAGGTCGTCGTAGCGCTCCGTGATCTGCCACAGGAAGAAGTCCGCCTCGGCCCGGACGCCCGACACGTTGTAGGCGCGCAGGCCTTCCATGCGCCCGGCCCAGTCGTCGACGACGTCGGCGAAGGCGTCCTTGTGGGCGGCGCGCTCCTCGAGCGGCAGCCGTCGCCAGGCCGGATCGACCTTGAAGAAGCGGTAGGAGACGTACTGGCCCACCTGGACGCCCTCGATGCGCTCGTAGGCGGGCTTGCCCGCGTCGTTGCCCACGCGCTCCATGGTACGCGGACGCGCAGCCTAGCGGAGGTTGAGCACGCGGCTCTCGCGCGTGACGGGCACGCCGGGGTGAACCGGGTGCGTGAGCGTGAGCGCGAAGCGGACGGCGCCCGTGCCGAGCTTGCGGCCGCTCAAGGAGGCGACGATCGGGACACCGGCCCGGCCGTAGCCCCGCAGCCGCACGGGGGTGGAACCGCCGGCGACGCGCGTCACCCGCAGCTCCCACGCGCAGTCGAGCTCGCAGACGAACGTCGCATCGCGCCTGCCCCGCGACAGCTCGGCCTGCGAGGGGAAGCGCAGCCGCGTCGCCGCCACGTCCAGCGAGAGGCCGTCGCAGCGCGCCACGGATCCCCCGCGGGCGCGGGCCAGGGCGTCGCGTACCGCGAACAGGCTCGCCTTCGGCGTGCCGTCCGCGTAGTAGACGCCTGACTGCCAGCTCGGCAGCGCCGGCTCGTCCTGCGAGTGGAAGAAGAAGAGGCCGACGACGTTCGGCTGGCAGAACGCCACTTGCAGCGCCCGACCGTAGAACTGGCCCTGCGTCGTCTCGTCGACGGGCCTCGTGGTGGCCGGCTCGCTGCCGGTGTACGCGTGCGCCTTGCCCGCGGGGATCCGGGACTCGACGCCGAACTCGGAGTAGAGGATCGGCAGCGTCGAGCCGGCCTGCTGGGTGCCGTCGAACGCCTGCCCGAGCGTGGCCGTGAGACGGTCGTAGTCGGCGAGGCCGATCGTCGTCGACCGCGGGTGGGGCACGTCGGGCGCCTGGCCGGACGAGGCGGCGTACGGGTGGAAGGCGAGGCCGTCCATGATCGGCTCCGCCCGGTTGCTCGCGCGGTAGGCCGCGCCCATGTCTCGGAGAAAGACGACCGGAGAGTGCGTGTCGCGCGCCGTGTTCGGCCGGTCGTTGCCCCGGGGGGCGAGCGCGCCGCCCCAGACGCGCACCGCCGGGGCCACGGCCTTGATCGCGTCGTACGTGCGGGCGAGCAGCGCCACGTAGGCGGGCGCGGCGGCGTTCGTGCCGTCGGGGTTGAACTGCGGCAGCCAGAACCGGTTCAGGTTGGGCTCGTTGCCGACGATCACGTCCTTCACGTACGGCAGCTGCTGGACGAGCACGGTCACGTAGGCGGCGAACTGCTCCCGTGCCTCCGGTGTGAGCGGCGTCGAGCGCGATCCCGGCGGATACACCGACAGGTACACCCCGACGCCCGACAGCTGGGCTGCAGCCGCGACGTTGCGCAGGATCTGCAGCTCCGGCTCCGGCGGCGCGAACTGGCCGGGCAGCCACTGGGAGGTGACGCGCACGGAGGTGAAGCCCGCGAGGCGCAGCACGGTCAGGCGCGCCTTCGTGGAGACGAGATCGGGGGAGCGCACGAAGTCCTCGGCGGCGCCGAAGGCCATTGCCGGCCCGCCCGCCTGTGCCGCGGGCACGATCACGAGCAGGAGCGAGGCGACGGCGAGGAGGCGGCGGAACATGCGACGGATACGCTAGCCAGCATGGACGAACCGGTTCGCGAGCAGCTCGGGTCGCTGCCGCGCGGGCCGGGCGTGTACCTCTTTCGAGACGCCGACGACGACGTGCTCTACATCGGCAAGGCGAAGTCGCTGCGCGCCCGCGTGCGCAGCTATTTCAACAAGGGTGACGGCCGCGCCGGCATCGACCGCATGGTCGAGCGGGTGCGCCGGATCGAGGTGATCGTCACCTCGACGGAGGCGGAGGCGCTCCACCTCGAGCAGAATCTCGTCAAGCGCCACCGGCCTCCGTTCAACGTGCGCCTGAGGGACGACAAGTCGTTCCCGTACATCGCGGTGACAGTCTCGGACGAGTATCCGCGTGTCATGTTCACGCGCGAGCGGCACCGGCGCGGCACTGTCTACTTCGGTCCGTACGCGAACGCCAAGAAGGTGCGGGAGACCCTCGACGTGCTCAACCGGGTGTTCCAGTTCCGGCCGTGCGAGGGCCCCAAGCCCGGCCGCCACTCCGGCATCCCGTGCCTCGACTTCCATATCGAGCGCTGCTCCGCGCCGTGCATCGCCGCGATCTCGCGCGAGGACTACGGCGCCGTGATCGAGGGCGTGATCGGCTTCCTCTCCGGCGACACACGGACGATCGTGCGCGAGCTCGAGGGAAAGATGCGAGACGCGGCCGCGGGGGAACGCTTCGAGGAGGCTGCCCGGTACCGCAACCGGCTCTTCGCGATCGAGAGCCTCGCCGCGCGGCAGGCGGCCGACACACGTGCCGTCGGCACGGTCGACGTGATCGGGATCGCGGGGGAGGGCGACCGGGCGGTCGTGCAGGTCTTCCCCCTGCGCGACGGAAAGCTGATCGACCGCTACTCGTTCCACCTGGAGAACGTCGAAGGCCACGATCGCGCCACGATCCTGGAGTCCTTCTGCCTCGAGTACTACACGGCGGCGCCGACCGTGCCACCCCAGGTGATCGTCCCCGTCGACATCACGGAGACGGACGCCCTGGCAGGCTTCCTCGGCGACCTGCGAGGCGCCGCCGTCGAGGTGCGTGCCCCCGCCCGGGGCGAGAAGCGGCGTCTCGCCGAGCTGGCCGACGAGAACGCACGCCACGCGCTCGAGCACGAGGCCACCGTGGGAGAGCAGAAGCGGCTGCGCCGCATCCATGCGCTCGAGAGCCTGCGCGAGTCGCTGAACCTGGAGAGCCTGCCGGTGCGAATCGAGTGCTTCGACATCTCGAACATCCAGGGCCGCGACATCGTGGCAGCGATGACCGTGTTCGTCGACGCCCAGGCGCGACGCTCGCACTACCGCTCGTTCGCGGTGCGTGGGCTCGAGGGCCAGGACGACTTCGCGTCGATCGGCCAGGTCGTGGGCCGGCGCTTCGCACGCCTGCGCGACGCTTCCGATCCGCGCCGCTACGACGAGAGCTTCGGCTCGGTGCCGAACCTCGTCGTCATCGACGGCGGCAAGGGACAGCTCGCGGCGGCGCTCGAGGCGATGCACGCGACGGCGGACGTACCTCGTGTGGCGGTGATCGCGCTCGCGAAGAGGGAGGAGGAGGTCTTCGTGCCGGGGCAGCCGGCGCCGGTACGGCTCGATCGCCACGACCCGGGCCTGCAGCTGCTGCAGGCGATCCGGGACGAGGCGCACCGGTTTGCCGTCACCTACCACCGGCAGCGGCGCGACACACGCGCGTTCGCCTCGATCTTCGACACGCTCGACGGCGTCGGGCCGTCGCGCCGGCGCGCGATCCTGCAGCACTTCGGCTCCGCCGACCGCTTTCTCGAAGCCTCGCAGGAGGAGCTCGAGGCGGTGCCGGGGCTGCCGGCGAAGACCGCCCGGGCGGTCTACGCGCAGCTGCACAAGACCGGGCCGGCGTAGGGCTGGTGCGCGGGGAGCGTCTTACGGGCTCTCCGTGGCGCGGGGCGCTGTCGCCTGCCGGAACCGCAGCGTGCGCAGGGTCGCGAGGAGAGCGGCGAACCCGACGATCACGTTGACGACGGTGAGCGTGATCTTCATGCCGACGCTGAACGCGAGCAGGGTCGTGCGAGGCGCCTGCCCGCGCAGGACGTAGACGAGGAACGCCTGCTCGGTGCCGATCCCGCCGGGGCTGATGGGGACGAGCGTCGCGAGGCTCGCCGTGGCCTGCACGAGCAGCACGTTGTGGAGGCTCTGCTCGATGCCGAAGGCGTCGAGGACGAACCAGATCGTCGTCAGCCTGAGCGCCCAGTCGCACAGCTGCCAGGAGACGACGGTGCGCACGTAGCGGGCAGGGGTGCGGACGACCGTGAACGCCTGGGCGACGCGCTCGCGCAGCTCGCGCGAGCGGTGGTGGATCCAGACGACGAGCATCACGAGACCGGCGGCAAGGAGGGCGAGGATGAACTCCGAGACGAGCTCGTGACGCAGGAACCAGGCGAAGTCGAAGCTCGGCAACGTCGGCAGCACGTCGAGGCCCGGCAGCACCCCCTCGGTCAGGGCCCAGACGAACAGGCCGAGCGCGAACGAGAAGTCGACGATGGTGAGCACGAGCGTCGAGGCGAGCAGCGTGGCGTAGGTCGCTCCGGGGACGGCGCGGTGGGCGAGGAAGAGCCGGACGACGTCGCCGGCGCGGGCCGGGAAGATCGCGTTGACGCCCACGCCGGCGGCGTACGCGGCGTAGATCGAGCGCCAGCGCACGCGCGCGCCCGGGTAGGCGGCGGCGAGAACGTTGCGCCAGGCACGGCTCGTGCACGCGAGCTTGACGACGTGGCACGCGATCGCGAGGGCGAGTGGCAGCGGCTGGACGGATGCCAGCGTGTCCCAGAAGGCCTGGATCGCGTCGAGCACCCTGTCCACGGGGGCACACGGTAGCCCGTGCGCCCGGTCCGGTGACGGTTACTCGTCCGGCTGCAGGAACGGGTAGCGGTAGTCCGTCGGCGGCACGAGGGTCTCCTTGATCGTGCGTGGGCTGACCCAGCGGATCAGGTTCCACATCGAGCCGGCCTTGTCGTTCGTGCCCGACGCGCGGGCGCCTCCGAACGGCTGCTGGCCGACGACGGCGCCGGTGGGCTTGTCGTTCGCGTAGAAGTTGCCTGCTGCGTAGCGGAGCCGCGACTGGGCGTCGGCGAGCGCGTAGCGGTCGTTCGAGAAGACGGCCCCGGTCAGCGCGTAGGGGCTCGTGGCGTCGACGAGGTCGATCGTGTCGTCCCAGCGCTGCTCGTCGTAGACGTAGGCGGTCACGACCGGCCCGAAGAGCTCGTCGCGCATCAGCCGGAAGGCGGGATCGTCGGTCTTGATCACGGTGGGCTCGACGAACCAGCCGTCGCTGTCGTCGGTGCCGCCGCCGGCGACGATCTCCGCACCGGCGGCGCGTGCCTCCGCGATCGCCTCCTGCTGGGTCGCGAAGGACGTGCCGTCGATGACGGCGCCCATGAAGTTGGTGAAGTCGCTCACGTCGCCCATCCGGATCGAGCCGACCTCGTCGGCGAGCCGGTCGCGCACAGCGGGCCAGAGGTTCGAGGGGATGTAGAGCCGCGAGGCGGCCGAGCACTTCTGGCCCTGGTACTCGAAGGAGCCGCGGATGACTGCGGTACTGATCGCGTCGGGGTCGGCGGAAGGGTGGGCGAGGATGAAGTCCTTGCCGCCGGTCTCGCCGACGATGCGCGGGTAGTTCCTGTAGCCGGCGATGTTCCGGCCGATCGTCCCCCAGATGGAATGGAAGACGCCTGTCGAGCCGGTGAAGTGGACGCCTGCGAGCTCGGGGCTCGCGAGGGCGGCGTCGCCGATGTCCGCGCCGGCGCCGAACACGAGGTTGATCACGCCGGGCGGCAGCCCCGCCTCCTCGAGCAGGCGCATCGTGTACCAGGCCGAGGCCGCCGCCGTCGAGGCCGGCTTCCACACGATCGTGTTGCCCATCATCGCCGGGGAGGTCGTCAGGTTCGCTCCGATGGCGGTGAAGTTGAACGGGCTGACGGCGAAGACGAATCCTTCCAGCGGGCGGTACTCCATCCGGTTCCATACCCCGGGGGAGGAGGCGGGTTGCTCCTCGTAGATGCGGACGAGGTAGTCGGCGTTGAAGCGGAAGAAGTCGATCGACTCGCAGACCGCGTCGATCTCGGCCTGGTGCACGGTCTTCGACTGGTTCAGCATCGTCGTCGCGTTCAGCGTCGCGCGCCACGGCCCGGCGAGGAGCTCGGCGGCGCGGAGGAAGACGGCGACACGCTCGTGCCACGGCGTCCGCGACCAGTCCCGGTGCGCGGCGCGGGCCGCTGCGATCGCCCGTTCCACGTGCGAGGCGTCGCCGCGCTCGACGTCGGCGAGGACGTGCGAGCGCCGGTGCGGCATCACCGCTGTGAACGTCGTCCCGGACTCGACGCGCTCGCCGCCGATCACCATGGGGATATGCACGCGCTCGCCCGACATCTGCTCCAGTCGCGCCTTCAGCTCGATGCGCTCGGGCGAGCCCGGCAGGTAGGCCTTGACCGGCTCGTTCGCCGCCGCCGGTGGACGGAAGATGCCTGGGGCCGTCATCGACCCGATTGTATTCTCGTCTGCGTGCACGTGATGAGGCACGTCTACGAGGCTCCCGGCTTCGGTGTGGGGGAGGTGTGGGCGTACGACGGCGTCGTCGTCCAGCACGAGCTGGCCTCCCGAGAGCTGCATCTCACTCCACCGGAGAGCGTGCCGCAGGACGTTGCCGACGGTGTGCCGGCGCTGTGTCGCCGGTTCGTGGCGCACCTGGCAGGCAAGCGGACCGACTACGCCGACGTCACGATCGACCTGGCCTGGGCGACCGCCTTCCAGCAGGAGCTCGCTGCCGCCCTGCGCGCAGTTCCCTGGGGGGAGACCGTGAGCTACGGCGAGCTCGCGGCACTCGCCGGCAGGCCCGGTGCCGCACGCGCGGCCGGGTCGTTCTGCGCCGAGAACCGCTTTGCGCTGATCGTGCCGTGTCATCGGGTCGTCGCCTCCGACGGGATCGGCGGCTACGGGCCGAGCGGCGTCGGGCTCAAGCGCCGGCTGCTCGCGCTCGAGGGTGTCGTGTTGTGAGCGCGGGGACGCTCGCCGAGAACGTGCGGGCGGAGCTCGCCGCGATCGCTCCCACCCGCAGGTGTGACCGGCTGGCGGAGATCTCGGCCCTGTTCCACACGGCGGGGGCCTTGCATCTGCGGGGCCGCGGGGCCGTCTCCTTTCACCTCGACCTCGCGAGCTCCGCCGTCGCGAGGCGGGCCTTCGCACTCCTCGCCGAGCTGCGCGTGCACGCCGAGATCCGGACGTACACGCGCAGGGCGTTCGACGGCGCCACCCGCTACCAGCTGCACGTCGACGGCACCACGGAGGCGCTCGAGGTGCTGGAGGAGGCCGGTGTGCTGGACGCGCTCCGTCTTCCGCTCGAGAAGCCTCCGGGCCGGGTCGTGGCACGGGAATGCTGCCGGGGCGCCTACCTCCGCGGCGCGTTCCTCGGCGCGGGCTCGCTGTCGGGGCCTCGCTCGCCGCATCTCGAGCTGCGCACGCCGACGCTCGCCGGGGCGACCTTCCTCCGCAGCGTCGCGCACGTCGAGGACGTGAGGCTGCGGGTTGCCGAGCGTCAGTCGCATGCAGTCGCCTATGCCAAGGGGTGGGAGGAGATCGAAGGCTGCCTGGTCGCCGCCGGCGCCCTCGACGCCGTGCTCGCGCTGGAGGAGCGAAGCGTCATCGCGGAGATGCGCGCCGAGGCGAACCGGCTTGCGAACGCCGACCACGCGAACCTCGTCCGTACGGCCAGGGCGGCCCAGGAGCAGCTTGCGGCAGCGCGGCGGCTGCAGGCCGACAGCTCGATCGGCGGGCTGCCGGACCGGCTGCGCGAGGCGGCGGAGCTGCGGCTGCGGCATCCGGAGCTGTCCCTGCGCGAGCTCGCAGCGCACGCCTCCCCGCCCGCCACCAAGGCCGCGATGCAGCGCCGCCTGGCCAGGATCGTCGAGCTAGCCGCCCAGTAACCCCTGTCCGCGATCCTGTTCCAGAAGGGAGGGGTCACGGGGAACCGTCGGTTCCCGGCTGTTGGGGGTTCTCGCGATCCAGGATCCCGCTCGGGGATCCTGGATCTGCGGACCAGCTCAGGCGGGCCGGGGGAGGAGCTCCGAGGACGATCTCCTCCCCCGACGTGCGCGCTCCAAGACCAGGCGGCGGACGGGGTCTGGATCCACCGACCGGGAGCGCGAGCCCACCTCCGAGGCAGTATGAGACCCACCGGGCGATTCCTCAACTTTCCTGTGGAAGAAACGCGCGGCGATCCGTGGAAGCTGGGGGAGGGTCGCGCTTGGTTGCCTCGTTAGACTCGACTCAGACACCACGAATCGAGAGCGAGGACGTAGAGATCATGGGGATTCGCGTCGGCATCAACGGGTTTGGCCGCATCGGCCGGAACTTCTTCCGCGCGCAGCAGCAGCTGGGCGCGGATGTGGAGATCGTGGCCTTGAACGATCTGGGTGACGCCAAGACGATGGCGCATTTGCTGAAGTACGATTCGCTGCTGGGGCCGTTCGCCGGTGACGTGTCGCTCGGCGACGGGGTCATCCGCGCCGGCGGCGAGGAGATGCGGATGTTCTCCGAGCGCGATCCGGCGGCGTTGCCGTGGGGCGATCTCGGCGTCGACGTCGTGCTCGAGTCGACGGGCTTCTTCACGAGTCGTGAGGGGGCGCAGAAGCACCTGGACGCGGGCGCGAGGAAGGTGATCATCTCCGCTCCGGCGACCGACCCGGACTTCACGGTCGTGCTCGGGGTGAACGACGGCGACTACGACGCGGGCCGGCACCACATCGTCTCCAACGCGTCGTGCACGACGAACTGCATCGCACCGCTCGCCAAGGTGATCGACGATCTCGCCGTGATCGAGTCGGGCTTCATGACGACGATCCACGCGTACACGAACGACCAGAGCATCCTGGACATGCCGCACAAGGACCTGCGGCGCGCCCGCGCGGCGGCGATCAACCTGATCCCGACCTCGACGGGGGCGGCGAAGGCGATCGGGCTCGTGCTGCCGCAGCTGAAAGGCAAGCTCGACGGCGTGGCGGTGCGCGCTCCGGTGCCGACCGGCTCGCTGACAGATCTCGTCGTCACGGTGGGCCGCGAGGTGACGGTGGACGAGGTCGACGCGGCCTACCGTGCCGCCGCGGAGGGGCCGCTCGCCGGGATCCTCCAGTATCAGCCCGACCCCATCGTCTCGAGCGACATCCGGGGATCGTCGTACTCGTGCATCTACGACGCGAAGCTGACGATGGTGCACGGTCGTACCGTGAAGCTCTTCGGCTGGTACGACAACGAGTGGGGGTACAGCTGCCGTCTCGTCGATCTGGCCGGCAAGCTCGTCTGAGATGAGGGTTCCGCGCTCGGTCGAGACGGCCGCCGTCGAGGGCAAGCGCGTCCTCGTGAGGGCGGACCTGAACGTCCCGCTCGAGGACGGCCGCGTGGCGGACGACACGCGCATCCGGGCCGCCGTCCCGACGTTGCGGCTGCTGCTCGCCCGCGGCGCGGCCGCGGTGACCGTGTGCTCGCATCTCGGGAGGCCGAAGACGGAGGAGGACAGGCCCAGGTACGCGATCGCGCCCGTCGAGGCGCGTCTGCGCGAGCTCGTGCCGGACGAGCGTTTGCACGTGCTCGAGAACACCCGTTTCCACCCGGGCGAGACGAAGAACGACGTGGGGTACGCGCGCGAGCTCGCGAACGGGAACGACGTCTTCGTCAACGACGCCTTCGGCTCGGCGCACCGGGCGCACAGCTCGACGGAGGCGGTGGCGCGCCTGTTGCCCGCCTACGCCGGGTTGCTGCTGCTGGCGGAGCTGCAGCACCTGGGGCGCCTGCTCGGCGACGTCGACCGGCCCTTCGTGCTGATCGCCGGCGGTGCCAAGGTGGAGGACAAGCTGGCCGTGCTGGAGCATCTCGGGGGCCGGGCCGACACGGTGCTGATCGGCGGCAAGATGGCCGTGGAGCTTGCTTCGCAATCTCCACTGGAGGGAATCCACGTCGAGCTGCCGACGGATCCGTCGCCGCGATGCCTTCGATCGCTGATGCTCGAACACCGTCGTGTCCGTCGACGCAGTTCCCGATGGCTGGTTCTCGCTCGATATCGGCCCGGAGACACGGCTTCGCTTCGCGGAGTGATCGCGGCGCCCGAACCGTCTTCTGGAACGGGCCGATGGGCGTGTTCGAATGGCCACGCCTTCGCGAGCGGGACGAACGCCGTCGCGCAGGCCGTGGCGGTCGCCCGGGTGGATGGCTACTCGGTCGTCGGCGGCGGTGACTCGGTGCGCGCGATCCAGGAGCTCGGTCTCGCCGGCGACGTCTCGTGGGTGTCGACCGGTGGCGGTGCCTCGCTCGAGCTGCTCGAGGGCAAGGAGCTCCCGGGCGTGGCGGCCATCCCGGAGGCATGAGATGAAGCTGATCGCGGGCAACTGGAAGATGTTCAAAGGGCCGGCGGAGACGCTGGCGTTCTTCGACCGCTTCGAGGCGCCCGACGGCGTCGAGGTGGTGCTCTGCCCGCCGTACGTCTCGCTCGAGGCCGCCGTCGGCGAGGAGTGGCCGATCTACGCGCAGAACGTGCACTGGGGTTCGGAGGGGGCGTTCACGGGAGAGATCTCCGCCGCCATGCTCGTCGAGCTCGGCGTGCAGGGGACCCTCGTCGGCCACTCCGAGCGGCGACTGTACTTCGGCGAGAGCGACGACACCGTGCGCGCCCGGGCCGAGGCGGCGCTGGAGGCCGGCCTCAAGGTGATCGCCTGCGTGGGCGAGAGCGAGGCCGAGCGCGAGACGGGGCGCACCGAGGAGGTGCTTGCCCGGCAGGTGGCGGTGCTGCCCCGGCACGGCGAGCTCGTGATCGCCTACGAGCCCGTCTGGGCGATCGGCACCGGCAAGACGGCGACCAAGGAGATGGCCCAGGAGGCGCACGCGTTCATCAAGTCGTTGCACCCGACCCGCGTGCTCTACGGCGGCTCGGTCAAGCCCGACAACGCGGAGGAGCTGCTCGGCCAGCCCGACGTGGACGGAGCACTCGTCGGCGGCGCCTCCCTCGACCCCGACAGCTTCGCAGCGATTTGCCTGGCCGGTTCCCGCTCGTAGCGCTCGTCATCCTGGACGGATGGGGTATCGCCCCGCCCGGGCCGGGAAACGCAGTCGAGCTGGCGCGCACACCCGTCTTCGACGAGCTCTGCGCACGCTATCCGCACACGCAGCTGCGGGCCTCCGGGGAGGCCGTCGGGCTCCCGGACGGACAGATGGGCAACTCGGAGGTGGGCCATCTCACGATCGGCTCCGGCCGCATCCTCTTCCAGGACCTGCAGCGCGTGAACGCCGCCGTCCGCGACGGCTCCTTCTTGCAGAACGAGGTGCTTTGCGGCGCGTTCCGCCGGGCGGCGGCGCGGGGCGGTGCCGTGCACCTGCTCGGCCTCGTCTCCACCGGAGGCGTGCACTCCCACCTCGAGCATCTTCTGGCGCTCCTCGAGGTCGCCCGCCGCGAGGGCATGGAGGAGCGCACCTGGATCCACGCCTTCACCGACGGGCGTGACGTCTCTCCCCACGCGGCCGCCGCCGACCTCACGGCGCTTCCCGCCGACCGCATCGCCACGGTCGTCGGCCGCTACTACGCGATGGACCGCGATCGGCGCTGGGAGCGGACCGACCGGGCGCTCGCCGCGATCGTCAGCGGGGCCGGGCACGCTGCCTCCGACCCCGTCGAGGCCGTGCGTGCGAGCTACGCCGCGGGTGTCACCGACGAGTTCGTGGAACCGATCGTCCTGGCCGGCCGCCCGCGCCTCGACCCTGCGCTCGACAGCGCCATCTTCTTCAACTTCCGGCCCGATCGCGGCCGCCAGCTGTCGCACCGCCTGCTCGACCTCGGCGTCGACCTGACCACGATGACGCGCTACGCGGAGGACATACCGACCCCGGTCGCCTTCCCCGAGCAGGTCGTGAAGCACACGCTCGCCGAGGTTCTCTCCGCGGCGGGGGCTCGCCAGCTCCATGCCGCCGAGACGGAGAAGTACGCCCACGTCACGTATTTCTTCAACGGGGGCGACGAGACGGAGTGGGAGGGAGAGACACGGGTGCTCGTCCCCTCGCCGCGGGACGTGCCGAGCTACGACCACAAGCCGGAGATGTCGGTCGCCGGCGTCGCCGACGAGGTGGTCGCGCGCGTCGGCGCGCGGGTACGCGTTCTGCGTCGTCAACTTCGCCAACCCCGACATGGTGGGGCACACCGGCGTCATCCCGGCGGTCGTCGCCGCAGTCGAGGCGACCGATGCGGCGCTCGGACGCGTCGTCGCAGCCGTGCACGCGGCCGGCGGGGTGTGCCTCGTCACCGCCGACCACGGCAACGCCGAGCAATTGCTCGAGGCCGACGGCGTGAGCCCGCACACGGCCCACACCACCAACCCCGTGCCGCTCGTGGTGACGATCGCGGGCGTCGTCCTGCGCCCGGGAGGCGGGCTCGCAGACCTGGCTCCGACGGTGCTGACGCTGCTCGGATTGCCCGTTCCGGCGGAGATGACGGGCAGTCTGCTCGTCGTCCCGGCCGACGACGACAATCGCTGACATTTCAGCAACTCGTAAATTGTTGGTATCGAAGTCGAGATCGGCTGTATGCTCGCCGCGCATTGGCCCTGGAACAACCCGATCCCGGTCTGCTCCGTAAAGCCCAGCGAGGCGACGAGCGGGCCTTTGCGATCATCGCCCGCGCATACGAGCGGCCTGTCTACAACTACGTGCTGCGCCTGGTCGGCGACCGCGCGCTCGCCGAGGACCTGACGCAGGAGGTGTTCCTGCGCGTCTACCAGGGACTGCCCGGCTTCTCCCTGCGGTCGCGCTTCACGACGTGGCTGTTCCAGGTGACGAAGAACCGGGTGCTCGACGAGCTGCGCGCGCTCGAGCGGCGTCCGCGCAACGTGGCGACCCTCGACGACATCCCGCCGCTCGAGGTCGTCGACCAGCCGTTCGAGCGCTTCGAGACGATCCAGGCGCTCTGGCGTGCGATCGGCGCGCTGAACGTCGACCTGAAGATGGCCCTTCTGCTCCGCGACGTCGTCGGGCTCTCCTACACGGAGATCGCCGACTCGCTCGAGATCACGCTCGCGACCGTCAAGTGGCGCATCTACAAGGCGCGTGAGGAGGTGCAGGCGGCTCTCGTGCGCGAGGGCATCACCGTCGCACGCTCCGGCTCGCGTGCCGCCACGGGCACGATCACCGAGTAGCCCGTCTCGGACGTCCCTCGTTCGAGGGAACTGCGATTCCCCGAGTCGGTGAGCGCAAGTTTTTGGCGCCGATCGCCTCGTACATGGTGAGACCTTTTCCTCCGAAAGGACCAGCTCATCATGAAACGCGTTCTTCTGACCGGCGCGGCGCTCGTTCTGCTCGTCGCTCCCACGGCCCTCGGCGCCACCCCGGCGTCGGGCGCCAAGACCATGCGCGGCACCGTCGTCGCCAAGGACAAGGCCCACCGCGGCCTCGTCGTGGCGGCGCCGAGCGGCGCTCGTCATGACCGTCGCGGCACCTCGTGTGTTCGCGAAGACGGACGTCGGCCGTCGTGTCGTCATCCGCTACCGGCGTCGCCGCCGGTGGCCTGCGGGTCGCGCTCGGCGTCACGCGCGGCTCCGAGGCGCGCAAGGCGCTCGTGCGCGGCACCGTCGTCCGCGTCGGCAGGGGACACGCGGTCCTCTCGGCCGGGGGCAGTGCCCTCTCCGTCTCGCTCGCGACGCCGAAGCGCCAGCGGCTGCTCAGCTCGTCGGGCAGCGGGCCGGAGCCCGGCGACCGCGTCGAGGTCGAGGTCGAGATCGACGACGACGGGTCGCTCGACGCCACCGGCGTCACGTCACGAGCGTCGGCTCGCCGGGCGCGCAATCCGCAGCGGAAGGAGCTCTCGAGGTGCGCGGCATCGTCACTGCCCTCACGCCCGGCGTGGTCGTCAAGACCGGCACGGGTGTCGTCGTCACCTGCGTCGTCCCTGCCGGAACGACGCTCACGGGCGTCGCCGTCGGCGACCTCGTCGAGATGAAGTGCGATCTCGTCGCCGGCCAGTGGACGCTGCGCAAGGCGCACGGTGAGGACGAGGACGACGACGAGCACGGCGACGACGACGAGCACGGCGGTGACGACGGGCTCGAGGTGAAAGGCACGATCACGTCGCTCGATCCGCTGACCGTCAAGAGCCGCTCCGGCGCAGAGCGTCGTCTGCGACGTGCCCGCCGGCCTCTCGCTCGCCGGTTTCGCGGTGAACCAGCTCGTCGAGATGGAATGCCGCACGATCGACGGTGTGCTCGACCCTCGAGCGCCTCAAGGCCGAGGGCTCCGGTGACGACCATGAAGACGATGAAGACGGTGGAGACGACGATTAGGCTGCACTCCGTTGGCGACTGACCCGATCCGCCTCGCCGGCGACCCGACCGCTCGGGCCGCCGGCGAGCACGTGGCCGAGCTCTTCCAGGAGCACGGCCGGATGGTCTACGGCCTCTGCCGGGTGCTCCTGCGCGATCCCGTGGAGGCGGACGACGCCACCCAGGCGGCGTTCGTCTCGGCGTTCAAGGCACTGCTCGGCGGCGGCACGGTGCGCGATCCGGCAGCGTGGCTCGCGACCATCGCCCGCAATGAGTGTCGCGCCCGAGCCCACGCGCGGATGCGCGAGCCGCTACCCCTCCGCGATGACGACGTCGGCCATGCCCGGGAGCCTCACGACGAGGTCAACCGCCGTATCGCGGTGGAGGAGATCAGGGAGGCGATCGCCGAGCTGCCCGAGAAGCAGCGCGAAGCGGTGGTGCTGCGCGACCTCTACGGCATGCGCTACGACGAGGTCGGAGCTGCGCTCGGCCTCTCGCGCGCCTCGGTCGAAGCGCTGCTCTTCCGCGGCCGCCGGCGCCTCCGGGTCAGCCTCAAGCCGTTGGCGAGCGGTGCCCTCGTGGTGCCGATCGCCGTGCGGGAGGGGATCGCCCAGGCGCTGCCCGGTTTCGCAGCCTCCGCGACGGGAACCGGCGCGGTCGCGGGCGGCGTCACTGCGAGCGCCGTCGGCGGTGGGCTGTTCGCCAAGCTCGCGGGGGCACCGGTGGCGGCCAAGATGGCAGCAGCCGCCGTCGCCGTCGGGGCGGCGGGATCGGTGGGCGTCGTCGAGGCCGAGCGGGGCACGGGCCGCGACCCGGTGAAGACAGTCGCGCAGCAGGTCTCCGTCGACGCTCTCGACGTCCGTGCCGGACGCACCGCTTCGCGTCCGCCCGGGCGGCGGCAACCTGCGGGACGACGACGAGCGGTCGGCTGCGAGCGCCCGCGAAGACGGCGACGCCGAGGAGTCCGGCGGGCATGACGGCGACCGTGGGCAGCGCGCCGGCTCCGGAGCGCGAGAGGCGGACGACGATCTCGAGCGCGCGGACGCCTCGAAGGAGCGCCGCGACGCGAACGACGACGAAGAGCACGCGGCACGCGCGGGGCGGGCTTCGGAGGAGACCGGCTCCGACGACGCCGAGCCGAAGGGCGAGGACGCCAAGGGGGCCACGCAGGGCACGGACCGGACGGAGAAGAGCGAGAAGCCGGAGAGCGAGCGCGCCGGCTCCCACGAAGGGCAAGACGACGGGTCGGCGACGCTCGAGCAGCCGAAGAGTCGCGAGAGCGACGACGAGCCTGAGGCTGCCGAGCCCGCAGAGCCCGACAGCTCCGGCGCCTCTGAGAGCGACGATCACAGCGAGGACGAGCCGGAGGAGACCGAGCCTCCCGCCTGACGGGCGACGACACGCGCGGGCCGTACGATTGACCCGTGGAGCGCTTCAGCCTCAGGCGGTTCGTGGGGCGCAGGTCGCCTTCGGCTGCCTGCTCGTCGTCGGCACGGTCGGCTTCCACCTCATCCTGGACGAGGGCTGGGTCGCCTCGCTCTACCGCTCGGTCGTGACGACGACGCTGACGGGGCTCGACACGCCGCCCGAGGGGAGCGCCGGCATGCTGTTCTCCGTCGCCCTGCTGATCTCGGGCGTGGCAATCTTCCTCTACCTTGCTGGTGCCGTGGTGGAGCTGATCACCCGGGGTGTGGTCCAGGACGTCTACGGGGAGCGAAGGAGGAAACGCGCCATCGAGGAGTTGCGAGACCACACGATCATCTGCGGCTTCGGCCGTGTCGGCCGCCGCGTCGCCGCGGAGTTCAACCTCAGCGGGCGGGACTTCGCGGTGCTCGACTCGAACCAGGAATCCGTCTCCGCCGCGGTCGAGCACGGCGCGCTCGTCGTGCACGGGGACGGCACGGAGGATGCGGGGCTCGAGGCTGCCGGGCTCGCGCATGCACGGGCGCTGATCGCGTGCGCGGACTCCGACGAGAACAACCTCTACATCACGCTTTCGGCGCGCGCCGCGCGCCCGGACCTGTTCATCATCGCGCGCGCGTCAGACGCCTCCGCGGCGCGGAAGCTTCGGCTCGCCGGCGCCGACCGGGTCGTCGAGCCGTACTCGTCGGCCGGGCTCCAGATCGCGAACCTCGTGCTCAAGCCGCAGGTGGCCGACTATCTCGACATCGTGTCGACCGCGGGCGGCCACGAGCTCCGCTTCGAGGAGATCGACGTGACGACGGAGTGCTCGTCGTGCGGCAAGTCGATCCGCGACCTGCGCGTCCGCGACGCCACGGGGGCGATGATCATCGCCATCCGCAAGCAGGACGGCCGGTTCGACACGACGCCGTCGCCCGATGCCGTGCTCGAGCACGGAGACGTGCTCATCGGCGTCGGCACCCCGGACGAGATTCGGCGGCTCGAGGACCTCTTCGCTCCAGGGGCGACCGTTGGAGGTTGATCCGGTACAACGGCTCGCCGGCGTGCTCTCCGAGCTCGCCGGTGTGCCCGTCCAGCTCGAGCGGCCGTCCGACCCGTCCCACGGGGACTACGCGACGAACGTGGCGCTGCGGCTCGCCGGGCAGGCGAGGCGCCCGCCGCGTGAGGTCGCCGAGGAGCTTGCCCGTGCGATCGCCGGGCTCGACGGCGTCGACCGGGTGGAGGTGGCCGGGCCCGGCTTCCTGAACGTCTTCCTCGACGATGCGTGGTTCACCGCCGTGCTGGGCGATGCGCTGGCCGCGGCAGGCGCGTTCGGCGGCGGCTCCGCGGCCTCGCCCGAGCGGGTGCAGGTCGAGATGGTGTCCGCCAACCCGACGGGCCCGATCACGGTGGCGGCGGCGCGCAACGGGGCGTACGGCGACGCCGTCGCCCGCCTGCTCGCCTTCGCCGGCCACGAGGTCGAGCGGGAGTACTACTACAACGACGCGGGCGCCCAGATGGATCGCTTTCGCGAGTCGGTCGAGGCCGTGCGACGCGGCGAGGAGCCACCCGAGGACGGCTACCGGGGCGCGTACGTGGCCGGGCTGGCCGAGGAGCCGGGCGACCCGGTGCCGCGCATGCTGGAGCGGATCGAGGCGAGCCTCGAGCGCTTCCGCGTCCATTTCGACGCGTACGAGCGGCAGAGCGTCGTCGAGGCAGAGATCCCCGAGGCCGTGGCGCTGCTCGACACGTACGAGTCGGACGGGGCGTTGTGGGCCCGCACCTCCGCCCACGGAGACGAGAAGGACCGCGTCCTCGTCCGCTCCGACGGGACGCCGACGTACTTCGCCGCCGACGCCGCCTACGTGCGCCGCAAGTATGCGAAGGGGTTCGACCGGCTCGTCTACGTCCTCGGCGCCGACCATCACGGCTACGTGGCACGGCTGCAGGCCCTCGCCGAGATGCTCGGGCATCCGCGTGCTTCGCTCGAGGTGCTGATCTACCAGCTCGTGCACCTGACCCGGGGCGGCGAGGCGACGAAGATGTCGAAGCGGCGCGGCGACGTGGTCTTCCTCGACGACTTCGTGGACGAGATCGGCGTGGACGCGGCTCGCTGGTACCTCGTCTCGCGCGGCCACGACCAGACGATCGAGATCGACGTCGACCTGGCGGCCGAGAAGACGGCGAAGAACCCGGTCTACTACGTCCAGTACGCGCATGCCCGCATTGCCGGCATCCTCCGCAACGCGTCCCCCGAGGGCACGGCGCACGGCCTCGAGCTTCCGGCCGGCATCGCGCTCGCGGCGGAGGAGCGCGACCTCGTCAAGCGCCTCGCCGAGTTCCCCGGCATCGCCGCCGAGGCGGCCGAGCGCCGCGGGCCGCACGCGATCCCGACCTACGCGATCCGCGTCGCCGACGACTTCCACCGCTTCTACCACCGGCACAAGGTGCTCGGCTCGGAGAGCGAGCGGTTTCGCCTCGGCCTGTGCGTGGTCACGAAGACCGTGGTCGCGCGCTGCCTCGACCTGATCGGCGTCGAGGCACCCGAGCGGATGTAGGCGCCGGCATCCTCACGTTCCTCGAGCCCGTCGCGGCGGTCCTGCTCGCATGGGCGCTGCTCGACGAGCGGGTGGGGGCGGCCGCGCTCGCCGGCGGCGTGCTGGTCGTGGTGGCAGGCGCGATCGTCGTCACGCTGGAGCCGTCCGACGCAGCCGCCGAGGCGCCGGCCGGAGTAGGATCGAGGCTGCCGTGACACCCGTGCCAGACCCGACCGTGCCCGATCGCAACCTCGCCCTCGAGCTCGTGCGGGTGACGGAGGCGGGCGCCATGGGCGCCGCCCGGTGGATCGGCCGCGGTGACAAGAACGCCGCCGACGGTGCCGCAGTCGACCTGATGCGGCGGATGATCAACACGGTCGCCATGCAGGGCGTCGTCGTCATCGGCGAGGGCGAGAAGGACGAGGCGCCGATGCTGTTCAACGGCGAGCGGGTAGGCGCCGGCTACGGGCCGGAGGTCGACGTCGCCGTCGACCCGCTCGAGGGCACGCGCCTGACGGCGCTCGGGATTCCCGGTGCGATCACTGTCATCGCCGTCGCCGAGCGGGGCTCGATGTTCTTCCCGGGGGCGGCGCTGTACATGGACAAGATCGCCGTCGGGCCGGAAGCGGCGCACGCGATCGACATCGAGAAGTCCCCGACCGAGAACGTCCGGGCGGTGGCGGCCGCCAAGCGCATGGAGGTCGGTGACCTCACCGTCGTCGTCCTGGAGCGCGACCGCCACGACGACCTCATTGCGGAGTTGCGCGAGGCGGGCGCCCGGGTGAACCTGATCCGCGACGGCGACGTGGCCCCGTCGATCGCCGCAGCCCAGCCGTCCACCGGCGTCGACATGATGATCGGCATCGGGGGCACGCCGGAGGGCGTGATCGCGGCCGCGGCGATCAAGTGCATGGGCGGGGCGATCCAGGGCAAGCTGTGGCCGCGCAACGACGAGGAGCGCCGTGCGCTCCTCGACGCCGGCTACGACATCGACCGCGTGCTCACGGCCGACGACCTCGTCACCGGCGACGACGTCTTCGTCGCCGCCACCGGCGTCACCGGCGGCTCGCTGCTGCGCGGCGTGCGCGTCAGCGCCGCCGGGCTGGAGACGGAGTCGATCGTGATGCGCTCCCGGTCCGGGACGGTGCGGCGGATCGCCGCCCACCATCCTTCTGACAAGTTGACGAGCCTCGGAAAGGACCGCTGATGGGTTACGAGCTGAAGGAGATCGCCGAGTCGATCGTCGCGGGCGGCAAGGGCATCCTCGCCGCGGACGAGTCGACCGGCACGATCAAGAAGCGCTTCGACGCGATCGGTGTCGAATCGACCGAGGAGAACCGCCGCGCGTACCGCAATCTGCTCTTCACGACGCCGGGCTTCGAGGAGTTCGTCGGCGGCGTGATCCTGTTCGACGAGACGATCCGCCAGAGCGCCGACGACGGCACGCCGTTCGCGGCTCTGCTCGCGTCGAAGGGCGTCGTGCCGGGGATCAAGGTGGACACGGGTGCCAAGCCGCTGGCCGGCGCCCCGGGGGAGACGGTCACGGAGGGCCTCGACGGCCTGCGCGAGCGGCTCGCCGAGTACCACGCGCTGGGAGCCCGGTTCGCGAAATGGCGCGCGACGCTCTCGGTCGGCGAGCGCCTGCCGAGCCGGTACTGCGTCCGGGTCAACGCGCAGGCGCTCGCGCGCTATGCGGCCCTGTGCCAGGAGGCCGGGATCGTGCCGATCGTGGAGCCCGAGGTGCTGATGGACACCGACCACTCACTCGACGCCTGCTACGGGGCGACGGCGCGGACGCTGCAGGCTCTCTACGCAGAGCTCGCGGTGCAGCGCGTCGACCTCGCCGGCACCCTGCTGAAGCCGAACATGGTCATCCCCGGCAAGGGCAACGCCGACCAGGCGAGCCCGCAGCGGATCGCCGCAGCGACGCTCGACTGCTTCCGCCGCCACGTGCCCGCGGTCGTCCCCGGCATCGTCTTCCTCTCGGGCGGCCAGTCCGAGGTCGAGGCGACCGTCAACCTCGACGCGATCAACCGGCTCGACGGGCGGGTGTGGCCGCTCTCGTTCTCGTACGGGCGGGCGCTACAGGCCTCGGCCCTGAAGGCGTGGGGCGGCTTCACGGAGAACGTCGAGGCGGCGCAGGCGGCGTTCCTGCACCGGGCGCGCTGCAACGCGGCTGCGGCCGGCGGGCGCTACTCGGCCGAGCTGGAGGAGCTCGTGACCGCGTGACTAGCGGAAGAGCTTGCCCGGGTTCATGATCCCGTTCGGGTCGAAGAGCGCCTTGATCTCCCGGTAGAGGGGGAGGAGGTCGGGGTGCTCCTGCTCGAGCGCGTCGATCTTGCCCAGGCCGATGCCGTGCTCGCCGGTGCACGTGCCGCCGCGGGCGAGCGCGTCGACGACGAGCCTGCGGCCGAGCTCCGCTGCCGCCTCGAGCTCGGCACGATCGTCCGGGTCGACGGAGATGCCGACGTGGAAGTTGCCGTCCCCCGCGTGGCCGACGATGCTCGCCCGCAGGCCGAGCTCCTCGACGCCGGCGCGGGCGACGGCCACGGCCGCGGCGAGATGTGAGACGGGAACGCACACGTCCGTGTACTTGTGCTTGCACCCGGGCGTCGAGTGCTGCACCGCGTAGGCGACGTCGTGGCGTGCCTGCCAGAGGCGGGCGCGTGCCGTGGGGTCGCGCTCGGCCTCGAGCTCGAGCGCGCCTTCCGACTCGGCGATCGACTGCAGGAGCGCCAGGTCGGCCTCGACTGCCCCTTCGTTGCCCGCCGCCTCGACGAACAGGCACGGCGCCTCCGGGAACGTCGTTCCCTTGTAGGCGTTGACGGCGGCGATCGTGGCGGCGTCGACGAGCTCGAGCCGGGTCACGGCCGCCCCGGCGGCCACCGCCGTGGCGGCGGTGCGGCAGGCGGCCGCGAGCGTCGGGAACGAGACGCGCAGCGCGACCGCGACGTCCGGCAGTCCGTGCAGGCGCAGCGTCAGCTCGGTGATCACCCCGAGCGTGCCCTCCGAGCCGACGAGCAGGCCGGTGAGGTCGTAGCCGGCCGAGGTCTTGGGGGCGGCGCTGCCGGTGCGGATCACGCGGCCGCCGGGGAGGACGGCCTCGAGGGCCAGCACGTTGGCGCGCATCTTGCCGTAGCGCGGCGTCGTCGTCCCGGCGGCGTTCGTGGCCGCCATGCCGCCGAGCGTGGCGTCGGCGCCGGGGTCGACGGGGAAGAAGAGGCCGTGCTCACCTGCCGCCCGGTTCAGCTCGCCGCGGGTGACGCCGGGGTGCACGACGGCGACGAGGTCGTCGGGTTGCAGCGACAGTGTCTCGTTCATCCGGGTCAGGTCGAGCGAGATGCCGCCGTGCACGGGGATCACGTGCCCCTCGAGGCTCGAGCCGGCGGCGAACGGCGTCACGGGGATCCGGCGCTCGTCGGCGAGGGCGAGCACGCCGGCGACCTCGGCGGTGGAGACGGGGTAGACGACGAGGTCGGGCCGGTGCGGCGGATGGAAGGAGAGGTCGGAGGAGTGGAGGTCCCGCTCGGAGTCTCCTGCGCTGACCCGCCCGGGCTCGCCGAGCATGGCTGCGACAACCTCGTGCAGGTCGTCCGTGACGGTGGTCATGGGCCAACCATATGCGCCGCGGGAGCAGCACCGTTGCCGATGCTGTGGCTCATGGCCGGGCTGGCGGGCCAGGCTAGCCGAAGATGTACCAGGCGAAGCCGCCGATCATCAGCGCCCAACCAGCGCCCTCGATGAGAAGAATGGTGCTGTCGAAGCGGGCGAACGGACTCGAACCCTCGGCCTACGGCTTGGGAAGCCGAACTGGGGCCTTCGACCGGTTTCTGCCTGGTTCTTCCTGTTGCCCGCAATCCCAGTGGTCATGCGGATCTGAGCTACTTTGCGCGCGTTTGGATGGAAGCGCATGAAAGGAGCCCTACAACCATTTCCTTAGCAATCCCTTAGCAGCGCCGCCGAGTGAGCGGGATCGCGAGGGTTGGCCGGATCCGCTAAACTAACGAAATGGACACCTTGTCGGCTGGGGAGGTTGCGCGGCGGCTCGATACGAGCGTGCCACGGGTGCAGCGGGCGATCGGACGCCTCGGCCTCGATGTTGCCCGCCGCCCCGGCGGGCGCGTGCGGCTGTCGGAGCGGCAGCTCGAGGAGCTCCGGGTCGAGCTCGGCGTCGTCCCCCGGGTGGACGGGTTGAGCAGGGTCGAGACGCGGGTGCTGGCCGCGCTCGCGCGCTCGCCGCGGGGGCTCGTGTCGGTGCGGGCTGTCGCCCGCCGTGCCGGTGTCTCCCCGACGGCGGCTGGGGCGGCCGTGCGGTCGCTGAGCGGTCGCGGGCTCGTGCGTACACAGCAGGAGTGGGTTGCAAGCGGGCGGGCTCGTGAGCTCGAGCTGATCCGCGCCGAGGTGACCGCGGCGGACTGGCCACAGCTCGCCCCCCAGCTTGCCGCCGTGCGCCTTCCAGCCGGGCCGGCCGCGCCGCGTCCGACCCGGCTGCCGGCTCGGCTTTCGCACCTGTTCTGGAACGCCGACCCCAGCCGTATCGATGTGCGCAGACAAGGGGGGTATCTCGCCGAGCGCCTCCTCTCGACCCAAGATCTCGACGGGCTCGCCTGGGGCTCGCGAGCGCTGACCCGCGCCGACTGGGAGCAGGCCGCTCGCAATCGCGGCCTCTCGGCGCGGGAGCGGGCACTTGCACACAACCTCGCCCGAAGTGCTGGGCAGTGAGCCTCCCGGGCTGGCTCGACGCGCTTTTGCCGGGTGAGACTGGTCTTGCCTGGGAACAGGTCGCACCGCTGCTGCCCGCCGAGGCATACCTCGGCGGCGGCACAGCAATCGCCGTCCACCTCCGCCACCGCCGGAGCCGCGACCTCGACTTCTTCTACCACGAGCCCGTCGACCTCGACGAACTCCAGCAGCGGCTGCGCTCCCGGGGGCCGTTCGCGGTCACCCAGCAAGCGGCCGGGACGCTCAACGGCCTCTTCGGCACAACCAGGCTGCAGTTCCTCCAGGCCGGCCTCGAGCGGCCCGAGCGCCGACTCGAACCCACCGTGCTCGTCGCCGGCCTGCCCGTGGCCGGGCTCGGCGACCTGCTCGCCATGAAGCTGAACGCGATCGCCGGTCGCGCCCAGCTGCGCGACTACTACGACCTGATGGCGATCGAACAGCAGGCCGGCCGCAGCGTCGAGGAAGGCCTCTCCCTTTTCATCGCTCGCTACCGGCCCCAACACGCAGACAGCGCCATCACCCCGATCCTGCTCGGGCTCGGCTACCTCGAAGACGTTGCAGACGACCCCTTCCTGTCCAGCGAGTGCGACACCGTCACCCGCTACTGGCAGAAACGACAACCAGAGATCATCGCAGCCATCGAACGCCACGGCATCACCGCATCGCTGACACCCGAGCTTCCCCGACCGAGTGACCGCGAGCCCCCGTCCTCACCCCCGTGACGCGAACGAGGCAACTCACGCGAACTCGAATGGTGACCGGCGCCCCGGTACTCCCGGCGCCGGCGTCACCCCGCCCCGACACCCGTCAGGCTCACTCCGCGGCATCGCCCGAGCTCAGCGGAAGGTGAGCGGTCGTCGGCGTCCACCAACGAGCTTCGAGCACCTTGAGACTGAAACGCTTGGGCCGGGCGACCCATGCCGTGAAGGATTCGAACGCCGCTGGAAATACGGCATTTTCTGCTCTCAGGGGGGCACCGGTGGGGGCACGCCGTGCGCGCGAACGGTCATGTTTGACGCATCTGGGCGTGTCCGTTCGCCCGACCCTCGCGTGCTCGTCTACGCCTGAGAGGCACCGGCGTCGGCCTCGGTCTCCTGGAGTTCTCCGCTCTCGCCGCCGAGGGGCTCGTCTTG
Organism: uncultured Gaiellaceae bacterium; assembly: GCA_963787085.1. GTDB lineage: Bacteria > Actinomycetota > Thermoleophilia > Gaiellales > Gaiellaceae > Gaiella. The sequence goes on along the minus strand of CAWBBO010000006.1, from coordinate 151,950 downwards.
GAAGAGGCTGACGTAGGGCGTGTAGCTGAACACCCGGTCTCGTCGTCGTCCGGTGATCTCCTGGAGGAGCTCGAGGCTCTCCATCTGCTCGACGAGCTTGTTCGCGGTCACGAAGGCGATGCCGAGGCTGTTCTTGACCAGGTTCACCTGAATGAGGGGCCGCTCGAAGAGGAGGTCGAGTAGGCGCAGTCCGTTCGCTCCTGGTAGGTGCTCCTGGATCAGCCGTCGGTGTTGTTCGCGAAGGTCGAGGATGGCGCGGGCGGTGACCGCCGCCTCCTCGGCTGTCTGGGCGACTCCCGAGAGGAAGAAGCGAAGCCATCCTTCCCAGTCGCCGGACTCGCGGATCGCGGTGAGGCGGTCGTAGTACTCGGCCCGGTGCCGCCTCAGGTAGACGCTGAGGTAGAGGAGCGGGCGATGCAGGACTCCCCGGTGAACGAGGAGGAAGCTGATCAGGAGTCGTCCGACGCGGCCGTTTCCGTCCAGGAAGGGGTGGATCGTCTCGAATTGCGCATGAGCGAGCCCGACGTGGATCAGGGCAGGCAGCTCGTCGTTGTAGAGAAACCGTTCGAAGTTGTCGAGGGCCTGCTTCATCTCGTGAACCGGCGGAGGCACGAACGTCGCCTCGGCCAGGGTGGCGTTCTCGGGGCCGATCCAGTTCTGCGACTCGCGGAACTCGCCGGGCCGCCGGTGCGCTCCGCGCACGCCGGTCCGGAGCTCCCGGTGGATCTCGGTGATCAGGCGAAGCGAGAGGGGGAGGTCGTTCACCCGCGCGAGGCCGTAGTTCATCGCGCGCACGTAGTTGACGACCTCATCCACATCCTGGGGAAGCCGGCGCCAGGCGGGCTGCGGCTCCAGCTCAGCCGCCAGCAGGTCCTCGAGCGTGCTCTGGGTGCCCTCGATCTGCGAGCTCAGGACTGCCTCGCGCCGGACGTACATGTAGACGAAGAAGTCCGCGTTCGGAACCGTCTGGATGACGCCGTCGAGCCTGCCGACCGCCTGATCGGCCCGCGAGAGAAGCGATTGCAGGGTTCCGTCGAGCGCCACGGCCGGGTCGGGCGGCAGCGGGGCAGGGATGAACGCCGCGTAGCCGGTTCGTTGTTTCACGTAGCGTCCGGCTCGTGTACTAGCGGGAGGCACCTCGGCTCCTTGCTTAGCTGGGAGTCAATAGCGGCGACAGGAGTGTCTGTCTATTTTGTTTCTACGCCCGCACGTAAAATAACACGCGCGCTGCCGGACCCGGCACCATCGAGCGATCTACCGCTATCTGGCCCGCCGCCTTCCGGCGGACGCAGCCGAGGATTGCGCCCAGGAGACGTTCACGCGCGCATTCGCTGCTCGGGGCTCCTTCCGGCCCTATCACGCGAGCGCTCTTCCCTGGCTGTACGGGATCGCGACGAACCTCGTGCGCGAGCGCGCCCGCGACGAGCAGCGTGTGCTCGTCGGCTTGCGCGGCCGCTACACGCTCCCGACCGCGCCCGCCGGCGGCACCTGGACCCACGAGCTCCGCGCCGGCGGCACCCGGACGATCGCGTGGGTCGCGGGCGAGAGCTCGGTCACCGTCACCGACCACGATCCCACCGGCAACGAGATCGGCAGCGACGTCGTGCCGATCGGCCGACAGTTCAGCGCGGGCTGACCCGCTGCACACTCGGGCTGCCGTCGAACGTCTCTTGAGTCTGGTCATGCGTCTCATCCCATGATGATGTTGCCGGCACGAATCGATATGTGACAGATACGACACGAAGCGGACTCCTGCACACGTCGCCTGGCCTGAGTGGCTGGTGGCGGAGAGGAGAGACGCTCAGCGCCAGAGATCACCGGAGTGGAAGGTGGTTGATTCCAGTGAGCGCGCCGTGTGAGCAGAAGACCTGCACCTGCTGTCCAGGCTTGTAGCGGCTGATTGAAGGCGAGATGTCGGCAAGCGAGCACGTGAGCTTGCCCGCGCCGGGATCGTTGGCGGGCGCGAGCTCGTTTCGGATCGTGATCGAGGTTGCGGCGATGGCGGTGATCGGCCCTTTGGCCCAGATCGTGCGGTCGGCCCAGCGGTTGCCCGCGCTCGAGCGGCCGACGAGCGTGAGGGATCCGTTCTCGCAGAGGTAGCGGACGCGGAGACCGGATCGGTAGCCGCCGAGCGGGGGCGAGCTCGTTGTGCGCCGGCACGTCGTGTTCGCCGATCGTGATCGCCTCCGGGGTGATCGCGTGGATGACTCCGGACCCGCCGACAAGTTCTGTGAAGGTCTGCTGTGCGATCTCGCGCCCGGAGGCGTCCAGTCCCACGATCGAGTCGATCGTTCTGGCCGGGCCTGTGCGGGCTGAGGGATGCGGTATGGTCGCCAGCAGGTAGCCCTTGTGCGGGGTGACCGTCGCCTTGTGGCCGTCGCGGAAGCGAACGACGATGCGAGCGATGGCGCGACCGGCACGGCCGGTGAGCGTGACGGCGCCCGGGCCGCTCGAGACACTGACCTCGAGGCCGGACCGGGTAAGAGGCGGCGGGCAGGAGAGTGTCCCTGCTCCCGTGCGCAGCCGGGACGCGTAGCAGCTGCGGCCGTTCGTGGAGGGTGCGACGAGCACCTCTCCGACCTGGTTGCGAACGATCGTGCGCCAGTTTGCGTTTGGGACTGGCTGCGGCCCTCTCGGCCCGTTGAGGTCGCCTTTGAACGTCGTGACGCCGATGACCCGCTCTTGGCTGTCGTAGGCGACGAGTCGCAAAGGGTGTGCGGCTCGTGCTGCCTCGACCATGTAGCCGTTGTCGTGCAGCGGCACGGCGACCCGGTCGCCGGTTGCAAGATAGAGAGCGAGCCGGGCGACGTCGTCGCTGGCGAGGCCTGCGATCGTGACGTACTGGTCGTGTTGGTTGACGCTCCAGCTGAACGGCGCCGTCGAGAACAGGCGTCCGGCGGGCCAGCAGCCGCCCCCGGGGTAGCGGCCGCCGACGAGCTCGGCACACACCTGATGCTGGTTCTGCAGCCTGCCGCCGTACCGATCGCCGGCGGGGAGCACGCTGACGACCATCCGCTCAGGTGCCGCTGGGTCGGGCGTGATCTGGCGGCTGAAAATCATGGTGGGTTGGACGCCGACGATGTGGTGCACGGTCTTTGGGACTTGTATGCCGCGCGGTTGGCGTCGTGCGAGCCAGCGGATCGCGCCGCCGTGCACAACTCGCTGCACGCGTGCCGGGCCATGGGCTTGGAGCGGCGGCCCCGTCGTCTGCGCTCCGCCGAAGAGCGTCGGTGTCGGCGCGAACGGGATCGCTACACGCCGACCGCCCGCTTCAGCCCAGATGCTGGTGACCCGCTCGCCCGCCTGAGGATTGTCGTTGACCGCGAGGAACGCGTCCCCGCTGACGACCGCTTGGTTTGTCTTGCCGCTGCTGTAGCGGAGCTCAACGTGCTCGATGCCGTCGGCGACGACGCCAAAGGTGACGCTCGCAGCCGGAGCCGGCAGCGTGAACGGCCCGTTCGCTGGCGTCTGGCTTGCTCGAGCCGACGCCGTAGTCGGCTGCAACGACAAGAGCCGGATGTTCGCGCGCCTTCAGCTCTGAAAGCGGTGGGCAGGAAAGCTCGCGCGCGGCTTCGGCTCCCGTGACGTCGAGACGCAAGCAAAGCGAACCGGCGCCGCGGAACCCGTAGAGCGTGAACGTCGAGCCGCTGGCGCGCGTCTCGGCGAGGCGCCGCAACTCGGTTCCGGCCGGAAACCCCGTCCACGACCGTGTCGCGCGAGCGAACGCTCGCTGCTCGCTGGTCGCAGCCGGCTCTCCCGGCGAGCCGCTCAGCCAGCTCGCGAAGCCGTCGAGCGTGCGCGCGACCGCCGGCCCGACCGGCGTCAGCAGCGCAAGCGAGCCAAGCAGTACGACAAGAGGCGTTGAGATGGCCAGCCACTTCCGACGGTTTGGCACCCGACGCGGGCGCTCCCGCCTGCGCGAGCGACGGTCGAGCGTGCCACTTCCATTGCGGCGGAACGCGTCCTCGCCGACGGAAGAGGTTGGGCTTTGCGCGCGGTCGAGAACGTTCTGCCAATCGGGCAGTGCGTCGTCTGCGGGCGGTGTCAATCGCGCGAGCGTGGTGATTACGAGCTCGTCTCTCATCGGCTGCCTGCCTCCGTCAGTCGAAGCTTGAGCGCGGCCTGCGCTTGGTTGAGTGTTGAGCCGACGGTGCCGACCTCGATCTGGAGGGTCTCCGCGATCGCGCGGTAGTCGAGGTCGGCGTAGTAGCGGAGGAAGAGCACGAGGCGCTGGCGCTCGGGTAGGGCGGCGATCGCGTGGCGGACATCCTCATCGTCCTCGTCGTCACCCGGCGCGGCTGTCGTCTGCGCGGAACGCTCGAGCGGCTCGTGGATACGCTCCCGCAGCGTCCGCCGGGCGGAATTGACGACCGCGCGCCACACCCACGACTCGAGCGGGCCTGTCCCCCGATAGCTCGCGCGGCTCCGCAGGAGCGAGGCGAACGCGTCCTGAACGGCGTCGACGGCGGTCTCGCGCGAGCGCGTGATTGCCTGCGCCACCCGTACGAACCGCTGGAACCCATCGCGGTAGATCATCTCGAGCGCCTCAACCGACGCCTCCTTCTCGACAGCCACATGAGATAGATCCACCAGGCCGCTCATTTCTTCAGTTTCGCGTTCGGCCGTTACCTTTTCGGCTCCGCGACGAGAAGGTAGGTGTGGACTCTCCGGTTGCCGCGGCGTTTCGCCGCCATTACAGCCAGGTGTATCGGTTTCTTCGCCGGCGGACGGAGAGCGACGAGGTAGCGGAGGATCTGGTGCAGGCGGTGTTTGTCGATGCGACGGTGCGGCTGCACGAGCTCGAGCGCGATGGCCCACCGATCCTGGCGTGGCTGTACACGGTGGCGCGGCGCCGTCTCGCGGATCGGGCGCGCGCTGCGGCGCGTTGGGAGGGTACGTTGGCCTCGCTCGAGCAAACGCGCGCCCGCCCGGTCGAGGCCGAGTTGGAGTACGGCCGTCCGCTCGGCATTGCGATCGGGGAGGCGATTCGCGGGCTGCCGGAGGGTCAGCGGCAGGTCGTCGTGATGAAGCTGCTCGAGGGCCGGTCGTTCAGGGAGATCGCAGCGCACGTTGGTGTCTCGGAGGCGGCGTGCAAGATGCGGTTCTCGCGGGGACTGGAGGCGCTGCGCGCAGAGCTGTCGTCCCGTGGGCTGGAGCCGCGATGAGCCGCGCCGCGGGCGCACTCCAGGACCGCGAAGTCGTCGAGTTGCTCGCCGACGAGCCGGCGCTGCTCGCGATCGCCGATGCCGTCGCGCTGACGCAACCGCGCCCGCGTGGGCGTCGTCACTGGCCGCGGCTCGCGGGAGCTGCCGCGCTCGTCCTCGTCGTCGCCGCTGTGGTGGCGTTGTTCCCCCAGCGCGGGCAGCATGGTGGGCTGCTCGAGGATGCGCTTGCGGCGATGGGGCAGGGGCCGGTGGTGCATGCGCGGATCGAGGCACGCCTGCCCGGAACCCGCGTTGTCAACCTTGCGACGGGGCGTGCGGAGCCGCAGCTGATCTCGCTCGAGTACTGGTTCGACGAGCAGCGCGGGCGGCTCGCGACGGTCGTACGGCGGGGCGGGCTTCCCGTCGAGCGTCTTCTCGCAACGCCGTCCGGAACGGCATCCGGCGGCGGCTATCTGCGAACGAAGGGTTCCTCCGCGCCGGCGCTCGATCCGGCGCTCGCGGGGTTCGTCACCGGCTACCTCGACTCGCTCGAGTCCGGAACGGCACGTGTCCTGGGCTCGGGCAAGCTCGGTAGCCGGCAAGTGGTCTGGCTTCAACTCGGAAGCGGGAGGATTCGTGAACGCGTCGCGGTCGACGCGGAGCGCCTGATCCCGATCTCGATCGTCCCGCTCAACGGACGAGGCAATCCGTCGACGGTCTCGTGGCGGGTGACGGTGATCGAGAGCGTGGCCCGCGTCGAGGCGAATTTCGCCCGTCCGAAGGCGAGAGCGGCCGTCCCCTATCGCGGCGATGTGCGGAGCTCTCGACTGTTGTCTTCGCGGCAAGCGAACAAGGCAGTACGCTGGCATGCGCTCTGGCTGGGCGAGAGCTGGAAAAAGCTGCGACTGAGCCGGCTCGAGCTACAGACGCTCTCGCGAGGCTATCCGCCGGGAAGTGACGAACCCAGCACGCGCGGGCACGGCCTGCAGCTGCGCTACACGGCCGGCCCCGGCTCCCGCTTCGTCGAGATCTCGCAGGCGCCCTACCCGGAGCCGGCCTACGCATACACAGGCGGCGAGGCGACGTTCAACGGCAACCCGATCCCACAGCGAGGGCTTGTCGAGATAGTGGAGCTTGCGCCCGCACCGGGCAGTGTTAGCAGGGTCGTGGGCCAGCTTCGCCTGGACGGTGTGTACGTGACCATCTGGGCGTCGAGCCGCGCGCTCTGCCTCGCTGCGGCGCGTGCGCTGACGAGGATCCCGGCGTGAGACGAGGATCAATGAGGTGGTGGCTCTGGCTGGCTCTGGCCTGCCTTGCGCTCGTCGTTGTCGTGTCCGGCGCCGGCGGAACGAGGGCCGAGTCAACAGCGCCGGCGTACGGGATGGTCAGCCGCGCCAACGGCGGGTCGCAAACGCTCGTGCGACTCGACCCGCGCACGCTGAAGCCGCTGGCCGGCGGGCTCGCCATTCCCCAGGGACTCGCGTTCGGGAGCCGCTCGCCCGACGGCCGCTCTGCCGTCTACTTCGACTTCCGACAGCCGTCGCTGCGCATCGTCGATCTGGAGGCGCTGCGGAATCGCGGTGACATGGCCGTCGCGTCTGCGCCTTGGCAGGCCCGGGCGACCGCGTGGCTGACCGCCGACCGGGTCGCGGTCGTCGTGCAGAAGATGCGTGGCTCCTACGGCCAGACCGTCGACCGGCGCGAGGTCGTGCTCGTCGACCCGTTCGCGCGACGGGTTGTCGCGCGTCATCCGATCTCAGCCGGGATGGCGCTGAACGCGTCGGCGGGTGGGGGCGACAAGCTCGTGCTGCTGCTCGGTCGTGGCGATGCGCGCACCCGCACCGCGCAGGTCGTGGTGGTCGATTCCTCCGGCGACGCGAAAACCGTCGATCTCGATCTCGGTGCTCCTGCAGGGCTGCGCGTGCCCTCCCTTGTCGTCTCGTCCTCCGGCGAGCGGGCGTTCGTCGTCGCCTCCGGCGCACCGCTGTTCGAGATCGACCTGAACACCCTGGCGACGACGCCGCACACGCTCACCGGCGGAGGAGCAGCCGTGCTTGCCGCCACCTCGGGCGGCAGCAGGCAAGCAGTCCTGGTCGACGGCGGAACGCTTGCCGTCACCGGCCAGAACATCGGTCGCGACAAAGGCGTCGAGATATCCCGGCCTGCCGGGCTCGCGCTCGTCGACACCTCGACCTGGCAGGCACGGCTCACCGACCGGGACGTGAGCGGCGTCAGCGTCAGCGGCGACACGCTGCTCGGCTACAGCTTCCGAATCGACCGCGTCCTCCACCGCGACAGACCGATTCAGAAGCTCACCGGGATCGGACTGCGAGCCTACTCCGCGGATGGGAGCCGACGCTGGCAGCGCTATGGCAGCCAGCCACTGTCGGCGCAAGCCTTCCGGGGTAGCGCGCTCGTCCACCGGTCTGCGTCGCCTCCGATCGGCTGGAGCGCGAACTTCGTCGTCGGCCTCGCCGACGGCCACACGATCCGAGCCGAGACCGATCCTGGCCGCAATCTTTTCCTCCTGCCCGACGTCCCAGACGCGCCGCCGGTGCGCTCCCCCTCGGCTGCATCCGCCCCGGCGCTCGAGATCGACGGCACCGGAGAGCGCTTCCGCGGCGCCGCTCAGCCGGAGGTCACCCGTGTGGTCGCCTCGCTCGTCGACGGCAGCGAGCGCGAGCTCACGATCGACGCCGGAACCGTCGCTTATCAGGCAGTGTCACCGAACGAGAGCGCCCGCACCGTGCAGGCGTACGCCGGCGACCAGATCGTCGCCTCGATCACGCTCACAGTCGCCTGCGGCGGCAGCACAGGACCCTGCCCCGCAGTCGCTCCCCCCAGCGCCACGACCCCGAGCACCACCGCTCCGAGCACGACACCTCTCAGCGCGACAGTTCCCGGCACTCCCGCTTCGAGCAATCCGGCGTCGGCGGCGGCGATGCCGACGTACGCGTTCGTTGGCGACCTCTTCGCAGGGGATGCAACGCTCGCGCGTGTGGATCCGCGCACGCTCGCCGCTGTCGGTCGCGGCCTTCGCCTGAGCGCGCAGTACATGCCGTGGTTCGACCGCTCGCCCGACGGCGGCCAGGTCGTGCTCGCCGCCCGCGCCAAACCGCTCGTCACGATCGTGGACCTCGCATCGTTGCGGATCGTCCGCACGCTGCCACTCGGGAGCGCGGGAGACGAAGCACGAGCTTTGGCATGGTTGGACGACAACCGGTTGGTTGCAGTCGTGCAACGGATGAGCCAGCCGACACGCCGCTACGTGCGCGAGCGCACGGCAGTCACCCTCGACACGACAACCGGCCGTGTCGTCGCGCGCAAGCCGTTGACGAACGAACTCGCAATCCACGGAGTGGCTGCGAGTCGCGACCGACTGGTGCTTGTGTTGCGGTCGTCGCTGGGCAAGGGCTCAACCGTCGAGCTCGCCGTCATCGAACCGACCGGGTCCGTGCGAACCCGTCAGATCGAAGTCGGCACGTCGGGAGGTGCGCTCAACCAGGTATCACTCGCGGTCGAGCCTTCCGGGGAGCGAGCGTTTCTGCTCCGCACTGCCATCCGACGAGCGACGCCGCCCGTGATCGCAGTCGATCTCGACACGCTCGCGACGACCTCCCACGCGGTTCGCGCCGAGCACGAAGGATCGCTCGATCCCGCGATGCTCGTAACGCTGCGAGCAGCAGTTCTCGATGACCGCCACCTCGTCGCGTTCGGGGCGGTCGGAGCAAGCACGCGGAGCTATGGCATTCAGGTTCCCGCCGCCGGCATCTTCGCCATCGATACGCGGACGTGGACAGCCCGGCAGATCGACGCCCGAGGATCCCAATTCCAGATCGACGACGGGCGAGTCGTCAGCTATGGCTCGAGCAGCAACTCCTCCGACCTCCAAAGCAGACCCGGCGGGTCCGGCGTCAGCATCTCCGAGCCGGCCGCCTCCACGCGCCTTCATCTGTAGCTGCGGATCACCCTCGGACGATCCCGCCCTGCGCCCGCACAGCTCCAAGAGATCAACCGCATGCTCGCGACGCTCGCTGTCGGAGCGATCGCCGTGCAGACAGCTCCATCAGGGACGCCGCTCCAACACGGCAGCGCCGACAGAGTGACGGTCGAGGTCTACCGCTCCGGCGCAGTCGTCTTCCACTTCGACCCCGCAAGCCTGCTCTACCGGCAGCTCGAGGGCAAGCAGCTCGGCGTTTCCTGCTTGACGTTCGACTCCGTGAGCCCTTGGGAGCCAGAGGAGGTGGGCTCATCCACGCGGACGTTGGCCGAGACCATGCAGATGATCTTCAGCGAGGCGACGCAGCACCAGCTGCCGTACGCAACCCTCGATCCCGAGTCTGTGGTGAAGCCGCCCTTCGACGGCTGCCTCGTCAACGGCTCCTACGGACGCCACTGGAACGACCCGCGCGGCCAGCACAGCCCCGCCGAGATCGGCTTCACCGCTACGGGCCGACGCTTCTTCGACGAGCGAGCCGTCTGCACGCGACCTCGCCCTCTTCGTCCGCTTACCCAAGCTCGCCGCCGCCCGACGCAACCTCAAACAAGGCGGCACCGCGCCAGCCGCCACAACCCTCAGGCACGGGCTGCCCGACCGCGTCGTCACGCTCGTGAAACGCGACCGGCCGCCCGCAACAGGCGAGATCGGCGTCTGGACAAACCAGCACGACACAATCGAGGTATCAGCACGCACGCCCGCCGGGAAACGCCTCTACATCGAGATCCGTGAGGGCCGCATCGCCAGGAACAACCTCCAAGGGCTCGCCTTCGTCTTCTAGCCGACCCCACGCCGGGTCGCGCCTACTGCTTCGGCCCGCCGAGCCGTTGACGGAGCTGCGCGCCTGCGACACTGCCCTGTGAGCTTTTTCGAGCCCCCGCCGGCACCACGCTGCTCGGGAACCGCGGCCCACTGCTGCTGCGGATCGAAGCCGACCTCTCGCTCGCACAGGCGCTCGAGCTTGCCCACTCGGTCAGGTAGGGAACCGCCAATGTCCCGACGGTGTATCCATTCGACCATGCGAACGAAAAGCCCGACCCTGGTTGTGGCAATCACAGTCGTGCTGGCCACGCTGGCCGAGTTCAGCGGCACAGCGACGGCCGGCTCGCGCGGCGCGAGCGCGGAGTCGTGCCGAGCCCGTCCGGTTGTACAGCAGTTCATAGACGCGCTGGGCGCGGGCGACACCGTTCGGCTCGAGCAGCTCTTCGCGCAGAAGGGCGCCGGCTGGAACTGGTACTCCGTGAGCGACCGCGCCGGGCAGCGCCTGCGCGCCGAGTCGAAGCGCCGCACCTCGCTGATCGCGTACTTCGCAACGCGCATGCGCCAGCACGAGCAGCTGCGCCTGCTGCGCTTCGACGAGAACGGCAACGGCAACTTCGCGTTCCTGCTCGAGCGGCGCGCGGACGATCTGCACGAGGGCGAGCCGGTCGAGCGCCTCGGCAAGGGCCGGGTGTCCTGCGCGACCGGGCAGATTGGCGTCTGGAGCCTTGGCGGCGCCCCAGCCCCGAGATCCTTCGGCCCCTGCCCACAGGCGGCGCTCCCGCTGGCGACCACCGACCTCCCTGGCGCGAGCAGGGCCGTCCTCGCCTTCGTGCGTGACACCTACTCCGGGATGTCACCCGGCCTCAACGTCGAGGGCGCCCGCGTGACCTATGCAACGCTTGCTCCCGGCAACGTCAAGGGCTATGCGGCACGCATACGCTGCGGCCACGATGTGCAGCGCCGCACCGCCGTCATCGAGATCCGCTTCCCGCGCGTTGCTTCCCGCGAGCGCGTCTCCTCGATCGCCTTCTACGCCTCGCGGACACAACGCGGCTGGCTCGTCTGGAGCCTGATCCAGTAGCGGCCGACCGTCGCCCCCGTAGACGGCTCGAAGCGCAGGGGCAGCGACTGAGAAAAGGGATGCGAGGACATGCGCGTCTCTACGTGTCGTTCGTGCGCGCTGGCTGGACGCTGATGCTGTTGACGCTGATGCTGTCGAGGACGGTGAGCGCGTCGCGACGGGCGGAGGGGCTGTGCGCGTACGCGTGCCGGCACGTTCACCGACCTCGCCTGGCCACCCGACGGCAAATGGCTCCTCACCAGCTGGGAGAACGCCGACCAATGGATATTCGTCCCCGTGCCGCGGCCGACCGAAGTGCAGTCGGCCCGGATCGAAGCGGTCGCGAACAGTCTCCGCCTCGATGAGGCCCAGTCCGACGGCCCCCGCATACGACGGACGGCGTTCGAGCCGGCGTCGTCGTCTCCGCGAGGGAGCGTGAAGTTCGCGGCCTGGAGCACCGGCAGCGAACCGGGGAGCGGCCGCTGGTAGACGCGACCGTTCCATCCTGGCGGCAGCTCGATGCGCAGGCCGTAGCCTGCCAGCACGAGCGGTCCCATCGCCCTTCCCGGCTGGGAGAGCGAGAGGGACGCGATGCCGAGACCTGCGGCGACGAGGAGCGCGAATGTCGGGTGCGGGAGGCGGCGTCGCATCGACAGGTGCGTCATGCGGCGACGACGAGGCATGCGTCGTGGGCGGCACGGGCGACCTGGAGCTCGGCCGAGGTCGCCGGCTGGTGGTGCCGCTGAGCGGGCCCTGCTCGATGCGCGTCGCGGCGCGCCCCCAGCCGACGCGCGACCCTCAGGCGCCGACCTTCGAGACGCGAACGACGAAGCTGATCTGCGACGGCCCGACCTTGCCGGTGATGCGCCAGCAGCCGGTTGTCGCGAAGGTCAGGATGCTCGGCTGGAACCCTGTCTTCCCGTATCCGTCCGGCCCTGGTGTGCGTGTGATCGGCCCGGTGCCGTCGTAGCGTCGGATCGTAATCTGGACGTTCCCTGGACCCTCGCGCCACCAGCCGACTTTGGCGTGGATGGAGCCGTCGTCCGCGATCGTTGCGAACGACCCGCCGTGACGCCGTTGAACGTCACGGAGACAAGCCGCAACCGATCGCCCTTCGCATGCCTTGCCCGAAAATAGGAAAGCAGCGTGCCACGGTTCTGTGAGGCGGCGTTGAAGCGAGCGCTCGGAGCACCTGACGAGTACCACTCGAACTCCGGGGCGCGCGCGAAGAGCGCATCGAGAGCGGCGAGATCGCCGGTACTGAATGCACCGACGAACGCCGTCAGCCCGGAGGCGCAGCGTAGGTCGAGCGAGGCGCTCGAGCGTCTCTTCCGGGCGTACTGGCCGAGCGCGCACCGCGCCGCCTACCTCGTCATGAGGGACGGTGCCGCGGCCGAGGACATCGCACAGGAATCTTCCTGGCCCGATCCGTGCACTCGACCGCTTCGACCGCCGCCGTCCGTTCGGCCCCTGGCTGCACCGGATCGTCGTCAATAGGGCGATCGACCACGCCCGCGCCCGCGCGCACCGACGCGAGTCCGAGCTGTTGCCTCGATCGCCGCACCGCAGGCGAACCATGACGGATGGCCGCTCGACGCGGCATAGCGCGCTCTCGCCCAGCACGCGCGCGGTGATGGCTGCACTACCTGATTGGCTACACGCCCGGCGAATCCCGTCCGGCCGAGCTCGTTCGATACGATCCGGCCCACGAAGATGCGCGTCCGACTCGTGATCGGGGTAGCGACGGTCGTGAGTATCGTCGTGACGTCTGCGACGACACTTGGCGCTTCGTCTCGGGCTGCGCCTTCGATTTCGCTCGACGGTGGACAGGTCAGCGTGGTTCGGGCCGGGGCAGGCTCGAGTCCGGGCGGACGATCCGCTGCGGTGCCGACTCGATGGCGAAGGTGCCTGCGCCGCCGCGGGCCGGATCGAGTGTCGGCATCGCCGTCACCGTCGGCGCCTCCCGGAACGTGTTGGAGATTCGGCCGTTTCAAGCCGACCGGTGCGACACAGCTCGCTGCGCTCGAGCCGTCGTCGGGTTCGCTGGGCGCTGGCGCGCCGCAGTCGCGCTGCCGCGTTGGGGCGGCGCCGCACCGACACCCGGATCGCCTGCCTCAGCGACCGCACCTCAGGTCGTTGCCGGCGACGGCAGCCGCGACCGGTCCTCGCCCGCGATGTCGCTCGGGTAGCTTCCGCCTGGCGGCCGGCGAGCAAGCACGTTCTTGCCTACGTCGAAACAGGCGATCAGCTCGTCGTCGCCGACGCCGATAGCGGCCGCAGGTTCTGGTCGCTTCGCGTCCCCGGCGTGCGAGGACTCGACTGGTCGCCGGACGGCGAGCTGCTCCTCGTCCGAGCGCAGCGCTCGCTGCGTGTCTTCGGCGCTAATCGAGGCTGCGCTTCGAGCTCTGCGCGCCCGAGGCGACGATGGTGGCAGCGACCTTCGCACCCGCCGGCCCGCTCGTGGAGCAGCGCTCGACGGCGCACGACCTCGGATCGCGCCGCGCCCCGACGCAAGAGCCGCCGACGTGTGGATCCAGCACCGACCGTCACCGACCTCGCCGCTCGTCGACGCAGTGGCATCCTGGCGCAGCGGCAGAACGCCGACCAACTCCCTACGTCGTCCCTCTACTGCGACGACGACGAGCAACCGCGTCACCGCGTTCTCGCTGACCCGCTGAAAACGCCCCGCCCGATCCTCTCGTACCCCTTGCTCACGGTGTGAGTGGTTGCAGCGAGCGTGCAGCTTGGAGGAGCAGGTCGCGGCTGGATGCTTGCACCGTGACGTAGGCGCCGTTCTTGATCGTGAATCCGATCTGCCAGCCCGCTGTTGGCTGGGTCGCCAGGTACAGGTGTCCTTCGGGCGGCGTGTCGCCGCGAACGAAGCCCCACATGTTCGCGAAGGCGAGGACGGCGTTCGGCGCGGTGCTGATCTCGACGTACGGCTGTGAGCGATCGATCCGGTTACCTGCCTTGAGGGTGCCGTAGACGAGCTCGATTCCGGCACCGGTCTGCGCGGGCCGGGAGTCGCGATGGTAGGTCGCCTTGAGCGATTCCTTATCGGCGCTGACAAGCGGCAGCCCACCGACGGTGCTTCCGGCCCAGATCGCGCCGGGCAGCGCGGCGTCGATCGCCGCTGTGGTCAGGGGAAGGGGTTGTTCGCGGGTGGTTCTGCCGCGGGACGGCCCTGCGGGGATGTCGTCGGGTTTCGGTCGCGCGAAGTCTGTGGCGTCGTAGGCGATCGTCTCGATCGTCTGAATGCGCAGACGCTGGCCCGGGTTGCTCTCGAGGAGGATCGGCTTGTGCGTCTTCTGGTCGAGCGCGACCCTGGTGCTGCCCGTACTGGCGGGGAAGACGAGCCAGTCGACGGGTTGTCCGGCGATCTCGCCGGGGCCTCCATCGCGTGCCTGGCCGCTCGCGAGCGCCTGCTGATAGCCGTCGACGAAGCCTGTGAGGCCCGGCTCCAGTGTCGGCTTGGGTCTCGGGACGTCGCGTGGTGTGCTGCCGTTGTCGCCCGAGGGGTTGCAGCTCACACCGGCCTTGGTTGCTTCGCCCGGGTGGGCGGCGATCCAGGCGCAGTCATAGACGATCCCCGCGGGAGTGAAGCCGCCCTGCGGCGTCTCGAGCGTGATACCGGTGGTCGCTCGGCCTACCTTGGTCACGGTCCGCTTCAGGCCCCGGTCGGCGTCGTACCAGATCTCCTGTTGCATCACCTCGGGCTGCGTCTCGCCGGTCTTCAGGTCGATCAGCTGCCCTCCGATCGGAGAGTCGGCGATCACGTGGAGGACGGGCTGTGAGCCGACCGCTGCCAGGGCGCGCTCGCTGAGGCTGCCGCCGCCGTGCTCCCACGGTGCGATCAGCGCCACCGCCATAGCGGCAGCGAGCGCCGCTGCGAGGGCAGCAAGGCGCGTGGGCCGAAGTAAGCGCCGGCGCCCCTCACTTGCCGCTGCGTTGGCGTTGCCCTGGGCGAGCGCATCGGCGACCGCAGCGAGCTCGGGCTCACTGCGGACGAGCTCGCCGAGGTCGGGGTCGGTCCAGACGTCGTAGCGTGCGTTCACGGCGTGACTCCCTTCTCTTCAAGCTGGCGGCGGAGCTTGGCGAGACCGCGCGAGAAGCGCATCCGGCACGCCTCCTCGCTCACCCCCACGTCGGCTGCGATCTCGGCGAACGAGCGGCCCTCGAACACCTTCAGGACGATCACCTGTCGCTGCCCTTCCTCGAGCGACCGCAACCCCTCGAGCAGTGACTGCACGATCGGTGGGCCGTAGGCGCGCTCGCCGCTGTCGCCGAGGAGCCTATCGCTGTCGAGGGCGGCGCTTGCCGGCGGTGCAGCGCGGAGCCGGTCGATCAGCCGGCGCCGCGCGACCGTGTACAACCAGGCGAGCGGCGGCGCCTCCGCGTCGAGCCGCGCCTGACCGAGCGCCACAGCCGCGGCCAGGAACACCTCCTGCGTCAGATCCTCGGCATCCTCCCGGCTCGCGGCCCGGCGGCGGATGTAGCGGTACACGCTCGCGTACTGACGGCGTCCCGCCGCGGCATGCTCGTCCATACCCATCTCTATCGCGAAACCAGCACAAACGTAACGCGACTAAACAAACTGGCTGGTCGAGGGATCATGGTGTTGGTGCTACATCGTGATCCACTGCCTGAGATCGAGGAGCTCTACCGGCGGGACCTGCCGCGTTTCGTGCGACTGGCCAGAGCGGTCGTTGGCGAGGAGCAGGCCGCGCACGACGTGGCGCAGGAGGCGTTCACGCGTGCGGTTGAGAAGCGACGCTCGTTCCGGCGCCGCGGCCCGCTCGAGGCGTGGCTGTGGCGGATCGTGCTCAACGAGGCGCGCAAGCGCGCTCGCGTGGCAGCACGTGATCAGGTGGTGGCCGAGGTGCCGGGCGTGGCCAACGGCCGGCCTGCTGCGGATGCCGCGCTGCGCGCTGGCATCGCCGCACTTCCCGAGCGGCAGCGCCTCGCCGTGTTCCTGCGCTACTACGCCGATCTCGACTACGCGGCGATCGCCGTCGCGTTGGGCGTCGAGCGTGGCACCGTGTCGGCGACGCTCAACGCTGCCCACCGCAATCTCCGTGCGACCTTGAAGGAGCCAGTCGCATGAACGGTCTTCAGCCTGGCCTGCAGGAGCAGCTCGACCGTCTCGTGCCCGTCACCGCGGTGGAGGCTGATTGGGAGACGATCATACGGGGCGCGAGAACGCGACGCGGCGCAGGCGTCTCGTCCAGCTGGGGACGGTCGCTGCCGCGCTCGCGCTCGGCGTGTCGCCGGTTGGCGCTGCGATAGCCGGCGGCGTCGCGGACTTCTCGGCATGGTTGCGCGGCGAGCCCGGCTCTGCCGCTGCGAAGGCCGATCAGCAGGCGTTCGACAAGGCGAACGATCGCTCCTGGGCGGGCTTCCCGGCAGGCACCGACCTGCGCAGCCTGATCAAAACGGACGTTGGAGGCGACGAGTTCGAGCTGTTCGGCTTCCGCTCGGGCGGCTCGCTGTGCCTGCGCATCGTCGGGCGCAACCTCAACGGCAGCCCGGCATTGAGCTGCGCGCCGTTGTCTGCGCTCGAGAGAGCCTCGGCGCCCGCAGTCGTCGTGCAAGCCGACCACGCGATGGGCCTCGCCGACAGCGTGCCGGCGAACGGCGACTACGTCGCCCCCAAGGCGCAGGCGACGTTCGGGATCGTCGCCGACGGCGTGAGAGCGGTCGAGCTGCACGCAGACGACGGCGTTCACCGCGCGATCGTCTCCTCGAACGCTTTCCTCTACGTGGCCGAGCTGCCTAGGGTCAGTACCCGTGTGCGCAAGGTCTTCGCGATCGACGACCACGGGAATCGGGTCTCGGTGCCGTTCCAGTCGGCGCCGTTTCGGCACCCGCGAGGTTCCGACGGCTGGAAACCGCCGACCGGCCGGCCCCTCCGAGGTGCAACGGAAGGTCGAGGGCGGCACGATCGGCTGGCTCCTCCGGCACGAGGAGCGCGGAGACGACCCGCCCAAGGACGCGCGCGCACGGTGGCGGTTCCTCGATTGGCTCCAGTTCGCACGCGTGATCACACCCGATCCACAAAGCCACGCGCGCGTGCTCGTCGGCATCGGCAAGATGCCCGGCCCGACGTTTGGCAATCCGTCTTCCGGACCGGATCTCTGCGCGTTCAACATCACAGGTTCCGGCGCAGGCGGCGGCTGCAACCACCTCGACGACCCGTTCCCGCTCGGCCCCCTCTGGGTCGGCGAGTCCGTCGCCGAAGGAGGCGACCAGTACGCAACCCTGAGCGGGCTCGCGAGCGACGACGTCGCCCGCCTCGAGCTCTTCCTTCCCAACGGCGACACACAGCCGATCCCACTGCGAGACAACGTCTGGCTCACCCAGGTCGCGCGTGCCGACTACCCCCTCCGTATCGTCGCCCACGACACCGACGACCTGATCATCGGCATCGAGGACTTCGGCGTCGAGCACCCCCGCCCCCGCCCCGTCGGCAAGTGGCGCACGATCACCATCCAGAGCGAGCACGGTGTCGCATCGCTCCGCATCGCCCGCTCGGACAAGGGCGGCCGCTGCTTCGAGATCCGGCTCCCCGGCGGCGCCGGCTCCAGCGGCTGCCCACCCCGCGCCCGCCCGGCGCAGCTGCCCAGGCTCAACATCGACATCGTCGACGGCCCCAACGGAGCCTGGCTCACAGGCGACGTCGCCGACAACGTCGCCACCCTCGACATCAACCAAACGAACGGCGAGGTGAAGACGGTGGCCAGCGTGGAGGGCTTCGTGCTCGCGCCCGTCCCGGGCGGCGCCGACGCCGTGAAGGCGGTGATCGGGCGTGACGCACACGGCGCCGAGGTCGGCAGGTACCGACCACGGAACTACACCCCGTCCGGCGGCTAGCTCCGCGCTCGGGAACATGGGTCTGGCCGCATCGCCGGCAGCGAATCCGCAACACTCGTCTCGATGATCCTCGCCTGGCCGCTGCTCGTTCTGGTCGCCGCCATCCCCGAAGCCTCGGGGTTCCTCGCAGGCATCCGAGTTGCGCGCGCTCCGCTGGAGTGCCGTTGACCGCGATCGTAGGCTGATCCGGGTCGAGCGCGCCTATTCGCTCCAGCAGCTCAGGCGGCCGAAAAGCGAAAGCGGTTTCCGTTCGGTTCCGCTCTTTCCCTCCGTTGAAGCCGCCTGCCGCGAGCTTGCGGCACGAGCCCTGGAGCGTGGCCGCTACGCGCCCGATGAGCTTGTCTTCGGCACGATACGCGGCACGCCGCTCCAACCCTCGAACCTCCGCCAGCGGGTCTGGAAGCCGGCGTTGCTGCATGCCGGGCTCGAGCAGGCCGGTTACCGCTTCCACGACCTGCGCCATACCTGCGTCTCGCGGCTCGTCGCCGCGGGCGCCGACGTGAAGCTCGTTCAGGCCGTCGCCGGACACGCGAGCCCGCTGATCACGCTCCAGCGCTACTCGCACCTCCTCGATGGCCGCGTGACCGCGGCTGCGCAGCGCTTCGCCCCGGCTGAGGTTCCTTAGCAATTCCTTAGCAGGGCCTATCCCGTTTGGGCGAGGGCGTGTCGGGCGGTGTTGGCTTTCTTGAAGGCGATCAGGCCGCTGGCGAGTTGGAGGAGGGCGAGGTGGTTCTCGTCTTTCTTCGACCAGCGGATCAGGATGCCGCGGTTGCGGTTGAGCCAGGAGTGCGTCGCTTCCACGACCCAGCGGCGCGCTTTCCAGCCAGGCGATTGCGCCTTGAGCTTGATCTCGTCGCTGCGGCTGCGGATGTGCGGGGTGAGCCCGTAGGCGCCGACGAGCTCGCGTGAGCCGACGTTGTCGTAGGCTCGGTCGAGGCAGATGCCCTGCGGCGAGGTCGTGCTCGGCTTCGGTCGCTCGATCGGGATCGAGTCGAGCGTCGGCTTCAGGAGCTTGTGGTCGTTGCGGTTGGCGCCGTCCTGCGCCAGACCGATCGGGACCCCTGCTCCCTCGCTGAGAACCGAACGTTTCGCCCCTTTTTAGCCCGGTCAGTGGGATTGGGGCGTCATCGGCCCGCCCAAGGGAGCCTTCGTCATCGCGCCGTCGGCGGCCAGCCAGGCCCAGTCGATCCCGACGACCTCGTCGTACTCCAGCAGCCCCTGCCGCCAGACCTCATGGAACACCCCGGCCTGCTCCCACTCCTGGAAACGCCGATGCGCCGCCGACGACGAACAGCCGCCGGCCGCGTTCAACGCGTTCCACTGCATCCCGGTACGCAAGACCAACAAGATCGCGTCCATCGCGTCGCGGTCGGCCACACGAGGACGGTGACAACCCAACGGATGAAACGGCGGCGGCGGCAAAAGCGGCTCGATCCGCTCCCACAACCAGTCCGGCATCCGCCAACCGTCGTCCCTAACCACAAGACCCATGCCCGCCTCCCTCGTCGATGACGAAGAAGACTTCGCCGTCAACACGCGGGACCCTCCAAGCGGGATAGGCCCTTAGCCGCGGGCCCTCGCGTGGTGCTAGTAAAGGCAACATATTCGCCTTTTTGCAGGGATTTCTTGAAGCGGGCGAAGGGACTCGAACCCTCGACCTACGGCTTGGGAAGCCGACGCTCTACCAACTGAGCTACGCCCGCGGGAGCGGCAAGTGTAGCCCGCTGCGCCGCCTGGACGAGCGACACTCGGCGTCACCCGGGCAGGAGACGCGCAGCACGCTCCAGCGCCTCGAGCAGGAGGGCAACGGGGAGCCGCCCTGCGACCGAGCGCAAGACGGCTGCCGTCGTGCCTCCGATCGCATCGGCCCGGTCGGCGTCGTCGACCGCTCGCAGGAGCCCGTCTCGGATCGCCTCCTCGGCGTCCGCGCGCGCGATGCGGTGCCGGCGGGCAAAGGCGTCGAGGTCGTCCTCGCCTCCGAGCGCGAGCACGAGCTCCTCGCGGGAGACGCCGAGGGCGCAGGCAGCGCCGTCCGCCGTCGAGAGGGCGATCTGCTCGATCGCCTCGTCGGTGCCGTCGGGCAGGCGCCAGAGACGGGGTGCGCACGGATCGGCCACGGGCGCGGGAGCGTATGAGCCTCCGCCCAGCGCCACGTAGACGGCGACGAGCGCCACGGAGACCGTCGCCGCCCCGCCGATCGCGAGGAGGACGCGCCTCACAGCGCCACCTGCCGGATCACGGCGACGAGGGCGACCGCAGCCAGCGCGAACGCGGCGGCAAGAAGAAAGGGCCGGCTGAAGGCGTCCGTGACTGCGCCCTCGAGCTGCTCCTGCAGCGCGTCTCCGACGCGTGCGAGCTCGGCGCCCGCAGCTCCGTCCTCGTCGGGGAACGCCGAGCGCACGTCCGGCAGCCGGCCGTCGGCCTCGTCGATCCTCCGCAGCACGTTCTGGGCGACGCGCAGCTTCTGCAGCGGTGGGATGGAGCTGTCGAGGACGATCGCGGTGCCGCCGTGCGTCGCCTCGCGCTCGTTGCGCTCGAGCGCAACGGTGAAGACCGGCGTCAGGACGAGCAGGCCGACGACCACGCCGGCGTGACGCGAGGCGATCGTCCACCCGCCGTGCACCACCTGCCGCGGGCGCCCGGACAGCGCGTGCTCTGTGAGGGCGGCAACGGTGAGGCCGAGCCCGGCACCGACGAGGACTTGGGGAGGCAGTGTCCAGGCCCAGCCGGCGTGCGGCAGGACGCCGAGCGCGGCGAGGCCGCCCGCCACGAGCACGAGTCCCGTGGCGGCACGCACCCTCGTCCCGCCGACGTGGACGCTCAGGCGCCCTGCCGCGACTGCCGCAGCCGGCATCACGGTGAGGACGGCACCGGCTCCCGCAGGGTCGAGCGCCCACCCGTTCACGAGCAGGATGACGAGGAGGAAGAGGGCGGCGCTGAGCGCGCCCGACGCGAGCAGGAGCGCGACGTTCGCACCGAGATGCGGCCGTCCTCCAGGCTCGTCGGCCTGTGCCGCGGGGACGAGCCGCACGAGTGCGGCGAGCGGCGCGATCGTGAGCGGCGCCTGGACGAGGAAGATCGACTCCCATCCGAGCGCCTGGGTGAGCACGCCGCCGACGGCGGGGCCGAGCGCGGCCCCGACGATGCCGGCGCGCGCCCATACGTGCGCTGCCCGCCGCTCCGACCCGTGCACCGTGCGGAGCAGCACCAGCGCAGCGGCGATCACCGCGGCCGCCCCGAGTGCCTGCGCGCAGCGCCCGGCGATGAGCACCGGGAAGGACGGCGCGAGCCCGCACACGAGCGATGCCGCCGAGAAGACGAGCAGCCCCGTCGCGCAGGTGGCAAGCGGCCGCCGCCGGGCGACGTGGGCTGCCGGCACGGCGGCGAGGGCGAGCACGAGGTTGTACGCGATCAGGACCCACGCCACCGTGGTGATGCCGACGTCGAAGTGCTGGATCAGGTCGGGCAGCGCGAGCGTCACGACCGACGAGTCGGCGAGGGCGACGGCGACCGCGAGAGCGAGGAGCGCCGAGCGCGCGCGGACACGTCCCATGCGGCGACTTTACGCCCTCACCTGCGCCTCAAGGATCCTTCACATCGAGGGCGTACACTCGCGCCCGTGCGCTCGCTCTTCGCCGTCGTCTCGGTCGCTCTCGCGCTGGCGGCAGCGGGCAGCGCGTCCACACGCGCGACGGAGAACTCGGTCTTCTCCGGGCTCGCCACATGGGTCGACGTCTACGACGGCGCCGTCTACCGGAGCCCAGACGCGACCGCGGCGCGCATCGCGGCCCGAGGCGTCCGCACGGTCTTCGCGGAGACCGCGAACGACCGCAGCACGGTCGACGTCGTCAGCCCGGCGGCGCTCGGCCGCTTCGTCGACGCGCTGCACGCCCAGGGCGTAGCCGTCGTGGGCTGGTACCTGCCGGGGTTCGTGAAGCCGGCGCTCGACGTGCGACGGACGCGCGCGATGCTCACCTTCCGCACGCCCACCGGAGGCGGGTTCGACGCGGTCGGGCTCGACATCGAGTCGTTGCGGCTGAAGAGCGTGGGCCTGCGTACGCGACGGCTGCTTGCCCTCGCGCGCAGGCTCGACGCGGAGGCCGGTGACGTCCCCGTCGCGGCGATCACGTACCCGGGCAGGGCGTTCGAGCGGCACGCGACCTGGTGGCCGGCGTTCCCGTGGAGCGAGCTCGTGCCGCTCTTCGACACGTTCGTGCCGATGGCCTACACCGGCGGCGGCTTCAAGGGCTACGACGCCACCTACGGCTACGTCGCCCGCTCGCTTCGCCTGCTGCGCTCTGCGGTCGGGCCGGACGTGCCCGTGCATGCCGCGGGCGGCGTCGCGAACCGCATGAACGCCGAGGAGCTGAAGGCGTTCACCGACGCGGTCGTCGACGACGGCTCCGTCAGCGGCTGGAGCCTGTACGACTTCGCCACGACCACCCCGGCCGGGTGGGGAGCGCTCGTGCCCCTCGGCGGCACGCGATCGTAGGGGCCGGGCCATGCCCGGCCCGCACGGAGACTGCGAATCAGTCGAGCACGTCGAGCAGCCGGTCGATCCGCGCCACGGGCTCGAAGCCGAGCCGCTCCAGGATCGGTCGTGACATCGCTCCCACTCTGCGCCGCCGCGGCCGCGCGCACGCAGGAAGCCGCGGATCTCTGCCAGCGCGTCCCGACATCCCGCTCGTCGAGCCGCACGCGCTGCACCGTGACGCTGTGCGGCCCCGTACCCGATCCCAGGTAAACGGCGAAACGGCCGTGCGCGTCCGTGACGAGCTCGCGGCCGGGCGACTGCTGCTGATGGACGTTCCGGTTCTCGGCGAGCTCGCGGATCACGGGTGAGGCCACGCGTCGACGAGCCGGTCGCGCGTTGTGAGCAGATGCTCGGGCAGCACCTTCACGTCCGCGAGCACGGGCATGAAGTTCGTGTCGCCGCTCCAGCGCGGCACCACGTGCTCGTGCAGATGACCGGCGATCGACCCTCCCGCCACCGCTCCGAGGTTCCAGCCGACGTTGAACGCATCGGGGGCGAACAGCGACTCCAGCACGCCGATCGCGACGACTGTGAGCCCGTGGATCTCGGCTGCCTCGTCGGGCGAGAGGTCGCCGAGCAGCGCCGTGTGGCGCATCGGTGCCACCATCAGATGGCCGGACGAGTACGGGAACTTGTTGAGGATGACGACGACGGCGTCGCCGCGGTGCACGACGAGACTGTCGCTGCCGAGCGCCCCTCCAGCCTCGTGGCAGAACACGCAGCCTTCCTGCTCGCCGGCCTGCTGGACGTAGGAGAGGCGCCACGGCGCCCACAGCTGCCTGGTCATACGGGCCTTCTATCACTATGCTCGCCTCGGCTGCGGCGCCGTTTCAGGGAGGTGCCGTGCCGGTCCCGTTCGTCGAGAGCCCCAACGTGACGCGCACCGACGGTCGCACGATCGACGTCGTCGTCATCCACACGATGGAGATCGCCGAGCACGGCACTGCGGCCGAGGCCTGTGCACGCTGGTTCGCGAACCCTGCTTCCGAGGTGTCTGCCCACTACTGCGTGGACGCGTCCGAGGTGATCCAGTGCGTGCGCGAGCAGGACATCGCCTGGCACGCGCGTGGCGGCAACACCGTGTCCGTCGGCATCGAGCTGGCGGGCTACGCAGGGCAGGGCCCGCGCGGCTGGGACGACGACTACAGCTGGGCGGTGCTCGAGCGCGGAGCGGCCGTCGCTGCCGGGGTGTGCGAACGCTACGCGATCCCGGTGCGTCGCCTGCGGGCACACGATCTCGTCGCGGGGCGGCGGGGCGTCACCGGCCACGTCGACGTCAGCCGCGCATACCGGAAGTCGGACCACTGGGACCCGGGAACCGGGTTTCCGTGGCCGCGCTTCCTGCGGCTCGTGCGCCTCTCAGCGGGCAGCGGCGACGTCGTCGAGCGCGCCGCGAAGGCCTGAGGCGAGCTCGTCGAGCTCGGCCCGCGTGATCACGAGCGGGGGCGAGACCTGGAGGCCGCCGCCGGTGAGGGTGCGGGTCAGCACGCCGTGAGCGCGTGCCTGCAGCGTCACGCGGTCGGTGAGCCCGGGATCGTCGGCCAGCAGCGCGGGGTCGACCTGCAGCCCGGCGAGCGCGCCGAGTCCCGACCTCAATTCGCTGACCAGCTCGTGCTCGACCAGCGGGGTCAGCGCCTCGGTGAGCTCGGTCTCCAGCTCCAGCGCACGTGCGGCGAGCCCCTCGCGCTCCATGATGTCGAGGTTCGCGTGCGCGGCGGCTGTCGCGGTGGCGTGACCCGAATAGGTGTAGCCGTGCCGCCACACGCCGGCTGCGCCGGTCTGCCAGAAGGGCGCCTGCACGGTGCGGCCCACGATGACGCCGCCGAGCGGCACGTAGCCCGAGGTGATGCCCTTCGCGAACGTGACGACGTCGGGATCGAGCCCGAAGCGGCTCGAGGCGAACCAGTCGCCGACGCGGCAGTACCCGCAGATCACCTCGTCGGCGA
Source organism: uncultured Gaiellaceae bacterium (assembly GCA_963787085.1). Taxonomy (GTDB): domain Bacteria; phylum Actinomycetota; class Thermoleophilia; order Gaiellales; family Gaiellaceae; genus Gaiella. Next base: position 127,637 of record CAWBBO010000006.1, on the reverse strand, counting down.
CGAAGAGGACGCCCCGCTCGCGGCACACCTTCCGCGCTGCCTGCAGGTAGCCGTCCGGAGGCAGCAGCAGGCCCCCGGCACCGATGATCGGCTCGCAGAAGAAGGCCGCCACCCGCTCTGCCCCGGCGTGGTCGATCGCCTGCGCCAGAAGGTCGGCGTCGTCCCAGGGGACGCGGAGCGTGTCACCGGCAAGCGGGCCGACGCCCACCTTGAAGACGTCCGAGCCGACGATGCTCGTGCCGTAGCCGGCCAGGCCGTGGTAGGCGCGCTCACGGGAGATCACGACCGTGCGCTGCGGCTGGTCGAGAAGGCTCCAGTAGCGGCGTACGAGCTTGACGGCGGTCTCGACAGACTCGCCGCCGCCGCTCGTGAAGAACACGGCCGCGTCCTCCATCGGCGCGAACGACGAGATCCGCTCCGCGAGCTCGGTGGTGGGACGGCTGGAGACGTCGCCGTAGTGCGAGTACGCGTGCAGCCGGCGCATCTGCGCGGCGGCGGCCTCGACGATCTCGTCGCGGCCGTAGCCGACGTTCGCGTACCAGAGCCCTGCGGTCGCATCGAGATAGCGGTTCCCCTGCACGTCCCAGATGTGGCACCCCTCGCCGCGGTCGAGGATGAGCTCGCCCGTCAGGGCGACGGCGTGCATGTCGGCGACCGGATGCCAGAAGCGGGTCATCGCCGGGACCCTATCGGCGCCGCGCGGGAGGGGTCGCAGACCCCTTGTGACACAGTGTCACGAGCGCTGCCTGCGCTGCCCGAGAACGGGGTCTGCTCCCAGGCTTGTGACACTGTGTCACAAGCGGCGACTGCGTCAGCCGCGGCCCGTGATCGAGCCGACGCCGGTGTCCAGCTCGGCGCCGGGGCACGCCTCCCAGTAGCCACGCCGTGACGCTCGCGCCTGCGCGACGGCATCGAGCAGGGCCGCGGCGTAGCGGCCGCGCTCGCGTCGGTAGAAGTAGGGCGACGCAGCGCCCTCGCGCACGAGCACGAGGTTGAGGTTGCGGCCGGCGACGAAGACGTAGCGGAGCAGCCGCCCGTAGCCGTCGCGGGCGTCGAGCTGCGGGTCGCGCACGAGGGTCACGCGCCCGCCCTCACCCACCAGCCGCCTGAGGGCGGCGAGCGCCGCCTTCCCGTAGCAGTCGCCGTGCAGCTCCGGCGCGTCGATCTGCAGCAGGCGCACCTTGCGGCCGTCCGTCAGCCGCAGCGTGTCGCCGTCGTTGACGTAGGCGACGACGGCGCTCTCCGAGGAGCCGGGAGACGCAGGCTCGGGCGTGCCCGCCGATTCGCCGCAACCGAAGTCACCAGCACGACAAGCATGACGCGGTGACCGCACTCGTCGACCGCATCAGCGATCGAGCGGAACCCAGACCAGCCGCGCCTCGGTGACGCGCACGTCGGTCGCCTCCAGCCTGATCGACACCGCCTCCACCGTCTCGGCCGTCGCCCGCCACCTCGCGTCGATCTCCGTCACCTCGTCGACGATCTCCTGCTCGATCTCCTCCAGGTCGTCCGCCGTCTGCTGCACCTTCGCCTGCGCCGTGGCGCACGCCGCCCGTCGCCGCCTGGCCCTGCTTCGACGCCACCGAGCCGACCGCGCTTCGCGATCGAGCGGACGCTGCGCCTGCCGCCGAGCAACGCGCCGAGCACGGCACCCGCCCCGCTGATCAACGTGCCCGCCTGGCGGGACTTCGTCTGCGTGTCGAGCTCCTCCACCCGGCGGCGTGCAAGCTCGAGCGCGTTCTGCAGCCGGTCCTGCTTCGCCTCCAGCCGGTCACGGATCCTGGCCGCCTCCGCGTCCGCCTTCGCCTGGCCCGCCTCGTCGCACCGGCGTGCGAAGTCCTCCTGCGACTCGCCGGGCCGCGAGGTGAGCTTCAGCGCCTTGTTGCGATAGAGCTCCAGGGCCCGGTTCGCGACGAGCCGTGCGCGGATGTCCTTCGCCGTCTGCGCGAAGACCTTCGCCTCGGCGAGCGGCACCTGGGGCAGCACGTACGCGGCTCCGGCCGGAGCGTCGGGCCGGAAGTCGCGGTCGTCGAAGTCGACGATGATCTCGCTGTCGAGATCGAGCCCGGCGTCGAGTGGGCCGTACAGGGCTTCGAGCTCCTGCTGCTCGTCGATGCCCGCCGCCGCGTCGTCGTAGCGCAGCGCCACCCGGGCCGCAAGGAACGCGTGCAGGCGGGAAGCGCCGGCGGCGGCGCCGATCTGGGTCGCCCACGGTGCCGCCGGGTCGAGGTAGGAGACGGGCACTCCGTCCGCCACCGCCGGCGGGACGGACGACTCGTCGGACGCCAGCTCGGGCGCGGCTGCGGCCCGGGCTGTCTCGACGGCAGCCGCCGCGGGTGGGGCGGCCGGCGACGCCTCCTGCGTCAGGCGCTCGACCTGCTCCTTCGTGAGCGGGCCGCGCAGGTATGCCATCGCCCAGCGCGTGCCGAACCTGCGCGGTGCCGAGCTCTTGGCGCTGACGAGCATGAACTGACGCTTCTGGAGCGCGCCGATGGCCGCGTCGAGGGCGGCGATGTCGGCGCCGCCCGCCGCGGACCGAAGCCCTTCCAGCACGCGTGCCTTGTCGTTCTCGGTCTGGAGGCGGCCGACCAGCCAGGTGCCGGCGTTCGACATCGCCTTGTAGTCGAGGTCGACGGGGTTCTGCGTCGAGAGGACGAGGCCGAGCCCGAACGCGCGGCCCTGCTTGAGGATCGTCAGGATCGGCTTCTTCGCCGGCGGCGCGGCCGTCGGCGGCACGTAGCCCGCCACCTCGTCCATGTAGGCGAGCGCCCGCAGGTCGGACGTGCCCGACTGGCCGCGCATCCAGGTGACGAGCTTCGAGAAGACGAGTGTGGTCACGAACATCCGCTCCTCGTCCGAGAGGTGCGCGAGGTAGACGATGGCGGCACGGGGCTTGCCTGCGGCGGTGAACAGCAGCGTCTGCGGGTCGAGCGGTGCGCCCTCGCCCCAGGCGGCGAACGTCGGCGCCGCCACCAGCGAGTTCAGCCTCAGCGCCAGCTCCGTGCGCTCCTTCGGCGGGAAGAACGCGTCGATCTCGAAGACGCCGAGCTTGCGGAGCGGGGGAGACTGGATCTCGCCGATCAGCGTGCCCACGTCGAGGTCGCGACCGGCCCGCCATGCATTCTCGACCAGGTTCGCGAGCAGCACGTGCTCGCGGCTCGAGAGCGGATCGGCTGCGACGCCGACGAGCCCGAGCAGGCTGGTGACCATGCCCTCGATCTCGTCGCGCAGCGCCTCCGTCGCCGTGTCCCACGAGAGCGCCGGTGCGCGCAGCGAGCCGATCACGTCGAGCGGCACGCCGGCGGTGGAGCCGGGCGTGTAGATGGTCACGTCGGCGGCGTCTTTCAGCGCCCGGATCCGTTCGGGCCCGATCCCTTGAGCCTCGAGCCCTTCCCGCCACGCGGTCGCGGTCTTCCGTGCGAAGTCGTCCACGGAGAGGCCTTCGGCCTCGGCTTCCGACTCGTTCACCCACGGCCTGAAGCTCTCGGGGGCGAGGTCGGGAAACGTGAGGGCGAGATTGCCCATGTCGCCCTTCGGGTCGACGATCAGCACCGGGATGCCGGCGAGCAGCGCCTCCTCGAGCAGGACGACGGCGAGCCCTGTCTTGCCGGAGCCCGTCATGCCGACGACGACGCCGTGGGTGGTGAGGTCGCTCGAGCCGACGACGAGGTCGTCCGGGCCGGGCTTGCCCGTGGCAGGGTCGATCAGCTTGCCCAGGTGGAAGGAGCCACGGTCGGCCACGTCGCGAGTCTATTCTCCGCCCACGTGATCGACAGCATCCGCATCGAGCCGGGCAAGGCACCACACCTCGCGCAGCGTGACGCGGCCGACCGGCTGGGTCTCGAGAGCAAGGAGGAGGCGGCCGAGCAGCTCGACGCACTGCGGGCGAAGCTCGGGATGCTCCAGCAGCGCCTCTACGCCGAGGCGCGGCACAGCGTGCTGCTCGTGCTGCAGGGGCTCGACGCGTCGGGCAAGGACGGCGTCATCCGGAAGGTGTTCGAGGGGATCAACCCGCAGAGCTGCCGTGTCGTCTCGTTCAGGGCGCCGACCTCGACGGAGCTCGCCCACGACTACCTGTGGCGTGTCCACGCAGCGTTGCCGGCCCGTGGCGAGATCGGCATCTTCAACCGCTCCCACTACGAGGACGTCGTCGCCGTGCGCATGCTCGAGCTGGCTCCCGAGCACATCTGGAAGCGGCGCCCCGCCCACATCGTCGAGTGGGAGCGCATGCTCGTCGACGAGGGGACGACGATCGTGAAGGTCTTTCTCAACGTCTCCAAGGACGAGCAGCGCGAGCGCCTGCAGGAGCGGATCGACGACCCCGAGAAGCGGTGGAAGTTCCGGAAGGACGACCTGAAGGTGCGGGAGCGCTTCGACGACTACCTCGCCGCCTACGAGGACGTGATCGAGCAGACCTCGAGCAAGCACGCACCCTGGTACGTCGTGCCCGCCGACCGCAACTGGGTGAAGGCGACCGCCGTCGCGACGCTGCTCGTCGCTGCGCTCGAGCGCATCGACCCGCAGCTACCGTCACCCGAGGAGGGTCTCGACGGCCTTCGCATCGTCTGACGACGGCCGTTCAGTCAGACGAGGAGCGGCAGCACGATCTCCGCCGGGCAGCCGATCTCGAGCAGGCGTACGGCCTCCACGATGTCGACCTCGACGCACGCTGCGATCGCCCGGGCCTCGTCGAGCGGGATGTTCCATTCCGCGAGCGCCTCGAACCGGGCGCGTAGCAGCTCGTCGGCATCCGACGGCCCGAGCGTCTCGAACTGTGCCGCAGTCATTTCGACGCCTCCTCCTGTCGCCGCAGTGAAACGGGGATCTCGTTGTCGTCGAGACGCCCGTTTCTCGCATCGCCCTTCCGGGGGAGGGTGGCTCCCCCGCCGTGGGGGATGCCCCCGCGGCCGGTCAGACGAGGATCGGGAGCACCAGGTGGGCGGGACAGCCGCTCGTGAGCAGCGTCACCGCGTCGAGCAGCTCTACTTCCATGTGGCTCGCGATCACGAGCGCGTTGCCGGCCGGGCAGCCGTGCCAGACCAGCGTCTCGAAGCGGGCGCGCAGGAGCTCTTCCGCCTGGGTTGCCTCGAGCAACTCGAACTGTGCCGCAGTCATTGCCGTTCTCCTCTCGGGACCTTACTCATGTGCATGGAGTTGTCCCATGCCGCGGGGGATGTGCCTATCACCCATTCGAGGGGACTTGCCCACCCTCTCGCGAGTGAACCGCACTCCCCGGCGCTAGAGGACGATCCGCAAGGCGGTCTCGGGCGGGCAGCCGCGGAGCACCAAGTTCGTCGCCTCGTGCAGGTCTACTGCCCCGTGGCTGGCGAGGATCATCGCGTTGCCGGTGTCGTAACCGGCGCGAACGAGCACGTCGAACCGCCAGCGCAGCACCTCGTCGGCCTCGGGTGCATCGAGTTGTTGGGACTCGGTGGTGGACATTGCCGCTCTCCCGTGACGCGTTTCTGGCATCGGTCCGTGTACGTATCGGCAGGCAAAGGCTCATCCACAAGTGGGGATCGTGCATCCCCCACGGCGGGTGAATCTAGAGCCAGCGCTTGAGGCGGAAGAAGCCGAGCATGCCGACGATGGAGGCGAGCAGGACGCCCACGATCACCCAGAACGCCGCATGCGTGCCCTCGCCCGGGTAGATCACGTTCATGCCGAACAGCCCCGTGATCACGGTCAGCGGCAGCATCGTCACGCTGATCACCGTCAGCAGCCGCAGGACGTCGTTCTGGCGGTGCGAGATGACCGACTCGTTCGTCGACTCGAGGCCGTCGACGACCTCCTTGTAGTTGTCCAGCTGGTCCCAGATGCGCTCGGAGGCATCCACGATGTCGTCGAAGTAGAGCTCGAGCTCCTCCGGCAGGAACTTGTCGACGCGGCGCTCGAGGACGCGCAGCGTGGAGCGCTCGGGCTTGATCACCTTGCGGTAGGAGATGATCTCCTGCTTCACGTTGGAGATGCCGCGGACGACGTTCTCCGCGTGCCCTTCGAACATCTCGTCCTCGATCGAGTCGAGCTTGTGCCCGATCTTGTCGAGGATGGGGAAGCAGTAGTCGAAGAGGTCGTCGAGCACCTCGTACAGCAGGCGGCCGGTGCCCTTCGCGAACAGCTGCTCGCGGAACGCCTCGTCCTCCTCGCAGCGCCCGAACAGGCGCGTCACCGGCAGCAGCTCGCGGTTCGGGATCGTGACGAGGTAGTCGGGCCCGATGAAGACGTCGAGCTCGGCCGCGTTCAGCCGCTGGATCGTCTTGTCGTACACGGGGAAGTGGAGGACGGCGAACAGGTAGCCGTCCTCCTCGTAGTCGTCGACCTTCGGCCGCTGGCGCTTCGAGACGATGTCCTCGACGTCGAGCGGGTGCCAGCCGAAGCGTTCCGCGAGGCCGGTGGCGATCTCCAGCCCGGGCTGGACGACGTTGACCCAGGTGAGGCCGCTAGCGGTGAGCTCGTGAACCGGCGAGCCCGTGCGTGCGACGACCTCCGCCGGGCCGCGGGCGCGGGTCCTGCGCGTGATGCGGGGCAGGCTCGGCATCGGTACTGAAGGGCTCATCGGTCGTGAACAGCATGTTCGGCATTCTAGCCGCGTCGCCTGCAAATCGGCGTCTACGTCACGCTGACCGGGGTGCGGCGGGCGTGAACGGGGAGCGCCTTCTCGAGGGAGAACGCGAGGGCGCCGCCGGCGAGGCAGAGTGCGGCCGCGCCGATCCATACGGCCGTGGGCGACGCGTCGAGCACGGGTGCGCCGACGGCGGGGCCGAGGGCGAAGCCGACGCTCCAGGAGAGCGCCGAGAGCGCCATGTAGCGACCGAAGAGGCGCGGCTCGGCGAGGTCGGTGACGAGCGGTGCCTGCACGGCGCCGTGCAGGCACTCGCCGATGCCGAACAGCGCCATCGCCGCGGCGATGAGGACGGCCGCGGTGACGCCGTGCAGCCAGAGGCCTGCGACGGGCACGAGCAGCCAGGACGCCGCCCAGGTGAGGCCGAGCAGGCCGAGCACCGCCATGCGGCGGCGCCCCTCGGAGGCCCGCGAGATGGGCAGCTGCGTGAGGACGATCACGACGGTGTTGACGAAGAACACGACGCCGATGGCGCTCTCGCTCACGCCTGCCTCGTTCTTCGCGTAGACGGGCAACAGCTCGAAGCCCGAGAAGCCCGCGAGGATGAAGAGCGAGTTGAGGGCGATCACGAGCATGAACGCGCGGTTCCGGAGCACGTCGCCGTAGCTGCCCGCCTTTTCCCCCTCCGGCGTGCGGTGGAGCTCCGGCTCGGGCACGAACGCGTAGAGGACGGCGAGGTAGGCGAGGAAGGTGGCGGCGTCGACGGCGAACAGCACGGTGAACGTCCACGGGTGCTCCGCCGACGCGATCAGCCCGCCTGCGAGGGCGCCGAGGCCGATGCCGAGGTTCATCACCACCCGTTGCATCGCGAAGGCGACGTGCCTGCGGTCCTGCGGGGTGAGGCCGGCGATCAGCGTCGACTGGGCCGGCCAGAAGAACCCGTTGCCGACGCCGGTGACGGTGGCGGCGGCGAACGCCTGCCACGGGTGGTGCACGAACGCGTAGGAGCCGAAGCCGGCGGCGAGCAGGAGCAGCGCCAGAGCGAGCACCCGCCGTCCGCCGAGCCGGTCGACGAGCGGCCCGGAGACAGGCCCGCTGACGAGCGCGACGACGGCGTTCGTCGCCAGCACGAGCCCGGCGGCCGTCAGCGAGATCCCCCGCACGTTGTGCAGGTAGATGAGCGTGAACGGCAAGACGACGCCGTTGCCGAACGCGTTGAAGAGCCCGCCGAGCTGGAGCGTCTGGACGGGGCGGGGGAGACGGGCGTCGAAGAGGCGCAGCCACGGCTTCACGGTGCGACCCTATCGCCGCCCGCAGGCTCGCTAGAGCACAGGCTCGGCGGCCGCGAAGGCCGGCCTGGCGAGCAGGGTGTCGCGCCAGCGCTCGAGGTTCGGGTAGGGCGTCAGGTCGAGGCCCGTGTTCGTCGTGCGGTAGAGGATGGGGGCGGCGGCGACGTCGGCGATGGTGAAGCGGCCGAGCGCCGTTCCGGACGGGTCGACGACGGCGTCGAGCGTGCGCAGCGTGGGCGCGATCGCCTCGGCGATCCCGGGCAGGGCGGCCGTGTCGGGGTCGCCCGCGCCCATGCCCCGGCCCGGCACGAAGCCGAGCGCGGGCGCCTCGTAGCGGAAGAACGCCGGCCGGAACGTCAGCGACCAGCGGTCGAGCAGTTCGTCCACGAGCGCGCGGGCACGTGGATCGGAGGGATAGAGGTCGTCGCGTCCCTCCCGGGCGGCGAGGTAGCGCAGGATCGTGTTCGACTCCGACACGACGAAGCCGTCGTCGTCGAGCGTCGGGATGCCCCCGACGGGGTTGACCGCGAGGTACCAGTCCGGTCGCGGCAGGTCGAAGGGGACGGTTCGCCGCTCGTGGTCGAGGCCGAGCTCGGCGAGCATGAGCCGTGCCTTGAGGGCGTTCGACGAGACGGGGTTGTCGTAGAGGAGCAGCCCCACGGCCCGATCCTACGGTACGGGTAGACTCCGCGGCTCGAGCGCCCGTAGCTCAGGGGATAGAGCGCGCGCCTCCGGAGCGCGAGGTCGAAGGTTCGAATCCTTCCGGGCGCATCGGTGAGGCTACGACGCGTCGGGCGTGTCGTCCGCCTCGAGTCGGCGCATGCGCCAGTCGAGCGAGGACGCGATCCGCTCGAGCTTCGTCAGCAGCTTGTCACGCTCCGCCTCGAGCGCCGCCTCGGCGGTGTCGAGCCGTCGCACGAGCGCGCGCATGTCGGCGCTGGAGCCTGCCGGTGCCGCGGTGCCGTCTGCCGCAGGAACGCCTCCGCCGACCGACATCCCGGCCGCCACGTCCTCGATGCGGGCCTCGAGCTCTTCCAGCCGCTGTGCCGTGCCGCGGGAGCGCATCACCTCTCCGATCGCGCGCTCCTGCTCGCCGAGGTGCAGGCTCATCCGCTCGATCGCCATGCGCAGGCGCTCGAGCTCCTGCTCCGTCTCGCTGCCCGCTTCGGCCGGCCCGGTCGCGCGGGGCAGCACCGGCACTCCGGCGTCCTGCTTGGCCTGCTTGGCCTCGTCGACGCGCACGGCGAGTGCGTCGAGCCGCTCTGCCAGCTTTGCCGCCTCGTCGGCCCATGCCGTGTCGGCAGCGGCCGGCACCTCGACGGGCTCGGGCGTCGGTGCGCTTTCGAGCGCCTCCAACCGTGCGGCCAGCACGGCCAGCGCGGCATCGCCCTCGTGCTGCGCCGACGTCACCATCGTGTCGAGCCGCTCGAGCTCCGCGCGGTCGTGAGCGTCCGCCGCAGTCGCGGCTGTGGTGGCCGCGAGCTCGTCGACGCGCGCAGCAAGCGCAGCGAGACGAGCGGCCAGGTCGGGGTCGCCCGCCGGGCGGGAAGCCAGCTCCGCCGCCGCCCCGCAGCTCCGCGAGGGACGCGTCGTCCGTCTCCAGCCGTGCCCTGATCTCGCCGACCTCGGTGCGGAGAAGCGCCAGCGCACCGTCCTCGTGCACCGTCGCGATCGCGGCTGTCAGCTCCTCGAGGCGCGCGCTCACGTCCGGGTCGGCCTGTGGACGCTGCGCGAGCTCCTCCATCCGGCGGCCGACCTCGGCGATCGCGGCGTCTCCTGCCTCGAAGCGGGCGTCGAGCGCGTCGACCGTCGTGCGGAGCAGGGTCACAGCCGGGTCGCTCGCGAGCGCGGCGACGGTCTCCGTGAGCTCGTCGAGGCGTGTGCCGACGGCCGGGATCCGCCTCGGGGCGGGCGACGAGCGCGTCCAGCCTCGCAGCCAGCGCGTCGAGCCGGGCCGCCGTCTCCTCGTCCCCGGAGCGCCGCCGGCCGAGCTCTTCGAGCGCGTCGCGCAACTCCTCGACCGCTGCGCCGTCGTCTCCCGAGGCGGCGACGGCGGCGAGGCTCTCGACCTGGGCCGCGAGCTCGCCGATCCGGGTCGCGAGCTCGTCCATGCGCACGGCGGTGTCGGTGTCGGGGGCCGGCAGGGCGGCCGCTGCCGCCTCGATTCCCGCCCGCAACTCCGTCGCGACGGCGTCGTACAGGACGCCCTGTCCCTCGACGAGGGCGGCCAGGTCGTGCAGGCGGCGCGGCAGGTCGGGGTCCGGCTCGCGCCGCGCTCGCGCGCGCCGCCCCCCGGCCGGGCGGCCAGGTCCGCCACGGCTTCCTGCAGCCCTGCGAGCGCCGAGACGTGGACGTACGAGCCGAGGCGCTCCTCGAGCTGCTCGAGCCGCCCGTTCAGCGCGGGGTCGCTCGCGGGGCGGGCGGCGACCTCGCCGACCGTGGCGTCCAAGGCGGTGAGCGTGGCGACGGCGCCGGCGAGGCCCGAAGCGACCGCCTCGATCTTCTCGCCGAGCGTCTCGTCCGGCTGAGGGCGGCCGGCCAGCTCGGCGACGGCGCGCTGGACGTCGACGAGATCTCCGCTCGTGGGTGCCGTCTCTGCGATCGACGCGATCACCGCGAGCCGCTCTGCGAGCTCGCCCATGCCGGCCTGCAGCGAGGTGAAGGCCTGCTCGACGCCGTCCGTCAGCTCCTCGACCTGGTCGCCCGTGGTGCCGAGCGCGCCCTCGAGCTCCGCCAGGCGCTCGAGTGTCGCGTCGAGCTGGCCGGCGAGCGCCGTGCTGCGCGTGTCGAGGTCCTGCAGCGCGCCGGGACCCGGTGACTCGGCCGAGCGCCGGTCCAGCTCGGCGAGCAGAGGCTCGACCTGGCTGACCCTGCCGGCCAGGTCGGCGACGGCGTCGTGGAGCCGCCCCAGGTAGACCGTGTCGTCCGACGAGATGAGCTCGGCGCCCGCCTCGCTGCGCTTCGGCGGCGGCTGGGGCAGCGGCCGGGGCAGCAGCGTGATCGAGGCGCCCGGGTCCGACCACTGCTCGGCGAGGGCGCTTGCGAGCTCGAGGCGGGTGATCGCCCCCGCCTCCACGAGCACCTGTCCGAGAGGCTGTCCCGTGCGGTCGGAGACCGCGAGGGCTGCAGCCAGTCCCTCCTCGTCGACGAACCCGTGCGAGAGCAGGATGTCTGCGATCGTGGGCCGCGGCTGCACGGACATGGCCGCCTGCTCGCTCACACGATCACGCCCGGCGCGTGCCGGCGGAGCCTCGGGCGACGTGGGCCGACGACCTCGTCCGGGAGGTGCGCGACGACCGGGAGCCGTGGCCAGACGGCGGCAGTGCCCACAGGAGGCGTATCGGAGTACGCCCCGGCGCGCTCGTCACTCGACTCAGGGATGGAGGGAGGGCGCGCGGCGGGTGCACACGGGCGGGTTAGGCTGCCCGCGTGCAACTCGAGGCGCACATCGTCCGGCTCCGTCTCGCAGAGACGTTCGTGATCGCCCGGGAGACGCGCGACGAGGAGGACGTCGTCCAGGTGCGGCTGACGCACGAAGGCGTCACCGGGCACGGCGAAGCGGCGCCGATCGAGCGCTACCACGAGTCCGCCGCGTCGGCCCTCGCCTTCGTCCGCGAGCACGGGCAGCTCGTCGGCGACGACCCGTTCGCCCTGGAGCAGATCGGCGCACGCCTGGCCGCGGTCCCGGGTGAGCAGGCGGCCAAGGCGGCGCTCGACGCAGCCCTGCACGACCTGCAGGGGAAGCTGCTCGGCGTCCCCGTCTGGAAGCTGCTCGGCCTGCCCCGGCTCGGCCCGCCGACGTCCTGGACGATCTGGCTCGGAGACCCGGACGACATGGCGCGCCGGACCGACCGGGTCGCCGGGCGCTTCAGGCGGCTGAAGCTGAAGCTCGGCGGCGGCGACGGCCTCGACGTCGAGCGCGTGCGCGCCGTCCGGGCACGCACCGAGCTGCCGCTCCAGGTGGACGTGAACGAGTGGTGGTCGCTCGACGAGGCCCTCGAGGCGATCCCGCAGCTCGCGGCGCTCGGGGTCGAGTACGTCGAGCAGCCGCTTCCCGCCGGCGACCCCGGCGGGGCCGAGCTGAAGCGCCGCTCACCCGTGCCGGTCTACGTCGACGAGGACTGCCATACGCTCGCCGACGTGGCAGCGTGCGCCGAGATCGCCCACGGCATCAACATCAAGCTGGCGAAGTCGGGCGGCATCCGGGAGGGCATCCGCATGGCCCACGCGGCGCGGGCGCTGGGGCTCGGCGTCATGCTCGGCTGCATGGTGGAATCGGGTCTCGGGATCGCCGCCGGTTGCGTCGTGGCGCCACTGTGCGACCACGTCGACCTCGACGGCAACCTGCTGATCGCGGAGGATCCCTGCCCGGGCGTGGACTTCGTGGACGGGGTGCAGGTGCCGTCCGTGCAACCGGGTCTCGGCGTGGGCGGCCCCTAGAGCATGAGCGGGGAACGTCGTGTGCTGATCCTGGCCGAGGGGTACTCGGCCGACCCCCACTACGGCAAGACGATGCGCGGCGTGCTGCGCTATCGCCGCGAGGACGTGGTCGCCATCCTCGACTCCGAGCGCGCCGGCGAGGCGATGGACGGGGTGCCGATCGTGACCGGTGTGGAGGAGTCGCTCCGCTTCGCGCCCAACGTCGCCCTCGTCGGCGTCGCCACGCAGGGCGGCACCTTCCCGCCTGCCTGGCGCGAGCTCCTGCGGGTGTGCCTCCGCCACGGCATCTCGATCGAGAACGGCCTGCACGAGTTCGTCGCCGGCGACCCGGAGCTCGCTGAGCTGGCCACGCGCTTCGGCGCCACGCTCACCGACCTGCGGCGTGCGCCGGCCGGGCTCAACGTTCCCACCGGCGCGAACCTCGGGTTGCCGGCGCGCACCGTGCTCACCGTCGGCTCCGACTGCGCGATCGGGAAGATGACCGTCGCGCTGGAGCTCGAGCGCGAGGCGCGCGGGCGAGGGATCGCGGCGGTGTTCGTGCCGACCGGCCAGACCGGCATCGCGATCGCGGGCTGGGGGCTCTCCGTCGACGCCGTCGTCGCCGACTTCATCGCGGGCGCCGCCGAGAGGCTCGTGCTCGAGGCGGTCGAGCGGGGCGGAGAGCTGCTCCTCGTCGAGGGCCAGGGCGCGATCACGCACCCCGCCTACTCCGGCGTCACCCTCGGGCTGCTGCACGGGGCGGCCCCGCACGCACTCGTGCTGTGCCACCGAGCCGGCGACGTCGAGGTCGAGGGCTACCCCGGTCATCCGCTGCTGCCGCTGCCGGAGCTCGTCGAGCTGTACCAGCAGGTCGGGCTGCCCGCGCGCCGTCCGGTCGTCGCGTGCGTCGCCGTCAACACCGCGCACCTCGACGAGGAAGGAGCACGGGCCGCGATCGCCAATGCTGCGGGGGAGACGGGCCTCGTCGCCGACGATCCCGTGCGGTTCGGGTCGGCCCGTCTCCTCGACGCAATCCTGGACGTCGGGTAACCTGGGCACCTGACCCGTTCGGGGGAGCGGGGATTCGCCTGATATGAGGAAGAACACACGTTCTCACAACGTCGTCGTCGCCTTGGCTGCTGCCGCCGCCCTACTCGTGTGCGCCGCCCCGGCGGGCGCGGCCGACATCGGCGCGAACGACGACACGGGCAAGTTCGCGGAGGACGGGGGCAGCGCCTTCTTCGAGCGGATGACGGCGATCGGGCTGAAGCAGACGGTGATGACGGTGCGCTTCCTCCCCGGCGAGCCTGACACGATCCAGGGCAAGGCGTTCCTCGACAAGGCCGTGCCGGAGGCGACCGGCCGCGGCCTCAAGGTCGTCTTCGCCATGTACCCGTACCCGCCGCGTGCCCTCGTGAGGACACAGGCCGAGGTGAGGGCCTTCGCCGACTACGTCACCGTCGTCGCCCGCACCTACCCGAGCGTGAAGCAGTTCGTGATCGGCAACGAGCCCAACCAGCCGGCCTTCTGGCGGCCCCAGCTCTCGAAGGCGGGTGTCGTGCTGTCGGCACCCTCGTTCGGCCGCTACCTCGCCGCCGCCTACGACGCGCTGAAGGAGATCGACACGGACATCCACGTCGTCGGCGTCGGGCTCTCGCCGCGCGGCAACGACAACCCGGCTGCACGGAACAACCTCTCGACCTCGCCGGTGCGCTTCCTCGGCGCCCTCGGCGCCTGGTACAGGCGGAGCGGGCGCACCGAGCCGCTGATGGACGGCCTCGCCTTCCATCTCTACCCGCGCGCGGCCACCGACGCGCTGCTGCGCCGCTATGACTGGCCCAGCGCGGGCTACGCCGACCTCGGCCGCGTCAAGCAGGCCTTCTGGGACGCGTTCCACGACACGGCGCAGCCGACCACCGTCGAGGGGCTGCAGCTGTATCTCAACGAGGCAGGCTGGCAGGTGAGCACCGTCGGCTACGAGGGGTACGAGGGCTTCGAGAACGTGCCCGTCACGACGGAGAAGAAGCAGGCGGCGGTCTACGCCGAGCTCGTGCGCCGCGTCTCGTGCGACGCCGACGTCGCCGAGGTGAACTTCTTCGGGTTCTACGACGACGCGACCCGAGGTTCGGGCTTCCAGGCGGCGCTGCACCGCGTCAACGGCACCCCGCGCCCGGCGGCCGCCGCGGTTGCGAAGGCGATCGCGCGCACGCAGTCGCGGCCGTGCGCGAAGCCGTCGACGTGGACGCCTGCCACGAAGGTCAGCGGTGCCGGCATGAGCACCCCGAAGGTGCAGCGCTCCGGCGCCGTGCGGACGCTCGTGGGAGCCAAGGAGGGCGCCCGCGCGGTCGTCTGCCTCGTGCGCGCCGAGTCACGCTCGAAGCGCCTGGTCGCCTCGGTGCGCTCCCTGCTCGCCCGCTCCCTGACGCCGTGCTGGCGGGGGCGCCTGACACCCAAGTTCCGGCTCACGGCCAAGCTCGACGTGCCGGAGCGTCTGAGAGGGCATGTCGCCGTCGCCGCCGTCATCTCCGCGCAGGCGAATCCGTCGCGCGGATCGTCATTCGTGAGGCTGCCGACCGGTCCTTGACATCGAACAGGTGTTCGCTGTATAGTCGAACACATGTTCGTCAGGGTGCTCATCGTCGCAGTCCTCGCCGTCGGCCTGTGGGCGCTCTTCGCCCGGGATTCCGGGGCAAGCGGGCCCGAGCAGCCCTACCGCGTCCGTGCCGGCGACACGCTGTGGTCGATCGCGGCGTCGAACCTTGCGGGCGACCCCCGCAAGGGCGTCTGGGAGCTGCAGCAGCGCAACCGGCTCACGGGCACCACGATCCGCCCGGGCCAGCGCCTCGTGCTCCCGTAGGGGCGAGGCGTGCCGCGCGCTCCGTGACTGCGTGCGACCGTCGGGGCGAGACGTGCCTCACGTCGACGCCGACCAGCGTGCGCACCTTGTCCGGGTGTCACATGCCGCGATAGGAGTGCCCGGCCATCGCGTCCGGGTCGAGCATGACGTTCACGATCGCGGGCTCGCCCGACGCGAAAGCGCGCTCCAACGCCGGCGCGAGCTCCGCCGGGCGCTCGACGTGCTCCGCGTGCCCGCCGAACACCTCGCACAGCTTCTCGTAGCGGCTCGGCGCGAGGCGGGTCGCCACCTCTCCCTCTGCGCCGTAGATCCCGATCTGGGGAATCCTGATCTCGCCCCAGGCGCCGTCGTTCCCGATCACGACGACGGCCGGGATCTCGAAGCGTACGAGGCTGTCGAAGTCGAGCCCGTTCAGCCCGAAGGCGCCGTCGCCCATCACGATCGCGATCCGCTCGCCGAAGCCGGCCGTGCCGACGCCGAGCGCGTACCCCGGACCGGCGCCCAGGCAGCCGAACGGCCCGGGATCGAGCCAGTGGCCCGGCCGGTGCACGCGCAGCACGCGGGAGACCGCCGCCACGACGTCCCCTCCGTCCCCGATCACGACCGTGCCCGGGTCGAGCACGCGATCGAGCTCGCGGCCGAGCCGATAATGATGGATCGGCGCGGCATCCGAGTCGATCTGGGCGCGATGCGCGGACCACCAGCCGTCCTCTGCCTCGCGCAGCGTGGCGAACCAGTCGTCCCTCGCGCCGGCGTGCGGCGCGACCGCGTCCGCGAGCGCCCCGAGCACGGCGTCGCAGTCGCCGGCGATGCCGACCTCGGGCACGCGGTTGCGGCCGAGCTCACGGGGGTCGCCGTGGACGTGCACGAGCGCCCCCTCGCCGAAGCGGCCGTACCGCAGCCGGAAGTCGAGCGTCGCGCCGGCGACGAGCACGACGTCCGCGGCGCCGAGCGCGGCGCCGCGCGCGTGCTGGAAGAACGACGGGTGGTCGGGGGGCAGCGAGCCGCGACCCGAGCCGTTGAGGAAGACCGGGGCACGCACCTGCTCCGCGAGGCGGGCGAGGGCGCCGGCGGCGGCGTCCCACCACACGCCGGAGCCGCCGACGATGGCAGGGCGCTCCGCCTGTCCGAGGATCGCCGCCGCGCGCTCGACCGCGTCCGGGTCGCCGAAGGCGCGCGCCGCCACGCGGGCGGGTGCCGGCTCGCGGTCGGCGGCCGCCTCGTCGAAGAGCACGTCCATCGGCAGCTCCAGGTAGACGGGCCCGCACGGCCGCGCCAGCGCGTGCCGGAACGCCAGCGCGACGAACTCCGGGATGCGTGCCGTGTGCGCGCAGACACCTGCCCACTTCGTGATCGGCTTGAAGACCGACAACTGGTCGAACTCCTGCAACGCACCCTGCTCCGCCTGCACGAGCGGGCGGGCGCCGCCGATCACGACCAGCGGCACCTGAGCCGCGAACGTGTTTGCAACGGCGGTCACCGTTCCCGTCACGCCCGGCCCGGCGGTGACGACGGCGACGCCGCAGTGACGCCGAACGCGCCCCCACGCCTCGGCTGCATGGGCCGCAGACTGCTCGTGGCGAACGTCGACGACGCGTACCCGCTCGTGACGGCAGCCCTCGTAGATCGGCATCACGTGACCGCCCGAGAGCGTGAAGATCGCGTCGACGCCCTCGGCGGCGATCGCCTGCGCGGCGAGTCGCCCTCCCTGCAGTCGCTCTCCCACGCGGCGAGCCTATCTCGAACGGGCACCCCGGCAGTGGGCGCCGTAGGCGCCGGGTACAATCGTGCCCCGTGGACCTCGACGTCGTGTTCCTCGGGACGTCCGGGTCAGCGCCCACGGCACGGCGGGCTCCGGCTGCGACGCTCGTCCGCCGCGGCGGCGACCGGCTGCTGATCGACTGCGGCGAGGGCACGCAGCGCCAGCTGCTGCGCTCCGACATCGGTCTCGTCGACCTCGAGGACGTTTTCGTCACGCACTTCCACGCCGACCACTACCTCGGGCTCCCCGGCATGCTGAAGACGTTCGCGCTGCGCGGCCGCGAGCATCCGCTCACCGTGTACGGGCCGCGCGGCGCGCGGGCCCTGCTCTCCGACCTGCGGCGGGTCTTCGGGCGCCTCACCTACCAGGTCGAGGCCGTCGAGCTCGAGGTGGGGGAGACGATCGAGCGGGACGGCTACGGCATCGTGCCGTTCGCCGTCGCACACGGCGTGCCGGCGCTCGGCTATGCGATCGTCGAGCAGACCCGGCCGGGACGCTTCGACACGGAGATCGCCGACCGCCTCGGCGTGCCGCACGGCCCCGAGCGAGGCGCACTGCAGCGCGGAGAGACGGTCACGCTCGCGAGCGGCGCCGTCGTGACGCCGGAGCAGGTGCTCGGGCCGGCACGGCCGGGCCGCAAGCTGGCGCTGACGGGCGACACCGCTCCCGCCGCAACCGTCGTCGAGGCCGCAGCGGGAGCCGACCTGCTCGTGCACGACGGCACCTTCTGCGCCGACGAGCGCGAACGTGCCCGCGAGACCGGCCACTCGACGGCGGGCGAGGCCGCGCTGGCGGCGCGCGAGGCGGGCGTCCGCATGCTGGCGCTCACCCACCTCTCGAGCCGCTACCACGGGCCCGACGTCGCCGAGGAGGCCCGTCAGCTCTTCCCCGCCACCGTCGTCCCGCGGGATTTCGACCTGGTCGCGATCCCGTTCGCAGAGCGCGGTGTGCCGGAGCTGATTCCCCGCGGCGCGCGGCAGCCTCGATCGGGTGTAGTGTCGGAGTCATGACGCAGCTCGTGCAAGTGGCAGTCGCGGGGGGCGTGGCCGAGGCGGAGGAGCTGCAGGGCATCCTGCACACCGCCGGGATCGACTCGGAGCTCGAGCCGGCAGTCGAGCACGACGCGGCCGTCCCCGGCGACCCGCCTCTGCGGGTCCTCGTGGCGGACGGCGACGTCCAGGCGGCACGCGACGCGATCGAGGCGCTCACGGAGCCCGACGATCTGATCGAGCCCGACGACCCCACCTGACCCGCGTACGATCGTGACCGCGCCGCGAACGCCGGACTTCGACGCCCGGGCGGCGACCTACGACGCGCTACGCCCGACCGACGAGTCCTGGTGGCGCCTGTTCGACGTGCTCGTCGAGGAGGCCGACCTGCGCGGTCGCAAGGTGCTCGACGTCGGCTGCGGCACCGGCAAGCTCGTCGCCGCGCTGGCCGAGCGGGCCTACGCGCGAGCCTGGGGCGTGGACGCGAGCGAGGAGATGGTGCGCGTCGCACGTGCAGGTGCCCCGCCCGGCGTGGGCCTGAAGGTTGGACGCGCCGAGGCGCTGCCGTTCCGTGACGGGTCGTTCGAGCGAGTGACGATGCGGCATGTCGTCCATCTCGTCGACCGGCCGCGCGCCTTCGCAGAGGCCGTGCGAGTGCTCGGCGCCGAGGGCCGGCTCGCGATCGCGACGTTCGCCACAGAGCACTTCGACGCGTACTGGCTGAATCCGTGGTTCCCGTCGATCGCCGAGATCGATCGACGCGCGATTCCCGACCGAAGACGAGCTGCGCGACGAGCTGCGGTGTGGCCGGGCTCGGCACGGTCACCGTCGTTCGCGTGAGGTCGGTCGAGGAGATCGAGCGCGAGACGGCGCTCGCGCGGATCCGCGGCCGTCACATCTCGACGTTCGACCTCCTGTCCGAGGAGGAGATCGCAGACGGAACGGCGCGCGCCGAACGCGGAGCTTCCGGCGCACGTCGAAGTTCGCCTTGCGCAGCTCCTCGTCGTCGCGCCTCCTAGCGAGCCGGGCCGAGCCCGATCCGCCGCTCCTCTAGCGCACGAAGTCGATGCGGGTCGATCCGACGAGCCCGGACGGCGTCGATCTCGAAGACGACAGCGAGCGTGCCGTCGGCGTTCGGCGGGGAAGCGACACTGCCCTGCCACAGCCCTCCGGGCGGCGGTGCCACGACCTGACGCGGGATGCCGTTCGCCCGGATCGCGATCGGCGCGCCCGACTTCCCGAGCAGCGTCAGCTCGAGCCGCCCCTGGCCGCACGCATACACGGTCACCTGCACGGGGTGCGGCGAAGTCGCCGTTCGCGCCGAGCCCCGCCGCGACGCTCTCGAGGCGGGCGGGCACAGCGACGCGCCACAGCGCCAGTCCGGCGGCACCGGCGTGGGCGCGATCTCCGCCACCTTCTCGCCGGCGAGGGCGGTACCCGTGGCGCAGCGACGAGAGACTCCGAGAGGGTGCTTCCGTCGGCCTTGCGGACGATGCCCGTCGGAGCGCGGCTCGACCACCTCCTGGGGAAAGGCGCCGACCCGCGGCGCGTCGGGGAAGCGTGCCACCGTCGTCACGTTCGGGTTCCAGAACGCCGTTCGCGCAGATCGGCCACTCGCGGTCGCCCGTGTTGGACGTAGCGCCACGCGGTCGTCGGGGGCGGCTCGGCGATCCAGGTGCGTGCGCGGTGCCGAACGCCTTGAGGTGCGTCCTCCTGCGTCAGGTCGGCGATCTCGCGGGACGCGCCGACCGACAACGTCGCCAGCCCTGCGGCGACGACGACGCGAGGGCAGCGGCGATCCGCGGGGCAGAGCGACGAACGCCGCTGCTGCCACGACCACGGCACCGACCACCCCGCCCGGACGAGTCCCGGAGGGGCGTCGACGGCCACGTCGCGGAACGTCAGCGCGTCAGGAGGTCGTGGGCGCCGACGTCGCGAACAGCCGCGTGGGAGAAACCGCGGCAGCGAGGGCGACGACGGCGATCGACCGGCAGTAGCACGGCCGTGGCCGTGGCGCCCCCCGTGCGAGCCACAGGCACAGCCCGAGCACAGAGCAGGGCGCAGTCGTGACGAGGTAGCGCTCGGCGATGTAGGAGACGCACGAGGCGGCGAAGAACGCGACCTCCAGCGTCAGCCAGGCGACGTAGGCGACAGCGGTGGCGACGAAGGCCGCGCAGGGGCGTCGGTCTCGCCGGCGGCGACCGCGTGCACCGCCAGCAACGCCGTCGCGAGCAACGGGATCCCGAAGGAGAGGAGGACGACGCCGCCGGCGCTCCACACGACCTCCTCCGCCACGGCGCTCACCCCGGGGGCGTCCGCGCCGACGACCTCGTACGCGCCGAGGATGGCGTTCCAGGAGACGCTTCCGTGCCCTGTCGCGACCCAGGCAAC
This sequence comes from uncultured Gaiellaceae bacterium, assembly GCA_963787085.1. GTDB lineage: Bacteria > Actinomycetota > Thermoleophilia > Gaiellales > Gaiellaceae > Gaiella. The sequence goes on along the minus strand of CAWBBO010000006.1, from coordinate 107,368 downwards.
GAGCGCGGCTACCCCGGCGACGGCCGCACCGGCCAGCACCAGGAGCGCCTGCCGGAGCGCCCGGCGGTCACGGCCGAGTACGGCGTTCAGCCCGAGGGCGGTCGCGAACGTCGGCAGCAGCACCAGCGCCTGCAGGCGGACGGCGGCCGCCACCGTGACGGCCGCGAGCATGAGGCCGAGGCGAAACAGCCCCGGCTCCTGCACGGCACGCGCCAACGCGAACAGGGCGCAGGCGACGAGCGGGTAGTAGAGCGCCTCGCTCATGATCAGGCCCGAGTACGAGAGTGCCGGCGACAGCACGGAGAGGGTCGCAGCCACGAGGGCCCAGCGATCTCCCGTCAGCTGACGTCCCCACAGCGAACACCGGCACCGCCACCGCCGACATCGCGAGTGCCTGCGCCGCCTGGAGCACGGTGATGCCCGCGGCGGTGCCGCCGAGCGACAGCGCAGCGCCTGCGAAGGCTGGGTAGAGGAGGCTGTAGTAGCCGACGGTCGTGCCGCGGCATCGTCAGCTCTCCCGTCTGCCAGAGCGACTGCCCGAGCAGCCCGTAGATCATCTCGTCGGGCGCCACCCACGGTGCGTGGAACGACCGGGACGCCGCGAACCGGGCGCATGCCGAGGCGAGCACGACGGCGGCGAGCACGAGGCGGGTCTGCCGGTCGGCGAACGACACTCCACGATGATCCCACCTCGCGTGTTAGGGAACGATGAGCGGTACGCAAGGATTCCGCACGGCCGGCACCGCCGGTCGATCGTCTAGACTCGGCGAAACCCCTTTAAGCCGGTTCAGCGAGGCCGGAAAGGAGACCGATGACCACGCACGTCCCGAGCCGGCCGGCGCCGAAGACGGTGCTCGACGCCGCAGCGATCTCGCGAACGCTCTCCCGGGTGGCGCACGAGCTGATCGAGCGCAACGCCGACCTCGGCGCGCTCGCGCTCGTCGGCATCCACACCCGCGGCGTCCCGCTCGCCGAGCGCCTCCGCCGTCTCATCGCCGAGCGCTCCGGCGTCGAGGTCGACCTCGGCGCGGTCGACATCACCTTCCACCGGGACGACGTGCTCGTCCGCTCGGGCACCGGCCCGCTGCACGCGCAGCCGATCGTCCGCAGCACGACCCTCGACTTTCCGCTCGCAGGGACGCACCGTCGTCCTCGTCGACGACGTCCTCTTCACCGGGCGCACGATCCGCGCGGCCATCGACGCCCTGCTCGAATACGGCCGTCCCGCCCGCGTCCAGCTCGCCGTGCTCGTCGACCGGGGGCATCGTGAGTTGCCGATCAGGCCCGACTACGTCGGCAAGAACCTGCCGACCGCCCTCTCGGAGACGGGTTCACGTGCAGCTGCTCGAGGTCGACGGAGCAGACCGCGTGCTGCTCGTCCCGGAGGGAGGCGAGCTCGATGGCTGACATCCACCTCGCGGGCGAGAGGGACACGCCGCCGCGGCCGCTGCGCCGGCATCTGCTCGGCGTCTCCGACGTGAACGCCAGAGACGTGACGCGCATCCTCGGCACTGCCGCGACGCTCTCCCGCTCGCTCGAGCGGGAGGTGAAGAAGCTGCCGGCCCTGCGCGGCCGCCTCGTCGTCAACCTCTTCTACGAGTCCTCGACCCGCACGCTGTCGAGCTTCGACCTGGCGGCGAAGCGGCTCTCGGCCGACACGATGTCGCTGCGCTCCTCCGGCTCGTCCGTCGACAAGGGCGAGTCGCTCAAGGACACCGCCCTGACGCTCGCCGCCTACGACCCCGACGTGATCGTGATCCGGCACCCGCACATCGGGGCGCCGCAGCTCGTTGCCTCCGTCACCGGCGCCCACGTCGTCAACGCCGGCGACGGCAAGCATCAGCATCCGACCCAGGCGCTGCTCGACCTCTACACGATGCAGGAGGCGCTGGGCCGGCTCGAGGGCCTCCATGTCGCCGTCGTCGGCGACGTCCTGCACTCGCGGGTGGCCCGCTCGTTGATCGAGGCGCTCGCGCTCGTCGGTGCGCGGACGACGCTGATCGGCCCGCCGACGCTGCTGCCGCGGGGGATCGAGGCGATGGGCTGCGAGACCACGTCCGACATCGCAGCGGTCGCTGCCGCCGACGTCATCTACGTGCTGCGGATGCAGCAGGAGCGCATGCTCGCCGGCGCCGCCTATGTGCCGTCGCTGCGGGAGTACAGCGCGCTCTGGGGGATCACGCCCGAGCGCGTGCGCACGGGGCAGATCGTCATGCATCCGGGCCCGATGAACCGGGGCGTCGAGATCGACCCGCGTGTGGCGGACTCCGAGGCGGCGCTGATCACGGCGCAGGTGCGATCGGGGCTCGTCGTGCGCATGGCGGTGCTCTACGACCTGCTCACGAGCGGGCCCGTCGAGGTCCCGGACGTCCTGGAGGTGGCGTGATGCTGTTCGCCCGCGAGGGCACGCGGGACACGCTCACGATCCGGGGGGCGCGCGTGCTCGATCCTGTACGCGGTCTCGACCAGGCTCTCGACGTGACCGTGGTGGACGGGATCGTGACGGGGCTCGAGCCCGCGACCGAGGCTGCGCGCGGGCTCGTGCTCGCTCCGGCCTTCGTCGACCCCCACGTGCATCTCCGCACACCGGGCCGCGAGGACGAGGAGACGATCGCGAGCGGCACCGCTGCCGCCGCCGCAGGCGGCTACTGCGCGATCCTCGCGATGCCGAACACCGACCCGGTCGTCGACTCCGCCGCGGTCCTCGGGGCGCTCGTCGAGCTTGCGCGCGAAGAGGCCGTCGTCCCCACGGGGTTCATGGCCTCGATCTCGAAAGGGCTGCGGGGGGAGGAGCTGACGGAGATGGCCGAGCTCGCCGCGCTGGGCGCTGCCGCCTTCACCGACGACGGCCGCCCGGTCGTCTCTGCCGGGCTGATGCAGCGCGCCCTCCAGTACTCGGCGGTCGCCGGCCGCAAGCTCGCCCTGCACGAGGAGGAGCCGAGCCTCTCCCGCGACGGGCAGATGCACGAGGGCGCCGTCTCGGCCGAGCTCGGCCTCGCGGGCTGGCCGTCCGTGGCGGAGTCGGGGATGATCGAGCGCGACCTCGGCCTTGCTGCATATGAGCAGCGGGCTTTGCATATCATGCATCTGTCGGCGTGGGAATCGGTCGCCGCGGTCAGGGCTGCGAAGGCACGCGGCGTGGCCGTCACGGCCGAGGTCACGCCGCATCACCTCTGCCTCACCGACGACGCCGTGCGCACCCTCGACACCAACCTCAAGATGAACCCGCCGCTGCGGACGGCGGACGACCGCAACGCGCTCGTCGACGCCTTGCGGGACGGGACGATCTGCTGCGTCGCCACCGACCATGCGCCGCACGCACGGCACGAGAAGGACACGCCGTTCGAGGAGGCGCCGTTCGGCGTCACCGGCCTCGAGACCGCCTTCGCGGCGCTCTACACGTACCTCGTCGAGCCGGGCGAGCTGCCGCTCGAGACCCTGCTCGAGCGCATGTCGGCCGGGCCGGCGCGCGCCTTCGGCCTGCCCGTGCCGGCGATCGCCGAAGGAGAGCCCGCGAACCTCGTGCTGCTCGATCTCGAGGCGCAGTGGCGTGTGACCGACGAGGGCTTCCGGTCGCGCTCGGTCAACTCGTGGCTGCTCGGGCGCACGCTCAAGGGCACCGTCGTGAAGACGGTCGCCGACGGCCGGGTGGTGCACGCCGTATGAGCGGCGGCTACCTCGTGCTCGAGGACGGCGCGGTCTTCCCGGGACGCTCCGTCGCCGCAGACGGGGCGGCGTTCGGTGAGGCGGTCTTCACGACCGCCATGACCGGCTACCAGGAGACCGTCACCGATCCGAGCTTCGTCGGCCAGCTCGTGTGCTTCACGGCACCGATGGTCGGCAACTACGGCGTCGCAGACATCCGGCTCGAGTCCGCCCGCCCCTGGGTCAACGCCGTCCTGATGCGGCACTGCGGCGGCGAGGAGTGGGCCTCGTGGCTCGCCGCCCAGGGGATCGTCGCGCTCGACGGCCTCGACACCCGGGCGCTCGTCGTCCACATCCGCGACGCGGGCGCGATGCGGGCCGCGGCCGTCGCCGACGCCGCGGTGCTGCCGGTCGCGGAGGCGCTCGAACAGGTGCGGGGGCAGCCGCCGATGGAGGGGCAGGCGCTCGTCTCGGCCGTCTCGCGGGTGGAGCCCACCGTCTTCAACGAGGACGGTCGGGTTCGCGTCGCCGTCGTCGACTACGGCGCCAAGACCTCGATCATGCGACGGCTCCGCCAGGCCGGTGCTGCCGTCACCGTGTTCCCGCACTTCGCCGAGCCCGACGAGCTCGCCGGCTTCGACGGCGTCCTGCTCTCGAACGGGCCGGGCGACCCCGAGCCGCTGGCGGGAGAGGTGGAGGCGATCCGTGGGCTACTCGGCCGCACGAGCGTGCTCGGCATCTGCCTGGGCCACCAGCTGCTCGGCCTCGCCACCGGCCACACGACCTACAAGCTGCCGTTCGGGCACCGCGGCGCCAACCACCCCGTGCTCGAGCGTGCGACCGGCAGGGTGCTCGTGACGAGCCAGAACCACGGCTTCGCCGTCAAAGCCACGGACGCCCTCGAGGCGACGTACGTCTCCCTCTACGACGGCACCGTGGAGGGGTTCGACTTCCCCGGCCTGAATGCCCGCTCCGTCCAGTTCCACCCGGAGGCGGGGCCGGGCACCCACGACGCCTGGCCGATCCTCGAGCGCTGGGTCGCCGACCTCGTCGAGGCCGCCTGATGCCGGCTCGCCGCGACCTCCGCTCGATCTGCGTCATCGGCTCGGGGCCGATCGTGATCGGCCAGGCGTGCGAGTTCGACTATTCGGGCTGCCAGGCGCTGAAGGTGCTGCGCGAGGACGGCTACCGCACCATCGTGATCAACTCGAACCCGGCCACGATCATGACCGACCCCGGCTTCGCCGACAGGACGTACATCGAGCCGCTCGATCTCGAGGGCGTCACCGACGTGCTCCGCCGCGAGCGGCCGGACGCGCTCCTGCCGACGCTCGGAGGGCAGACGGCGCTCAATCTCGCCATCGAGCTCTCCGACGCAGGGGTGCTCGAGGAGCTCGGCGTCGAGCTGCTCGGCGCCAGGGTCGACGTGATCCGCCGCGCCGAGGATCGCCAGCTGTTCCGCGAGGCCGTCCACAGCTGCGGCCTCCTCACACCCGCCTCTCGCATCGTCACGTCGCTCGACGACCTCGCCGGCATCGGCGTTCCCGCCGTCGTGCGTCCCGCCTTCACGCTCGGCGGACACGGTGGCGGCTTCGCGGACACGCCGGAGCAGCTGCGCGAGCAGGTCGGGCGTGGCCTGCGTGAGAGCCCGATCGGTCAGGTGCTGGTGGAGGAATCGGTCAAGGGATGGGACGAGTTCGAGCTCGAGGTGATCCGCGACCGCAACGACAACGTCGTCATCGTCTGCTCGATCGAGAACCTCGACCCGATGGGCGTGCACACGGGCGACTCCGTCACGGTGGCGCCGCAGATGACCCTCTCGGACGAGGCCTACCAGGAGCTGCGCGACGCGTCCGTCGCCATCATCCGTGCCGTCGGCGTCGAGACGGGAGGATCGAACATCCAGTTCGCCCGCAGCCGCGACACCGGCGAGGTGCGCGTGATCGAGATGAACCCGCGCGTCTCCCGCTCGTCCGCGCTCGCGTCGAAGGCGACCGGCTACCCGATCGCCAAGGTCGCCGCCAAGCTCGCGGTCGGCTACACGCTGGACGAGATCCCGAACGACCTCACGAAGACGACGCCGGCGAGCTTCGAGCCGACGCTCGACTACGTCGTCGTCAAGTTCCCACGCTTCGCGTTCGAGAAGTTCCCCGGCGCGGACCCGACGCTCGGGACGCAGATGAAGTCGGTGGGCGAGGCGATGGGGATCGGCCGCACCTTCACCGAGGCGTTCCTGAAGGCGTTCGGCTCGCGGGAGCTCGACCCGGGAGCGCCGACGCCGTGGGCGACCTTCGACGACATCCCCGAGGGCGTGCACCCGTGGTTCACGAGCCAGCTCGTGCAGGCGCGGCGCGAGCTCGCCTCGCGGGACATCTGGCGGGCGAAACGCGCAGGCTGGGGAGACGACTCGATCGGCGCCGCGTGGGGCACGAGCGGCGAGGACGTGCGCCGCGTGCGCTACGCGAAGGGCATTCGTCCCTCGTACCGGCGCGTGGACTCCTGCGGCGGCGAGGTCGAGGCGGGCTCCAACTACCTCTACTCGACGTGGGGAGAGGCCGACGAGGGACTGCCGGCCGCGACCAAGCCGCGTGTCGTCATCATCGGCTCCGGCCCGAACCGCATCGGCCAGGGCATCGAGTTCGACTACTGCTGCGTGCACGCGGTGCAGACGTTCCGGGCGCTCGGGTACGAGGCCGTCATGATCAACTGCAACCCGGAGACCGTCTCCACCGACTACGACACCTCCGACCGGCTCTATTTCGAGCCGCTGTCGCCCGAGGAGGTGCTCGCGGTGATCGACCGGGAGCAGCCCGAAGGCGTCGTCACCCAGTTCGGCGGCCAGACGCCGCTGCGCCTGGCACGCTGGATCGAGGCCGCCGGCTACCGCATCATGGGCACCCCGCACGCCGCCATCGACCTGGCCGAGGACAGGCAGCGCTTCGGGGCGCTCGCGGCGGAGCTCGGCGTGCGCTGCCCGCCCTGGGCGATCGTGGACGGGGCGGAGCAGGCGCTCGCAGCAGCCGCCGAGATCGGCTATCCGGTGCTGGTGCGCCCCTCGTACGTGCTCGGAGGGCGTGCGATGCGCGTCTGCTACGACGACGTCCAGCTGCGCGAGGCGATGGGCGCCGTGTCGGGCTCGGTGCTCGTCGACCGCTTCGTCGAGAACGCGATCGAGATCGACGTCGACGCCCTCTGCGACGGCGAGGAGGTGTACGTCGCAGCGGTGATGCAGCACGTCGAGGAGGCGGGCGTGCACTCCGGCGACTCGGCGTGCGTGCTGCCGGCCCAGTCGCTCACGCTCGCGAACGCACTCGAGGTCGAGCACGTCGTCAAGCGTCTCGGGCCGGCGCTCGGCGTCGTCGGTCTGCTCAACGTGCAGCTCGCGATCGCGGACGCGACGGTGTACGTGCTCGAGGCGAACCCACGTGCCTCCCGCACCGTCCCGTTCGCCTCGAAGGCGATCGGGATCAACCTCGTCGAGGCGGCGTGCAAGCTGGCGGCCGGGTCGACGCTGCGCCAGCTGGAGCTACCCGCGCCACGGCCGTCGCAGGTCAGCGTCAAGGCGGCCGTGCTGCCGTTCGCGCGCTTCCCCGGCTCGGACCCCGTGCTCGGCCCCGAGATGCGCTCGACCGGAGAGGTGATGGCGAGCGCGAGCGACCTGCCGACGGCGTTCGCGAAGGCCGAGCGTGCGGCGGGACGGCCGTTGCCGGTCGGCGGGACAGCCTTCCTCTCCGTGAACGACGCCGACAAGCCGAGCGTGGCGCCGATCGCGGCGGCGCTCGCCGGTCTCGGCTTCGACCTCGTCGCGACGGAGGGCACCGCGGCGACGCTGCGTGCGGCAGGGCTCGACGTGGGGGAGATCGCGAAGGTCGCCGACGCTGCGGCGACCGAGCAGACGGTCGTCGACCTCGTGCGCGAAGGCCGCTGCGACCTGATCGTGAACACGCCGCAGGGCTCGGGTGCGCGCGCGGACGGCTACCGGATCCGCGAGGCGGCGATCACCGCCCGCGTGCCCTGCATCACGACGATCTCCGGTGCGGCGGCCGCCGTACACGCGATCGCGAACGCGCGCGCGGAGACGGTGCTGTCGCTCCAGGAGCGCATCGGAGCCGGCGCCTGAGAACCTCTCTCCGGGTCGCCGGCATCGAGCCCGTCGGGCCGTATCGGCTGCTGCGCCTGGAACGGGACGGCGTCGACCCCGGCGTGCCCGGCCAGTTCTTCATGCTCGAGGCCCCCGGGCGTGTGCTGCCGCGTCCCATGTCCCTCTGCCTCGCGCCCCACGGCGAGCTCGCCTTCCTGATCGACCCCGTCGGCCCCGGCACGCGCGCGCTGTGCGCGGTCCAGCCGGGAGACGCACTGCACGTGCTGGGGCCGCTCGGCAACGGCTTCGACCTCACCGTCGAGCGCCCGCTGCTCGTCGGCGGCGGCATCGGCATCGCGCCGCTGCCGTACCTGTCCGAGGCGCTCGGCGGGCCTCCGGTGCTCCTCGGTTTCCGCTCGGCGCGCCACGCCGAGGCGGCAGCCCTGCTGCCGGGCGCCGAGGTCGTGCTCGAGCCGGAGTACGTGACGGAGCGGCTGCCGGACGACCCCGGCGACGTCCTGGCCTGCGGGCCCGAGCCGATGCTCGTCGCCCTGCGCGCGCTCGTGCCCGGCGCTCAGCTCGCGTGGGAGGCGCCGATGGCCTGCGGCTACGGGGCATGCTACGGCTGCGTCGTCGAGGTGGAGGGCCACTACCAGCGGCTCTGCATCCACGGACCGGTCCTCAGGCCCGACCAGAGGCAAGCGGCGCGCGCGTGAGCGTCCCCATTCTCAATGCGTCAGGCTGTCTGGACGCGCTCACCGCGCCCGACGTCGCCGCGCAGCTCGACGCGTTCGTGACGAAGACGATCACGCCGTTGCCGCGCGAGGGGAACCCGCCGGTGCGGATCGCCGAGACCGAGCACGGAATGCTCAACTCGATCGGCCTGCAAGGCCCCGGTGTCGAGGCTTTCGTCGACCGCATCCTGCCTCAGCTCGCGGCCCGCGGCCTCACGGTGTGGGTCTCGGTCGGCGGCTTCTCCGCACAGGACTTCGCGTCGATCTGCGAGCGCCTCGACGGCCGCTCCGACGTCGACACGATCGAGCTCAACCTCTCGTGCCCGAACGTCGAAGAGGCACCCGAGTCGTCCGCGCACATCGTCGCCGCCTGCAGGCGCGCCACCACCAAGCGCCTGTTCGCGAAGCTGTCGCCGGCGACCTGGGACATCGCGGAGTCGGCCCGCGCCGTCGTCGCCGCCGGCGCGGACGGCCTCTCGCTCGTGAACACGATCCGGGGGATGGCGCTCGACCCGGCAACGCTGCGCCCCCGGCTCGCCCGCGGCGTCGGCGGCTACTCAGGCCCTGCCCTCAAGCCCGTCGCGCTCGCATGCGTCCACGCGTGCGCCTCGGCGGTGGACGTGCCGATCGTCGGGATGGGAGGCGTCGGCTCGGGGATGGACGCGCTCGAGCTCGTCGCCGCCGGCGCCGGCGTTGTCGGCTTGGGCACCGTTCTGTTCGCCGATCCGGGTGCGCCCGACCGCATCCGGAAGGAACTCGCAGCCGAAGCCGCGGCCCGTGGGCTTCCAAACGGGCTCGCGGCGCGGGGAATGGCGAATGGGCGAAAGAGCGAAAGCCCTGCAAATGAGACATAACGGTTCTCCTTGATTGTCGCTGCGGGATTGCTAGACTCGACCGCTCATGGTCACGTCGAAGACGCAGGTGCAGGCGCCCGCCCGCTCGCTCGATCAGCGGATGGAGGCGCTCAAGCGGGCGAACGACATCCGGGTGCGGCGAGCGCAGCTGAAGAAGGACCTCAAGGACGGCCAGGCCCAGATCGAGGAGATCCTGCTCGACCCGCCCGAGTACGTGTCCACCGCGAAGGTCTTCGACATGCTCATGGCGGTGCCGAAGTTCGGCCGCGTGAAGGCCGCACGGATGCTCAACCAGTGCCGCATCAGCCAGTCGAAGACGGTCGGCGGCCTCTCCGAGCGGCAGCGGGCCGAGCTCGTCTCCCTCTTCAACCGCTAGCCATCTGCGGCGCGCACGCAACGAGGGACCGGCGGGCGTGACGTCGCCGAGCCCTGTCTTCGTCATCACCGGCCCATCCGGCGCGGGGAAGGGGACGCTCATCAAGGCGCTCGTCGAGCGGCTGCCCGAGCTCGAGATCGCCGTCTCGGCGACGACGAGGGCGCAGCGACCGGGCGAGGTGGACGGCGTCGAGTACTGGTTCCTCGACGAGCGCGATTTCGTCGAGCGGATCGGTGCGGACGCGTTCCTCGAGCACGTGCGCTACGTCTCCGGCAAGCGCTACGGGACGCTGCGCTCCGAGATGTCGCGCATCGCCGACGAGGGCAGGGTGTGCGTGCTCGAGCTCGAGCTCGACGGCGCCCTGCGCGTGCAGGAGGAGGTGCCGGGCAGCATCACGATCTTCATCGCGGCGCCCGTCGAGGAGCTCGAGCGACGGCTGCGCGAGCGGGCCACCGAGTCGACCGGCGAGATCGGCGACCGGATCGCGCTGGCACACCGGCAGCTCGAGCAGGCTCACCGGTTCCGGTACATGGTGCGCAACGACGACGTGCGCCGCGCCACGGAGGTGCTCACGGCGATCGTCGAGCGAGAGCTCGTACTCAACAACGCAACGACAGGTACCATGGGCTCCCGATGATCGAACCCCGCATAGACGATCTGCTCGAGCACGTCGACTCCCGCTACGCGCTCGTCATCGTGGCGGCCAAGCGTGCACGGCAGATCAACAGCTACCACCATCAGCTGGGTGAGGGCATGGGCTTCGAGGCGGCGCCGCCGCCGCTGATCGAGTCCCGCTCGAAGAACTACCTGACGATGGCGATGGAAGAGGTCGCGCAGGGCAAGATCTCGTACGAGTACGCGGCGTAGCCGCCTCCGGCGCGGCGCCCTGCTCGAACGTGCCTGCACAGGGCACAATGTGACGATGGCGCGGATCGTCCTCGGCATCACCGGCGGCATCGCCGCCTACAAGGCATGCGAGGTGGTGCGACTCCTCGTGCAGCAGGGTCACGACGTGCTGCCGTTGCCGACGGCGGGGGCGGAGCGCTTCGTCACCGCCGAGACGTTCTTCGCGCTGGCACGGCGCGAGCGGCCGGCCGACCCGTACCCGCACCTCCAGCGTGCCGACCTCCTCGTGATCGCACCGCTGACCGCCCACACGCTCGCCCGGCTCGCCCACGGCCTCGCCGACGACCTGCTGACCGAGACGGCGCTGGCGCACCGCGGCCCGACGCTCGTCGCGCCCGCGATGAACACCGGCATGTGGGAGCACCCCGCCACCAGGGCCAACATCGCCGTCCTGCGCGAGCGGGGTGTCCACGTCGTCGGGCCCGTGGCGGGAGAGCTCGCGGAGGGCGAGGTCGGGATGGGGAGGATGTCCGAGCCCGCCGAGATCGTCGCCTGCGCGCTCGCGCTGCTCGAGCCGGCGGCGGGGCCGCTCGCAGGCCGCACCGTCGTCGTCAGCGCCGGCGGCACCCGGGAGCCGCTCGACGACGTGCGGTACCTCGGCAACCGCTCCTCCGGCCGCATGGGGGTGGCGCTCGCAGCCGAGGCGCGGCGCCGCGGCGCCGAGGTGACGCTCCTCGCCGCCAACCTCGGCGTCGACGCACCTGCCGGCGTCTCGGTCGTACCGACTCCCACCGCCGCCGACCTCGAGCGCGAGGCGCTCGCGCGCCGCGACGCCGACGTCGTCCTCATGGCCGCCGCCGTCGCCGACTACCGGCCGGCGGAGATCGTTCCCGGCAAGCGGCCCAAGGCGGACGATGCGTGGCACGTCAGCCTCGTCCCCACCGTCGACGTCGCGCGCGCCCTCGGCGCGGCGCGGGGCAGGGGCCAGGTACTCGTCGCGTTCGGCGCCGAGCACGGTGCCGACGGGCTCGAGCGGAAGCGGCGGATGCTCGACGACAAGAACGTCGACCTGATCGTCTACAACGACGTGGGGCGCTCGGACATAGGGTTCGACAGCGACGACAACGAGGTCACGCTCGTCACCCGCGCCGGCGACCGGCACGTGCCGAAGGCATCCAAGCAGGTGATTGCCGCCGCCGTCCTCGACGAGGTCGAGCGGCTGCTGGACGGCGCCGACGGCGCGTCCCGGAGGGCGGGCTAGGTGGACGGCGCGGCGGCGCGGGAGCCCCTTCCTGCGGCGTTCGCGGCCGACCTCGCCGACCGCGTCGTCTCGAACCTGGCGCGGGCGGTGCACGCGCCGACGGAGACGCTGCGGCTGCCGCTCCTGTGCCTGCTCGCAGAGGGGCACGTGCTCGTCGAGGACGTGCCGGGGGTCGGCAAGACGGTGCTCGCGAAGGCGCTCGCCCGATCGCTCGACCTCGAGTTCTCGCGGCTGCAGTTCACACCCGACCTGCTGCCGTCCGACGTCACCGGCGTCAACGTCTACGACCGTCACGAAGCGCGGTTCCGCTTCCGCCCAGGGCCCGTGTTCGCCAACGTCGTCCTCGTCGACGAGGTCAACCGTGCCTCGCCGAAGACCCAGTCTGCGCTGCTCGAGGCGATGCAGGAGACGCAGGTGACGGTCGACGGGGAGTCGTACCAGCTCGTGCGGCCGTTTCTCGTGATCGCGACGCAGAACCCGCTCGAGTACGAAGGCACGTATCCGCTGCCCGAGGCGCAGCTCGACCGCTTCGCGGTGCGGATGGCGCTCGGCTACCCGCCGCTCGCCGAAGAGGCGCGCATGCTCGCCGAGCAGACGACGGAGCCGCCGCTCGACGGCCTGCAGCCTGTTGCCCGCCGCGACGAGCTGCTCGCGGCCGTCGAGGAGGCCCGGCAGGTCTTCGTGGAGGAGAGCGTCAACAGGTACGTCGTGGCCGTTCTGCGCCACACCCGTGCGAGCGGCCGCCTGGCGCTCGGCGCGAGCCCTCGCTCGGGCATCGCGCTGCTGCGCCTCGCGAAGGCCCGTGCCCTCGTCGAGCGGCGCGCGTTCGTGACCCCGGAGGACGTCCAGGCCGTCGCCCCGTCCGTGCTCGCGCACCGCCTCATCCTCGCTCCCGAGGCGCGCTCGGCCGGCCTCTCCGCCGACGACGTCGTGCGAGAGGCGGTCGAGGGGACACCGGTCCCGGTGTGAGCCGCCGCAGCGGCCGGGCGATCGCTCTCGGGCTGGCCGCCCTTCTCGCCGCCTGGTCGTTCGGCTCCGTGCCGGCGGCCGTCGTCGCGATCGGGCTCGTGCTGGCGGGAACCGCGGCGCGCCTGTGGGCCCGGCTCGCGGCCGAGAGCGTGCGCGCACACCGCCAGGTGGCGGGCACGACCCACGTCGAAGGAGACGACGTCGTCTTCGAGCTCGACCTCGGGCGCCGCCGGTTCCCCCCGGTCGGCGCGATCACCGTGCGGCAGCCGTTCGGTGCGCTCGGCGACCGCGAGCTCCGTGTCCGCCGCGGCCACACGCAGACTCGCGCTTCGGGGCGTCCCTCGCGGGTGCTACACGCTCGCGCCGTCCGAGATCGTGCTCGAGGACCCGCTCGGCCTCGAGCGCGTCACCGTGCACGCCGGCCCGCCGCTCCGGCTCACGGTACGCCCCCGGATCGTCGAGCCCGCCATGCTCTTCAGCGACGGCGGCAGGCGGGAGCACGGAGGGCGCCGCGCACGGCTGCGGAGCCCGTCGGGGTTCGAGCTGCACGCGGTGCGGGAGTACCGCGAGGGCGAGCCGCTGCGGGCCGTGCACTGGGCGAGCACGGCGCGGCGCGACCAGCTGATGGTGAAGGACATGGACGACGCACCGAGGGACGACGTCGTCGTGGTGCTGGACCAGGATCCCGGCGCGCTCGCGGGAGAGCGCGGTTCCTCGAGCTTCGACGCCGCCGTTCGCGCCGCCGGATCCATCGTCCGCGCCCACGCGGCCCGCGGGCGGCGCGTATCGCTCCTGCTCAGCGGCGCCGAGCCGGAGGTGGTGCGGGTGCGGTCGCTCGAGCGTGACTGGGCAGTCGCGCTGGACGCGCTCGCGGCAGCCGAGCCGGACGCCCGTGTGGGGCTTGCGAGCGTGCTCGCCGACCCGCGCCTGCCCGCCGGCCGCGCTGCCGATCTCGTCGTCGTCACCGGCAACCCCGAGGCGGTCGCGCGCGAGCTCTGCAGCCGTCCGCGCGAGGGACGACTCGCCGCCCTCGTCGCGGTCGACGTGCCGACCTATGCCGGAGCAGGGCCGTCCCCGGCGAGCCCGGCCCTCCTTCGCGCGGCGGGCGCAGGCGTCAGCGTCGCGGTCGTGCGGGCGGGGGAGGATCTCGCGGCGGCCCTCGCCGGCGCGGCCCCCGGGAGGGCGAGCAGTGCGTAACGCCCTCGTCGTCTCGCTTCCCCCGTCGCTCGCCGTCGCGTTCGCGTGGACGCGCCTCGAGTCAGGGCCGGGCGACTGGCGGCTGGCGGTCGCCGTCGTCCTCGGGCTCGCGGCCGTCGCCCTGACGACGTGGGCGCAGCGCGTCGCGGCTCTCCTCGTCGGGCTCGTCCTCACCGCGTCGCTCGGGTTCTCCGCGTGGCCCGGCGGCGACGGAGCCTGGCCCGGGGACGTGCTGGCCGGGGCCGAGAAGGGCCTGCGGGACTTCTACACGGTCGCGCTGCCGTTCGACTCGTCGGCGCACGACGCGATGCAGGGCCTCGTCCTCGTGGTGGTGTTCGCGCTCACCGGCGCGCTCGTGCTCGCATCCGCCTGGGGGCGCCCCCTGGCCTGCTCGGCCGTGGCCGCAGTCGGCGTGTGCTGGCCGGCCACGATCGTGCCCGGCCGGGACACCGTCGCGATCGGCGCACTCGCGCTCGGTGCCGCGCTGTGGCCGCCTCTCGCGGCCCGCGTCCGGGCCGGACGCGGCCTCGCACCGGCCCTCGTCACGCTCATCGCGGTCGTGGCGTTCGCGTCCGCTGCGGCGGGCGCAGGCCTGCAGCCGTCCGAATCCGCCGTTGCCTGGCAGCGATGGACGCTGTTCGACGACTCCTCCAGGGCGGCCGGCGTGAAGCTCGTGTGGGACGCGAGCTACGCCGGCATCGAGTTTCCGGCCCGGAGGACGACGGTGCTGAGGATCCGCGCGCCGCGGCGGTCGCTCTACTGGCGCGCCTCGACACTCGACCGGTTCACGGCCGACCGCTGGATCGAGGATCTCTATCCGGTCGACATCGCCGGTGCCCGGCGCCTCCTGCCGCAGAACCCGCTGCAGCCCCCGGGCGCACGCAGCGCCGCAGGCTGGGTCGAGCAGCGTGTCGAGGTGGCCGCCCTCGTCGACGACCACATCGTCGGCGCCGTGGAGCCGATGCGCGTGGAGAGCGACGACCTGGAGCGGGTCGTCTACCTGAGCGGGGGCGTGATGCGGTCCGCGAGCGGCCTCACGAAGGGTCAGAGCTACACGGTCTGGAGCGCTGCGGCGCGGCCGACCCCCGCCCAGCTCGTGCGCTCGCCGGCCCGCTATCCGGCCGAGGCGCGTCGCTACCTGGAGCTCGGCCGCACCGTCCTGCCGGCATTCGGCGCGGCGGGGAGGACGGCGCACGTCGAGACCCTCTTCGACGACGTGCGCTATCAGCCGCTGTGGGCGTACCGCGGCGTCTGGAAGCGTGCGCTGACGGTCGCCGGCAAGGCGAAGACGCCCTACCAGGCGACGATCGCAATCGAGCGCTGGCTTCGCTCACAGGGTGGCTTCCGCTACGAGGAGCGGCCGCCGCAGGCGGTGGCGCTGCCCCCTCTCGCCGACTTCGTCCTGCGCACGAAGGAGGGCTACTGCCAGCATTTCGCCGGCGCGATGGCGCTGATGCTGCGCATGCTCGGCGTGCCCGCGCGCGTCGCCGTCGGCTTCACGAGCGGTACCTGGAGGGACGGGGTGTGGAGGGTGACGGACCACGACGCCCATGCCTGGGTCGAGGTCTGGCTCGCCGGCCACGGCTGGCTCACGTTCGATCCGACGCCCGGGCGCGGCCGGCTGTCGGCCGCCTATACGAACGCCTCCGACTCGGCCGACGCCGTGCAGGCACTCGGTACGGGGCGCTTCCTCGACTTCTCCGCCCCCGGGCTCTCGGACGGCGGCGTGGGGGCGGCGATCGCCGGCACCCGCCGATCCGCGCCCGTCGCCGTGGCCCTATCTGGCTCCGTCGCAGGTGTGGCGGTGCTGCTCGGCGGCCTGGCGCTCGCGAAGGGCTGGCGTCGCCGCCGCAGACTACGGCGCCAGACGATCCGCGGCGGCGGGCGGCGGCTGTCCGCGCCGAGCTCGAGGGCTTCCTGCGCGACCAGGGCATCGTGCTCGGACGCGACGCGGGCGTGGGGGCGCTGCGACGCGAGCTCGACCGCCTGGGCGTCCGCTCGGACGCCTTCGCAGCGGCGTTCGCGCGGGCCCGCTACGGGCCGCCGCAGGGTGCCCCGACGGCCGCGGCGGACGCACGACGCGAGCTCGCCGCCGTCCTGCGCACTCTGCGGGAGCGCCTCGGCCCGGGTCGCCGCCTGCGCGGCTTCCTCGCCGTGCGATCGCTCCGCACCCCTTGACGACTCCGGCACGATGAGAGCATGAGCGACGCCTACGACCTCTACCAGCAGGGCAAGAGCCACCTCCGGGACGGCCTTGCCGCACAGGCGACGGTGGCGCTCGAGAAGGCGAAGCGCCTCGAGCCCGAGAAGGCCTCGATCCGCGAGGCCCTCGGCATCGCCTACTTCAGGATCGCGCGCTGGGCCGAAGCCGAGGCGGAGTTCAGGAAGGTGCTCGAGCTCTCCCCGGTCGACGACTACGCCCACTACGCTCTCGGTCGCGCCCTGCAGAAGCAGGGACGCCTGGAGGAGGCGGGCCGTCATCTCAAGCTCGCAAAGTGCCTGCGCCCGGTCACGGACGGCCTGCCCGGAGTCGACGACGAGACCCGGGGCCCCGACCCGGGCGACACGTCTTCGGCGCGTGGCCCGGGCCGCGCGGACGGCACGAAGACCGGGCGCTAGCGCCACACGCCGGGCAGCGCGCGTCACTAGGAGTCGAGGTCGGAGAGCAGCGTCGCGTAGCGGCGGAACCGCTTCTTCGCAACCCTGGTGAACGCCGCTGCGTACTCGGCGGCGGCGTCCTCGGCCATCGTGCGAGCATAGGTCTCGCGGATGTCGAGCAGGCGGTCGGCGATCGCGTCGACGACGAGCTGGTAGTCGCCGTATGCCTCCTCGGCGTCGTCCCTCGCGACCCGGTTCCAGGCCTCCTCCGCCTCGGCCGCCTCGCGCAGCAGGTCGGCATCGTCGACCTCGAAGAGATCGAGCTGCCGGCCCACGAGCTCGTCGAAGCGGTTGCGCCGCAGGAAGCTCACACGAGCTCCTCGTAGACGGCGAGATGGGCGGCGGCAGAGCCGTCCCAGGTCAGCTCGTCACGTGCGCGCTGCGTCCCCGCGCGTGCCTCTGCGAGGTTGCCCGCGTGGTGGAGGAGCTCGCGCAGCGCCTCGGCGAGTGCCGCGACGTCTCCTGCCGGCACGACGCGGCCGGCGCCGAACGCGCCGACGATCTCTCCGAGGCCGCCGACGTCGTAGACGACTGCGGGAACGCCCGCGCCGAGAGCCTGCAGCAGCGCTCCGGACTGGTCGATCTCGGCGCGGTACGGGAAGACGGCCACGGTGGCCTCCGCCAACGCGCGGTCGAGCTCTGCCGCCGCCAGAAAGCCGAGGCGCCACTCGACGCGCTCGCCTGCCTGCCGGCGCAACTGCTCGAGTGGGATGCGCGGGTCCCCGGCGACGAGCAGCCGGGCTCCCGCGACGCGGGCGGTCGCCTCGACGGCATCCGGCAACCCCTTGTACGGGCGGATCACCCCCAGCGCGAGCACCGTGGCGCCGTCGTCCCGGCGGCCCGGGTCGCTGCGAAAGACAGGGTGCGGGATCACGCGCAGCTTGCCGGCAGGCACCCCGAAGCCGGCCAGGGCCCGCAGGCCGCTCTCGCTGTGGACGACCACCCGGTCGCAGCGCGAGAAGATGCGCTTCCACGTGCCGGTTCGGTGGGCGGTCCGACGCGGCAGCAGGTCGTGCGCGGTGAGCACGAGGGGGGCCCGCGGCCGCAGGAGCCAGGCGTCCGCCTCGGGCATGGCGACCCACTGCAGGTGGAGGACGTCCGCCTGCGCAGCCGCAAGCCGCCCGAGCACGAGCGGGTGCTCGAGCGCCTTCGCCGCGAGCCGGAGCCGGTGCGGGCGGATGCGAGCGGAGAGGCCGTACAGGCTCTCGTCGAGCCCGTAGCCGACCGGTGCGGGCGTCTCTCCGAAGCGAAAGCGCGATGTCAGCAGCCGCACGTCGGCGCCTGCGCGGGCGAGGGCGGCGGCGAGCGCATGGTCGTACGGGGGCGTGTACGCGGGCGGGTCGGCAAGGAGGACGCGCATCGCCCCTAGAGTAGAGGCGCTCGTGGGGCTCATCGTGCGCAGCTGGAACGTCTTCCACGGCAACGCGGATCCGCCGCGCCGCCACGGCTACCTCCGCGAGATGGTGCGGCGCGCGAGCCTCGACGGGCCGGACGTCCTCTGCCTGCAGGAGCTCCCCGTCTGGGCACTCCCACGCCTCGACGACTGGAGCGGCATGGAGGCGCAGTCCGCGATCACGCGGCTCCCGTTCGGCCCGAGCGCACTCGCCGGCCTCGTGACCCGCGTCCACCAGGGCCTCTTGCGGTCGGCCGTGTCGGGGCAGGCGAACGCGGTGCTCGTCGCCCGCGCGCACGAGGTCGAGGACCTCGGGCACGAGCGGATCAGCGACCGTGGACGCGAGCGGCGCCTCGTACACTGCGTGCGCGTGTCGTCCTTCGGCGTGGTCGCGAACCTGCATGCGACGAACGACTTCGACGACCCTCGGGTGCCGGCGGCCGAGCTCCGCCGGGCCTGTGCGTTCGCCGAGGCGGCAGCCCGGCCGGGCGAGGCCGTCGTCGTCGCAGGCGACTTCAACCTGCAGGACCCGCTGCTCGACGGATATTCGAGCCCGGGCCCGGGGATCGACCATGTACTCGTGCGGGGGGCGCCGGCCACGCCGCTGACGACCTGGCCGCGGGAGCGGCGCATGCACAATGGCGTCGTGCTCTCGGACCACGCACCGGTCGAGCTGGAGGTCGGGTGACCTTCGAGGAGGCGCGGGCGCAGTTCCCGGTGCTCGAGCGGATCGCGTACCTCAACGCAGGTACCTTCGGGCCGCTCGCCCGCGGCACGATGGCCGCGGTCCGCGCGGAGCAGGAGCGCGACCTCGAGGAGGGGCGCAGCGGCGAGGAGCACTTCCTCCGCGCCCTCGCCCTGCGCGCCGAGCTCCGGGAGGCGCTCGCCGCGCTCGTGGGCTCGGAGCCCTCGCAGGTGGCGCTGACGTCCTCGACCACGGACGGCTGCAACATCGTCCTCACGGGGCTCGGTCTCTCGCCCGCAGACGAGGTGATCACCACCTCGGCAGAGCACTTCGGGCTCCTCGGGGCGCTCGGAGCTGCCGCCGCCCGGGTCGTCGTCGTCGAACCTGAGCCCGAGCGGATCCTGGCGGCCGTGACGGCGAAGACCAGGTTGATCGCCGTCTCGCAGGTGTTGTGGACGACGGGGCAGGTACTGCCCGTCCGCGAGCTCCGCGAGGAGGCAGGGGTGCCGGTGCTCGTCGATGCCGCCCAGTCGGTCGGCGCCGTGCCCGTCGCTGCCGCCGGCATCGACTTCCTCACGATCTCCGGCCAGAAGTGGTTGTGCGGTCCCGACACGACGGGGGCGCTCGTCGTGTCGGAGCACGAGCGCCTGCGCGTGGCGGCGCCGAGCTACTTCGCGCAGCAGGGATATGAGCCGGACGGGGCGTTCGTGCCTCGAGAGGGTGCGCTGCGCTTCGAGTCCGGCTGGTGGGCGGCGTCCTCGCTCGCCGGCCTTCTCGCCGCCGTCCGGCTTCGACCTGAGTGGGCGTTCGAGCGTGCGGCGACGATGGCCGACCGCTGCCGGGCGCTGCTCGGTGCCCGGCTGGACGTCGTCGTCCCGGCTGCGGCCTCGACGCTCGTGTCGTTCCGTCCCGAGAGCGACCCGGCCGCCCTCGTCCGTACGCTCGCCGAGCGCGGGGTGTACGTCCGCGAGATCCCCGGCACAGGCCTCGTGCGCGTCTCCTGCGGCTGGTGGACGAGCGACGGCGACCTCGAGCGGCTGGTCGCGGCGCTGCCATGAGCCTTCGCACGGGAAGGTGCCCGACGTTCCCGCGCGCCTACCCGGAGACCGCGCCTGCGCCTGCCTGGCGCTGACGCCGCGTCTAGCTAGGCCGGGGCCGGAAGCCCGAGCTTCGCCGCGATCGGCTGGAGCGCGGCGACGACGTTCGCGATGTGCTCGTCGAGCTCGAGGCCGAGGAGCTCTGCGCCGGCGTAGACCTCGTCGCGGTGCACGCCCGCCGCGAACGACGGCTGCTTCAGCTTCTTGCGCACCGACTTCGGCTCGAGCCCTTCGAGCCCGGTGGGCCGCACGAGCCCGCAGGCGTGGACGAACCCGGAGAGCTCGTCGCACGCAAACAGTGTCTTCTTGAGGACCGTGTCACGCGGGAGCTGCAGGTGCTCGGCGTGCGACAGCACCGTGTCGATCAGCTCCTCCGGATACCCCTCCTCGCGCAGGAGCGGTGCGCCGTCCTGCGGGTGCTTGTCGAGGGTCGGGTGCTGCTCGTAGTCGAAGTCGTGCAGGAGCGCCGCACACCCCCAGAACTCCTCGTCTTCCCCGTACAGCCTGGCGTAGAAGCGCGTCGACGCCTCGACGGCAAGCGCATGCCGCAGCAGCGACTCGCTCTTCGTGTAGCGCGTCAGCGTCTCCCAGGCTCGATCGCGGGTCACGTCCACGGGGACGGTACGATACCGCGCGCCTCATGCTGTCGTTCGTCATCCAGGGCGGTCGTCCACTCGCCGGCACCGTCCGTGCGGCCGGGAACAAGAACGCCGCCCTCCCGATCCTCGCGGCCACCGTCCTCTCCTCCGAGGCGGTGCGGCTGTCGAACGTGCCGCGCATCCGCGACGTCGAGACGATGGTGGAGCTGCTCGTGGACATCGGCGCGGACGCCGAGTGGACCGGCCCCAACGAGGTACAGGTCGACGCAGCCGGCGTGACGAAGACCCATCTCGATCCGGACCTGTGCCGCGAGATCCGGGCCTCGTTCCTGCTCGCCGGGCCGCTGCTCGCACGCTTCGGCCACGTCGTCGTGCCGCCGCCCGGCGGCGACGTGATCGGCCGCAGGCGCCTCGACACGCACATCCACGCGTTCAGGGAGCTCGGCGCCGACGTCGCGCTGGACGGTGCCTACGAGCTGACGAGCACCGGCCTCGTCGGCACACACATGTACCTCGACGAAGCGTCGGTGATGGGGACGGAGAACGCCGTCATGGCGGCGGCCCTCGCCCGGGGCGAGACGACCGTCGGGCACGCCGCCTGCGAGCCGCACATCCAGGATCTCTGCCGCTTCCTCGTCGCCTGTGGTGCCCGCATCGAGGGGATCGGCTCGAACATCCTGCGCATCGAAGGCGTCGAGCGGCTCTCGGGCGGCGACTACCGCATCGGCCCGGACCACATCGAGGTGGCGAGCTTCGCGGCGCTCGCCGCCGTCACCGGCGGCGAGGTGACGATCGAGAGCGTGAGCCCCGGCGACCTCATCTCGATCGTGCCGGCGTTCCGCAAGCTCGGTATCGGGCTCGAGGTGGGGGAGACGACGGTGCGGGTGCCGGCGGGACAGGACCTGCACGTGGAGGACGATCTCGGCGGGCAGATCCCGAAGATCGAGTCGGGCATCTGGCCCGCGTTCCCGGCAGACCTGACCTCGATCGCCGTCACCGCGGCGACGCAGGCGCGGGGCACGATCCTGATCTTCGAGAAGATGTTCGAGAGCCGCCTCTTCTTCACCGACAAGCTGGTTGCCATGGGAGCGAAGATCATCCTCTGCGATCCTCACCGCGCGGTGATCAGCGGTCCCTCGCGGCTGTACGGGCAGCGCCTGGAAAGCCCCGACATCCGTGCGGGCATGGCGATGGTGATCGCCGCCCTGTGCGCCGACGGACGCTCGACGATCGGGAACATCGGCCAGATCGACCGCGGCTACGAGCGCATCGACGAGCGGTTGCGCGGTCTCGGCGCCGACATCGAGCGTGCCGAGCTGTGAGCGGGGCACGGATCTCGACGGGGTCGGGCGTGAGCAACGTCGCCACCGGGCTGCCCGTGCTCGACCACCTGCTGGCGCTCCTCGCGCGCGCGGGCAGCTTCGACCTCGCGCTCGAGATCGAGCCGGACGGTCCCGGTGCGGAGGTCGACGCCGCCGGCGCGGCGCTCGGCAACGCCGTTGCCCCGCTGCTCGCGGCGGGTGCGCACGGCGAGGGCACGATGCCCTCGGCCGAGGCGCTGGCGATGGTCGTGCTCGAGGCCTCGGGGGCACCGCTCGTCGCGTCGAACGCCGACCTCACCGGCGCAGGCGGGCTCGGCACGGACCTGGCCGCGCGCTTCCTGCACGGCCTCGCAGAGGCGGCGCACCTGACCCTGCACGTCCGCCTGATCGAGGGCGAGGACACAGACCACGTGCTCGAGGCCATCTTCAAGGCGGTCGGCGTCGCCCTGCGCCGCGCCGTCGTCACCCCCGCCGCTGCAGCCGACTGACCCGAGAGGAGACCACGTGGAGAAGACCGTCGTGCGCACCGAGAGCGCACCCGCGCCCTTCCAGGGAGCCCCGTACAGCCAGGCCGTCGTCGCCGGAGGCTTCGTTTTCGTCGCCGGCCAGCTCGGGCTGAAGCCCGGCGACACCTCCCTGCGAGGGGGACATCGCCACCCAGACCGAACAAGCGCTCGGCAACCTGCGAGCGATCCTGGAGGCGGCGGGATCGTCGCTCGACAACCTCGTCAAGACGACCGTGTTTCTCCAGGACCTCGCCGACTTCGCGGCCATGAACGAGGTGTACGCCCGCCACGTGGGCGATCGTCCACCGGCCCGCTCGACGTTCGAGGTGGCGAAGCTGCCGTCCGGCGCACTCGTCGAGATCGAGGCGGTTGCCTGCCTGCAAGCAGACTCCGCTTGGCGGAGTTCGGAAACCCGCTGACGCGGGTTTCCGCCGCGCGAAAGACCCCTCCCTCTCAGACGGCGGGACCCCTCCCTTCCAGAGGGCGACGACGCCGTGCCCGGTGCGCGCGTAGGGGCGAGGCCATGCCTCGCCCTGTGTCGGGGTGTCTCCTGCCTGCACAATGCGGCCGTGCCCACCGCGATCCGCCGCTACGTCCGCTCGCTCGGGCTCGACGCCTACGTCGTCGGCGGTGCCGTGCGGGACGAGCTGCTCGGCGTCGCGCACGCCGACGAGGACTTCCTCGTCCCGGGCGTCGACCAGTCGCGGCTGCGCGCGCGCCTGCGGCCGCACGGCCGCGTCGAGGAGATGGAGGTGCACGGACAGCTCGTCGGCGTGCGCCTCTACCCGCACGACCGCGTCGTGCGCTCCCTCGCACCCGCCGGCATCGAGCTCACCCCGCCCCGGGCGGAGCGCTCGACCGGTCCCGGCCACCGCGACTTCGAGATCGTCAGCGATCCGCTCGATCGGCATCGAGGAGGACATGGCGCGCCGCGACTTCACCGTCAACGCGATGGCCATCCGCCTCACCGACGGTGTGCTCGTCGATCCCTTCGGCGGTCTCGGCGACCTCGGCCGCCGCCGGCTGCGCACGGTCGCGCGGGGCAGCTTCGCCGAGGACCCGCTGCGGCTCGTGCGCGCGCTCCGTTTCGTCTCGCAGCTCGGGCTCGAGCCGACGGGCGAGACCTTGACGCAGATGCGGCTCGAGGCAGGCGGGCTCGACCACGTCTCCGCAGAGCGCGTCGGCGGCGGCCTCGCCGCCGACGGCATGGGAGAGCTGTCGAAGCTCCTGCTCGGCCGGGCACCTGCACGTGCGTTGCGGCTCGCGCGCGACACAGGAGTGCTCGTCCACCTGATCCCCGAGTTCGCTCCCTCGATCGGCTACGACCTCGACTCCGAGCGCCAGCCGATGGCGCTCGACGAGCACGTCTTCCACGTCGTCCAGGCCGCCGCAGACGCCGAGGCGCCGCTCGCCGTCCGGCTCGCGGCCCTGGTCCACGACCTCGGCAAGCCGCTGGAGGAAGCCGGGGCGGGCAGCCACGCCGAGGTCAGCGCCCGGATCGCGCGGCGCGTGACCGGGCGGCTCCGGTATCCGGTGCGGATGCAGCAGCGAGTGGTGCAGATCGTGCGCCACCATGCATTCCGGCTCGACGGGCCTGTCGACGGGCTGGGCGCGCGCCGCTTCCTGGCCGCCCACGGCGACGAGCTGGCGTTCGACCTCGTCACCCACAAGGAGTGCGACCTCGCCGCCAAGACGATCCCCGCCGACGAGGCGCAGGCGGTTGCGACGCTGCGGCGGGAGCTCGAGCACGAGCGCGAGAGCGCGCACAGGCTCTCGGACCTCGCCGTCGGCGGCGACGACCTGCGTGAGCTCGGCTTCGCCGAAGGCCCCGGCCTCGGCCGGGTGCTTCGGCTCCTGCTCGCCGCCGTCGTCGACGATCCGGCGCGGAACGAGCGGGTCTGGCTGCTCGACCGTGCCGCCCGGGAGCTCGAGTGAACGCAAACAGCGTGCGCGAGGCGTACGAGGCGATTCGCGCAGAGGCGGGGCCTGCCGTCACCGTCGTCGCAGCGACGAAGTACGTGCCGCTGGAGGAGATGGCGGTGCTCGTCGCCGCGGGCATCGAGGTGGTGGGGGAGAACAGGGCGCAGGATCTGACGCGCAAGCACGACGCGCTCGGCGACGCTTTCCGCTGGCACTTCATCGGCACGCTGCAGTCGAACAAGGTGAAGGTCGTGAACGGGATCTGCGAGCTCGTCCACTCCGTCGACACCGAATCGGCCGCCCGCCGCCTCGCCGTGCCCGCCCTGCTCGAGGTCAACCTGGCCGGCGAGGTGTCCAAGAGCGGTGTCGACGAGCGTGAGATCGAGGGCTACCTGGAGCGCTTTCCGCTCATCCGCGGCCTGATGGCGATGCCGCCCTTCACCGACGACCCGGAAGCGAGCCGGCCGCTGTTCGCGAAGCTCGCACGCCTCGCCCGCGACCACGGCCTTTCGGAGCTCTCCATGGGCACGTCGCAGGACTGGCGCGTCGCCGTGGAGGAAGGTGCGACGCTGATCCGGGTCGGCAGCACGCTGTTTCGCTGAGAATCGTCCTGCCGCTCGACTAGGATCCCCGTGTTATGGGATTGTCCGACGTCTGGAACCGCACCCTTGTCTACTTTGGCATCGCCGAGGACGAGGACTGGGACGAGGACGGCCTCGCGACGCAGGAAGAGCTCGAGCGCGACTATCGCTCGCGCTCGAGCCGCCAGAACGTCCGCCGCCTGCCTCGCCGGCGCGACCCCGACTCCTGGTCGGACGCCGAAAGCGCCGCCGACCACCCGGCCACGCACACGGCCGCGGCGCCGGCGCGCACGCTCCCGCTCGTCCCGCCTGCGCGGCGTCGACGCGACCCGCGCGAGCGTGCACCTCGTCGTCCCGCGCAGCTTCAACGACGCCCAGCAGATCGCAGACCGGTTCAAGGACCAGGTGCCCGTCATCCTCAACCTGCAGAGCGCCGACAACGAGCTCTCGAAGCGCCTGATCGACTTCGCCAGCGGGCTCACGTACGCCCTGGACGGCAGCATGCAGCGGGTGGCCGACAAGGTCTTTCTGCTGACGCCGCGGAACGTCGAGGTCTCGGCCGAGGAGCGGGCGCGCATGCTCGATCCGGGCGGCTTCTTCAACCAGGCGTAGGGCGAGTCGCGGCCGAGCCGGCCGCAGACGTGATGCTCACGACGCCGCGGCCCGCAGGAAGGCCAGCGGGCGCGCAGAATGCCGACATCATGGGCGACGTCTGCGCCATGCTTTCCTTGCTCGCCACCACGGCCTCGTCGCTGCAGCGGTTCGTGGACGTCTTCTTCACGATCTACATCCTCTTGATCCTCGCCTACGTGCTCACCTCGTGGATCCGGCTGCCGCCCTCGCTCAGCCCCGTACAGCGGTTCCTGGACGACGTCTGCGGCCCGTTCCTGCGGCTCTTCCGTCGCTTTCTGCCCACGCTCGGCCCGCTCGACCTCTCGCCGATCGTGGCCGTCTTCTCGCTCGTCATCGTCCAGCGGCTGCTGGTCGACCTGATCGGGCGCCTGTTGTGAGAACGTAGGAGAAGGGAGTCGTCATGGCACTCACCCCGGTCGAGATCAGGCACCTGGAGCTCAAACGCGGGCTCTTCGGGTACCGCAAGGCGGTCGTGCACCGCATGATGGACGACATCGCCGAGAGCTTCGAGTCGGTGTGGCGCGAGCGCTCGCAGCTCGCCGAGCGCGTCGAGGAGCTCGAAACGGAGGTGTCGCGTCACGTCGAGCTCGAGGGCCTGCTCCGGTCGACGCTCGTCTCCGCCGAGCGCGCCTCGCAGGACATGAAAGAAGCTGCCCGCCGCGAGGCGGACGTGATCGTGACGGAGGCGAACGGCGACGCACGCAAGATCCTGCGCGACGCGATCACCGAGAAGGAGTCGCTGATGAAGGACGTCCGCCGGATCCAGGCGCTGCTGCGCTCTGCGCTCGACGCCGTGGAGGAGACGCCCGGTTCCGTCGCGCCGCCGCAGCAGCAGCCGCCGGGCGCGAGCGCGGCAGCGACGGCGGACGAGCCGACGGATCCGGGTCTCCGCCGGCTCGCGTAGCTCCGCGACTATCCTTGGGGCGATGGAGCCCCACAGCATCCGCCTGCGCCTGCGCGTATCGCCCGGTGCGGGGCGCGCGGCCGTCGTGGGCCGCTACGGCGACGCCTGGAAGGTGCGCGTCACCGCGCCGCCCGAGCGCGGCCGTGCCAACGCGGACGTCGTCGAGTTGATCGCCGACTCGGTCGGGGTGTTGCGGCCCGACGTCCGGCTCGTCGCGGGAGCGTCGTCGCGTGACAAGGTCGTGGAGCTCTCCGGCATTACGCTCGAGGAAGCAGAACGGCGGCTCGACGCCGCCGGAAAGGAGACGGCGTGACGATCGACCTCGACACACGGCGGGCCGAGCTCGCCGCGCTGCGCGAGCGGATCCTCGGTGCCGCGGCAGGGCTCGTGGCGGACGACGAGAGCGCCGAGATCAACTCGGCCGTCGGTGACCAGCATCTCGCGGACCACGCGAGCGAGATGCTCGACCGCGAGCTCGACGACTCGCTCGGGGAGAACGCAGAGCACGTGATCGTGGAGATCGACGACGCACTCGACCGGATCGCCGCGGGGACCTACGGCCTCTGCGCCGTCTGCGGCTCGGAGATCCCCGAGGAGCGCCTGGCCGCGATCCCGTACGCGACGCTCTGCGTCGAGGACAAGCGGAAGCTCGAACGCGGGTGAGCGAGCAGGCTCGGACGGAGAGAGCGCCGCAGCAGCTCGACATTCGTGTCGGGTCGGCCACGAACGCGCTCCAGCCGATCTCGAGCGCGGAGCGCCCGCTGGGTGCGGGCGTCGTGCAATGGGCGTCGCTCGCGGTCGTCGCCGGCGCTGCCGTCGTCGCCGATCAGCTGACCAAGTGGGTGGTCTCCGGACAGTTCGAGATCGGGGACGCCGCCGGCGTTCTCGGCCCGCTCAGCATCCATCACGTGCGCAACACGGGGATCGCGTTCGGGCTGTTCTCGGACTCGACCACCGTCGTGATCGCCCTCACCGCCGCCGCGGTCGGCGGCATGCTCGTCTTCTTCGGCCGTGCCGCGCAGCGCCATCCGCTGCTGCCCGTGTCGCTCGGTCTCGTCATCGGCGGCAGCGTCTCGAACCTGATCGACCGCGTCCGGCTCGGCCACGTCACCGACTTCCTCGACTTCGACTACTGGCCGGCGTTCAATCTCGCGGACACCTTCATCGTGGTCGGTGTGGGGCTCCTGTTCGCCTCGCTCGTGGCGGCCGACCGCACGAGCCCTCGCGTTGGCACCGCTCCGCTTTCGCGCTTCTGAGAGCGAGGCCGGCGCGCGGCTCGATCGTGTGCTGGCGGAGCGGCCGGAGATCTCGTCGCGCGCGCTCGCGGAGCGCCTGATCGCGGCGGGCGCCGCGCTCGTGGACGGCGAGCGGCGCCCGAAGAGCCACCGGCTGGTGGGCGGCGAGCGGATCGAGGTCGACGTCCCCGCCGTGGAGGCGCTCGTGCCGGAGGAGCTCGAGATCCCGATCGCGTGGCAGGACGAGCATCTCCTCGTCGTCGACAAGCCGGCGGGCCTCGTCGTGCACCCCTCCGGCGGAACGCGGACGGGCACGCTCGTGCACGGCCTGCTCGAGCTCGGAGCGGAGGGAGGAGAGGACGAGGACCGTCCCGGCATCGTGCACCGGCTCGACAAGGACACGTCCGGCCTGCTCGTGGTGGCCCGGTCGAGCGCGGCGCACGAGCGGCTGCACGACATGATCCGCGACCGGCAGGTCGAGCGGCGCTACCTCGCGCTCGTCGTCGGCACACCCGGGTCGCGAACCGGCAGGATCGAGGCTCCGATCGGCCGTGACCGCAAGGACCGCTCGCGCCACTCGCTCGACACGACGACGCCGCGCGACGCCGTCACGTGGTTCGAGCTGCTCGAGCAGCTCGGAGGGCACGCGCTGCTCGAGGTGCGCCTCGAGACGGGCCGCACCCACCAGATTCGCGTGCACCTGGAAGCGATCGGGCTGCCCGTGGCAGGCGACCCGGTCTACGGCGTCGCCGACGTGCTCGGGCTCGAGCGCCAGTTCCTGCATGCCCACCGGCTCCGCTTCGCCCATCCGTTCACGGGGGAGGAGATCGACGTGGTCTCGCCGCTCCCGGCCGACCTGGCAGAGGCGCTGGAGCGGGCTCGAGCCGCGCGGTAGGGCCTCCGGCCGCCTTCACGGCGCCGGCGGCTGCCGCTACCATGCAGGCTGTTCTCTTCCCGTCGACCCGGCGATCAGCGCCCGGGCGGTGGTGCCGCGGCCCTGCGCGATCGGACGTGTGATCGCGGATCGGGACCGGTTCCGCTCAGGCCCGCCGGAGCAGTGCAGTGCAAACCATCACGAAAGGGGCTGGTCCCGTTGGCAGTCGTCTCCATGAAGGAGCTGCTGGAGGCTGGAGTTCACTTCGGCCACCAGACGCGACGCTGGAACCCGAAGATGAAGCGTTTCATCTTCACCGAGCGTGGCGGCATCTACATCATCGACCTGCAGAAGACGCAGCAGCTCGTGCAGGAAGCCCACGACTTCGCGCGCAACATCGCCGAGCGTGGCGGCACGATCCTGTTCGTCGGCACGAAGAAGCAGGCGCAGCACGCGATTCGCGACGAGGCCACGCGCGTCGGCATGCCGTTCGTCTCGAACCGCTGGCTCGGCGGCCTGCTCACGAACTGGCGCACGATCACCGATCGCATCGGCTATCTCCACGACCTGCGGCGCCTCAAGGCGGACGGCCAGCTCGCGCTGCTGCCGGCCAAGGAGCGCATCGCGATGGAGGCCGAGCTGGAGAAGCTCGAGTCGAACCTCGGCGGCGTGTCCGAGATGCGTCGCCAGCCGGACGCGGTGTTCATCGTCGACCTGAAGAAGGAGCAGCTTGCGGTGCGCGAGGCGCAGCGCCTGAAGCTGCCCGTGATCGCCCTCGTCGACACGAACTGCGACCCGGACGAGGCGGACTACGTGATCCCCGGCAACGACGACGCCATCCGCTCGTGCTCGCTGATCGTGCGTGCCATCGCCGACGGGATCGCGACCGGGCAGAGCAAGGTGTCGGCCAAGGAGTTCGCCGCCGCCGCCCAGGCCGCGGAGGCGGCCGCGGCTGCAGAGGCCGCTGCGGCCGAGGAGGCAGCTGCCGCCACGGACACCGCCGTCCCGGCCACGGAGACCGCTGCCGCGGCGGAGCCGGCGGAGGCGCAAGCTGCCGCTGCTCCGGCAACCGAAGCGGCGCCGGAGCCGGTTGCCCCGGAGGCTGTGGCTCCAGAGGCTGTGGCCCGACTGGCTCCGAAGCGTCCGGCAGCCCCGACGAAGCGCCCGTGGAGACGAGCGAGGAGGCGGTCGCGGTCGACGCGGCGGCCGGCGCGAAGGAGGAGGCGTGACCGAGATCGGTGCCGGCCTCGTGAAGGAGCTGCGGGAGCTCACGGGCGCGGGGATGATGGACTGCAAGCGAGCGCTGCAGGAGACGGGCGGCGACATCGAGGCTGCGCGGACGCTGCTGCGCGAGAAGGGCCTCGCCTCCGCGAGCAAGCGCGCCGACCGCGCCACCACGGAGGGGCTCGTGGGCGTCATCGTCGACGGCCGCACCGGCTCGATCGTCGGCGTCGGCTGCGAGACCGAGCCGGTGTCGAAGAACGACGGCTTCCACGCATTCTGCGAGAAGGTGCTGCGCACCCTGCACGCGGACGGCGTCGAGGCACTGGAGGCGCTCGACGCGGAGCGGCTCGAGCTGATGGGCAAGCTGGGCGAGAACATCGTCGTCGTCGGCGCCACCCGCTTCGACGACGGCGGCACCGTCGCGGCGTACGTCCACCCGCCCGCGCACAAGATCGGCGTGCTCGTCGACCTCGACGGGGGCTCCGAGGAGCTCGGGCGCCAGCTCGCGATGCACATCTCGTTCGCCGCGCCCGCATGGACGACGCGCGACGACGTCCCGGCGGAGGCGATCGAGGACGAGCGTCAGGTCTATCTCAACTCCGACGAGGTGCTCTCCAAGCCGGAGGCCGCACGTGAGAAGATCGTCGACGGCATGCTCGGCAAGCGCTTCTTCGCAGCCTCTCCCGGCGGCGTTCTCGTCGACCAGGCGTGGATCCACGATGCCTCCAAGTCGGTCGGCCAGGCGCTCCAGGAGGCCGGCGCGTCGGTGAAGGGCTTCAAGCGGGTCTCGGTCGCAGGCTCGTGAGCGCGCGACCGGAGGAAGCGGTGGAGCGAGCGCCGGGAGGCGCCGGTCCGCCGTTCCGGCGCGTCCTCCTGAAGCTCTCCGGCGAGAGCCTGATGGGGGACCGCGAGTACGGCGTCGATCCCGCGACCGTCACGGCGATCGCGCGCGAGGTGGTCGCGGTGCACGCCACGGGCACGGAGCTCGCCATCGTCGTCGGCGGCGGCAACTTCTACCGCGGCATGGCGGTCGCGGCGGAGGGCATGGACCGGGCGACGGCCGACTACGCGGGAATGCTGGCAACGCTCCTGAACGCGCTCGCGCTGCAGGACGCGCTCGAGCGGCTCGGCGCGCAGACGCGCGTGCAGTCGGCCATCGCCGTGTCCGAGGTGGCAGAGCCGTATATTCGCCGGCGTGCCATGCGCCACCTCGAGAAGGGCCGTGTCGTCATCTTCGCGGCCGGCACCGGCAACCCGTTCTTCACGACGGACACCGCGGCCGCCCTGCGGGCGCTCGAGATCGGCGCGGAGGCGATCCTGATGGCCAAGAACCGCGTCCAGGGCGTGTACGACGGCGACCCGCGCACCGACCCGGCGGCGCGCTTCCTCCCCGAGCTCACCCATCTGGAGGCGATCGAGCGCGGGCTGAAGGTGATGGACACGACGGCGCTGTCGCTGTGCATGGACAATCACCTGCCGATCCACGTGTTCGAGCTGCTGGATGGGAACATCGTCCGCGTCGCCAGGGGCGAGCGGATCGGAACGATCGTGTCGACGCCGAAGGAGGCCTAGTGGGAGCGATCGAGGACTTCCTCGCCGACTGCGAGGTACGCATGGACAAGTCGATCGAGTCGACGCGCGCAGAGTTCAACAGCGTGCGCACGGGACGTGCCTCGGCCGCCCTGCTCGACCGGATCACGATCGACTACTACGGGACGCCGACACCGCTGAGCAACATCTCGACGATCTCGGCCCCGGAGGCCCGGCTGCTCTCGATCCAGCCGTACGACGCGTCGCAGGTCAAGGCGATCGAGAAGGCGATCATGGAGTCCGATCTCGGTCTCACCCCGTCGAACGACGGCAAGATCATCCGGCTGCCGATCCCGCAGCTGACCGAGGAGCGTCGCAAGGAGCTGGTCAAGGTCGTACGCCGCCTCGCCGAGGAGGGCCGCATCGCCACCCGCAACGTCCGCCGCGACGTGATGAAGCACCTCGAGGAGCTCGTGCGCAGCGGCGACGTCGGCGACGACGAGGAGCGGCGGGCGGAGGCGCAGGTGCAGAAGCTGACCGACGACCACGTCAAGCGGATCGACGAGCTCCTCAAGAACAAGGAAGCCGAGATCATGGAGGTTTGACCGCCGCTGCGGCCAAACCTCTAGCGATGGTCCGACGTCGTCTGATCTGGATGCGCCCACCTCACCCCGGTGTGCTGCATGTCGTCGCCGTCCCGAGCTGACGATGCGCGGGGCGACGCCCTGAGCATCGCCGTGATCATGGACGGCAGCGGTCGCTGGGCCGAGGCGCGCGGCCTCACCGTGGCCGAGGGGCACCGGGAGGGCACCCGTGCGCTCCGGCGCACAGTCGAGGCGGCGATCGACCTCGGCATCCGGTCGCTCGTCGTCTACGCGTTCTCGACGGAGAACTGGGGCCGCCCCGCCGACGAGGTCGAGACCCTGATGGAGATCCTCGACGAGGGCATCGACCGCGAGCTGCCGGACCTCGCCGAGCAGGGCGTGCGCACCCGCTTCATCGGCCGCCGCGACCGTGTCACCGAGGCGCTGAGGGCGAAGATGGGCCGGCTCGAGGCCGAGACCGCTCACCGCCACACGTTGTCGCTGTGGATCGCCTTCGACTACGGCGGACGTGCCGAGCTCGTCGACGCGGCGCGGCAGGTCGTGCTCGACGGCCTCGCGCCCGAGGAGGTCGACGAGGATGCGATCGCGAGGCGCCTGTACGCGCCCGAGCTCCCGGAGCTCGATCTGCTGATCCGCACGTCGGGTGAGCTACGCCTCTCGAACTTCATGCTCTGGGAGGCCGCCTACGCGGAGCTCGTCTTCACCGACACGCTGTGGCCGGACTTCGGCGCCGGCGACCTGCGCGAGGCGCTCGAGACGTATGCGAGCCGGCAGCGGCGCTTCGGGGGCCGATGAGCGCGTTCTGGTCGCGCATCGTGGTGGCGTCATTGCTGCTACCGCCCGTGCTCGGGGTCGTGTGGCTCGGCGGCTGGTGGCTGTTCGCGCTTGCGCTCGGCGCCGGCCTGGCGGCGCTGCACGAGCTGTATGCGATGGGGCGCAGCCTGCGGCCGCTCGTGCTCGGCGGCTTCGTCGGCCTCGTGCTCACGCTCGTGGGCGTGCAGGCCGGCGGCATCCCGTGGCTCCTGGGCGGCCTCTTCGCCGCTGTCCTCTTCGCGTTCGTCGTGTTCGGCTTCTCCGACGCCCGGCCCTCCGCCGCAGCGGCGATCTCGTTCACGGTGCTCGGCGTCGTCTGGGTGGGTGGTGGGCTCGGCTCTCTGCTGCTGCTGCGCGACATGCCCGCGGACGGGCGGCTCGTCATCTTCACCGTCGTCCTGACCGTGTTCGCCGACGACACCGCTGCGTACTTCGTCGGCAGGCTCCTCGGCCGGCACAAGATGGCACCGAGGATCTCACCCGGGAAGTCCTGGGAGGGCTTCGTCGCCGGCACGTTCGCCGCGATGGCGGTGTCGTTCTTCGCCATGTACGACCAGGGCTTCCTCTCCAACGGGGAGGCGGTTCTCCTCGGCGCCGCCGTGGCGGTGGCGGCGGCGCTCGGCGATCTGTTCGAGAGCGCGATCAAACGCGATCTCGGCAGCAAGGACTCGGGGCGACTGCTCGCGGGGCACGGTGGCATGCTCGACCGGCTCGACTCGTTGTTGTGGGCGGGACCGGCCGCCTTCTACGTCGTGCTCGCGCTCACGTGAGCGGTTTCCATGCGGCGGCCGGCCCCAGCGGCACCGCGACAGGCATTGTGTGCACGTGAAGAGGGTCGCACTCCTCGGCGCGACCGGGTCGATCGGGCGCCAGGCGATCGAGATCGTCGACCGCAACCCGGAGCTCGAGCTCTGTGGCCTGCAGTCGGGCTCGACGCCTCTCGACGCGCTGGCAGCGGCGCGCGGCGTCGAGCACACGCAGGTGGGCGGCGATGCGACGGCGTTGCTCGAAGCCTGCGAGCCGGATGTCGTGCTGAACGCGATCGTCGGCTTCGCGGGCGTGCAGGCGACGCTGTGGACGCTCGAGCGCGGGATCACGCTCGCGCTCGCGAACAAGGAGAGCCTCGTGGCGGCCGGCGAGCTCGCGGTGGCGGCGGGCGAGCGCGGGGGAGGCCTACTGATCCCCGTCGACAGCGAGCACTCGGCGCTCTTCCAGTGCCTCGAGGGTCGCGCGCGCGACACGGTCGAGTCGCTGGTGCTGACCGCGTCGGGGGGGCCTTTCCGGGGGTGCACCCGCTCGGAGCTCGCCGCCGTCACGGCGGCGGCGGCGCTGGCACATCCGACGTGGAAGATGGGACGTAAGATCAGCGTGGACTCGGCGACGCTCGCGAACAAGGGCCTCGAGCTGATCGAAGCGCACTGGCTCTTCAACCTCCCGTACGAGCGGATCGAGGTTGTCGTGCACCCGACGTCCGTCGTGCACTCGCTCGTGCGCCTGCGCGACGGCGCGCTCCTCGCACATCTCGGCCACCCCGACATGCGGGTGCCGATCTCGTTCGCGCTCACCTACCCCGAGCGCGCGGCGACGTCCGTGGAGCGGCTCGACCTCGCCGCCGGCGTGGAGCTGCGGTTCGAGGCCCCGGACGGCGATGCGTTCCCGCTGCTCGACCTGGCGCGACGAGCAGGCGAGCGGGGCGGCACGTTCCCCTGTGCCTACAACGCGGCCAACGAGGTGGCCGTGGCGGCGTTCCTCGAGGGCCGCATCGGCTTCCTCGACATCGCGGCCACGGTCGAGGACGCGCTCGACGTCGTCGACGGGGCGCCGGCGCGCAACCTCGACGAGCTCGTCGCAGCGGACGGCGCGGCCCGGCGGGCGGCCGAGCGGAGGCTCGTCCCGGCATGACCATCTTCGTCTCCCTCGTCGGCCTGGGGCTGCTGATCTTCATCCACGAGCTCGGCCACTTCGGCGTCTCGCTGGCGCTGCGCATGCGGCCGCGCAAGTTCTACGTCGGGTTCCCGCCGGCCCTCTGGAAGACGAATCGCAACGGGATCGAGTACGGTGTCGGCACGATCCCGCTCGGCGGCTTCGTGCTGATTCCCGGCATGCACCGGCCGGCGCCCGGGGACGTCGACCATCCGTTCGTGCTCGCGATCGAGGAGGCGCCGGATCTCGGGCCGCCCGCGGACAGGCTCCGCAGGGCGCTCGCGGCCGGAGACCACGACGCGGCGCGCGAGAACGTCGGCACGCTCTCGGAGCTGGTCTCGCGGGCACGGCTCTCCGCGCGCGCCCTCAAGCCGGCCGAGAGAGGCCTCGCCGACCTCGGCGACGCACTCGGCCCCGATGCCTACTGGCGGGCTCCGACGTGGAAGCGGGTGCTCGTCATCTTCGCCGGGCCGGCCGCCAACATCGTGCTCGCCGTCGTCCTCTTCGCCGGGCTGTTCATGACGTCGGGGGGCAAGGCGACGACCACGGTCGACTCCGTCTCCCCCCGCACGCCGGCTCTCGCGATGGGGCTCGCGGCCGGCGACCGGATCGTCTCGATCGACGGGGTCGCTGTCGGCCCCGAGGACGTCTCGCGCACCATTTCCGCGTCGAACGGCGAGCCGCTGACGCTCGTCGTCGAGCGGAACGGTCGCCTCGTTGCGCTCGACCCGACCGCGGCGCGCAAGAGCGACGGTGTCTACCGGCTCGGCTTCGTGCTACGCGGGGAAGGGCTGTCGCCACCTGCTGCGGTGCAGGAGTCGTTCCGGGTGACGGGGATCGTGGCGGGCGAGATCGTGCGCTCCCTCGGGCGCCTCGTGACGGGGGACGGCCGTAAGGACATCTCGAGCCCGGTGGGGATCGTGCGGGGCTCCTCCGACGCCGCCAAGGCGGGGACGAGCAACTTCCTCTGGGTGCTGGGCCTGATCTCCCTCTCGATCGCGCTGCTCAACCTGTTGCCGCTGCTGCCGCTCGACGGCGGGCACATCGCCGTCGCAATCGTCGAGGGCGTGCGGGGACGTGCGCTCCGACGCGAGATCTACGAGCGTGTGTCGATCGTCGGCATCGGCCTCGTGCTGGTGCTGTTCTTCATCGGATTGACGAACGACATCGACCGCCTGTCGTAGGGGCGAGACCGTGCTTCGCCTCGCCCTCGCCTTGCCCTCACACGTCGGCGAACGCGGGCGGGAGGGACAACGCGGCGTCGAGGCGGCGGTGGTACTCGGCGCGCGGGATCTCGACGGCGCCGAGCGAGGCGAGGTGGGGGGTCTGCCATTGCACGTCGAGCAGCCGCCGGTCGGTGTCGCCGGCAGTGCGGAGGAGCTCCACGAGACCGAGCAGCGCGACCTTGGAGGCGTCGGTGCGCCGGTGGAACGTCGACTCGGCCGCGAAGAGGCCGCCCAGAGCGACACCGTAGATGCCTCCCTGGAGGCCGTCGGCGTCCCACGCCTCGACGGAGTGGGCGAACCCGAGCCGGTGCAGCGCTGCGTAGGCGCGCACGAACTCCCCGTCGATCCAGCCGCCGGGCCGTGAGGGGTCGGCGCACGCGCGCACGACCTGCTCGAAGGCCGTGTCGACGCGGAGCTCGAAGCGCCGGCTCGACCGCCGCAGCGAGTGGGACACGCGCAGGCCGTCGAGTGCGATGACGGCACGACGGACC
Source organism: uncultured Gaiellaceae bacterium (assembly GCA_963787085.1). Lineage (GTDB taxonomy): Bacteria > Actinomycetota > Thermoleophilia > Gaiellales > Gaiellaceae > Gaiella. The sequence continues at coordinate 71,186 of CAWBBO010000006.1, read as the reverse complement.
GGCGACCACCACACGAGCTGCCGGTCCACCTTCATCGGGAAGAGTCCGAGGCGGTAGGCGGCGAGCAGCGTGCCGGGCTCGAGGTCGGCCCCGCGCGCCCACACGTCGTGCGGATGGTCGTCGGGCGGGCGTTCCAGGGCCCACGCGGAAGGAGGCGGCTCGGCGTGCATGGGAGCGAGTGTGCCGTGCGGGCGCGACGGCGCGCGAGAGGCGCTCTCTACACTGCGAGGGATGGCGAGCCTCGTGCAGATCCGGGTCGGCGACGTCGCGATCGGCGGGGGTGCCCCGGTCGTCGTCCAGTCGATGACCCTCACGAAGACCCATGACGTCGAGGCGACGACCGCGCAGATCGCCGCTCTCGCCTCCGCGGGGTGCGAGCTCGTGCGCTGCGCGGTGCCGAAGACGGAGGACGCGCTGGCGCTGCGGACGATCGTGCGTCTCTCTCCCATCCCGGTGATCGCGGACATCCATTTCAACGCTTCCCTGGCGCTGAAGGCGATCGACGCGGGCGTGGCTGCGGTGCGGATCAATCCCGGGAACATCGGCGGCCCGGACAAGGTCGAGCTCGTCGTCAAGGCCGCCAAGCAGGCGGGCGTCGCCATGCGCATCGGGGCCAACTCCGGCTCGCTGCCCGAGCACCTGCAGGAGCTCGCCCGGCAGGATCAGGCCGAGGCGCTGGTCGCCGCCGCCCTCGAGGAGGTGGAGCTGCTCGAGAAGCTCGCTTTCCGCGACGTCAAGATCTCCGTCAAGGCGACCCACGTGCCGACGATGATCCGCGCCTACCGCCTGCTCGCCGACAAGGTGCCGTACCCTCTGCACCTGGGCGTGACGGAGGCCGGCACGCCGTTCGCCGGCGCGATCAAGAGCTCCGTGGGCATCGGCTCGCTCCTCGCCGACGGCATCGGCGACACCTTCCGGGTCTCCCTCACCGCGGACCCCGTCAAGGAGGTCGAGGTCGCCTGGGAGATCCTGAAGGCGCTCGGCCTGCGCGAACGCGGCCCGGTGATGATCGCCTGCCCCTCGTGCGGCCGCGACAACGTCGGCGTCGAGAGCCTCGCCGTCGTCGTGGAGGAGCGCCTGCAGTCGTATCCGGACGCCTTCGAGGTGGCCGTGATGGGCTGCGCCGTGAACGGGCCCGGGGAGGCGGGCGACGCCGACTTCGGCATCGCGGGGGGCCGCGACGTCGGCTTCATCTACGCCCACGGCCGCGTGCTCAAGAAGGTGTCGTCGGACATCCTCGTGGACGAGCTCTTCCACGAGATCGACCGCTGGATCGCGGCGGGCATGCCGCGCCCGAAGCGGCTCAAGATGGCGAAGCCGGCGGCGCTCGCGATGGCCGAGGCGTCGCTCATTCCGCTCGAGTGATCGGCAGGGCGAGGGCGAGGCATGGCCTCGCCCCTACGTTTCTGATCAAGGCAACGAACCGCGCCGTCGGCGGCGGCCCTCGACTACCCTGTGACGCTGATGGTGAGACGACAGTCAGCGGTGTTCCAGCCCACGTTGCGCGACGCGCCGAGCGACGCGGAGGCCGACAGCCACAAGCTCCTCGTGCGGGGCGGCTATATCCGCCAGGTGAGCGCGGGCGTCTGGACGTTCCTGCCGCTCGGGTGGTCCGTGCATCAGAAGGTCGTGCAGGTGATCCGCGAGGAGATCGACGGGATCGGCGGGCAGGAGATGCTGTGCCCCGTGCTGACGCCCTTCGAGCTCTGGGAGCAGACCGGGCGCGACTACATCCAGGAGATCTTCCGGCTGCAGGACCGCAACGGACGCGAGTTCGTGCTGCCGATGACGCACGAGGAGACGTTCACGTTCCACGCGCGCGAGCTGCAGAGCTACCGGCAGCTGCCGCAGATCCTCTACCACTTCTCGGTCAAGGAGCGCGACGAGCCGCGCCCCCGGGGCGGCCTGCTGCGCGTGCGGGAGTTCATCATGAAGGACTCCTACTCGTTCGACCGGGACGAGGAGGGCCTAGCGCTCGCGTTCGAGGCGCACCGGCGCGCGTACGTGCGCATCTTCGAGCGCTGCGGCATCGAGGCGGTCGGGGTCGAGGCGGAGTCCGGCATGATGGGCGGCAGCGAGTCGGTCGACTTCCTCGCGCCCTCGGGCTCGGGAGAGAACACGCTCGTCACCTGCGAGCAGGGCGACTTCGCGGCCGACCTCGAGGTCGCACGCGGCGTGCCGAGGCGCCCCGAGTTCCCGGAGGCCCTGCCCGGCCCGGACGAGGTCGAGACGCCCAACGTGACGACGATCGAAGGGCTCGCGGAGCTGCTCGGCGTCGACCCGGCCGCCACGTCCAAGGCGATGCCGGTGACGAAGGACGACGGCAGTGTGGTGCTGGCGCTCGTGCGCGGCGACGACCGCCTGGAGCCGAGCAAGCTGGATGCCGCACTCGGCGTGCCGTCGCGGCCCGCCACCGACGAGGAGATCCGGTCGGCGTTCGGAGCGTCCGGGGGGTCGCTCGGCCCCGTCGGCTTCAGCGGCGAGATCGTCGCCGACGAGGCGCTGCGCCAGGGCCAGTTCGTGGCGGGCGCGAACCGGGACGGCTGGCATCTGCGCGGCGTGGAGGCGGGGCGCGACTACGCGCCGCGCTTCGCCGACCTGCGCGAGTCGAAGGATGGCGACACGTGCCCGCACTGCGGCGGTCGCCTGCGCTTCGAGACGGCGATCGAGGTGGGTCACATCTTCAAGCTCGGCACGCGGTACTCGGAGCCGCTCGGCGCCACCTTCGTCGACGAGGACGGCAGCGAGCGCCCGCTCGTGATGGGCAGCTACGGCATCGGGCCCGGCCGCGTGATGGCGGCCGCCGTCGAGCAGAGCCACGACGACCTGGGCATCGTCTGGCCGGCAGCGCTCGCGCCGTACGACGTGCACGTGCTGGCGCTCCACGGCGGCGTGCCCGAGGTGCTGGACCGCGCAGTCGATCTCGCCGAGTCCCTTTCCGCCGACGGCTTCGCGGTTCTCCTCGACGACCGCGACCAGCGGCCGGGGGAGAAGTTCGCAGACGCCGACCTGCTCGGCATGCCGGTGCGCGTGACGGTGGGGAAGAAGACCCTGGAGGACGACGCCGTCGACGTGCGGGTGCGCGCGACGGGCGCCGATGAGCGCATTCCGCGCGAATCCGTGATTACATGGGCGAAGGAGCGTTAGTGGCCAGACGACGGACGTACAGCGACCAGGCTCTCGGGCCCACGATCGAGCGGCTGATGGCCGAGACCGGCCTGACCTATCGTGCACTCGCCGACAAGACGGAGTTGTCGGCCGGCTACCTGAACCACATCGTGCACGGCAACCGGCCGGTGCCCTCGAACGAGGTGCTCGAGCGGCTGGCGGGAGCGTTCGAGGTGAAGGCGGAGCACTTCCGCGAGTACCGCATCCGCGTCATCACCGAGAAGCTCGAGCAGCTCCCCGAGCTGATCGACCGCCTCTACAAGAAGCTCGGCTGAGGCAGGCCGCGGGCCGCTCCGGTGCCGGCGGCGCAGCCGGTACGATGTCGCGGTCGCGGGGCGTGGCGCAGCCTGGTTAGCGCGCTAGTCTGGGGGACTAGAGGTCCCGAGTTCGAATCTCGGCGCCCCGACTGAAAGCGCAAGCGTTGCCGTGATCGCCAGCCCGGAGCGATATCTGCTGATCTCGGAGGCCGGCGACCGGGCGCGGGTCGCAGCGAGCACGTACGCCGAGTGGGCGCGAAACGCGTTCTCATGCCTGAACCGGAGCTCGAGGCGTGGCTTCGTGATCCGGGTATCGAGCTCGAGGTCATCAAGCTCGAGCGCGGTGGCCGCGTCGTGTGACCGAACGCGAGGGCCAGGTGAAACGCGCCGAAAACCTATCCCGCCGACGGTCTGACGTCGCTCGGTGCCAACTCGGGCGCCCACGGTGCCCGACCGTCACCCGGCGCCCGGGGAACTCAGTGCACGATGCGGAAGCCGGTGCGGCGAGTGGCGCCGGCGTGCCCGCCGCTCCTGGGAGTTGCACGTAGCTGGTAGCGGCCGGCTTGGAGCTTGCGGCCGCCGATGCGGCCGGTGAACCGGAAGCGGTTGAGCCCGGCGGCGGCGCTCCGGGAAAAGCCGCCGCTTACGGTCACCAGGCGCGTGCAGGACGGCGCGGTGCGGGAAGCGCGGTCGGGCGCCACGCAGCGTTCGCGCGCGCGGCGTCCCGATAGGGCACGCGCGACACGGTAGGTGACGACGGCGGCCTTGTCGCCGATGAAGGAGACGATCGCGCCGGTGGGACTCGCGCCGGCGGCGCGTGCGCTCGGACCGCTCGAGGCCGCGCGAAATGCGAGAGGCGAGACGCCCAGCCGGGCGATCGATGCCGGGCGGGCAGGCGGAGTCGGGGGAGTTCCCGCCGGAGGCGGGTCCGGGACAGCGATCGTCACCGCGACGCTCGACGGCCCTGTTACGGCGGCGTCGCCGGTGGCGGAGCTGATCGTCACCGCGTAGACCTCGTCCTGCTCGTCCACGCCGTCGGCCAGAGCGTTGACCTGGACGCGCCTCTCGGTCTGCCCGGCGGCGAACTCGATCACGGTCGAGAGCGGTGTGAAGTCGCTGCCCGAGCCGGCGCTCGCCGGCACGGTGGCGATCGTGACCGACCCGGCACCGAGCCGCGCCGGCCCCGACCGCGTCAGAGTGAGCGACCGGCTGGCGCCCTCGGCGACCGATACGGTGCTCTCGGTGAAGGCGACGGGGGCCTTCGGCCTCGCCGTGTACGTGAAGCGGATGCCCGTGGTGACGAACCCGACTGCGCCGCTGGAGTCGTCGTTGACGAACACGCGCCAGTCCCCGCCGGGATCGGTGAGATCGAAGGCCGTCAGCGCGGCCTTGTACGGCCCCGAGGGCGCTGGGAGGGGCAGGCCCTCACCGGGCTCGTAGTCCGCTGGACGCCACGCTCCCGAGCCGCAGGCGTCGCTGCCGCCGTCGGCCATCGGGGCGACCCCCTCGTCGTCCCAGCGCCAGCTGGCGTTCACCACCTCCGACGTCCCGCAGGCGTCGGACATCAGCAGCGCCTTCTCTCCGTGGGGGCCGACCAGCAGGACGTCGAGGTCGTCGGGGCGCTGGTGCCAGACCCCGTCGACCCTCACGTCGAGGTCGGTGATGACCGTGTTCCCGGGTTCGACGGTGACGACGGCCGGATAGGGGCTCGCCCCACCGGACGTGCCCGTCCCGGGAATCGCGATATCGACCGGGCCGGTCGTGATCGTGAGCGTCCAGCCGCCCGCGACGGTGCCGCTGCAGCACGACCCGAAGTTGACGTCGCTGACGTAGAGGCTCCAGCTGCCGTTCGGGTTCCGGCCGTCGAGCGAGTCGAGGCTCGCGCTGTACGGAAGCCCGGGTGCCGGGGCGGGCATGGCGGTCGCCGCGCCGAGGAGCGTGTTCGGTCGGTAGACGAAGTCCGGGCAACTGGAGCTGCCGCCGGTTGGCATCGGGTTGGCGGCCTGCTGGTCGAGGATCCAGGTGAAGATCTCGATCTTCTTGCTGCCGCAGTTCCCCCTCATCAGGCTCACCGGCCGCCCGCTCGGCGGCACGAGCAGGACGCTGATGTCCGCCGGATAGGTGTGGGACACGCGGTGGAGGGTGACGTTCACGTCGGTGATCGGCCCGACCATGCCGCTGACGACGATGGACGAGGGGTACGGCGTCGCGGGGCCGCTGTTGCCGGACGCGGGGATCTTGATCGGGGCGGGGTTCGCGAACGACTGGGTCGCCGCGGCCGCCGGGGTCGCCCCGAGTTGCGTGATCGCCAGGGCGCACACGGGCAACAGGAGCACCCGCCTCGACCGGCCAACCCGTCTCATCGAAGAGCCTCGCTCGGCCACGTGATCGCCTCGGTGACGCGCTCGAAGCGAAGCGCAGCCCGCTCCGCGGCACGCCGGACGGCCTTGGCCGACAGAGCCTCGTACAGGTAGAAGCAGGTCTCGTCGGCGGGGACGAAGAGCGAGCGCAGGTAGCGGACGGGGGTTCCCTCGCGGCTCAGCGCCTCCGCCGCGAGTCGCGCGCTCTCGGCGCCGCGCTCGACGGCATCCGCGTCCACGCCCGAGACGTAGAGCTCGACCAGGAACTCCGCCATGGCGCCGACGCTACGCCGACTCCGGCGTCCGCGAAATTGGGGAAACCTCCAATCTTTAGCCGCGCGGGAGAGGGGCGCCGAGGCGACGTGCGAGCTGCGAGCGCGACCGGATGCCGAGCTTCGCGTACGCGCGCGAGAGATGGCGCTCGACGGTGTGCACGGTGATCGACAGCGTTCCGGCGATCTCCTTGTTGGCGAGCCCTGCCGCAGCGAGCTCGGCCACCTGTTGCTCCGACGGTGTCAGCTCGCCGGATCCCTGCGGACGCCGGCCGCCGACCCGGGCGAGCTCCGAGCGGGCCTCGTCTGCCCAACCGGTGCAGCCGCTGTCGCCGAAGACCGCTGCGGCCTGCTCGAGCGAGGCTCGCGCCGCCGCCCATTTCCTGTGTCGGCGCTGCACGCGGCCGAGGGCCAGCAGCGTCCGCCCCTGGTCGAAGCGAAGGCCGAGCTCCGCGTAGCAGCACGCGGCGGCGACCATCAGCTCGGCCGGGCTCTCCTCGTACCCGTCCGCTGCGAGCCGTGTGAGTCCCTCGCAGCGAGTCGCGCTCGCCAGGCCCCACGGATGCTCCTGCTCCTCCGCGAGCTCTCGCAGTCGCGCCGTGACGGCACGCGCCTGCTCCAGCTCGCCGAGGCCCGCGAGAGCCTCGACGAGGTCGGGCGCGACCGGGAACGCGCCCGGATCGTCGACTCCCTCCCGGCCAGCGTGCTCCCAGACCATGCGGAGGCTCTCGGCCGCCGCGACCGGGTTGCCCGTCTGGAGCGCCGCGATCCCGCGCGCCCGCGTCGCCTCGAGCAGGTCCCACGGCTCCTCCTCCGCCTCGGCGGCCGCGATCGTCGTGCTGGCGAGGCGTGCCGCCTCGTCCGCGAGACCGCGGGTCGCGGCGAGGAGGGCCGCGCAGCGGCTACGAGGGAGGAGCCAGAATCCCGATTGCTCCGGCCAGCCGTCGAGGAGGCGCGCAGCCACTGTTGCCTCGCCGGCGCGCAGCTCGAGCTCGCAGAGGTGAAGGTGCAGGACGGCATAGGACAGGGCCTCGCCGCGTTCGTCGGCCAGCGGCAAGAGCCGGGCAAAGCCCGCCCGGGCAGCCTCGACCTGTCCTCGGAACGCGAGCCTGACCCCGGCCACGCGGTCGAGCGACTCGAAGTAGGTCGTGGCCGGGGCCCCGTCCGCGGCTGCGCCGTCGACCGGTCGGCCGCGGAGGATCCGGCACCAACCGAGCGCGAAAGGGATGTACGGATCGACGTCGGGTCCGGCGAGTCGACGCGCCTCGAGCGCCCACGCCTCGCTCTCCCGGATCCGCTCGACCTGGCTCCCCGCGAACGTCCCCGCCTTCGTCGCCAGCACGATCGCGCGCAGCGGGCGGTCGTCCTCGCTCTCCTCCCATGCGCGCTCGAGATTCTCCTCGTGCGCGGCGAGATCCCAGGAGACCTTTGCCAGCAAGAGGTGCGAGCGAGCGCGCGCGGCGCCGTGCGGCACCGCCTCCGCGTGCCGTGTCAGCAGCTCGGTCATACGTGGGTATTCCCCCGCGATCTCGAGGTATTCGGCGAGCGCGACTAGACGATCGGGGCGACCCGGGGCTTCCGCCGGCGTCAGTCGGAGCGCATGCTCCGCGAGCTCGACGGCATCCGTGATCGCGCCTCGCCCCAGCGCGCGCGCCGCCGCTGCGGCGACGGATGCGGCCAGGCTTGCGTCGGGACGCTCGGCCGCGAGCGCGAGGTGACGGGCCCGCAGCGTTCCATCCTCGGCCGCGGCCGCGAGCGCGAGATGGAGGGCCCTCCGCTCGCCTACACCCGAACCCTCCCGAGCCGCCGCACTCACCAGCGGGTGCGACGCGCGCACGCGATCGCCGTCGATCAGCACCAGCCCGGCATCGAGCGCCTCGTCAGCGGCAGCGCGATCGGTGAGTGCGTCGAGCTGCGATGTGCGCAGCTCGCCGTTCAGCGCCACCGCGAGCAGCACCTTGCGCACCGGCTTCGACAGCCCCGCGACCCGCACGCCGAGCAGTTCCTCGACGTTCCCCACGTGCGGCAGCTCCTCGCCGATCGCCGGATAGCCGCGCTGCGCGAGCGCCCGCCCGAGCTCGAGCGCGAACAGCGGATTCCCGCCCGTGGTCTCGTGGATTTGTCGAAGGATCCGTCGTGGCGGCCCGAGCGCGAGCCGGTCGAGCAGCAGGCGGCGGACCGCTCCATAGCTGATCGCGCCGACGTCCAGACGCTCGGCTCGATGCGCCTCGACGATCGGCGTGACCGGGTTGCCGCTGCCGGTCCGCGCGGTCAAGAGGAAGCCGACCGGCTCCTGCTCGAGCCGACGCGCGGCGAAGGTCAGCGCGTCCGCCGAGGCCCGATCGAGCCATTGCGTGTCGTCGATGGCGATCAGGACCGGCGCGTCCGCTGCAAGCGCCCGCAGTATGGCCAGAAGTCCTGCCGCGACGGCGCGTGCCTCCGGCGGGCGCGGCCCCGGCTCGGACCGGAGCAGAGCGACCTCGAGCGCGAGCCGCTGCGGGCTGGGGAGCGCCGCGAAGACGTCGTCGGAGACGGGCGCGAGCAGGTCCGACACCACCGTCATGGAGAGGTTGCTCTCCGCCTCGGTCGCCCGGGAGGAGAGCACGTTCGCCCCGCCCTCCCTGGCGGCGTCGATGCCGGCCAGCCAGAGGGTGGTCTTGCCGATTCCCGCGCCACCCTCGAGGGTCAGCGCCGCGTATCCCTCACGGGCCTCGGCGACGATCCGCCGAATCGTCGACAGCTCGTCGTCGCGCCCCACCACGACCGTCATCGCCGCAGTCTGCGGTACGAGGGCCGCGATTTCCAGCCGATACTCGCTCGGCTCGCGAACCCGCTTGCGGCTTCCTGGAGGCAGGCTCGTAGTACCGAGTCAAGGTTCCCGCGCCATCGCCGCGATCGCGACGCGCGCTACCCGTTCGCGGTCGCGGGCTACCGGATCCGCTCGGTTGGCTCCGGAGCGGGAGGACGATCGTGATCCTGCTCGTCGAGCACGTACAGCCCGACCCGAGGGCAAGGCCCGCCGTCCGCTGCCGTCAGACCCGGCTCCACCCCGTCTCCGGGCTGACTGGGATCCGGGCCGCGGCGCGATGCGAACCCGGGGACGAAGGAGAAGCCGGCCTCCTCGCGTCCAAACGTCACCGACGTCGACCTGCAGCTGCTCAGCATCAAGGGGGAGGCACGGGTCTGGGATTGGCGGTGTAACTGCAGTGTCCTGAGTGCCGGCCGTAGGGGCTGGCGGATGGGAGGCTGTGGTGTCTGATGTGACCACGTCGTCGGGGGAGCCGGCGGCCGATGTCAGGTCTCGCGGAGGAGCTGGTCGCCCGCGCTCGCGCTGAGGGCGTTGAGCTCGTTGGCCCCGGCGGTCTCTGACCGATCTAACGAAGACGGTGTTGGAGGAATAGCAGGGCTTTTTCTTTGGAGCAAAGCGGAAGGCGAGCGCGCGTCCGACGGGGTACGACGGAGCACGCTCATGTCGCGAGTCGGCCACAGTAGGATCGTCCGGGTGGGGGTTGTCCGGTGAGGCGCGGTGGGGGGGTGCCCGTTCGGCTTGGGCCGGCGAGCTGTGCGCTCTGCCTGGCGTTCCTCGTCGGAGGATGCGGCAGCGGATCGAACGTCCGGCTGTCGGAGGACTCGCGGCAGGCCGCCTACCCCGCCGGGCTCGGCGATCGCCGGCTGTCGCAGGTACCGGCCGTTCGTCGGCTTGCCAGGGCACAGGGGCCGTGCAGAGCCGCTGTCCGGACTCTCGGGTCGTCGAGCGTCGCGTACGCCGCGACCGTCAACAGGGAAGCGGTGATTCGTGCGCAGCCGCAGGGCGGCGCATCCGTGGTCGCCCGTCTCGGGCGGCTGGACAAGAGAGGCTTCCGAGAAGTGCTCGGGCTGATGGGGGTCCACTCGAGCCGCCGTTGCACTCCCGCCTGGTATCGCGTCCGACTCTCGATTCTGCCGAACGGTACGACGGGTTGGGTACGTGCGTCGGCGGTTACGACGTATCGAGTCCGCTCTCGCATCGTCGTCGATCTCTCCCAGCGAAGGCTTCGGCTCTTCCGCTCGGGCACGCTGGCATTCGAGACGCCGGTCGCCGTCGGCTCACTCGCAACGCCGACACCACGCGGCCACTACTTCGTCAACCAGCGATACGTCCTTCCCGACGAAAGCGGCCCGTTCGGTCCCCGCGCGCTCGGGATCTCCGCCCACTCGGATGCACTCCAGCACACCTGGGTCGAGAACGGGCCGATCGCCATCCACGGAACGAACGAGCCCCAGTCGATCGGTCAGGCCGCGTCGCACGGGTGCATCCGCGTCGCCAACGACGTCATGCGGCAGTTGTTCCCGCTGGCACCGGCAGGCACCCCGGTCATCGTCAACGCCTAGCCAGAGGGCACGAGGTTCTCGGTCGCCCCGGGGGTTACCGAAACGACGAGGGGCCCGCCTTCGCGGGCCCCTCAGCACGACGACGCATCCTCCGCCGCAGCGTCACATGCCCGGGCCGACACGCTCCCGCGTCGCGTCCACCGAGCCGGCGCCGTAGTACGAGCCCAGCTCGGCGCGGTAGGCCGCGTCGTCGAGCTCCTCGCCGAGCTCCGGCGCATGCTTGATCTCGTCCTTCGAGCGGTTGACCCAGACCGTCTGCTCGTCGCAATCGATGCGCTCGATCACGCCGGCGGGAAGCATGACCTTCTTCCCGAAGATCCAGGGGCCCGTGTCCACCACGATCTGGCTGGCTCCAGTCTCGTAGGTGGCGCTGTCGATCTTGCCGATCGATCCATCCTCGGCCTCCACGCCGAAGCCCACGATGTCGGTGGTCTCCGCCGTGGAACGGGCCGGATCGAGGCCGTACGTCCAGAGATCCTCGCTCACGATGACGCTCCTTTCGGATGGGGTCGATCGAGGCCTACCCACCCGTTCGATCGTGAAACGCGCGGCGGCCTCGGCAGGCCGGCGCTCCTCCCTCGCCAGTGCATATCCTCGGGAGATGCGGTTCTACCTCGTCATCCACGCGTCCGACGGGCGGCCGCTCCCGATCGAGCGGGTCGAGCTCGACCAGCTTCCCGCCGTCGGCACCGCCATCAGGCCGCCGGTGTCGCAACACGCCTGCTTCGTCACCCGCGCCGTGCCGGCGAGCATCGAGGCAACCGGGGACATCCGCGTCGCCGGAACGATCTACGCGGACCTGCTTGGCTTTACTTCAGACAACACCTAGGATTGGTGTGGCGGGGCCGGTGTGCACGATCTTGACGGCCGTGTCCGCCGGTCCCGGATCGCCCCGCACATCCCGGCGCGTTCGTATCCTGGGGATGTGAACAAGGACGTGAAGGCGTTCTGCCGCCAGCTCGAACGTGCCGGTCTGATCGTCGAGCGCTCCGGCGGCGGTCACTACCGGGTTTCCACGCCTGCAGGAGGAACGGTCGCCTTCATCCCGTTCTCACCGTCGACGAATCGCTGGCGCCAGAACACGATCACTCAGCTGAAGCAGCGCGGGATCGAGCTTCCCGACCACTGATGGTGGCGACGACCGGCGGCCCCGCGAGTGCTCTCGGCGCGCCGCACGAAGGGAGACCTTGTGCCGTCGAGCGCGAGGCGACAGGACATGCGTAAGATGGGAAGGCGCGGGGCATCTGCTGCGGCCCTCGAGTTCTCCCCCCCACGGGCCCAGGCTGATCTTGCCGTTCCCCCGATTTGGCAGGATCGTGCCCCGCGCGCTTGACTCGAGTCAGCAAGGGGGGCAGCCCCCGTTTAGGACCTGCCCCCTCACCCCTTATCGGCGCCGGCGGGGGGATCCGTTAGGGCGCCACGGTCCACCCGCGATCGTCCGTAAGGACTACCCTTTCGCTCAGCAGCACCGCACGCTAGAGTCCGCGCGCCATGCGTGGAGCAACTGCGGTGCTGGGCACCACCATGGCGGCCCTGGTCGTTGCCGCCGGCGCCTTCGCGCATCCGGGTGCGCCCGTCGGGCCGCCGGGCACCGGGTCTGTCGCGATCTTCTTCTACCCGTGGTACGGGACGCCGTCGCGCGACGGCGCCTGGCAGCATTGGGATCAGGGCGGCCGGCATCCGCCTGCGACGATCGCGTCCGGCTGGTTCCCCGTCCGCGGCCCATACTCGTCCACCGACGCCGCCGTCCTGCGCGCCCAGATGAGCGAGATCGCCCGCGCGGGGATCGACACGGTGATCGTGTCGTGGTGGGGTCCAGGCTCGCCGGAGGCGGCACGCCTGCCTCTCGTCGCCGCCGTCGCGCGTTCACGCGGGCTCCGCGTCGCCGTGCACGTGGAGCCGTACGCGGGTCGTACGCCCGAGACGCTCGAGCCCGAGCTCCGGCGGCTCGCGGACGACGGAGCGCAGGACTTCTACGTGTACGACTCGACGATCTCCCCCGACGAGGGCTGGAGGGCGCTGAACGCCAGACTCGACGGAATCCGCCTCTTCGCCAACACGAGCCTGCCGGGGAAGGCCGTCGCCGGCGCCTTCGACGGCCTCTACACGTACGACGTGCTGGTCTTCGACGGCTCGTCGTTCCCGCGCATGTGCGCGTCGGCCCGCCGCCACGGTCTCTTCTGTGCACCGTCCGTCGGGCCTGGGTACGACGCCCGCGGGGCGACACCCGACCGGCGCGTCCAGCCACGTGCAAACGGCGCCCGCTACGACCACATGTGGCGGGCGGCGACGCGTGCCCGGGCCGACATCGTCACCGTCACGAGCTACAACGAGTGGCACGAGGGCACGCAGATCGAGCCGGCCCGCGCCGCGGTGCCCGGCTACGCGTCCTACGTCGGCGCGTGGGGCCTCACGGGGCGGTGGGCCGAGCGCGCCTACCTCGACCGCACCGCCGAGTGGACGGCGCGCTACCGCACTCTGGTGGGCAGCGGGTAGCGGCGCACCGCCGAGATCAGTACAGCGCCGCGGCCAGCCGGCGGCGATACGCGGAGACGAGCTCGTGCTCCGGCCCGAGCCGGTCGAACAGCGCGACCGCCACCTCGCGCAGCCTGTCTCGCTGCGCGTCCGGTGCAGGCGGCACCGCCTCGACGATCCAGGCGAGCGCACCCTCGACGTCGTCGCGGTCGAGCGCAGCCACGACCTCCGGCAGCTCGCCGGAGACACGCAGCTCCTCCAGCAGCACGTCGGCGCGTGGCGGTGCCAGAAGCTCGTCCAGGAACGCGTCGACCATCGTGGGGGAGAGGGCGCCCGTGAACTCCGACACGACGCGACCGTCACGGAATGCCTTCACGGCGGGGATGCCGCTGACCCCGAACTGCCCTGCCAGCTCCTGGTTCGCGTCCACGTCGATCTTGACGAGCTCGACGGCGCCCGCGCGCGCAGCGACCCGATCCTCGAGCACCGGACCGAGCGCACGACACGGCCCGCACCATTCGGCCCAGAAGTCGGCCACGACCGGCACGTGGCGCGAGCGCTCGACGACGTCCTGCTCGAAGGTCTGGGCCGTCACGTCCATCCCCCGCCAGGGTACCCGGGCGGGCACCCGTGCCGACGCGGACCCGCACGCGTAGTTGCCCGCATCGCCGGTGGGCGTTTCCTCGCTTGCCGGTGGAAGAACGCGCGGCGACACTGCGTCTCGTCAGCACTGCGAGCGAGCGAGGTGTGGAGATGGCGCACAGGATCGTCATTCTCGGCGGCGGTACCGGCGGGACCTTGATGGCCAACCGGCTGCGACGCCTCTACGGCCGCGACGAGGCCGAGATCGCGGTCGTCGACAAGGACGACGCGCACGTGTACCAGCCCGGGTTGCTGTTCGTCCCCTTCGGGCTCGCGGACGCCGACGACATCGTGCGGCCACGACACCGGCAGCTCCACAAGGGCATCGCCTTCCACGAGACCGAGATCGACCGCGTCGAACTCGACGAAGACCGTGTCCACCTCGCCGACGGTACGACGCTCCCCTACGACGTCCTCGTCGTGGCGACGGGGGCTCGTCTTGCCCCGGAGGAGACCGACGGCCTCGCTGGCCCCGGCTGGATGGAGAACGTCTTCACCTTCTACACGGCCGAGGGCGCCGCAGCGCTCCACGAGGCGCTGGAGCGCTTCGACGGCGGTCGCCTCGTCGTGAACCTCGTCGACATGCCGATCAAGTGCCCGGTGGCACCGATCGAGTTCGCCTTCCTCGCCGACTGGTACCTCAGGGAGCGTGGCGTCCGCGAGCGCAGCGAGATCGTGCTGGCAACACCGCTCGACGGCTGCTTCACCAAGCCGATCGCCTCCAAGCACCTCACCTACCTGCTCGAGGAGAAGGACATTCAACTCGAGGTGGAGTTCGCAGCCGGCGAGGTCGACGGGCCGGGCGGCCGCCTCGTCTCCTTCGACGGCCGCGAGATCCCGTTCGACCTTCTCGTCACGGTGCCGCTTCACATGGGCGCGGAGTACGTGGAGCGGTCGGACGGCCTGGGTGACGCGATGGGCTTCGTCCCGACCGATACGGGCACGCTGCAGTCGCTCGCCCGGCCGAACGTGTTCGCGCTGGGCGATGCCACGAACGTGCCCACCTCGAAGGCCGGCTCGGTGACCCACTTCGAGGGGGAGATCCTGACCGAGAACGTGCGCCGCTTCCTCGCCGGCGAGGAGCTCGACGGGAGCTACGACGGCCACGCCAACTGCTTCATCGAGACCGGTTTCAGCAAGGCGCTGCTGATCGACTTCAACTACGAGACCGAGCCGCTGCGCGGTCGCTTCCCGACCGGGGCAGGGCCGATGCCGCTGCTGAAGGAGTCGCGGTTGAACCACCTCGGTAAGCTGATGTTCCAGTGGATGTACTGGCACATGCTGCTGCCCGGCCGTGACATCCCCGGCATCGCGCCCACCATGCAGATGGCCGGCAAGCAGCCCGCCGACGACCCGCGCAGAGTGAAGGAGGACGTGGCATGACGACGACCGAGTTGGGAGGCACGGCGGTCGAGCTCGACGGAGAGGGGTTCCTCGTCGACGCGAACCAGTGGAACGAGGCGGTCGCGGCCGCGATTGCCGGCACGAACGGGATCCCGACCCTGACCGACCGGCACTGGCAGGTCGTCCGCTTCATGCGCGAGGCCTATCTGGCGAACGGTGCGGCGCCGTCGATCCGCTCGCTCGGCAAGGAGTCGGGCGTGCCGATCAAGGAGCTGTACGAGCTCTTCCCGAAAGGCCCTGCGAAGCTCGCAGCCAAGATCGGCGGCATCCCCAAGCCGCGCGGCTGCATCTAGACAAGTGCATCTGGACGAGGAGTGGAGGAAACGATGACCGAGATGCTCGAGATGGTTGCCGAGACCCCGGCGGCAGCTGGGCAAGCGAAGACGATCGACAAGGTCTGCATCGTGGTCTCGAAGGGGTCGCTGGAAGGCATCTACCCCGGACTGATCATGGCGAACGGCGCCCGCATGGAAGGCATCGAGGCCGACGTCTTCTTCACGTTCTTCGGGCTGGACGCGGTCCGGAAGGATCGCAGCGCCTCGATCAAGGTCGCCACGGTGGGCAACCCCGGCATGCACATGCCGACGTGGCTCGGAGCGATTCCCGGCATGTCGGCGATCGCGACCAGGATGATGAAGCGGCAGATGGAGAAGCTCGACATCCCGCCGGTCCCGGAGTTCATCGAGATGATCTCCGACTCCGGCGCCGGGCTCTACGCGTGCAAGGCTACCGTCGACATGTTCGGGCTGACGCAGGACTCCTTCGTGCCGCAGGTGGACGACATCATCACCGTCGGCGAGTTCTACGAGAAGGCGGCCGGCGGCCAGATCGTGTTCACGTAGGAGCAGGGACGAGCACGTCGGCGCCGCAGCCGCCGACGAGCGCCGCCGGCACGTGCTCACGGGCGACACCCGCGAGCGAGCGGTGCGAGAGGTCCACCTCGACGCCGGGCCAGCGCTCGAGGCCGAGCGCGCGCGCTCCTGCTGCGGCACCCATCTCGAGCAGGGCCTCGGTGGGAAAGACCCCGCGCGTTCCGCTCTGCCGGCGTGCGATCCCCTCGATCTCGCGCAGCTCCTCGAGCGGGTCGATCCGCATGTTGGAGTCCGAGCCGATGCACAGCGGGATGCCGCGGTGCCTGATCCGCATTGCCGGCAGGAACCCGTCGCCCAGATCGGCCTCCGTCGTGGGGCAGGCGCACACCGTGGCCCCTGCGGCCGCGAGCAGGTCGAGCTCGGCGCCGTCTGCGTGGGTGGCGTGCACCACCGTCGTGTGCTCGGTCAGGCATCCGGCGCGGGCAAGGAGCTCGATCGGCCGGCAGCCGTGCTCGGCAAGGCACTCCTCGATCTCACGGGGCTGCTCGTCCGCGTGGACGTGCAGGAGGAGGCCTTCGCGCTCGGCGTACCGCGCGATCTCCTCGAGCCAGTCGCGCGAGCAGGCACGCACGGAGTGGGGGGCGAGACCGACCCGGATGCCGTCCGCGAGCAGGGTCTCCACCTCCGCGAGATAGGCTGCGACCGACGGCTGGCGCATCCGCTCGAGCCCGCCGCGACCGTAGGCGACGTGCAGCAGGACGAGCTCCAGCCCGACGGAGGCCGCGGCCTCGGCGGCGGCGCGGCCCTCCGGCGCCCCGAGGTAGTGGAACTCGCCGACGGCCGTGTAGCCGGCCGCCTGCATCTCCCGGTAGGTTGCCGCGTAGCCGGCGCGCACGCTGTCCGGCGTGGCCCGCTCCGCCTCCGCCAGCATGCCGTCGCGCCATGCCCAGAAGTCCGCGCCGGCGGCGCGCCCGCGCAGCGCCCGCTGGAAGGTGTGCGTGTGCGCGTTGACGAAACCGGGAAGCGGCAGGACGCCGGGCATGCTGGCGACGACGCTACACCACCGGCTGGCCGTCCCCGGCCGGGCGCGCAGGCGCGGGCAACAATCTACGCTTCGCAGCGATGACGTCCGTCTCGCCCGCGATGCGCCAGATCCCGAACGCGCTCACGATTCTGCGCTTCCTCGCGATCCCGGTCTTCGTGGTGCTGCTCCTCGAGGATCGCGAGGGACCGAGCTGGTGGGCGTTCGCGGTCTTCGCGATCGCCGGCGCGACCGACCAGCTCGACGGCTACCTGGCGCGCCGCTGGCGGGTCGAGTCGCAGTTCGGCACCGTCGCGGACCCGCTCGCCGACCGGCTCATGATCTCGACCGCCGTCGTGCTGCTCGTCGCGCTCGACCGGCTGCCGTGGCTCGCTCTCGTGCTGCTGTTACGAGACGTCCTGCTCGTCGCCGGCTACCGCTTCGTCGTGCCCAAGGGCTACGACTTCCAGGTGTCCCGGCTCGGCAAGATCGCGACGTGGGGGCTGTACGCCTCCCTCGGTCTCGTCCTCGTCACGGAGCAGGGCACATGGTGGGCGCTCGCCTGCTTCTGGGTCAACCTCGCACTCGCCGTCGGTGCCGGCGTGCAGTACCTCCTGAAGGCGCGGCGGGAGGTCGGAGCGGCATGAAAGCCGTCGTCATGGCCGGCGGCGAGGGCACGCGTCTGCGGCCGCTGACGTCCAACCAGCCGAAGCCGATGGTGCCGATCGTCGGCAAGCCGTGCATGGAGCACATCCTCGAGCTCTTGCGCTCCCACGACTTCGAAGAGGTCGTGATCACGCTCGCGTTCATGCCCCAGGCGATCCGCTCGTACTTCGGCGACGGCGACTTCCTGGGCCTGCAGATCGACTATTCGGTGGAAGAGCAGCCGCTCGGCACCGCCGGCTCCGTCAAGCTCGCCCAGGAGCGGCTCGACGACACCTTCGTCGTCATCTCGGGGGATGCCCTCTGCGACGTCCACCTCGGCGCGCTCGTCGCTGCACACCGGGCGAAGGGCGCCGCGGTCACGATCGGGCTGAAGTCCGTCGACAACCCGCTCGAGTTCGGGATCGTCGTCACCGACGAGGACGGGAAGGTCGAGCGCTTTCTCGAGAAGCCGTCGTGGGGCCAGGTCTTCTCCGACACGATCAACACCGGCATCTACGTGCTCGAGCCGGAGGTGCTGCGCCACGTGCCGGCGGGCCGCCCCTACGACTTCTCACAGGAGCTGTTCCCGTTGCTGCTCGAGATGGGACGGCCGATCTACGGGCACGTCCTCGACGGCTACTGGCAGGACATCGGCACGCTCGAGCAGTTCCGGCAGGCCAACTTCGACGCGCTGGACGAGCAGGTGCGGCTGAACATCCCGGGCATCCGGCTGCGGGGCAACGTCTGGGTCGGCGACGGCGTCGACGTCGCCGCGGTCGAGAACGTCGACAGGCCCCGCCTTCGTCGGCAGCAACTGCCGCATCGCGGCCGACGCGACGATCGGGCCGTACGCGGTGCTGTCGGCCGGCGTGACGGTACGCGACCGGACGCGCGTCGAGCGCTCGGTCGTCGACGCGGCCACGTACATCGGCCGCGGCGCCGTGATCGAGGGGGCGATCGTCGGACGCAACTGCGATCTTCGTGACCGCGTGCGCGTCCACGAAGGCGTGGCGATCGGCGACGAGGTCACGATCGGGCCCGAGGCGAGCGTGATGCCGGGAGTGCGGATCTACCCGTTCAAGGAGGTCGAGACGGGGACGCAGACGCACGAGCACATCGTCTGGGAGAGCCGGGCCTCCAACCGCCTGTTCGCGGGTGACGGCGTCGCCGGCCTCGTGAACGTCGACCTCACACCGGAGACGGCGGTGCGCTTCGCAGCCGCGCTCGGGACGGCACTCGAGCCCGGGGCGCAGGTGGTCGCGAGCCGCGACTCGCCCAACGCGTGCCACCTCATCCAGCGGTCGCTGATCGTCGGGCTGACGTCGACGGGTGTCTCCGTCGCCGATCTGCGGGTGTCGCCCGCCGCGGTCACGCGCCACGTCCTGAAGACGCAGGGGCTGGGCGCCGGCGTACACGTGGGGCAAAGCCGGGCCGACCCGGAGCTCGTCGAGATCCGGGTGTTCGAGCCGCCGGGGATCCAGCTGACGAGCGCGCTGCAGCGGGAGATCGAGAAGCACTTCGCACGGCAGACCCTGCGGCGGGCCACATTCGCCGACGTCGGCGAGACAACCTATCCGGTGAGGGCGCGCGAGAGCTATGCACAGGACCTGCTCGAGTCGATCGACACGGGCGCGGTGGTCGCGCGCGGGTTCCGCATCGCCGTCGACTACGGCTACTCGGCCGCGTCCTTCACGTTGCCGCTCGTGCTGGGGCCGCTCGGGGTCGAGGCCGTCACCACGCACGGCTTCTTCGCCTCCGACGTGCGCGTGGACGCATCGCCGGAGGACGCCAAGCGGCTCGTGCGGACGATGGGCGCCGACCTCGGGGCCGTCTTCGACCGCGCCGCCGACCGCCTGCTGCTGATCGACGAGCAGGGGGTCGAGATCCCGCCCGACCGCGCCCTGCTCCTGCTCGTCCACCTGCTCGCCTCCGCGGGGCGCAGCGGGTCGGTCGCCGTGTCGGTGACGACGACCGGCCTCGTCGACGGGATCGTGGAGGATTCCGCGCTGCGCATCGTGCGCACCCCTCACTCGCTCAGCGGCCTGACGCGGGCGGCGGCGCGCCGCCGGCGTCGTCTTCGCCGGCGCGACGACCGGGGGGTACGTCTTCCCGGACGTGGTGCCGGGCTACGACGCGGTCACGAGCCTCTGCAAGCTGCTGGAGCTGCTCGCCGGCGTGCGGAGGCCCCTCTCGGAGCTCGTCGCGGCCGTGCCGCAACCGGTCCTCGTGCGGCGCTCGCTCGACTGCCCGTGGGCGAAGAAGGGGCTCGTCATGCGCCTCCTCAGCGAGCAGCTGGCCGACCGGCGCCTCGACCTGATGGAAGGGATCAAGGCCTTCGACGACCGTGGCTGGGTGCAGGCGCTCCCCGATCCGGACGAGCCCGTCATGGACGTCTACGCCGAGGGCGCGACAGCCGAGGAATCCGCGCTGCTCGCCGACGAGATCGCCCACCTGGTGCAGGAGATCGTGCAGGGAGATGCTGCTCCGGCGCGAACTGGAATCATGCAAGCCTCAAGCTGAGGTTGACCCCTTGGTGCGGCGACTGCTTCAATCAGGCTCAGCTCTCTCGACGAAAGGCTGTCCGTGGAACCACTCCCCGACCTCTCGACCCTCTCCGACGACGATCTCGCCGTCCTGCTGCGCGAACGCGAAGAGGGCGAGGATGCCGTCTCGAAGCGCCGGCGGCTTCTGCACGGGCGCATCGACATACTCCGCGGGGAGCGGACGGCCCGCCTGAAGAAGCAGGTCGCGGCGGACGGCGGCGTCGACATGCCCGCACCCACGAGCCTCGACCGGCCGCTGTACACCGGCACGGGGGAGCCGACGAGCGAGGACGACCTGCAGCCGCTGCCGGACCTCGCGACGCTCTCCGACGACGACCTGCGCACGATGATCCGTGCCCTGGAGCAGGAGGAGGACGACATCTCGCTCACACGGCGTTTCTTCCAGGGCCAGGTGGACATCCTCCGTGCCGAGCGCGCGAAGCGTGTGCGCAGCGACGGCAGCCTCCACGTCGCCCCGGACGACCTCGGCCCGATCCTCGGCGGCGGGCACGACGGGGCTGCATGAGTCACGTCTACTGCCCGGAATGCGGGTTCCAGAGTCCCGAGGCGGCCCATTACTGCTCGCGTTGCGGGGCGTTGCTGGTGATCGAGTCCGCCGGGGAGACGACCCTGAGCCTGGCTCCCGACGAGCTCACCGGCGAGACGCTGCTCACGCCGGACGAGGGCATTCGAGGGCCTGCCCTGGTCGTCCGCTCCGGCGGCGGTCGAGCGGGGGAGAGCTTCGAGCCGGGAAGCGGCCGCACGGTGATCGGGCGCTCACCGGAATGCGAGATCTTCCTCGACGACGTCACCGTCTCGCGGCGCCACGCCGAGCTCTCCCGCGACGCCGACACCTTCACGATCCGCGATCTCGGCAGCCTCAACGGAACGTTCGTCAACCGCAGGCGGATCGAGTCCGCCACCCTGCAGGACGACGACGAGGTGCAGATCGGCAAGTACCGACTGACCTTCCTGCGACGATGACGACGACCGAGCCCACCGCATCCGGGTCGACGCGACTGCACACGATCGGTGCGGTCTGCGAGCAGCTGCGCGACGAGTTCCCCGACATCTCGATCTCGAAGATCCGCTACCTGGAGGATCAGGGCCTGCTCGCGCCTCGCCGCACACGCGGCGGCTACCGGCTCTTCTCGGAGACGGACGTCGAGCGCCTCGTCACCATCCTCCGCCTGCAACGAGACGAGTTCCTGCCGCTGCGCGTGATCCGGGAGGAGCTGCGCTCGCCGACGGCAGAGCGCACCAAGCGCAGGGCTGCGGGGCTGCGTGCGGCCGAGGACGAGATCGACCTGCAGGAGCTGTGCGCGCGTGCAGGCGTGGCCCCGGAGTTTGCCCGGCAGCTCGAGGACTTCGGCCTGCTCGCACCGCGGATCGAGGCAGGAGAGCGCCTCTATCGGGAGAGCGAGGCGGACATCGCGCTCGCCTGCGGCAAGATCGCCCGCCACGGCATCGACGCGCGCCACCTGCGCGCCTTCCGTACGGCCGCAGGACGGCAGTCGGCGCTGCTCGAGCAGCTCGTGGCCCCATCGCTGCGGTCGCGCAACCCGGAACGCCGCAGCGCCGCGCTGGACGACCTGGAGACACTCGCAGGAGTGGCGCAGGAGCTCTCCCAGCTCCTCCTGACACGAGATCTGCGGGAGGTGGCGGAGCGGTGAGTGCTCTCGACCTGAGGACGATGATCCGCGACGTGCCGGACTTCCCGAAGCAGGGGATCGTCTTCAAGGACGTGATGCCGCTGATCGCCGACCCGTCGGCGTTCCGCGAGACGATCGACCGGCTCGCCGCCTGGGCCGGCCCACGCACGCCCGACGTGATCCTGGGCGCCGAGGCCCGCGGCTTCATCTTCGGAGGGGCGCTCGCCTATGCGCTCGGCTGCGGCTTCGTGCCGGCCCGGAAACCCGGGAAACTGCCCTGGAAGACCGTCGAGGCGACGTTCGACCTCGAATACGGCACCGACACGCTGCAGGTGCACAAGGATGCGCTCGGCTCCGGCTCCCGCGTGGTCGTGCTCGACGACGTGCTCGCGACCGGAGGCACGGCCAACGCCAAGATCGAGCTCGTGGAGCGGCTCGGCGGCGTCGTCGTCGGTGCCCTGTTCGTGATCGAGCTCGGGTTCCTGCACGGCCGCGACCGCCTCGACGGCTACGACGTGCACGCGCTGATCGAGTACCGATAGAGGGCGCGACCCCGGCACAGGGCCGGGCCCGCCTCGACCCTCTGGTGGACGCGAGCACGGGCGTCCCTCGATCGAGGGATTCGCGTCAGCGGGGAACGGCTCCAGCAGGCCGTCCACGCACACGCGGGCTCAACCTACCGTCCGAACTGTCGTCTATGACTGCATCATGGCCACCATGGACGCCCTCACAGGGACGTTCACGCTCTCGTGCCCCAGGCACGGGACGGCGCGCGTGCGGCTGTCGGCCTTCCACCGCATCGAACGCCTGGCAGGGGCCGTGCACCCCGCCGTGTACAGGGTCGAGTTCGATTGCGGATGTGGGGGAGAGCATCCCGCCCTCGTCAGCCACGACGTGCTCGACTGGGCGCCTCTCGGTCTGGAGGGTGGCGGCAGCTTCCTCAACCTGATGACTGCGCGGCACGACGACCTCGCCGAGAGAGCTCGCAGGTATCGCCACGGCACGCATCCGTGCGGGCGAGTGGCCCTGGAGCTTCTTCTGCTACCCGGAGGACCGGCCGCGCCCGGTGTGCCCGTCGTCCTTCAGCCTGCTGGCGGCCGGCGGCAGCATGGTGGGAGTGGCCGTGCTGTGCCCGGTGTGCGGTGCGGTGTCGATCAATGTCGTCTCCCGCACCCACGTCGACGTCCCGTTCGCGAACGACGCCCGTATCGGCGTCGTGGCGCACGTGTTCGCCCCCGACAGCCTCCGCAGCCTGGAGCAATTCAGGGCCGAGCTGGACTCGGCCGTGTTCGACGAGCGCAGGCTCGGGCTGGAACCTTGAGCGCCGGGTTCCCTGAGGGGAGGGATAATCGTCCGGTGAGCTCGGAGCCGATGACATCCAGCATGCACGCCACTGTCCTCCGTCATGCCATGAAGCCACATTCCCACGATCTCCTGCTGCGCCACTGCCTCGCCTTCGACGAGCCGGGCAAGCGGCGTGTGCCGGCGCGGACGAGGCTGGAGGAGGCGCTGGGCCCGGATCTCGCCCGCAGCCTCGTCGCCAGCCTCGTGGCCGCGAACCGCAGGTAGATCGCTCAGGGCGCCCGGCCGGGCCAGATGGCTCAGCTGCTGCCGCGCGTGCGCACGAGCAGGAAGATCAGGAACGCTGCCACGAGCGAGACGATCAGGGCCGTCGCCCTGGACACCTCGACCGCGACCATGCCGAAGTACATGACGAGGAAGAAGACGACCGCCCAGATGAACGACTGGACGCCGCGATCGATGCTGGGGCTCCGCAGGTGCACTGCGCCCAATCCTAGAGGAACGACCGGGCGATCGAACTTTGTGGTGATTCACCACAAAGTCACAGCGACCGCGAGGGCAAAAAAAATTCACCGAGCCGGTTGCGCTTTCGTCCACTCAACTCGTTGACCTTCCGCTTCCGCGTACGGCCTCCGGGCTGAGCTTCGGCCTACTCGCGCTCCGTGCTCGGTGCAAGGAAGAACCTAGAAGAGCGGGGGAGGGGCGGTCAAGGGGCCCGTTCACCGGATCGTCGCATTTTGCGCGAATTTCGAGTGCCGCCCCTCCCTCGGTTCGCTGGGTAGGCTCTCACGGTGCGCCGACCTGTCGTCCTCGTTGTCGCCGGCGCGACACTCGTCCTCGCGCTCGCCCTCTGCATCGCCGGCACGGGGGACGACCCGACGAAGCTGACGAACTGGCAGGCGCTCGTGCTCGGGCTCGTGCAGGGGATGACGGAGTTGCTGCCGATCTCGTCGTCCGGTCACCTCATCCTCGTGCCGTGGCTCTTCGAGTGGACCTATCTCGAGCAGAACGACGCCTTCAACCAGACGTTCGACGTCTCGCTGCACCTCGGCACGTGCGTCGCGGTGGGCGCGTACTTCTGGAACGACATCGTCACCCTCGTCGCCGCCTGGCTCGGGACGCTGCGCCGGCGTTCGATCGAGACGGCCGACGAGCGGGTCGCCTGGGTCGTGCTCGTCGCCACGATCCCGGCCGCGCTGCTCGGCTTCCTGCTCGAGGACGTCATCGCCGGGCACATGGGCGAGCCCTGGCAGATCGCCATCTTCCTCGCCGCCTTCGGCCTCCTGCTCGGCTACGCCGACAGGCGTCCTGCGCGCAAGGCCATGGGCGAGCTCTCGCTCCGGCAGGGCCTGTACGTCGGTCTCGCACAGAGCCTTGCCCTCATGCCCGGCGTCTCGCGCTCCGGCATCACCATCACCGCCGGCCGCCTGCTCGGGCTCGACCGGGACTCGGCGGCGCGATTCTCGTTCCTGCTGCTGCTCCCGATCACGGTCGGGGCGGTCGTCTTCAAGGGCCTCACGGACGTCGTTCTGGCCGATCTGCCCTCGGGCATGACCGGCCCGTTCGTCGTCGGCGTGCTGGCGTCGCTCGCGTCGGGCCTCGTCGCGATCCTGTTCCTGCTCGACTACGTGCGGCGCCACACCTATGACGCGTTCGTCGTCTACCGGCTGATCGCGTCCGCCGCGATCGTGTTCCTCATCGTCTCGGGCGTTCGCGCGGCGACGTTCTAGGGGAGAGGCTCTCGGCGGCGCGAGCACGACCCTTTTTCGACCAACTTGACATAACACACGTTATCGTGCGTGGACGCGTCCGACACCGGCTTTGGGCGGGGGTCTGGACAAGCGGGCGCCGGCAGTGGGAAAGTAGTTGAGACAGCTCGCGGCGCGAGCTCTCCCCGTGACCACCGTCGACATCGATACCCTGCTCGCGCAGGACGACGTGCAGGCACTGCTCGAGGCGTGCGAGCAGGCCGGGCGCGATCCGCGCCCACGAGCTTGCGGACATCGTCGAGACACACGAGCTCTCGCTCGTGGAGCAGGAAGCGCTGCTGCGCGAGCTCGACAAGCGTGGCATCGACGTCGTCGAGACGCCGCACGCCGAGCCGTCGAGCCCGGTCGCGGCCGCGGAGTCGACCACGGACGCCCTGCAGCTGTTCCTGCGCGAGGCCGGCAAGCACCATCTGCTCACCGCCGCGCAGGAGGTCGCGCTCGCGAAGCGGATCGAGCGCGGTGACATGGCAGCCAAGCAACAGATGATCCAGTCGAACCTGCGGCTCGTCGTCTCGATCGCGAAGAACTACCGCAACCAGGGCCTGCCGTTCCTCGACCTGATCCAGGAGGGCACGCTGGGCCTGATCCGGGCCGTCGAGAAGTTCGACTGGCGGCGGGGCTTCAAGTTCTCCACGTACGCCACCTGGTGGATCCGGCAGGCGGTCGCCCGCGCCCTCGCCGACAAGGCACGGACGATCAGGATGCCCGTGCACATCGTGGAGCGGCTGCAGAAGATGAACCGGGCCGAGCGGACGCTGTGGACGCAGCTCGGGCGCGAGCCCACGCTGGCGGAGATCGGCGAGGAGGCGTCGCTGACGCTGCAGCAGGTGATGGAGGTGCGGGCTGCGGCGCGCGCGTCGACGAGCCTCGACGCGCCCGTCGGAGACACCGACGACGCCGTGCTCGGGGACTTCGTCGCAGGCGAGGAGCTCGCTGCCCGAGGAGAAGGTCGAGCTCGAGCTCCGCAGCCAGGCGCTACGGCAGGCGCTCACGAACCTGCCCGAGCGCGAGCGCGAGGTCGTGGTGCTCCGCTACGGCATCGGCGGGGTCGAGCCGAAGACGCTCGAGGAGATCGGACGGCGTTTGGGCCTCACCCGCGAGCGCGTGCGTCAGATCGAGCTCGACTCGCTGCGCCGGCTCGCCACCGTCCGCGAGATGCAGGCCGTGCAGTCGTGACGCGACGGCAGCGCCGGAGCGGCTACGTGCGGAGGTAGAGCTCGAGGGCCGGCGCCAGCGCGCGCAGCTCTCGCAGTGCCCGTGTCTCCAGCTGGCGCACCCGCTCGCGCGTGATCCCGAGGATCTTGCCGACCTCCTCCAGCGTCTTGGGCTTCCCCCCGTTAAGCCCAAACCGCTCGATCAGCACCTGCTGCTGGCGAGGCTTCAGTCGTGCGATCGCCTCGGCGAGCTCGGACGAGCGGAAGTTGTCCGACGTCTCGGCCTCGGGCGCGATCGCGTTGTGGTCCTCGATCAGGTCGCCCATCATGCTCTCGCCGTCGCCGACCGGCGTCTCGAGCGAGACGTGGTCCTGGACGAGCTCGAGCAGCTCCTCCACGCGCTTCGGCGTGAAGTCCGCTTCCTTCGCGATCTCCGTCACCGAGGGGTCGCGGTTGAGCTTCTGGCCGAGCACGCGGCGCGCTCTCGTGACACGGCGCACCTGGTCGGCCACGTGCACGGGAAGCCGGATCGTCCTGCCCTGCTCGGCGAGGGCGCGGGAGATCGACTGGCGGATCCACCACGTCGCGTACGTCGAAAGCTTGTAGCCGAGCGTGTAGTCGAACTTCTCGACGGCGCGGATGAGGCCCAGGTTGCCCTCCTGGATCAGGTCGAGCAGCGGGACGTCTGCGCGCGTGTAGTTGCGCGTGATCGACATCACGAGGCGGAGGTTGCACTCGATCAGCCGGCGCTTCGCGTCCTCGTCGCCGAGGTCCTTGCGGCGCGCGAGCTCGCGCTCCTCCGCCGGGGTCAGAAGCCGGCCGTCGCCGATCTGGCGCACGTAGAGCTTGAGCGGATCCTGCGTGACCGGCTCCGGCCGCTCGTCGACGGGCTCTGCCTCGTCGTCGAACAGCGGCTCGGCAGCGTTCGTCTCCACAGAGCGGGGTATCGGCGGTTCGGCTTCCCGGCTTGAGGGGCAGCGTGCTTCGGCCGCAGCTCCAGGCGGCACACGCGCCGCGACCCTCTCCCAGGCGGGCCTTGCCCGGCGCGGCTAGAGGTCGAGCATCCCGTCCGAGCGCACGCGCACGCCCTCCTCGCGCAGCCGCTCGCGCACGAGAAACTGAAACGCCGCCCAGGGGCCCTGGTCGATCTCGACCATCCGGTAGACCTGCCACTCGCTCATCAGCGCAGCGTCACGCCGCCGGGCCTCCTTCCAGTCGGCCATCTTCGGCAGCCGCCCGAGTTGCCGCGCCAGCACGGCGCCCTGCTCGACCGCGCGCTCGAGCCGCTCCTCGCCGACGGGGACGTCGAAGCCCGCCTCCTTCAATGCCTGGGTGAGCGAGCCGAACGTGTGCCAGATGAGCGACTTCGACGCGACGCGGCCGCGCTGCTCCTCGACGTCGCGCGCGGTCGGCGTGCGTCCGAGCTCCGCCCCCAGCGCGCGCAGCTGCTCCAGCAGCTCCTCCCTGCTGATGAACCGGCGCGGCGTCAGCCCGGCTGCACGCTTGGCCGCGTTCCACGTGCCGAAGTGCTCGATCACGGTCTGCGGGTGCACGCGAGCGTCCGGGTCGGCTGCGAACTCGCGCATCGTCGGCGAACGGCCGAGCCGCTACGCGCACGCACGCAGCTCGTCGAGGATCTCCTCGTCCGTGTAGCGCCGCCTGATGCCTGCGCGGAACTCCGCGAGAGCCGCCTCGTCGATCCCGGCAACTGCCGGGTGCCGGCGACGGGACCTGGCCATGGCAATCACTGTAGAGCATTCTGCGCAATGTGCAAGTAGCCCCGAACGAGCCCATGGCCGTGGCCGCAGTCGGGCCGCGCGCAGGACTCCCGCTACTCTCGACCGCATGGGAGCCCGCCTCGAGCTCGAGACGCGTGCCGCCGGGCTCGTCGCGCGACTCTCCCGCGCCGCCGGCCGAGGCGGCGGCACCACGCTGCCGGGCAAGCTCGTCTGGAAAGTCGATCCCGGCGCCGTCGACGCGCTCGCAGCGCGGCTTGCCCACGGCGTCGTGATCGTCTCCGCGACGAACGGCAAGACGACGACGAGCGCCATGGCGGCGCGCGTCCTGCAGGGCTCGCACCGCCTGGCCTGGAACCACTCCGGAGCGAACCTCGCCTCCGGGGTCGCCTCCACCCTGCTCTCGTCGGCAGGCGCCGAGCTCGGCCTCCTCGAGGTCGACGAGTTCGCGCTGCCCGAGGTCGCGCGCCGCGTGCGCCCACGCGTCGTCTCGCTCGGCAACCTGTTCCGCGACCAGCTCGACCGCTACGGCGAGCTCGAGCACATCGCCGAGCGATGGCGCGAGACCGTCGCCGCTCTCCCCCAGGCGGCCACCCTCGTCGTCAACGCCGACGATCCGCTGGTCGGCGACGCTCGCCGAGGGACGCGCGGGAGCCCTCCGCTTCGGCGTGGACGACGTGCGTCTCGCCCGTCCCGCCCTCCAGCACGCGGCCGACTCGAAGTACTGCGTCCGCTGCGGCGCCCCGTACGCGTACGCCGCCGCCTACGTCGGCCACCTCGGCGACTACCGGTGCCCAGCCTGTGGCCATGCGCGGCCGCCGCTCGACGTCGCAGCGCGGTCGATCGAGCTGCACGGGCTCGACGCCTCCTCGTTCGATCTCGCACACCCCGGTCGGCGTTCGGCGCGTGCGCCTGCCCCTCCCCGGTCTCTACAACGTCTACAACGCCCTCGCCGCGGCATCGCGTCAGCCTCGCGCTCGGACACCCCGCTCGACGACGTCGCCGACGGCCTCGAGGGGTTCTCGGCCGCCTTCGGCCGCTTCGAGCGCATCGAGGCCGGCGACCGGCGGATCCTGATGCTGCTGATCAAGAACCCGGCCGGTGCGAACGAGGCGGTGCGCACGCTCGAGGAGGGCGGCGCTCCCTCCGACGCTCGTCGTCGCCCTGAACGACGCGATCGCGGACGGTCGCGACGTGTCCTGGATCTGGGACGTCGACTTCGAGCCGCTGCTCGGCGGCGCACGACACATCGTCGCGAGCGGCGACCGCGCTGCCGAGCTGGCGCTCCGCTTCACCTACGCCGGCTTCCCGGCCGAGCGGCTCGAGGTCGTGCCCGAGCTCGAGGCCGCCCTCGACCGGGGCCTCGAGCTCGTCCCCGCCGGCGGTGAGCTCGTGGTGCTGCCGACCTACACCGCGATGCTGCGCCTGCGCGCCGTCGCCGCCGCGCCGCGGCCTCGTGCGACCGTACTGGGCAGGGGCGCAGCGGATGAGGATCCGCGTCGGCCACCTGTACCCGGACTACCTCAACATCTACGCCGACCGCGGGAACATCGCGGTGCTCGGCGCGGCGCGCGGCGCTGCGCGGCCACGAGCTCGACGTCGCGGCGATCGGGCTCGGCGACGCGCTCGCCGCCGACGCGCACGACCTCCTCTACATCGGCGGCGGCCAGGATCGCGAGCAGGCGATGATCGCGCCCGACCTCGCAGCCAGAGGGGCGGCGATCCGCGACGGCCGTCGCGGCGGCGCGGCGCTGCTCGCGGTGTGCGGCGGCTACCAGCTGCTCGGCCGCGGCTACCGCGGCCGCGACGGCTCCTGGATGCCCGGTGCCGGCGCTGTTCCCGCACGAGACCGTGGCCGGGCGACACGCGCATGATCGGCGACGTCCTGCTCGAGTGCGAGCTCGAGCCCGGCGTGACGACGGCCGGTCGCCGGCTTCGAGAACCACGCCGGCCGAACGCTCCTCGACGAGGGCGCGACGCCGCTCGGGCGCGTCGTGGCGGGCTTCGGCAACGACGGCCGCTCCGGCTTCGAGGGCTGCCGCGTCGGCCGGGCGCTCGGCACCTACCTGCACGGCCCGCTCCTGCCACGCAACCCGCAGCTCTCCGACTGGCTGCTGTCACAGTCCCTCGCGCACCTGACCGGCGGGCCTCCGCAGCCGCTGCCTCCGCTCGACGACAAGCTCGAGGCCGTCGCGCACGCCGTCTCGGCCGGGCGGGCCCGCGAGCGGGCGGCCGGCCCTAAGCCCTCAGGTCAGTCTCGCACGCAGGCGGCCGAGCGCGGCAGCGTCGACGACCCGGTCGACACCAAACGCGAGAGCGGTCTCCCAGCCGGCCGCGGAGAGCCGCCGCACGTTGTCGGCTCGCACGATCACGCCCGGCCGCGTCACGCCCCCACCGGCGACAGGCAGCCCGCCCAGGTCGCGGACGTTCCGGCAGCCCTCCCACGGGAGGGCGCGGCCGCTCAGGGCGCCCAGAGAGCCCCCAGGTAGACGCACGGGTCGCCGGGCTCCCAGCGTCGCAGGAACCGCGCGATCGGCGGGTGCAGGGCCAGGCCGTCGAGCTCGTCCACGGAGAAGAGGCGATGCCCCCTGACGGCGTCGTCCTGCGAGACGGCGTCCTCGAGCGAGCCGTCGCAGGTCGGCGGCGAAGATGATGTGCACGACGTGCTTCGACCACAGGCTGCGCTCGGGCGAGATCGACTCGACGATCGCGACAGGCCCTTCGAGCGGCAGCGCGTCGCCGGCGTGCACGAGTCCCGTCTCCTCGGCCAGCTCGCGCTGCAGTGCCTCGATCAGGCTCTCTCCGCCCCGCACGCCGCCGCCGGGCAGGAGCCAGTGCTCGTTGCCGCGCTTCTCGTGCCGGCAGAGCAGGATCCCGTCGTGCCAGCGCAGGATCGCCGAGACACGGACGCGCGGCTCCGGCCTCATCCGCTGCCCGAGGAGCCGAGACCTGCGGCGCCGCGGTCACTCTCCGGCAGCGCATCGACCTCGACGAGGCGCACGGCGGGGACGGGCACGACGACGAGCTGGGCGATGCGCATGCCCGGCTCGACGATGAACGGCTCGGCGCGGTCGGTGTTGAGCACGATCACCTTGAGCTCCCCGCGGTAGCCGGAGTCGATCAGGCCCGGCGCATTGACCTTCGAGAGGCCGTGGCGCGCCGCGAGCCCGGAGCGCGGGATCACGAGGCCGGCGTGCCCCTCCGGGATCGCGACGGCGATGCCCGTGCCGACGACGGCGCGCTCCCCCGGGCCGAGGGTCACCCGCTCGCAGGCGGCAAGGTCGAGGCCCGCGTCGCCCGCGTAGGCGTGGGCGGGTAGCACCGCATCAGCGCGCAACCGCGTGACCGCCAGCTCGATCACGTGGTGGCCGCGGTCTCCAGGTCGTCTCCCGCAACGAGGTACGGCCCGAAGCGCCGCACCTCTCGGTGGGGCAGCTTCGCACGGATGAGCACGCCCTCCTCGGTGTCGCGGCGCTCGTCGATCGGGGCGCCGAGCGCGTAGAGGGCGGACAGGGTGCTGCCCTCGTCGTAGGGCACCAGCAGCCAGACGTCCTCGAACCTGTCGGCGAACAGCTCCGCGACCCGCTGCTTCAGGTCGGCGACACCCTCCCCGGTGAGAGCCGCGACCTGCAACGCGTCCGGGAACCGGTTCGCCAGGCGGCGCCGCGCCAGCGGGTCGAGCCGGTCGACCTTGTTCAGCACGAGCTCGCGGGGCACGTCGTCGGCGCCGATCTCGCCGAGCACGGCGTCCACGGCGGCGATCTGCTCCGCGAGCGTGCCCGCGGGCAGCGACCCGTCGACGACGTGCAGCACGAGGTCGGCCACGAGCGTCTCCTCGAGCGTCGAGGCGAACCCCTCGACGAGCTGCGTCGGCAGACGGCGGATGAAGCCGACCGTGTCCGTCACGAGGTAGCGCTTGCCGTCGTGCTCGAACCCGCGCGTGGTCGGGTCGAGCGTCTCGAAGAGACGGTTCTCGACCGAGACCTCGGCGCCGGTGAGAGCGTTCAGCAGGGTGGACTTCCCCACGTTCGTGTATCCGGCCAGCGCGACCGTCGGCGTCTCGGAGCGCTTGCGCTCCTTGCGCCGTACGGCGCGCTGGCTGCGAAGCCCGCGCAGGCGCTGCTTCAGCTGAGAGACGCGACCGCGTGCGAGGCGGCGGTCGGTCTCGAGCTGCGACTCGCCGGGGCCGCGCGTGCCGACGCCGCCGCCGAGCCGCTCCAGGTGCTTCCACAT
Organism: uncultured Gaiellaceae bacterium; assembly: GCA_963787085.1. Taxonomy (GTDB): domain Bacteria; phylum Actinomycetota; class Thermoleophilia; order Gaiellales; family Gaiellaceae; genus Gaiella. The sequence continues at coordinate 39,370 of CAWBBO010000006.1, read as the reverse complement.
GCCGCGCATGCGCGGCAGGCTGTACTCGAGCTGTGCCAGCTCGACCTGGAGCTTGCCCTCGGCACTGACCGCGTGCTGGGCGAAGATGTCGAGGATCAGCAGCGTCCGGTCGACGACCCGCGCGTCGAGCTCGTCCTCGAGCAGGCGCTGCTGCGTCGGGTCGAGCTCGTCGTCGACGAGCAGCACGTCTGCGCCCGAGTCGGCGTAGGCGAGCTTCAGCTCGGCGAGCTTGCCCTTGCCGACGTACGTGCGCCGGTCGGGCTGCCCACGGTGCTGCACGAGCTCTGCCACGGGCTCGACACCGGCCGTGCGCGCGAGCTCTCGCAGCTCGGCGAGCTCCTCGTCCGCATCGACGTCCCGCGGCAGCACCGCGAGCAGGAATCCGCGCTCGGGCTCGGCACCCGGCAGCGGGTCGGGTTGGCGCATCGTCACGAGGCCAGTATGCCGGTACGCTCGCGCAATGGCATCTCTCGCGGACCGGCTCGCGGCTCGCACGCTCGAGCTCGTCGACATCCCCTCCGAGAGCCGGCACGAGCAGGAGGTGCGCGCGCACGTGCGGAGCCTCGTGCCGCCGGTGCTCGCACCCGACACGGTGCTCGACGACGCTGCGCTCTACGTGCGCGAGCGGCGCCCCGGAGCGCCCCTCGTCGTCCTCGCCGGACACTACGACACCGTGCCCGCGCAGGAGAACCTGCCCGGCAGGATCGAGGGCGGGGCCGTGCACGGGCTCGGCGCCACGGACATGAAGGGCGGGCTCGCGGTCGCGCTCGAGCTCGTCCGCGACCTGGCCGAGCGGCCACCCGGGCCGTACGACGTCGCCCTCCTCCTCTTCGGCCAGGAGGAGCTGCCGCAGGAGTGGAACCCCCTGCCGGAGCTGCTTCGAGCGCTCCGGGCTCGTGCGCGAGGCAGCGCTCGTGATCCTGCTCGAGCCGACCGACGGCGCCGTGCACGCGGGCTGCCTCGGCAACGCCAACGCGACGCTCACGTTTCGCGGCACGAGCGGGCACTCGGCCCGTCCGTGGCTCGCGGAGAACGCGATCGAGCGCGCCATCGAAGGGCTGGCGCCGGTGATCGCCCACGAGCGGCGCGAGGCGGTCGTCGGCGGGCTCACGTTCTGGGAGGTGCTGTCGGTGACGCGACTGAACGCCGGCATCGCCGACAACGTGATCCCGGACACCGCCGTCGCACACCTCAACTTCCGCTTCGCGCCCGACCGCGACGAGCAGGGGGCGATCGCGCACCTCCGCGAGATCGTCCCGCCCGGCGCAGAGCTCACGATCCTCGGCACGGCGCCGGCCGGGCGGGTGGCGACAGGCTCGCCCGCCGTCGCGGCCCTGCTCGCAGCCGGCGCGAACGGCATCGAGCCGAAGCAGGCCTGGACGAACGTCGCCGACTTCACCGAGCTCGGGCTCGACGCGATCAACTTCGGCCCCGGACACCCCCGCTACGCGCACCGGCGCGACGAGCTCGTCGAGATCGACGGCCTCGTGCATGCCTACACCACCCTGCACCGCCTCCTCGCCCGGTAGCGTCGGATCATGCCCGTCTCCCCCGTCCTCCGCGCCCAGGCGACGTACCCGTTCGTGCGCCTCAACCAGGCCGCCGCCGACCGCCGCGCCCGGGGGCTCGAGGTGATCGACTTCGGCATGGGCGATCCGCGCGAGCCGACGGATCCGCGCATCCTCCAGGCGCTCCGGGACGGGGTACGCGAGCGCATGGGCTATCCGGCCGCGGTCGGCCTGCCCGAGCTGCGCGAGGCGGTGGCGCGTTGGCTCGCGGGCCGCTTCCACGTCGACGTCGACCCCGACCGGCACGTGATCCCGACGCTGGGCTCGAAGGAGGCAATCTTCTCGTTCGCGCAGGTCGTGCTCGACCTTCCCGCCGGGCGTGACACGGTGGTCGTCACGGAGCCCGGCTACCCGGTGCCGGGCCGGGGAGCAGAGCTGAGCGGAGCGCGCGTGCTGACGGTGCCGCTGCTCGAGGAGAACGGCTTCCTGCCCGACCTGGACGCCGCTGTCCGCGGCCGACTGGGCCCGCACGGCGCTCCTCTGGGTCAACTACCCGAACAACCCGACCGGCGTCACCGCGCCGCTCTCGTTCTTCGAGCGAGGTCGCCGCGCTCGCCCGCCGGCACGGGTTCGTGCTCGCCTCCGACGAGGCCTACACCGAGCTCTGGTTCGACGAGCCGCCCGTCTCCGCCCTGCAGCTTCCCGACTGGTCGGGCCTCGTCGTCTTCAACACGCTCTCCAAGCGCTCGTCGATGACCGGCTTCCGCTCGGGGTTCGTCGCCGGAGATCCGGAGCTGATCGCCGCGCTGCGCCAGTTTCGCCCCAACGTCGGCACGGCGCCCCAGGAGTTCGTGCAGCGGGCGTCCGTGGTCGCCTGGGACGACGAGGAGCACGTCGAGCGTGCGCGTGCGACGTATGCCCGCAAGCGCCGGCTGTTCCTCGACCTCTTCGCCGGTGTCTCCCTGCGGGATGCGGGCGGTCCCGCCACGATGTACCTCTGGGTGGCCGTGCCGGCCGGCGAGACATCCGAGAGCTTCGCCACGCGGCTGCTCGACCTCGGCGTGCTCGTCGCGCCCGGCTCGTTCCTCGGCCCGTCGGGCGAGGGGTACGTCCGCTTCGCGCTCGTCCCGTCGGAGGACGAGTGTGCGCGGGCGGTCAGGATCCTGGAGGATGCTCTCGCATGAGCCTTGCAGCGAAGATCGTCGAGAGCTGGGACAGCGGCGTGCTCGACGCGGAGGCGGTCGAGGAGGCGATCAGGCTGCTCGACGCCGGGGAGATCCGCGTCGCCGAGCCGGGCGCGTCGGGGTGGCAGGTGAACGACTGGGTGAAGATGGCGATCCTGCTCTACTTCCGCCTGCGCAAGGTCGAGCCGATGGACGTGGGCGGCCTCCATTTCCTCGACAAGATCCCGGTCAAGTCCGACTACGCCGACCGGGGGGTTCGCGTCGTGCCGCCGGGGGTGGCGCGGTACGGCTCGTTCCTCTCCGAGGGCTGCGTGCTGATGCCGGGCTACGTCAACATCGGCGCCTGGGTCGGGCCGCGGACGATGGTGGACACGTGGGCAACCGTGGGCTCGTGCGCGCAGATCGGCGCCGACGTGCACCTCGCGGGCGGCGTCGGCATCGGCGGCGTCCTCGAGCCGCCGCAGGCGGCTCCGGTGATCGTCGAGGACGGCGCGTTCATCGGCTCGCGTGCCGTCATCGTCGAGGGGGTGCACATCGGCAGAGGGCGCCGTGATCGCACCGAACGTGGTGCTGTCCTCGACGGTGCCGGTGATCGACGTCACCGGCCAGCGTGCCCGTCGAGTACCGCGGCGAGGTGCCTGCGCGCAAGGTCGTGCTTCCGGGCGTGCGGCAGAAGGAGTTCCCGCGGGCACGTACGGCCTGCCCTGCGCGCTCATCGTCGGTGAGCGCAGCGCCTCCACCGATCTGAAGACGTCCCTGAACGACGTCCTGCGCGAGTTCGAGATCGCCGTCTGACTGCCGGTTACGCGGCGGCGAACGAGCGTGCGACGGCGAGTGCCTCGGCCACCGTCTCGCGCGTGGCGCGGTCGCCGACCATCACGTTGACCTGGTAGGCGCGGTTCTTCACCACGATCTGCGCCATGGCGCCGCGGCCGTCGAAGCATTCGAAGATCGGTCGCCTCAACCGCAACGCCTGGAGCTCGCCGCGGTCGCGGGGAAGCCCCTCCGGTGCGATGCCCCGCCACCCGAGCACGACGACGGCCGCTCCGTCCGCCGGGATGCGATACGAGGAGACCTGGCACTGGGACGCACGAGCGGCGACGCCGCGGGTGCCGACGACGAGGACCGTGCGGGGGTCGGTCTCGCCTGCCGGCGCAGCCGGGGCGACGCGAGCCCAGTCGTCGGTGACGCGCACGCCGACGGCGCCCGCGACGATGGCGCGCTCGACTCCCGCGCTCACGACGCCTACCGCGACAAGCGCCACCATCACGACTACCGCCGCCATCCTCCCCATGCTCAGATGGTAGGCCGATTCCGGGGAAAAACTAGAGCCCGGTCTCTCCAGCGCAGATTCGCTCGGCAGGCCCCGTCAGCGTGGCCCGCCCGCCGTCGAGGGTGACGACGAGGTCGCCGCCCGGCAGGTGCACGGTGACGGGCGTGTCGCACCAGCCCTGTGCGACGGCGACGGCGGCGGCAGCGACCGACGACGACCCTGACGAGCGCGTCTCCCCCGCGCCACGCTCCCACACGAGCACGTCGAGGTCGTGGCGCCCGGCGACACGCACGAGCTGCACGTTCGTCCGTTCCGGAAACCGCGCATGCGTCTCGACGGCGGGTCCGAGGCGCAGCAGATCGCGCGCGCGACAGCGCCTCGAGCCGGATCACCGCATGGGGGTTGCCGACCGACGCGGTGACCAGGTCGACGTGCTCCCCGGCGTCGAGCGTTTCGGGCACACCCACCACGACTGTGCCGACGTCCATGCGGGCGTCGAGGCCTCCGAGCATCGTGGCGACGGTCTCTCGGCCCGCGGTCACGATCGTCACGTCGCCCGACCCGGTCTCCTCGGAGAGCCAGCGGGCGGCAATGCGGACGCCGTTGCCGGACATCTCCGCCACCGACCCGTCGGGGTTCCAGATCACGACCTCGGCCCGCGTTCCCGAGCGCGCGACCACCTCCAGCACGCCGTCCGAGCCGATGCCGGTATCGACGTCGCACAGCCTGCGCGCCCGCTCCGAGGTGAGCTCCCCGGCCTCGTCGCGCTCGACGACGAGGTAGCTGTTACCGAGCGCGTGCCACTTCGAGAACCGCATCAGCCACCTCGTCGGGGGTCAGAGTCCCGTCAACGCTGACGAGGCCGGGGATGCGCCGCATCCACTTGCGCTGGTAGGCGGCATACCGGCACGTCCTGGCCACGATCGCCGCGCGGGCGGCGTCCGGTTCGAGCTCCGCGATCTCGCGGAGGCCGAGCGCCTGCTCGGCCGTGCGCGACACGCCCCCGCGCGAGCGCCGTGCGCACCTCGTCCACGACGCCGGCGGCGAACATCTCCGCCGTGCGCTCGACGATCCGCCGCTCCAGCTCGGAGGCCGGTAGCTCGAGCCCTGCGATCACCGTCGGCAGTCGCGTGCGGTCGTCCCAGAGCCGGTCCTCGGTGGGCGCGAGCGACGAGCCGGCCTCTGCGAGCTCGAGCGCCCGCACGACGCGGCGGCGATCGTTCGGGTGGACCGCGTCGGCGGCTGCCGCGTCAACGGCGCGCAGGCGCTCGTGGGCGGCGGCGGGATCGGCGTCGTAGAGCTCCTCCCACCGCGCGCGCGCGCCTTCCTCGGGAGCCGGCGGGACCGCCAGGTCGGCGAGGGCGGCGCGGAGGTACAGCCCCGTGCCGCCGCAGACGACCGCGACGCCCCGGGCGGCGACGAGCTCGTCGACCGCCTCGTGGGCGAGGTGGGCGAAGGCTCCGACGGACATCTCCTCGTCGAGCGCGCGGATCCCCACGAGGCGCGTCGGCCGAGCCGGCTGGTTCGTCAGCAGGCGCAGCCCGCGGTAGACCTGCAGCGCGTCGCACGAGACCACCTCCGTGCCGAGCACGTCCGCGAGCCGCTCCGCCACGGCCGTCTTTCCGGACGCGGTCGGGCCGAAGACGGCGATGACCGCCGGGAACGTCATGACGCGTCAGCCGGGCGTGGTCGCGAGGGCGCACACCCGCCCGCGCAGCGTCGTCGACGTCGCCCCGTCGATCAGGACGTCGACGAGCTCGCCCGGCGCCGCTCCGCCGGCGAAGTTCACCGTCGTGTTCCGGCGCGTACGGCCTCGGTACAGGCCCGGGCCGCTTCGGCTCGGGCCTTCGACGAGCACCTCCTCCACGCCGCCGACCCGCTCGGTGTTCCGCTCCGCGGCGATGCGCTGTACGACGTCGACGAGCCGTTCGAGCCGCTCGTGCTTGAGCTCGTCCGGCACCTGGTCGTCCATCGTCGGCCGCGTCCGTGCCTCTCGCGCGGCGAGTAGATGAACGTGAAGGCGCTGTCGTAGCGCACCCGCTCGACGAGCTCGAGTGTGCGCGTGAAGTCCGCTTCGGACTCGCCGGGGAAGCCGACGATGATGTCGGTGCCGAGCGCGAGATCGGGTATGGCGGCGCGCAGGCGATCGACGAGGGCGAGGTAGCGCTCCGGCGAGTAGGTGCGGCGCATCGCCTTGAGGATTCGCTGCGAGCCGGACTGCAGCGGCAGGTGCACGTGCTCGCAGACCGCCTGGCACTCGGCCATCGCCGCGATCACCGGCTCGCGGAAGTCCTTCGGGTGCGGGCTCGTGAAGCGGATGCGGTCGATGCCGTCGACCGCGTCGCAGGCCCGCAGGAGCTCCCCGAACTCGGTTCGCACGTCGGGCAGGAGGTCGCGGCCCCACGAGTTCACGTTCTGCCCGAGAAGCGTGATCTCGCGCACCCCACCCGCTGCGAGGCGTGTCACCTCGGCGACGATGTCGCCGGGGCGACGGCTCTGCTCGCGCCCGCGCACGGACGGGACGATGCAGTACGAGCACGTGGAGTTGCAGCCCATCGACACCTGCACCCAGGCGTGGAAGGTCCTCTCACGATGCTCGGGGAGATGGCCGGCGAAATGCTCGTGGGTGCCGAAGCGTCCCCGCTCGACCCCCTCCCCTCCCGTTCCGAGCCAGTCGGACAGATGCGGAATCGAGCCCGGTCCGAAGGCGACGTCGACGAACGGGTAGAGCTCGAAGATCCGCTGCTCCTGCGCTTCGGCGTAGCAGCCGCCGACGGCGATGACGAGGTTCGGGTTGTCGCGCTTGCGCGCCCCCGCCTGGCCCAGGTACGCGGCCAGCTTCGTGTCGGGCTTCTCGCGGATCGTGCACGTGTTGAAGACCACGACGTCCGCCTCGTCCGGCGCAGTGCGCCTCGCCGAGGCCGAGCGACTCCAGCATCCCCTTGATGCGCTCGGAGTCGTGGCTGTTCATCTGACAGCCGAACGTGGTGACGTGGTAGCGGCGCACGGAGATGGATTGTACGGGTGAGGCTCGTCTCGCCCCCACGCGTTCGCTACCCGTCAGCTGCGTCCCGGCCCGGGCCGGCACACCGGCTTACGCGGGCGTCTCGGTCGCATCGGCCCACTTCGCGGCCGCCACGATGATCGCGAACCACACGACGCCGATCACGATCCCGATCACCTCGTACTGCGACATTCGCTGCCCTCCTTCGTCACGCGTCGGCCCTACTTGGCGACTTCCACGGCTCGTGACTCCCTGATCACGATCACCTTCACCTGTCCAGGGTATTCGAGCGAGTCCTCGATCTCCCTCGCGATCTCGTGCGACAGCAGGACGGCGCCGTCGTCGTCCACCTCCGTCGGCTCCACGATGACGCGGATCTCCCGTCCCGCCTGCAGGGCGTACGCCTTCGCCACCCCCGGCTTGGCCGCGGCGATCTCCTCGAGCGCCTCCAGCCGCTTGATGTAGTGCTCGAGGCTCTCGCCGCGCGCTCCGGGCCGCGAGGCCGAGATCGCGTCGGCGGCGATCAGCAACACGGCCTCGACCGTCTGCGGCTGCACCTCGTAGTGGTGCGCCTCGACCGCGTGCACGACGCCCTCCGTCTCGCCGTAGCGCTTGGCCAGCTGGGCGGAGACCGCGGCGTGGGAGCCCTCCACCTCGTGGGTCATCGCCTTGCCGAGATCGTGCAGGAGTGCGGCGCGCTTGGCGGTCTTCACCGACGCCCCGAGCTCCGCGGCCATCAGCCCCGTGAGATGCACGACCTCGAGCGTGTGCTTGAGCACGTTCTGCCCGTAGCTCGTCCGGTAGCGAAGCCGCCCGAGCACCTTGACGAGCTCCTCGTGCAGCTCGCCGCAGTTCGCCTCGAACACGGCCTGCTCGCCGGCCAGCCGGACGTGCTCCTCGAGCTCGGCCTTCGACTGGTAGTACATCTCCTCGATCCGGGCCGGGTGGATGCGGCCGTCCTCGATCAGCTTCTCGAGCGTCATCTTCGCGACCTCGCGGCGGATGCCGTCGAAGGACGAGAGCACGACGGCATGCGGCGTGTCGTCGATGATGAAGTCGACGCCCGTGAGGTGCTCGAGGGCGCGAATGTTGCGCCCCTCCCGGCCGATGATGCGCCCCTTCATGTCGTCGGAGGCGAGCTCGACGACGCTGACCGTCGTCTCCGCCGTGTGGCTCGCGGCCACGCGCTGGAGCGCGTCGGCGACGAGCGCGCGGGCCCGGCGGCGGGCGTCCGTCCGCGCCTCCTCCTCCATCTGGCGCACGGAACGCGCGAGCTCGTGCCGCACGAGGTCCTCGGAGCGCTCGAGCACGAGCTTCCTGGCCTCGCCCAGCGTCAGGCCCGACAGCTGCTGCAGCTCGCGCAGCGCCTCGTCCTTCGTCGCCTTCATCTCCTCCTGCAGCTGCCGCAGATGGATCTCACGGTCGGCGATGCCCTGCTCGCGGCGCTCGAGCTCGGTCTGCTTCGTCGTCGAGCTCGCCCTCGCGCTGGGCCGTGCGCTCCTCCACCTTGGCGATCTGGAGCCTCCGGTCCTGCACCTCCGACTCGATCTGGCTGCGGAGCTGGACGGCCAGCTCGCGCGACTCGATCTGGGCCTCACGGCGGGTTGCCTCCGCTTCCCGCTCGGCGTCGGCCACGATCGCGCGCCGTCTGTCCTCGGCTGCGCTCAGGCGGGATGCGCTCGCCGCGCGGAGCCAGCCCCACGTCGCCAGCCCGCCGACGGCGATTCCGACCAGCACCCCGATGACCGTGAGCATGCCCGCTCCTTCGAGAGGGATTTCGGTTGACCGCGGCGATTGCGATCACCGCGGCTGCTCACATCCGGCAGTTCGCCTCCACGTGCGGCAACGTCACTTCGGCGATGCAGCCGGTTCGGCGGTGCGGCCCTTGCCTAGGCCCGAGCACCCTCCTGGGCGGCACAGCGATGCCGTGCGTCGAGAAGGTCACAGGGAAGTGCGAGATTCATGGTCGAGAGCGGTTTCGGAAATGCCCGGTTTGCAGCAGAACTGTGTGCAGAGAACTGTCGGATGAAGCGTTCTCATCCTACGCTCCCGCTTCGATCTCCGCAACGAGCGATTCGAGCGCAGCCTCACCGAAGCCCTTGGCCGCGAGCGAGCGGATCGTCTTCGGCGTCAAGCCGTTCTTCGCCACGATGCCGGCGGCTCGCTGCGCCTCGGGCTCCAGGCAGGCGAGCGCGTCGGTCGCGAGCGCCGCGTCGACGCCGTGCCGCTCGAGGTCGTCGGCGATGAGGAGGTCGCCGCAGCCGCGCGCTGCGAGCGAAGCCGCCCTGACGTGCGCGAAGCGCCGGTCGTCGACGAGCCCGCTGCGGCCGAGGGTGTCGAGCGCCCGGCGACGCTCGAGCGGGGCGATGCCGCGACGTTCGAGCCGCTCGTCGAGCGACGCCACGGTGTGCGGCCGGCGCCGCAGGCTGCCGACGGCGGCGCCGAGCGCCTCCTGCCGCCGGATCTCGGAGCGCAGCGTCCGCGCACGCGCCCGTTCCAGCCGGCAGCCGACGGTGAGCCCGGCGCGGTACACGGCCTCGAGCGGGACGACGCGCCAGCGCACGCCGTCGAGCTCGACCTCGACGCGCCCTCGGCCGCGTGCCCGTAGGGCGGTGACGGTCGGCGCCGCGGCTCGGCCACGGCAGGCTACACCGCGGCCGGTGCTTCCACCTCGGCCTCCGCGTCCTCCGTCACCTCGACCGCCTCCGCCGGGTGCGGGAGCACCGGCAGCAGCCGTGCCGAGACGATCTGTCCCTCGGCCGCCTCGAGCTGGATGCGGGCGAGGATCTGCTGGACGAGATCCGGATGCTCGCCGAGGAAGGCGGCGGCGTTCTGGCGCCCCTGCCCGAGCCGCTCGTCGCCGAAGCTGAAGTACGAGCCCGCCTTCTGCACGACCTTCTTCTCGATGCCGACGTCGAGCACGGTGCCCTCCCAGGAGATGCCCGAGCCGTAGATGATGTCGAACTCGGCCTGCTTGAAGGGCGGCGCCACCTTGTTCTTCACCACCTTGACGCGCACGCGGTTGCCGTAGGCCTCCGCGCCGTCCTTGAGCGTCTCGATCCGCCGGATGTCGAGGCGCACGGACGCGTAGAACTTCAGCGCCCGGCCGCCCGGCGTCGTCTCGGGGGAGCCGAACATGACCCCGATCTTCTCGCGCAGCTGGTTCGTGAACAGGCAGATCGTGTCGGTGCGGTTGAGGGTGCCGGCCAGCTTCCGCAACGCCTGGCTCATCAGCCGGGCCTGCAAGCCGACATGGCTGTCCCCCATCTCGCCCTCGATCTCCGCCTTCGGCGTCAGCGCCGCGACCGAGTCGATGGCCACGACGTCGACGGCCCCGGAGCGCACGAGCAGCTCGCAGATCTCGAGCGCCTGCTCTCCCGTGTCGGGCTGCGACACGAGCAGGTCGTCGATGTCGACGCCGATCCGGCGCGCGTACTGCGGGTCCATCGCGTGCTCGGCGTCGATGAACGCGCAGATGCCGCCACGTCGCTGCGCCTCGGCGATGACGTGGTAGACGAGCGTCGTCTTGCCCGACGACTCGGGGCCGAACACCTCGACGACGCGGCCGCGCGGCAGCCCGCCGATGCCGAGCGCCATGTCGAGGCAGAGCGAGCCGGTCGAGACCGCCCCCACCGACACCTGCGCCTGGTCGCTCATGCGCATGACCGAGCCTTTGCCGAACTGCCGCTCGATCTGGCCGAGCGCGACGTCGAGCGCTTCCTCGCGTTTCATCCGTACATCCTCCTCGCGGCGTTGGTGTCGTCTGCGTCGTAGTGGTAGGTGCCGTTGTCGTCGAGCTGTGTGCTTCCTAGAGGGCGTGTCCGAGCCGGGTCGAGTGCAGCACCGTGTACCGAGCGCCGGACCGGTGCAGCTCCGACAGATAAGCAGCCGCGTCGGACGGAACGAACGTTCGTACCGGCGGCAGCGGCGGATCGAGTCGCGGCCGCTCGCGAAAACGCGCCACGGTCACGTGCGGCAGCCACGGCCTGCGCTCCCTCCGGTAGACGCCGAGCTCCTCCAGCCGCCCGTGCAGCGCCTCTGCGAGCAGCGTCGCGGACCCCGTCGGGTCAGCGAGCACGAGCATGCCGGTACGGGCGTTCTCGCGCCAGCGCAGGGGCTCGAGCGGGAACGGCTCCACGTCCCCCGCTGCCCCGTCGAGCGCGGCGGCGACGGCGGGGACGTCCGCGGCAGGACGACGCCCGAGGAACGCGAGCGTGACGTGCAGCTGCTGCCGCTCCAGGCGGCGGCAATCCCGGCCGGCGAGCTCGCGTGCGCCCCACGCGACGAGGGCGTCGCACACCGTGTCCGGAAGCTGCAGCGCGAGGAAGAGCCGGAGCGGATCATCGCTCCCGACGCTACCCGGCGAGGTCATACGCCTTCGTGCCGGCTCTGCGTCAGAAGTGCGCGCACGAGATGGAGCGCGGCGACGGCGGAGCGGGTGCGGATCCACTCGCGGTCGCCCGGCAGGTCGAAGCTGAGCGCCTTCTCGCCGTCCGGGCCGGTCGCGTGGAAGTGGACGAGCCCGACGGGCCGGTCCTCCGTCCCGCCGCCCGGGCCGGCCACGCCCGTCACGGCGACCGCGACGTCGACGCCGAGCCGCTCGCAGGCGCCGTGCGCCATCGCCCTGGCGGTCTCCGCCGACACGGCGCCGTACGTCTCGAGCACGTCGCGCGGGACACCGAGCTGCTCGGCCTTGACCTCGTTCCCATAGGCGACGATGCCGCCCTCGAACACGTCGCTCGAGCCGGGGATCCCGGTCAGGCGCGCAGCGACGAGCCCGCCGGTGCACGACTCCGCCGTGCCGAGCGAGAGCCCGCGCTCGCGGCAGAGCTCCAGCACGAGCTCCTGGATCGAGCGCTCGTCCTCGCCGAAGAGGTACTCCTCCACCGGCTCCCGCAGACGGGCGGCGAGCGTGTCCGCCCGCTCCTCGGCGCCCGCCTCGACCACGAGGTCGACGTGAATCTCGAAATCGCGAGCGCAGATCGTCGCCTCCACGCCGTCGCCGTCGCCGCCGGCCTCCGCCAGCGCCCGCGCGACCGCCGACTCGCTGACCCCGAAGAAGCGCAGCACGCGACGTCCGGGGGCGCTCGTGCGAGCCAGCACGCGCCGGAGCGGCTCGGTCTCGAGCGCCCGCGGCCAGAGCCGGCGCAGCTCCGCGGGCGGCCCCGGCAGCACGACGGCCACGCAGCTGCCGGTGTCGAGCACGATGCCGGGTGCGGTGCCGGCGAGGCCGAGGGAAATGGCGCCCTCGGGCAGCGTTGCCTGCTTGACGACGCCCGGCGCGAAGTCGGCATACGGCCGGCCGAGGCGTTCCGCGACGGTGCGCGAGACCGTCTCGATCCGAGCCTCGAGCTCCGCGTCGACGTGGAGCGCACGTTCGGTGACGCGTGCCACGAGCTCCACCGTGCGGTCGTCGTGCGTCGGCCCGAGCCCGCCGGAGACGAGGCACACCTCCGCCTGCATGCCCTCGCGCAGCGCCGCCTCGAGCTCGACGGGGTCGTCGCCGACGACGATCACCCGCGCCGGCTGCATCCCGAGCCTCAGTGCTTCGCGCGCGTAGAAGGGGCCGTTGAGGTCGGTGCGCTCCCCTCGCACGAGCTCGCTGCCCGTGACGACGATTGTCGCGCGGGGGCGCGTCAAGACCCGGCGGCGCTGCGCGACGCGACGGTCAGCTCGCCGTCGGCCGGGACGCGGACGCCGGTCCCGTTCACCTTCACCTCGACGTTCGCGGGGGCGGCGAGGGAGACGTACAGCTTCTGGCGCGTGAACTGCTTCGACTGGCCGCGCTCGAGCGTGCCACGGTAGAGCGGCTCGCCGGCGCGCGAGCCGGCGCGTACCTCCATGAACGACGCGCCGCGCACGGCGCGGACGGCGACCGTCACCTTGCCTGCGACCGCCTTCGTGCCCACCGTCCCCGCGACGCGCGCACCGCTGTTGACGCCCTGCACCTTGGGCTCCTCCGTGCCGCCGAAGCGCCACGCGGCGATCACGAGTGCGGTCAGCAGAGCGATGGCGGCGAGCGCGACGAAGACGATGTGCGACTCCCGCCGCTCCCTCCGGCCGCGTGTCTGCGGCACGCGACGGGTGCGCAGCACCTGGTCGTCGTCACCCGCGACGAATCGCGAGTTGTACTCGTCGACGTAGAGCTGGCCGTCCATGCCGAGGGAGTCCGCGTAGGTGCGCAGGAACCCTTTCACGTACGTGTGCGCGGGGAGCTGGTCGAACTGCTCCGCCTCGAGAGCGCGCAGGTACTTGGCCCGCACTTTCGTGCGCGCCTCCATCTCGTTGAAGTCGAGGCTCTGGCGCATTCGCGCCTCGCGCAGGCTGGAGCCGATCTCGAACACCGTTGGGAGTGTAGACGAGGCTGCGCGAGCGCCATCGTCACCTGCTCACTCGACGGATTTCAGCAAGGCGTACACGGCGAGCGAGACGATGCCCGCTGAGGCGATGCAGATGCCCAGGATGCCGAGCGCCCGGCCGGCCCAGGCGGCGCCCCTGCCGCCGGCGCGCCCGAGCGTGAGGGCGTCACGCTCGCGTGCCCGCCGGGCGAGCACGACCGCCACGAGGCCGAGCGCGAGCCCGACCGGGATGGCGAAGCCCGCGTGGAGCAGCTCGTAGGCATCGGAGTAGCGGGTGGCGACGATCGCGGCAGGCATCGTGGCCACTGCCAGCACCCCCAGCACGACGGACCAGGCGGCCCGGGCGTTGCCGGTGCCGGCGGGCTCGCTACTGCTTCTTGTAGGGACGGCCAACAGCGGCGGGAGGGATGGAGCGGCCGATCACGCCGGCGACCGCGATCAGCGTGAGCACGTACGGAAGCGCCTGGAAGAGCACCGAGGCGGACTGCGAGTACTCCGGCAGTCGTTGAGCGAGCGCACTCGAGAAGCCGAACAGCATGCAGGCGGCGGCCGCGGTGAACGGGCGCCAGTTGCCGAAGATGAGCGCGGCGAGCGCGATGAAGCCGCGTCCTGCAGTCATGTTCTCGTTGAACGAGTTGACGAAGCCGATCGAGAGATAGGCGCCGCCGGCGGCAGCAAGGGCGCCCGAGAGGATGACCGCCGCGTACCGCACGAGGTAGACGTTGATGCCGACCGTGTCGGCTGCGCGCGGGTGCTCGCCCACCGAGCGGATGCGAAGCCCGATCGGCGTGCGGAAGATGACGACCCAGGTCACGACGACGGTCAGGAGCGCCAGCCAGATCATCAGGTTGAGGTTCCCGAAGATGTCGCCGAAGAACGGCACGTCCTCCAGGAACGCGAGATGGACGTTCGGGATGCTCGGCGTGTCGGTGGGGGTGCCTTCGGTGCCGTACGTGTCGATGAACAGGTAGCCGGTGATGCCGAGCGCGAGGAAGTTGATGGCGGTGCCGCCGACGATCTGGTCGGCGCGCAGGGAGATGGCGAAGAACGCGTGTACCGAGGCGAGCGCAGCGCCGGCGAGGACGCCGATCAGCAGGCCGAGCACCCAGGAATCCGTCTTGTCGGCGCCGAGGATGGCGAAGAACGCCCCCATCAGCATCATCCCCTCGAGACCGATGTTGACGACGCCCGAGCGCTCGGAGAAGAGCCCGCCGAGGGACGCGAACATCAGCGGCGTGGCGAAGCGGAGCATGGCGGCGAAGAGCGCCGACCAGACGACGACGCTCTCGAGCTTGTCGACGCTCGAGAGCCCGGCCAGGATCGCCATCGTGATCCCGAACATGCCCGCCACGACCGCGAAGATGCCGAAGCGGATGTCGCGCCGCACGATCGCGACGCCGCCGAGCGCGATGCCGACGGCCGCGATCGCGATCGACGGGCCGAGCGAGCGCACGGTCAGGGGCGGCAGCGCGATCCAGGCCGCGAGCAGGCCGAGCAGGATCCCCGCCCACGAGATCGCGCGGGCGCCACGAGGCAGCCGCGCCACGATGCGGCCGCCGAGGCCGTGAGGTGCCGCTTGTGTGTTCTTGGTCCGGGCGCTCATCCCGGCGCCGCCAGCTTCTTGCCATCAGGCGCCCGCGGCTCGCGTGTGCGCCGCAGCTTCCGCAGGATCGTGAGCACGATCACGTCGGCACCGACGAAGAGCACCACGAGCCCCTGGATCAGGAGCGTCAGGTTCGAGGCGAGCTCGGGCTGGAACACCTCCGGGTCGAGGTTGCGGGTGGAGGTGCCGTTGATGAGCGCTCCGAAGAGGAGCGCGGACAGCCCCACCCCGATCGCGGTGTTGCGGCCGAGCAGCGCCACCGCGATGCCGGTGAAGCCGATCGCCGAGGTCTGGATGTCGGTCGTGGAGAGCCGGAACTGCCAGCCGAGGATGTCGAGGGCTCCCGCGAGCCCGGCGAACGAGCCCGAGATCGCCATCGCGAGGAAGTAGTTGCGGCTGACGCTGATGCCGCCGTAGCGCGCCGCCTCGGGGCTGAAGCCGACCGCCTTGACGCTGAAGCCGAGCGTCGTCCTGTTGAGCACGATCCAGTAGACGACGAGCGCGGCGAGCGCCACGAAGATGCCGACGGAGAGGCCCTGCAGCAGCGGGTCGCCCCAGAACACGTGCAGCTTGGCGGCTTCGGCGATGTCGTTCGAGATCGGCACCGACGACTGCGTGTCGTTCTGCAGCGGCCCGCCGAGCCCGAACAGGAACTGGCCCACCCAGATCGCGACCCAGTTGAGCATGATCGTCGTGATCACCTCGTGGGCGCCGACGATCGCCTTGAGAAAGCCCGCGATACCGGCCCAGACGGCGCCGGCGAGCGTTGCGACCACGATCGCGAGAAGGATGTGCAGGAAGGAGTTGAGCTCCGAGAACGACGACCCGATCCAGACGGCGAAGATCGAGCCCACGATGTACTGGCCCTGGCCGCCGATGTTGAACATGCCGCAGCGGAACGCGAACGCAACCGCGAGCCCGGTCAGGATCAGGGGCGTCGTGATCAGCAGCGTCTGCTGCAGATTCAGCTCGGCGAGGAACCGAGCGTCCCCCTGCACCCACGGCAGCAGGTAGTCGCGGATGGGCGCGGCGCTGACCGCCGCGCTTCCTCGTGTCCGACCGGCGGGTGCGCCGCGCGCGCGCATGCCGGGCAACGCGCCGTGCGGATGCCGTGATCCGACGTGTCGCGCTCGCGTGCTCGCCGACGTCGAGGCGAGCCGACGGTCTTGAGACCCCCAACGACGCGACGGCGATCGACCAGATCATGAGGTTAGTTGCCGACACCTCGAGAAGTCCACCGGAGTCCAGAAGCACGAGTGTTGATGTGCTAGGTCGGTCGGTGCCTGCCGTAAGCTTGATGAAGGTAGCTCGTCCCGAGCGCGAGGAGTTGACGCGCCCCGACGATCTGGTCGGCCGAGCGTGATCGAGAGACGCGTGGAGTCCATCAGCCCGCCGCGGACCGATGCGAGCCGGCCGTCCGACGTCGGCCCGATGCGGACGCCCTAGCATCATCCTCACCGATGTACACCCGACGTCGACAGCCGCCCGCGAGGCGAACGAGCGGCGTGCGTGCGAGCATCGCCGCGGAGGCCCCAGACACCGTCGCTCGGCTCGGCTGCGGTGCGGACCGACGCCGCGCCCGCGCGATCGCTACCGCCGATCGCGCTCCCGCGATCCAAGCCGGCCGATGGGCGAAGCCGATCACACGGGGCGGCGAGGGACGGGGCGGGCGAACGGGGAGCCGCGCGACCCCCCACCACGCGCGCCGCGTGGCCTCTCAGCGCCCCTCCCTGGCGTCCGCGCAGGCGAGACATCGGCGCCGACGAAGAGACGACGAGCCCTGATATGATCGCGAGGCTCGTGCGAGCTCGGGTTGAAGACGTCCGGTCGAGTTCGCGACGCGTGCCGTCTGCAGCGCGCGAAGAGGCGCGGCGAGCGACCCGAGCGCCGTGTTGCGCCGAGCAGGCACGCGATGCCGTGAACCCGATCTGCGGCCTGATCTCTGATGTCGGCGAACTGCCAGCCGAGATGTCGAGCCGCCGGCGAGCCCGGCGAAGCCCGCGATCGCCATCGCGAGGAAGTAGTTGCGCGCGACGCTGATGCCGCCGTAGCGCGCGGCCTCGGGTTGGCCCACGCCGCACCTCGGCCGAGCGTCGTCCGGTTGAGCGTGAGGTAGACGACGAGCGCCCGCGCGATGAGAACCCGATGCGCGCCTGAGGTCGCCCCAGAGACGGCAGCTGCGGCCTCACATGTCGTCCGACGGGCAGCGCGTGAGCCTCGCTGAACGGCCCGCCGATGCCCGAAGAGGTACGGCCGCCCAGATCCGATCCAGTTGAGCATGATCGTCGTGATCACCTCGGGCCCGACGTGCCCTTGAAGCCCGCATGCCGCGGCCGCGCCCTGCGCCCGCGTGGCCTGCGCTCGCTCCGTGGCCCGCGTCGGCCCTGCCTGCCCCGATGTGCCGCGCGCGCGCGCGCCGCGCCGGGCGCTGCCGCCGCGCCGCCCCCCCCGGCCATGAGGCCCGAGCCCTCGAAGATCGCCTTGTAGGTCGTGAGCGGGTTCTTGCCCGTCGTGACGAGGACGACGATGCCGCCGGCGAGAAAGGCGAGCAGGGCGGTCAGCACCGGCGCCAGCACGCCCTCCGCCTTCTGGGCAAGAGCGTAGCGCTCGACGAAGGTCTGACGGATCTCCGGGCCGGGACCCGAGGGATCGCCGGGCGTCGGCGTACGGCGAGTCGCTCACGCCGCGTCCGCTGCCGGCGACCGCCGCCCGTCATGGCCACGCCGAGCTCCTCCTCGGTCGCGGTGGGCGGGAACTCGCCGACGATCTGGCCCTCGTAACGACGAGGATCCGGTCGGAGAGCGAGAGGATCTCCTCGAGCTCCAGCGAGACGAGCAGGATGGCACGGCCCTCGTCGCGCTCCTCGATCAGGCGCCGGTGCACGAACTCGATCGCGCCGACGTCGAGCCCGCGCGTCGGCTGAGCGGCGATCAGCACGCGGGGGTCGCGGTTGATCTCGCGCGCGAGGATGACCTTCTGCTGGTTGCCGCCGGAGAGCGTTCCTGCGGGCGTCTGGGCATCGCCGCCGCGCACGTCGAACTCCTTGATCAGGCGCGTCGCCGCGCTCGAGCAGCGCGCGCGGGAAGAGCCAGCCGAACCGCGAGTCCGGCGCGTCTGCGGAAGTCGTGCACCGCGATGTTCTCGGCGATCGAGAACTCGAGCACGAGGCCCCGGCGCTGGCGGTCCTCGGGGATGTGGCCGAGGCCGGCCTCGAAATGCTCGTGCGCGTTCTCGTGCGTGACGTCCGCCGGCCCAGCACGACCCGGCCCGCTTCGCGGCTTCCGCAGGCCCGTGACGGCGTCGATCAGCTCCGTCTGGCCGTTTCCGTCGACGCCGCGATGCCGACGATCTCGCCGGCGCGGACGTCGAAGGAGACGCCCTCGACCTTCTCGATCCCGCGGTCGTCGAAGACGTGCAGGTCCTCGACCTGCAGCAGCGGCTCGGCCGGCTGTGATCGACACCCTTCTCGACGCGCAGCAGCACCTCACGGCCGACCATCAGCCGCGCCAGCCTTTCCTCGGTCGCGCCCTCCGCCGGCAGCGTCTCGATCAGCTTGCCCGCGCCGCAGCACGGTGATCCGGTCGGCGATCTCGAGCACCTCGTTGAGCTTGTGGCTGATGAAGATGATCGACGTGCCCCTGCGTCGTCAGGCTCGCGACGATCACGAACAGCTCCTGGCGCCTCCTGCGGCGTCAGCACCGCGGTCGGCTCGTCGAGGATGAGGATGTCCGCATTGCGGTAGAGCGCCTTGAGGATCTCGACGCGCTGCTGCTGCCCGACGGTGATGTCGTGGACGCGCGCGTCGGGGTCCACCTTGAGGCCGAACGTCCCGGCGAGATCTCGCGACGCGGCGCTCGCCGTCGCCGACGTCGAGCAGGACTCCGGCCGTGCGCGGCTCGTCGCCGAGCACGATGTTCTCGGCCACCGTCATGACCGGGATGAGCATGAAGTGCTGGTGCACCATGCCGATGCCGTGGTCGATCGCTCGAGCGGCGAGCCGAGGTCGACCTTCTCGCCGCGAACGAGGATCTCGCCTTCGTCGGCGCGATACAGCCCGTAGAGGATGTTCATCAGCGTCGACTTGCCGGCGCCGTTCTCGCCGAGCAAGGCGTGGACCTCACCTCGCCGCAGGTCGAGGTCGATGCCGTCGTTCGCGACGATCCCCGGGAAGCGCTTCGTGATGCCCCGCATCTCGAGCACGATCGGGCGGGTGGACGCCATGGGCGGGGATTCTATGGTCTCGGGCGGCCTGCGCGTACACGCGAGGTGCGTTCGGGCAGAAACGCGGAGGGCGGGCACATGCCCGCCCTCCGCTCGAGTCGAACCGGTCCCGCCCTACTTGCTCGGGATCTTCAGCTTGCCGGCCGCGATCGCCTTGGAGACGGAGTTCAGCTTCGCGATCAGCGCGGCGCGACCCGGTGCCTTGTTGCTGACGACGCCGAAGCCGACGCCGCCGTTCTTGACCGTGAAGACGCCGTCGGTACCGCCGACGAACGCGTTCTCCTGCACCTGCTCGATCGTCCGGAAGACGGCGAGATTGACCTTCTTCGTGGCGCTCGTGAGGATGTGCCCACCGAGGAACGCCTGGTCGTTGTCGACGCCGATGCCCCACTTGCCCTCTTCCTTGGCGCCCTGCAACGCGCCGAGGCCGCAGCCGCCGGCGGCGGCGAAGACGACGTCGAGCCCTTGGCGATCTGGTTGAGCGCGAGCTCCTTGCACTTCGCCTGGTCGACGAAGTCCTCGCGAGTAGCCGGAGAGCACCTTCGTGCCCGGCTTGGTCTTCTGCGCGCCCGCCTTGTAGCCGGCGAGGAAGGCGACGACGGCCGGGACGGCCTGGCCGCCGACCGAGCTGACGGTCTTGCTCTTCGAGACCGTGGCCGCGGCGACGCCGGCCAGGTAACCGGCCTCGTTCTCACGGAAGATCAGCCCGCGGACGTTCTTGGGCTTGCCCTTCAACGCGACCCACGGGAAGTCGATGATGGCGAAGTCACCTTCGGGAACCTCGGCGGCGACGGAGTCACCCCATGAGGAAGCCGTTGCCGATCACGAGGTCGTAGCCGCCGCGAGCTGCCGCGGACAGGTTGGGGATGTAGTCCGCGTTGGACTTCGAGATGAACACGCGGCCGGTGACGCCGAGCTGCGTCTTGGCGTCGGCAATGGCCTTTCGCCGCGAGAGCGTTGAAGCCCCGGTCGTTGAGGCCGCCGATGTCGGTGACGACCGCCACCTTCAACGTCGCCGGCGCAGCCGGCTTGGCCGAGCTGGTGGCTGTGCAGCGCAGCGCGCGAATGAGCCGCAATCGAGCGCGAGCAGCAGCGTCGCCGTTGATTTCCGTTGTGACACGTACCCTCCTCTTGGGATCGTAGTGGTTATTTCTCTCGCGACGTGGTCGGCTTGGTCCCTATCGGTATCCGGAACTAGTGACGTGGGATCAGGCTGATGGTTAGCCTGGCCGCCCGCCAACCGGAATCCGCCGGGTAGCCTACAAGCACGGCATTGCGTTGACTACCGGGAATTCTCGTATCACTGCGTGCGTGCCGGTACGTACCACCGCGCGGCCTGCCCACACTGCCGAGCGACCATGGCGGGACCCTCCGGGTCGGGCCGGCGGGACTCGTCAGTCGCGCAGGACGACCGAGGCGAGCTGCGACTCCTCGACCAGCACGCGGCGCGGCTTCGAGCCCTCGTAGCCGGAGATGATGCCGCGCCGCTCCAGCATGTCGATCAGCCGGCCGGCGCGCGTGTAGCCGACCCGCAGTCGCCGCTGGATCAGGGAGACCGAGGCGGTCTGGGTCTGCACGACGATCTCGATCGCCTTGTCGAGCAGCGGATCCTCGTCCGGGTCGAACTCGCCGTCGACGCCGTCGGCCGCATCGTCGGGGTAGCTCTCGGGAGCCTCGAGCAGGCTCTCGTCCAGCTTCTGGCCGCGCTGCAGGCGGCACTGCTCGACGATCATCGCGACCTCCTCCTCCGACACGTAGGCGCCCTGCACGCGCTGCATGCGGGAGGTGCCGAGAGGCTTGAAGAGCATGTCGCCCTGGCCGAGCAGGCTCTCGGCGCCGGACGTGTCGAGGATCACCCGCGAGTCCGTCTGGCTCGAGACGGCGAAGGCGATGCGGGACGGCACGTTCGCCTTGATCATCCCGGTGATCACGTCGACGGAAGGCCGCTGCGTCGCGAGCACGAGATGGATGCCGACCGCACGCGACTTCTGCGCGAGCCGGATGATCGCATCCTCGACCGCCTGCGGGGAGACCATCATCAGGTCGGCGAGCTCGTCGATGACGACGAGCAGGTACGGCAACGGGTCCTCCCCGCGCGCCTTGAAGGCCCGGTTGGCCTCCGGCAGGTTGCGTGCCCTGATGATGGAGAGGCGCTCGTAGCGGCGCTCCATCTCGGCGACGACGTTCTGCAGGACGGCGGACGCCTCCTTCGGGTTGGAGACGACCGGCGTCAGGAGGTGCGGGATGGACTCGTAGTAGTTCAGCTCGATGCGCTTGGGGTCGATCAGGATCATCCGCACCTCGTCGGGTGTGGAGCGCAGCAGGATCGACGTGAGGAGCGCGTTGATGCAGCCCGACTTGCCCGAGCCGGTCGTGCCGGCGATCAGCAGGTGGGGCATCCGGGCGAGGTCGGTCCAGACGGAGTTGCCGGAGATGTCCTTGCCGAGCCACACCGACAGCGGGCTCGCCTGTCCGGGCATGTCGCCGAAGATGTCGCCGAGGGTGACGAGCTTGGGCGACAGGTTCGGCACCTCCACGCCGACGGCCTGCTTGCCCGGAATCGGCGCGAGGATGCGGATCTCGGTCGTGGCGAGCGCGTACGAGAGGTCGTCCTTGAGGCCGGCGACCTTCGAGACCTTGGTGCCGGGCGCGAGCTGCAGCTCGTAGCGGACGACGCGCGGGCCGGCGATCTGCCCGACGATCGTGGCGTCGACGCCGAAGTGCGCGAGCGTCTCGACGAGCAGCTTCGCCGTGCGCGCGCTCATCTCACCGCCGTCACCCTTCACAGCGGGAGATGTCTTCAACAGGCTGCGGTCGGGCAGCCGGTACTCGCCTGCGACGCCGGCCGCCTCGAAGTCGAGACCGTCCTCGGCGGTGATCTCGTCGGCGTCGCTCCCGGGCAGCACGAGCGCAGGCGACTCGGCCGACGAGGCGACCGGAGTGACCACGTCGGGGTAGCTCTCGACGGCGTCGACGAACGGCCGTGGCGCGTGCGACAGCGGCAGCGCGTCCTCGACACCTGTGGTGCGCTGACCCCGCTCCGGGAGGTCGAGGCCGTCCAGGGAGCGGCGGGCTGCCCTGCCGGCGCGGCGCATCGCGTGCCCGGAGCCACGCAGGAAGGCCCCGGCGGAAGCGCCGGAGAGGAGCAGCATCCCGGCGAGCAGCAAGGTACCGCCGACGATCATGGCGCCGGTCTCCCCCACGACCTCGGCGAGGCCGCCGCCGAGCAGCGAGCCGAGCGCTCCGCCCTGGTCGCGTCCGAGCGCGATCATGAGCCCGATCCCCGCGACGGCGAGGCCGGTGCGGAACGGCTTGAAGTCGACGAGCGCGCTGCGGACGAGCATGAGGCTCCCGACGCCGACCAGCACGACCGGCAGCACGTAGGCGGCGTGGCCGACGGCGTCCTGCAGCCACTGGGACGCCTTCGGCCCGACGAGCCCGCCGTCCCAGCCGAGCCAGAGCACGGTCGCGAGGAAGAGGCCGACCGCGACCATCCCGAGCCCCCACAACTCAGGATGGTGGTGCGATCGGGTCTTCTTCCCCGTCCGCTTCTTCACGCGAGACGGCGTGCGCGGCCGCAGGGGCCGCTTGGATCTCTTCTTCCGCGTCGCCGGCATGGGCTTGCTGCTTCTGCGGCGAGGCGCGTCTTCCTTCGCCCGTGCCGCAGCGGAGGTCAGGGGTGCCGGTCGACGCTGGCGAGCCGGAGCCCGCCGGCGGAGATGCCCGGGCCGACGGCGCGGAAGGCAGGCACCGTCTCGCTCGTCACCAAACCCGCCTCGTCGGTGAGCTCGTCGATCACCTCCCACCAGCGCGCCGCCTTCTCCGGGCGGTCGACGACGGTGACGACGATCGGCACCTGCCTGCCGAGGGCCAGGAAGCGGTCGCCGTGCGGGGCGTGGTCGCCCGAGTGCCCCCAGATGCCGCGCAGCGCCGTGGCGCCTGCAGCGCCCTCGAGCCGGAGCCGGTGGATCAGCTCGACGTAGAGCGGGTGTCGTCCGTGGCGCGCCGGCTCGCTCGCGTACACCGTCAGCTTCTGCCAGATCCCGAGACCTTCGGGGTCGGACGACGGGGGCCGGCCGGGCTCCCCCACCGCCTCTCCGTCGCGCTTGCAGACGCGTGCGCGCTCGAGCGTGAACAGGGGCCGGTCGAGGGCGTCGCCCAGCTCTCCGAGTGCGGTGCCCAGCGCGGTCGCGGCCCCGACCGCAACCACCGTCAGCGGCACGTCGGCGTTGCGCGAGAAGAACCGGGCCCGCCGGCGCTCGCCGTGGACCATCCCGTCGACACCGAGGACGACCGTGGCCCCCGCCACCCCGTGGCGACGCAGCGTGTCGACCGCCCACCGAAAGGCCGGCCTCCCCTCCACCCGCTCCCGCCATCCGAGCAGGAGGGTCGCCTTCGCCTCCTCTCCGGGCGCGGCCGCCGCTGCCGCCAGTGCGCCCGGGTCGTCGGCCGTGCGGACCCGCTCGAGGGTCACGAGGCCGCCGTCGACGAGCTCCTCGACCGTAGGCAGCACCCGCTCGATCCTCTCGCCGGTGTCGATCGCGATCGCGACGAGCGGGAGGTCTTCCGACAGCGTCAGCATGCGCTGGGTGTGCAGCCGGTGCTCGAGGCCGAAGCCTTCGGTCGCCCGCACGAGGACGGCGGACCGCACGCAATGGCGCTCGAACGCATCGAGCAGGAGATCCGAGACGAGCCGGCCGCCGGCCCGGTCACGTTCCCCGAAGTACACCGTGAGCTTCAGGTGATCGACGGTCATAGCGCCGCCCCGATCGCCCACCCGATCCCGGCGGTAGCCAGCCCGAGGGCGACGCTGCCGACGATGTTCGCCAGGCCGAGCCCGTATTCGCCGTCTTCGGCGAGGCGCTCCGTTTCCAGCATCCAGGTCGAGAACGTCGTGAACGACCCGAGAGCGGCGACGCCGGCGAGCAGCAGGCCGTCGCCGCCGACACCGAGGCCGGTCAACAGCCCGAGCGCGAGGGAGCCGACGCCGTTGACGACCAGCGTCCCCACCGGGAACCCGGTGTCGAGCCGTCCCTGCACGAAGCCGTCGAGCTCGAAGCGGAGCACGGCCCCGATGCCGCCGAGCAGCGCCACCCCGGTCCACACGAGGATGCCCGTCATCGCAATGTCTCCCGGCGCACGAGCGCGGTGACGACATGGACGACTGCGAGACCCGCGGCGATGCTCGTGGCCAGGTACGAGACGCCCAGCGTGACGTGGCCGTTGCGGGCGAGCTCGATCGTCTCGAGCTGTAGCGTCGAGAACGTCGTCAATGCGCCGCAGAGGCCCGTCCCGAGGAACGGCCGCGGATAGGTCGACGGCGGCAGGCGCTCCTGCAGGCGCGTCGCGAAGTACGCGAGCAGCGCCGTGCCGACGACGTTCGCAGCGAAGGTGGCCCAGGGCCAGCCGTGCCCCGACGCCGGCATCGCACGCTCCAGCACAGCCCTCCCCAGTCCGCCCGCCGCGCCGCCCAGGAGGACGGCGAGCAGCAGCCGCTGCCTCACCCCGTCACGCGCGCGGCCCGCCGGGCGGGCGGGGAGGGCGGTCGGAGTGTCCATGCAGTAGGACGGCAGCGGGTGCGAGGAGTCGTGTCCCCGGGACCGTCAGGCCGTCGCTCGCGCTCTCGCCTCGTCGATGATCCGCTCGGCCTCGGCGCGGTTGCCGTACCCGCGCGTTTCCGTCTTCTTCTCCTCCGCGTCGAGCGGGTCGCCGTCCTCGCCCAGCGTTCCCTCGATGAACCCGTAGTCGGCCGGGTAGGTCATCGAGGTGAAGAGGCGCCTGTCGAGCACGATGTGCCCCAGCTCGGGGTCGAGCTCGTACTTGTTGCGCGACCCGGACGGCACCTCCACGAAGACGACGACGTCGGACATCGCGCTACCCGAGCCTCCCGATGCGCTCCACGAGCAGGTCGAAGAACCGGTCCGTGTCGAGGTCGACGCCGACGTGTGCGTTGCGCGGCCGTCCGGTCCTGTTCCAGATGTCGACGACGGTGCGCCCGCGGCAGAGGTCGGACTGGAGCTCGATCTCGACGTTGCGCTCGACCGTGGTGACGAGCCCGGGCCACAGCACGTGCGCGACCGCGACGGCGTCGTGGATCGGGGCACCGTCCCAGCCGTACGTGTCGCGGTGGTAGACGGAGAAGAAGTCGACGAGATCGGCGACGAAGGCGCCGACGGTGCCGGTGGCCCGCAACCGCTCCTGCACCGCGGGGGTCGTGACGGCCCGGTGTGTCACGTCGAGGCCGATCATCGTCACGTCGAGGCCCGCTGCGAAAACGCGGGCGGCCGCCTCGGGATCGGCCCAGATGTTGAACTCTGCGGCCGGTGTCATGTTCCCCTCGGCGACGGCGCCGCCCATCGACACGATGCGCTCGAGGTTCTCGCCTGCACCGCGGTCGAGCAGCATGGCGACGTTCGTGAGCGGGCCGGTGGCGACGAGCGTGACCGGACGTGGGCTCTCGGCGATGCGCGCGACCATGAAGTCGACTGCAGGCTGGGCGACTGGACCGCGCCCCGCCGGCGGCAGAGTCGGGCCGTCGAGCCCGCTCTCACCGTGCACGTGGGCGGCGACCGCGAGCTCCCGCTCGAGCGGCCGGTCGGCGCCGGCGGCCACCGGGACGTCCGGGCGCTCGGCAAGGTCGAGCACCCGCACGGCGTTCGCCGTGGTCTTCTCGAGCGTCTGGTTGCCGTACACCGTGGTGACGCCGAGCACCTCGAGCTCGGGACTCGCGAGTGCGAGCAGCAACGCGATTGCGTCGTCGTGGCCGGGATCGCAGTCGAGGATCACCGGGGTCGGGCTCATGCGTCCCCCCATCATCGCCGAGCGGCACCTGCGCATGGTGGAACTCCCGGCATCAACCACCCAGGATCGCATCGACGTCGGCTGCCGTCGGCAGCGACGGCTGTGCGCCCGGGCGCGACGCGGCGATCGCCCCGGCGGCGCACGCACGGCGGAGCGCCTCGCCACGTTCCCGGCCCTCGAGCAGGGAGACGAGGAGACACGCGGTGAACGCGTCCCCGGCCGCGGTGCCGTCCACGGCCTCGACCTCGGGCGGGGAAGCTCGCGCCACTTCCTCCCCGTCCTCCAGCAGCACCGCTCCCTCGGCGCCGAGGGTCAGCGCGACGAGACCGTCGCACCGCTCGAGCGTCTCGAGCTCGAAGCGGTTGACGACGGTGATGTCGGCGTCGACTGCCACAGGGCGCGCCGGCGCGGCGTTGAGGCAGAAGATGCCCGCTGCCTGCTCCCAGGCGGAGAGGACGGCCTCGTCGGGGATTTCGAGCTGGCACAGGACGGCGTCGGCCGGAGGCACGTCGATGGCCGCCAGAGTGTCGTTCGCGCCCGGGGCGACCGTGATCGTGGTCTCGCCCGTCGCGTCCACCGTGATCAACGCCACCCCGGTCGGCCGGTCGGACTCGCGCAGCCGCAGGTCGACGCCCGCCTCGCGCAGCCCCGCGAGCGCCTCGTCGGCGAACGTGTCACGCCCGACGGCCGCGATCATCGTCACGTCGGCGCCGAGCCGCGCGCAGGCGACCGCCTGGTTCGCACCCTTGCCCCCCGGTACGCGGTCGAAGACGGCGCCGGTGACCGTCTCACCGGGGCGGGGCAGGATCTCGCAGCGCGCCACGAGGTCGAGGTTGACCGACCCGACGACGACGATCCGGAGAGCCTGCACACGTCAGAGCGTAGAGGCTGCTCCCAAGGGTCAGGCCGCGAGGGCGCGAAGGTCGTCCACGGTCGAGCCGAGCAGCGTGTCGCGGAGGTCGAACAGGCCCGCCCACAGGGACGAGCGGTCGAGCTCGGTGTCGAGGCGGGCGGCGTCCGCAAGGCCCTGGAGGGCGCGCACGAGCACCGCCAACTCGAGGTAGACGGCTGCGACCCTGTTCGGGCAAGCGTGCACGCCGGCACGGTCGAGCACGGGCCGCCATTCCACGAGCTCCCCCGCTCCCGGGCCGAGATACCACGAGCGGCCCTCGGCCAGCTCCGGCTCGAGCTCGAGCAGGTAGCGGGAGAGTGGGCCCTCGAGGCCCGCGATCGCCGTCTCGACCCGGTCGGCAGCGTGACGGAGTGCGGCCTCGCGCTGCCCCGCGGTCGCCGGATGCGCGTCCCCGCGGTTCCAGCGCTCGAGCAGGCGGCAGAACGCGAGCGCGGACGCCTCGCAGGCCTGGAGCTGGGCGGTCAGCCGCCGCGCTGTGAGGTCGGTCGCCGCGTGCGCCCGGAGCACGTCCGACCAGCCGGCCGTCGCGGACGCTTCGAACTGGGTCATACGGACATCATCGGCCGGTCCGAGCGAGATGTCGAGAGCGGTGACCGTACGCCACTCGTGCAGGGTCGGATCACCGTCAGACCTCGATCACGACGGGCAGGATCATGGGCCGCCGCCGTGTGCGGTCGTAGACGAGCTGACCGATCGCATCGTGCATGTGCTCCTGCAGCAGCTTGATCTCGGTGATCCCGTCCTCCGCCAGTTCGAGCGCCATCCGGTCTGCCTCGTCACGGAGGTCCTGGAGCAGCTCTTCGTCCTCGGCGAAGCCGCGTGCGATCAGCTCGGGCGGGGCGATCTCGCCGCCGTCCGAGAGCGCGACGGTCGTGACCACGATGAGGACACCGTCCTCCGACAGCCGCCGGCGGTCGCGCAGCGCAACGTCCTGCACGTCCCCCACGCCGAGCCCGTCGACGAAGGTGACACCGGCGTCGATGCGGTCGACGATGCCGACGCCGCGCGGCGTCAACTCGACGACGGAGCCGTTCTCGGCGATGACGATCCCCGCCGCGGGGATGCCGGCATCGCGTCCCAGCTGCGCGTGCGCCGCGAGCATCCGGTACTCGCCGTGGATCGGCATCAGCGCCTTCGGCCGCACGAGCGAGAGCAGCGTCCGCATCTCCTCGGAGCACGCATGCCCCGAGACGTGGACCAGCGCGATCTCCTCGTGCAGCACCTCGGCCCCGGCGCGCGCCAGCCGGTTGATCGAGTCGTGCACACGGAGCTCGTTGCCCGGCACGGGCTTCGCCGAGATGATGACCGTGTCCCCACGCTCCACCGTCACGTTCTGGTGGTCGCCGTAGGCGATCCGCGTCAGCGCGGACATCGGCTCGCCCTGGCTGCCGGTGCACAGCACGAGCACCCGCTCCGGCGGCAACTCCATCGCCTCCTTCGGCGAGACGAGGGCGCCCTCAGGCAGATCGACGTAACCGAGGCTGCGCGCGATGTTCATGTTCTTGCGCATCGAGCGCCCGACGAGCGCGACCTTGCGCCCGTTCGCGATCGCCACCTCGGCAGCCTGCTGCATCCGGTGGATGTTGGATGCGAACGACGCGACCAGGATGCGCCCCGACCGTGTCGGGAAGATCTGGCGGAAGGCTTCGCCGACGAGCCGCTCGGAGCCGGTCATGCCCGGCCGCTCCGCGTTCGTCGAGTCGCCGAGCATGAGGTCGACGCCCCGGTTCCCGATCTCGGCGAGCTTGCCGACGTCTGTCTTGAGCCCGTCGACGGGCGTGTGGTCGAGCTTCCAGTCGCCGGTGTGCAGGACACGCCCGGCAGGCGTCTCCAGCAGGATCGCCATGCAATCCGGGATCGAGTGCGCCATGCGCACGAACTCGAGCCGGAACGGCCCGATCTCGATCGCGTCCCCCTCGGGCCGGGCCTCGCGGAGGGTCGTCGTCGCCCCGAGCCCGTGCTCGTCGAGCTTCGACTTGATCATCCCGAGCGTGAGCCGGGTGGCGATCACCTCCCCGACCTCGATCTCGCGTAACACGTACGGCAGCGCGCCGACGTGGTCCTCGTGACCGTGGGTGAGGACGATGGCCTGCAGCGGCTTGTCCTCGAGGTACGAGAAGTCGGGCAGGACGAGGTCGACGCCCAGGTGTTCGTCGCGGGGGAAGGCAAGCCCGGCGTCGATGAGCAGACGCGCGTCGCCGAGCTCGTAGAGGGTCATGTTCTTGCCCACCTCGCCGAGCCCGCCCAGGGGGATGATGCGGAGCGCGTCAGTCATCGGCTCGCAGTGTACGGGCGCGGCCGACGCGCCGTGTCCGGGCGCGCGAACCTCAGGCGACGGCGGCCTGCAGCAACCCGAGGCGCTCGAGACAGCCGCGCACGGCCGCCTCCTCGTCGGGCGTCGCCTCGACGAGCGGCAGGCGCAGGCCGCCGACGTCGTGGCCCAGCAGGTTGAGAGCGGCCTTGATCGCGATCGGATTGGTCTGGACACGCAGCAGCTCGATCGCGGGTCGCAGCTCGCCGTCGAGCGCCCTGGCGCCCTCCGTGTCGCCTTCGCGATAGCGGCGGATCATCTCCTTCACCTGCGGGCCGACGACGTGCGTGTGCACGCAGATGCCGCCGACCCCTCCGACCTCGAGGAACGGGAAGATGAGGTCGTCGTCGCCGGCGTACAGGTCGAGTCCGCACGCGACGACGGCGCGAGCCGCGTCGAGGGAGGGTTTCGCCTGCTTGACGGACTTCACGTTGTCGATCCGCGCGAGCGCCTCGATCGTCGCCGGCTCGACGTCGACGACCACCCGGGACGGGATGTCGTAGAACACGACCGGTCTGTCGGTGGCGGCGGCCACGGCAGCGACGTGGGCGACGATCCCGCGCGGCGGCGGCTTGTTGTAGTACGGCGTGACGACGAGGAAGCCGTCGACGCCGATCTCATGCGCCCGCGCCGTCAGGTGCACCGAGTGCGCGGTGTCGTTCGTGCCGGAGCCGGCGACGATCGTGTGCTCGCCGCCGAGCTCGTCGACTGCCGTCTCGTACAGCGCGAACCGCTCGTCGTCTGTCAGCGTCGGCGCCTCGCCCGTCGTGCCCGTGACGACGACACCGTCGGAGCCGTTTTCGACGAGGTGGCGGCAGAGCGCCCGGAAGCGCTCGAGGTCGACGGAGCCGTCGCGGCGGAACGGCGTCACGATCGCGGTCAGCACTTCGCCGAGCATGCCGGAGATTCTACTCTGGGACGGCGCCCCGCAGCATGCGATCATCGGCACGACCATCGACCTACGAGGGGAGCGGAGCAATGCTCGAGGACTTCAAGGACTTCCTCATGAAGGGGAACATTGTCGACCTCGCGGTCGCGTTCGTGATCGGCGTCGCATTCGCCGCCGTCGTGAACTCACTCGTGAGCGACCTGATCATGCCGATCATCGCGATGATCATCGGCAAGCCGGATTTCAGCGGCCTGACGTTCACGATCAACGACGCGGTCTTCCGCTACGGCGCCTTCATCACGCAGCTGATCACGTTCGTCGCCATCGCCGCAGCCGTCTTCTTCTTCGTCGTGAAGCCGATGCAGGCGGTGCTGGCGCGAACGAGGAAGCCGGCGGACGAGGTCGTGTCCGACGAGGAGCGCCGGCACCAGGAGCTGCTCGCCGCGCTGCGCAGCCGCAGCTGACGACCCGGGCGAGGCATGGCCTCGCGCCTACGAGACGGTGACCCCGAGGGTTTCCGCCGCGTCCGCGAAGGTGCGGCGGAGACCCTCGTCGAGAAGGACGAACCGGACGAGCTCCATCTCCGGGTTCACGTCGAGGGCCGCGGCGACCGCGCCGAGTGCGGCGCGGCCTCGATCACAGCAGTGCGTCGAGCCCCACCGTCAGCCCCGGCGGGAGCCCGCGCAACCGTTCGAGGGCGAGCAGGACGCCCGGGACGAACGCCTCGCGTGACGTCGTGTCGTGCCGGATCGTGAGGGTCTCTCCGAGCCCTCCCAGGATCACCTCCTGGTGCGCCACGAGACCCGGTAGCCGCACCGAGTGGATGGGGACGTCGCCGCCCATCGCCGCCGCGGTTGCCTTTGCCGTGCCCGACGGGGCGTCGATCTTGGTGTCCGCGTGCAGCTCCACGATCTCGGCGCGCGGCAGCAACCGCGCCGCTTCCGCCGCGAACCGCATCATCAGCACCGCCCCGAGCGCGAAGTTCGGCGCCACAAAGCACGCGACCCGATGCTCGCGTGCGAGCGCGTCGAGCTGCTTCAGCCCGTCGTCGGTCAGCCCCGTGGTGCCGATCACGCACGGGACGCCGGCAACGAGAGCGGACGTCGCGTTGCCGAGCACCGCCGCGGGGGCGGTGAAATCGACGGCCGCGTCATGGCCCTCGGGCTCGGCCGTCTCCCCCACCTCGACGCCGGTGACGTCGTGGCCGGCCCCGCGGAGCGCGGACGCCAGCACCGTGCCGACCTTCCCGTCCCGGCCGAAGAGCAGGATCCTCATGCCGCGCGCCCGACGAGACCCGGTCCGAACGGCTCCACCGCGGCGCAGAACTTCTCCTCGCTCGGCCCGATCCCGGCCACGGAGAGCCTCTGCGGCGCGAACAGCTCCCGCGCGAGCGCAGCCACATCCTCGGCGCTCACCTGCGAGATCCGCCGCTCCGTCTCGTCGATGGGGACGATCTCCGTCCCGGTCACCGTCGCCTTGCCCAGCCGCGTCATCCTGGCGGAGGTCGACTCGAGCGAGAGCAACAGCCGGCCCTTCATGTTCTCCTTGGCGCGCTCGAGCTCGCCCGGGCGGATGTTCCCCGTGCCGACGTCCCGCAGCTCCGCCGCGATCACGTCGAGGCATTCACGCAAATTCTCCTCCCGCGTGCCGACGTACAGCCCGACCTGGCCGGCGTCGACGTACTGGGAGCCGTAGGTGTAGACCGAGTACGCCATGCCGCGCTTCTCGCGGATCTCCTGGAACAACCGGGAGGAAGCGGAGCCACCGACGATCGCGTCGAGCAGCGCTGCCGCATAGCGGCGCGGATCGTCGCGCCGCAGGCCCGGCCCTGCCAGGCAGACGTGGTACTGCTCCGTGTCCTTGACCTGGAAGCGCAGTGTGGGCCGCGATGCGCGGCCGACCGCCTTCCGCGTTCGCGTGAGCGGGCGCGGGGTCCCGTTGCGGCGGGCACGCAGCGCCACGACGATCCGCTCGTGGTCGACGTTGCCGGCGGCTGCGAGGACCACGTTCTCGCCGGTGTAGGCGGCGCCGTGGTAGCCGAGCAGCGAGCGCCGCGAGATGGACGAGATCACCTCGGCGCGGCCGATCACCGGGCGCCCGAGCGGATGTGTGCCGAAGACCGCCTCGGCGGCGAGGTCGTGCACGAGCTCCTGCGGGTTGTCCTCGACCATCGCGATCTCCTCCAGCACCACCTCCCGCTCGGAGTCGATGTCCGTGAACACCGGCGCGAACACCATGTCGGTCATCACGTCGAGCGCCACGTCCACGTGGTCGTCCGGCACGCGCGTGTAGACGACGGTCGTCTCCCGCGACGTGGCGGCGTTGAGCTCGCCCCCCATGGCGTCGAACATCTCGGCGATCTGCACGGCGTCGAAGCGCTCCGTGCCCTTGAACAGAAGATGCTCGATGAAGTGCGAGACGCCAGCCTTCGCGTTCGTCTCGTCGCGGGAGCCGGCGCCGATCCAGAGCCCGAGCGCGGCCGAGCGGACGCCCTCGATGTGCTCGCTGACGACGCGTTCGCCGCCTGTCAGGGTGGTGAGCCGATGCGTCTCCATCGAGCGATGGTATCGATGCCGCCGATCGTCGCCTGGCCGCCCGGGGCCGGAGTGCCGGCGGGCGGGGAGACCCGCCCGCCGGCACTCGACCTCGGTGCGATCAGTCGCGCCGCGGGCCGCGGTCGCGGCCGCGGTCGCCGCCGCGTCCACCGCCGCGCGGCCGCTCTTCCCGCGGCTCGCGGGGCGGGGCGTTCTTGGCCCGCTCGATCAGCTCTTCCGGCTGCACGAGCTTGTCGTCCTCGTGCTTGGCGACGAGCTTGAGGCCGATGCGGCCCCTGTCCTTGTCCACCTCCTGCACGATCACGTCGACAACGTCGCCGCGTGCCATCACGTCCTCGATGTGGGCGACGCGGCCCGGGCCGACGTTCGAGACGTGCAGCAGGCCGTCGGTGCCCTTCTTGAGCTCGACGAACGCGCCGAACTCGGTCGTCTTGACGACCCTGCCCGTGTAGGTGTCGCCGACCTCGGGCGACTTCGTCAGCGCGGTGATCGCCGAGATGGCGGCGTCCGCGTTCGTGCCCTGCGTCGCGTACACGAGGATGGTGCCGTCCTCGCCGAGCGTTTCGGCGACGGACGGTTGTGGGGCCCTGAATCGCGACGCGACAAACCCGACCAGGAGCAGGGCGGATGCAATGCCAGCGATGGCGGCCCCGCCGATCAGCAGCCACTGCTTCACCTGCCGAGATGTTTCGGACGTCACAGTCGCGGTCTCGGCGGCCACGGTCTGATCTGCATCCGTGGGCGGGGCCTTGGCGGCAGGGCCTGCCGCCTTGGGTGGGTCCGGAATACGGGGCCCACGCGGTCTCGGCCACACCGGTTCCACCCCGGGAACGTAGTCTTCCCGGAACTTGAACGTGCGCGGCGGCCGCTGCCCGGCTGTGGCCGCATCCTCCGCAACGGATGCCTCGGATTCGGGCGCGACCGGAATGCCAGGCTCAAGGCTCTGGGATCGTGCCCGGCGTGTCGCGTACGGGCAATTCCACAGCCGCGTTCCCGGCGGTGGGCACCGTCGTCTCGCCGTTGGGACCGTGGATCATCACCATGCTCCCGCACTTCGGGCAGGCAAGAATCTGTCCGATCGCCGAGCTATCGCGTACTCGCAGACGAGCCTGGCACGTTGTACAGGAAATCGAAAACGGTTCCACGGAAGGCGTTCCGCATGGTAAAGACAGGCGAGCGAACTACCCCGCGCAGCCGGGTCGAGCCACCATCCACTGCACCCTGGCCGCGACAGCCAATTGTACCATTTGATTCAGTTTTGTCGAAAGATGCAGGCACCTTCCGCCGGGCGCGACAGGAACATCGTAGGCTGAATGCCGGTTGTGCCGAGATAGCCGGCAAACAGATTCTGGGCGATGGTTGCCACCTGATCTGATCGAACCAAGCTCACCGTGCAACCGCCGAACCCGGCCCGTCATGCGCGATCCGTACATGCCCCCCGGCACGCCGATTTGCCGAGCCAAATCCACGAGCAGGTCGAGTTCGTCGCAACTCACCGCGTAATCGTCCTTCAGCGACTGATGACTCGCATACATCAGTTGGCCAGTCGCTGGCCAATCGCCGCGGCGGATCGTATGGGCTGCGCGCGTCGTACGTTCGATTTCGCCACGGACGCCGCGGCACGCTGCAATAGGATTGGCTCGAGCGTCGCTTGCTGAGCCTCCAACTGCGCGACGCTGCAAGTCGCGCAAGGACCGCACGCCCAGACACTTGGCCGCGGCTTCACACTGACCGCGACGCTCCGCATACTCACCACCGGTCAGAGCATGTTTGACGTTCGTGTTGGTGATCAGGACGCTCACATCGTCGCCGGCCAACGGGACCAGTTCGGCCTGGGCCGATCGGCAGTCGAGCAAGATCAGCCAATTGCGCGACCCATCACGCTGCTGAACTGGTCCATGATCCCGCAGGGCACGCCGGCGTATTTGTGTTCGGCCTGTTGGCACAACTGCTCTTCTCCACCGGATCCAAGCTCTGCCCAGTGACTGCTTCGACCAGCGTAGCCGTCGCAACTTCCAGCGCTGCACTGCTGGATAGTCCGCCACCGACGGGCCGGTGGAGTGCACGACGATATCGAGCGGACCGGTCTTCAGTGGCGCGCTGCTGGCACAGATCCATACGTCCCAAATGTAGCTGGTCCAATGGCCTTTGCCTCCGGGTGGGGCTCCATCCGCAGGCCACGATTGTGTCTTGCCGGAGGTCATGCTGCGGAGTGAATAACGTCCCGCGCCGCCCGTCCCAGCAGACGCGGGCGTTAATCGGCCGCGAGCACAACATACCGCTCGATCGCCATCGGCAGCACGAATCCGTCGTTGTAGTCGGTATGCTCCCCGATCAGATTGACACGGCCGGGGGCCACCGTGACCCAGTGTGGAGTCGCGGCCCAATCGCCGCTGGAATTCCGCTTGGGCTTCCTCAGCCAGTTGCTGAACACTTGGGTTTGCTTCGATCACGCGCCGTACTCCATCATGCACTGGGGCCGTGTAGCGGCCCCTCAATCAATACGTGGGTTCATCGTCGCGCGCCGTGATCGTTCCCGTGGCCAATCCCTCGGCCAGCGCGCGGAATGATCTCAGACGCCGCGAGCGCCTTGTCGCGGCTGACATCCAGATGGGTCACGGCACGCACCAACGTCGCGCTGACAGCCAGCATCCACACACCATGCGCTTTGAGCGTTGCCGTGAAATGACTGGCGGTTCCCAACGTCGGGTCCACCTCGAAGATGACCATGTTGGTATCCACCGTTTCCGGTGACAGCGACAGGCCGGTAGCGTCACGAACGGCCTGCGCGATGATCTGGGCATTCTCATGATCTGCTGCCAGGCGATCGCGATGGTATTGCAGAGCGTGCAACGCCCCGGCCGCAATGATGCCGGCCTGACGCATACCGCCGCCAAACAACTTGCGGTGCCGCCGGGCCTTGGCAATCAACTCGTGCGGCCCGCCAACGCCGATCCCACGGGTGCGCCAAGACCCTTGCTGTAACACACGCTGATCGTGTCGAAATGCTCCGCCCAACGATCCGCCGAAATGCCGCTGGCGACCACGGCATTGAACAGCCGTGCGCCATCCAAATGTGTCCGCAATCCGTGTGGCGTCGCCCAGCGACAGATCTCGACGACGGCGTCATACGGCTGCACGCGTCCCGCGCCCGGTTGTGCGTGTTCTCCAGGCACACCAGCCGGGTGCGCACGGTGTTCGTTGTCGGGGCGAATCTGGCCCGCGAACTGGTCCGGACGCAACACGCCGTGGTCGCCGAGCAACGTGTGCGCGTAGCAACCCCACTCAACTGAGCGAACTGCGCCTTGCTCGTAGTGAAAGATGTGGCACTCGGCCTCGCACAGCAGTTCATCGCCCGGTTTGCAGTGCACGCGGACCGCAACCTGATTGGTCATCGTGCCGGAAGGCACGAAGATCGCCGTTTCTTTTCCCAGGATCTCAGCCGTCGTGCGCTGCAGTCGATCGACAGTCGGATCGACGTCGATGACGTCGTCACCCACCTCAGCCGCTGCCATCGCGGCCCGCATGGCGGGTGTCGGCTTCGTGACCGTATCGCTGCGCAGGTCAATCATGATTTTGTCTCGTGCCGCTTTCACTTGGATTGTGCGACCTTGCGACGGTTTATATAGCAGGAATTGCCGGAGAGCGGGAGACGCCACTTGCGGGGTGGGGTTCGCCGCCTCGGGACCGGTGGTTACACTGGATAGGCCCAAGTGGGATAGGCTTCCAGCCTGTCACAGACGTGGGATAGGCTTCCAGCCTGTCGACAGAAATGGCAGGCCCGCAGACAGGCTGGAAGCCATCCCACTCCAAGCCGACCGCATGCAGAGAACACGGCCCATGAGATTGAGCTTTCCAGATCGACGCGCGCCGCGACGATGTCGTGGTCGCGTTGCAACAGCTCCGTGCCCGGCTCAGTCCGCAGGGGAACCTTGTGAGCGAGCGCGGGCGGGCGAAGACCGTGGAGGTGTTCGGCGAACCGCTGACCCCGGAACAGGTGGTCGCGACCATCTGCCATGATGTGCGGACGCAAGGGTTTATGCGCAGTGCTGCGGTACACCCAGGGACTCGATGGTGTGACGCTGTCGGCCGACACGCTCGCGTGCCGGCCGCCGCCATGCAGGCGGCTCACCAGCAGGCGGATCCGGCGCTGTTGGCGGCGGTGCGACGGATTCGTGACAACATCCTTGAGTTTCAACGGGCGATTCTGCATCACGACGTCCGCATTGAACGACCGCAGGGAGTCTACTTACAGCAGCGTTACCTGCCTCTGCGGTGCGGCGTCGGGAATCTGCGTGCCGGGGGGCGCCGCCGCGTACCCGTCGACCGTGCTGATGACGGCCGTGCCTGCGCAGGCGGCCGGGGTGGAGCAATTGGCAATCGTCGCGCCGCCCACTCCGTTCGGTGCGGACAATCCCGACTGCTGGCCACGTGCCACGAACTGGGTGTCACCGAGGTGTACCGCGTGGGCGGCGCGCAGGCCGTGGCGGCCCTGGCCTACGGTGTGGAGGGGCTGCCGGCGTCGACAAGATCGTGGGCCCGGGCAACCTGTTCGTCGCGCTGGCGAAGAACGACGTCTACGGCCAGGTGGCCATCGACTGCATCGCCGGACCGAGCGAGGTCGTGGTGATCGCGGACGAGACCACGCCTCCGCACTTCACGGCCGCGGACCTGATCGCCCAGGCCGAACACTCTCCGGGTGCCGCGATCCTGGTTACGTGGTGCCCGGAAACTGCTCAAGGCCACGTTGCGGCGAACTGGAGGCACAGGTGAGCCAGCTGTCGCGCGGCGATTTGGCCCGCAGAGCCTCGAACAGTTCGGCGCGTTGATCGTCGTCCGCGATGCGAGGAGGCGATCGCGGTGACTACGCGATTGCCCCGAACACCTGCACATCGCCGCCAACAGTGCCCGCGACCGGCCCTGCGCATCGACAACGCCGGCGCCGTGTTCCTCGGGCAGTTACACTCCGGTCGCGGTTGGCGACTACGTCGCGGGCCCGTCCCACGTGCTGCCGACCGGCGGCACCGCTCGGTTCGCGGCTGCGGCCTCACAGCCAACGACTTCCTGCGGAGCAGCAGTCTGATTCACTATACGCAGGCCGGTTTGCAGGCCGTGGCCGCGGACCTGCAACTGTTGGCGGACAAGGAAGGTCTCACGGCTATGCATCGTGCGAGCGTGGATGTGCGATGCGCATTTGGCACACCCAGCCCATGACACGGGAACGACTCAATCATGACCGATTTCGTACGACCTGAAATCGCAGCGATGGCACGGATACGTTCCCGGCGAACAACCGCCGCCAGGCAAGTACATCAAACTCAACACCAACGAGAATCCCTATCCGCCGTCACCAGCTGTCGGCCGGTCGATCGTGGAAGCGGCCGAGAGCGGCTTGTCGCGTTATCCGGATCCGCATGTGTACCGCCTTTCGACCCGCGCGGCGGATGTGTTGGGTGTGCCACCGGACTGGATTCTCTGTGGAAACGGCAGTGACGACATCCTGACGATTGTGACGCGCTGTGTGGTCGGGCAAGGCGACCTGCTACGACTGCCGTATCCCAGTTACGTGCTGTACCGCACGTTGGCGGAAATCCAGGCGGCAAGTTGAGCAGATCCATTTTGCCCGCAACTGGGAACTGACCGCGGACTTTGCGGGTTGCGCCGCGACTGAGGCTGGTGTTTCCGCCGAACCCCAACAGCCCCTCCGGGACGATGATCTCGCGAGAGCAGATGCTGGATCTGGCCGAGCGACTTCCCTGCCCACTGCTGATGGACGAAGCCTACGCCGACTTTGCCGACACGAACTGCCTGGACCTGGTGGTGCAGAATCCGAAGATCATGGTGTCGCGCAGCCTGAGCAAATCGTATGCGTTGGCCGGCTTGCGATTTGGCTTCGTGGTGGCCCAACCCGCGCTGATCGCGGAGCTGGTCAAAGTCAAAGACTCCTACAACTGCGATGCGAGCTGGCGATTGCCGGCGCGACGGCTGCGATCGGTGATCAGGCCTGGCGCACCGAGAACCGTCGTCGCCGCATCGTGGCCACCCGCGGGCGGATGGAGCAACTGCTGCGGGAGCTCGGTTTTGCGGTGGTGCCATCCCAGGCCAACTTTATCTGGTGCACGTATCCGGAGCGACCGTTACAACCGGTCTACGAGAAGCTCAAAGCCAGCCATGTTTTGGTCCGATACATGAACTATCCTGAATGGGGTGAGGGTTTGCGAATCAGCGTCGGCACGGACGAGCAAGTCGACGCCTGCGTGACTTTACTCAAGGCGATTCTCAACGATGGTGCGCACGGCAGAATTGAACGCCGGACGGCGGAGACCCAGATCGAGCTTGCGCTGAGTCTGGATCAGTCGGAACGGGCCCAGCTTCGCACGGGCGTGGGCTTTCTCGATCACATGCTCGAGTTGTTTGCCCGGCACGGCGCAGTTCGGTTTGCAGGTCGCGGCCACGGGTGATCTGCATGTCGATCAGCACCACACGGTGGAGGATGGTTGCTGCATCGCGGCAGGCATGCGGCAGGCCCTGGGCGACAAGCAGGGCATTCATCGCTACGGACACTTCACCTTGCCCATGGAAGAGACGCTGGTGACCGTGGCCGTGGATCTCAGCGGGCGCTTCTACCTGGTGTTTGCCGCCGACATGCCCACCGAGAAGATCGGAGATTTCGACAGCCAGCTCGTGGAAGACTTCTGGCACGCGGTGGCGGCCAACGCGCTGTGCAACTTGCATGTCGTGCTGCATCA
>CAWBBO010000005.1:0-201538 GCA_963787085.1 uncultured Gaiellaceae bacterium | reverse complement strand
GCCGCACCTGATCCCCGCTGAGGCGTTTGATGCAGGTGATGCTATAATTTCAGCATCATGCGCACCACAGTCACGCTCGACGCCGATGTCGCCGCGCTGATCGAGAGCGAGCGGGCGCGCACCAGGGAATCGTACCCGCACCGCGATCAACAGGCTCCTCCGGCGCGGCTCGCGCCAGGGCCCGCCGGCAGGCGAGGCACCGCTGCCGCTGCTGCCGGGGCGGCCGCTGCTCGACGTCTCGGACGCGGCGCTGCTCGCGGCACTCGACGACGAGCGGCGCGCAGAGCGCGATCTTCCGTGAACCTCGTCGACACCAACATCTTCATCTATGCCGCCTTCACGGACGCTCCCGAGCACGCGCGCGCACGCGGCTGGCTCCAGGATCAGCTTGCGACAGCGACAACACGGTCGCTCTCTGCTGGCCGGTGGTCTACGCCTTCGTGAGGCTGATCACGAGCCCCAGGGTCTTCGGAGAGAACGCTGTCTCGGTGAGACGGGGCTGGGCGACCGTCGCGGCCTACCTCGCGCAGCCGGCGATCCGGATCGTCACGCCCGGCCCCGGGCACGAAGCCGTCGCGACAGAGCTCGCGGCGACGCCGGGGCTGCGCAGCGACGACGTCCCCGACATCGAGCTGGCAGCGCTTGCGATCGAGCACGGGCTCGTCCTCGCGTCGCACGACCACGGCTTCCACCGCTTCACGGGCTCGGGCCTGCGGACACTCGACCCGCTCGGCTGACGACACGACTGCGCATGGACTCGGACGCCGGGACGGAGCCTAGACGAGCCGGTGCTGGGTCGCCCAGCGCGTCAGCTCGTGGCGCGTCGAGAGCTGCAGCTTGCGGAGGACGTTCGAGACGTGGCTCTCGACCGTCTTCACCGAGAGGTGCGAGCCGCGCGGCGATCTCCTTGTACATGTAGCCGCGTGCGATCAGCTGCAGCACCTCGCGCTCGCGCGGCGGTCAGCTCGTCGAGCTCGGCGTCGCCGCCGACGCCGGTCGCCGCGCGCGGAACGCGTCGAGCACGAAGCCCGCGAGCCGCGGCGAGAACACGGCGTCGCCGTCGCGACCCGCTCGATCGCGGCGGCGAGCTCCGGGCCGGAGATCGTCTTCGTCACGTAGCCGCGGGCGCCGGCCCGGATCACGGCGATCACGTCCTCGGCCGCGTCCGACACCGACAGCGCGAGGAACTGCACGCCGGGTCGCTCGGGCGCGACCGCGTTGATGATCGCGTCGCCGCTCGCCGTCCGGCAGGTGCACGTCGAGCAGGACGACGTCGGGGTCGAGCTCGCCTGATCAGCGGCACCGCGTCGGCGACGGTCCCGGCCTCGCCGACGACGTCGACCGCGTCGCCGAGCTCGGCGCGCACGCCCGCGAGGAAGAGGTCGTGGTCGTCGACGAGGACGACGCGGCGCTTCACGACTGCCCTCCGCGGCAGCGTGCAGCTCGACCTCGGTGCCGTCGCCCGGGGCTCGTGACGATCGTCGCCCGGCCGCCCGCGCGCTCGAGCCGCCCTCGATCGACTCGGCGATCCCGCGGCGGTCGGCCGGGACCGCGGCGCGGTCGAATCCGGCGCCGCGGTCGCGCACGAACACGGCGACCTCGTCGTCGGTCGACCTCGGCGTAGACGTCGATCTCCTCGACGCCGGCGAACTTGGCCGCGTTCGTCATCGCCTCGCGCGCCGCGAGCGACGAGCGCGCCGACGCGCGGCGTCGACCGGGCAGTCGCCCGCGCTCGCGAGCTCGACGCGCACGCCGTGGAGCTCCTCGACGTCGCCCGCCGCCGCCGAGAGCGCCGCCACGAGCGACGCGCTGTCGTCGCCGAGCGGCTGGTCGGCGTAGAGCCAGCCGCGCAGCTCGCGCTCCTGCCGCCGCGCGAGCGAGGCGACCCGGCGCGGCTCGTCGGCGTGCCGCTGGATCAGCGCCAGCGTCTGCAGCACCGAGTCGTGCACGCGCGCGGCGACGTCGGAGCGCTCGTCGCTGCGGATCCGGGCGGTGCGCTCGGCGTCGCGATCGATCGCGAGCCGCCAGACCCACGGGCCGGCGATCAGCAGCAGCGCGCCGGCCACCGCGCCGGGCGCGAGCAGCGTGGACGAGGCTCCGTCGCTCGAGAGCAGCGACGACCGCGCCGACCGCGGCGAGCGCGATGCCGCCGTACGAGAGGGGCGCGTCGGGCCGGAAGCTGCCACCCTGCCGCCACGCGAGCGCGAGCCCGGCCGCGATGAGGGCGATCCCGACCACCGACCGGTCGGAGAGCCCGAGCGCGCTGAGCAGCAGGCCGCCCGCGACGACCACGAGCATCGCCGCGACCCAGCGGCGTGGCGTGCGGGAGTACGCCCACAACGCCAGATAGAGCACGATCCCTGCGCCGCCGGCAAGGGCGAGCAGCGCGAAGACGAGCCGGACGAGGGTGACGTCGACCGCGAGGGTCTGCGCGATGCCCGCGCAGACCCCCGCGATCACTCGGTCGTCAGAGCTCGGAGCGAAGCGGATCGCAACATGCCGGGTCATGGTACGGCGCGCTCGACCCTGACAGAGCCCAGGCCGGCGTGCGCGTCGATCACGAGCACGCGCGGCCCGTTCTCGACCAGGTCGCTCTCGACGTTGCGGCCGTCGCCACCGATGTTGCCGGGGAGGTCGACCTCGCCGATCTCGGCCGATCCGTGGGCCTGCAGGGCGACCCCGGTCGGGACGAAGACGCGGAGATCACCGACGTCGACGCTCGCCGCGACGTGGGTCTCGCCGACGGGAGCTTCAGCCGCGCGAGGTCGAGGTCGAGCGTGCCGATGCCGAGTCGGTAGCTGCTCTGCAGGTTCTCGACGCTCGTGACCGCGACGTCGCGGTCGCCGACGCCCTTGCCGAGGTCGACGTCGAACACCGCGAAGAAGGCGGCGGCGATCAGCACGAGGGCGAGGAGCGTTGCGAGGGTGATCGCGACCCACTTGCACGAGCCGTCGCAGGCGCCGGGAGTCCCGCGGCGGCGAGCTGCGTGCCGCGTCCGTGGCCGTCGGCGTCGGCCGGCGCGGGTGGCGCGTGATCCAGAGGATCACGGCACCGGCGACCAGGAAGAGGAACCAGGCGTCGCCGTTCGGGCCACAGCGTCGCCCGCGACAGGAGGACGGCGCCTGCGACGGCGAGGAGGCCGAGCCCGATCAGCGGCCACGGGCGGTCGCGCCGGTTGCGGAGCGCTGCCGTGGCGATCGAGTCCTCCTTGCCCTCGTCGGGCATGACGAGAGCCGCGGCGGCGTAGATCAGGAGGCCGGCCCCGCCGAGGAGGGTGAGGACGACGAAGCCGACGCGGAAGACGGCGGGGTGGATCTCGAAGTAGCGGGCGAGGCCCCCGCTGACGCCGGCAACCTTGCGATCCGAGCGGCTGCGCTGCAGGCGCCGGATCTTCAGGGATATGTGTGGTGTCGGTGTTCATGGCTCCAGGATGGCCTCCGGTGCGCGCGGCGACCATCCGGAATGACCCTGAGTCGACCCTGAGATCGCCCCGGGGGCCTCATACTGCCTCGCGTGCGCGTCCTCGTCACCTGCCGCCCGATCCCGGGTCACTACCGTCCGCTGCTCCCGCTCGCAGCGGCGCTCGCCGCGACCGGGCACGAGGTCGCGTTCGCGACCGCCGGCCCGATCGCGACCGAGGCCGAGAGCGCCGGCTTCACGGTCTTCCGGGCAGGGCTCGGGCCCGAGGCGAGGAACCTCCTCGGCGACGCGCCTCACCGACCCCGAGCTGCTCTCGCCCGCGTGCATCCGCTCCTTCTTCTTCACGGAGCTCTTCGTCGGCATCGAGCTCGAGCCTCGCGCCCGCGACCTGCTGGACATCGCCGACCGCTGGTCGCCCGACCTGATCGTGCACGAGGTCGCGGAACTCGCCGCACCGCTCGTGGCGGCGGCCCGCGGGCTCGCCGTGCGTCGATCACGGCTTCGGCCCTGCGCTGCCGAGCCAGGTCGTCTGGGATGCCGCGGAGGCCGCTGCCCCGATCTGGGTCGAGCACGGGCTCGAGCCCGACGAAACGGCCGGGCTGTACCGGCAGCTCTACCTCGACCCGTGCCCTCCGCGCCTCCAGGTCGCGGAGACCGCGGCGATCGGGTGCCCGACGCTGCACATCCAGACGGCCGACACGCCGGCGGCCGACGCGCCGCTTCCCGACGTGCTCGACGGCCTGGGCGGCCGGGCGGTCGTCTACGTCAGCTCGGCACGATCTGGAACCGGGCCGCGGACGTGTTCCGGACGATCCTCGACGGCCTCGTGGGTGAGGACGTGGACGTCGTCGTCACGGTCGGGGCGCAGAACGACCCGGCCATGCTCGGGGCGCAGCCTGCGAACGTGCGCGTCCGGCGGTTCGTGCCGCAGGCCGAGCTGCTGCCGCACTGCACCGCCGTCGTCACCCACGGCGGCTCCGGCTCGATGCTCGGTGCGCTCGCGCACGGGCTCCCGTTGCTCGTCGTGCCGCAGGGCGCCGACCAGTTCTCGAACGCCGACCGTGTCGTCGCCGCGGGCGCGGGCCTCGCGCTCCAGCCGGACGAGCTCAGCCCGAGCGCGGTCCGTGAGAGCATGCGCTCCCTACTCGGCTCGACGCACTACCGGGAATCGGCGCGTGCCCTCGCTGCCGAGATCGCGGCGCTGCCGCCGCCCTCCCACGCAGTGAGCGCGCTGGAGCACCTCGTCGACCACGTGTCATGACCGCGAACTGGGGAATACGGTCATCGTCGGGCCCGACGGCGCGCGCGTGGGTCACCGACAGCGGGCTCGACGCGATCGTCCGCGTCGACCCGGCGACGCTCCGCCGTCAAGACCTTCCGCTCCCCGCCTCGAGCCGGCTGCGCGAACCTCAACACGGCGACGTTCGACACGCGACGGGATCCTGTGGTTCACCGGCCAGAGCGGTGATCTACGGCCGGCTCGACCCGAAGTCGGGCGCGCTGCGCGTCTTCAGCGCGCCGCTCGGCGCGGGCCCGTACGGGATCGCGACGACGCCGAAGGGTCAGGTCTGCTACGCGTCGCTCGCCGGCAGCCACGTCGCGCGGATCGACGTCCGCACCGGCAGGGCGACCGTGCTGCGCCCGCCGACGCGCGGGCCAGGGCGCGCGCCGCGTCTGGTCGGACTCGCGCGGCCGGATGTGGGTGAGCGAGTGGAACGCGCAACTGGTCAAGGCCGGCGTGATGCTCGCCGGCGAGGGGCTGCACCCGAGCTCGAAGGGCGCGCGCGTCCGCTTCGTCGGGCGGCGAGCGCACGCGTCGATCGACGGCCCGTTCGCCGAGACGAAGGAGCTGATCGCCGGCTTCTGGCTCTGGCAGGTGAAGTC
The DNA here is from genome assembly GCA_963787085.1 of uncultured Gaiellaceae bacterium. GTDB lineage: Bacteria > Actinomycetota > Thermoleophilia > Gaiellales > Gaiellaceae > Gaiella. The sequence continues at coordinate 196,234 of CAWBBO010000005.1, read as the reverse complement.
GATGGACGAGGCGATCGAGTGGGTCAAGCGCTGCCCGAACCCGCACGGCGAGGACGTCCGAGATCGAGATCCGCCCGGTGTTCGAGGCCGAGGACTTCGGCGACGAGCTCACGCCCGGAGCTGCGCGAGCAGGAGGAGCGGCTGCGCGCCGAGATCGCGCGGCAGCGAGTAGGCCGGCGGCTGCGCCGACGCCGGGAGTGCTGTGATCGGCGGCGTGCCGACGCCGACACGCATCGCGCGATCGACGCCGTCTGGCGGATCGAGTCGGCGCGGCTCATCGCCGGCCTCGCGCGGCATCGTGCGCGACGTCGGCCTGGCCGAGGAGCTCGCGCAGGACGCGCTCGTCGCCGCGCTCGAGCAGTGGCCGGAGTCGGGCGTCCCGGACAACCCGGGCGCCTGGCTCATGGCCACCGCCAAGCACCGCGCGATCGACCGCCTGCGCCGCAGCGAGCGCTGCTCGAGCGCAAGCACGAGCGAGCTCGGCGCGCGAGCTCGAGCGAGCGCGCAGGCGCCGAGCCCGACCTCGACGCCGCGCTCGACGACGACGTCGGCGACGACCTGCTGCGCCTCGATCTTCACCGCCTGCCACCCGGTGCTCTCGACCGAGGCGCGCGTCGCGCTCACGCTGCGCCTGCTCGGCGGCCTCACGACCGAGGAGATCGCGCGCGCGTTCCTCGTGCCGGAGCCGACGATCGCGCAGCGCATCGTGCGCGCCAAGCGGACGCTCGCCGAGGCGCGCGTGCCGTTCGAGGTGCCCGCGCGGCGACGAGCTGCGCCGAGCGGCTCGCCGTCGGTGCTCGAGGTGATCTACCTCGATCTTCAACGAGGGCTACGCGGCCACCGCCGGCGACGACTGGATGCGGCCGCGCGCTCTGCGAGGAGGCGCTGCGGCTCGGCCGCATCCTCGCCGAGCTCGTGCCGGCGCGAGCCCGAGGTGCACGGCCTCGTCGCGCTGATGGAGATCCAGGCGTCGCGGCTCGCGCGCGCGCGTCGGCCCGGACGGGCGAGCCGATCCTGCTGCTCGACCAGGACCGCGGCGCGCTGGGACCGGCTGCTCATCCGGCGCGGGCTCGCGGCGCTCGACGCGCGCCGAGGCGCTCGGCGGCGCGCTCGGCCCCTACGCGCTGCAGGCCGCGATCGCCGCCTGCCACGCGCGCGCGCGCGACGCCGACGGAGACCGACTGGGCGCGCATCGCGGCGCTCTACGACGCGCTCGCCCAGCGTCGCGCCGTCGCCGGTCGTCGAGCTGAACCGCGCGGTCGCGCGTCGGCGATGGCGTTCGGCCCGGCGGCCGGGCTCGAGCTCGTCGACGCGCTGCGCCGACGAGCCGGCGCTCGCGGGCTACCACCTGCTGCCGAGCGTGCGCGGCGACCTGCTCGTGAGGCTCGGCCGGCTCGAGGAGGCGCGCGCCGAGTTCGAGCGCGCGGCGGCGCTGACCCGCAACGAGCGCGAGCGCGCCCTGCTGCTCGAGCGCGCGGCCCGCTGCCGCTGAGCCGTCGCTACGGGCAGGTGTTGACGCGGCTCGCGCGGTTGTTCGTCTCGTCCGATTCGGCGACCACATTCGTGCGGTCGACGATCGCCGAGTAGGTGCCGACGCGGCAGGTCGACCACGAGAACGTGATCGAGGCGCCGGGCTGGATGCTCGGCACGCTGAACGTGCCGACGAGCGTGATCGTGAGCGTCGACGGGCCGGCCGCGACCGGCGCCCTGGTTTCGGATCGTGATGCGTGTTCTTCGCGAGCGAGCCGACGAGCAGGTCCGGCAGGGGCGCGACGACGGTCCAGGTGTGGGTCGCAGGCGCGCCCGTGTTTCCCGCTGTGTCCGCCGCCTGCACCGCGAAGGAGTGCGAGCCGACGGCGAGCGAGGTGTACGACGCCGGGCTGCCGCAGGGTGCGAACGCGCCTCCGTCGAGCGAGCAGGCGAAGGACGAGCCCGGCTCGTTCGACGAGAACGTGAAGCTCGCACCGGTGTCCGTGGTCGGCGATGCCGGCCCCGAGCCGATCGTCACCACCGGCGGCGTCGTGTCGGGCGGCGTGTACGTCCAGGCGACCGACGCCGGCGCGCCGACGTTCCCCGCCTTGTCCTCTCCCTTCACCGCGAACTGGTGCTGGCCGGCGGCGAGCGCGGTGAGCACGGCGGGGCTGGCACAGGCCGTGTACGCCGCACCGTCGAACGAGCAGGAGAACGAGACGGCGGCCTCGTTCGCCTTGAAGCCGATCTCGGCGGCGTCCGTCGAGGTGGCCGCGGCCGGCCCGCTCGTGATCGTCACGATGGGCGCCTTCGTGTCCGCCGCGGGCGGCTTCGACGTGACCGCCGGCTCAGGCTCGGGCTGGGGCGCCGGCTTTGGTTTCGCTTTCGGTTGCTTCGGCGTCGTCGTCACTGCCGGCGCGGTCGTCGGAGGCGGGGTCACGGCCGTCGTCGGCGGGATCGCCGGCTCGGAGGTCTCCGTGACCGCGGGCGCCACGACCTTCGGCTTCTGCTTCTGCTTCGGCTTTTGCTTCGGCGGGGGCTGCGCGGCGGGCTCCGTCGTCACCGCTTCCGTGCGGGCGGCGGCGGTCGTCGTGGCGCGCTCGGTCGACACCGGCGTCGTCGTGGCCACGGCCTCGGTCGTGTCGTCGCGGGTGAGCCCCACGCCCAGGGCGGCGCCGCCTCCACCGAGCACGAGCACAGCGGCGGCGAGCGCGCCGGCGCTTCTGAAGCGCCTCGCCCGCCGGTTGGCTGCGGTCGACGACCAGTAGCCGACTGCCTCCAGCCGCTCGTCGACGGCGGCGCGCGCCTCGTCTGCTGCGAGCGGCGGCAGGAAGATCGTGCGGTAGCGGCGCGAGGCCTCCTGCATGTCGGCGAGCGCGGCCTGGCAGCGCTCGCAGCTCTCGAGGTGGGCGAGCGTCTCCTCGCTGCCGCGCGCCCTTGAGCTGGCCGTCCAGGTGGGCGGCGAGGAGGGGGAGGAAGCGGCGGCACTCCTCGGGCAGCGACTCGGGGTCGACCTGGGCGAGGCGCAGCTCGGTGCGCAGGCCCTCGCGCGCGCGGAAGATGAGTTGTGCGACCGCGTTCTCCTTCATGCCGACGAGCTCGCCGATCTCGGCGTACGAGCGGTCCTCCAGCTCGCGCAGCGCCAGCACGAGACGCTGGCGCGGTTGCAGTCGCGCGTTCGCGATCCGCACCTCGTACTGCTGGCTCCGCAGCAGCAGGCTGCGCTGGGGGTCGTCCTCGATCGGTGCGGGCAGCGCCGGCTCGGGCACCTCGGCCATCGGCTCCTGCCGCTTGCGGCGCTCGACCTGCTTGAGGAACAGGTTCTTAAGCGTGGCGAACAGGTAGGCGGAGACGTCGGTCGTGTCCGGGTCGAGGCGATCGAGCCGTGGCACCGCACGCACGAACGTCTCCTGCACGAGGTCGTCCGCGTCGTGCACGTTGCCGGCCAGCCGGTAGGCGAACGCGCGCAGGCGTGGCTGGTGCTCGCGATAGAGCAGGTCCCAGGCCGTAGCGTCCCGCGCGCGAAGCCGGCGCAGGACCTCGGCGTCAGGCGTCCGGGCGACGGTCGCCATCGTCGGAGTGTAGGCCGTTGCGCGAGCGGAGGTATTCCGCGAACGCGGCGTGCTTGGCGAGGTGCTGCTCGAGCGCGGCGATGCCCTCGGCCGCCCATTCGGCGAGCCAGGCTTCGTCCACGTCGAGGAGCGTCGATGTGGGTGTGGTGTTCGCTCATGTCACTACAACCGGGAGCGGGCCGATTCCTTACGGCCCTGCACCGGTCGGGGGCCGGATCGCTCCGGCCCCCGGAAAGCCACCTGTGCGCTGTGCGGCTCTACGGCCAGTCGACGTCGAGGTCGATCGTGGCGAGGACGAGGAACTTCACGTACCTGTTGCGACGCCGGGCCCGAGAAGAACTGCATCATCGAGGCCGGCGGCCCGAACGTGGGCGCGGCTTGCGCCGCGCCCACGTTCCCCCCGATCAAGCCTGTGCCGCTACGCCGGCACGACCGCGCAGATGGCGTAGGCGGCGATCTTCCAGTTCGCCGCCGTGCCGACGACCTCGTAGGCCGTCGCCCGCCACTTCGTCGTGCTGGCGGGGTAGCTCTCGTCGAGCGCCGCGTCAGTGGCAGCGTTGTAGATGTGCCCGCCACCGCCGACGACCTGCTTGCCGGCCGGGCACAGCGCCTCGACCTGCTTCGGGCTGTCGGAGTCGCTGGCGGTCTCCGCGACGACGATCTCGAGGCCGGCGAGGCCCGGAGCACCCTGCGGGCCGGCGGCGCCCTGAGCGCCGGCGGGGCCGGCCGGGCCTGCGGGACCTCCCTTGAGGACGCCCGGCGCGAAGTCGACGGCGCGCAGCGTGCCGTTCATCACGTCGAACGTCGTGAGCGAGTTGTTCTGCACGTCGACGGCCTTCACCGTGTTGTTCGTCAGGTCGAGGCTCGAGACGGTGTTGTTCTGGATCTGCGCGCCCGTGATGAGCGCGCCGGCGACGGCGGTGCCGCTGAGCGCGAACAGGAGCGCGATGACGGCGATGATCATGGCCGGGCTGGGGATGCGGACCTTCATGGTGTTCTCCCTTCGGTTGTGGACGAGATCCGTTGTCTCCACAACCGGGTAGCCGGCGTTTCCTTACGCGGGGAAGAGAAAGTCGCAGCGAGGCGCGCCCCGGCCCCCTGCCGAGCGAGTACAAATCCAGGTTCGACCACCACGGAGGGACCAGGCCGATGCTGAAGCTCCAGAGCCAGGGCGTGCACCACATCACGATCGTCGGCGCCGACCGGCAGACATCGATCGACTTCTGGGAGGGCCTGCTCGGCATGCCGTTCGTGTTCGAGCAACCCAATCTCGACAACGAGGGAGAGAGCCACCTCTACTTCGACCCCGGCGACGGCCGCCTCATCACCGTCTTCACGAACGAGGAGCGTGTACCCGATCCGAGCCGCACCCCGACGGATCCCGGCTGCGTGCACCACATCGCGCTGTCGCTCTCGAAGGTGATGTTCGACCAGGCCGTGGCGCGTCTCGACGAGCGGGGGATCCGGCACAGCGGCGTCAAGGACCGCGGCTTCATGGACTCGATCTACTTCGACGACCCGCTCGGCCTCACGATCGAGCTCGCGTCCTATCGCTTCGAGCCGCCGTTCGGCGTCACGCACGCCGATGTGCTGCTCCAGGCGCACAAGCTCCGGGTGGAGCGCGGCGACCACCACATCGCCGAGGTGCACGTGGCAGACGCGATCGAGGCGCTGGTGCTGCGAAATCGGACGTCGCTGTCGGACGACCGCTCGCCCAGGAACCCCTACTAGAGGATGGCGACGTGGGTCGTGACGGGGGCGAATCGCGGGATCGGGCTCGAGCTCTGCCGGCAGCTGCAGGCGCGCGGCGACGACCGTCGTCGCCGCCTGCCGGCGCTCCTCGCCCGAGCTCGACGCGACCGGCTGCACGGTGGCAGACGGCGTCGACGTGACGCGAGACGACGCCGGGGCCGTGCTCGCCCGGGCGCTCGACCGCCTGCCCGGCGGCGGGGCGGTCGACGTGCTCGTGTGCAACGCCGGCGTCCTGCGTCCCGACCAGCTCGACGCACTCGACTTCGCCGGTGCGCGGGAGCAGTTCGAGGTCAACGCCCTCGGGCCGCTCCGCATCGTCTCCGCGCTGCTGCCTCGGCTCGGGCCGGGGGCGCGAGATCGGCCTCGTCTCGAGCAAGGCCGGGTCGATCGGCGACCGCCCGTCGGGCGGGAGCTACGGCTACCGGATGTCGAAGGCGGCGCTCAACATGGCCGGCGCGAACCTCGCGCACGAGCTCGGCCCGCGCGGCATCCACGTCCTCGTGCTGCACCCGGGGTTCGTGCGCACGGAGATGACGGGCGGCGCAGGGGGCATCGACCCGCCGGAGTCCGCCGCCGGGCTGATCGCGCGCCTCGACGAGCTCGACGCGGACAAGAGCGGCCGCTTCTTCCACGCAGACGGCGACGAGATTCCCTGGTGAGCCGCTCGGCGTAGAGGCAACGGCACCGTCCGATGCACCGGACATCCTCGAGACATGGCCCCGCAAGCCAGTGTCGTCCCGATCGGCCGTGTCCCCTGGGTGTCCGCAGAGCTCCCGGGCTCGGTGCGCCTCAGGCGCGAGGTGGCCGCTCCCGCCGCCTACGCGGTGTTCGACTGCGAGACGACCGGCACCGATCCCGCCGTCGACGAGATCGTCTCGCTCGCGGTGGTGCTGCTCGACGCCGACGGGGCCGAGACGGCACGTTCGACGTGGCTCGTGCGGCCGTCGTGCCCGATCCCGGCCGGAGGCGACGGCGATCCACGGCATCGGCGACGAGGACGTGGCGGCCGCGCCGTGCTTCGAGGAGATCGCGGGCGAGGTGCTCGGCCGGCTCGCTTGTGACACTGTGTCACAAGCGTCCGGACCGGCGTCCGCAAGGGTCGTGTTCGTGGCCCACAACGCGGGCTTCGACCTGCCCATGCTGCAGAACGCCTTCGCCCGGGCGGGGATCGAGTACCGGCCCGCCGCGGTCGCGTGCACGCTCGAGGCCTTCCGGCTGCTCGAGCCGCGCGCGCCGAACCACCGGCTCGAGTCGATCTGCGAGCGGCGCGGGATCGTGCTCGCAGGCGCGCACCAGGCCCTCGGCGACGTGCTCGCCACCGCCGCGCTGCTGCGCGTGCTGCTCGACGAGGGGATCGCGCCGGAGACCGTGCAGCTCGACCACGTCGCCTACATGCGGCTGCGCACCCGCGGCGACACGCGGCCGGCGACGGAGCCGCAGATCCGCAGGGTGTTCGGCCTCGCCCGCTCGGCCGGCCTGGTCCTGCCCGACGGCGTCGTCGACCGCGACCGCGTCGTCGCGCTCGTCGAGCGCGCCACCGGCGGCTGCGACGTCGACACGCTCACGCGCGAGCAGGTGCAGGACGTGTACGACGCGCTCGACCTTCTGGTCGGAGCCGCGACCCCTCGCGCGGTGCCCGCCTAGCGCGGGCCGCGCTCGACGCGGACCGGGTACGGCCCCGGCCCGCGCCGTCTCGAGCAGAGCTTGTTACCGCGCCGGCGTCAGCTCGGCTGCGGCACGATCCGGATGTAGGGGCGCGGCTCCTCCCACCCGTCCGGGTAGATCTCCTTCGCCTCGTCGTTCGAGACCGAGCCGGCGATGAACACCTTGTCGCCCTGCTTCCAGTTCACGGGCGTCGCGACGCGGTTCTTCGCCGTCAGCTGGAGCGAGTCGATCACGCGCAGCACCTCGTCGAAGTTCCGGCCGGTCGTCATCGGGTAGACGAGGACGAGCTTGACCTTCTTGTCCGGGCCGATCACGAACACGTTCCGCACGGTCTGGTTGTCGGCGGGCGTCCGCTCGAGGGGATCGCCCGAGGTGCTCGCGGGCAGCATCCCGTAGAGCTTCGAGACGTTGAAGTCCACGTCCGCGATCATCGGGTAGTTGGGCGCGTGGCCCTGCGTCTCCTCGATGTCCTTGGCCCAGGCCGCGTGCCGGTCGACCGGGTCGACCGAGAGCCCGATGATCTTCACGTCGCGGCGGTCGAAGTCGGGCTTGATCTTCGCCATGTAGCCGAGCTCGGTGGTGCAGATGGGAGTGAAGTCCTTGGGATGCGAGAACAGGACCGCCCAGGAGTCGCCGATCCACTCGTGGAAGTGGATGTGCCCCTCCGTCGTGTCCGCCTCGAAATCCGGTGCCACGTCGCCGAGCTGCAATGTCATCGTGCGTCCTCCTCGTGTCTCGGATCAGGGTGCCGGTCGGCCCTGGGGCGGGCTCGTCGCCCGGCAGCGGATTATGGCATTACTTCACTAAGTATAGTGCTTGCGGCGAGGGCAAGGCCGCCGGTCTGCTTGAATCGCAGGATGGCCGAGCGCCACCGCGTGCGGATCGAGTACTGCGTCCCCTGAGGGGCGCGGCCGAACGCCGCCGGTCTGGCGGCGCGGATCCTCGAGGAATGGGAGCACGTGGTCGGCGCCGTCGAGCTGGTACCCGGGGCGAACGGCATCTTCGACGTGCACGTGGACGGCGAGCTCGTGTTCACGAAGTCGATGCTCGGGCGCTACCCGCAGCCCGACGAGGTGGTGCCGCTGCTCGAGGCCAGCCTCGGGGCCGGCTGACGGGCAGAAACCGGACGCTGTCTGACCGGTTCCGCCCCCAGCTGCTACCGTGGACGGTAGTTAAGAGCGAGTCCGGTCTGCGCGTGTGCGCCTTCCTTACGCGTTCGTGAATATGTAGGGGAGGTGTATTTCTATGGCAGAAGGAACCGTTAAGTGGTTCAACGATGCAAAGGGCTTTGGTTTTATCGAGCCCGCCGAGGGGTCGAAGGACCTGTTCGTGCATCACAGCAACATTGCCGGTGACGGCTTCAAGTCGCTTCCGGAAGGGGCGAAGGTCACGTTCGAGGCCCGCGAGGGCTCGAAGGGGCCGGAGGCGACCAACGTCGTCGTCGTCTCGTAGTGCTGGATGCCCGTGGCCGCTTCGGCGGTCACGGGCCCCGCGCCGCCAACGAACTTGACGAAAGGAGATGCGCTATCGCCGTCAAGGAAGAGAAGATCGAGATGGAGGGCGAGATCACCGAGGCCCTCCGCAACCGGATGTTCAGGCTCAAGCTCGACAACGGGCACGAGATGATCGGCTACACCGCCGGCCGGATGAAGCGCTACCGGATCCGCATGCTCCCCGGAGACCGTGTACGGGTCGAGCTTTCCCCGTACGACCTCGACCGCGGCCGCATCGTCTACCGCCTGCGGTAACGCTCCGGGATCCACAGATCGCACGATGACCGACCGAGTCGAACAGCTGCGCTCCGAGCTATCTGCCCTGCTCGACCGTCACGAGCCGACGCTCACCGACGGTGAGCGCGCCGACCTCCTGCAGCTCGAGCAACGCGCAGGCTGGCGCCCGGGCACGAGGCCGACCCGGCCCGAGCCGAAGATCAGCGCCTTCCTCGACCTGTTCGACCGCGCCGAGCAGGAGGAGCTCACGGACCGCACCCTCGCGGGCGGCTCCGTCGACGAGCTCCGCCGCGCCTTCCGCGAACGTCTCTCCGCAGAGCGTTAGCCGCCGGCACCCGCGGGCGAGGCGTGGCCTCGCCCTACGATGGCTGCATGGCCGGCTCCAACCTGCACACGTTCGCCCGCTTGCTGCGCTTCCTGCGGCCCTATCGCCTGTCGCTCGCCGTCTCGACGCTGCTCGCGATCCTCTCGCAGGGAGCGGCGATCGGCGTGCTCGTGCTCACCGGCGTCGTCATCGACGAGCTGCGCGACGACCCCGACTCCGGCACGCTCACGTGGCTGATCGCCGCCATCCTGGCCGTCGGCGTGATCAAGGCGCTGCTCATGCTGGGGCGGCGCTTCATCTCCGGGAAGCAGGCGCTCGGCGTCGAGTGGGACATGCGCGACGCGCTTCTACGCGCACCTGCTGCGCCTCTCCTTCGGCTTCTACGACCGGCACCAGACCGGCCAGCTGATGTCGCGCGCGACCGTCGACCTGCAGACGATCCGCTTCTTCCTCGGCTACGGCCTCATCTTCTTCGTGCAGCACGTGATCACGATCGTCGCCGTCACCGCCGTCCTCTTCGTCTACGAGTGGCGGCTCGCCCTGATCGCGCTCGCGATCACGCCGCTGCTGATCGGCATCGCCTACCGCTACAGCCACGTCTCCCACCCGGTCCTGCGCGACGTGCAGCAGAAGCTCGCCGACGTCGCCACCGTCTCCGAGGAGTCGATCGTCGGCGTCCACGTCGTCAAGTCGTTCGCGCAGGAGGAGCAGCGTCGAGGAGCGCTTCCGGCACGCCGCCGACGAGGTCTTCCGCTGGAGCGTGCGGGCGAACCGGCAGCGGGCGCTGTACGTGCCGCTGCTCACGTTCCTGCCCTGCTCGCCCAGGCTGCCGTGCTGCTCGCCGCCGGCCGGACTACGTCGTGCAGGGCGAGCTCACGCTCGGCGGCTTCTTCGCCTTCAACCTGCTGCTCGATGATGCTGGTCGTGCCGCTGCGGATGCTCGGCATGTGGATCGGCCAGGCCCAGCGCGCCACCGCCTCCGGCGAGCGGATCTTCGAGGTGATCGACGAGCCCGAGGAGGTCGCCGACGCGCCCGGCGCGGGCGAGCTTCCCGACGGCCCCGGCAGGGTCGTCTTCGAGGGCGTCGACTTCGGCTACGACGCCGACCGTCCCGTCCTGCACGACATCGACCTCGAGGTCGAGCCCGGCACGCACCGTGGCGCTGATCGGCGCCACCGGCTCGGGCAAGACGACGCTCGCCTCGCTCGTGCCGCGGTTCTACGACGCCACCGAGGGGCGCGTGCTCGTCGACGGCGTCGACGTGCGCGACGTGACGCGCGCGCTCGCTGCGCCGCGAGATCGGCGTCATCTCCCAGGACCCGTTCCTCTTCTCGGCGAGCGTCCGCGACAACATCGCCTTCGGCGTCCCGGACGCGCCGCGAGGAGCAGGTCGAGGCGCGCCGCCCGCGCCGCCCAGGCGCACGAGTTCATCGAGCAGCTGCCCGACGGCTACGACACCGTCATCGGCGAGCGCGGCATCACGCTCTCGGGCGGGCAGCGGCAGCGGCTCGCGATCGCCCGGGCGCTCGTGATCGACCCGCGCATCCTCATCCTCGACGACGCCACCGCCTCGGTCGACGCGACCACCGAGGCCGCGCATCCGCGCCGGGCTCGCCGAGGTGATGCGGGGCCGCACGACGATCATCATCGCGCACCGGCTCTCCACGATCGCGCTCGCCGACACCGTCGTCGTGCTCGAGCGCGGCCGCATCGTCGCGGCAGGGCACGCAGGACGAGCTGCTGCACGACGAGCCCGTCTATCGCGAGATCCACGACTACGGGCTGCTCCAGGAGATCGGGGTGTCGGCATGAAGGTGTGGCAGGCGGGCAGCCACCTCTCCGACGAGCGCGGCGGCAAGGTCGGCGACTGGTCGTGGCGCCAGACGCGCCGCCGCCTCGGCCTGCTCGCGCGGCTCGCGCTCCCCTACCGGGCGCGCACCGCCGGCGCCGTCGTCTCGCTGCTCGCGTTCACGCTCGTCGCCCTGGTGCCGCCGCTCCTCGCCAAGCTCGCCGTCGACCAGGGCATCAAGGCCGGCGACCTGCGCACGCTCGTGTGGATCGTGGTCGCCTTCGTCGCCACCGGCCTCGCCACCTTCGGCCTCTCCTCCGTGCAGACCTATCTCACCGGCTGGGTCGGGGAGCGGGTTCTCGCCGACCTGCGCGGGCGGCTGTTCTCGCACCTGCAGCGGCTCTCGCTCGGCTACTTCGAGCGCAACCGCACCGGCGCCATCGTCAGCCGCATCACGAACGACGTCGAGGCGCTCGACCAGCTCGTCACCGACGGCGTCACCTGCCTCGTCCAGAACACGACGCTCGTCGTCGGCACCGCCGTCGTCCTGTTCGTGCTCGACTGGCGGCTCGCGCTCGCGACGCTCTCGATCCTGCCGCTGATGGCGCTCGCGACGATGTGGTTCCGCATTCGCTCGAACCGCGCCTACCGCCGCGTGCGCGAGCGCATCGGCCTCGTCACCGCCACCCTGGCGGAGGACATCGCGGGCATGCGCGTCGTGCAGTCGTACGCCCGCGAGCCCGCGCAACCAGGCGAGCTTCCGCGGCATCAACAGCCTCTACCGCGACGCCAACTACGAGACGATCGTGCTCAACGGCCTCTACTTCCCGGCCGTCGACTTTCTCGCCTCGCTCGCGACCGCGATCGTGCTCGGGTACGGCGGCTACCTCGTCATGCACGACCAGGTGACGATCGGGACGCTGCTCGCCTTCTTCGCTCTACCTCGCCAACTTCTTCGACCCCGTGCAGCAGCTCTCGCAGCTCTACAACACGTTCCTCTCCGCCACGGCGGCGCTCGACAAGATCATCGACGTGCTCGACGAGGAGCCGCGAGATCGTCGACGCCCCGGGTGCGGTCGCGTTGCCGCGCATCGACGGCCGCGTCCGCTTCGAGGGCGTGCGCTTCGGCTACGGCTCGGCTGCCCGAGGTGCTGCACGGCATCGACCTCGACGTCCCGGCCGGGACGACGGTCGCGCTCGTCGGCCGCACCGGTGCCGGCAAGTCGACGATCGCGAAGCTGATCGCCCGCTTCTACGACCCGCGCGAGGGCCGGATCACGATCGACGGGCACGACCTCCGCGACGTCGACGCAGCGCTCGCTGCGGCGCGCAGCTCGGGGTCGTGCCGCAGGAGGGCTTCCTCTTCGCCGGCACCGTCGCCGAGAACATCGCCTTCGCCCGGCCCGACGCGTCGCGCGCCGAGATCGAGCAGGCCGCGGCCGTCGTCGGGGCGGACGGCTGGATCCGCGAGCTCGAGCAAGGCTACGACACCGAGCTCGGCGAGCGGGGCTTCCGGCTCTCGCTCGGGCAGCGGCAGCTCGTCGCCTTCGCCCGCGCGCTCCTCGCCGACCCGCGCATCCTGATCCTCGACGAGGCGACCTCGTCCGTCGACATCGGCACCGAGCGCGTGATCGAGGGGGCGTTGCGGCGCCTCCTCGACGGGCGCACGGCCTTCGTGATCGCCCACCGGCTGTCGACGATCCAGGGCGCCGACCTGATCGTCGTCCTCGCCGAGGGGCAGATCGTCGAGCAGGGGACACACGCCGAGCTGATGGCCCGTGGCGGTGCCTACACGAGCCTGTACGGCGACTGGGCCGAGCGGGTCGCCTAGGATCTCACCCTTCTTCGCAGCGGGTGCCATTGGTGACACGATTGGGCGATGACACGCGATTGGGCGATGACGGAGCGCGCGCGCTGAACGAGACGATCCTCATCGTCGACGATCACCCGTCGTTCCGTGCGATGGCGCAGGTCGTGCTCGAGACCGACGGGTTCGTCGTCGTGGGCACCGCCACCGACGGCGAGTCGGCCGTGGCCGAGACGCTCCGGCTCGAGCCGGACGTCGTCCTGCTCGACATCGGCCTGCCCGACATCACCGGCTTCGAGGTCGCTGCTCGCCTGCGCGACGCCGGCTCGCAGACCGCGATCGTGCTCGCCTCGAGCCGAGACGGCTCCGACTTCGGCTCGCTGATCGCCGACTCGGGCGCGCGCGGCTTCGTCGACAAGGCGGAGCTCTCGGGCGACGTCCTCCGAGCGCTCGTCGCGTGAGCAGGCACACCGCTATCCTCGGACCTCCGTGACGGACCTCGTCGTCGCCACCCCCGTCTTCCTCGACCTGACCTTCGTCGGGCTCGAGTCGCTGCCCGCGCTCGGCGAGGAGAAGTTTGCCGCGGAGCTGCTGCGCTCGCCCGGCGGCGGCGCCATCACCGCAGTCGGCGCCGCCAGGCTCGGTCTCTCCGCCGCGGTCGCCGCCCCGCTCGGCGACGACGTGGCAGGGGACCTCGTCCGCGCTGCGCTGGCCGACGAGGGCGTGGAGCCGGATCGCGACGCGGTCGGCCAAGCGCACTCCCACCACGGTCGTGCTCCCGTTCGGCGGCGACCGGGCCATGGTCACGGTCGACCCCGGCGCCCGCGCGTCGGCCGCCGACGTCGCCGCACACGCGCCGCGGGCGGTGGCGGCGAGCCTCGACCAGCTCCATGTCATCCCGGACGGCGCCGCGGGCTACGTGACCTGCGGCGACGACGACGCCCGTGCCTTCGTGGGCCGGCCGCCGGCCGCGCTCGACGGCGCGCGCGCGTTCTTCGTCAACCAGCGGGAGGTGCTCGGCCTGACCGGCGAGACGACCGTGCACGACGCGCGCCGCGAAGCTCGCCGCGCTCGCCGAGACGGTGGTCGTCACGCTCGCAGGCGAAGGAGCGCTCGCAGTCTGCGGAGGCGAGACGCTGACCGCGGCAGGCCGGCGCGTCGAGCACCCTGTCGACTCGACCGGCGCGGGCGACCTGCTCGTCGCCGCCTACGTCTGGGCCGACCTGCGCGGTGCGGAGCCGGCCGACCGGCTGCGCTGGGCCGTCCTCTACGCCGGCCTCGCCGTGATGACCCCGACCGGCATCGGCGGCGCCGTCACCGAGGCCGAGCTGATCGCCGCGGGCGCAGAGCTCGGCCTCACCGCGCCGCCGCTCGCCGGCGCCGCGCCGGCCTAGCCCGCACCCTCAGCCGCTCCCGGCGGCTCCGGTGATCGTCGCCCCGGTCTCCGGATCGAAGAAATGCAGGTGGCGGTGGTCGACCGCCAGCTCGACGTCGTCCCCGAGCGCGATCGGCCGCCGGCCGTCGATCGCCGCGCAGAAGCGGGCGCGCAGGTCGTCGGCGAGCAGCGTCGCCTCGTCGTCTGTCGCCGCCTCGAAGGCGGCACGCGTGGCGTCGGTGGCGACGCGCGGCGCGTCGAGCGGGAAAGAGCAGGTTCGAGACGCCTCCGAGCTCCTCGACCACGTCGGGTCGAACCATGATCCGCGGCTGGTCGGCCGGCGCGTCCGCCGCAAGCCGGAGGTCGGTTGGGCGAATCCCCAGGATCACGCTGCGCGGGCCGGACGCGACCGGTGACGATCCCGCGGGCAGCGGCAGGCTGAGACCCGCGAACGTCACCCGGCCGTCTGCAACCGTGGCCTCGACGACGTTCATCGACGGCGATCCGATGAACGCGGCCACGAACAGGTTCACCGGCCGGTGGAAGAGGCTCTGCGGGGTGTCGCACTGCTGCAGCACCCCGTCGCGCAGCACCGCGACCCGCTGGCCGAGCGTCATCGCCTCCACCTGGTCGTGCGTCACGTACACCGTCGTCACCCCGAGCCGGTCGTGCAGGCGCGTCAGCTCCCCGCGCATCGAGACGCGCAGCTTGGCGTCGAGGTTCGACAGCGGCTCGTCCATCAGGAACGCCTTCGGCTCCCGCACCATCGCGCGGCCCATCGCCACGCGCTGGCGCTGCCCGCCCGAGAGGAGGGCCGGCCGGCGATCCAGCAGCGCCTTCAGGCCCAGCGTCTCCGACACCTCGCGCACACGGCTCCTGCGCTCGTCCTTCGGCACCCGCCGGAGCTTGAGGCCGAAGCCGAGGTTCTCCTCGACCGTCATGTGCGGATAGAGCGCGTAGTTCTGGAACACCATCGCGATGTCACGGTCACGCGGGCGCAGGTCGGTGACGTCCTCGTCGCCGATCAGGATGCGGCCCCCCGTCACCTCCTCGAGCCCGGCGATCATGCGCAGGAGCGTCGACTTGCCGCAGCCGGACGGCCCGACGAGCACCATGAACTCGCCGTCGCGGATCTCGAGCGTGACGTCGTCGATCGCCTTCACCCCGTTCGCGTAGACCTTCGTCGTCGCCTCGAGCCGGATGCCGCCCATCAGCCTCCGATCACCGCCGCCGACGCCGCGCGCAGCCGGGCACGTTCGGGTCGAACGCCGATCCCGTCCGCTGCGAGGAGGAGCGCGCCGACGACGGGCTCCACGTCCGGGTAGACGGGGACGCCGTCGGGCACGCGCTCGTGGATCGCCGCGCGCAGGAGCGTGAGGGGTGGCGCAAGACTCCACCCGTGAGGACGAGCGGAAACGGCGAGCCCAGCTGCCCGGTGCGCGTGGCGCAGACGCGGGCATAGTCCCCCAGCCGGTGGCCGGCGCGCTCGACGATCCCCCGCGCCACGGCGTCGCCCGCCTCCGCCTCGTCGAGCACGGCCTCGGCGAAGCGGCCGGGCTCGGAGGGCGGGTGGCCGCCGATCCGCGTGAACTCGTACAGCAGCTCGCCGACGTCGGCGCAGCCCCAGCGCTCGAGCGCCCGGTCGACCAGAGAGCTCGACGGGCCCAGGTCGAGCATGTGCCGCCAGATGGCGGTGAGCGCCTCGGAGCCGAGCATGGAGGCGCCCGTCGAGTCGGGCCAGAAGCCGAAATGGAACAGGTCGCCCGCGGCGTTGCGGCCGGCGACCGCGCAGTAGGTGCCGAGTACGGCCGCGACGCCGACCGAGTCCTCGGTGCCGCAGCGCAACGCGCCGACCGCGTCGTTCACGATCACCGGATCGGCGGCGAGGCCGAGCCGCTCCCGCAGCCCGGCGCGCAGCAGGTCGAAGTCCTCGGGGTAGTCGGCGCCGGCCAGGCTGAAGCCAGAGGCGGCGAGGTCGGCCGCACCGGCCCCTGCGCTCGCGAGCGCCGTGCGGCAGGCGGCGACGATCTCGTTCAGCGCCGCCTCCGGCGTCGAGTTGTGGATGTCGGCGGTGCCACCGTCGCCCGTCCCCAGCACGGTGCCCTCGGCGTCGGTGACGAGCGCGTGGGTCTTCGTGTTGCCGCCGTCGACGCCGAGGAGAAGCGTGCCCACCACCGCGCTCCTAGGCCGCCCGCAGCCGCTCGGGCAGGTAGTCGCGGTGGGCGGCCGCGAGCGCGTCGTACAGCCGCTCGGCGAGCTCGACCTGCCGGACGAGCGGATTCGCGGCGAGGGCGCGGATGCCGTCGCGCCGCGTGCCGTTCCACGCCGTCTCCGCCGCGAGCGCCTGGTACTCGCCGAGCATCTCGACGAGCCCGCGCACGTGGCGCGGCAGCGGCCGCGCCGGGATCACGTCGATGCCACCGCCGTGACAGCGACCGAGCACCTCCACCACGAGGTCTTCCGGGAAGCCCGCGAGAGCGCCGCCGGCGTTCGGCATGTTCACCGGGTGCACCTCGTCCTTGTCGTTGAAGATCGCGTCCATCACGTCGATCGCGAGCTCCAGCTCGTGGATGCCGCCGCGTGAGCGGCCCGGGTCGAGCTGCGGGTCGTCGCTCACCGCCTGCTCCTCGTAGTGGCGCCAGTAGTCGGCCGACCAGCCGAGGATGTCCTCCGCCCGTGTGCTCGGCTTCGCGCGCAGGTAGTCGAGCACCTCGTCCGTGAAGTAGTAGTACTCGAAGTAGTCCGCCGGCACTGCGCCCATCGCGACCGCGAGCTGGAGCTGGCGGCGGGCGCGCGGCTCGAGCGCCGGGTCGTCGCGCCGCCGCTCCCACGCCTCGGCGAAGAGCGGCATCGGGTCCTTCCCGTCGTAGTCGTGCTCGACGCCCCAGCAGCCGTGGTTGAGGCCGACCATCGTGACGTGGAGCTTCGCCGGGTCGAGGCCGGCCGACGCGGCGATCGTGTCCCGGAAGTAGATCGGTCCCTCGCAGAGCGAGACCACCTTGACCGGCGAGTTGTGGGTGATCGCCTCGGCGACGATGTTGACCGGGTTCGTGTAGTTGAAGATCCACGCGCCGGGGCAGACCTGCTCCATCTCGGCGCAGACGTCCTTCAGCACCGCGATCGCGCGCAGGGCCATGAAGAACCCGCCGGCGCCCTGCGTCTCCTGGCCGATGACGCCGTGCTGGAGCGGGATCCGCTCGTCCTGCACCCGCGCCTCGAAGCCCCCCGGGCGGAAGGAGGAGAGGACGGCGTCGCAGCCCTCGAGCGCCGCGCGCCGGTCGGTCGTCGCCGTGACCTCGATGTCGAGCCCGCGGGCGCCTGCCATCCTCTGCGCGAGCACGCGGATCAGCTCCAGCCGGTCGGGATCGAGGTCGACGAGCACGACCTCGGAGCCGTCGAAGTCGGCGCCGTTCGCCATGAACGACGCCATCGTCCCGGCCGCCCTGGTCGAGCCGCCGCCGAGGTAGACGAGCTTGATCCGCGCCATCAGTCCGTCAGCTCCTCATTCCTTCATCGCCCCGCCGAGCATTCCACGAACGAAATGCCGTTGCAGGAAGAGGTACACGAGCAGGATCGGCAGCGCCACGAGCATGGCCGCGGCCGCCACCTTCGTCGGGTCGCCCGCGCGCGCCGCGCCGGCGAAGAAGCTGAGGCCGAGCGGCGCCGTCTGGTGCGATTCGCTGCCCGAGACGAGCACGAGCGCGAGCAGGAACTCGTTCCACGTGTAGACGAAGACGAGGACGGACATCGTCATCACCGCCGGCCTCGCCTGTGGCAGCAGCACCCGCCAGAGCACGCCGAAGCTCGTGGCGCCGTCGATGCGCGCTGCCTCGATCAGCGAGCGAGGCACCGAGCGGAAGAACGCGCGCATCCAGAACGCGCCGAACGCGACCGACTGCCCGATCTGCGGCAGGATCAGCGCCCAGTACGTGTTGAGCAGGTTCCAGTGCAGCAGCGGGACGTTCTGGAAGTCGTAGTAGAGCGGGATCACCGTCGCCTCGTACGGGAAGATGATCCCGAGCAGGACGATCGGGAAGACGATGCGGTCGCCGCTGAACCGCATCGTCCCGAACGCGTAGCCCATCATCGTCGACAGCACCGCCGAGACCACCGTCACCGTGGCGGCGACGATGAAGCTCGACTTGTAGCCGGTCATGAAGTTGCCGTCCGTCCACGCGGCCTTGAAGCTGGACAGGTCCGGCTGTGTCGGGAGGGCAAAGCCCGTGACGAGGTCGCTCTTCGTGTGCAGCGCGAGGAAGAGGATCGACAGCACCGGGTAGATCGCGATGATCGTGAACGTGCCGAGGACGGCGTACGTCCCGATCTGCTCGGTCCGGGCCGCTCTCATCGCTCCTCGCTCCGGTCGCCGATGCGGATCATGATCGCGGCGAGCACGAAGATCGCGATCGCGAGGAGCGTCGCGATCGACGCGGCGTATCCCACCCGGTTGAACAGGAACGCGTTCTGGTACATGTACATGGAGGGAACGATCGTCGTGTTCCCCGGCCCGCCGGCGGTCGTGTTGTAGATGATGTCGAAGCTGCGCAGGGCGTTGATCGTGGTCAGCACGAAGGCCACGAGGATCTCGTTGCGGAGCCCCGGGAGCGTCACCGCGAAGAACTCGCGGAAGGCGCCGGCGCCGTCGACGCGCGCCGCGTCGTAGAGCTCGAGCGGGATCTTCTGCACGCCGGCCACGAAGAGCACCATGCAGAGGCCGAACGTGACCCAGCTGCCGATGGCGCCGATCGAGGGGAGCGCCCAGGTGAAGTCGCCGAGCCACGGACGCACGAGCGACTCGAGGCCGAGAACGTCGAGCAAGCGGTTGAGCGGGCCGTTCGCGTCGTACACCCAGACGAACGCCTGAGCGATCACGACACCCGCGATCAGCTGCGGCAGGAAGAGCGTGGTGCGGAAGAAGCGGAAGCCGCGGATCACCGTCCGCGTCAGCGCCGCCGTGAGCAGCAGGCCGATCACCACCGGGATCACGGCGTAGAACGCGATCAGCACCGCCGAGTGCACGAAGGCGCTCAACAGCACGTGGTCGCGGATCGCCTCGCCGTAGTTCGCGAGCCCGACCCAGGTCTTGCGGTGTCAGCCCGTCCCACGAGAAGAGCGAGCAGCTAGACCGTGTGGAGGAGGGGGGCGAGCGTGAAGAGCACGTAGAAGAGAAGACCGGGCAGGACGTAGAGCCAGCCGATGTTGCCGGGGTCGCCGGGTGCCTGCCCGCGCCGCCGGCGCCGACGCGCAGGGGCCGGACGCGGCTCGCCCGGATCGTCCTGATCCGGGCGAGCCGCGTCAGCTGCGTCTACGACCCCCACGCGTAGGCGTCAGCGGAGCGTCTTGTCGAACTTGGCCCAGTCTTCCTGGACGGCCTTCGCCATCGCCTGCGGCGTCGTCCGCCCCGCGAGCAGGTTCTGGATACTGGTTCTGCAGCGTCGTGTACATCGACGGCGAGGCCCAGTCCGTGTACAGCAGGAGCCCGTCGTCGTTCGCGACCTTCGTGAAGGCGTCGAAGACCTGCGTCAGGTACGGATCGTTCGTCGGCGGCTTGGCCGCGCGGTCCGCCGGGAGCTGCTGGTTCTTGAACATCAGGCTCTTGGCCCGGCTCGAGGTGATCACGTAGTTCAGCCACTCGGCGCCGAGGTCGGCGTTCTTCGTCTTCGCGGAGATGTGCCACGGCCCCGAGAGGCCGCCGACGCCCGCCCACCGGCCGCTCGGCCCCGGCGGGATCGGCATCACGCCCAGGTTCTGCACGCCGAGCGCCTTGATGATCGTCGAGTCCCAGTCGCCGCCGATCCACATCGCACCCTTCCCCTTCGCGAAGAGACCCGCGGCCGCGTCGTACCCGACGGCGTTGTAGTCGGCGTTGAAGTAGCCGTTCTTCGCCCACGCCTGCAGCCGCCCGAGCGCTTTGATCGTGCCCGGCGTGTCGTAGCGGGAGCCGGGGACGTGGTAGATCCAGTTGCGGATGACCGTGGGCTTCTCGCTGGCGCCCCAGATGCCGCCGAAGAGATGGATGAAGCCGTAGCCCTCCTTGTTCCCCTCCATGATCACGGGGTCGTCCTTCGGCAGCTTCGCCCGCAGCGTGGCGAGCATCTTCTCGAAGCCCGCGTAGGTCTGCGGCATCTTGTCCGGGTTCAGGCCGGCCTGGCGAATCTTCTTCTTGTTGTAGAAGACGACGACGTTCTGACCGGTCTGCGAGATGCCCCAGACTGGCCCCTTGCCGAACGATTTCCCGTCGGGCGTCCAGCGGAACATGCCCCACGTGGACGGCGCGTAGAGCTTGTTCCAGCCGTACTTGTTGACGTACTTCGTGAGAGGGATGATCAACTTGGCCTTCACGAGCTGCGCGTCCGTCTGGTAGCCCTGGTTGCCCTCGGTCACGTCGGGCCCGCTGCCGGATGCGAGGGCGCGGGGCACCGTGCCGACGAGGCTGTTGAAGTCCTTGAAGACGAGGTTGATCTTGACGCCGGGGTGGCTCTTCTCGAACTCCCTGCTCAGCTGCTCGAGCACGGGCTGAAGGCCCGGGTCCTGGTTGTCGTACGACCACATCGTCAGCGTGGTCGTCTCCTTCTTCGCGCCGTACGACACGCCCGCGCCGATCGCGACGAGCAGGACGGCAATGGCGGTGATGACGACTGCCGAGCGCCTCTTCACGTTCCCTCCCTGAGGTTGTGGGGTCGCCTCCCGGCGGGGATAGGAGACTATAGAGCGATGGGAGCCATGGGTTGAAACGGGCTGTCGGCATCGACGTCGGCGGCACGAAGATCGCCGCGGGCCTCGTCGACGTCGAGACCGGCAGGGTCGTCGAGCGGCGCCGGCTGCCGACACAGCCGGATCGCGGCGGTGCGGCGGTCCTGGCCGACTGCGCCGTCCTCGCCGCCGGCCTCGGCGGCGCCGAGCTGCCGGTCGGCATCGGCCTGTGCGAGCTCGTCGACCTCGGCGGCCGGCCCGCGAGCGGCGACACGATCGACTGGCGCGGCCTCGACGTCGAGGCCGCGATCGAGGCGCCGCGCGTCACGCTCGAGTCGGACGTGCGCGCGGCGGCACGCGCGGAGGCGCTCTTCGGCGCCGGCGCCGGGCGCTCGCCGTTCCTCTTCGCGATCGTCGGCACCGGCGCGAGTGTGTGCCTCGTCGTCGAGGGGCGGCCCTACGCAGGTGCGCGCGGCCACGCGATCGTGCTGGGGGCGCCGCCCGTGGAGATCGTGGCGAGCGGTCGCGCGCTCACCCTTGCGAGCGGGCTCGAGCGCGCGGAGGCCGTCCTTGCCGATCCGGCCCGGGCCGCGCTCGTGGACGCCGCCACCGGTGCGCTCGGCGAGGCGCTCGCCGTGCTCGCCAATGCGCTCGACCCCGCGCTGATCGTGCTGGGCGGGGGCCTCGGCGCAGAGCCGGCGTTCCACGTGCGGGTGCAGGAGGCATGCCGGTCGTTGCTCGCCTACCCCTCGGCGCCGGAGCTCGAGGTCGTCGGCTCCTCGCTTGCCCCGCACGGCGGCGTCGTCGGCGCAGCAGTGTGTGCGTTCGAGGCCGGGCGATAGGCTTCGCAGCCGTGCTCGACGAGACCGGCCTGTGGCGCGACCTGACGGAGCTGCCCGCGACGCTCGCCGCGACGCTCGACGCCCGTGACGGCTTTGCCGACGTCGCATCGCTGCTCGGTGCCCCCGGCGTCCGCAGGATCGTCGCGAGCGGAAACGGCGCCGCCTACTACGTCGCCGTCGCCCTCTGGCTCGCCTCGCTCGAAGGACCCGGCGGGCCGGAGGTGCAGGCAGTGCCGAGCGGCCTGCTCGCGCGCGGCGCGTTCACCTGGCGGCCGGGGGACGCGCTGCTCGTCGTCTCCTCGTCGGGGGAGTTCCGCGACCTGGTCGAGGCGATCGACGCCGGCGCGCCGGCGCCCTACGCCGCGGTGACGGCGACCGCGGGCTCGACCCTCGGCGCCCGCGCCGGCGCCCGGGCGCTCGTCACGGTGGAGAACCAGAGAGCCGTCACGCACACCCAGGCGTTCTGCGGCAACGTCGTCGCCGCGCTCGCCGTCTGGGCCGAGCTCACCGCGGACACGGCGCTCGACGCCGCCCTGCGCCAGGTGCCCGAAGAGGTCGAGGCGTCGCTCGCCCGGGCCCGGTCGTGGGTGGACGGGCTCGGCCGGGTGGAGGCGTCGACCGCGGTCGTGTTCGGGAGCGGGCCGGCCTGGGCTGCGGCCCTCGAGGCCGCGCTCCTGCTGAAGGAGATCTCAGGGATCCCGGCCGAAGGCGTCGAGACGCGGGAAGGCGCCACCTCGGCGATGATGGCGCTGCAACCGGGAACACTGGCGCTCGGCCTTCCGGTCGCCGGTCTCCCGGACCCGCTACTGGAAGAGGCCGAGGCGATCTGTGCAGGCCGCGGAGCGAACGTGCTCCGCGTGCCCGTGGGCGGCCCGGCCGACCGCCGGCTCGCGGCCGTCTCGACGTTCCCGGCGGCGGCGACGCTCGCCGGGCAGATCGGCGTCGCGCGAGGGCTCGATGTCGACCAGCCTGCGTGGACGGACGACTACTACCGGGTCGCGAGGCGCGTGTGAGCCTCGGGCTGGGCGTGATCGGCTGCGGCAGCGTCTTCGCCGGGCCGTACCGGGGCATGATCGAGCGCCTGCGCGCGACGGGGCAGGCGCACGTGAGCGCCGTGTACGACTCCGACGAGCGCAAGCGCCGGAGTGCCGCCGCCCACTACGACCTCGACCCCGACCTTCCGGACACCGGTGCCGTGATCGCGGACGACGGCGTCGACGTCGTGCTCGTGCTGACGAGCATGAACGAGCACGGCCCGCTGGCGAGTGCCGCCCTCGAGGCCGGCAAGCACGTGCTCGTGGAGAAGCCGATGGCGACCTCGCTCGAGCAGGCGGCCGAGCTCGTGGAGCTCGCCCGGACGGCGCCGGGACTGCTCGTATGCGCTCCCCACATCCTGCTCAGCCCGACCTTCCGCGCCGTCCACGGAGCCGTCCGCCGGGGGCAGGTGGGCAGGCTGCTCACCGCCCGCGCACGCTACGGCTGGGCCGGCCCCTCCTGGAACGAATGGTTCTACCGGCCGGGAGGCGGATCCCTCTTCGACCTCGGGGTCTACAACGTCACCAGCCTGTGCGCACTCTTCGGGCCGGCGCGACGGGTGACTGCGATGGTGGGCGTCGCGATCCCCGAGCGTGCCGTGAACGGCCGCGTGATCCAGGTCGAGGCCGACGACAACGCCCACGTGCTGCTCGACTTCGGCGAGGGACGCTTCGCGTCGGTGACGACCGGGTTCACGATGCAGCAGTACCGGTCGCCGGCGATCGAGGTCTACGGCAGCGAGGGCACGGTGCAGCTGCTCGGTGACGACTGGGCGCCCGAAGGGTGGGAGCTGTGGCGCAACGAGGACGGTTGCTGGCACGTGTTCCCGGAATCCGACCCGCACTGGCAGTGGACCGAGGGGCTGCGGCATCTCGTCGACTGCGTCGAGGCGGGCCGGCCGCCGGTCACGCGTCCCGAGCACGCCTACCACGTGCTCGAGATCATGCTCGCCGCCCAGGCCGCGGGCCGCGACGGGGTCGCGCGCGCGATCGAGAGCGACTTCCCCGAGCCGGCGTACGAGGCCGCGTGGCTCGACGCGGAGACGGAGCGCTACGCCCACGACCGCCGGAGCCACGTTGGGTTATAAGCCTTCTCCGCGACCGTCGTTCGACGTGCCGACCGTGATCCGCGCGGCCGACGTGGTGCGCCACACGTGGGGCGACGAGGAGGCGGGGCACGTCGAGGACTGGATCTACGTCTCGTCGCAGCTCATCCACGTGATCGTCTTCGGCCTGCCGCCCGGAGGTGCGTTCCGCCACTCCGACAGCTTCCGTACCGTGTTCGCCGCCGACGAGCTGCTCCACGTGCTGCAGGGCACGCTCGTGCTCGCGAATCCGGAGACCGGGGAGATCGTGCGCGCGGAGCCCGGGGAGAGCGTCTTCTTCCGCCGCGACACCTGGCACCACGGCTTCTCCTACGGGGAGGACGACCTGCGCGTGCTCGAGTTGTTCGCGCCGCCGCCGGCGACGGGCACGTCAGGGGCCTACGCGCAGACGCGTCCCTATCTCGCCGAGAGCACGTACGCCGACGACCGCGTGCTCGGCCGACTCGTCGGGCCGCCCGAGCCCGGCTCCTTCCGGGTGCTGCGGCCGGCCGACGCCACCTGGCGTCTCGACCGCGGCGTTCTCGTCGGCCTGCTCGTGAGCACCGAGCACCTGACCGTCGGGACGCTGACCGTGCCCGCCGGGCAGAGCAGCGTCGAGGAGTGCCACGACGGCGAGGAGCTCCTGTACGTCACCGGGGGCGCGCTGCGCGTCGCCGCCGCAGGGGTCGAAGCCACCCTTGCGCGAGGGGACGCCTTCTTCCTCCCGGCGGGAACGCCGCACCGCTACGCGGCGGAGGGAGGAGCGATCGCGGAGGCGATCTTCGGCGTCGCGCCCACGTACGCGGCTGCCGCGACGTAAGACGACGGTCGAGCAGATGACGCTCGTCAACGCCGTCTGCCGGTTCGTCGAGCTCGCCGCAGCTGCCGGCGGAGGTCGTCGCTAGCTCAAGGTTACGGCTCGGGTGTCGATACGAAAGAGTGGAGCCCAATCCGGGCTGCCGTCGCATTCTCGAGGCTTGGGAGCGAAGTGAGGACGCACGCTGGGATCCCGTCAGACGCCGTGACGGTAGCGGGATCGGACGCGGCACAGGGCGGACGCCTGAAGCGGCTGCATGTGTGGGTCGCGGCGGCCGTGCTCCTCGCCGTCGGGGGCATCGCCGTCACCCTGCTCGTCGCCGGCTCCGTGGCACGCAACGAGGCCGGAACGTCGCAGCGCGCGCTGCACAGTGCGTCCGACGACGTCGCCTCGGCGCTGCAGCTGGCGATCCACGACGAGGAGTCGCTCGTCGTCAACGCGAGCGCCTTCGTGCTCGACCACCCAAACGTCTCCAATGCCCGCTTCGCCGAGTGGGTGAGCACGGTGAAGGCGTTCGAGCGCTACCCCGAGCTCGGCAGCCTGGGCGAGATCGTGATCGTGTCGGCGTCGGAGCTGCCGGCGTTCGTCGCGCGCGCGGCCAAGGATCCACTGGGGCCACGCGGACCTGACGGAACCTTCCAGGTGACACCTCCGGGTGAGCGTCCGTACTACTGCCTGGCCCGACTCGGGCTCGGACGCGGCGCTGCAGCACCCCTCTCCGTCGGGTCTCGACCTCTGCGCGGACCCCGTGGTCGCCAAGGTGATCGCCGCGGCGCGCGATACCGGCACGAGCTCCTACCAGCCACTGGGAGACCGCAGAGGGGTTCGCGGGGCTCGGCGATACAGGTGCCGATCTACCGTGGGGGCGTCGACGCCCAGCGATGGTCGACGCAGCGTCGTGCCGCGTTCGTGGGGTTGTTCGCCATGCTCGTCGACCCGACGCTGCTGCTCGACCGGGCGTTGCAGGGGCATCCCGCCACCGCGGTCGCGTTCCGCTATCGCAATGCCTTCTCGGACGTCGTGTTCACCAAGGGCGAGGCTGCGGCCGGCGCTCGGTCAGTCGTGGTCGACCTGCGCAACGGGTGGACCGTGCGCACGTTCGGCGTTGTCGCCTCGGGCGAGGTGTGGGGGAACAGGAGCGCGGTCGCGCTGCTGGCCGCCGGCTCCCTGCTCAGCATCCTCCTCGGGCTGCTCGTGCTCGTGCTCGCCACCGGCCGGGCGCGGGCGCTGCGCCTCGTGGGCGAACGCACCGGCGAGCTGCGCCATCAGGCCCTGCACGACGCGTTGACCGGGCTGCCGAACCGGGCGCTGATCATGGACCGGATCGAGCAGCTGCTGGCCCGCAACCGCCGGCAGCGGGACGCCGGGCGCGGCGCTGTTCGTCGACCTGGACGACTTCAAGAACGTCAACGACACGCTCGGCCACGAGGCCGGCGACCGGCTGCTGGTCGCGGTCGCGGCCCGGCTGACGAGCACGTTGCGCGACGCCGACACGATCGGCCGGATGGGCGGCGACGAGTTCGTCGTGCTGATCGACGGGGGCGACGCTCAAGGTGGCGCCGGAGCTGGTCGCCGAGCGCCTGCTGGACGTGATGCGCCAACCGTTCGAGCTCGACGGGGCGACGATGCCGTTGATCGTCAACACCAGCATCGGCATCGCCATCGGCGACCGCGACACCGCGGGCGACCTGCTGCGCGACGCCGACGTCGCGCTCTACGAGGCGAAGGCCGCCGGCAAGAACCGCTACGAGGTCTTCGACCCGGAGATGCAGACCGAGATCCTGCGCCGCATCGAGCTCGAGTTCGACCTCCGGTCGGCGCTCGACAGGCGACCAGTTCCGCCTCGTCTACCAGCCGATCTACAACCTCGACGACCTCACCGTCGTCGGCGTCGAGGCGTTGCTGCGCTGGGAGCATCCGACGCTCGGGATCGTCCAGCCCGACGAGTTCATCCCCATCCTCGAACAGACCGGCCAGATCCGCGAGGTCGGCCGCTGGGTGCTCCGCCAGGCCTGCGAGCAGATGGCGGCCTGGCACGCCGCGGCGACACGCTCGACGTCTCCGTCAACGTCTCGGGCCGCCAGCTCGACAACGACGACATCGTCGACGACATCCGCGACGCCCTCGCGACAAGCGGCCTGGCCGCCACCTCGCTGATCATCGAGGTGACCGAGACCGCGCTGATGCGCAACGCGGCCACGACCGCCCGACGGCTGCAGGCGATCAAGGACCTCGGCGTCAGGATCGCCGTCGACGACTTCGGCACCGGCTACTCCTCGCTCGCCTACCTCCAGCAGTTCCCGGTCGACTGCCTCAAGATCGACCGCACGTTCACCAACGCGATCACCACCTCGCCGGAGTCCAAGGCGCTGATCGGCACCCTCGTCCAGCTCGGCAAGGACCTCGGCCTGACGACGCTCGCCGAGGGCGTCGAGACCACCGGGCAGATCGACCACCTCCGCGGCGAGCACGTCAACGAGGTCCAGGGCTTCCTCCTCTCCCGGCCGCTCGACGCCGACACCCTCGAAACCCAGCTGCTCGCCCCGGTCCGTCCGGGGACGCAGCGCAACTCGGGGACACAGCGCAGCAAGCGACCGTAGGGTCGCCGGGACGCGCTCCGCAGCACCACCCGGCTGGTGAGATACTGGGCTCGTGACGCTGCTTTCTCCTCGCTCGCCCGCCGGCGAAGCGTCATGCTGAGATGAGCTCCAAGAGCCGGTTCGTCATCGTCGCCAACCGCCTGCCGGTGGACGAGGAGACGACCCCGGCCGGGCGGGTGTGGCGCACGAGCCCCGGCGGCCTCGTCACCGCCCTGTATCCGGTGCTCGCAGCACACGGCGGCACCTGGATCGGCTGGGCCGGCGGCGTCGGCGCCGCTCCCGAGCCGTTCACGACCGACGGGATCCGGCTGCACCCGGTCTCGCTGAGCGCCGAGGAGCTCGAGCTCTACTACGAGGGACAGTCGAACGCGACGATCTGGCCGCTCTACCACGACGCCGTCGAGACGCCCATCTTCAATCGCCGCTGGCGCGACGCGTACCGCGTCGTCAACGCACGGTTCGCGGACGCCGCGGCCGAGGTCGCGGCCGACGGGGCCACGGTCTGGGTGCACGACTACCAGCTCCAGCTCGTGCCGGCGATGCTGCGGGCTCGCCGGCCGGACCTGCGGATCGGCTTCTTCCTGCACATCCCGTTCCCGCCGATCGAGCTGTTCATGCAGATGCCGTTGCGGGCCGAGATCCTGCGCGGCCTGCTCGGAGCCGACCTGGTCGGGTTCCAGGAGAGGCTGGCGGCGCAGAACTTCATCCGGCTCGCGCGGCACCTGCTCGGGCTTCGCTACGTCGCGAACAGCATCCAGCTCGACGGGCGCACCACGAAGGCGGCCGCCTTCCCGATCTCGATCGACGTCCGGGAGATGGAGGAGATGGCCGCCGAGCGCCGGAGGTGCAGGCGCGCGCGAAGCAGATACGGACGGAGCTCGGGAACCCGAAGACGGTGATCCTCGGGGTCGACCGGCTCGACTACACGAAGGGCATCGAGCTCCGGCTCGAGGCCTTCCGCGAGCTGCTCGACGACGGAGCGCTGAGCGTGCCCGACACCGTCATGGTCCAGGTCGCGACGCCGAGCCGGGAGCGGGTCGAGCACTACGACGGCGCTGCGGATGCAGGGTCGAGCGCGAGGTGGGGCGGATCAACGGCGAGTTCGGGCGCGTCGGCATGTCCCGCCGTGCACTACCTGCACCAGTCGTTCGACCGGAGCGAGCTGGCCGCGCTCTACCGCGCAGCCGACGTGATGGTCGGTGACGCCGTTGCGCGACGGGATGAACCTCGTCGCGAAGGAGTACGTCGCCGCCCGTACCGACCTGGGCGGGCGCGCTGGTGCTGAGCGAGTTCGCCGGCGCCGCCAACGAGCTGCGGCACGCGTTCCGCTGCAACC
This sequence comes from uncultured Gaiellaceae bacterium, assembly GCA_963787085.1. Taxonomy (GTDB): domain Bacteria; phylum Actinomycetota; class Thermoleophilia; order Gaiellales; family Gaiellaceae; genus Gaiella. Next base: position 167,842 of record CAWBBO010000005.1, on the reverse strand, counting down.
CTCACGACCCCGACGCCGTGAAGGACGCGCTCATGCAGGCGATCAACGTCGAGCCGGCCGCAGGGCGGCGACGCATGCGGCTGATGCAGCGGTACCTGCGGGCCCACGACGTCAGCCGCTGGGCTCATTCCTTCCTCACCGAGCTGGGCGTTACGGAGACGCACGTGGAGGATCGCATCGCGCAGGCGTCGTGAGTTGCGGGCTTCTACCGACGGCGGTCAGCGCCGGAGCCGATGCGAGGGCCCGGGCGCAATGCGATCTTGAAGGAGTTACGCCCATTGGCGCAGCGCCTCTCGGACCAAGGAGATGTGATGGCAACCATCGAGAAGGCGGCGACCTACGCGGCTCCCGGGCAGCACGACAGCCCGGTCGAGCTGAAGTCACGCTACGAGAACTTCATCGGCGGGCACTGGGTGCCGCCCGCCCACGGCGACTATGCCGAGAACCTGACACCCGCAACAGGTGAGTCCTTCACCGAGGTGCCCCGCTCGACGGCGGAGGACGTCGAGCTCGCGCTCGACGCCGCCCACGCGGCGAGGACCGGTTGGGCGGAGACGTCGACGACGGAGCGCTCGAAGGTCCTGAACAAGGTCGCCGACGCGATCGAAGAGCATCTCGAGATGCTCGCCGTCGCCGAGAGCTGGGAGAACGGCAAGCCGGTGCGTGAGACGCTGGCGGCGGACATCCCGCTCGCAGCCGACCACTTCCGCTACTTCGCCTCGGTCATCCGCGGCGAGACGGGGTCGATCTCGGAGATCGACAGGAACACGATCGCGTACCACTTCCGCGAGCCGCTCGGCGTCGTCGGCCAGATCATCCCGTTCAACTTCCCGCTGCTGATGGCGGCCTGGAAGCTCGCCCCGGCCCTCGCCGCGGGCAACTGCACGGTGATCAAGCCGGCGAGCCCGACCCCGTGGTCGATCCTGAAGCTGGCGGAGCTGATCGAGGAGATCGTGCCCCCAGGCGTGCTCAACATCGTCAACGGCCCGGGCGCGGAGATCGGCATGGCGCTCGCGACGAGCAAGCGCATCGCGAAGATCGCCTTCACCGGGGAGACGGTGACCGGACGGCTGATCATGCAGTACGCGGCGCAGAACATCATCCCGTCGACGACCGAGCTCGGCGGCAAGTCGCCGAACATCTTCTTCGCCGACGTGATGGCCGAGGACGACGCCTTCCTCGACAAGGCGATCGAGGGACTCGTCCTCTACGCCTTCAACAAGGGCGAGGTCTGCACCTGCCCCTCGAGGGCGCTGATCGAGGAATCGATCTACGAGCCGTTCATGGAGCGCTGCCTGGAGCGGATCGCGAAGATCCGCCAGGGTCACCCGCTCGACGTCGCGACGCAGGTCGGGGCCCAGGTCTCGGTCGCGCAGCTCGACAAGATCCAGAGCTACGTCGAGATCGGCCTCGAAGAGGGCGCAGAGCTCCTGATCGGCGGAGAGCGCAACCACCTGGGCGGAGAGCTGGAGCACGGCTACTACTTCCAGCCGACCGTCTTCAAGGGCCACAACAAGATGCGGATCTTCCAGGAGGAGATCTTCGGCCCGGTGCTCGCGGTGACGACGTTCAAGGGCGAGCGCGAAGCGCTCGAGATCGCGAACGACACGCCCTACGGCCTCGGCGCGGGCGTGTGGACGCGGGACACGAGCAAGGCGTTCCGCATGGGGCGCGGCATCCAGGCCGGCCGCGTGTGGACGAACTGCTACCACCTCTACCCGGCGCATGCTGCGTTCGGCGGGTACAAGGGCTCGGGTGTCGGGCGTGAGAACCACAAGATGATGCTCGACCACTACACCCAGACCAAGTGCCAGCTCGTCAGCTACGACCCGAACCCGCTCGGGTTCTTCTAGCTCCGGCCCCGTGACCCCGCGGCCCGCCCGCCGGCGGGCCGCGGGAGTCGCGCCTCGGTGGGTGGGCGCCCCGTCATACGATGCCGGCATGCCCCGGATCGAGGACTACGCGCTGATCGGCGACCTGCAGACGGCCGCCCTCGTCAGCCGGACGGGCTCGATCGACTGGTGCTGCTTCCCGCGCTTCGACTCGGGCGCGTGCTTCGCCGCGCTCCTCGGCGGGCCCGACCACGGACGCTGGCTTCTCGCCCCGGTCGCCGAGGTGCGCCGTTCGATGCGACGCTACCGGCACGACACGCTGATCCTCGAGTCGGTCTACGAGACCGACGAGGGCAGGGTGCGCGCGATCGACTTCATGCCGCCGCGCGGGGAGGCGCCCGACATCGTGCGGATCGTGGAGGGGCTGGACGGCGACGTGCAGATGCGCTCGGAGCTCGCCATCCGCTTCGACTTCGGCGAGATCGTGCCCTGGGTGCGCCGGGTCGATCACGCGCGGGTGGCGATCGCCGGGCCTGACGCGCTGTGCCTGCGCACCCCGGTCGACGTCCACGGCGAGGACCTGACGACGGTCTCGGAGTTCACCCTCCGGCCCGGCGAGCGCATCCCGTTCGTGCTCACCTGGTTCCCGTCCCACCTGGAGCTGCCCGCCGAGGTCGACGCCGAGGTCGCCCTCGCCGAGACCGAGGACGTACTGGCTCGACTGGGCCGGCCGTTGCGGACATTCCGGCGTCTACCACGAGGAGATCCACCAGTCGCTGCTGCTGCTGAAGGCGCTCACGTACGCGCCGACCGGCGGCATCGTCGCCGCACCGACGACGTCGCTGCCGGAGACGATCGGAGGCGTCCGGAACTGGGACTACCGCTACTGCTGGCTCCGCGATGCGACGCTGACGCTGCTGGCGATGCTGAAGGCCGGCTACAGCGACGAGGCGATGGCGTGGCGGCAGTGGCTGCTGCGAGCCGTCGCCGGCGACCCGGCCGACGTCCAGATCATGTACGGGGTCGCCGGCGAGCGGCGCCTCGACGAGCGCGAGCTCGACTGGCTCCCCGGGTTCGAGGGGTCGCGCCCGGTGCGCGTCGGCAATGCGGCCTCCGAGCAGCTCCAGCTCGACGTCTACGGCGAGGTGATCGACGCGCTCTATCAGACCCGGCTGCACGGGGCGCCTGCCGACGACAACGTCTGGTCGCTGAGCGGGAAGCTGCTCGAGTGGCTCGAGGACGGCTGGCGGCGCGAAGACGCCGGCATCTGGGAGGTGCGAGGGCCGAACCGGCACTTCACCCACTCCAAGGTGATGGCGTGGGTCGCGTTCGACCGCGCCGTCCGCTCGCACGAGGAGTTCGGGCGCGACGGCCCCGTCGCGCGGTGGCGCGAGCTGCGGGACGAGATCAAGGCGGAGGTGCTCGCCCGAGCGTGGAGCGAGGAGAAGCGTGCGTACTCGCAGTACTACGGCTCGGACGAGCTCGACGCGAGCGTCCTGCTGATGCCGCTCGTCGGGTTCCTGCCCGCCGACGACGAGCGCTTCGCCTCGACCGTGGACGCGATCCGGCGCGAGCTCACCGTCGACGGCCTCGTCCTTCGCTACGTCTCGCGGACGGACGGCGGCATCGACGGCCTACCCGCCGGCGAGGGCGTCTTCCTCGCGTGCTCCTTCTGGCTCGCCGAGGTGCTCGCCTGCCAGGGCAAGCTCGACGAGGCGCGCGAGCTGTTCGAGCGGCTGCTCGACATCCGCAACGACGTCGGCCTCCTCGCCGAGGAGTACGACCCGGTCGCCGGCCGGCAGCTCGGCAACTTCCCGCAGGCGTTCACCCATCTCGCGCTCGTCGGTGCCGCCATCGCGATCGGGGAGGGCAGAAGCCTGCGAGAGAGCGCCGCCGCCGACGCGCCCGGCAGCTGACGCGAGGCGTGCTAGGGCACCCACCGCTCGGCGAGCGGCGTCACCTGCAGCTCGTGCGTGGCGCCGCGCGCTCCCTGGTCGGCGAGGAAGCAGACGGCGGCGGCGAGCTCGTGCGGGTCGGCGAGCGCATCGACGGCCTGCCCCGGCTGGGCGCCCGCGAGCGGCTCGATGCCTGCGTCGACGATCAGCAGCGCCACGTGAATGCCGTGCTCGCGCAGCTCGAGCGCGGCCGCCTGCGTGATCGCCCGGACCCCGAAGGCGCCCGCCGCCCACAGGCCGCGCCCGGCTGCGGCGCGCCGCGAGGAGCCGCCCGTCACCTGCACCAGCGTCGCGGGCGTCCCCTGCGCGAGCAGGAACGCACCGCTCGCCGAGAGGAACGAGAAGGCCGAGCGCGCCGGCGCGGCTGCCCACGCGTCGAACGCGTCCGGGCCGGCCTGGGCGACAGGGCCGCCGCCGAAGGGGCCGCTGCGGGCACCGCCGTAGGCCGAGGCGGCGTTCACGACCAGGTCGACGCCGGCGTGCGCCCGGGTCGCCTCCTCCAGCACCTGTCGCACGCTCTCCCGATCTGTCACATCCGCCCGGACGGCGAGGGCGCCCGAGGCGGTCACACCCTCGAGTGTCGCGTCCGACACAGCCGCGCCGGCCACCGCCCACCCGTCGGCGAGCAGCCGCTCGATCACCGCTTTGCCGAGATTGCGCGCGCCGAAGACGACGGCGCTGCGGCGACGCTGCTCGCTCCGCTCCATCGTGGGCTCCCTCCGGGTCAGGCGGTCTGCGACGTGGCGTAGTCGATGTAGCCGCGTACGTCGGTCGCCGGCCCGGAGTAGGCCTCGCCGAGGGTCGTCTCCATCGCCGTCATGTACTCCTCGGCCCAGGCCGGGAGCTCGTAGTCGATCGCGCGCAGGAACTCGAGGCTCGCGGCCAGGCGGATGTCGGCGATCGAGGGGGACGCACCGCCGATGAACGCCCTCTCGCGAAGGAAGAACGTGCGGTACACCTCGAGCGGCCCGGCGATCGCGTCCACAGCGTCCTGCTGTGCCTTCGCCTTCAGGCCGGCGTCTGCGCCCGACGAGCCGACCTCGCCTGGATACTGACCGAAGCCGAGCGCCGGGTAGGTGGCCCGCGTGACGAGCGGATAGAGCGTGCCGACCAGGTAGAACATGGCGCTGTCGACCATCGCTCGCTCGCCGGGATCCGTCGGGTAGAAGCGGTCGAGGCCGTGCTTGTTGCAGAGGTACTGCATGATCGCGCAGCTCTCCCAGAGCGCACCCTGCGGCAGCCCTTCCTCCTCGAGCAGCGGGGTGAGGTCGGCCGGGTCCTGGCCAGGAACTCGGGCGTGGTCTTCTTCCCCCAGACGTCCAGCTCCTCGAAGTCGAGCCCGGCGGCCCGCACGAAGATCCGGGCGGTCAGGTTGTTGACGCTCGGCTTCAGGATGCTCAGCGTGTTCATGGTCACCGTGGTCCTCCCGGTCTCGGTGAAGGGGTCAGGGGCGGGGGCGTCGGCCTCCGCCTAGCGCTCGAGCAGCTTCGACTTGTACTCGCTCCGCTGCAGCCCTCCCCAGGGCACGAGCTCGACCCGGGTCTGGAGGGACAGCACGCTGCGCAGTCTGGTCACGGATCGCCTCCGCGAGCGCGGGGTCGACGGTTGCGTCCCGCGCCAGCTCGACGCTCACCGGCAGCGGCGGCTCCTGCTTCACGCCCGGGCGCCTGCGGCCTGACGAGGATGTGGCCGCTGACCCGGGGCGCGAACCCGCTCACGACCTCGCGGACGGCCGACGGGAAGACGTTGACGCCGCGCACGATCAGCATGTCGTCGGTGCGCCCGATGCAGCGGATGCGCGGGCTCGGTGCGGCCGCAGGCGCACGGCGCTCGTCCGGACCTGGACGTGATCGCGGGTGCGGAACCGCAGCAGCGGCGCCGCGCGATGGCGGAGGTGCGTCAGCACGAGCTCGCCGGTCGCGCCGTCCTCCAGCTCGAGCGGCGCGCCCGTGGTCGGGGTCGATCAGCTCGGCGTGGACGAAGCCGCGCGCGCCGAGGTGCATGCCGTCCTGCTCCTCGCACTCGCCCCAGAGCGACGACGCCGATGTCGCCGATCCCCATCGCCTCGGTCACCCTCGCGCCCCAGCCCTCCTCGAGCCTGCGCGCGGAAGGCCGGCTCGCCGCCGCCGGGCTCGCCCGCCACGAGCACGCGCTCGACGCTCGACCCGCGGAGGTCGACGTTCGCGCTCGGCCGCCCACTCGACGAGGTAGGCGGCGTACGAGGGCGTCAGCACCACGGCCTCGGGCTCGAGGCAGCTCGATCGCCTGCAGCAGCCGCTCGGTGTTCCCCGTCCCGACCGGGACGTGGCAGAGGCCGATGCGGTCGAACGCGGCGAGCGCCGCGCCCGCCACGAACGGCCCGGCGTTGTAGGTGGAGACGATGCCGCTGGCCGGCGCGCGACGCCCGACGCCGCGTAGCTGCGCGCCGAGCCGGTCACCCAGTTGTCGAGATCGCCCGCCGTGAGCGGGATGTAGCTGGGCGTGCCGGTCGTGCCGCTCGTCGAGTAGATCCGGACGATCTCGCGGCGCGTCGCACAGAGGTGCGCGCCGACCGGGTTGTCCGGGCGTGCACGTCTCGCGCAGCTCGTGCTTCTCGGTGAGCGGCAGCCGCGCGATCTCGGCGAGCCCGCCCGCCTCCGCGGCCGACGCGATGCCGGCGCGCCGCCAGCTTCTCGCGGTAGAAGGCCGAGCGCTCGAACAGGTAGGCGAGCTGGGTCGCGATAGGCGGCGTCGTCGGCGGCGAGCTGCTCCGCCCACGGGCGGGTCTCGACCTCCGGCGCGAGCATCAGCGCGGACCGGTCCTCCGGCCGCCCGCTCTCGTACTCGATCGCCTCCTCCGCCCCCGCCGCCATGAGGAAGCCGAGCGGCTGCTCCTGCTCCTCGGCCAGGTGCGCGAGCAGGCCGGCCGTGCGGGCGAGGATCGGGACCGCCTTCACGGTGGCGGACGGGAAGCCCGAGGTCGAGCAGCACGGCGGCGATCGGCATCGACGACGTTCATCGTGAGCGGCCTGCCCCAGGCCTCGGCGACGCGCGTCGCGGAGCGCGCCGCGCGAGCAGCGACGTGCGGCCCGCTCACGCCGCGCTCGTCGGCGAGCTCGAGGATCCGCTCGGCGCGCGGGTCGAGCGGCCGGTGCACCGGGTGGCCGAAGCCCGGCACCTTGCCGCCGGAGGCGCGGAGCGCCGTGCGACGTCTCGCGGCCACCGCGGCCGGCTCGCCGCCGCCGGCCACCTTCCGCTGCGCCTCCTCGAGCAGCCGCGCGCACTCCTCCGAGGTGCCGAGGATGCACCGGGCCGCAGCCGAGGATCCCCGCCGCGACGGCGCCCTGCAGCGAGCCGGGGTCGGCGGCGAGCGTCATCCGCGCGGCGACGTTGGTCGGCATCATCCCGTGCTCGGCGATCGCGACGAGCAGCAGGTCGAGGAAGTAGCGCTGGTCGTCGGTCGGCTCGTCGCCCGGTGAGCAGCAGGTGGAAGTACTCGGTGAAGCTGAGCCGGCCCATCAGGTCGCCGGAGAGGTCGCGTCCGCGCACCTCGACCCGGTCGGGATAGGCCTGGCTGATGTGGCTGACGGGGTCCCCGGGCCTACCGATCTGCATGCGGCCTCCGCGTTGCACGCGCACCGGCGTCTCCGCCACGGCCTCTGGCCAGCATCCGCCGACGGTACGTCCAGGCAGCCCGACCGTCAAGCGGACAGACCGCCGCGCACCGCCGCACGGCCGGCCGGGCAGCACGCACACTGGGGGAGTGACCGCGCTCCACCGGCTCTCCGTCCTCGACCAGTCGCCGATCTCCGAGGGATCGACGGGCGCCGACGCGCTTGCAAACACGGTCGACCTCGCCCGTCTCGTGGAGCGCCTCGGCTACCACCGCTACTGGGTCGCCGAGCACCACGGCATGCCGATGCTCGCGAGCCCGAGCCCGGAGGTGCTGATCGGCTCGATCGCGGCCCGGACCTCGCGCATCCGCGTCGGCAGCGGCGGCGTCATGCTGCCGCACTACAGCCCGCTGAAGGTCGCCGAGACGTTCAGCATGCTCAGCGGCCTCTATCCCGGCCGGATCGACCTCGGCCTCGGCCGCGCTCCCGGCTCGGACCCGCAGACGACGCTCGCCCTGCAGCGCGATCGCCGCCAGCATGCCCCGCACGACTTTCCCGAGCAGCTCGACGAGCTCCTTGCCTACCTCGAGGACAGCTTCCCGCCGGGGCACCCGCTGGCCCGCCTCGCCCGCCTGCCGGGCAGGCCGGAGACGCCCGAGGTGTGGCTGCTCGGCTCCTCGCCGCAGAGCGCCATCTGGGCCGCCGAGCTGGGGCTGCCGTACGCGTTCGCGGACTTCATCAGCCCCACCGGCGCCGGGCTCGCGCAGGGCTACCGCGAGTCGTTCGTCCCGTCCCGCCGGCAGGCTGCTCCGCACGTGGCGGTGGCGGTCTCCGTCATCTGCGCCGACTCCGACGCGGAGGCGGAGCGCCTCGCTGCCAGCACGCGGATGGCGATCTCGATGCTCCGGCGTGGGCAGCCGATCGAGGTGCCCCCCGTGGAACGGGCTCTCGCCTACCTCGCCGGCGAGGGCGCAGGCGATCCCGCCGTGGGCGGCCGGCGGCTGCTCGTCGGCACTCCCGCGACCGTCGTCGCCGGCATCGAGGAGGTCGCGGCCGACTACGGCGCCGACGAGGTCGTGGTCGTCACCATCACCCACGACCACGCCGCCCGCCGTCGCTCCTACGAGCTGCTCGCCGAAGCCGTGCAGCTGCCGCGCCGGCAGGAGGCGGCATGACCGCGCTCGTGCCGCGATCGCTCGTCTGGGCGACGGACATCGACACGCTCCCGCTCGACCGGGTCGTCGAGCGCCGTGACGGATACCTCGCCGTACGCTCGCCGAGCAACCCGGCGCACTACTGGGGCACGCTGCTCGTGTTCGACGAGGCCCCGGTTGCGGGAGACGGGCCTCGCTGGGAGGCGCTGTTCGACGAGGCCTTCGGGGACGACCCGCGCGTGCGCCACCGCACCTTCGCGTGGGACAGGCCCGACGGCGCGGTCGGCTCCGCCCGCGAGGAGCTCGTCGGGCGCGGCTACACGCTCGACGAGAGCATCGGGCTCGTCGCCGAGGCGGGCAGCCTGGCACCACATCCTCGGGAGAACGGCGACGTCACGGTGCGCGCGCTCGACCCCTCCGGCGGTGTCGACGAGGAGCTCTGGGCCGCCGTCCTGGAGCTGCAGGTCGCGAGCCGCGACGAGGTGCACGAGGAGGAGTCGCACCGAGTGTTCTCCCGTGCCCGTCAGCGAGACCTGCGCGCGCTCTTCCTCGCCGGACGCGGCGCCTGGTACGTCGCCATCGAGCCGGAGCGAGGCGAGGTCGCCGGAAGCTGCGGTGTGGTCGTGACAGGCGGACGAGGGCGCTTCCAGGCGGTCGACACGGCGCTTCCGTACCGGCGGCGCGGGATCTGCTCGCGCCTCGTGGTCGCCGCCGCGCAGCACGCGACCGAGGCATACGGAGCGGAGCGGTTCGTCATCGTCGCCGACGCCGGATACCACGCGCTCGGGCTCTACGAGTCGCTCGGCTTCGAACGTCGTGAGCACGTCTTCGGCGTGTCCCGCTGGCCGTCTACGTAACGGCGCCGTCGCGCAGCTCGGCCGCCAGCCGCTCGAACGGCTCGAGCGCGGCCGGGTTCGCGAGCGAGTCCCTGCTGGCCGCCTTCTCCGGGCTCTCGCCGGAGAGGATGCGCTTCACGGGCACCTCGAGCACCTTGCCCGACAGGGTGCGCGGCACCTCGGCGACGGCGCGCACCTCGTCCGGCACGTGCCGCGGCGAGCAGTCCTCGCGGATCCTCGCGCGGATGCGCGCCACCAGGTCGTCGGTGAGCTGCGCACCTTCGCGGAGGACGACGAAGAGCGGCATGAACCCCTCCGTGCCCGGGCGGGGGACGTCGACGACGAGCGCGTCCACGACCTCGTCCAGCGACAGCACCGCGCGGTAGATCTCGCTCGTGCCCATGCGGATGCCGCCCCGGTTGATCGTCGAGTCGGACCGGCCCGTGATGATCGCCGTGCCACGGTCGGTGATCTCGATCCAGTCGCCGTGGCGCCACACGCCCGGGTAGCGCTCGAAGTAGCTCTCGCGGTAGCGCCGGCCGTCCGGGTCGTTCCAGAAGAAGAGGGGCATCGACGGCATCGGCTCGGTGATCACGAGCTCGCCCACCTGTCCGACGACCGGGCGCCCTTCCTCGTCCCACGACTCGAGCTTCACCCCGAGCGACCGCGCCTGCAGCTCGCCGCGGTACACGGGCAGGGTGGGCACGCCGCCCACGAAGGCCGTGCAGATGTCGGTGCCGCCCGACGTGGAGAAGAGCCACGTGTCGGCGCCGAGCTCCCGGTACACCCAGTCGAATCCCTCGGGGGCGAGCGGCGAGCCCGTGGAACCGACGCTCGTCAGCGCCGAGAGGTCACGGCCCTCGGCCGGGTGCAGGCCGGCCTTCAGGCAACCCGACAGATAGGCGGCGCCGACGCCGAAGCACGTCACCCTCGCGCGCTCGGCGAGGTCCCAGAGCACGCCGGGATCGGGCTGTCCGGGGTTGCCGTCGTAGAGCACGATCGACGCCTTCGTGAGCAGGCCGCTGACGAGGAAGTTCCACATCATCCAGCCCGTCGTCGTGAACCAGAAGAGCCGGTCGCCCTCCTGCAGGTCGACGTGCAGGAGCAGCACCTTCGAGAGCTCGAGCAGCACCCCGCCGTGGCCGTGCACGAGCGGCTTCGGCAACCCGGTCGTGCCCGAGCTGTACAGCACCCACAGTGGGTGGTCGAACGGCACCTGCGCGAACGCGAGCGTCTCGCCGGAGCCGGCCGTGAGGAACGACTCCCACGTGACCGTGTCCCGGAGGCCGCCAAGATCCGGATCCTCGTCGAGGTAGGGGAGCACCACCGTCTGCCGGAGGCTCGGCATCTCGGCCTGGAGCCGGGCCAGGACGTCCCGCCGGTCGAAGTCCTTGCCGCCGTAGCGGTAGCCGTCGACTGCGAACAGCACAGCAGGCTCGATCTGCGCGAAACGGTCGACCACGCTGCGCACACCGAAGTCCGGCGAGCAGCTCGACCAGATCGCCCCGAGGCTCGCACACGCGAGGAAGGCTGCGATCGTCTCCGGCACGTTCGGCATGTAGGCGACGACGCGATCGCCCTCCTTCACGCCGAGGCCTCGTAGCGCGTCGGCGATCCGGGCCGTGTCGGTGCGCAGCTCACCCCACGTCACCTCGCCGAGCTGCCGCAGCTCGGAGGCGTGGCGGATCGCGACCTCTGCGTCGTCGTGGCCGCGGAAGAGATTCTCCGCGTAGTTCAGCCGGGCGCCCGGGAACCACTCCGCCCCCGGCATCTCGCGCGAGCCGAGCACGCGCTCGTACGGGGCCGACGCCTGGATGTCCAGGTACTCCCACAGCGACGCCCAGAATTCCTCCAGCTCGTCGACCGACCACTGCCACAGCTCGTGGTAGCCCGCCAGCTCGAGCCCGCGTGTCTCGCGCAGCCAGCGTGCGTACTTCGTCATCGTCGCGCGCTCGATGCGCTCGGGCGACGGCTGCCACAAGGGTGTCGGGCTCTCGCTCACGGCGCCATCATCGCGGAACGCCGGAGCGTACGATGCGGTCCATGACCGAGGCCGTGGAACACGCGGGCGGCCCTCCCGGAGCGGCCGGCGGCCTGACGGCGGCCCGCGACCGCTGGCGCGAGCGGCTGGCGGCGACGCCGGAGCGCTCCGTCCTCTTCTCGACCATGTCCGGGGTGGAGAACGAGCCGCTGTACGGGCCGGGCGACGTCGCCGTCGACCACGACCGCGACCTCGGCTACCCCGGCTCGTTCCCGTTCACGCGCGGCGTGTACCCGTCGATGTACCGCGGCCGGCTGTGGACGATGCGCCAGTTCGCCGGCTTCGGCACGGCCGAGGAGACGAACGAGCGCTTCCGCTACCTGCTCGAGCACGGGCAGACGGGCCTGTCGACGGCGTTCGACATGCCGACGCTGATGGGCTCGACTCCGACCACCCCGCTCGCTGGGCGAGGTCGGCCGCGAAGGCGTCGCGGTCGACTCGCTCGCCGACATGGGCACGCTCTTCGCCGGCATCCCGCTCGGCGAGGTGTCGACGTCGATGACGATCAACGCGCCCGCCGCGATCCTGCTCGCCTTCTACCTGTGCGTCGGCGAGCAGCAGGGCGTGCCGCGCGGCGAGCTGCGCGGGACGATCCAGACCGACATCCTCAAGGAGTACATCGCGCAGAAGGAGTGGATCTTCCCGCCCGAGCCGTCGATGCGGCTCGTCACCGACATGGTCGAGTTCTGCGCGCGCGAGATGCCGCTGTGGCACCCGATCTCGATCTCCGGCTACCACATCCGCGAGGCGGGCTCGACGGCGGCGCAGGAGCTCGCCTTCACGCTGCAGGACGGGTTCGCCTACGTCGAGTGGGCGCTCGCGCGCGGCCTCGACGTCGACGACTTCGCGCCGCGGCTCTCGTTCTTCTTCAACGCGCACATCGACTTCTTCGAGGAGATCGCCAAGTTGCGCGCCGCGCGCCGCATCTGGGCGACGGTGCTGCGCGACCGCTACGGCGCCAAGGACCCGCGCTCGCTGCTGATGCGCTTCCATACGCAGACGGCGGGCGTGTCGCTGACCTGGCAGCAGCCGCTCGTCAACATCGCGCGCACGGCGATCGAGGCGCTGGCCGCCGTGCTCGGCGGCACCCAGTCGCTGCACACGAACTCCTACGACGAGGCGCTCGCGCTGCCGACCGAGGACGCGGTGCGGATCGCGCTGCGCACGCAGCAGGTGATCGCCAGCGAGACCGGCGTCGCCAGCGTGATCGACCCGCTCGGCGGTGCGTACTACGTCGAGCACCTGACGAACGAGCTCGAGCGGCAGGCCTACGACTACTTCGAGCAGATCGAGGAGCTCGGCGGCATGGTCGAGGCGATCAAGCAGAACTTCCCGCAGCGCGAGATCGCCGAGGCGTCGTTTCGCTACCAGTCCGAGGTCGAGAGCGGGCAACGCCTCATCGTCGGCGTCAACGCCTACACGGTCGAGCAGGACGAGCCGATTCCCCTGCACCGCATCGACCCCGCGCTCGAGCAACAGCAGATCGAGCGCGTGCAGGCCGTGCGGGCACGCCGGGACGGCGCGGCGGTCGAGGCGGCACTGGGAGCACTGCGGGCGGCGGCTGCGGGCGACACCAACCTGATGCACCCGATCGTCGACGCCGCCCGCGCCGACGTCACCGTCGGCGAGATGTGCGACGCCCTGCGCGAGACGTGGGGCACCTGGCGCGAGACCCCCGTCTTCTGAGGAATCCGTCGGCATCTGTCGTCAAGCTTGGAGGGGTGTCGATGAGGGCGAAGCCGTGGGATGTGTCGGACGGGCTGTGGGAGCGGATCGAGCCGTTGCTGCCGGTGAGGCAGCGGCGGTTCCGCTATCCGGGTCGTAAGCCGTTGGATGACCGCCAAGTGTTGCAGGGGATCCTGTTCGTGCTGCACACCGGGATCGCCTGGGAGCATCTGCCGCAGGAGCTCGGGTTCGGCTGCGGGATGACGGCCTGGCGGCGGCTGCGGACGTGGCAGCAGGCGGGGTGTGGGAACGACTGCACGAGCTGCTGCTCGCGCGAGCTGCACGCCGCCGACGAGCTCGAGTGGTAGCGGGCGATCGCCGACTCGCAGTCACATCCAGGCGAAAAAGGGGGCTCCAAAACGGGTCCCAGCCCGGTTGACCGCGGCCGGCGCAGGCAGCAAGCATCACCTCCTCGTAGACGGCAGGCGGGATCCCGCTCGCCTGGACGCTGACCGGCGGCAACCGCAACGACGTCACCCAACTGATCCGTCTGCTCGACCGGGTGCCGCCCGTCCGCGGCCGTGTCGGACGGCCCCGGAGACGACCCAAGACGCTGCTCGCCGACCGCGGCTACGACCACGACAAGTACCGCCGGCTGGTCTGGCAGCGCGGGATCAAGCCAGTGATCGCCCGCCGGAAGACCGAACACGGCTCCGGGCTCGGCCGGCACCGCTGGGTCGTCGAACGCACCTTCGCCTGGCATTAGAGCTAGCGCTCGCGCGGCATCCAGCCGAACCAGCGCCTGGCGACGAGTAGGCCGCCGACGCCCCAGGCGACGACGACGAGGATCGCCGTCGGGTCGTGCCAGAACGACTCTCCGCGCAGGTAGACGTTCTTGAAGATCTCGATCAGGTACGTCAGCGGCAGCACGTCGGCGACCGCCTGCAGCACGTCCGGATACTCGCGTGTCGGCCCGAACGACCCCGACAGGAACGCCATCGGCAGCACGATCAGGTTGACGACCGCGGACGACCCCTCCGCCGAGCGGATCAGCGCCGCGGCGCCGAACCCGAGCCCGGCGAACGCCGCCGCGCCGAGCAGGATCGCGAGGAAGAACCCGGGCCAGTTCTCCGGGTCGTGGCCGCCGTAGAGGACGACGCCCGAGCACGAGCGTGAGCGCCATCTGCAGCACGAACACGACCAGCGTCGACACCACCACGGCCACGAGATAGGTCGCGGCGGGGAGCGGCGTCGCACGCACCCGCTTGAGGATGCCGCTCTCGCGGCGGATCACGAGCGTGATCGCGAGCCCTGCGAACGCCGTGTTGGCGCAGCCGTACCCGACGAGGCCGACGAGCAGGGCGTCCACCGCGCGATAGCCGTCGATCTCGCCGTCGTAGACCGCTCCGAGGAGCAGGAACAGCATCGGCGGGAAGACGAAGACGAAGACCGCCGACTCGCGGTTGCGCCAGAACAGCAGCTGTTGCATCCGCACTTCGTGCAGCAACAACCTCACGGGCGTCCCTCGCCGATGGCCTCGGTCTCGTCCCCGTCCACGAGATCGAGGTAGACGTCCTCGAGCGACGGGCGCACGACCTCCAGCGCCTCGAGCTCCCGGCCCTCGGCCGCCGCCGCGCCGGTCAGCTCGGCGAGCACGCGTGTCGGCTCGTCCGTCTCGACGACGACGTCTCGCCCGCCGTCGCGGTAGCGAATCTGAACCTGCGGCGTGCCGCCGATCAGGTCGGCCGGCGAGCCCTGGCGCACGATCCTTCCGTCCCGGATCACCGCGACCCGGTCGGCGAGCTGCTGCGCCTCGTCGAGATAGTGCGTCGTCAGCAGGATCGTCTTGCCGAGCTCCCGCAGCGAGCGCACGAGCTCCCAGGCGGTGCGGCGTGCAGAGGGGTCGAAGCCGGTCGTGGGCTCGTCGAGGAACACGAGCTCCGGGTCGCCGACGAGTGCGATGCCGAGGTCGAGCCGCCGCTTCTGGCCGCCCGACAGCGTCTTCACCCGCGCCCCGGACTTCTCTGTCAGGCCGACGAGCTCGATCACCTGGTCGATGTCCCGCGGGCGCTCGAAGTACCCGGCGAACATGTGGTGCACCTCCCGCACGGTCAGGGCGGCGGGCAGCTCGGACGATTGCAGCACGACGCCGATGCGCTGCCGCAGCTCGGGGCCTGCGTGCCATGGGTCGACTCCGAGCACCTCCACCGTGCCGCCGTCCCGCGAGCGGTACCCCTCGAGGATCTCGACGGTCGTCGTCTTGCCGGCGCCGTTCGGGCCCAGGAGGCCGAACACCTCGCCGCGCTCGACCACGAACGAGATGCCCTGCACCGCCTGCACGGCGCCGTAGCTCTTGCGCAGGTCCGAGACGGCGAGCGCGGTCAGAGCGTCAGCTCGATCTCGGCCATGCCCGCCACGGGAAAGCCGGGGTCCTTTCCTGTCAGGGCCACCGCGATCTCGGAGCAATCGGGCTGGTGGCCGACCGTCGCGACAGGGCCGCTCTCACCCGCGAGTGCCGCGACGAGGGCGGCTGCGGTCGCGCCCGGAGCGAGCCGCTCCTCGATCCGCAGCGGCGCGCCCGTGGCTGCGGCGATCGCCTCGGCCGTCTGACGTGCCCGTACGAGCGGGCTCGACAGCACGAGCACCGGAATCTCGCTCCGGGCCGCCAGGCGCCGACCCAGGGCATCTGCCTGCTCCCGCCCTGCGGGGGAGAGCTCGCGCGCCGCGTCGGGATCGCTGGGGGCGGCATGTGCGTGTCTGCAGAGGAGAACGAGCATCCGGGTCAGGATAGGCGCAACGCCGACTTCACCTCGCCGTAAGAACTCGGCCCGCAGGCCACTGGCATAGTTCCGTGATGCACGAGCGGGACGAGCAGTGAACGACCGCCTCATCGGACGTGCGGGCTTCCTCGGCCTGCTCGGGGCCGGGGTGGCCGGCCTCTTCTTCGCCAGGGACTTCACCGGCGCCGTCGATCGGCTGTTGCCCGAGAACGTCTCCTCCGCCGTCTCGACGTCCGGGTGGCGCATCTACACGATCGCGGACGTGATGCCGGACATCGCCCCCGACGCCTACCGGCTCACCGTCGACGGGCTCGCCGGCAACCCCACGAGCTTCACGCTCGCCGACCTCGAGGCGCTGCCGCGAGCAGACCAGGTCTCCGACTTCCACTGTGTCACCGGCTGGTCGGTCGACGACGTCCACTGGGGCGGCGTCCGCCTCCATGACGTGCTCGACCGTGTCGCCCCGGCGCAGAACGTGTCCAGCCTGCGCTTCGTCTCCGCCGAGGCGCCGTACGAGGACAGCCTCACGCTCGAGCAGGCGCTGCTGCCCGACGTGATGCTCGCCTACGAGATGGACCGAGGCCCGATCTCGAGGCCCCACGGAGCGCCCGTGCGTCTCGTGATGCCGCGCATGTACGGCTACAAGAGCGTGAAATGGGTGACGCGGATCGAGCTGCGCGCGGACGAAACGCCGGGGTACTGGGAGCGTCACGGCTACGACGCCGACGCGTGGGTCGGCGACTCGAACGGCCTGTAGTGCCGGGCCCGGCGACGGCAACGCCTGCGCGGATCCAGCGCTTCACCCTGACCGAGCGGCTGCTGCACTGGACACACGCGTCGGGCTTCCTCGTCATGCTCGCGACCGGGCTGATCCTCTACCTGCCCTCGCTCTCGACGTGGATCGCCCGGCGCAACCTCGTCAAGAACGTGCACATCTGGACAGCGGTGGCCTGGGCCGTGGCGGTCGTCGCGATCGTCGCACTCGGCAACCGCCGCCGGCTGCTCGACGACTGGCGCGAGGTCGAGAGCTTCGACCGCGACGACCGGCGCTGGCTCCGGGGCAGGCGTGTGCGGCAGGGCAAGTTCAACGCCGGGCAGAAGGTCAACGTGATCGCGACCGTCGCCTTCGCGCTGCTGTTCGCGCTCTCGGGCTTCTTCCTCTGGCTCGGGGAGCGCGACCACACCTTCCTCCTTGCCGGCACGGGGACCCTGCACGACCTCCTCACCTTCGTGTCGGTGGCGCTGCTCGTCGGTCACCTCTACCTGGCGCTGATCCACCCCAGTACCCGTCACGCGCTGCGGGGGATCACGACCGGCGAGGTCGACGAGGAATGGGCGGCGAAGCACCATGCGAAGTGGGTCGAGGCCGAGCGGGTCGGGCGTCGTGCCTGAGCCTCTAGGATCGGCACGTGGCCACCACGTTGCGCTACGTCGTCTGTGACGTCTTCACCGACACCCCGCTGACGGGCAACCAGCTCGCCGTCTTCACCGACGCGCGAGCGCTCGACGAGACGACCATGCAGGCGCTCGCGCTCGAGGTCGGCTTCTCCGAGTGCGTGTTCGTGCTGCCTCCGGAGGCCGACGGCAACGTGAGGATCCGCATCTTCACGCCCGTCACCGAGCTCCCGTTCGCAGGGCATCCGGTGCTCGGCACGGCGTTCGTGCTGGGCGCGCCGCTCCAGCTGCCGGTGATCCGGCTCGAGACCCGTGCCGGCGTCGTCGCCGTCGAGCTCGACCGCGACGAGTCGGGCCGGATCGTGTTCGGGCGCATGGAGCAGCCCGTGCCGCGGGTGGAGCCGTTCGCGGAGCTGGAGTCGCTGTTCGCGGCGCTCGGCGTCGCCGGAGCCGTGTTGCCGGTCGAGCTGTACGACAACGGCGCCACGCACATCCTCGTCGCGCTCGCCGCCGAAGCGGAGGTCGCCGCCCTGCGCCCGGACGTCGCCGCACTGGCACCGTTCGCGGTCACCGGCGTGGACTGCTTCGCCGGCTCGGGCACGAGCTGGAAGAGCCGCATGTTCTGGCCGCTCGGTGAGGACGCGGCCACGGGCTCGGCGGCCGGACCGATCGCCTGCCACCTCGCCCGCCACGGTCTCATCTCCTGGGGTGACGAGATCGTGATCAGCCAGGGGGCCGAGATCGGTCGTCCTTCGACGCTCTACGCGCGGGTGGAGGGCGGCGCCGGCCTGATCGACCGAGTCCTGGTGGCGGGCCAGGCAGTCACGGTCGCGCGCGGCGAGTTCCGGCTTGCCGTGATCACGTAGGCAGGCGCTCTGTTCGTCAGGGCTCCCAGCCGACTGCGGTCACCTCGATCAGCTCGGGCGCGAGCGACCGCCAGAAGCGCCCGCCGTCCTCGGAGAGATACAGGCGCGAGGCAGTCGCGAAGACGATGTGGTCGGGATGCTCCGGTGAGATCGCGACCGCGCGACCCTGCGGCAGGCCGCCTCCCGCTTCCCGCCAGGTGGTGCCCGCGTCATCGGAGATGACGAGCGGCGGCCTCCGCTCGACGACCGCGACGATGCGCGCGCCGTGCTGGTCGGCGTCGACGAGGAGCGGCAGCGACACCTCGACAGGCGGGCGCACGAGCGGCCCTCCGTCGAGGAGCTCGGCCTCCTCGGTCTCGAGGTCGACGGCGGCGAGCCCGAAAGCGGTTTCCACGAGCACCTGCATCAGGCGGTGAGCAGCTCGGTGACGAAGCGGCTGGCGTCGCGGGCTGCCGCGACCGGGCCGACGCCTCGGCTGCGCGCATCGAGGTAGGCCGCGGAGATCATGTCTCCGGCTCCGGTCGGGTCGACGGGTCCGTCCACCGGCGTCACCGCGATGCGCTCGTCCAGGTCGCCCGCGACGATCATCGATCCCTGCGAGCCGAGCGTGAGCAGCGCCTCCGGCACCCCGAGCCCGCGGATCGCCGCCGGGTCGAGCCCCCCTGCGAGGATCTCGGCCTCCTCGTCGTTCAGCTTCAGCACGGTGACGGCGTCGAGCACGCTCCCGATCTCGCCGTCCGTCACCACCGGCCCGAGCGCCGGCGTGCGGACGAGCCCATGGGCGTCGAGGAGCAGCGGGCGCCCGCCGTGGGCGAGGGCGGCGAGCGTCTCGAACGGGAAGTCGGTCCGGGTCAGGGCCGCGACGTACACCCGGTCGGCGTCGTCGGCGGCCGCGAGCGCCCGCTCGGGCGTCCACGGGTCGCCGACCGCATCCTGCCGCATCACCCGGTGATCTCCCTCGTAGTGGAAGGAATAGGCGGTCGTCCTCTCCGTCTCGAGCATCGTGGTCGGGAGGCCGAAGGACTCGAGCGCCGGCGCGAGGCGACGTGCGTCGGCGGGAGCGCAGGCGGCCGCGACGGTGACGTCGCCGCGTCCGAGCCGGGCGAACGCACGGGCTGCGTAGAACACGCCGCCGCCGGGGCGTGGGGCGGCACCCGCGACGACGTCGCTGCAGAGATTCCCGAGGACGGCGATGCGCTCATGGGCGGACTGTACCGGGGTGCGGCGGCGGGAGGCGAGCGCCGCCAGGAGCAGCGCGACGCCGAACGAGACGAGGAAGCTCGGCACCGTCACGCGGAATGCTCCACTGCGGCGGGTCGAGACGGTCGACGTGGTCCACCCACCAGACGGGCCGGTCGGGTACAGCCACTGGTAGAGCACGAACCCGGCCGCCCAGGCCCCGATCAGGCCGGGGCGCCACGCCGGGCCGCGGAAGAGATCGTCGCGGGAGTAGTCGCGTCCCGCCACGAGCCAGTCGGCGAGCAGCACGGCGAAGAGGGGCACGAAGAACGAGCCGAGCAGGAGCAGGAACGACTGGTACGAGACAAGATCGATCGCGAGAGCGCCGATCGTGCCGAGGCCTGTCGTCGCGACCACGAGCAGCCGCTGCGGCACCCGGGGCGCCAGGTTCTGCAGCGAGACGGCGCCGGAGTACGCGTTCGCAAACGCCTCGTCCGTCTCGGCCACGGTCAGGGCGAGCAACGCGACCACGGCGACGAGGCCGCCGGCGACGACGGCCGCGGGCAGGGCGGCGGCGTCCGAGAGGTCGCGGGAGAGCACGAGCACGGCGCCGAGCGCGAGCATCCAGGCGTCGGTGATGCCGTAGCCGAGCCCGACTCCCCGGAACGCAGCGCGCGGCGAGCGGCAGTAGCGCGTGTAGTCGGCGACGAGCGGGATCCACGAGACCGTGATGCCGACGACGATGTCCGCCCCCTGCCAGACCGACAGCCCGCCTTCGCCGTCCCGGTGCCAGAGGGCGCCGAGGTCGGCGCCGTCGAGTGCCCACCAGGTCAGGTAACCGACCGCGAGCGGCACCGCCCAGACGCTGATGCGGCGGACGAAGCGCCGCACGACGCCGATCGGGCCGATCAGCCCGAGGAGCAGGGCGAGCGCGCCGAACAGGAGCGTCCACGCCCACTTGGCCTCGAACCCGAAGACGTCGTCGGAGAGGGCGCCGGCGGCGGAGGCGATCACGATCAGCTCGAAGATCGTCCAGCCGAGGCACTGCACGACGTTGATGCCGGTGGGGAGGAACGAGCCGCGCTGCCCGAGCGGTGCGCGCAGCAGCACCATACCGGGCACGCGGGCCTGCGCGCCGATCGACGCCGCCGTCGCGAGCATGAGGTTGCCGACGAGGCAGCCGAGCAGGATCGCCACGATCGCCTGCGGCAGCGACAGCGCCGGCACGAGGATCGCACCCGACACGATCACGAGCAGCGAGACGCCGAGGTTCCCCCACAGGAGGCCGGTGTCGAGCGATCCCAGCACGCGCTGCGCAGCGGGGACGGGCTCGATCGAGGTGGTGTCGGTCGCGCCGGTCACGCGCACAGGGTACGGCGATGCTCTACACGGCGAGCAGCCGTCGCAGCACGTAGCGGAGGATGCCGCCGTGCCGCACGTACTCGCGCTCACGCGGTGTGTCCAGGCGGACGATGGCCCGGAACTCCTTGCCGTCCGCGTGGACCGTCACCTCGCGGGCCTCGCCGTTCGCGACCCCGGTGACGGAGAACGTCTCGTGACCGGTCAGCCCGAGCGACTCGCGGCTCTCGCCCGGCGCGTACTGCAGGGGCAGGATCCCCATCATCAGCAGGTTCGAGCGGTGGATGCGCTCGTAGCTCTCCGCGATCACCGCCTTCACGCCGAGCAGGTTCGGGCCCTTCGCCGCCCAGTCGCGCGAGGAGCCGGAGCCGTACTCCTTGCCGGCGAGCACGATCGTCGGCGTCCCTTCGGCCAGGTAGCGCTGCGCCGCCTCGAAGATCGTCATCTCGTCGCCGGACGGGAGGTGCACGGTCCAGGTTCCCTCGGAGCCTGGTACGAGCTGGTTGCGCAGCCGCACGTTCGCGAAGGTGCCGCGTACCATCACCTCGTGGTTGCCGCGCCGCGAGCCGTACGAGTTGAAGTCCTTGCGTTCGACGGCGTGCTCGAGCAGGTAGCGGCCGGCGGGCGACTCGGGCTTGATCGACCCGGCCGGCGAGATGTGGTCGGTCGTGACCGAGTCGCCGAT
This sequence comes from uncultured Gaiellaceae bacterium, assembly GCA_963787085.1. Classification (GTDB taxonomy): domain Bacteria; phylum Actinomycetota; class Thermoleophilia; order Gaiellales; family Gaiellaceae; genus Gaiella. The sequence goes on along the minus strand of CAWBBO010000005.1, from coordinate 146,502 downwards.
GGAGACGAGGCAGCGGGCGGCGGCGATGTCGTCGATCGTGCCGGGCTCGGCGCTCATGCCGTCGAAATAGGGAGGAAGGCGCACGTACGTGGAGGCTTCGTCCCAGGCGTAGAGGTTGCCGGAGGGTATCTCGAGCTCGCGCCAGGCGGGCTCGCCCTCGTAGACGTTTGCGTACGTGGCGACGAACATGTCGCGGCCGATCGCGCGCGCCATCGTCTCCTGCACCTCGGCGGGCGACGGCCACAGGTCGGAGAGGAACACCGGTTCGCCGTTCGGGTCGTGCCCGAGCGGCTCGGTGAGGAGGTCCACGTCCATCCGCCCGGCGAGGGCGTAGGCGACGACGAGCGGGGGCGAGGCGAGATAGTTCGCCTTCACCTCGGCATGGATGCGGGCCTCGAAGTTGCGGTTGCCGGAGAGGACGGCGCACGCGACGAGGTCGCCCTCGGCGATCGCCTGCGACACCGCTTCCGGTAGAGGCCCCGAGTTGCCGATGCAGGTCGTGCAGCCGTAGCCGACCGTGAAGAAGCCGAGGCTCTCCAGGTACGGCGTCAGCCCGGCCTTCTCGTAGTACTCCGTCACGACCTTGGAGCCGGGTGCGAGGCTCGTCTTCACCCAGGGCTTGCGCTGCAGCCCGCGCTCGACCGCCTTCCGGGCGAGCAGGCCGGCGGCGATCATCACGGCCGGGTTGGAGGTGTTCGTGCAGGACGTGATCGCGGCGATCACGACGACCCCGTGGTCGATCTCGGCCGTTTCGCCGTCCAGAGTCAGCGCGACCGCGGTGTCCGGCGCGGTGGCGGTCAGGGCGGCTGAGTCGCTCGCCTCCATCGACTCCTCCACCGCCTCGTCGACGCGGCCGTTGTCGGTGTCGACGCCGAACGACGGGAGAGCGGCTGCGAACGCGTTCTTCGCGTCGCGCAGAGGAATCCTGTCCTGGGGCCGCCGCGGCCCCGCGAGCGACGGCTCGACCGTGGAGAGGTCGAGCTCGACGACCTGCGAGTAGGTCGGCTGCTCCTCGGGGTCGTGCCAGAGGCCGTTCTCCTTGCAGTAGGCCTCGACGAGCGCGACCCGGTTCTCATCGCGGCCGGTCAGCCGCAGGTACCGCAGCGTCTCGTCGTCGACGGGGAAGAAGCCGCAGGTGGCGCCGTATTCGGGGGACATGTTCGCGATCGTCGCCCGGTCGGCGAGGGGCAGGCCGGCGAGGCCGTGCCCGAAGTACTCCACGAATTTTCCGACGACGCCGGCCTGGCGCAGGATCTGGGTGACGGTGAGCACGAGGTCGGTCGCGGTGGCACCCTCGGGCAGCGCGCCGTGCAGGCGGAAGCCGACGACCTGCGGCACGAGCATCGAGATCGACTCTCCCAGCATCGCGGCTTCCGCCTCGATGCCGCCGACGCCCCAGCCGAGCACGCCGAGGCCGTTCACCATCGTCGTGTGCGAGTCGGTGCCGACCAGCGTGTCGGGGAATGCCTGCCCGTCGCGCTCCTCGATCACACGGGCGAGGAACTCGAGGTTGACCTGGTGGCAGATGCCGGTGTTCGGCGGCACCGCCTTGAAGTTCGCGAAGGCCGACTGCCCCCAGCGCAGGAACGCGTAGCGCTCGCGGTTGCGGTGGAACTCGAGCTCGGAGTTGTGCTGGATCGCGAGGCGGGTGGCGAAGTCGTCCACCTGCACCGAGTGGTCGATCACGAGCTCGACCGGAATCAGCGGGTTGATTCGCTCGGGGTTGCCGCCGAGGTCGGCGACGGCGGCGCGCATGGCGGCCAGGTCGACGACGGCAGGTACGCCGGTGAAGTCCTGCAGCAGCACCCGCGCCGGGTTGTAGGAGATCTCCCGCCATGGCTCTGCCTTCGCGTCCCAGCCGGCCACGGCTTCGACGTCGTCGGTCGTGACCGTGACGCCGTCCTCGCGGCGCAGCACGTTCTCGAGCAGGATGCGCAGCGTGTACGGGAGGCGTGCGACGTCGTAGCGGGACTGCAGGGCGTCGAGGCGGAAGAGCTCGAGCGCGCGGCCCCCGACGGAGAGCGTCGAGCGCGCGCCGAAGGAATCTGGGTGCGCCATCTCCTCGATTGTAGGCGCGATGCGCCACTCGCTCCGCGGTTGTCGCGCCGGCACCCACCCGCGTCCGGGCAAGGGTGTCTCCCCGGGGGAGACACCCTTTGTGTCGTGCGTGCACCTTCTTGTCCACAGGTCGACGGCATGGGCGCGGCAACGGCGACGGCGGCGGCGCGGCTCAGCCGTGCACTGCGACGACGCCGCACCAGTCGCGCAACCGCGCCTGGTCGAGGCCCGTCGCGCCTGCAAGCGCCTCGAAGCGGGCCCGCCGACCCGGCCTGCCCGCCGCGTGGATCCACGCGGCGGCGTCGTAGGCGGGATCGCCTGCGCAGGGGAGCGGGTCGACCGCACACAAGCCGCGGCGAGCGCACCGCACGACGCTCCGGGGACCGAGGTGGCCGTGGACGAGGACGGCCGCAGGAGCACCGGCAGACAGGCGGCTCAGGGCGTGCCACGCCCACTCCACCCGGGCCCCGCGGGCGCGGCTTTCTGCGACTGCCAGCCTCAGGCGCGCCTGCACGATCTCGGCGAGCGGCGGCAGGGCGCTCGGCGGCTCCACGCGCAGGAGCGAGAGCAGCGCGGCGACCTCCTCCGCAGTCGCGTCTGGAGCGGCATCGCCGGGGCGGACCCTCTCGAGCAGCGCCGCGCCGCCGAGCGCGTCCGCCCGCAGGAGGGCAGGCGCCCCGTGGCCGTTCCACACGCGCAGTGCGCTGAGCTCGTCGGCGCCCCGGGCGGGCGGCGACCAGACCTTCAGCACCGCCTCGCCGCCGTCTGCCGTGATCGCCTCGAGGCAGCGGGCGAACGGCCCTGCCGGCAGCTCCTCGCCGAGAGCGAGGTCCCAGGCGTCCGCGATCTCCCGTAGCCGCCGTGGGAGCGGGGGGCGTCCCATCGGCGTCCTAGTCGAGGTGGTCGACATAGAACGCCGCGGCACGGTCGTAGCCGCGCAGATCAGCGGCATCGAGTGCGAGCCGGCCCATCGCGTGCATGGCGTCGCGCTCCCGCCCGCTGCTCCGGCGCCCGGCGCGGTCGTGCGCGCCCGCCTCGTCGTAACGCAGCCGGGCGAGGTCCTTCACATCGCCTCCAGCTCAGCGGCCGGGACGGTGCGCTGGATGTCCTCGAAGAGCTCGCGCTCTTCGACGCGGACGTGGTCGTGCAGCAGGTCGCCGAGAACCCGCAGCGTCTCCGGAGCGACGTCACCGGCTGCGGCCTCCGCGCGCAGAGCGCGCACCAGCCCGTGCACCTGCATGTGCTCCCGCAGGACGCGCTCGAGCACTGCGGTCGTGCCGGCATGCAGGACGTACAGGGGAAACAGCTCTTCCTCCTCACGGCGGAAGTGCCCGACCGTCTCCGAGAAGAACGCCTCCACGTATGCGTCGGCTGCCGCGAGGCGCACCGCGGCGTCGCCGTCTGCCGCCTTCCGCAGCCGGTGCGCGTGCGCGAGCTCGTGATGGTGCTCGTGCGAGAACGGCACGAGAGCGGGATGGCGGTTCACTCCCCGGAACCGGTCCTGAGGCGATCGAGGCCGCGCTCCGTCAGCGTCCGTGTCTTCGGGTCGAGATGCCGTTCGACCGCGTCCGCGTACCGGCGCGAGACCCGTGCCGCGTAGGCGCCGAAGCCCTCGTTCCGGAGCGGCCGTAGATCCTCCGTGTACGGATCGAGCAGATGCTGGCGGCCGACGTGCCTCGCCGAGTTGAAGAACGCGATGCCGACGCCGGTGGACACCTCGAGGAGGGTGCGCCGCTCGCGTGCGGCCGTCGAGCGCAGACCGTCGTAGAGCGATGCCAGCTCTGCCGGTGCCGGCAGGCCCGCCACGTCCTCCCGCAGGTCGGTGAGCGATTGCCGTAGGGCGGTCAGCTCGAGCGGTGGGATGTCGATCAGGCGCGCCGTCGTGCCGGAGCTCCCCTCGAGCGCTCCCAGCAGGTCGTCGACCGAGCGCAGATGAGCGTCCGGGCCGAGCACGCCCGCCTGCTTGAGCTCGCCCACGAGGGCATCGAGGTACACGCGCGTGCCGTGGGTGACGTCCGCCGCCGCTGCGAGCAGCCACAGCGGCGAGAACCCGAACGCCGCGATCGAGCCGAGCTCGAACGCGTTCCCGGCCGTCTTGCGTACGGCCAGCCTCCTGGCGTCCGGCTCGTACTCGTCGGGTACGCCCGGCTTCGCCTCGACCCCGCCGACGAGCTCGATCGAGATGCGCAGCAGGTTCCTGGCGGTCGCCTCGTACAGCCGCGAGCGGCGCACGAGCCGGGGCAGCACGAGCTCGGCCGTCTCGTGGATCGTGCCGCCGGCGACGGCGGCGATCGTACGGAACGCCCGCTCGGGCAGGGTCAGCAGGAAGGTGAGACGCGCTCCCATCGCTAGCATCATCTCTCATGGCGACAGAATCGATTCGCGCGCGGCTGCAGGAGGTGTTCCCCGACGGCGCGGTCTCCGTCGAGGACCGCACAGGCGGCGGCGACCACTTCCAGGTGAGCGTCGTCTCGAGCGTCTTCGACGGGCTCTCGCTTGTCGAGCAGCACCGGCTCGTGAACGCGGCGCTCGCCGAGCCACTCGCCGACGGCACCATCCACGAGCTCCGCATCCGAACGAAGGGAACGGCATGAGCACGCTTTCCGAGCAGATCAAGCAGGTGATCGAGACCGAGCCCGTCGCGGTCTTCATCAAGGGAACTCCCGATGCGCCGGCGTGCGGCAATTCGCTCCGTGCACTGCAGGCGCTGTGGCAGGCGGGTGCGCCGATCACCGCCGTCGACGTCCTGCCCGACCCGCGGATCAGGCAGGAGCTGACGGCGCTCTCGGAGTGGCCCACGATCCCGCAGGTGTTCGTGAACGGCGAGCTGATCGGCGGCGCGGACATCACCGAGGAGCTCAACGCGTCGGGCGAGCTGCGGCGGAAGCTCGACGAGGCGCTCGGGGTCGAGCGCGAGCAGGTCGTGCGCACCGTCGAGCTCGCCGTGCCTGCGGCCTAGGCCGCAAAGAGGAGGGTCCCCGCACACCGAGAGCACGAGGCAGTTAACATCTGGCAACAACGCCCTTTGACATAGGGAAAGCGGCATGCCGTCGGCGGAGGACATTGCGGTGCTGGTCGTGGAGGACGACTCCATCGTCCGCTCCTGGGTGCGCCAGTGCCTCCGCGACAGCGAGCTCCGCGTGGCAGGCGAGGCGCGCAGCGCGCAGGAGGCCGAGGAGCTCGTGGACCGCCGCCGCTGCCACGTGCTGCTCGTCGACCAACACCTGCCGGATCGGCTCGGCACCGACCTCGTCCGCAGCCTGCGGCGGCGTGGCGTCGATCTCCCCGTCGTGCTCATGACTGCGAGCGCCGAGCAGGGCTTGAACGAGACCGCCCGGGAGGCCGGCGCGCAGGCGAGCGTCGTCAAGTCCTCCGACCCGAAGCGGCTGATCGAGGTGATTCGCGGCGCCCTCGCCGGCGAGAGCATCTTCGACATCGCCCACCCACGCCGCCCCGAGGGGCAGGCGACGCTCGCCCCGCGCGAGCAGCAGGCGCTCGCGCTCGTGGCAACGGGGAGGACGAACCGGGAGGCGGCGGCGCAGCTCGGCATCTCCGACGAGACCGTCAAGACGCTGCTCGAGCGCGCCTACAAGAAGCTCGGGGTGCGGCGCCGCGCCGAGGCGGTGTTGGAGGCTCGCCGCCGGGGGCTGGTGTGAACGGCGCCGCGGGCACACATGCGCGACGCGCGCGGTCGTCGTGCTAGACGCCTTGCGAGCGGAGTTCGCCGGCGAGCTCGAGCATCGGATCGAGCGGCTGGGGGCCGCGGTGGCGGCCGGTGACGCAGCGGACGTGGCGCAGCGCGCCCACACGCTCAAGGGCAGCGCCCAGGCGCTCGCGTTGCCCGAGCTCGTGGCGGCGATGGAGCGGCTGGAGGACGCGTTCCTCGCGCAGCCGCCGCTGCGCGAGGATGCCGTCGCGGCGCTCGCGGCAGCAGCGGCCGCGGTCGCCGCGAACACTGCCGCCGTCGTCCCGGCAGCCGAGGCCCTGGCCCGTTTCAGCCACGAGCTGCGAACGCCGCTGAGCGTTGTGTTGGGCTTCGCGCGCCTGCTCCAGCTCGCCGACCTTCGCCCCGAGGAGCGCGCGCACGCGGACGCGATCCTGCAGGCGGCCGAGCAGCTCGCGGCGATCATCGACGAGGCGGCGGGCACGCTGCCGGCCTCGCCCCCGTTCGCCGCCGAGCGCGGCGCGCTCTCTCCGTCCCACGGCCCGCCGCTGACCGTGCTCTACCTCGAGGACGACGCAGCCAGCGTCCGCCTCGTGCAGCAGGTGCTCAGGCGGCGGCCCGCCGTTCGGCTCGTGGTCGCCCGCACGGGTGCGGACGGGCTCGCCGCCGCCGAGCGGGAGCGACCCGATCTCGTGCTGCTCGACCTGGGCCTGCCCGACATGGCGGCCGACGAGGTGATGCGGCGCCTGCGGCAGGGCCTGGCCGAGGCTCCCCGCGTGGTCGTCGTCACCGGGGATGCACGGGCCGAGCGCCTGCGGGAGCTGCGGGCTGCTGGCGCCAGCGAGTGCCTCACGAAGCCGGTCGACCTCGCCCGGCTGCTGGCGCTCGTCGATTCGCTCCACCCCGGCTGAGCCGGGTCGGCCGCGAGGGGCTACGGGCCGGACGCGCGCGGCGACCAGTGGCGCACCGCGCTCTCGACGTGAGCGCGCATGAGGCGTGCCGCCTGCGTGCCGTCCTTCGCCTCGAGTGCGGCGGCGATGGCGCGGTGCTCCGCGACGTCGTCGTGCTGCCACGTCGGCGTCCGCCGGCGCTCGGCCAGCAGGCGGCGGCCGACGTCGGCGATCCACAGCGACTCGAGCAGCCGCACGAACGCCTCGTTGCCCGTGGCGGCTGGAACCTTATATCGTGGCCGCCCAGGTGAGCGCAAGGGATGTGCGCTCGGAGACGACCACCACGGAGGCGGATCGACATGAGCCAGACCGATGTCGGCGGAGCGGGCGCGACGGGCCAGCTCGGCGGGAAGAACCTCACCACCATCCACGCGGTAGCGCAGGCGCTCGCGATCGGGCCGATGTTCTCCGTGGCGCTGATCCTCGGTGGTGTCTCGCGCCCTGACATCGGGGCCGGCTGGAACGGAGCCCTGGCCGTGCTCCTGGCGGGTCTGGGTGTGCTCGCGATCGCGTACACGATCTCGCTCTACGCCCGCAAGTACGCGGGTGCAGGTGCCGTCTACGAGTACCTCACCCACGGCGCGCACCCCTGGGTGGGCGTGCTGACGGCAGGCTTCTTCTTCGTCGGCGCCCTCTTCCTCGGCGGCGGCGGCATCTACCTCGGGCTGGGGATCCTCACCGACAGCTTCTGGACCGCGCACATCTCCGACAGCGGTCTTGCCTGGTGGCTCTGGGGTCTGATCTCGCTCGGGATCGTCCTCGTCCTCAACTACATCGGCGTGCGCATCGCCATCCGCGCCATGCTCGCGTTCGCGGTCGCGTCGTTCGTGCCGATGCTGATCCTCGCCTTCGTGATCATCGTCAAGGGCGGCGAGAGCGGCAACACGCTCTCGATGTTCGACCCCGGCGAGACCTCGCTCTTCGGCATCACGGGCGGCGGCGTGCTCGGCGGCATCCTGCTCGGCATCCTCCTCTTCGTCGGCTTCGAGGCGGCCGCCTCGATCGGCGAGGAGTCGGAGGAGCCGCACCGCTCGATCCCGCGTGCCCTGATCGGCACGGTCGCGGTCGCCGCCACCTTCTTCGTGGTCATGGCCTACGCCTTCTCGATCGGGTACGGCAAGGCGGCGGTGAGCGAGGGCGCCTGGGCGTTCTCGCCCGGCCCGGTCAGCGAGATGGCGACGAAGTACGTGGGCGAGTGGTTTGCGACGATCCTCGAGCTCGTCGTCATCCTCGACGCGATGGCCCTCGCGCTCGCGATCTGCGTCATGATCGGGCGCGGCTTCTTCGCGCTCGGGCGCGACGGGCTGCTGCCGAGCGTGTTCGCGAAGACCTCGCGCTACGACACCCCGTGGGTCGGCAACCTGATGGTGGCGGTCGGCGGCATCGGCCTCATGGTCCTCGTCGCCATCACCGACTACGGCACCTCGTTCGGCTTCACGGGCGAGGACGGCAACTTCGTCCCCTTCTTCCCCAACGACCAGTTCGCGACCTTCATCCTCTCCGCCACGATCGGCTCGTTCGCGATCGAGCTCGTCTACCTGATCCTTGCGGTGGCGGCGTTCGCCCTCGTGCGCAGGAGCGGCAACCAGTGGTGGCAGTACCTGATCGTCGCCGTCGCCGTCGTGACGCCGATCGCCGGCTTCTACGGCGCCCTCCATCCCGAGCCCCACGACGGCAGCAACTTCAACTGGGTGGCGCTCTACTGGACCCTCGCGCTGATCGTGGTGGCGCTCGTCTGGTTTGCGATCGTGCTCGTCACCCGGCGCGACAACGTCGACAACGCGGCCGCTCACGCCGCCGAGCACCACGGCGTGCCGCCGCTCGACGAGACCATCGGGTACGAGCCGGCGGGCGACACCACCTCGCTGTAGCGTGGGCTGTCGATGAGCGAGCTCGCGTGGCACGGCGTCGGCGCGGCGGAGGAGGCCCCGGTGGGCTTCCTCCGCCGGGTCGAGGTCGCAGGCGCCGCCGTCTGCCTCGGCCGCACCGGCGACGGCTGGGTCGCCTTCCAGGACACCTGCACGCACGAGGAGTGCTCCCTCGCCGACGGCGAGCTCGAGGAAGGCGTGATCGTCTGTCCCTGCCACGCCTCCGAGTTCGATCTCCGCACGGGTGACGTTCTCTGCCCGCCCGCGCTCGAGCCGCTCCCGATCTACGAGGCGCGGGTCGAGGCAGGCGAGCTGCAGGTGCGCCTGAGCCCGCCGCCGGCAGCGGCCGAGGCGGTGCACGAGCGAGAGGATCACGTGCCCGAGGCGGTCTCCCGTGCAGCCGCCACCGCTGGGCCGTCCCTCGAGGGCCTCGTTCTCGACGACGTCGACCTCACCGACCTCGACCGGTGGGAGCAGGGCGTGCCGTACGAGTGGCTCACCCTGCTCCGGCGCGAAGCGCCCCTGTTCTGGCAGCCCGAGCGGGACGGCAGCGGCTTCTGGGTGTTCACCCGCTACGACGACATCGTGGAGATGTCGAAGGACTGGGAGACCTACAGCTCGGAGCTCGGCGGCACGTCGCTGCAGGACCTGACGCCCGAGGAGGTCGAGGCGCGGAAGTCGATGATCGACACCGACCCGCCCGCCGCACACGCGGCTGCGGGCGCTCGTCAACAAGGGCTTCACGCCGAGGGTCGTCAACACCTACGAGGAGCGCATCCGCGGCCTCGCCCGCGGCATCCTCGCCCAGGCCTGCGAGCGCGACGCGTTCGACTGGGTGGAGGACGTCGCCTCGGAGATCCCGATGTGGGTCTTCTCGGAGATCATGGGCCTGCCGGTCGAGGACAGGCGCCTGATCATCGAGCTCGGCGACAAGATCCTCGGCAACACCGACCCGGAGATCGTGGGCGAGGAGTTCGTCGACGAGCGGGCGCTGAACGATCCGGAGCTGCGCCTGCTGCCGTTCTCGAGCCCGTTCTCGCTCGAGCTGATCGAGTACGGGAGCAAGCTCGGCGAGGCCCGTCGCCGCGAGCCGCGCGACGACATCACGACGAGGCTCGTCGAGGCCGAGGTCGACGGCTCCCGCCTCTCGGAGCACGAGTTCGGGCTCTTCTTCATCCTCCTCACGACCGCCGGCAACGAGACGACCCGGCACACGATCAGCCTCGGCCTGCTGGACCTGCTGGCCCATCCCGAGGAGACGGCGCGGCTGGTCGCCGACCCGTCGCTCGCCGGGGCCGCCGCCGACGAGATCCTGCGGCGCGCGCATCCGGTGCACCACTTCCGGCGCACCGCGACGCGCGAGGTCACCGTGCACGGTCGCCGGATCAAGGCCGGCGACAAGGTGACGATGTGGTACGCGTCCGGCAACTACGACGAGGAGAAGTTCGCCGACCCGTTCCGGCTCGACCTCGGCCGCCAGCCGAACCGGCACCTCACCTTCGGTCTCGGCGGCCCGCACTTCTGCCTCGGCGCCCATCTCGCCAGGCTCGAGGTGAAGATCTGGCTCGAGGAGATGATCCCGTACCTCGACCGCATCGAGCTCGCCGGCACCCCGACGCGGCTGCGCTCGAACTTCTTCAACGGCATCAAGCGCCTGCCCGTGCGGGTGCGCTCCTGACAGGAGGGGTTGGGTTGAGTCACCATCACGACGCCGAGGCCGCCGCGAGGACGCTGAGCGGGCTGGGCGTCCGCGCCGTCCGGCTGCTGTACACCGACCTGCACGGCGTCGCGCGCGGCAAGGACATCCCGATCGGCCACTTCGCCGGCATGTGCGAGGAGGGCGTCGCCTTCTGTGCCGCCGTGATGGGCACCGACCTGCGGCACACACCCGTCGTCGGCGGGGAGGAGGGCTACGTCGACTTCGCCATCCGCCCCAACCTGGAGACGCTGCGGCCGGTGCCGTGGCAGCCGGAGGTGGCCTGGTGCCTCGGCGAGGCCTGGACGCTCGACGGCCCGGAGCACTGGCCCTCCTGCCCGCGGGCGCTGCTGCAGCGCGTGATCGAGGGCTACGCCGCCCGTGGGCTCGAGCCGATCGTGGCGCCCGAGCTCGAGTTCTTCCTCGCCGAGCGCGACGCGTCGGCGCCGAACGGCCTGCGCCGCTACGTCGACGAGCTGTCCCGCGTCTACACGGTGGGCGCCGTCTCGGATCCCCGCGAGATCGTGCTGCGGATGCTGCTCTGGTGCGACGACCTCGGCCTGCAGGCGTTCGCCGCGAACCACGAGTTCATGAACTCCCAGTACGAGATCAACGTGAAGCACTCCGGTGCGCTCGACGCCGCCGACAGGGCGTTCATGCTGAAGGCGGCGGTGAAGGAGATCGCCGCCCGCGAGGGGATGCTCGCCACCTTCATGGGGCGGCCGTTCGCCGACCAGGGCGGCTCGGGCTTCCACCTGCACCTCTCGCTGACAGGAGCGGACGGCCACAACGCGTTCGCCGACGAGGGCGGCCCCGACGGGCTCAGCCCGCTCGCCGCGCAGTTCATCGCCGGGCGTGATCGAGCACGCGCAGGGCCTGCAGGCGCTGCTCGGGCCGACGATCAACTCCTACAAGCGGATCCTGCCGGACAGCCTGGCGCCCACCCACGCGAACTGGGGCCACGACAACCGCACCGCCTTCTGCCGCGTCCCCAACGAGCGTGGTGCGCGCGCCCGGGTCGAGATCCGCACCGCCGACGGCGCCGCCTGCCCGCATCTGATCACGGCCGCGCTCCTGCTCGCGGGCCTCGACGGCATCGAACGGGGCCTCGCTCCGCCTGCGCCCGTCGTCGGCGACGCGTACCGGCTGGACGACGCCCATGCCGGCTCGACCCTGCCGTCCGACCTGGGCGCGGCGCTCGATGCGCTCGAGGCCGACACGGTGCTGGTCGACAGGCTCGGCGCGCAACTCGTCTCCACCTTCGTGGCGATGAAGCGCTTCGAGGTCGAGCGCTTCGCCGAGGCCGTCGGCGAGCTCGACGTCGAGGTGGTCACGTCCTGGGAGATCGAGGAGTATGCAGCCCATCTCTGAGGCCGGACGGCCCGTGCGTCCGCGTCGAGGTCGACGGGGTGGCGCGCTGGGGGCGACGCGACGGCGCGGACGATCGTGCTCGACGACGGTGTGCGCGTCGCCGAGGCCGACGGCCGCCTACCTCGCGCCCGTCGAGCCGTCGAAGATCCTCGCCGTCCACCTCACCTACCGCTCGCGCGTCGAGGAGTACGCGGCGCGCACACCGGCGCGAGCCGTCGTACTTCATGAAGCCGCCGACGACGCTCAACGGCCACCGCGGCCAGGTGCGGCGGCCGCGGGGAGCACGGTTCCTCAACTACGAGGGCGAGCTCGCCGTCGTCGTCGGCCGGCGCATGAAGGGCGTGCCGATCGACGAGGCGCTCGACTACGTCGCCGGCTACGCCTGCGCCAACGACGTCGGGCTGCACGACTTCCGCCACGCCGACCGCGGCGCGATGCTGCGCGTGAAGGGACAGGACGGCTTCCTGCCGCTCGGGCCGGAGCTCGTGCCGGCCTCGGCGTTCGACCCGACCGACTTCACGCTGCGCACGTTCCTGAACGGCGAGGTCGTGCAGGAGGCGACCGCCGACGACCTGCTCTTCGGCGTCGCCTACCAGCTCGCCGACCTCTGCCGCGTGATCACGCTCGAGCCGGGCGACGTCGTCCTCACCGGCACGCCCGCGAACTCGCGGCCGATGGAGCCCGGCGACGTCGTCGAGGTCGAGATCAGCGGCCTCGGCCGGCTGCAGAACACGGTCGAGGAGTGGGACGTCGACCTCGCCGGCCCCGGCGAGCAGCTGCAGGTCTCGGCGCAACACGCTCCACGTCGCGCTCGCGATCCCCGAGGACGAGGCGGAGCGCATGGTCGCCGAGGGCCGCCGGTCGTGATCCGGCTGCACCGCCTCGACCACGTCTGCCTGCGCGTCGCCGACCTCGACGAGGCGGCGGCGCGCTGGTAGCTGCAGTTCGGGCTCGTCGAGCGCTCCCGCGAAGGCGGGCGGGCGCTGCTCGCCTGCAACGACGAGCCGTACTGCCTCGAGCTCGTCGAGGGCGGCCGCCCCGGCCACGACCACTTCGCGTTCGAGCTCGCCTCCGACTGCTCGCTCGACGACGCGCGCGCCCACCTCCAGGAGCACGGCGCGGCGCTGGGAGGAGCGCGAGGGCTCGCTCTTCGTCGACGACCCGGACGGCCGGCCCGTGCAGGTGATGCCCTACCGGGCCCCCGTCACCGAGATCGACCGCTGGCCGCAGCACGCACGACCGTCGACGACCGTGCACCTCGGCGGCGCCCGCAAGCTCGGCCACGTCAACTGCCTCACCGGCGACATCCAGGCCGGCGTCCGCTTCTACACCGAGGTGCTCGGGATGGGGCTCTCCGACTGGCTCGGCGAGGCGGGCGTCTGGTTCCACGTCAACTCCGACCACCACGTGATGGCGCTCGTCGACCTCGGCTACGCGCACTTCCACCACCTCGCGTTCGAGACGGTCGACATCGGGAAGATGCGCGACATGCTCGATCACCTGGCACGGCACGGGCGCTGGCTCGGCTGGGGCCCGACCCGGCACGGGATCGCCGGCAACATCGCGAGCTACGTGCGGATCGTGGAGGAGGAGTGCTTCGTCGAGCTGTACTGCGACATGGAGCAGCTGCAGGCGGACCACGTGCCGCGCACCTACCCGGACGACCGCTACTCGTCGAACACGTGGGGCCCGCTGCCGCCGCGCTCGTACTTCCGGTTCGACCCGGTCGCGGTCGAGTCCGAGCGGGAGAGCTGGGAGACGCGCGGCGCGCCGCTGCCGCCTCCGCCGGAGGGGTGGCCGAGGTGAGCGCGTTGAAGGGCTTCACGATCCCGCGGACGCCGGAGGGCCGCTCCTCCCTCGTGCCGTACCCGCCGTGGCACTACGTCGGCGCCTTCCTCGTCGTCGACTACTGGGCCGACCCGGACAAGGCCGTCGCCTTCCTCCCCGACGGGCTCGACCCGCACCCCGACCCCGGCCGCTGCGCCTTCGTCGTCGCCGACTGGCAGTCGTGCTCGCGAGGGCGGCGACGAGCTGGTCGACCCGTCGCGCTCCCAGTACAAGGAGTTCTTCATCGTCGTCAACGCGCTGCTCGACGGCGAGGAGGTGACGACGTGCTCGTACATCTGGGTCGACCGCGACTTCGCGCTCACCCGCGGCTGGATCCAGGGGTTCCCGAAGAAGCTCGGCTCGATCTGGATGACGCGCAGCTTCGGCCTCGGCGGCCCCGCCGACCCGGGCATGGCCGCGGGCGCACGCTTCGGCGCCACCTGCGCCGCGTACGAGCGCCGTGTCGCGCAGGCGACGGTGACGCTCGAGCGACCCTCGCGAGGGAGGGCCGTTCCACAACGCGCCGCCGATCGTCAACGTGCGCCACTTCCCGCGGCTCGCCGCCGGCCACCACGACGAGCCGGCGGTGCACGAGCTCGTGCGCGCGAAGTCCCGCGACCGCGCCATCTCGGAGATCTGGGAGGGCAGCGCCACGCTCGAGCTTCTTCGGCGCCGCCCGCGAGGAGCACGACGCCCTCGCCCCGGTGAAGGTCGGCAAGGGCTACCGCTTCACCTTCGCCTACACGGTCGACGACCTCGAGACGGTGAAGGACCTGCGCGCTTGAGCGCCGCCGGCCGGGACGACGACCTTGTGGTGAATCACCACAAGGTCGCTCTCGTGACGGGCGGGGGCACGGGGATCGGCGCCGCCGTCGGCGGCGAGGGGTCGTTGCGCGACCTCGACCCGGCCGTCTGGGACGACGTGCTGCGTATCAACCTCACGGGAGCCTTCCTGGCGGCCCGTGCCGCGATCCCGCACCTCGTGGCGCGCAGAGGGGCGCTGGTCACGGTCTCGTCGGCCGCAGGCCTGCGCGCGAGCCCCGAAGGACTCCGATGGCGGACCGCGAGATGGACGCCCTGGCCGAGCGACTCGGCACCGACCGTGACGGCGCCTACACCGCCTGCCTGGCCCACGTCCCGCTGCGGCGCGCCTCGACACCCGCCGAGATCGCGGCCACGGTCGCCTGGCTCCTCTCCGACGCCGCCGCGTACGTGAACGGCGCCGTCCTTCCCGTCGACGGGGGCCACACTCCGGTCGACGTCGCCACCGTCGCCTTCGGCAGGGCGTCGGGATGAGCCGTGTCGAGGTCGCCGGGGTGGCCGTCTCCCCCGAGCACTTCATCGGCGGCCGGCGCGTGGCGAGCGACGCCACCTTCACCGACATCTCCCCGATCGACCCAGGAGCCGATCGCCGAGGTCGCGCGCGGCGGCGCGCGCGAGGCGGCGCTCGCGGTCGAGGCCGCCGAGCAGGCGTTTCCCGCGTGGGCAGCGCTCGGGCCGGAGGGGCGGGCCGCGCCACCTGCACCGTCTCGCCGACCTGATCGACGCGAACGTCGAGCCGCTCGCAGCCGTCGAGTGCGTGGACATGGCGATGCTGCTGCGCTCGCTGAGGGCGCGGCTGATCAACCGCTGCGCCCGCAACTTCCGCAACTACGCCGACCTCGCCGTCGAGTACGAGGAGCGCGTCTGGGACTCGAACGGCACCCACAACCGGGTGCTGCGCATGCCGAGCGGGCCCGCGGTCGTGATCACGCCCTGGAACGCGCCGCTCATGCTCTCGACGTGGAAGATCGCGCCGGCGCTGGCGGCGGGCTCGCACCGTGATCCTGAAGCCGGCGGAGTGGTCGCCGCTCTCGTGCTCGCTGCTCGCCGACCTCGCCGGCGAGGCGGGGCTGCCTGCCGGGCGTGCTCAACGTCGTGCAGGGGATCGGCGAGGAGGTCGGCGCCGCTCTCGTCTCCGCACCCGCGCGTGCGTCGCATCTCGTTCACGGGCTCGCCCGAGACCGCGCGCCACATCGGCGTCGCCGCGGCCCGCAACATCGTCCCCTTCACCGGCGAGCTCGGCGGCAAGGGCCCGTTGCTCGTCTTCGAGGACTGCGACCTCGAGGCGGCCGCGCGCAAGGCGGCGGGCCAGTACGACGACTCCGGCCAGGTCTGCCTCGCAGGCACGCGGCTGCTCGTCGCAGGAGAGCGTGCAGGACGCGTTCCTCGAGCTCTTCCACCGCTTCGCCGACGAGCACGTGCTCGGCGACCCGCGCGACGACGCGACCACGGTCTCGCCGATGATCCATCCCGACCACGTCGCCCGGGTGCTGGGCTTCGTCGAGCGGGCGCGCGCGAACGGCGACGAGATCGTGCGCGGCGGCAACCGCCTCGAGCGCGGTCTCTGGGTCGAGCCGACGCTGATCGTGCCGCGCTCGAACGACAGCGAGGTCGTGCAGCACGAGGTCTTCGGGCCCGTGCTCACCTTCCAGACGTTCGACGACGAGGACGAGGCGGTGACGCTCGCGAACTCGACGCGCTACGGGCTCTCGGCGATCGTCTACACCGGCTCGCGCGGAGCGCGCCGAACGGGTCGGCCGCGCGGTGCGCGCGGGGGTCGTGTGGGTCAACACCTTCCTCGTCCGCGACCTGACGGCGCCGTTCGGCGGCATCGGCATCTCCGGCATCGGCCGCGAGGGCGGCGAGTACGCGCTCGACTTCTACTCCGACCTGAAGTCGCTGCAGATCCTCGAGGGCTCCTGCCGCTGATGGCGACCGGGCTCGGCCGTCGAGGCGGCGGCTCGTCTCGTGCCGGGGGTGCCGTCGTGAAGCTCGTGCTCGTGCTCAGCGAGAACTGGACGCTGACGACGCTGCGCGCCGCCTTCGCCGAGGCAGGCCGTGACCTCTCCGAGCTCGGGCTCGTCGGCGGCATGCGCGCCGTCTTCCCCGACGGCGACAGCCCGTCGCCGCTCGAGCCGGCGCTCGCCTCGCTGCCGCGGCAGGTCGCGCGCGGGTTCACCACCTTCTGCATCAAGCCGTCCCAGTTCGGAAGGTGGACGTGGCGATCGTGGGGAACGGCGTCGCCGGCACCGCGTGCGCGATGCGGCTCGCCCGGCACGGCATCCGGCCGCTCCTGATCGGCCCCGGCCTCCCCGTCGACCGGCGCATGCGGCGCGAGGCGCCCGTCTGCTTCGTGCCCTCGGTCGGCCTCAGGTTCGTGACCCGGTGGGTCGACGTCGAGTTCGCGGCGTCGAATCCGCAGCTGATCGACTCGGCCATGACGCCGTCGCCGCTCGACCGCGTGATGGGCGGCAAGAGCATCCTCGTGCTCGACGGCGAGCCGCAGAAGAAGCTGCGCGCCATGCTCGACCCGTCGCTCCGCCCCCGTGTCGTCGAGGCGAGCACGCCAGGCCTGATAGCTGGCTCGAGGGAGAGGACGTGCGCTGCCCCTGTCACGGCGCGCTCTTCTCGCTCGAGACCGGTGTGCCGCTCGAGGGGCCGGCGGAGGACCCGATCCGGGTGTTCCCCGCCCGGGAGACGGACGGGCGCGTCGAGGTCGATCTTCCTATGCTCTCGCAGTGAACGATCCTGCCGCGATCCCGCTGCGCCTCGACGTCTCGCGCGAAGAGGCGCTCGCGCGCACCGCCGAGATCGTGGAGGAGGCGTGGGGAAGCTTCGACCACGCCCGCCCCGACCAGCCGCCCATCGACGCGCGCATCAGGGAGCTCCTCGCGGAGCGCCTGCCCCAGTCGGGCTCCGCGGTGCTCGGCGTGCTCGAGGACGCGGGGCACGTGCTCGACGCGAGCCTCGCGCAGCCCCGTCCGCGCTACTTCGCGTTCGTCGGCTCGTCCGGCCTCGAGATCGGCGTGCTCGGCGACCTGCTCGCCTCCTGCTACGACGTCAACCTCGCCGCGTGGGCGGCGGCGGCGTCGGAGCTGGAGGAGCACGCCGTTCGTTGGGTGGGCGACTTCGTCGGCTACCCGGCCGCGGCGGGCGCCTTCACGAGCGGCGGCACCGTCTCGAACGTGACCGCGCTCGCGGCCGCGCGCGAGCACGCGCTGCCCGGCAGCCGGGACATCGGCCTCGTGGGCAAGCGGATGGCGGTGTACTGCTCGGAGGAGGCGCACTACTCCGTCGACCGGGCCTGCGAGCTGCTCGGCATCGGGGCCGCGAACGTACGCTCGCTGCCGCTCGACGAGCGCCGGGGCATGCGGCCCGAAGCGCTCGCGGCGGCGATCGACGCCGACCGGGCGCAGGGCATCGTGCCGATCGCGGTCGTCGCGACCGGCGGCACGACGCTGACCGGCGCGGTCGACCCGATCCCGGACGTCGCCGACATCTGCGACGAGCGCGACGTCTGGCTGCACATCGACGGTGCCTACGGGCTCGCGGCTGCCGCCGTGCCCGAGACCGCGCCCCTCTTCGCGGGTCTCGAGCGTGCGAGCTCGGTGTCGGTGGACGCGCACAAGTGGATGTACCTGCCGAAGGCCTGCGGCGTCGTGCTCGTGCGGCGGCGGGCCGACCTCGAAGCCGCCTTCCTGCACGAGGAGGCCTACTTCCCGCACGAGCGCAACCAGCCGCATGCCGTCGACATCACGCTCGAGTACTCGCGCCCCTTCCGGGCGCTGAAGCTCTGGCTCGCGTTCCGGGCGCACGGCGCCCAGGCGTTTCGCGACGCGATCGCGAACAACCTGCGCCAGGCGCGCCTGCTCTACGACGAGATCGTCGCCCACCCCGAGCTGGAGCCGGTCTGCGGGCCGCCGCAGCTCTCCATCGTCCCGTTCCGGCACGTCGCCGCCGACGGCGACCTCGACGCGCACAACGCGGCACTCGTGGAGGCGATCCAGAAGGACGGACGCATCTGGGTCGCACCGGCCACGGTGGACGGACAGGTCTGCCTGCGACCCTGCCTCGTCAACTTTCGCACCACCGACGACGACGTGCGTGCGCTCGTCGACGTCGCCGTCGAGCTCGGCTCGCGCTAGTCCTCGTCCTCGTCCGTTGCGACGGCCTCGCGGCGGCCGGACCAGAGGGAGAGCAGGCAGAGCGCGCCGATGCCGGCGAAGGCGACGAGGGCGAGGTAGGGGATGGTGGAGAAGCCCCAGATCTTGAACCACTCCACCTCGCAGAGGGCGCCCTGCTTGCAGAAGGACGCCTGCTCCGGAAACCACGTGAGCTGCAGGTGGTAGAGGGCGATGACGGCTCCGGCCGCCGAGAGCACGAGCCCGTAGAGCGCGATCCTCCGGTCGCGGCGGACGGCGGCGATCCCGAACAGGATCACGAGCGGGTACATCGCGATGCGCTGGTACCAGCAGAGGGTGCACGGGATGAAGTCGGCCGACTCGCTGAAGTACAGGCTTCCCGCCGTCGCGATCGACGCGAGGGCGAAGGCGGCCCACAGCTCCACCCCGTAGATCCGGTCGGCGATCCACGAGAGCGGCGCCACGCCGCCGCTCCACTGCAGCGGTGCCGCCAGCGCGAGCGCGACGAGGCCCGCCAGCACGAGCAGCGAGCCGAGCGTGAGGAAGGTCTCCACCTGTTCGGTCGTCATGCGCTCACCTTATGCGGACAGCTCACGGTGTGCGCCCGTGGATGTGCGGATGCCTGCGCGGGCTTTGCTCCCAATCCGCGGCGTAGCCCAACGCCTGCACAACACCTCCTTAACCGGCCCTAACCCGCCGTTCACGGGTGCGGTCGTATAAGTGACGTGTGACCGTTTCCCCCGACCTCCCGCCTCCTTCCACCACCCCTCCAGCGAGCGGCACCTCCGCCTCCCGTCCGTTCGCCGCGCTCGCCGCCGCCGCCCTCCTCGGCGGCGGCGTTGCGCTCGGAGGTGCGTTCGCAGCAGGCGCGTTCGACGGGACGACGACGACCGTCGTCGAGCAGGCAGCGCCGGGCGATGCGGGCACTGCCGTCCCGGCCGCGGTCTCCGGCGCCCTCACGATCAACGAGATCTACAAGCGCAGCGGGCCGGGAGTCGTCCAGATCACGTCGACGACCGGCGACGGACAGGCGCTCGGCTCCGGTTTCGTGATCGACAAGTCCGGCCACATCGTCACGAACTTCCACGTCATCGAGGATGCCACCGACATCGAGGTGCGGTTCTCCAACGACGACACGCTCAAGGCGACGCTCGTCGGCAGCGACCCCTCCACCGACCTCGCGCTGCTGCGGGTCGACGCGGGCGCTCGCGCTCTGACGCCGCTCGTGCTCGCCGACTCCGACCGGGTCGAGGTCGGTGACACCGTGGTCGCGATCGGTAACCCCTTCGGGCTCGAGCGTACCGTCACGTCAGGGATCGTCAGCGCTCTGCAGCGGGCGGTCAGGGCTCCGAACGGGTTCGCCATCGACCACGTGATCCAGACGGACGCACCCATCAACCACGGCAACTCCGGCGGTCCGCTCCTGAACACGCGGGGCGAGGTGATCGGCGTCAACTCGCAGATCGAGACGGGCGGCTCCGGCGACGGCAACGTCGGCGTCGGCTTCGCCGTCCCCTCCAACACCGTCGAGACCGTGGTCGCCCAGCTGCTCCAGAGCGGCAAGGTCGAGCACGCCTATCTCGGCGTCGAGGCCACGGAGCTCGACGCCGACCTCGCCGGCACCTTCCGCCTCCCCGTCGACGCCGGCCTGCTCGTCGAGAACGTCACCGACGGCAGCGGCGCCGCCAGGGCCGGTCTTCGCCCCGGCGACGAGCAGACCGTCATCGCCGGGCAGAGCTACAGGATCGGCGGTGACGTGATCGTCGCAGCCGACGGTGAGCGGGTCGCGTCGATCGAAGACCTCCGCGACGTGATCGCCGCCCACCGGCCCGGCGACACGATCGAATTGCAGATCTACCGTGATGGCACGAAGAAGACGGTCACGGTCACCCTCGGGCGGCAGCCGACCACTCCCTGAAGGTCGGGTCGAGCGAGTGGTCGCCCGCGTCGGCTCGCATGATCGTCGTACGTAGCGGAACCCCACGATCTCGTGCGCGTCCGGTGAGCGCGCCTGCCGAGCTGCCGTAGATCCAGCCGATCCGCGGCCACAGACGGCTCTCCCGCAGCCGCTCGAGGAAGCCGAGCTCGAGCAGCACCGCGTTCATACCGCCACCCGAGCGCACGAGGCCGACGTCGCGGTCCTTGACGATGTCCGTATTCTGCGGCCGTGGACCCGCACCCGCATGAAAGCCCGCAGCCCGGTTCGTCGATTCTCGAGGACGACGACCTGCTCGTGGACGAGTGGATCTGGGAGGACGACGCCGACGCCGACCACTCCGGGTGGTTCTGCGTCCATACGGCGCCGTTCCCGTGCCCGGCCGCCGGCTGCACGTTCGTGGCCGACTACATGACCGCCGCGCACCTGATCCTCGTGTGGGAGGAGCGCGACGACCCCAACCTGCTGTGGCACGCGCAGCGTGCGATGGAGGTGGGGCGCGACCCGCGCGTGGTCCCGTACGAGCGCTCGTTCGGCCCGAGCGCGTCGTACTACGCATGGGAGGCCTCCGGGCGGCCCGTGCACGGCGTCCGCGGAAAGGTCTAGCGAGGCACGGACCGGATGCGCGGGGCCGCGTACGGCCTCTCGCTCGCCCGGGTACCATGACGGACCGCGATGGCGACGCGCAACGAGACGATCCGGGTCACGGGCATCCGCTGCGAGCGGTGTGTCAACCGCCTCGCGGCGGCGCTGCGCGGCCACGACGGGCTCGATTCCGCGAATGCCAACCTGATGGGCCAGGTGGTGCTCGAGTTCGACGACGAGAGGACGTCGCGCGAGGCGCTCGTCGCGACGATGGGCAAGGCGGGCTTCCACGAGTCCAGCTTCGTCTGACCCGGGAATAACCCGGTGTGCCGACGCGTTTCACCCTCTCGTACGCCGGTGGTACGGTAACCGGATGGGCGAGCCCGAGCCTGACGTCGAGGCGCGCCGGATCGCGTCGTCGGCGCGTGACAGGGTGCGGTTCGAGGAAGAGGCTCTGGCGCTCGCAGATCAGGTGTACCGGGTGGCGCGCCGGCTCGTCGGCTCCCGAGAAGAGGCTGAGGATCTTGTCCAGGACACCTACGCACGAGCATTCCGGAGCTGGAGCTCATACACCCCCGGCACGAACCTTCGCGCCTGGCTTCTCCGCATCCTCACGAACCTCAACCTCGACCGTGGGCGCAAAATCCAGCGCACGCCCGACCTGCAGCCGCTGGAGGAGGGCGACTACTACCTCGCGAACAAGGTGGCCGAAACCCAGGGCGAGCAGGCGCTCGACCAGGACAAGGTCGTCGAGCGGCTCTCGCAGGACTCGATCGTGACGGCGCTCTCCTCGTTGCCGCACGACTTTCGGGACGTCGTCGTCCTCGTCGACATCGGAGACTTCAGCTATGCGGACGCCGCCCAGATCCTCGACATCCCGATGGGCACCGTGATGTCGCGTCTCCATCGCGGCCGGCGCCTGCTCAAGCAGCAGCTCGCAGAGGAGGCGCTTCCGTGAGCCGCGGGCCGTGCGACACCTGCGAGGAACTGCTGCAGGGCTACCTGGATCGCGAGCTCTCCGAGACCGAGCACGCGCAGGCCCAGGCGCATCTCGACGACTGCGAGTACTGCAGCCGCCGCTACCGCTTCGAGCTGACGCTGCGCCGGTACGTTCGTACGACGGCAGAGGAGCGCATGCCCCCCGGTCTGCTGGAGCGGCTCGCCCAGCTCCGCTCGGCCACCGACGTGTCGTAGGGCCGGCTAGCGCAACCGCTCGGGCAGGTCGGCAGGGACGTCGACGTCGCCCGGGCTGCCGAGATCGTCACACGGGACGAGCCGCGGCTCCCGCAGACGGAGCCCGTCGTCCGGCACGTCGTCCCAGGCCGCGCGGGCGAGCAGCAGCGGATGCCCGCGGACACCGCCGTAGGACGCCGCCACGAGGTCGCCGCCCTGGGCGCGCCAGCTCGCGACGATCCGGTCGAGGGAGGCGGGACTGAGCTCGGGCCCGTCCGCGAGCACGACGAGCGCCGCCTCGCATGCCGGCGAGAGCGCCGCGAGACCGCAGCGCAGCGAGGCGCCGGGGCCGCGTGCCCAGTCGGGGCAGCGCACCACGGTGGCGCCCTGGACGCCGCCCAGGAGGTGCGCGCCCTCGACGACGACGATCTCGTCGACGGCCGACGAGGCGAGGCGCTCCAGTACGGCGGGTAGGAGCAGGAGCTGCTTGGGCGCACCGAAACGCGACGCTTCTCCAGCGGCGAGGACGACCGCCCCGATCCCGCTCACGGGCCGGCGGTGACGATCACGTCGGACACGACCACCGGCTCGGTCGGCTGCTCCTGCGCGTCGCCGAGCGCCCCGATCCTCTCCACGACCTCGAGCCCCGAGGTCACCGTTCCAGCGATCGCATAGTCCGGCGGCAGGCCGATGTCGGCGCCGGTGACGACGAAGAACTGGCTGCCCGAGGTTCCCGGCGGCTCGGCCTCCGTCTTCGCCATTGCGACGACGCCCCTCGTGTAGGTCGCGTCCTGGGAGGGGGCATCGACCGTCTGATAGCCGGGACCCCCTGAGCCCGTCTGGGTCGGGTCGCCGCCCTGGATCACGAAGCCCGGCACGATGCGGTGGAAGATGGTTTCGTCGTAGAAGTCGGCCCGGGCGAGCGCGACGAGCGACGCGCTCGTCTTCGGCGCCCCCTCGACGTCGAGGGTGATCGTGAACGAGCCGCAGTTCGTGACGAACTCGAGTGTCGCCTCCTGTGTTGGGTCGAGAGCCTCCTCCGGCTCGGCGCGCGCCGCCGTCGTCCCGCGGCGCCGGAACGTCGACCGGCGTGCAGCCGCTTGCGCCGACGCCGGTCGTCGACGCCTCCGTGGACTCGCCGCCGCCTGCCGTGTCGCTGCCACCGCAGCCCGCCGTGGCTACGGCGAGCAGCGCGAGCAGAGCGACGGATGCGAGCGCGCGCAGCATGCCGCCGATGCTAGATGATTGCTGTCACGGTGAAGCTGACGCTCGACATCAACGGGCAGCGCCACGACGTCGACGTCCCTGCCGGGCGTCGCCTCGTCGACGTCCTCCGGGACGACCTCGGAGCTGCTCGGCACGAAGCTCGCGTGCGGCGAGGGCGCCTGCGGCGCCTGTGCGGTGCTGCTCGACGGGCAGCCCGTCAACTCGTGCCTCCTGCTCGCCGCCGCGGCCGAGGGGCACGCGATCCTCACGATCGAGGGGATCTCGCACGGCGGCGGCTCGGCCCTGCAGGAGGCGTTCGTCGCCGAGGACGCGCTGCAGTGCGGTTTCTGCACCCCCGGGCAGGTCGTCAGCGCGACCGCCCTGCTCGCGCGTACCCCGGCGCCCTCGACGGACGACATCCGCGCCGCGATGGCGGGCAACCTGTGCCGGTGCGGCGCCTATCCGAAGATCGAGCGCGCGATCCGGCGCGCCTCGGGCGGTGCCGGCTGATGGCCCGCCTCGTCCAGACCGAGACCGAGATGGAGGGGCGCTACCACGACGTCTGGGTGCTCGTCGACGAGGACGACGACGTGGAGACGTGGCGGGCCGAAGACGAGCTCGCGCTCGTCGGCCGCCCGACGCCGCGGCACGACGGCGCGGCCCGCGCCGCAGGACAGGTGCGCTACACCGTCGACGTTCGCCTCGCCGGGATGCTGCACGCGGCAGTGCTCCGCTCACCCGTCGCACACGGCCGTGTCACGCGCCTCGACCTCGACGCGGCGCGCAGGTCACCCGGGGTGCGTGCAGTGCTCGGCCCCGAGACGGAGCTGTCGTTCACGACCAGGACGCCGGCGTTCGCCGCCGAGCCGGCGTACGCGGGCCAGCCGATCGCGGCCGTCGCCGCCGACACGCTCGAGCAGGCGCTCGCCGCGCTCGCCGTGCTGGCGCCGGAGATCGAGCCGCTTCCCCACGTGGTCGACCCGGACGAGGCGCTCCGCGAGCAGCGCTTCACCTCCGAGCCCGCGGAGGAGTCGCGTGGCGACGCCGAGGCGGCGCTGGCCGCGGCCGAGGTGACGTGTCGAGGTCGAGCTCGAGACACCGGCACAGCTGCAGACGGCGCTCGAGCCGCACGCGGCCGTCGCGTCGTGGAACGGAGACGAGCTGACGGCGTGGGTCTCGACCCAGGGCATGTTCGCCGCCCGCGACGAGCTCGCGAAGAGCTTCGGCCTGCGCAAGGACCAGGTGCGCGTGATCACGGAGTACGTCGGCGGCGGCTTCGGCGCCAAGCAGGGCGCCGGCTTCGAGGCGATCCCCGCGGCCGAGCTGGCGCGGCTCAGCGGCAGGCCGGTGCGCCTCGTCAACGACCGTCACGCCGAGCAGCTCGACGGCGGCCGCCGCTCCGCGACCCGTCAGACGGTGCGCCTCGGAGCCCGGCGCGACGGCACCATCGTGGCGATCGAGGCGGCTGCGGTCGTCGCGATGGGCCAGGGCGGCTGGGTGTTCCCCGTGCTCGTGCCGGCGCGCACCCTCTACCGGTGCGACGACGTGCACACGATGACGTTTCCCGTGAAGACCAACCTGCGGCCGCAGAACGCGTTTCGCGCGCCCGGGGTGATGGAGGGCACGGCCGTGTTCGAGCAGGCGATCGACGAGCTCGCCGCCGCGTGCGGCATCGACCCGCTCGAGCTCCGCCGCCGCAACCACGCCGACGTCGACCAGGTCAGCGGCCTGCCCTACTCGAGCAAGGAGCTGCGTGCCTGCTACGACCGGGCCGCGGAGCTCGCCGGCTGGGACGACCGCGACGCCCTGAGACAGCCCCAGGCGGACGGCTTGCTGCGCGGCATGGGCTGCGCCACCCAGATCTGGTGGGGCGGTGGCGGGCCTCCGTCGCATGCGACGATCCGGCTCGACGCGGACGGTCACGCCAGGGTCGTCACCGGGATCCAGGACATCGGCACCGGGACGCTCACGGCGGCCCGCATCGTCGCGGCCGAGGAGCTCGGGCTGCCGCTCGGCCACGTGCGCGTCGCGGGCGGCGACACCGCGCCCAACGTCTACGGCCCCGTCGCAGGCGGCTCGCAGACGACCCCGTCCGTGCTGCCGGCGGTCCGCTCCGCCGCCGCCAAGGTGCGCGAGCAGCTGCTGCAGCTCGCGGGCGACGTCTTCGAGATCGCCGTCGCCGACCTCGAGGTGCGCGACGGCAGGATCCGCTCGCAGCGACGGCGGTCTCGACGAGGACGTGACGGAGGTGACCGGCAAGCTCGGCGACGCCACGATCGACGGCTCCGGGTCGCGCGGCCCGAATCCGGACGGGTTCCGGGTGCACACCTTCGGCTGCCAGATCGCGCAGGTCGCGGTCGACGCGGCGGTCGGCGAGGTGCGGGTCGAGCGGATCGTGGCGGTGCACGACGTCGGTCGCATCGTCAATCCGCTGACCGCGTCGAGCCAGGTGGAGGGCGGCGTCCTTCAGGGCATGGCCTTCGCGCTCAGCGAGGAGCTCGTCGTCGACCCGACGACGGGCATCCCTGTCAACGCGCACCTCGACGACTACAAGGTGCCGACGATCGCGGACGTGCCCGAGATCGTGGTGGACTTCCCGCACGTCCCCGACGCCAACCTGCCGAACGTCGGTGCGAAGGGGCTCGGAGAGCCTCCCATCGTCCCGACCGCGGCGGCGATCGCGAATGCCTTCGCCCATGCCACGGGGCGACGCTGCAGGGCGCTGCCGTTGACCCGTGACCGCGTGCTGGAGACGCTGCGATGACCGCCTACGCGCGGCCGGCGTCGCTCGACGAGGCACTCGAGTCTGCTCGCGGACCCGGGTGCGGCCGTCCTCGCCGGCGGCACCGACCTCGCCGGGCAGGTCGACCGGGGCATCGCGGCCCCGTCGCTCTACGTCGACCTGCAGGCTGCCGGGCTCGGCGGCATCAGGGCGCGGCAGGGCGGGCTCGAGATCGGGGCGACGACGACACTCGCCGAGGTGGCCTCGTCCGAGCTGCTCGAGCCGTACGCTGCCGTGGCGACCGCAGCGGGTCTCGCCGCGTCGCCGCTCCTGCGCAACCAGGGCACCGTCGGCGGCAACCTCTGCCAGCACACGCGCTGCTGGTACTACCGCGGCATCGAGTGGACGTGCTGGCTCGGCGGTGGCGACACCTGCTACGCGCAGATCGGCGACCACCGCAAGCACAACCTCGAGCCGGGCGACTGCATCTCGGCGCACCCGTCGGATCTCGCGCCTGCGCTCGCGGCCTGCGGCGCCGGCGTCGTCGTGCGCTCGCGCGAGGGCGAGCGCGAGCTTCCCCTGCTCGACCTCTACCGGCGGCCGACGGACGACGACCGCTCGCTCGTCACCCTCGCCCCCGGCGAGCTCGTGGTGGCGGTGCGCCTCCCGCCCCCGCCCGCCGCCTCCGCCTACCTGCGCGCGGGCGAGCGGCAGGCGTTCTCGTTCCCGCTCGTCTCCGTCGCCGCCGCCCGCCGCGGCGAGGACGTGCGCCTGGTCGCGGCCGGCGTCGCGAACGTCCCGCGCGAGCTCGAGCCGTCCGAGCCGCTGTCGGGCCTGCCCGGCCATCCGCAGAGCGCCTGGAAGCGCGAGGTGCTGGCGGCGCTCGTCGAGCGTGCGCGGGACGCCGTGGGCGCTACGCGCGCGTCGTGACGGCGAGCACGTCGGCGACGTGCACGAGCCCGATCGTCGCCCGCGCGATCCGGCGCCGCTCGTGGTCGTCCTCGACCGTGTGCAGCAGCTGCCACAGCTCACTGGCCGTGACGAGGGCGTCGCGCATCCACGCGGCTTCCTCGAGATGCCCGTTGTCCTCGAGCGCGGCGTTCACGGCGAGCCCGAGCCCGCCGATCGCGTCCGGCTGCCGCAGCCACAGGAGCGGGGTCGCCATCGTGATGTACTGGTGGATGCGTGCGAACGTGAGCGGCTGTACGAGCGCCTGCGGGCCGCGCGGAGCCGTCAGGCGAGGGGACGGCGCCCCGCTCGCGATCCCTGCCGCTGTCTCGCCGAGCACGCCGCGGATCTGGGTCTCGTCGAGGCCGGCGAGGCGCGCCACCCGCACCGCGAGCAGCAGGGCGTTCGGCAGCCGTCCGTACGGGTAGTCGGTCGCGAACACGACCTGTTCCGGCGCGACCTGGCGGAACAGGTCGAGCAGGTCGACGGCGCTGAAGACGGAGGTGTCGAAGTAGACGCCGGGGACGCCGCTGAAATGACCGGCGAGGCCTGCCATGTCCGCGATGCCCGCGTGCGCGATCACGATGCGGACGCCGTCGAAGCGCTGGACGAGCGAGGCGAGGTGGTCGGCCATCGGTGGCAGTCCGCGTCCGCCGTGGATCAGGATCGGGACGTTGCGGGCGACGGCGAGCTCGAACACGGGCGCGAGCCGCTCGTCGCCGACCGAGAACTTCTGCGCGCGCGGGTGGAGCTTGATGCCCCGTGCGCCCAGGTCGAGGCAGCGAATCGCCTCCTCGACCGACCCCGCCTCGAGGTCGAGGCGGGCGAACGGCACCAGCAGGTCGCCAACCTCGCGGGCGTAGGCGAGCGTGCGGTCGTTGGCGGCGCTGAACGCCGGGAACCGGTCGGGCTCGTCGAGGCAGAACGTGAAAGCGCCTACGAAGCCGTGCAAGCCGAGCATCGCGAGCAGCTCGTCCGAGCGGCCGGCCATGCCGTCGATGTCGTCGCCCAGGTGCGTGTGGGCGTCGAACAGGACGGCGTCGGTGGGCAGGTCGGCGCGTACGAGAGCGTCGCACGACTCGAAGACGGCCCGTGCCTTGTCGAAAGGATCCACTCCCTGCGATCGTACCGGCGCGCCCACGCCTCCTCGTGCCCGTGGCAGCGCCTCTCGGAGCTACGCCGCGGCCGTGAGTAGCCGCCGCACGAACGCGTGCTCGGGTAGGGCCCCCGTGTGGTGAAGGCGCCCGTCGATCACGATCGCTGGCACCGAGACGATCCCGTGGCGGTCCGCGTCGGCGGCGAACTCGGTCGCCTCGACTGCGGCGGCGGTGACGTTCGGCGAGGCGAGTGCGCATCGGTACGCCAGCAGCACGGCCGGCGGGCAATGCGGTCAGGTGGGGGTGACGTACACCTCGATCTCAACCGGCCGCGGCAGCCTCGCGAGCGCGGCGAGCGAGTCGGGCGAGAGGGTGCTCGCCGCCCGGCCCGCCTCGACGATCGCGCCGACGACGGCGGACAGCTCGTACCCCCAGGGGAGCCCGTGATAGCGGAGCCCTGCGCCGACCGTGATCTCCGGCCAGCGTCCGCGCTCGGTCGTCTCCTCGACGGTGAGCGTGACGCGGCCGGAGAGTGCCGTCACCTGCTCGAGCAGCGTGCGTGCCTCGGCGCCGAAGTCGATCTCGCGCCCGGCCACGATCACCGTCATCGGTGCCTCCGGGCCGAGCACGAGCTGGATGGGGACGTCGCGCTCGAGCCCGGCGAGCAGCTCGCGTACCGCCTCCAGCTGAGTCTCGCCGAGCCGGCTCACGCTCCTGCTTGCTTCTCGCGCAGGTAGGCGAGGTACGGCTGCGGGTCGATCACGGCGGAGCCGGTGAGACGCTCGAGCGTCTCCTTCGGCGTGAGCTTGCGGCCGAGCGAGTAGAGGTTGTCCCGCAGCCAGCGGGAGAGCGGGCCGAGCTCTCCCGCCGCCATCTGGTCGTCGAGGTCGGGCAGCGCCTCCCGCACCTTCGCCCAGATCTGCAGCGAGATGACGTTGCCGAGCGCGTAGGTCGGGAAGTAGCCGATGCCGCCACCCGACCAGTGCACGTCCTGCAGCACGCCGCGGGCGTCGTCCGGCACGTCGATGCCGAGGAACTCCTTCATGCGGGCGTTCCAGATCTCCGGCAGGTCCTCCAGGGCGACGGTGCCTTCGATCAGCTCCTGCTCGAGCTCGAAGCGCAGGATGATGTGGAGCGAGTAGGTCGTCTCGTCGGCGTCGACGCGGATGAGGCCGGGCTCGGCGCGGTTGATCGCGCGGACGAAGTCGTCGAGCTCGACACCGGCGAGCTTCGCGGGGAACGTCGCCTGCAGCGGCCCGTACCAGTGTGTCCAGAAGGCGCGGCTGCGGCCGACGAGGTTCTCCCACGTGCGGCTCTGCGACTCGTTGACGCCGAGCGACGGCGCGCCACCGAGCGGTGTGCGCAGCAGCGAGTCGGCGATGCCGTGGGCGTACAGCCCGTGCCCGGCCTCGTGCAGGGTCGACCAGATCGACTCCAGGTTGTCGTCGTGGTATCGCGTCGTCAGGCGGACGTCCCGGTTGGAGAACGAGGTGCAGAACGGATGTGCGGTGGGATCGAGCCGCCATGCCCCCTCCTCGAAGCCGAGCGTCGCGAGCACCTGCTCGGCGAACGCGCGCTGGGCCTCCGGCGCGAAGGAGCCGCGCAGGAACGAGGCGTCCACGGCCGGCGCGGAGGCCACGAGCTCGGTCAACGCGGGCCGCAGCACGGCGAACACCTCTCTCACCTCCGTCGTCTCCATGCCGGGCTCGTAGTCGTCGAGCAGCGCCGTGTACGGCGAGTCGGCCGGGTCGAAGCACTCGACGTAGCGCCGCTTCAGCTCGACGTTCGTCCGCAGGAAGGGCAGGAACGACGCGAAATCGTTCGCCCGCCGCGCGTCCACCCAGGCCTGGTGGCCGCGGGCGGCTGCGCGCGTCATCTCGACCCGCAGGTCGGCGGGCACCCGGCAGGCTTTCTGCCAGTCGCGCCTGGTGACGCGGATCAGGCTCGCGTCGTCCGAGTCGTACGGCAACGACTCCTCGAGTGGGGCGAGCCGGTCGAGTAGCCGTCCCACGTCGGGATCGGTGAAGCGGTCGTGGGCGATACGCCCGAGCGTGGCGAGCGCCTCCGCCCGCGCCTCGGTGCCCTTCGGGGGCATCGTCACCCGCTGGTCCCAGCCGAGCACCCCGGCCGACCGGTTCAGGTCGGACACCTCGGCGAGGCGCTGCCGCAGTGTGGTCAGGTCGTCGCTCATGACCCGTGACCCTATCGGTACGCTGCGCGGCCGTGCCCGACGTGCTCCTCATCGGCGACAGCGAGCGCAGCACTGAGTTGCGACACGAGGTCAAGGTCGCGATCGGCGACCCGTTCGTCTACGCGGAGGTCGGCGGCAGACGCGTCGCGATCGTGTGGAGCATCGAGGGAGAACGGATCTTCGAGGTCGATCCCACCATCGAGATCGTCCCCTCGGAGAGCTTCACGGTGAAAGACATCCTGGCGGAGGCGGGCAGTGTCTACGAGGTCTGGCCGTTGCAGTGCGTGCGCTTCGTGCGCTCGCTGGGGCTCCGGTCAGCGGTCGTGCCCGAGGGGTTTCCGGTCGGCATCGCCGACGCGCTGCGCGCCGACGGCGTCGAGCTCGACGTCGACCAGGGGCTGTTCGACGACAGGCGCCGCGCGAAGAGCGCCTACCACCTCGAGGGGATCCGGGTTGCGCAGCGCGCGGCGGAGTCCGGCATGGCCGCCGTCGCCGGCGCGCTGCGCCGCTCCGAGCCGGGTGCAGGAGGCCGTGTGCTGGACGGGGAGCCACTCACCTGCGAGGTGCTCAAACGCCTCGCCACCGATGCGTTCGGCGAGCTCGGCTGCCGCGGCGACGACCTCGTGGCGGCGCACGGCGCGCAGGCGGCGAACGGCCACGACAGCGGCTCCGGCCGGGTGGGCAACGACGACGTCGTGCTCTGCGACTTCTTCCCGCGTCACGTCGAGACCGGATGCTTCGGGGACATGTCGCGGACGTTCCGCGTCGGCGCGGCCGACGACACGCTGACGGCGTGGCACCGCGATTGCGTGGAGGCGCTCGAGCTTGCGGTCTCGATGACGCGACCCGGGGTCGACGGCGCGGAGATGAACCGTGCCGTGTGCGCGTTCTTCGAGCAGCGCGGGCATCCGACCACCCTGTCGCATCCCGACGGCGAGCCCCTGCGGGACGGGTTCTTCCACGCACTCGGCCACGGGGTCGGCCTCGACGTCCACGAGGCGCCGGGTATCGGCCGCGTGGGGCAGCCGCTCGTGGCAGGAGACGTGATCGCGCTCGAGCCGGGGCTGTACCGGGAAGGGTGGGGTGGCGTGCGGGTCGAGGACGTCGTCCTCGTCACCGAGGACGGCTGCGAGCCGCTGAGCACCTTCCCGCGCGACCTCGCCGTCTGAGAACGGCGCGCGCCTCGATAGGATCGGCGAGTCCCCCCGAGCGACCCGGAGGCGCCCGTTGAGCGATCAGACGATCAGGAGCCTGTTCCTGGAGGAGCGGCGCTTTCCGCCGTCGGCTGCGTTCGCGGCGCAGGCGAACGTGGGGGCGGAGGTGTACGAGCGCGAGTTCGAGGAGTACTGGGAGACGAACGGGCGCGAGCGGGTGTCCTGGTTCGAGCCGTTCACGTCGCTGTACGAGTGGGAGTTGCCGTACGCGAAGTGGTATCTGGGCGGGAAGCTGAACGTGGCGTACAACTGCGTCGACCGCCACGTGGAGGCGGGCCTGGGGGACAGGGTCGCCTATTTCTGGGAGGGTGAGCCCGGCGGCGAGCATCTGGAGATCACCTACGCCGACCTGCAGCGGCGCGTGGTCGCCTTCGCGAACGGGCTCAGGGAGCTGGGCGTGGGGAAGGGCACCGCGGTCGCGATCTACATGGGGATGGTGCCGGAGCTGGCCGTCGCGATGCTCGCGTGCACCCGCCTGGGGGCGCCGCACACGGTCGTGTTCGGCGGCTTCTCGGCCGACTCGCTGTCGGACCGGATGGTGGACATGGGCTGCGAGGTGCTCGTGACCCAGGACGAGGCGTGGCGGCGTGGCAGCCGGGTGCCGCTGAAGCGCACCGCGGACGAGGCGATGGCTGCAGCCCCCGGCGTGCGCCGCTGCCTGGTGGTGCGGCGCACCGGCGGTGAGGTGCCGATGCAGGAGGGACGCGACGTCTGGCTGCACGAGCTGGACGTGTCGGACGAGCCGGCTTCGTGCCCGTGCGAGCCGATGGACGCCGAGGATCTGTTGTTCCTGATGTACACCTCGGGGACGACGGCGAAGCCGAAGGGGATCGCGCACACGACGGGCGGCTACCTGGTCGGGGTGTCGACGACCCATGACGCGATCTTCGACCTGAAGCCCGAGTCCGACGTGTTCTGGTGTGCCGCCGACATCGGCTGGATCACCGGGCACAGCTACATCGTCTACGGCCCCCTCTGCAACGCCGCCACGAGCGTCCTGTACGAGGGGACGCCGGACTTTCCCGACAAGAACCGCTGGTGGGAGATCGTGGAGCGCTACGGCGTCACGATCCTGTACACGGCGCCGACCGCGATCCGGGCGCACATGAAGTGGGGCCCCGAGTACGCCGGCCGGCACAACCTGCGCTCGCTGAGGCTGCTCGGCTCGGTGGGCGAGCCGATCAACCCCGAGGCCTGGATCTGGTACCACGAGCACATCGGCGAGGAACGCTGCCCGATCGTCGACACCTGGTGGCAGACCGAGACGGGCATGGTCCTGATCACACCGCTGCCCGGCGTCACCACCACCAAGCCGGGCTCGGCCACGAAGCCGTTCCCGGGCGTTGTCGCCTCCGTGCGCAACGAGGCCGGCGAGAAGGTGGAGCAGGGTGGCGGCTACCTCGTGCTGGAGCGCCCCTGGCCGGCGATGACGCGCGGCATCTACGGTGACGATGCGCGCTTCCGCTCCACCTACTGGGAGCGCTTCCCGGGCCTCTACTTCGCCGGCGACGGCGCCCGCATCGACGAGGACGGCGACTTCTGGCTGCTCGGCCGCGTCGACGACGTGATGAACGTGTCCGGGCACCGCATCTCCACGATCGAGGTCGAGTCCGCCCTCGTCGACCATCCCAGGGTGGCCGAGGCTGCCGTGTGCGGCCGCTCCGACGAGACGACGGGGCAGGCGATCGTCGCCTACGTGACGCTCAAAGGCGCAGACCCCGGCTCGGTCGCCATGCTGGAAGAGCTGCGCAACCACGTCGCGCACCGGATCGGCGCGATCGCGAAGCCGGCCAACATCGTCTTCACGCCCGAGCTGCCGAAGACCCGCTCCGGCAAGATCATGCGCCGCCTCCTGCGCGATGTGGCCGAGAACCGCCCCCTCGGCGACACCACCACGCTCGCCGACCCCGCCGTCGTCAACGAGCTCGCCGAACGCGCCGCCGAGACCTCCGACGACGGCTGACCTACGAGACCGACGCAGCCGCGCGCCGCAGCGCGGCGGCCGTGCGCTCGATGTCGTCGGGCGTCGTGCGCCAGCTCGAGACCGAGAAGCGGATCGCAGGACGCCCTGCCCACAGCGTGCCGCTCGTCCAGGCCTCCCCGTCCTCCTGCAGGGCGGCGAGGGCACCGGTGGTGGCCCCGTCCTCGTCGAAGCGCACGAGCACCTGGTTGAGCACGACGTCGTTCAGGACGGTGCACCCCGGGATCTCGCCGAGGAGAGCGCCGAGCTGGGCGGCCGCGTCGCAGCAGCGCTCCACGAGCTCTGCGACGCCGCTCGCACCGAGCGAGCGGACGGCCGCGTAGACCGGGACGGCTCGGGCCCGACGCGAGAACTCGGGCGTGTACGCCATCGGCTCCCGCCCCTCCGACTCGTCCACCTGCACGAGGTAGGCGGCGGTGGAGCTCATCGCCGCCCGCTGTGCGGCCGGATCGGCGCAGAAGGCGACGCCGCAGTCGTAGGGGACGTTGAGCCACTTGTGTGCGTCCGTCGCCCACGAGTCGGCGCGCTCGCTGCCGGCGGCGAGATGGCGGAAGCGTGGGCTCGCGGCCGCCCAGAGCCCGAACGCGCCGTCGACGTGGAACCATGCCTCGGCCTGCTCGCAGGCGTCTGCGACGGCGTGGAAGTCGTCGAACGCCCCGGTGTTGACCTCGCCCGCCTGGGCGCAGACGATCGTCGGGCCGCTGCCGGCGGCGAGGGCGCTGCGCAGCGCCGCGACGTCCAGGCGACCCTGGCCGTCGACCGGAAGCGTCGTCACCTGGGCGGTGCCGATGCCGAGCAGCCGTAGCGCGCGATCGACCGTCACGTGCCTCATGGCGCCGGCGAGCACACGGACGGCCGGTCCGCCGTGCAGGCCGCGCTCGGCCAGGTCCCAGCCGTGACGGGCGAGCACTGCCCCGCGGGCGGCGGCGAGGGCGGTGACGTGCGCCATCTGGCAGCCGGTCACGAGCGCGAACGACGCGCCGGGAGGGAGCCCGAGAAGCTCCTTCAGCCAGCGCCCCGCCGTCTCCTCGACGACGGTCGTCGCCGGCGTCGGAAGCACGAGCCCGGCGTTCTGGTCCCAGGCGGAGACGAGCCAGTCCGCCGCGAGCGCGGCAGGTAGGGTGCCGCCGATGACGAACCCGAAGTAGCGTCCGGAGCCCATCGCGGTCAGTCCCGGCTCGGCGTCGCGGGCGAGCTCCTCGATCACGAGCGACGGGTCCGGTGGGTCCCGCCGGCAGCGGCCCGTCCAGGGTCGCGTGCAGCTCGGCGATGCTCGCCGAGGCGGGCACGCGCCGGTCGATCGCACGCTCGACCCAGTCGGCGGCCAGGTCGGCCGTGCGTCGTAGCAACTCGCGATCGCCCACGCGGGCGAGTCTAGTAGACGGCACTGGGCTCAGCCCAGTACCCAAACTCCTTGACCACATCCGTAGGGCGAGGCCATGCCTCGCCCGCGAGAGCCGGCAGGCGCGTACCGCCGTGCCGGCTCCGCCGGCACCGGGCCGGGCACGGCTCGACCGCCCATCCCCGGTCGGCCCGGGAGTCCTACGCGAGCAGCTTCTCGAACCGCTCGGCGTCGTCGAACGGGCCGATCACGGCGAGGTAGAGCTGCTTGCCGAGCACGTCCTGGGCGACCCGCCGCACGTCGTCGCCCGTGACGGCGTCGAGCCCGGCGAGTACGTCCTCGGGCTCCTCCGCCTCACCCTGCAGCACCTCGCGGCGGAGGCCGAACATGATCGTCCCGTGCGGGCTCTCGAGCCCGAGCACGAAGCGGCCCTTGGCGAACGCGCGGGCCTTCTCGAGCTCCTCGGTCGGTACCGGCTCGTCGGCGATGCGCCGCAGCTCTCCGGCGATAGTCGTGACGGCGTCGTCGATCCGGTTGATGTCGACTCCCGCCTGGGCGTGGGTCGAGCCCGCGTCCGTGTAGCCCTGGCTCGTGCCGAAGACGTAGTAGGCGAGCCCGCGGCGCTCCCTCACCTCGGTGAAGAGGCGGGACGACATGCCGCCGCCGAGGACGGTCGTCGCGAGCTGCAGTGCATACCGGTCCGGGTGGCCGACCGGGTAGCTCCGCGCGCCGAGCACGAGATGGGCCTGGTCGGACTGCTTCGTGTGCACGCGCACGGCGGCCCCGTTCCCGGGTATCGCGACGGGATCCGGCTCCCCCGTGTCGCGCGGCTCGATCGAGCCGAGCAGCTCTTCCAGCTTCTCCACGAACCCGTCGCCGATGCGGCCGCCGAGCCCCACCACCATGCGCTCCGGCCTGTACCAGCGGTCGATGAACGACGTGAAGGTGTCGCGCGTCGCCGCGCGCACCGTCTCCTTCGTGCCGATGATGTCCCGCCCGAGCGGCTGGTCGCCGTAGAGGAGGTTCTCGTAGACGCCGCCGATGAAGTCGCGCGGCGTGTCGAAGTACATGTTCATCTCCTCGACGATGACGCCCTTCTCGCGGTCGATCTCCTCCGGGTCGAAGCGCGAGTTGCGCAGCATGTCGACGAGCACGTCCAGCGCGACGTCGCGGGTCGCCGCGGCGCACTTGACGTAGTAGCCGGTGTACTCCTTGCCGGTGAAGGCGTTGAACTCGCCCCCGATGCCGTCGATCTCGCTCGCGATGTGCCGGGCCGTCGGACGCCGCTCGGTGCCCTTGAAGAACATGTGCTCGGCGAAGTGGGCGATGCCCCCCTCTTCAGGCTGCTCGAAGCGGGCGCCCGCCGCGAACATGACGAAGCAGGAGACCGACTGGGCCTGGGGCATCGGCGCGGTGAGGACGCGGATGCCGTTGGAGAGTGTCATGCGCTCGAAGACGGGCATGCCGGCCATGGTATAGAGCGTCCATGAGTCTGACTCACGAGAGGGCACTCGCCGCGGGCCTGGACGGCACGCGCGTCGGGGCGGTCGGCGTCAGCGGGCTCCCCGGGGAGATCGACGAGCAGCTCGCGATCGTCGGCATCCGGGCAGCCGGGCTCGACCCACCGCGTCCCTAGCGGGCCTGCCAGGCCGCGAGCAGCGCAGTTTCCTGCTCCGGCGTCGGCCCGACGCCGTCGACCGTCGACGCCGAGTGGAGCGTCGAGCGCACCGTCTGCCCGAGCGGGCGGAACGCCAGCCCGTTCGCGACCGCGCGCGAGACGTCGACTTCGGCCCACGCCGCCCAGTCGGGCTCGGGCGTCCAGAGCGGGAACGGGGTCTCGGCCTCCGCGGCGACGAGGTCGTCGACGGGAACGAGCTCGAGGTCGGACGTGCTCGCCCGCGCGGCTTCGACGAGCACGTCGCCCATGCCGATCGGCGGCAGCGGCCCTGTCGCGTTGTACGTTTCCGGGAGGGACGAGACGGCTGCGCGGAGGAGAAAGTCGGCGAGATCACGCACGTCGATGAACTGGGCGCGCCGGTGGATGCTCGCGGGGACGGGCAGCGTGCCCCCTTGCGCCGCACGGTGCACCCACCAGGTGAAGCGGCCGGTGTGGTCGTGCGGCCCGACGATGTAGCCGGGGCGGACGATTCCGGCTCGGTCGCCGAACGCCTCTCGCACGGCCTGCTCGCACAGAACCTTGAGGCCGCCGTACGCGCCGCCGCTGATCTCCTCCGTCTCCGGGTCGTCGAGGTCCGCGAGCGGCCCGTCCTCGTCCCGCGGCACCGCCAGGTCGGCGTACACCGAGATGGTCGAGACGAAGACGAGGTGCCCGACTGCGTCGCGCAGCCGCTCGCACGAGGCGCGCACCAGACGCGGCAGGTAGCCGCTCACGTCGATGCACGCGTCCCACGCACGCCCGTCGAGCGGGTCGAGCCCGCCGTCCCGGTCGCCGAGCAGGTGCTCCGCCTCGGGGAAGAGGCCGGCGCCTGTGCGTCCCCGGTGGAACAGCGTGACGTCGTGGCCGGCCCCGAGCGCGGCGGCGGCGGCGGCACGCCCGACGAACTGCGTGCCGCCGAGGACGAGCAGCCTCACAGGAGCTCCGCGACGCCGGCGAGCAGCCGGTCGACCTCGTCCGCTGTGTTGTAGTGGACGATGCCGGCGCGCACCGCGCCCTCCCAGGGATCGAGCCCGAGCCGCTTCATCGTCTCGACCGCGTAGTAGTTGCCCCACCACACGGCCACCTCGTGCTTGTCGGCCAGGTGCACGGCGACTTCCTCGGAGCTGCGTCCGGGCACGTTGAAGCAGAAGGTCGGCACACGGCCGTCCATCGTCGGCAGGCCGTACAGGTCGACGCCGTCGGGCACCCCGGCGAGGAAGCGCTCGCCGAGCCGGCGCTCGTGCTCGACGATCGCCTCCCACCCGAGCGACTCGACGTAGCGCACCGCCGCGACGAAGCCGGCGAGCAGCTCGTGCTGGCAGGTGCCGAGCTCGTAGCGGTGGCCGACCGGGTCGTCGGCTGCCGGGCGCACCTTGTACGGCTGCCACGTCTCGAGCAGCTCCTTCTTGCCGAAGGCCATCCCCATGTGAGGCCCGAAGAACTTGTACGGAGAGCAGATGAGCACGTCCACGTCCCAGTCCGCGACGTCGATCTGTCCGTGCGGGCCGTAGTGGACGGCGTCCGCCCACGCAAGCGCGCCGGCGCCGTGGGCGAGCTCGACGATCCGCTTCACGTCCGGGGCCGTGCCGACGGAGTTGGCTGCAACCGGGAACGCGACGACACGGGTGCGATCGCCGAGCTGGCTCTCGAGGCTCTGCAGGTCGAGCGAGAGGTCGTCGTGGACGTCGACGTGACGGACGACGATGCCGAGGTCCTGCTGCAGGTGCAGCCACGGCGACACGTTGGCGTCGTGGTCGAGCTTGGTCACGAGCACCTCGTCGCCCGGGCGGAGCCCGCGGGCGAGAGCGCGGGTGAGTAGGAAGTTCAGAGCCGTCATGCTCTGCCCGAAGGCGACCTCGTCCCCCGAGCAGCCGAGGAAGCGCCCCGCGGTCTCGTGGGCGAGGTCGACGAGCTCGGTCGTTCGGCGCGACGTCTCGTACGGGGCACCGACGTTCGCGTTGTCGTGGCGCAGGTACTGCGCGATCGCGTCGATCACCTCGTCGGGGCACTGGGTGCCGCCGGGGCCGTCGAAGAAGGCCAGCCGCCGCTGCAGTGCCGTGAACCGGGCTCGCACGGCGGTGACGTCGAACAGGGTCGCGCTCACAGGATCTCCTCTCCGTTGACCGTCCACCGGTAGTTGGGCTTCACGGTCAGCGAGGCGCCGACGAAGCAGTCGCGCTCGCCTTTCGCGATCACCTCGCCGACCTCGGCCGGAACCGTGTCGAGCTCGATCGCCACCTCGACGCCGATCTCGACGAAGGCGAAGCGACCGTCGTCCTCCCGGCGGGTGACGACGCCGTGTGCCGAGGCGCTCGACCGCGCCTCGAGCCCCGCCCGGCGGGCGTGGAAGCGGAAGCTCGTCAGCACGCAGCGGCAGAGCCCGGCCAGGACGAGATGCTCGGGCGTCCAGCTGTCCTCCTCGTTCGGGATCGGCGTGCCGCCCGCGCCGCTGCTCGCGGTCCAGGCGACGTCGAGCGAGACGTCGTACGTGAAGATCCGGGGCCGTGCTGACACGTCACGAGCGTATACCGTCCGGACCGTCGCCTACGGTCTTGCACATGCTGCGGCTGAGACCGTTGAGCGAGGACGAGTGCTATCTGCGCTGCTACGGCCGGCGCGGAGGCGAGGAGACCGTCAAGGTCCTCCCGGCCGTCGTCCCCGGACGCCTGCCCGGGGCCGACGTCATGGCCGAGCGGATCCGGCTCGCGTTCGAGGCACGGCTCGACGCGCGCGAGCCGGAAGCCGCCTAGAACAGAGCCGGCCTCCTTGCGTACGCTTCGCCCCAGATGAGGGCGCGAGGACCCGTGTGAACGTGACCACGCCGTCGGCCGTGCCGGACGTGCTCGGGCCGGAGCTCGACGTCGTCTTCTGCGGCATCAACCCCGGCCGCGTGTCCGACGCCGCGCAGGCCCATTTCGCCAACCCCCGCAACGACTTCTGGCGCTTGCTCCAGGCGGCCGGGTTCACGCCACGGCTGTACGACCCGTCGGAGCAGTGGACGCTGCTGCCGCTTCGCATCGGCATCACCAACGCCGCCTACCGGACGACGCCGGGGTCGGGCGATCTCCGCAGGGCCGATTTCCAGGAGAGTGCGGCGCGCCTCGAGCGGATCGCGCGGGAGCTGCGGCCGCACGCGATCGGCTTCGTCGGGAAGGAGGCATACCGCGGTGCCTTCGGCGAGCGTCCGTCGCATGGGCTGCAGCCGCGTCGAGCCGGCGAGACGGCGTTGTTCGTCCTGCCGTCGACGTCGCCCGCGAACGCGGCCGTTCCGTGGGCCGAGCGCCTGAAGTGGTTCGTCGAGCTTCGCGAGCTCGTCCGTGGGTGAGCTCCGGATCCGCGAGGCGGCGCGCGCGGTCGTGCTCGATCCCGACGACCGCATCTTGCTCGTGCGCTTCGAGTTCCCGACGAAATCGCTGTGGGCCCCTCCCGGCGGAGGTCTCGAGCACGGCGAGACGCACGAGGATGCCCTGCGCCGCGAGCTCGCCGAGGAGGCAGGTCTCGTCGATCCCGCGATCGGGCCAGAGGTCTGGGAGCGGCTGCACATCGTCCCGTTCATCGGCGGTCGCTGGGACGGGCAGCGCGAGCGCGCCTTCCTCGTGCGCGCGCCCGCCTTCGAGCCGCGGCCGCAGCTCACGTGGGAGCATCTCAACCGCGAGTTCGTGTTCGCGATCCGCTGGTGGACGCTCGACGAGCTCGAAGAGACGGCGGAGGTGTTCGCCCCCAGCCGACTCCCCGAGCTCGTGCGCGACCTCGTCGTCACCGGTCCACCGCCTGCGCCGGTGGACGCGGGCGTATGAGCCGAGCTCTCAGGGTCGCGGGCGGGTGACTCCCGGAGGGTGTCTCCCCGGGGGAGACACCCTTTGTGCCGCCTCTGCAACTTCTCGTCCACAGAGAGGGCCGAGCGGTCGCGTCAGCCCTGCGTCCGCTTGGTGATGGGCAGGCGCCAGTCGCGCCCGAAGGCACGCGGACGGAGCTTGACTCCGGGCGGTGCCTGGCGGCGCTTGTACTCGGCCCGGTCGACGAGCGCGAGCGCCTTCTCGACGGTCGCGCGGTCGAACTCCGCGAGCAGCTCCTCGCGTGAGCGGTCGAGCTCGACGTAGGCCTCGAGCACCGGGTCGAGGAGATCGTAGGGAGGGAGCGACTGGTCGTCGCGCTGGTCCGCGCGCAACTCGGCGCTCGGAGGCCGCTCGATCGTCGTGACGGGGATCAGCTCCCGTCCGGCGCGCTCGTTCAGATGCCGTGCCAAGCGGAACACGTCGGTCTTGAACACGTCCTTGAGGAGGGCGAAGCCGCCGACCATGTCGCCGTACAGCGTCGCGTAGCCCACGGCGAGCTCGGACTTGTTCCCCGTCGAGACGACGAGCCAGCCCAGCTTGTTGGACAGCGCCATCAGCAGCGTGCCGCGGATCCGCGCCTGCAGGTTCTCCTCGGTCAGATCGGGCTCCCGGCCCGCGAACGACGGCGCCAGAGCGTCGGTGAAGGCGGTGAGC
The DNA here is from genome assembly GCA_963787085.1 of uncultured Gaiellaceae bacterium. Lineage (GTDB taxonomy): Bacteria > Actinomycetota > Thermoleophilia > Gaiellales > Gaiellaceae > Gaiella. The sequence goes on along the minus strand of CAWBBO010000005.1, from coordinate 105,562 downwards.
ACCGACTCGATCGGGACCTCGCGGAAGTCGACACCCAGGTTGACGCTCACCGCACGCGCGTCGTCGCGGGTGCCCTCGGACGAGTACCGCGAGGGCATGGAGACGGTGTGCACGCGCTCTGCGCCGAGCGCATCGACGCAGACGGCGGCGGTCAGCGCCGAGTCGATGCCGCCGGAGATGCCGAGCACGACGTCGGCGAAGCCGTTCTTCTCGACGTAGTCCCGTACGCCGAGCCCGAGGGCGAGCCGCATCTGCTCGAGCTCCGGCTCGAACGCCACGACCGTGCCGGGAGCGTGCGCCGACTGTTCACGTGGGGCCGGCAGGTCGACGACGGGAAGGTCGGGCGGCCCCTCGCGCGCGCGCTCGAGCTCGCGCCGGCGCACGTCCCTGAGCCTCCGGCCGATCGCCTCCGCCGGGTCGACGTCGACGACGAGCAGAGCCTCCTCGAACCCGGGCGCCCGTGCGATCACCGCGCCCTCGTCGTCGAGCACGACCGAATGCCCGTCGAAGACGAGCTCGTCCTGGCCGCCCACCAGATTGCAGAACGCGAGGTACGACGCGTTGTCCCGTGCCCGCGTGACCAGCATCTCCTCCCGCTCCTCCGCCTTGCCGACGTGGAACGGGGAGGCGGAGACGTTCACGAGCAGCTGCACCCCACCGAGGGCAAGGTCCGTCGCGGGCGGGCCCGGCTGCCAGATGTCCTCGCAGACGGTCGGCCCGACGAGGACGTCGCCCATCCGCAGCGCGAGCAGCTCCCGGCCCTCTGCGAAGTAGCGGTGCTCGTCGAAGACGCCGTAGTTCGGCAGGAACTGCTTGCGGTAGACGGCGCGGATCTCGCCGTCTGAGAGAACCGCGCACGCATTCGTGAGGTCGCGGTCGAAGAGCGGGCAGCCGACGAGCGCCGTGATGCCGTCGGTGGAGCGTGCGATCTCTTCCAGCGAGGCGCGGGCGGCGGCGAGGAAGCCGGGCCGCAAGAGCAGGTCCTCCGGCGGATAGCCGGTGACCGCCAGCTCCGGGAAGGCGACGAGGTCTGCTCCCGCCCGGCGCGCGTCGGCCAGCGCGTCCAGGATCTTGGCGCGGTTGCCGGTGAGATCGCCGACGACGGCGTTGAGCTGTGCGAGCGCGAGCCTCACGGGCGGATCCTCCCGATTCGCTGGTGGCCCCGGGGCCGGACCTGTTTTCGACCGCGAGGCGTAAACTTGATCCTACCTCCATGGCCAGACTCTCGATCACGATCGCGCGGCGCTATCGCGGGCCGCGCACGTCCGGGAACGGCGGGTACTCCGCCGGCCTGCTCGCCGCCGCCGTCCCGGCACGGGCGGTCGAGGTGACGCTACGGCTGCCGCCGCCGCTCGAGACGCCGCTCGAGGTGCGGCCCCACGGCGACCGCATGCTGCTCCTCCACGGCGACGCGCTCGTGGCCGAGGCGCGACCCTCCGATCCGGCGGTGCAGCCCCCGGCCGCCCCGTCGTGGGCCGAGGCGCACACGTCGGCGCGGGACGCCGGCAGCTGGGGAGCCCCCGACTTCGACGAGTGCTTCGTCTGCGGGACACGGCCGGAGGACGACGGGCTCGGGATTCACGCCGGCCCGGTCGCCGGCAGGCCGGGGCTCGTGGCGGCGCCGTGGTTCGCACGCGAGGTTACGCCCGAGGTGATCTGGGCCGCGATCGACTGCCCCGGCGCCTATGCTCTGCGCGGCGAGGGCGGGGGAGAGCCGCTGCTGGCGCGCATCACGGCGCGTGTCGACCGGCTGCCCCGAGACGGCGAGCAGTGCGTCGTCGTCGGCTGGCGACTCGACGAGGACGGTCGCAAGCGCCGTGCCGCCACAGCGCTGTTCGGGGAGGACGGCGTCCCGATCGCCGTGTCGCGCCAGCTCTGGATCACCCCTGCCGCGGAAGCGGCGCGTCGCGGTCAGCCCGAGCGGGGTGTGAGAGCGACGAGGAGCCCTCCGTCCTCGTCGTAGGCCGGGAAGAGGTCGACCGTGACCGGCTTGCGGATGCCGGCACGGGTGACGAGCTCGAGCTGTTGCCCGAGCTTGCGCACCCCCCACTCGCGCACGACCCCGATCGCCTCGTCGTCGGAGAGGGACAGCGCCTCGGCGATCCCCCGGCCCATGATGTCGGCGTCCTGGAACCCGGTCAGCTCGAAGACCCCACGGCCGACGGCGAGCACCCGCGTGTCCCGGTCGCACACGAGGAAGCCGGTGGCAGGCGCGGGGTAGTAGTCCTCGAGCAGCTGATAGACGAAGCCGAAACCGCAGCGCCGGCACTGCAGTGCGCCGGAGCCGCTGAAGCCCTCGTAGCCGTCGGTGTCGACGGAGCGGTTCTTGCAGTTCGGGCAGATGTAGACGGGCATCGAGCCGATCGTACGTGCGTGCCCGGTGCTGCCGCCGTTAACAGGGACCTCCGGGACGCGATGTCAGCAGTTGCCAACATCAGGAAAGAGCTTGCGGAAGGTGGACGCGGATGCGGGCGAGGATCCTCGCGGAGGAGAACAGGAAATGGTGGACGTTCGCGTCCGTCGCGTTCGCCCTGTTCGTGATCATGCTCGACAACACGATCGTGAACGTGGCGTTGACCGAGATCCAGCGCGATCTCGACATCGGCGTGTCCGAGCTCGAGTGGGTCGTCACCGGGTACGCGCTCAGCGTCGCCGTGCTGATGCTCTCGGGCGGCAAGCTCGCCGACATGTTCGGCAGGCGCCGGAATCTTCCTCGTTGGCCTGGCGATCTTCACCGCCTCGTCTGCTCTTCTGCGGTCTCGCGAGCAGTGCCGAGATGCTGATCGTGGCCCGGGTCGTCCAGGGTGTCGGCTCGGCCTTCATGATGCCCGCCACCCTCTCGATCATCACGGCGACCTTCCTGCCGAAGGAACGTGTCCTGATGCCGAACCTGTGGATCCGGGGTGTGACCGAGGCGGCGGAGGACGCCGAGATCCGGAAGGCCGTCAGGCGGCACGTGCGCGAGGTGCATCGGTTCGTCGCCGGCCTGATCCGGCGGGCCCAGGCAGCGGGCGGCGTCCAGGCCGATCGCGACGCCGATGCCGAGGCGTGGATCTTCCTCGCCGGCGGATTCCTCGTCTCCTTCGCCGATCGGCTCGGCGGCGTGCTCTCTCCGGCCGACTTCGCCGCTCAGCGGCACCGCTGGCGCTCGACCGAGGGCTAGACCCTACGACGAGGGGAGCCGCAGCAGCCAGAACGCCAGCATCCCGACGGCGATCGCGACCCAGAGCTGTTTCGTGCGCCACGCCGCAAGGGCTGCGAGGCCCGCCGCCGCGACGCGGATGGCCCACTCGCCGCGGCCGCCGGCGAGCGACGGCGTCACGATGGCGGCGAACACCGCGATCGGCACGAAGTGGAGGAAGCGCACCCAGAAGTCGGGCAGCTCGGCGCGCAGGGCGAGCCCTGCGTAGCGCGAGCTGAAGGTGACGGCGACCATGCCGCCGACGATCAGCCAGAAGGTCATGCGACCTCCCGGGCGGCGTCGTCCGGACGGAACGATGCGTCCGGAGGTCGCGTGCGCGTCAGCCACGCGCCGAGCAGGCTGCCGAGGACTCCGGTGACGAGGATCGGCAGGCCCGCCGGCAGCGCCCGGTCGAGCGCGAAGGCGAGCGCGCCGGAGGCGACTGCGACCGCGAGCTCGACGCGCGTCCTCACGAGCGGGACGAGCAGGGCGAGGAACGCGAGCGGGAAGACCAGGTCGACGCCGATCTCTGCCGGATCGGGAATCGCGGCCCCGAGCAGGGCGCCTCCGAAGGTCGCGAGATTCCAGGTCAGAAACAGGCTCAGCTCGGCACCGAGCAGGAACGCGAAACGACGCTCGCTCGAGGCGGCGACGACGCCGAACGCCTCGTCGGTGAGGAAGTAGGCGGCAACCGGGCGCTGGCGAGCGCGTGAGCGGCGTCCGCCGCCCGAGCGAGACCCCGTACAGCACGTGGCGCGCGTTCAGGAGCAACGTCGTCAGCACGATCTCGAGCCCTCCGGCGCCCGCCCCGAAGAGGCCTGCGGCGCTCACCTGTGCGCTGCCCGCGAAGACGAGCACGGACAGTGCCTGTGTCTCCAGCACGGACAGCCCGGCGTCCCGCGCGATCACGGCGTACGCGAGCCCGAACGGGATCACGCCGAGCCACAGCGGCGCCATGGCGCGAAAACCGAGCCCGAACAGGATCCGGGGGCTTCTGCTGGACATGGCCCGATCCTACGGGCGGGAAAAGAGTGAAACGCCCCCGGCTGCGGCTTCCGGGGGCGTTTCGAGTGAGGCGACCCCACAGGGGGCGTCGGCAGGAAATCGTGGCTCTGCGGCCCAGCCACGCTCTCCGTGCGCCTCCGCTGTCTCCGGGTGGTGCGCCCCTCACACCGTGCCTGGCGTCCGGCTCGGCGCTTGGTGAAACAGACTCTAGGAGTCATGGCCCGAAAAGTCAAGTAGCTCGGTCAAGTGATTTGCGGTACGCTCTGCTTCACCGTCGTGATCCCGCGTTCGGCGCCTGCGTTCACCCTTTGGGGGGAGTGCGGCAGAGAGGTGAAGCACGTTGACTGAGACGCAGATGAAGGACGCCGCCGCCGCGCAGAACGACGTCACGGCCAGGTCTCTCGCCGCCTCGGTTTCGCACCTGGGCGGCCGGCTGCGCTCGCTGCGACTCGCCGCCGGCCTGACGCAGACCCAGCTCGCGGGCGAGCGGTACTCGAAGGAGTACATCAGCCAGATCGAGCGGGGCAAGACCCGTCCCACGGCGGAGACCGTCGCCTGGCTCGCCGGACGGCTCGGCGTCGACGCGGCGTTCCTCGGCAAGGGCGTCTCGACCGACGAGCGTGGGCGGATCGAGGCGCTGCTCGTGCGCGCCGAGGCGCTCACGGAGGCACACCGGTACGACGAGGCCGTCGAGCTGTTCACGGTGGCACGGGCCGGCGTCGGCGTGACCGGATCGGCAGAGCTCGAGGTACGGTCGCTGTCCGGTGAGGCGTGGGCCCACGTGCAGCGCGGCGCCACGGCCGAGGCGATCGACCTGCTGCTCGTCGCCCGCGACCGGGCGGAAGGGCCGCAGTTCTCCGACCTCGACCGGGCCGACATCCTCTTCCGCCTCGGCGTCTGCCGGTACAAGCTGTCGAGCATCGCGACGGCGGTCGCGCTCCTCGACGAGGCCTACGCACTCGCGGAACGCTCCGACCTGCCGTGCGACCTGCTCAGAGTGGACATCCTCGGCTGGCGCTCCCGCTGCCGCCGGCGCCAGCGCGACTTCGAGGCCGCGCGCGAGGACGTGGAACGCGCGCTCGAGCTCGCCCGGGCGATGGACGATCGGCGCGTGATCGCCAACACCTATTTCCAAGCTTCCCTCGTCGCCGAGCGCATGGGGCACTGGGTGCTGTCGCGCAACTACGCGCAACAGGCCAAGGCGCTCTACCAGGAGCTCAACGACGAGCGGAACGTGGGCCGCCTGATGATGAACCTGGGCGGCCTGCATCTCCTCCTCGGCAAGCCCGAGCAGGCCATCGAGCACCTGAAGGCCTCGTTCGCACTCGCCGTCGAAGCCGAGTCGCAGCCGGACGCCGCACAGGCGCTCGGCAGCCTCGCCACGGTGCACCTGCGCCTCGCGGACTTCGACGCTGCGGACGAGCACGCACGGAAGGCGCTCGGGCTCCTGGCGGGTCGTGAGGACTTCCTCGACGAGATCGGCCAGTCCCAGCTCGTGCTGGGCCGGTCGCTGCTCGAGCGGGGACGCCTCGACGAGGCCGAGGAGTGCTTCCTGGCAGCCGATGCCGCGTTCGAGCAACTGGCATCGGTCAGCCACAGGGCGGGGGCGTGGGTCGCGCTGGGTGACCTCGCGGGTCGTCGGGGAAACGACCACGAGGCAGCGCGTCTGTACCGGAACGCCGCGGAGGCGCTCCAGGACATCCGCTTCTGACGAAGGAGGCAAGGGCACATGCACAGAGCGAAGCTGATCCTGCTCCTCGCGAACCTCGCGGTGCTCGCCGCGTTGCTCGCGAAGTACAACCCGCGGGGCACGTGGTCTGACGGGCACTAGGGCGCTGCCGGACTGCGGCTAGACTCGGGCGCAGATGCGCCCTGCTGCGGCCCTCATCGCCGGTGGTCTCGTGCTTTGCAGTCTCGTGCTCGCCGGCTGTGGTGGCGGCGGGTCGAGCGAGGGAGAGTCGAATGGAACGACCGCAGCGCCTCCAGGGACCCTGGAGGCGCTTTGGCGTGCCCCTGGAGCCGACCTCGCGATCGTGCCCGGCACGTCCGACTTCGCTCCCGGGACGAACCGCGTCTCCTTCCTGATCGTCGACAAGCAGTCCCGTCTCGTCGAGCGTGCGACCGCACGCGTGTGGATGGCGCGCGGGCTGCGGCAGAAGCCGTACGCGCAGACGCTCGCGCGTCTCGAGCCGATCGGCGTGCCCGGTGGTGCCAAGGCCGACGCACAGAGCATCTACGTCGCGCACGTCCCCACGCCGGCCCCCGGCACGTACTGGCTCCTCGCCGAGCCCGTCGGCGGCCGGACGGTGCAGGCGCTCGGCAACGTCGTCGTGAAGAAGCAGGCGGTAGCTCCCTCGATCGGAGACCGGGCGATCCCTTCCCGGAACCCGACCGTCGCGGGAGGCCGCGACCCCAAGTCGATCACGACCGCGCGGCCGCCGGACACCGAGCTGCTGCGCGTCTCCGTGGCGCAAGCGCTCGCCGCCGGGAAGCCGTTCGTGGTCACGTTCTCGACACCCCTGTACTGCCAGACGCGCACGTGCGGTCCGGTCGTGCAGGTCGTCCAGTCCGTCGCGAAGCGCCGGCAGGGAAAGGGGGTCGAGTTCATCCACATCGAGATCTACGAGGACAACGATCCCGCCAAGGGCACGAACCGGTGGGTGGACGAATGGAAGCTGCCGACAGAGCCCTTCACCTTCGTCGTCGACCGCACCGGGATCATCCGCGCGAAGCTCGAGGGCGCGTTCTCGGTTGCCGAGCTCGAGGCCGCCGTGAAGCGGGTCGCCTCGCGCTGACAGGCCGGGCGAGCGGGCGCGCGATCGACTTCTCGGCCGCCGTGACGGCAGCCCCGTCTACATTGTCGGCACCGTGTCCCGCGTCCTCACCTCCCTTCCCGTCGGCGAGCGCATCGGCATCGCCTTCTCCGGCGGCCTCGACACGTCCGTCGCCGTCGCCTGGATCCGCGAGAAGGGCGGCATCCCGTACGCGTTCACCGCCGACCTCGGCCAGTACGACGAGCACGACGTCGCGAGCGTGCGCCAGCGGGCGTTCGACTACGGCGCCGAGGAGGCGGTGCTCGTCGACTGCCGGTCGCAGCTCGTGCACGAAGGGCTCGTGGCACTCCAGTGCGGTGCGTTCCACGTGTCGAGCGCCGGCAAGACCTACTTCAACACGACGCCCCTCGGTCGGGCCGATCACCGGGACGATGCTCGTGCACGCGATGCACGAGCACGGCGTCGACATCTGGGGCGACGGATCGACGTACAAGGGCAACGACATCGAGCGCTTCTTCCGCTACGGGCTGCTCGCCAACCCGGAGCTGCGCATCTACAAGCCGTGGCTCGACGCGCAGTTCGTGGACGAGCTCGGCGGGCGCAAGGAGATGTCCGAGTGGCTGCTCGAGCGCGGCCTGCCCTACCGCTCGTCCGTCGAGAAGGCGTACTCGACGGACGCGAACATCTGGGGCGCGACCCACGAGGCGAAGGAGCTCGAGCTGCTCGACCGGGCCATGTCGATCGTCGAACCGATCATGGGGGTCGCACACTGGGATCGCGCTGTCGAGATCGAGCCCGAGACGGTGCGCGTCGCCTTCCGCGAGGGCTGGCCGGTCGCGCTCAACGGTGAGGAGTTCGAGGACCGCGTCGCGCTCGTGGTGGCCGCGAACGCGATCGGCGGACGGCACGGCCTCGGCATGTGCGACCAGATCGAAAACCGCATCATCGAGGCGAAGTCGCGCGGCATCTACGAGGCACCGGGGATGGCGCTGCTCTGGATCGCCTACGAGCGGCTCGTCAACGCCGTCCACAACGAGGCGACGATCGACAACTACCGCACGATGGGCCGCCGCATCGGCCGCCTGCTGTACGAGGGACGCTGGCTCGATCCGCAGGCGCTGATGCTGCGGCAGAGCCTGCAGAGCTGGCTCGGGCTCGCCGTCACCGGTGAGGTCGTGATCGAGCTGCGGCGCGGCGACGACTACACGATCCTCGACACGTCCAGCCCGACCTCGACCTATCATCCCGACCGTCTCTCGATGGAGAACGTCGAGAGCTCCTTCGGCCCGGTCGACCGCATCGGCCAGCTGACGATGCGGTTGCTCGACATCCAGGACTCACGGGCCAAGCTCGAGCTCTACGGGCGTGCCGGCCTCACACACGCCGAGGGGCCGCTCGAGCTCGCCGGCATGGACGAGGCCGAGGAGCCTGCGTCGTAGGGATATGCCCGGAAAACGCGAAGGCCGCCAGGGGGAAAACGCGAAGGCCGCCAGGGGGGATGGCGACCTTCGCTCGTCAGGGGAGAGGAGAAGGGGGATGGTCTTCTCTCCGAGGCACTCTGTTTCGCCGCCTCCGGCGCGGCTCCTCTCGAGCCTCTACGCACAATCAAACACCATCGGCGGGCCGTTTGCACCCCCTGCGTACACTCGTCGCATGACAGCGACGCCGTCTCTCACCTCCCTCGCCAAGGCAGGCGGATGCGCGGCCAAGTATTCGGCGGCACGGCTCGAGACGCTGCTCTCGGGTTTCGTGCCCGTCCTGTCGGACGACCTCCTCGTCGGCCTCGATCCCGCCGACGACGCGGCGGTGTACCGGCTCGACGACGAGCGTGCGCTCGTGTTCACGGTCGACTTCTTTCCGCCCGTCGTCGACGACCCGCACGACTACGGCGCCATCGCGGCCGCGAACGCTCTCAACGACGTGTTCGCGATGGGGGGCATGCCGCTGCTCGCGCTCTCGGTGACAGCCTTCCCGGAGGAGCTGCCGACCGCGGTGCTGGGGGCGGTGCTCGCGGGTGCCGACGAGGTCGTGCGTGCCGCCGGGGCCATCCTCGTGGGTGGTCACACGATCCGTGACGCGGAGCCCAAGTACGGCCTCGCCGTCGTCGGCACGGTCCATCCAGACGGGATCTGGACGAAGAGCGACGCGCGTGCAGGCGACGCGCTCTTCCTGACGAAGCCGCTCGGCACGGGTCTCGTCCTGCAGGCCGAGCGCGAGCGACGGGCGCCGGACGGTGCGCTCGCCGCGGCCGTCGTCGCGATGAAGACACTCAATCGCGAGGCTGCGGACGCTCTGCGCCCGTTCCTCCCGAGCGCGGTCACGGATGTGACGGGGTTCGGCCTGCTCGGTCACGCGTACGAGATGGCGTCGCGCAGCGGTGTCCGCCTCGCGATCGATGCTGCGTCGCTCCCGTCGCTACCCGGTGCACGCGAGCTCGCCGCCGCCGGCGTGCGCACGGGGGGCGACCGGCGCAACCGTGAGTACGCAGGCGGGCACGTGGAGAGCTCGGCCGGCCCCGAGCACGAGGCGCTCGCGTACGACCCGCAAACCGCCGGCGGCCTGCTCGTCGCCGTGCCCGCCGCGAAGGCGGCGGTCCTCGCGGCGACGTTCGCCGACCGCGGCCTCGAGCTCTACCGGATCGGCACGGTGCAGCGAGGCAACGGCGTGGCGCTCGCCTGACCCGGCGTAGAATCCTGTCCGTGGACACGGCCGTCGACCGGGTGCGGAACGGCTCTCGCGAAGTTACCTCCCGGCGCTTCGTCCAGCTTGCGACCGCCTCACTGCTCGTCCTCTACGTCGTCGTCACGAGCGGCGCCCTCGTCCGCCTCACCGCGTCGGGGCTCGGATGCGACAACTGGCCCCTCTGCGGCGACAAGCCGTACCCGGAGAAGGGAGGTCACGCTGCGATCGAGTTCGGGAACCGCATGGTCGCGCTCGCCGGCATCCTGCTCACGCTGGTGACATGGCTGGCGGCACGGAGGGTGCGCGCCCTGCCTCCGCGGGTGCGCCTGCTCGCGCTGCTCACGTTCCTGGGAACGGTCACCCAGATACCGCTCGGCGGCATCACCGTCATCCTCGAGCTGCATCCGGTGGCGGTGATGTCCCACTTCCTGCTCGCGCTGCTCGTGCTCGGGGCGGCCGTCGTCGTCGCGGTGGAGGCGTGGAGCGCCGATCGGGGCCTGGCGCCACCCGCCGGGCCGGTCGCCGTCCGCGTCGGAGCCGTCGTCGGCGCGATCGCGTGCGCGGTGCTCGTCGTGACGGGGACGGTCGCAACGGCCGCAGGGCCGCACTCCGGCGGCGAGGACATCCGCCGCCTCGGGCTCGGCATCACCGACACGGTCTACGTCCACGTGCGCGCCACCGCGGTCTACGGGATCGTGCTGCTCGCCGTCGGCGCCTACCTCGTGCGCGTGCGCCGCACGCATCCGGGGATCGTCAAGGCCGCGCTCGTGCTCCTGGTCGTGCTGGTCGCGCAGATGGTGCTCGGCGAGGTGCAGTACCGAAACGCGCTGCCGTGGGGGCTCGTGCTCGCCCACGTCGCCCTCGCCGCGACGATCTGGATGCTGACCGTGTTCGTCGCCTACGTGCTGTGGCGCCCTCCGGCGCCTCTCGGTCCTCGGGGCCGTCCGGGGTGACCGCCTGACGGTCTGTCAGTAAGCTCCGATGGTGGAGCACGACCTCCGGATCGTCGAGCGCCCGACGCTCAGGCGTCCCGTTCTGATCGCGGCGTTTCGAGGCTGGAACGACGGTGGACAGGCAGCCTCCCTGGCAGGCGGGTACCTTGCGCGCCTCTGGCAGGCGCAGCGGTTCGCCGACATCGATCCGGAAGGGTTCGTCGACTTCCAGGGCACACGCCCCGTCGTCTCCCTCGACGAGAGCCTCACGCGCCGCATCGAGTGGCCGGAGAACGCCTTCCACTGGGGCGCCGTCCCCGGTGCCGACCGCGACGCCGTGCTGCTGCTCGGGGTCGAGCCGAGCTACCGCTGGCGCACGTTCACGGAGATCGTCGTCGGCCTGGCGAAGGATCTCGGCGTGGAGCTCGTGGTGACGCTCGGAGCCCTGCTCGCGGACGTCCCGCACACGCGGCCTGCCCCGGTGACCGGTGCGGCGAGCGATCCCTCGCTCGTCGAGGAGCTCGGGCTGCAGCTTTCCCGCTACGAGGGCCCCACCGGGATCGTGGGCGTCCTCCACGACGCGTGCCGGGTCGCCGGGCTGCCGTCCGTCAGCCTGTGGTCGGCTGTGCCGCACTACGTCTCGCTCGCGCCGAGCCCGCGCGCCGCGCGCGCCCTCTGCGAACGGCTGGGTGGGCTGCTCGACGTTCGCATCGACGTGACGGAGCTCGCCGAGGCCGAGAAGACCTACGCCGAGCAGGTCGGCGCAGCCGTTGCGTCCGACGCCGAGACGGCCGCCTACGTCGAGGATCTCGAGCGCCGCGCGGACACGATCGACGAGCTGATCGACGAGGGCGACCTTCCGACCGGCGAGTCGCTCGCCGCCGAGCTGACGCGCTTCCTGCGTGAGCGGGAGCAAGGCCCCGGCGACACGCCGGGCCCCGCGTAGGCATCGACTAGGCGGCGGACTCCTCGCGCGCCGGCGCGGGCTGAGCGGGCGCGGGCTGAGCGGGTGCGGACCCGTCCGCACGCGGGCGGCCTCCGTCCCCGTCCGGCGAGCCCGGCTGCGGCTGCCCCGACTCTGGTTGCGTCGACGACTCTGGGTGCGCAGTGGGCCTGCGCTTCTTGCGCCGTCGCCGCGACTTGCGCGCCGGCGCCTTCGGCGCCGGCAGGTTGTCGGCCAGCACGGTCGCGATCTCCTGGATCTCGCCAAGCTCCTCGCGGGCGTGGTCGAGCAGGCCGTTCGCCCGTGGGGTGTACCCCTCGGCCGAGGCGAGCAGGGCCGCCCCGACGGGAAGCGGCAGCGCCTTCGCGACCTGCACCAGGCGAGCCACGTTCTCCTCGTGTCGATGACCGCGGGAGTTGGCAACTGCGCCGAGCAGCCGCTTCGCCTCCGGGAACTCCTGGCTCGCGCGGCGATCCTGGATCTTGCGCGTGGCCCGCGCCAGCTTCCACGTCCAGCGGGCGAGGATCTGCTCGGGCGCGCTCGCCTTCTCCTCGCCCACCGCCCGCAGCAGCGTGCGGACACCGGCCGCCCGGTCCTTCTCCCACGGCGGCGCCTGGGTGACGAGGGTGACGAGGTCGTCGAAGTCGGCGCGCTCGACCGGTGTCGCGACCCGATCGGCAAGCGCGGTCATGCGCAGCCGCCGGTTCGGGTTCTCCGCCGCGCACACGGCCAGGAACGTCTCCAGTGCGCCCTTGCCGGCGCGCCCCTCGGTGAACTTGCGTGCGAACTCCGCGCGCTGGTCGAAGCGGATCTGCCGGCCGGCGATCGTCGCCCAGAAGCGCTGCTCGTCGTCGTCGAGGAATTTCGGGTCGACGCGCTGCCATTCGCGCTGGATCACGAGGAGCCGGCGGGCGACGTCGGGCGTGACCGGCACGAGCCACGGGGCGGGCGAGAGGCGGCGACGGGCCCGGCGCTGCTGGCGGCGGCGAGGGGCAGGCGTTACGCGCGCTCCCTCCCGGTAGAAGTCCGCATCGAGCAGCGAGTGGAGCGAGATCACCCGGTCGTTGTGCGTGGAGCCCTTCGTGACGAAGTCGACCACGATGCCGGCCTCCTTGCGCGGGTGCATGCGCATGATGCGCCCGATGCGCTGCTGGTAGACGCGCCGGGACGCAGTCGGGGCAAGGTGGAAGCATACGGTCGCTCGCGGCGAGTTCCAGCCCTCCGCGAGCAGCTGGGCGTTGACGAGCACGTTGATCTCACCGCGCTCGTAGGCGGCGAGCGTCTCCGCGAGCTTGACCGGCGGGGTGCGGCCCGAGACCGCCTCGGCCTTGAGGCCGGCGGCCCGGAACTCCTGTGCGAGGTTGTACGCGTGCTCCACGCCCGCGGCGTAGACGATGCCGGGAGTCGTGTCGAAGCGGTCGCGGTAGAGGCTGGCCGCCGCCTGGTTGAGGGCCTCGTGGTCGAGGGCCGCGGCCAGGGCGCGCTCCTCGAAGTCTCCGCCGACGATGGGGACGGAGTTGATCGCCGCGGCGGGAGGCACCCGCAGGCAGCGCAACGGCGCGATCAGGCCGCGCCGCGCGGCGTCACCGAGCGGGAGGTCGTCGACGGAAGCGGGGAAGACATCCGAGACCTGTTTCGCGATCAGCTGCTCCGTGGCGGTCATGCCGATGTAGACCGGCTCGCTGAAGGAGCGGATCGCTGCGCTCGTCTTCTCGCCGAGCGCGGTGTGGGCCTCGTCGCAGATCACGAGCTGGTACGCGGAACGGGAGATCTCGCCTGCGTGCCGGGCGAACCAGGCATAGGTCTGGATCGTGATCGGGTTCTGGCGCAGCGGCTCGTGGCCCTGGTCGATCGCGTCGGTGAAGCGGTCGGCGTAGCCCTCGGTCGTGAGGTCGCGCTGGAACTGGGAGACGAGCAGCCGACGGTGCGTGAGGATGAGGACGCCGAGGTTGCGCGCAGCCTCGACGAAGCCGGCGGCGGCGATCGTCTTCCCGGAGGCGGTCGGATGGCGGAAGCGGTAGCGGCGCGACGCGCCGGGATCGTTGCCCGCGAAGGAGGTCTCCTCGGACTCGTCGTCGATCACGCCTGCGTCGAAGTCGTCGTCCTCCTCGTCGAGCTCGGCCGGGTCGATCTCGGCGGCGCCGCCGTTGCCGTTCTCTTCGTCGGCACGCTGATTCGCGGCGATGAGCTCGGTGAGCATGCCCGCGAGCGCGTCGACCTGGTGGCGTCGCAGGTCCGTGCCGGACGCCGTCTGCGGCTTGGGGGCGGCGAGCACTCGCTCGAGTCCGAGCATGAGCCCGTAGCGCACGCGCCAGCGGCTCGAGGGGACACGGTGACCGGCCTCGATCTCGGCGACGGCGTCGTCCAGCGCGCCGCGGCGGGCTGTGCCGGGCGCGAGCGCGACGACAGGATCCTCGCCGGCGTGCACGAACGGCTCGCCGTACCAGGCCTGTGCGCGGAGCGCGGCGGCTTGCAAGCCTTCGGCCGGCTCCGACGTGAGTGTCGGGTTCAGTATCGCTTCGTGCAATGTGCGCAGCACACTGTGCGGTGCTGCTCCTGAGGTCAGCGCACGCTCGCGTCTGGAAGCTGGGGAGCGGCGCTGCCCAGAGAGTACCTCAATTCATCGGACGGCGGACGGATTCTTGCCAGCCGTCGAGACGCCGGCGCTACGACCGGAGCGTTCGGCCCGACACCCGCTGCGACACGCCCTCTGCGTCGAGGTACGGCGTCAGGCCGCCGCGGAAGAACGGAAACCCGGCGCCGAGGATGAGACAGGCGTCGATCTCGGCCGCGGAGGCGGCCACGCCCTCGTCGAGCAGGTGGCGGCACTCGTCGGCGAGCGCCTCGAGGATCGCGACGTGGATCTCGTCCACGGTCCTCCGGCCCTCCCCGGTGACGACGACGTCCATCTCGCCGCGCGCGAAGTTCTCGAGCGTGGGGGAGAGCGGGAAGCGCCCGGGAAACGCGTCGTGCAGCGTGTGCAGGACGTGGTTCGCGACACGCGGCCCGACCATCGCGAGCAGGGCGGAGGGCGGCATCGGCAGCCCGAGCTTCAGCGCCGCCTCGTCGGTCTCTTCGATCGTGTTGCCGTGCTCGAGCGCCTGCATGAGCACGCTCGACTGGCGCGTGAGCAGGCGGTTGACGACGAAAGCAGGGGCGTCCTTGACGAGCACGCCGCGCTTGCCGAGCTTCGTCGTCACCGCCCAGGCGGTCGCGAGCGTGACGTCGTCGGTGGCCGGTGTGCGCACGAGCTCGACGAGCGGCAGCACGGCCACCGGGTTGAAGAAGTGCATGCCGACGACGCGCTCGGGATGTGCGAGGCTCACGCTCATGCCCGTGACCGAGAGCGACGATGTGTTCGTGGCGAGGAGGCACTCGGGGGAGACGACGCGCTCGAGGCCGCCGAACACCTCCTGCTTCACGGACAGCTCCTCGAACACGGCCTCGAGCACGAGGTCGCAGCCGGCGTACGCGTCGAGGCCGGAGCCGCCCGTCACGATCGAGCCGAGGAAGCGAGCCTTGCTCTCCGGCAGCCCGCCCTTCGCGACCTGCTTGTCCAGCTCCCCCCTGATCGAGGCAAGCGCCTGCTCGACCCGGCCCGCGTCGACATCGGTGAGCACGACCGGCGTCTCGAGCCGCCGCAGCAACAGCGTCGCGAGCTGTGTCGCCATCAGGCCCGCCCCGACGACGCCGACGCGCTCGACGCGCCGCGGCTTCGCACCCGGGATCCCGACCCCGCGCTTGACGCGGCGCTCGACGAGATCGAATGCGTACACGCCGGCCTGGGCCTGCGGGCCCG
Source organism: uncultured Gaiellaceae bacterium (assembly GCA_963787085.1). Taxonomy (GTDB): domain Bacteria; phylum Actinomycetota; class Thermoleophilia; order Gaiellales; family Gaiellaceae; genus Gaiella. Next base: position 90,246 of record CAWBBO010000005.1, on the reverse strand, counting down.
GCAGCAGGTCGGCGAGCGCGTCCTCCTCTGCCCTGTATCCCTCCTCCAGCGACCAGCCGGCAGCGCCGGCGATCAGCTCGAGGGCGCGATAGGGAGCGAGAGCGGCGCCGTGCACCGCGTCGTCGACGCCGAAGCGCGCCTTGCGGCACACCTCGGCCGCGTCGGCGAGGTCTGCCTCGGGCCGTTGCTCGCGGCCCGTCTCGATCGCGTGCACGAGCCATTCGATCGAGTCGTCCAGAAACTCCACGTCGCCGAGCTCCTCGTCGGCGAGGCCGATCTCGACCGCCTGAGCGGCGGTGAGGAGCCGGTTCTGCTTGAGGGGGTTGGAGACCACGAGCTCGACCGCCTTCGCTGCACCGACGAGGCGGGGTGCGAGCTGCGTGCCGCCCCAGCCGGGGATGATGCCCAGGAAGACCTCGGGGAAGCCGATGTGGCGAACCGAGTGCGCGATCGTGCGAAAGTCGCAATGCAGGGCGATCTCGAGCCCTCCGCCGACCGCCGCGCCGTTGACAGCCGCGAGGGTGCGGTACGGCAGGTCGCGGATCGCGCCGAAGGCGTCGTGCCCCGCCTTGCCTGCCTGCCGGGCGAGCTCGGGATCCGTCATCTGCGGAAACTCGGTCAGGTCGGCACCGGCGGCGAAGACGAACGGCTTGCCGGTGAGCACGAGCCCTTGCCAGTCGCGCGTCCGCAGGCGCGGCAGCAGCGCGTGGAGCGACTCGAGCGCGGCGCGCCCGAAGACGTTCGGCTTCTGCCAGTCCTCGCCGTTGTCCATCGTCACGAGCGCGACAGGCCCGACCCGCGTGTGGATGCTCCGTAGGTGGAAGCGGGTCGGCGACTCAGGCGACGACGGCTGCTCTGACCGGGTGCTGTCATCCATGCCGGATGTTCTCCCACAGGAGTGCTGCGCCCATGCCCATCCCGATGCAGAGAGCGGTGAGCCCGTAGCGGACGTCGGGCCGGCGCTCGAGCTCGTAGGCCAGCTGCGCCATCAGGCGCACACCCGTCGCGGCGAGTGGGTGGCCGCACGCGATGGCGCCGCCGTGGGGATTCAGCCTCGGGTCGTCCGGAGCGATCCCCATGCCGTCGCACCAGGTGAGGACCTGCACGGCGAACGGCTCGTTCAGCTCGAAGAGGCCCACCTCGTCGATCGTGATCCCCGCTTGTGCCAGGACGCGCTCCGTTGCGGGCACGGGGCCGATGCCCATCAGGTGCGGCTCGACACCGGCGTAGGCGAAGCCGACGAGGCGCAGCGACGGCTCGAGCCCGAGCTCGGCGGCGACGTCTTCAGCGGCGAGCAGCCCCGCGGTGGCGCCGTCGGTCAAGCCCGCCGAGTTGCCCGCCGTCACCCTGCCGCCCGGCCGGAACGGCGTCCGCAGCGACGCCAGCGCCTCGACCGTCGTGTCCGGGCGCAGGAACTGGTCGCGGTCGGCGACCGTCCAGCCCTCGTCGGTGAACACGCTCATCGGCACGACCGTGCTCGCCATCACGCCGTCCGGGTCGTCCCAGGCTGCCGCGGCCTTCTGCTGCGAGGACGCCGCGTACGCGTCAGCCGCCTCCCGCGTCAGCTGCGGGAAGACGTCGTGCAGGTTCTCGGCCGTCTGCCCCATGGTGGCGGCGCTCGGGTCGATCAGCCGCTCGCTGACGAAGCGGGGGTTGAAGTCGACCTCGTCCCCCATCGGGTGGTGGCCCATGTGCTCGACTCCGCCGACGAGCACGAGGTCGGCGGCTCCCATCGCGATCTCCCCGGCGCCCGCGGTCGTCGCCGTCAGCGCGCCGGCGCACATCCGGTCGACGGCGAAGCCCGGGACCGAGTGCGGCAGCCCGGCCAGCAGGGCGACGTCGCGGCCGAGCGTGAGCCCCTGGTCGCCCACCTGCGCCGTGGCCGCGAAGATGACGTCGCCGATGCGCTCGGCCGGGACGCCCGGCTGGCGGCGAAGGAGCTCCCGCACGGCCTTGACGGCCATGTCGTCGGCGCGTGTCTTCGCGAACCAGCCGCCGGGGCCGGCCTTCCCGAATGCGGTGCGGACACCGTCGACGAACACGACTTCGCGGAGCAGCTCGGGGCATGGGCTGGAGGATATCCGTTGACTGACCGTTCGATCAACGGGCCGGCGGCCCGCCTGGCCGGGTCGTGCGACGACGGGCTGACAGCCGCGCCCCCGTATGTGACGATGGCGCCCGGGAGGCCGGCGGGCGGCGCCGGCCTCCTACGTTGTGGTGATTCACGGTTCCCCCTGGGCACCGTAGGTGCCCGGCTTCAGGAGATTTTCGCGCGGCGGGAACCCGCGGAGCGGGTCCCCGATCCTCCGCCATAACGGAGTCCGCTTGCCGGCCATGCAGCACTACGGCTCGCCGGCGGCGAGCTCCTTCGACCGCACCATGGCGGCCTGGATCGCGTTGAGGAAGGCGGCGCGCACGCCGGCCACCTCGAGCTCGCGAATGGCGGCGATGGTCGTGCCACCGGGTGAGGTGACCATCTCGCGCAGCTCGACAGGGTGCATCTTCAGGTCGCGCATCTGCTTTGCCGTGCCGAGCATCGTCTGCACCACGAGCTGGGTCGAGATCTCGCGCGACAGGCCGAGCAACAGGCCTGCCTCGATCATCGCCTCGGCGAGCAGCGCGAAGTAGGCGGGTCCCGACCCCGAGACGGCGGTGACGGCGTCCATCAGCTTCTCGGGCACGCGGACGACCGCGCCCAGGTGAGCCAGCGCCTCCTCGGCGAGGGTCACGTGCGCGTCGTCTGCGTGGGCGCCGGCGCAGAGGCCGGCCACGCCCTCGTGCACGACCGACGGCGTGTTCGGCATCGCCCGAACGACGGGGACGCCGGCTGCGAGATGACGCTCGATCAGCGCCGTCGGGATCGCGGCCGCGACCGAGAGCACGGTCTGGTCCGAGGCGATCAGCGGGCCGATCTCGCCCAGCATGTTCTCGATGTCCTGCGGCTTCACGGCCAGCACGACGAGCGCTGCGCCGCCTGCGGCTTCCCCGTTCGACAGCGTCGCCACGATCCCGTAGCGATCGGCGAGCTGCTCGACCCGTTCGGGGCGCCGGCTCGACGCGACGATGTCCTGGGGCGAGCGCCAGCCGGACGAGAGCAGGCCGCTGATCAGCGCCTCGCCGATCTTGCCCGCGCCGAGCACCGCGATCTTCCGCTCGTTCACCGCCATGGGCACAGTCTATGAACGATCGTCAGGCGGCGCGCCGTGTCCGCAGGCGCGTGTGCCGTGCCACGTCCGGGCTCGCTTCCGGCACGAGGCCGCGCGCCCAGCCGAGCAGCAGCAGTCGGGCGCGGCACATCAGGCGCAGCCGGTACGGGCCGCTCGGGGTGACGACGTCTTCGGCCACGGGCTCCGACGGTATCGCGTCCGCTACCGTCGCCCGTTGATGAGGTTCGTCGACGCCGTCTCGCTGCGCTCCCGCCGCCGCAAGCTGCGGTTGTTCCTCGACGAGCTGCACCCCACCGAGGCGACGACCGTGCTCGACGTCGGCGCCGACGAGGTCGGCTTCGGCGGTACGGGCGGCCAGGCCGGCTGCTCCACCCACAACTTCTTCGAGGAGCTCTACCCCTGGCCCGGCCGGATCACTGCGCTCGGGTTGCACGACGGCGCGCGCCTCCGCGAGCGCTACCCGGCTGTCGCCTACGTGCAAGGTGACGCGTGCGCGCTTCCCTTCCCCGACGATGCGTTCGACATCGTGTTCTCGAATGCGGTGATCGAGCACGTCGGCGGGCGTGAGCGCCAGCGTGCCTTCGTGAGCGAGTCGCTACGGGTCGGGCGACGCGTGTTCCTGACGACGCCGAACCGGTGGTTCCCCCTGGAGGTGCACACACGGCTGCCGTTCGTGCACTGGCTGCCCGACCCCGTCTCCCACCGCGTCTACGACCTGGCCGGCAAGGGCTTCGCCAAGGAGAACCACCTGCTCGGCCCCGGTGACCTGCGTGCCGTGTTCCCGTCACCCGTGCGGATCGTCAACCTCGGCCTGACGCTGGTCGCGATCGCATGACCCGCTGGGTGCCCCGCGTTGCGCTCGTCGCGTTCGTCGTCGGGCTGGCGTTGCACAACCTCGTCATGGCCGAGCTCTGGGACGCCGGCGTGCGCGGAAACGCGCTCGACGCGGTGGCAGCCTGGAAGGACGTGCTGCTCCTGGCCGCGCTCGGAGCGGCGCTGTGGGGGGCACGGTCGCTTCCGCTCTCACTCGCCGCCGACCGGCTCGCGCTCGCCTTCGCCGGGATCGTCGTCGTCTACTGGCTGCTGCCGCAGTCGTGGCTCGGCGGCGAGGCGACCGCGCGCGGGCAGCTCTTCGCCCTGCGCCACGACCTGCTCCCGATCGGTGCCTATTTCCTCGGCAGGCTGCTCGTACTCTCGACGCGGGAGTGGCGGCGCGTCTCCCTCGCGCTCGTCGGCACCGCGTTCGCGATCACCGTCTGGGGGCTGATCGACGTCTACCTGGTGCCCCTGCAATGGTGGCGCGACTCCGGCGTGCCGGGCTGGTACGACGAGCAGCTCGGGCTCACCTATCGAGGGCTCTCCGGGCTCCCCGAGAACTGGGTGCTGAACACCGGGGACGAGGAGAACCCGGTTCGGCGGCTCGTCTCCACGTTCCTCAGCCCGCTCGCCGCGGCGTACCTACTCGTCGTCGTGCTGCTCTACCTCGTGGCGCGGCGGCCGACCCGCTGGACCGTGTCCGCGGCGGGAGTGGCGTACGTCGGCCTTCTCTGGACGCATACGCGGGCCGCCTTCCTCGCGCTCGCAGGCGGCCTCGTCGTGCTCGCCGCAGTGCAGCGGCGGTGGCTGCCCGTCGCGCTCGCCGCGGTCTCGCTCGTCGTCGGCGTCGGTTTCGTCAAGGCCTTCCCGCACATCGGGCCGTCGACGAGCTACACGCAGGAGGAGCTCGACTACCTGCGCGAGCAGGGGCAGGAGAACCCGGGCGTCGACACCGACCCGCTCGGCGGCGGCGACGCTTCCACCGCGAGCCATCTGAGGAACCTGCGCGACGGGGTCGAGGCCGTCGTCCGCCATCCACACGGGTACGGGCTCGGCAACGCCGGCGTGAACGCGTCCCGGACGGGGGTCGAGCCGGTCGCCGGCGAGTCGACGTACACGGAGGTCGGTGTCGACACGGGGCTCGCGGGCATGGCCGTGCTCGTCGCGTGGCTGCTCGCGGTCCTCGCGGGCCTCTGGGCGCGCTCGGCCTGGATGACCGCGGCGTGGGCGGCGGTGCTCGCGATCGGCGTGCAGACCGACGTGATCGGGATCCACTGGATCGCCTATGTCGTGTTCGCGCTCGCCGGCGCCGCCCTGGGGCGTGGGCTGCCGGACGAGGAGCGGGCATGAGAGCGCTCGCCGAGCGGATCGGCCCTTTCCGTGTGGCGGCGTTGCTCGTCGCCTGTGCGCTCGCGCTCGAGATCGTCCGCACGCAGGCCTTCGCGGCCGGCTCGGCGGGCGCGGTCGTCTGCACGGTGGGCGAGATCGCGTTCCTCGTCGTCGCAGCCGTCCCGTTCTTCCACGGCATGCGCAAGCGCTAGCGTCCCCGAGATGAGCGCGCATCTGTTTCACGATCGCCGCGGCGCCGGGCCGGCCGTCGTGCTGCTGCACGCGGGCGTGGCCGACTCGAGGATGTGGGAGCCGAACCGCGCGCGACTCGGTGCGGGGCGTACGCTCGTCACGGTCGACCTGCGCGGCTTCGGCCGCTCGCCCTGGGGAACGGGGCCGTTCTCGCATCCGTCAGACGTTCTCGCGGTGCTCGACGAGCTCGGTGTCGCGCAGGCAGCTGTCGTCGGCGCCTCGTTCGGCGGCGCCGTCGCGCTCGACCTCGCGCTTGCGTACCCGGAGCGCGTGTCGGCTCTCGCGCTTGCTGCGCCGGCGCTCGGCGGCTGGGACTGGTCGCCCGACCAGCGAGCATTCGGTCGGCAGGAGGACGAGCTGCTCGAAGCCGGTGACCTCGAGGGCGCGGTCGAGCTGAACGTCCGTCGCTGGGTCGATGCCGGGCGCTCCCCCGATCGGGTGGATCCCGGCGTGCGCTCGCTCGTCGCCGAGATGCAGCGGCACGCGTTCGAGCTGGCGCTGGAGGCGTTCTCGACCGAGACCGAGCCCGGCCCCGAGCTGGAGCTCGAGCCGCCGGCAGCCGGGCGGCTCCACGAGATCCGCTGCCCGGCGCTCGTCGTGCTCGGCACGCTCGACGTCCCCGACATGCTCGCGATCGGGGCGCGCCTCGAGACCGGTTTGCCGGACGTCCGCGTCGAGACGCTGGCCGGCGTCGCGCACCTGCCCAACCTGGAGTCGCCGGCGGCCTTCGACGAGCTCGTCTCGTCGTTCCTCGACGAGCACGTCTAGGCAGCACAATCCAGCCATGGGGAAGGGCTATGCAGAAGGGCCGGCGGCCGAGGAGGCCGAGCGCCGACTCGAGGAGCTCGCCGCCGGAGCGCCCGCGGCGCACCCCGACGAGCGGCCGGCCGTGATGGGCTCGACGGAGGCAGACCCGGAGCGACACTTCCTCGGCTGGCTCGGTGAGGTCGATCCCGAGGATCTCTTCGCGTCCGGCGCCGCCTGGGGCATCACGATCGTGCGCCGCCGGGCGGAGTGACGTCCGGCCCGGCCTGTTTCGTCTTCCCGGCAGGGACGGTGGTCAACCTGATTGAATCGGTGACATGACACAGGCGGTAGGTACAGTGCGCCCATGAGCAGCAAGCCGGTCGAGCAACTCGATCGTGTGATCATTCGATTTGCGGGGGACTCCGGCGACGGCATGCAGCTCACCGGTGACCGCTTCACGAGCGAGACAGCGCTGCTGGGCAACGATCTCGCGACGTTCCCGGACTTCCCGGCCGAGATCCGTGCACCGGCCGGCTCGCTGCCGGGCGTGTCGGGGTTCCAGGTGCACTTCGCCGACCACGACATCCTCACGCCCGGCGACCAGCCGAACGTCCTCGTCGCGATGAACCCGGCTGCCCTGAAGGCGAACGTGGGCGACCTGCCCGCGGGCGGGATGCTGATCGTCAACACCGACGCGTTCAACGAGCGCAACCTGCAGAAGGCCGGCTACGCGTCCAACCCGCTGGCCGACGGGTCGCTCGAACGCTTCCACGTGCACGAGGTGGCGCTCACGTCCATGACCGTGGAGGCGCTGAAGGACGTGGAGGGAATCACGTCGCGTGAGGCGGAGCGCTCGAAGAACTTCTGCGCACTCGGCCTCATGTGCTGGCTCTACCACCGGCCGACGGAGGGGACACTCGCGTTCATCGAGGAGAAGTTCGGCAAGCGGGCGTCGATCGCCGAGGCCAACACGAAGGCCTTCAAGGCGGGCTACAACTACGGCGAGACCTCGGAGGACTTCGCCGTCTCGTACGAGATCGCGCCGGCGAAGCTCACCCCGGGGCGCTACCGGCAGATCACGGGCAACACGGCGATCGCGTACGGGCTGATCGCGGCGTCCAAGCTGTCCGGGCTGCCGCTCTTCCTCGGCGCCTACCCGATCACGCCTGCATCCGCGATCCTCGAGGAGCTCGCCCGGCACAAGAGCTTCGGCGTGTCCACCTTCCAGGCGGAGGACGAGATCGCCGCCTGTGGCGCCGCACTCGGCGCCTCGTTCGGCGGTGCCCTCGGCGTCACCACGTCGGCCGGCCCCGGCATCGTGCTGAAGGCGGAGACGGTCGGGCTCGGCGTGATGCTCGAGCTGCCGCTCCTGATCCTCGACATCCAGCGCGCAGGGCCGTCCACCGGCATGCCGACGAAGCCCGAGCAGGCAGATCTGCTGATGGTGCTCCACGGGCGCAACGGCGAGAGCCCGGTCCCGGTGGTCGCGGCGTCGAGCCCGTCGCAGTGCTTCCACGCTGCGATCGAGGCGGCCCGCATCGCGCTCAAGTACCGAACACCCGTGTACCTGCTCTCGGACGCGTACCTCGCGAACGGCTCGGAGCCGTGGCTGATCCCGGACGTCTCCGGGCTGCCCGACATCTCCACGTCGTTCGCCACCGAGCCGAACGACGGAGACAAGTTCCATCCGTACAAGCGCGAACCCGGCACGCTCGCCCGGCCATGGGCGCTCCCGGGCACTCCGGGGCTCGAGCACAGGATCGGCGGTCTCGAGAAGGCGGACGTGACCGGCGCGATCTCCTACGACCCCGACAACCACGACCAGATGGTGCGCCTGCGGGCGCAGAAGGTGGCGAACATCGCCGCCGACATCCCCCTGCTCGAGGTCGACGATCCCGACGGCGATGCGGCCACGCTCGTGCTCGGATGGGGCTCCACGTACGGGCCGATCGGAGCCGCCGTGCGTCGCGTACGGCGGGACGGCAAGAAGGTCGCCCGTGCCCATCTCCACCACCTCAACCCGTTCCCGCGCAACACGGGCGACGTCGTGCGCCGGTACGAGAGGGTGTTGATCCCCGAGATGAACACCGGTCAGCTGCTGCAGCTCATCCGCGCCGAGTTCCTCGTCGACGCCGTCGGCTACAACCGCGTGCGCGGGCTGCCGTTCCGCTCGAGCGAGCTCGCCGACGCGATCACGGCGATGGTCGACGCATGAGCTTCTCCAGCGTCGTGACCCGGAACGAACGGGTGCTACGGGGGAACGAGCGATGACGGGCGGCAACGGCGGGCTCGTCCCGCTGACGACGAAGGACTTCAAGTCCGACCAGGAGGTCCGCTGGTGTCCGGGCTGCGGTGACTACGCGATCCTCAACGCCGTCCAGGGCTTCATGCCCGAGCTCGGCATCCCGAAGGAGAAGATCGTGTTCGTGTCGGGCATCGGGTGCGCTGCGCGCTTCCCGTACTACATGGAGACGTACGGCATCCACTCGATCCACGGGCGGGCGCCCGCAATCGCCACCGGCCTCGCGACGGCGCGCCCCGACCTGTCCGTCTGGGTGATCGGCGGCGACGGCGACATGCTCTCGATCGGCGGCAATCACCTGATCCACGCCCTGCGCCGCAACGTGAACGTGACGATCATGATGCTCAACAACGAGATCTACGGGCTCACGAAGGGCCAGTACTCGCCCACCTCCGAACGCGGCAAGGTGACGAAGTCGACGCCGATGGGCTCCGTCGACCAGCCGTTCAACCCGCTCAGCGTCGCCATCGGCGCCGAGGCGACGTTCGTGGCCCGCGCGATCGACACGGACAAGAAGGAGCTGACCGAGGTGCTCCGGGCGGCGGCCGCTCACCGCGGCGCGTCGTTCGTGGAGGTGCTCCAGAACTGCAACATCTACAACGACGGCGCCTTCGACTTCGTGCGCGAGCAGAAGGAGAACCGGCTCTACCTGCGTGACGGCGAGGAGGTGCGCTGGGGCGACAAGGGTGTCCGCATCGGTGCCGACGGCTCTGCCGAGATCGTCGACGCCTCCACCGGCGGGCTCCTCGTCCACGACCCCGGCCACGTCGAGCCGAGCGTCGCGTTCGCGCTGGCGCGCCTCACCTACGGCACGGTCGGCGCCGTTCCGCTCGGTGTCTTCCGCGACGTCGAGCGCCCCGTGTACGACGAGGAAGTCGCCGCGCAGATCCGCGTCGCGAAGGAACAGCGGGGCGAGGGAGACCTCGCCGCTCTCCTTCACGCCGGCGATACGTGGGACATCGGCTGAGCCACCGGCGGGCTCGCCGCTAGGCTCGAGCGGTGCGCGACCACGTCGTAGGGGCGGGGATCGTCGCCCGCCCCTACAGGTCGCTCTACCTCAGCCGGTCGTCAGGACGTCGACCGAGACGATCGACTCGGGGTGCAGCAGCCGGTCGCCGACGAGCGGCCACTCGCCGCGCGGCTCGTCGAGCTCGGAGATGACCGAGCGCGCCAGCACGAGCGCACTGTCCCTGTTCGGAGCGGTGCCGACCTGCACGACCTCGCCGTCGGTGAGCCGGACGACGACGCGCCGGAGCTCCGAGGGCGTCCATTCCGCTGCGCGGTCGAGCCGGGGGCTGGCGGGCACTTCGAGTACTGTCACGGCGTCCTCCATCCGTCGGTGAAGCCTCAACGGGAGTGCCGCCGCTCCCATACCTGGTTCCGAGAGTTATCGCCGCCGCCGCGGAGCTGCTGTTTCCCCCGAACGAGCTATTCGCCGCGTTGCACGTCGACGGAGACGATCGCTCCGGGACGGATGAACCGCTCCTCGATCTGGGGCCACTCTCCCCTGGCGGAGGCCGCCTCGATATGGCGCACCATCTCCCGCGCGATCTCCACCGCAGGCTCGCGGCCCTCGGCGCGGCCGACGACGATGTCCTCGTCACCGTGCATGCGGAGCACGACGCGCCGGTTGTCCACGGCAAACACCGGTGCATCCGCGCCGGGATCGCCGGCCTCGAAGTCCTCGGATGCGACGGAGCCGAGATCGCGTTGCTCGAAGTCGCGGTTCCCGAAGATCGTCATCAGCGGTGTTCCTCCTCGATCAAGAGCGGACAGTGTGCGTATCGGCGTCCGCGCGCTGAACGAGTGTCCCTCGTTCGAGGGGGCAGATCCTCCTCGGGGACGACACGAGACCGTCCCTGCGGACGATGCGCCGGCCGTGCCCCGGGGAGCGCGCATGACAAGCGTCCAGGGCGGTCGGGGGCGTCACACCTCGACCGCCCGGGGGCGCCTCTAGCTGTCAGCGAGCGCTGCCGCGAGTCGACGGCGGCTCGTCGCCGCTCCGATCGCGACGAGCCCCGTCACCCCGGTGACGGCGAAGGCGAGGCCGGTGCCGCCGACCGATGTCAGCCAGCCGGCCAGCAGCGCCCCGAACGGAGCGACGCCGACGAATGCGAACAGGTAGAGGGACACGATCCGGCCGCGCAGGTGGTCGGGCGCTCCGAGTTGTACGAGCGCGTTCGCGCTTGCCGCGAACAGCGTGAAGCAGGCCCCGACCGCCGCGAGCAGCACGCCGGCCACCCACACGTCGCGCACGGGAGCGAGTGCGATCATGAACAGGCTGAACCCCACGGTGCCGGCGCTGAACGCCCGCCAGCTCGCGCGGCGCAGCGACGCGGTCACGAGCGCTCCGAGGAACGCTCCCGCACCGAAGGCGGCCGAGAGGAGGCCGAACGCGCCGGCTCCGACATGCAGGGTGTCGGAGGCGAGGAGCGGCACGAGCGTGTTGAAGTTGAACCCGACGAGACCGACGACCGCGACGACGACGAGCACCGCGCGGATCTCGGGTGTCGCTGCGGCGAACCGGAGACCCTCGCGCGTGCCCCGCAGCAAGCCGGCGCGCGCTGCCTTCTCGACCTGGTGGAGCTCGTCCTTCCGCATCAGCGCGAGCGCGGCGAGGACGGCGAGGAAGCTCAGCGCGTTCACCACGAAGCACGCGCCGATGCCGACGGAGGCGATCATCACGCCGGCGATCGCCGGGCCGATCACGCGCGATGCGTTGAGCAGGCCCGAGTTGAGCGCGACTGCGTTCGGGAGCTCGCGAGGGCCGACCATCTCGAAGGTGAGTGTCTGCCGGCCAGGCGCGTCGAGCACGAGCGTGACGCCGCCGAGAGCGGCGAGCACGTACACGAGGGGCAGGCTGGCCGTGCCCGTCAGCACCACGGTCGCCAGCGCGATCGAGATGGCCATCGCCGCGGCCTGTGTCCACATCACGAGGCGGCGCGTGTCGAGCCGGTCGACGATCGTCCCGGCAACGACGCCGAGCAGCGTGTACGGGACGAAGCGGCAGAAGATCAGCCCCGCCACTGCGAGCGGAGAGCGCGACAGCTGGAGGACGAGCCAGGCGAGTGCCACGTTCTGCATCCACGAGCCGGCGAGCGAGACGACCTGCCCGGCGAAGAAGAGCCGGTAGTTGTGATGGCGCCGTAGGCTGCGGAACGTGCGGGAGCGCAAAGCCAGTGCGACGGCGCTCACGCACGCCCCTTGGAGGCCGCTCCGGTGTGGCTCGTAGGGGCGAGGCTTGCCTCGCCCTCCGCTCTGATCAGCCTCAGCAACGGGTCGACTGCCGCCTCGACGGCCGCGAGCTCCTCCTGCTCGAGCGCGCCGAGCCGTTCGGCCAGCCAGCTCGTGCGGCGCTCGCGGACCCGGCGCAGCAGCCGCTCACCGGCGGGAGTCACCCTCAGGCCGACCTTGCGGCGGTCGACGTCGGAGCGGAGCCGGACGATCATGCCCGCTGCCTCCAGCCGGTCGACGTGCCCCGATAGGGCGGGTGGGGAGATGCCCTCCTCCTCCGCCAGGGCGCGCAGTGTGAGCCCGGGGCTGCGCTTCACGAGCCACAGCAGCGTCACCTGCCTTCCCGTCACGCCGAGCTGTTCGGTCTCCTTGCGGAGCTCACGCGTCAGCCGGAAGAGCACGGGGCGCAGATCGTTTGCGACCTCGAGCGGAGAGAGGCTAACATCACTAATCATTAACTGAGCTAATGATAACAGTCATGGCGCGGTTGGGGTCTGGCAGCGTCGAGGCGGTGCCTTGCCCGAGCTGAGACACGACGTAGGGTGCCGCTGATGGGCGAAGCCTTGGTAGTCGGATTGATCGTCGCCGTGCCGCTGGTCGCGGGCGCGGTGGTCGCGACCGTCCGGCACGGTGAGACCAGGGCTGCTCGCGACGGTGCTGGCCTTCGCGAGCGGAGCGATGATGGCGGCGGTCGCCTTCGAGCTCGTCGCCGAGGCTGATCGTACGGCCAGCATCGGCGTCGTGGCCGCGGCGCTCTTCGGTGGTGCGCTGACGTACCTCGTGGTGGACGCGGCCGCCGAGTACCGCTTTCCGTCGGCGGCAGTAGGTCCTGCGCTGCTCATCGGCGTGCTGCTGGACGGCATCCCGGAGAACGTCGCACTCGGCGGCTCTCTCTCGGAGCAAGGCGGGGTCGCGCTGGCCGCGGCGATCTTCGCCGGCAACTTCCCGGAGGCGCTCGGTGGGGCGGCGGAGATGCTGCGAGAGATGCCCCGACGCGCGGTGCTCGCGATCTGGGGTGCGGCCGCGGTGGTCACCGGGGTGATGGTGCCGCTCGGCAGCCTGCTGCTGGAGGACGCGGGCGGACCGTGGAACGGGTTCGTGCTCGCGTTCGCCGGCGGCGCCGTCATCGCGGTGCTCGCGGCCACGTCGATGCCGGAGGCATTCAAGGAGGGCGGGCCGTGGATCGCGCTCGCGACGGCCGCAGGCTTCATGGCCGCGTACGTGCTGTCGTTCGGGTGAGGCCGTTTCGCGGGCGAGGCATGGCCTCGCCCTTACGGATGTGGCGGTGCGGGCGTGGTTGGCGTAGGGGCCGGGCCGTGCCCGGCCCCACTCAGCCCTTCGGCTCGGGCTCGAGCTTGTAGCCGACGCCGTAGCGCGTCTGCAGGAACGTGTGCTTCGAGGCCCTGTGGTCGATCTTCTCGCGCAGCTTGCGCACGAACACGTCGACCGTGCGGTCGCGGTGCGAGGCGCGGCGGCCCCACACCCGCTGCAGCAGCTCGTCCCGCGTGAGCACGCGGCCCAGGTCGAGCGCCAGCGCGTACAGCAACCTGAACTCGGTGGGCGTCAGCTCGGCGCTCTTGCCGTCGACGTACGCCTGCACGTTCTTCGTGTCGAGGCGCAGCTCCTCGATCACGATCTCGTCGCCGCGCCGTGGATCCTGCGCGCGGGTGCCGCGCCTGGCGGCCGCGCCGACCCGCGCCGTCAGCTCCTTCATCGAGAACGGCTTCACGAGGTAGTCGTCGGCTCCGATCTCGAGCGCGTGCACGCGGTCGTGCTCGGTGCCGCGCGCCGAGACGACGACGATGGGCGTGCCGATGCCTTCGCCGCGCGCCTGCTCGATCACCTTCCAGCCGTCGAGGCCGGGCAGCATCAGATCCAGCACGCACACGTCGGGATGCTCGAAGCGCAGCCTGGCGAGGCCGGTCTCTCCGTTGGCGACGCCCACCGCGTCGAACCCGGCGGCCTGCAGATGGCGCGCCATGCCCTGGGCGATGACGTCGTCGTCCTCGATGATCAGGACCTTTGCCATATGGAGATGATGAACGGCCCCCGGTCGCCCGGGGGCCGTCAAGGTGTTACCGGATGGTAACGAAGTGGTTGCCGAGGCCGGCTATTCGGCCTGTGCGTCCGTGTCGGCGTTCTCGCCGGCGTTCTGGTCGGCGGTGAGCACCCGCACGTACTTCACCCGCTCGCAGCCGACGACGGTGGTCGTGGCTTTCTCGGAGAAGCGGACGAACGCGACGTCCTCGCCCTCGCCGCAGTCGAGCAGGTCGGGGAGCTTGTCCGCCGCCAGCGCGTGCAGGCGATCGTTGCCGGGGCCGCCGTAGGCCTTGTCGTCGCCGAAGCCGCCGAACAGCGCGTCGTTGCCGCCGTCGCCGTTGACGGTGTCGTTGCCCCTGCCGCCGCCGACGCGGTCGTTGCCCTCGCCGCCGGAGACGGTGTCGTCGTCGGAGCCGCCGTGGACGCGGTCGTTGCCGTTGCCGCCGCCGGCCGTGTCGTTGCCGCGGCCGCCGAAGACCAGGTCGTTGCCGTCGCCGCCGTCGGCGGTGTCGTTGCCGCTGCCCGAGCGCACGACGTCCCGGCCTTCGAGGGCGGTGATCGAGTCGTCGCCGGCGAAGGCGCGGACGAGATCGGCACGCGGGGTGCCGGTGAGGATGTCGTTCCCGCTCGTGCCGTTGACGACCGCGGCGGCAGCGACCGCCGTGATCGCGAGAACGATGCCTGCCGCGATCGTGAGAATCAGTGCCTTGACCTTCATGTCGAGATCTCCCTCTCGGTCGAGTGTGTGCTGACAGACCTATTCACGCCCTCCGGCATGAGGCGGTGATGTGGTTCGCGCAAGCGCTGCGCAAGCCGTCTGTTAGAACGGTGTGAACATGGACACGGAGGGCACACGGGGGCGGTTGCTGGTCGAGGAGAGCCGCGAGGCCGTCGTCGTGCTCGACGCATCCGACACGGTCGTGGTCGCGAGCCGGCGCGCACGCCAGTCGATCGAGGGCATCCGAGAGGGCGAGCTCATCCCGGACGGGGCTCCTCTCGGGCGACCGGGGCATCGTGCCGCTGATCGTGCCGTACGACGTCGGCGGCAGGCGCGAACGGCTCGTCTACCTGAGCGAGGCGGGGGACATGACCGCCTACGAGGAGCTGCGCGCCGGTTTCACGGCAGCCGTCTCGCACGAGCTCCGCACGCCGCTCGCACGGCTGCTCTCGCTGCTCGAGACCGCGATGCTGCCCGGCGAGGACGTGAACGCGCTCGTCGACCAGGCGCGCGCCGAGGTGGAGTCGGTACGCGAGCTGATCGACGAGGTGCTGTTCCTGTCGGAGCTCGAGTCCGGCGGCCGGGTCGTCTCTCTCGGCGCCGTCGCCGTGCGGCCCGAGCTCGACGCGGTCGCCGCCGAGCTCGAGGAGCGTGCCTCGCGGGCAGGCGTGTCGGTGACCGTCGAGGGCGATCCCGGCATCGAGCTCGAGATGCGGCCCCGCATGCTGCGCGTGATCGCCCAGAACCTGGCGGAGAATGCGATCCGCTACGCGGGGCCGGGAGCGTCGTTCACGCTCGCCGTCGAGCGCACCGCCACCGGCGGCGTCGTCCTGCGCGGCACCGACGACGGCATCGGCGTCGCGCAGGACGAGCTCCCGCGTCTGTTCGAGCGCTTCTACCGCGCGGACCACTCTCGCGCCTCGCGGGGCACCGGCCTCGGTCTCGCGATCGTGAAGCACATCGTCAACCAGGCAGGCGGCACGGTGGAGGCCCGTCGCGGTGTCGGCGGAGGGCTCGAGATCCGCTGTCTCTTCGAGGCTCTGTGATTCTTCACCAGTCTCTCACCACTCCTTAACCGTTCCTCAGCCCATCACCGCCCCCGCAGGCGGGAGACTCGTGCCGTGGGTCGACTTCGACGACGTCGCATACGCCTTCGCCGTCCGCTGCTCGTCGCTTCCGCGCTCACGCTCGTCGCGATCCTGGCGGGCTGCGGAGGCGGCGGAGACGGCGGCGCGGTCTCCGCCGACGGCTCCAGCACCGTCGGCCCCTACGTGACCGCAGCTGCCGAGGGGTTCCGCGAGGAGAGCAACGGCGTCGACGTCACCGTCGGCATCTCGGGGACGGGCGGCGGCTTCGAGCGCTTCTGCCTGGGCGAGACCGACCTCTCGAACGCGTCCCGGCCGATCAAGGACGAGGAGGCGGCGATCTGCGCCGAGCACGACGTCGAGTATCTCGAGTTGCAGGTCGCGAACGACGCGCTCACGGTCGTCGTCAACACGGCGAACGACTGGGTGAGCTGCCTCACCGTCGAGGAGCTGAACGCGATGTGGAAGCCCGGCTCGAAGGTCGACAACTGGAACCAGGTGCGGGACTCTTTCCCGGACGAGGCGCTGAAGCTGTTCGGCCCCGGCACCGACTCGGGCACCTTCGACTACTTCACCGGCGAGATCAACGGCGAGGAGGGAGCGAGCCGCACCGACTACTCCCCGAGCGAGGACGACAACGTCATCGTCCAGGGCGTTGGGGGCACGCCCGGCGGCCTCGGCTACTTCGGCTTCTCGTACTACGAGGAGAACCAGAACACGCTCAAGGCGGTCGAGATCGACGGCGGCAACGGCTGCGTCGCGCCGAGCGTCGCGTCGGCGCAGGCCGGCGACTACGCGCCGCTCGCACGGCCGCTGTTCGTCTACGCCAACCGCTCGGCGCTCGCACGGCAGGAGGTCGAGGACTTCCTCCGTTACATGCTCGAGAACGAGACTGCGATCGCCGAGCAGGCGCAGTACGTCCCGCTGAACCAGCAGCAGATCGACGACAACCTGGCCAAGCTCGACGGGGCGACCGGGTAGGCGGCGCCGTCATGGCGAGCAGCGACGTCACGCTGCCGGTGGCGCCGGCCGGCGAGATCGACCTCACCCCCTCGAGCCGCCGCCTCGGTGAGCTGCTGATCAGGGTCATGCTCGGGCTGGCGGCCTTTGTCTCCCTCGCCACCACGGTCGGGATCGTGATCTCGCTGCTCTTCCCTGCGGTCGAGTTCTTCCGCGAGGTGAGCCCGGTCGAGTTCTTCACGGGCACGAACTGGGCGCCCCTGTTCGAGCCCTCGTCGTTCGGCGTCCTGCCGCTGATCGTCGGCACCTTCACCGTCACCTTCTGGGCCCTCCTCGTCGCCGTCCCGGCAGGGCTCGGCTCGGCGATCTTCCTCAGCGAGTATGCGAGCCCTCGGGTGCGCAGCCTCCTGAAGCCGACGCTCGAGATCCTGGCCGCGATCCCCACCGTCGTGTACGGCTACTTCGCCCTGACGGCGGTGACGCCGCTCCTGCGCACGCTCGGGGTCGAGGTGCAGATCTTCAACGTCCTCGCAGGCGGCCTCGTCATGGGCGTGATGCTGATCCCGACGATCGCCTCGCTCTCGGAGGACGCGATGTCGGCCGTCCCGCAGGCTCTCCGCGACGGCGCCTACGGCCTCGGCGCCGACCGGCTGCAGGTCTCGACCCGCGTCGTCGTCCCGGCGGCGATCTCCGGCATCATCGCGTCCTTCGTGCTGGGCATCTCTCGTGCGGTGGGCGAGACCATGATCGTGCTCATCGCCGTCGGGCAGTTGCCGCAGCTGACCTTCGACCCGCGCGAGACGGTGGAGACGCTGACGGCGTTCATCGGCGCGACCGGCAACGGCGACATCCCGACCGGCTCCAACGAGTACAAGACGATCTTCGCCGTCGGGCTGACGCTCTTCGTGATGACGCTCGTGATGAACATCATCTCGATCCGCCTCGTCCGCAAGTACCGTGAGGTCTACGACTGATGAGCCGGAAGACGAAGGGCCGGCTGTTCGTCGGAGCGATGGTGCTGTGCCTCGCCGTGTCCTTCGGCACGCTCGGCTGGCTGCTCGTGACGACGTTCGTGGACGGGATCCCGGGGCTGACGTCGAAGCTCTTCACCGACCCTCCCTCGACCCAGCCCGAGGAGGCCGGCGCGCGTCCCGCCATCCTGGCGACGATCTACCTGGCCGCGCTCCTCCTGCTCATGGCGGTTCCGATCGGGGTCGCCACGGCCATCTACCTGGAGGAGTACGCGCACAAGGAGCGCTGGTACAACCGGCTGCTCGAGCTCAACATCCAGAACCTCGCGGCCGTGCCGGCGATCGTCTACGGCATCCTCGGGCTCGCGTTCGTCGTGCGCGGGCCCTTCGGCATCGGTCGGGTGCTGCTCGCCGGCGCCATCATCCTCACGCTCGTCGTCCTGCCCACCGTGATCATCTCGTCGCGCGAGGCGATCCGCGCCGTGCCGGAGTCGATCAGCCAGGGCGGCCTCGCGCTCGGCGCCACCAAGTGGCAGGTGATCTGGCGGCAGATCCTGCCCGCGTCGATCCCCGGCATCGCAACGGGCTCGATCCTCGCGCTCTCGCGAGCGGTCGGCGAGACGGCCCCGCTGCTCCTCATCGGCGCGCTGCAATACGTGGCGTTCGATCCCACCGTCCTCGGCGCGTTCACCGCGCTGCCGGTGCAGATCTACACGTGGATCAAGCTCCCCGATCCCGAGTTCCAGACGCTCGCCGCCGCGGCCATCATCGTGCTCCTTGCGATCGTGCTGACGATGAACGCGCTCGCGATCTTCCTCCGCAACCGCTTCCGACAGAATTGGTGATGATGGGATGACGCAGATGGATCAGGAACAGCAGCCCGACACGCACGCGCGGACGACACGCGAATGCGCCGTCGATCGACAAGGCTCGCGCATGGCCGAGGTCTCGCTCGGCACGACGAAGTGGCCGACGTGGAGCGGCGCGAGAAGGTCTTCCACGTGGGCGACCTCTCCGTCGCCTACAACGGAAACCTCGCGCTCGACGGCGTCTCGCTCGACATCTACAAGAACACCGTGACGGCGTTCATCGGCCCGTCCGGCTGCGGCAAGTCGACGTTCATCCGCTGCTTCAACCGGATGAACGACCTCATCGTCGGAGCGAAGGTACACGGGGCCGTGCAGTACCACGGCAAGGACCTCTACGCCAAGGACGTCGACCCGGTCGAGGTGCGGCGGCGCATCGGCATGGTCTTCCAGAAGCCGAACCCGTTCCCGAAGTCGATCTACGACAACGTCGCGTTCGGGCCGCGTGTGCTCGGCCAGAAGAAGGGGCTCGACGACGTCGTCGAGAGCTGCCTGCGCCGCGCCGCGCTCTGGGACGAGGCCAAGGACCGGCTCAAGGACGGCGCCCTCGGCCTCTCGGGCGGACAGCAGCAGCGCCTCTGCATCGCCCGCGCGCTCGCCACCTCGCCCGACGTGTTGCTGATGGACGAGCCCGCATCGGCACTCGACCCGATCGCGACGGCGGCGATCGAGGATCTCATGCACGATCTCAAGCGGGAGTACACGATCATCGTCGTCACGCACAACATGCAGCAGGCCGCCCGCGTCGCCGACATGACGGCCTTCTTCAGCGTCAACGTGCACGAGGACGGCAAGGGCCGGCACGGCATTCTCGTCGAGTTCGACGCGACGACGAAGATCTTCACGCAGCCGGCCGACAAGCGCACGGAGGACTACGTGACAGGAAGGTTCGGCTAGCCATGCGGGTGGAATACCGGGAGCGGCTGCACGTCCTCGAGTCGAGCCTCCAGGAGCAGGGCGCCGTCTGCCTGCGGGCGGTTCGCGGGGCCGTGGACGCGCTCACGACCCAGGACGTCGAGCTCTGCGACGAGGTGATCGCCTTCGACGACGAGATCGACCAGCGCTATCACCGGATCGAGAAGATGGTGGAGGAGGTCCTCGCCCTCGAGACGCCCGTCGCCGGCGATCTCCGGCTCGTGCTCGCGGTGCTGCATGCCTCCATCCACCTGGAGCGGGTCGGCGACCAGTCGGTCACGATCGCCAAGCTGACGAAGCTGTCGGCGAGGTTCGAGCCGCACCACGAGCTCGTCGAAGGGCTCCGCGAGATGGGCGACCGCTGCGAGGAGATGCTCACGATCGCGCTCGACTCCTTCGCCGAGCGGAACGTCGAGCGAGCCCGTGCGCTCGGCGAGCTCGACGAGCTGATCGACCGCACGAACCGCCGGGTCACCGACAAGGTGCTCGAGATGGCGGCATCCCCCGGCCAGCAGGAGTGGGGGATGCGGATGATCATCGTCTCGCGCTGCCTCGAGCGCATCGGCGACAACGCCGTCGACATCGGCGAGCAGACGGTCTTCCTCGCCACCGGCGAGTTCGGCGAGTTCGTCGACGCGAGCCACTGACGCCCACCGCGGCGAAGCGTGCACGGCGTGGTTCGGTGACGTCCGCTTCCAGCCGAGAGAAGTTTGTGGTGAATCACCACAAAGTCTGATGTCTGTTGCCAGACAAGACACCGCCGTTCACCAGGTCCTCACCGGATGGTCACCCCCGGGTACCCCACGCGCCGTACCTCGCACGGCACCCTCGTGTCGGAGGCAATCTCGCAAACGACTCAAGGGGTGGAGAACCGCATGAAGGACGTTTCCCGGCGCCTGCTCAGGCTCTCGGTGCTCGGCTCGGCGGTCGCGCTCGTCGCGGCGCTCGCGTCGGTCGCCCTCGGCGCCAACAACATTCCGCTCGACAAGGCCTCGCTCGGCAAGCTCGGCGGCACGATCAGCGCCGACGGCTCGTCGACCGTGGGGCCGTACACGACGGCCGCCGCGGAGCTCTTCCGCAAGGCGGGTGCGAGCAAGGTCAACATCACGGTCGGCATCTCCGGCACCGGCGGCGGCTTCGAGCGCTTCTGCCGCAACGAGACCGACCTCTCCGATGCCTCGCGTCCCGATGAAGGCGAGCGAGGCCGTCAAGTGCAAGGCCGCCAACATCGGCGGCTTCCGCGCGTTCACGGTCGCGAACGACGCCCTCACCGTCGTCGTCAGCAAGGACAACACGTGGGCGACCTGCCTGACGGTGGCCGAGCTGAAGAAGATCTGGGAGCCCGGCTCCAAGGTCAACAACTGGAACCAGGTGCGCTCGAGCTTCCCGAACGAGTCGCTGAAGCTCTTCGGGCCCGGCACCGACTCGGGCACGTTCGACTACTTCACCGAGGTCGATCAACGGGAAATCCAAGGCCTCGCGCTCCGACTACTCCGCGCTCGAGGACGACAACGTGCTCGTCCAGGGCGTGTCCGGGACGAAGGGCGGCATGGGGTACTTCGGGTTCTCGTACTACGAGGAGAACAAGGACAAGCTCAAGGCAGCTCCAGGTCGAGAATCCGAAGACGGGCCAGTGCGTGACTCCGTCGGTTGCCACCGCGCAGAACAACACGTACAAGCCGCTCTGCCCGCCCGCTCTTCATCTATGCGAAGGGCCCGGCGTTCAAGCGCAAGGA
Source organism: uncultured Gaiellaceae bacterium (assembly GCA_963787085.1). Classification (GTDB taxonomy): domain Bacteria; phylum Actinomycetota; class Thermoleophilia; order Gaiellales; family Gaiellaceae; genus Gaiella. Next base: position 69,108 of record CAWBBO010000005.1, on the reverse strand, counting down.
AGTGCAGTCCTTCTTCGCCTACATCTTCGCCAACGAGAAGGCGATCGCGACCCGGGCGGACTTCGTGCCGCTCACGGCCGCGCAGCTGAAGCGGGCCCGCGTCAACTTCGACCTCGCCGTCAAGGCGGCGAAGAAGTAGTCAGGCAGAGCCGCTCGCACGTGGGATGACGCAGAGGGGGCGGGCCGGGACGGCCGCCCCCTCGTCGTCGAAGGCGCTGCAGCAAGAGACGACCGATCGATCAGGAGGTAGTGGTGTCGAGCACGCTAGACCCGATCACGCGCAGGCACGTCGAGAAGGCGACCGAGTCGCTCGAGGGTGAGTTCGCCGGCGTCTTCTCTCGTGAGACGATCGACCGCTACATCGTCGACTCGCTCGCCCAGCTCGGGAGCGCCCGCTTCAGCGACTTCCTGCCCGTGCTCGCCTACCGCTTCGCCCGCGAGCGCCTGCGAGCGCTCGGCCAGGCCGACGGCTCGATCGTGAAGCACCAGCCGAGGTGCTGTTCGTCTGCGTGCACAACGCGGGACGCAGCCAGATGGCCGCAGCTCTCCTGGCACTTCGCTCGGAGGGCCGCATCGGCGTGCGCTCGGCCGGGTCGGCGCCGGGGGAGACGATCAACCCGCTCGTCGTGCAGGCGATGGGGGAGCTCGGCCTCGACCTCGGTGAAGCATTCCCGAAGCCCCTCACGGACGAGGTCGTGCGTGCAGCCGACGTCGTGATCACGATGGGGTGCGGCGACGCCTGCCCGATCTATCCCGGCAAGCGCTACGAGGACTGGCAGCTCGACGATCCTGCGGCAGCGGAGTCGCTCGAGAGCGTGCGCGCGATCCGGGACGACGTCGACGCGCGGGTCCGGCAGCTCGTCGCGGAGCTCCTGGCCGGCGACGCCTGAGGCGCTGCGCGACATCGATGACGATCGATATGCTGTGCTCGTGTCCAGGTCACTTCCCCTCGTCGCGTGCTGCAGCCCGATCGCCCGCCCGACGCTCTCCGACGCTCAGGCGGTCGAGCTCGAGACCCTGTTCAAGGCGCTCGCCGACCGCCACCGGGTCAAGATCCTCAACCTGCTCACGCAGGCAGGCGACGAGGCGATCTGCGTCTGCGACTTCGTGGCGCCGCTCGGCCTGAAGCAGCCGACCGTCTCCTACCACCTGAAGCAGCTCACCGACGCCGGCTTGCTGCAGCGCGAACGGCGCGGCAGCTACGCGTACTTCCGGCTCGCGCCGGGCGCGCTCGCTCGGCTCGGGAGCCTCGTCGCCGGCGACGCGGTGCTGGCTCACGCCGTCTGACGGCACCGTCGCACGACGCGCGCGGTCACGTTCGCGACGCCGAGGCGACGCGCAGCCCGTGTTCGCTACGGATCGGCGTTGCGGACAACCACTCATCCATAGGTATCGATGAATGGATAGTCTGTGTGCATGCCCCGAGTCTCGCTGCTCGACTGCTGCAGCCCGCTCGTACGACCGACGTTGACGCAGGCGCAGGCAGTCGAGCTGGAGCAGCTGTTCAAGGCCCTCGCCGACCGCCACCGGGTACAGATCCTGAACCTGCTCGCAAGCGCCGACGAGGCCGTCTGCGTGTGCAAGCTGATGCCGGCGCTCGGCCTCGCCCAGCCGACCGTCAGCTACCACCTGAAGCTCCTCGTCGATGCGGGGCTGCTCGAGGGTGAGCGCCGTGGGCGCTTCTCGTACTACCGGCTGAGCGCCGGGGCGCTCGATCGGCTGGGCGAGCTCGTGCGCGGCTCGCACGGCGTCACGGAGCGAGCGGCATGAACGTCCTGTTCGTCTGCGTCCAGAACGCCGGCCGCTCGCAGATGGCCGGGGCGCTCTTCGCCCGGGCCGCAGGCGGTGCGCACACAGCTCGTTCGGCGGGGAGTGCACCCGCAGCTCACGTCCACCCGGAGGTGGTCGAGGTCTCTGCGCGAGCTCGACGTCGACGTGTCGGCGCGCGTCCCGCGCGCGCTGGCACGCGAGGACGCCGAGTGGGCCGATGTCGTCGTGACGATGGGGTGCGGCGATGCCTGCCCCGTCATACCCGGCAAGCGCTACATCGACTGGGAGCTCGACGACCCTGCGGGCAGAGGTCGTTGGCGGGACACGGATCATCCGGGACGAGATCGCGGCCCGCATCGAGCAGCTCCTGACCGAGCTCGACGGGAGGGAGGCATCCCCGTGACCGCACCCGATCGGCACGGCGCGGCGACAGCTGCGGACGAGAGCGCAGTCATCGCGAAGCTGTCGACGTTGGACCGCTTCCTGCCGCTGTGGATTGCGGTCGCGATGGTGGCGGGGGTGGGGCTCGGGTCGCTGATCCCACAGTTGAACGACTGGCTCGACGAGCTGCGGATCGGCACGGTCAGCCTGCCGATCGCGATCGGGCTGCTGCTGATGATGTACCCGGTCCTGGCGAAAGTCCGTTACGACGAGCTCGGGCGGCTCCGCGCCGAGCGGGGACTGTTCGCCGCCTCCTTCTGGCTCAACTGGGTCTTCGGCCCTCTGCTCATGTTCACGCTCGCCTGGCTCTTCCTGGCCGATCAGCCCGAATATCGCACCGGGGTGATCATCGTCGGCCTCGCCCGCTGCATCGCGATGGTGCTCATCTGGAACGACCTCGCCTGCGGCGACCGGGAGGGCGCGGCCGTGCTCGTCGCCCTCAACTCCATCTTCCAGATCGTCGCCTACTCGTTCCTCGGCTACTTCTACCTCACGCTCCTGCCCGGCTGGCTCGGGCTCGACACCCAGGGCTTCGAGGTCTCGATCTGGGAGGTCGCGCGGACGGTGCTGATCTTCCTCGGCATCCCGCTCCTCGCCGGGTTCCTGACCCAGCGCGCCGGCGTCCGCCGCCGCGGCCGCGACTGGTACGAGAACACGTTCATCCCTCGCATCAGCCCGATCACGCTCTACGGGCTTCTGTTCACGATCGTGCTGCTGTTCGCGATCCAGGGCGACGCGATCACGGCCAGCCCGCTCGACGTCGCGCGCATCGCCGTGCCCCTGCTCGTCTACTTCCTGATCATGTTTGCCGTCTCGTTCGCGCTCGGCAAGCGCATCGGGCTCGCCTACGACCGCACGACGGCGCTCGCGTTCACCGCCGCCAGCAACAACTTCGAGCTCGCGATCGCGGTGTCCGTCGGCGTCTTCGGCGCCACCTCCGGGCAGGCACTCGCCGGCGTCGTCGGCCCGCTGATCGAGGTACCGGTGCTCGTCGGCCTCGTCTACGTGGCCCTCTGGCTGCACCGGCGGCTCACCTGGCCGCAGCCGGTGGCCCAGCTCGCAGCCGCGAGCGCATCTCGGCGCTGACCGAGCAGCGCGCGGCGATCGCCCACGCCCGTCGCTCGACTCAGTCCGACCCGGCTCGCAGCAGCGAGCGCATCTCGGCACTGACCGAGCAGCGCGCGGCGGCCGTCACCGGACGGAGGTCAGATGGGGGCGCTCTCGAGCGCCTCGCGCGGCAGGAGCCGGCGGGTCTCCCAGCGACGGGCGGCGAACGCGCCTGCTGCGATCATCCCGACGAGGACGAAGACGATGAGGTCGCCGCCCTCGATCCGGGTCACGAGCTCCATCGTGCCGCCGACGAGGAAGGCCATGGGGATCGTGAACACCCAGGCGAGAAGGATGTTGCCCGCAACGCCCCAGCGCACGGCCGAGAGGCCGCGCGATGCTCCGGCACCCATGACCGAGCCGGAGATCGTATGCGTCGTCGACACGGGGAAGCCGAAGTGGGCCGTCGTCCACAGGATCGAAGCGCATGCGGTTTGAGCTGCGAACCCCTGTGGCGGGTCGATCTTGGCGATGCGGGTCCCGAGCGTCTTGATGATGCGCCAGCCCCCCGCGTAGGTGCCCGCAGCCATCGCCAACGCCGCCGAGGCGATCACCCAGGTGGGCGGGCGGTCGAAGTCGGCGCTGAGGTGGCCGCTCGCCACGAGCGCGAGACCGATGATTCCCATCGTCTTCTGCGCGTCGTTCGTGCCGTGCGTGAAGGCGACGAATCCGCCCGAGACGAGCTGCAGCCGGCGAAAGAGGCGGTTCATCCGCGCCGGCGAGCGGCGGGCGATCAGCCACGTGATCGCGATGATCAGGACGAACGCGATCGCGATGCCGAGGAACGGGGCGAGGAGGGAGGGGATCAACACCTTCTCCTTCAACCCCTGCCACTGGACGACGTTCCAGCCCTCTGCGAACACCGCCGACCCCATCACGCCGCCGATGAGGGCGTGGCTCGAGCTCGAGGGCAGGCCGAGGTACCACGTCACGAGGTTCCAGGTGATGGCGCCGGTCAGGCCTGCGAGGACGATGTCCAGCGTGATCGCCTCGGGGTTCACGATCCCCTTCGCAACCGTCGCTGCGACGGCGATCGACGCGAACGCGCCCACGAAGTTCAGCACCGCAGCCATCGCGACGGCTGCACGTGGCGAGAGTGCGCGTGTCGAGACGCTCGTCGCGATGGCGTTCGCCGTGTCGTGGAACCCGTTCGTGAAGTCGAAGAAGAGGGCAACCGCGACGACCGCGGCAAGCGTCAGCTCGTCCACGAGCTACGCGTTCTTGACGACGATGTTCGCGATCACGTTGGCGGCGGTCTCGCAGGCATCGAGTGCGCGCTCGAGCGCCTCGTAGATGTCCTTCCAGCGGATCACGATCAGCGGGTCGATGCGCTCGTCGCGGAAGAGCGACGCGAGCGCGTCGCGCAGGACCCGGTCGCCCTGGTCCTCCAGCGACTTCAGCTCGACGAGCGCCTCCTGCACGCCGCGCATGCCCTTCAGGTTGTCGCAGGCCGTGGCGAGCTGCTCCACCGCCCTGACGAGGATTCCGCACTGCTCGACGGCGTGCCGGGTCGGCATCTCGACCCCGTACAGCCCGAGCAGGTCGGACGCCTCCTCGAGGTAGTCGACGACGTCGTCGAGCTTCGTCGAGAGCATGTAGATGTCGTCTCGGTCGAACGGCGTCAGGTACTGGGTGTTGAGCAGCGTGATCAGGTCGCGCGTGACGCCGTCACCCTCGGTCTCCGCTGCCTTCACCTGCTCCTGGGTGACGCCCGAGTTCGGGTGCTCGCGGAAGCGTCGCTCCACGAGCCGGGCAACCTCCAGCGCGTTCTCTCCCGGCACGCGCGAAGAGGACGAAGAACTCACTCGTGCGGGGTGTGAGGGAGATTTTCATCGCGCGGCGCACGTTAACCAATACGAGACATGTGTGAACGGAGCACATGAGTACGCTGAGAAGGATGCGAGAGACACTGGAGCGGGAGATCAAGCTGGCGCCGCGAGACGGGTTCGTGCTGCCCGAGCTCGGTGGCGAGCGGCTCCCCACGCGCGTCTTCGTCTCCACCTACCACGACACCAGGGACCTACGGCTGGCGCGGCACGGTGTCACCTTCCGTCACCGGGTCGAGGACGGCACCGGCCTGTGGCAGCTGAAGCTACCCCGAGGGGCGGCGCGCATCGAGCTCGAGCTGCCGGGCCCGCCCGCCCACCCGCCCGCCGAGATGCTCGCCCTGCTGCCCGCGTACCTCCGCAGCGCCGAGCTCGTCCCGGTCGCGCGGCTGCGCACTCGCCGCGAAGGAGTGCGGGCGCAGGGAGCGGAGATCGTCGACGACAACGTGTCCGTGCTCGAGGGGCAGAGGGTGGCGCGACGGTTCCGCGAGCTCGAGGTCGAGCTGCTCGAGGGTGACGAGCGCACCCTGCGCCGGCTCGAGAAGGAGCTGCGCCGGGCCGGCGCGGACGAGGCCGGCTCGCAGAAGGCGAAGCTGTACCGGGCCCTCGACCTGGCCGAGCCTGTCGAGCGCAAGGAGATCCCGGCCGGCACGCCTCCCGTCGAGGCGCTCGGCATGGCCTTCGAAGGGCAGTACCGGCAACTGCTGGCCCACGATCCGGGAACGCGGCGCGGCACCGATGCCGAGGACCTGCACCAGCTTCGCGTCGCCACGCGTCGACTGCGGGCGTTCCTTCGCTGTGCCCGGCCGCTCGTCGACCGGGAGTGGGCCGAGCTGCTGCGTGCCGAGCTCGGTTGGCTCGGAGGCGCGCTGGGGCCGGCACGCGACCTCGACGTCATGCTCGAGCGCCTGCGCAACGAGGTCACCCTGCTCGAGGACGACGGCGAGGCCGCCGCAGGCCTGCTCGAAGAGCTCGAGGCCGAGCGCGGGCAGGCGTACGCGGTCGTCGTCGAGGCGCTCGAGAGCCGGCGCTATACGGCCCTGCTCGATCGCCTCGAGGCAGCTGTGGCACCGCCTCTCTCGGGAGAGTCGATACCGCTTGCAAAGATCTGGCACCGCGAGGCGAAGCGCCTACGGCGCACCTTCGCCGAGCTCGGCGGCGACCCGGAGGACGATGTGCTGCATGCGTCGCGCATTGCCGTCAAGCGCGCCCGCTACGCGGCGGAGCTCGCTGCGCACGAGCTCGGCCGCGCCGGCGGGGCGTTCATCGCCCGCGCGAAGGATCTGCAGGACGTGCTCGGCGACCACCAGGACGCCGTCGTCGCGGAGGAGCGCATCCGCGCCTGGGCCGCGACGGCCTCGCCGGCCGGAAGGGTGGCGGCAGGTCGTCTCGTGCAGCTCGAGCGCGGCCGCCGCGTCGCGTCGCGCGCCGCGTGGCCCGCCGCCTGGGCGAGGCTCGACCGCGCCGCGCGAAAGGCCGCCTCCTGAGTAGCAGCCTCGTCCGTGCCGCCGGGGGTCTGGTCGTCCGGCAGGGCTCGGGCGGCGAACGCGAGGTGCTCGTCGTGCACCGGCCGCAGTACGAGGACTGGACCTTCCCGAAGGGCAAGGCGGAGCCCGGCGAGAGCGACGAGGTGTGCGCCGTGCGCGAGGTCGAGGAGGAGACGGGCCTCCGGTGCGCTCTGCGCGAGGAGCTCGCGTCCACGGAGTACGTCGACGCGCGCGGCCGGCCCAAACGCGTGCGCTACTGGCGGATGGAGGTCGAGAGCGGCGAGCTCCGCTTCGAGCACGAGGTCGACGTCGCGCGCTGGCTCGCCCCAGCCGAGGCGGCCGAGACCCTCACCTACGAGCGTGACGTCGCGCTGCTGCGGGGGCTCTAGAGGCTGGCCGACGCGGTGCCCCGGGCGACACGAGACGAGGCCCTAGACTCAGTGAGGAGTCCAGGCGGCAACCGGAGGCGTGACGCCCCAATCGAGGAGTGATCGATCCCTTGCAGCAGTTCGTCTACACGATGTACCGCGCCGACAAGTTCTACGGGCCCGACCGGCAGGTCCTCTCCAACATCTCCCTCTCGTTCCTGCCCGGCGCCAAGATCGGCGTGCTGGGTCCGAACGGCGCCGGCAAGTCGACGTTGCTCCGGATCATGGCGGGGCTCGAGGAGCCGTCGTCGGGGATCGCCGAGCTCGCTCCGGGGGCGAGCGTGGGGCTGCTCATGCAGGAGCCCGAGCTCGATCCCGGCAAGGACGTTCGCTCCAACGTCGAGGACGGCGTCCGTCCGTTGCGGGACCTGCTCGACCGCTTCAACGAGATCTCGGCAGCGTTCGCCGAGCCCGAGGCCGACTTCGACGGGTTGCTCGAGGAGCAGGGGAAGGTGCAGGACCTGATCGACCGCCACGACGCGTGGAATCTCGACGCGACGCTCGACCGCGCCATGGACGCCCTGCGTCTGCCGGACGGAGATCGTGACGTGACGACGCTCTCCGGGGGCGAGCGCCGGCGCGTGGCGCTCTGCCGGCTGCTCCTCTCGTCTCCCGACCTGCTGCTGCTCGACGAGCCCACGAACCACCTCGACGCCGAGTCGGTGGCGTGGCTCGAGCGCTTCCTCGAGGAGTACCGCGGCACGGTGATCGCCGTCACCCATGACCGCTACTTCCTCGACAACGTGGCCGGCTGGATCCTCGAGCTCGACCGTGGCAAGGGCCTTCCCTTCCAGGGGAACTACTCCTCGTGGCTCGAGCAGAAGCAGGCCCGTCTCGCCGTCGAGGAGAAGACCGAGTCTGCGCGGCGGCGCACCCTCGCGCGCGAGCTCGAATGGGTGCGCATGAGCCCGAAGGCCCGGCATGCGAAGTCGAAGGCGCGTCTCGGCGCCTACGAGAGGCTGCTCGCCGAGGACGAGACCTTCAAGCTCGACCGCGTCGAGATCCACATCCCGGCGGGACCGCGGCTCGGCGACCTCGTGGTCGACGCCGATCACGTGTCGAAGGGCTTCGGCGACAGGCTGCTCGTCGAGGACCTGACGTTCTCGCTGCCGCCCGGCGGCATCGTCGGCGTGATCGGGCCGAACGGCGCGGGCAAGACGACGCTGTTCCGCATGATCGCCGGCGAGGAGGAGCCGGATTCGGGCGCGCTCAGGATCGGGGACACGGTCGAGCTCGCGTACGTCGACCAGAGCCGTGCCGGCCTCGACCCTGCGAGCACGGTGTGGAAGGAGATCTCGGGCAACCAGGACACGGTGCTGCTCGGCAAGCGCGAGGTCAACTCGCGCCAGTACGTCTCGTGGTTCAACTTCCGCGGCGGCGACCAGCAGAAGCGCGTCTCCGACCTCTCAGGCGGCGAGCGCAACCGCGTGCACCTCGCCAAGCTGCTCAAGTCGGGCGGGAATCTGCTGCTGCTGGACGAGCCCACGAACGATCTCGACGTCGACACGCTCCGCGCGCTCGAGGATGCATTGCTCGACTTCGCCGGCTGCGCCGTCGTGATCACGCACGATCGCTGGTTCCTCGACCGGATCGCGACGCATATCCTCGCCTTCGAGGGAGACTCGCAGGCGACCTGGTTCGAGGGCTCCTGGGCCGAGTATGCCGAGTGGGTCGTCGAGACCCGCGGCGCCGAGGCGCTCGAGCCGCACCGGATCGCGTACAAGCCTCTGGTGCACCCGTAGGGGCCGGGCCATGCCCGGCCCCCGCCTCGGGTACTACGCCGCCGCGGCGACGGTCTCGTGGGCGAGCACGAGCGCCGCGCCCTCGCGTACCCCGCCCGCCGCGAGCTCGAGCGGCCGCCCGAGCAGGCGGGATGTCTCCGCGAGCAGCAGCGCACCGGCGAGCACCGTCTCGGCGCGGCTCGCGCCGATGCCGAACCCGCGCAGTGCGCGGCCGGCCGGGCGGCGGGCCAGGGTCCCAGCCAGCTCGTCCAGCGAGCGTGCGTCGAGCGTGGGGCCGCTCACCTTCGCGATCGCCCGGGCGCTGCCGCCGACCGCGAGCGCGAGATCGGGCACCGGAGGGTCGGCCCCTGCGAACGCGTCTCGCACCGCCGCGCGTGCCGTTGCGACGGCCCGGCGGCCCGGCGGATCCTTGGCGAGTAGCTTCCGCGTCAGCCGGAGGGAGCCGAGATCGACGGAGTGCACCCAGGCGGCACCGGCGAGCGGCGTGCCGACGACCATCTCCGTCGACCCTCCGCCGACGTCGACGACCGCGACCACCTCCGGCAGGTCGCCTGCCAGGGCGATGGCGCCCTCGTAGGCGAGTCGTCCCTCCTCGTCTGCGGTCAGCACCCGGACGTGCGAGCCGGTCGCCGCGCGCAGGGCGTGCACCAGCGGCGCACCGGAGGCGGCCTGGCGGCCGGGCGCCGTCACGATCACCCCGAGCTTCGTGACGTCGAGTGCCTCCGCGCGCGAGGCGAAGTCGCCGGCGACCGCCGCCGCCTCGGCGATCTTCGCGGGGCCGAGGTGCCCGCGGCGCTCGAGCTCTGCCCCGAGCCGGAGGTACGAGCGTTGCACGTCGACCCGGGTGACCGAGTCGTCCGGGCCGACGTCCGCCACGAGCAGTCGCGCCGTGTTGGAGCCGATGTCGATGACCGCCACCCGCATGGAGCACAGTCTCGCGTTCACGTCGGCTGGCCCGCGACCGGTCGGCCGGTGCTCGACCTCATCCCTGCGGTTGGTCGTCGCGGGGCGGGCGAGGCATGGGCTCGCCTCTCCGGCCGCGCCCGTCGCCGAGGCGGCGAGCGCGCAGCTGCGCGCGTCGCATCATCGCGGCCTGATGGTGGTGCGGCTTCTCGGGACGTTCCGGCTGCAGGCGCGTCCACGAGCCGTTGTCGGCGAGCACCCACGCGTGCGAGTCGTCCGCGAAGACGCTGTCCAGTATCGACGCGAGCTCCTGCCGTGTGCGGGCGTTCTCGACCGGCACCAGCACCTCGATGCGGTGATCGAGGTTGCGCGGCATCAGGTCGGCGCTGCCGAGGTAGACGGACGACGTCCCGTCCGCCTCGAACGCGTACACGCGGCTGTGCTCGAGGAACCGTCCCACGATCGATCGCACGTGCACGTTCTCCGACAGCCCTTCGACGCCGGGGCGGAGCATGCAGATCGATCGCGCGCAGATCTCCACGCGGGCTCCCGCGCGGGCCGCGGCGTACAGCTCGTCGATGATCGTCGGGTCGACGAGGTTGTTCAGCTTCAGGCGGATCCGCGCGCTCTGGCCGGCGCTCGCGGCCGCCGTGACCCGCCGGATCTCCTCGACCAGCCGGCTGCGCATGCTGAACGGGGCGACGAGCAGCTTGCGGAAGCGCTGTGGGCGGCCGAACCCGGTCACGTAGTTGAAGACGTCTGCGACGTCCGCGGCGATCTCCTCGTCCGCCGTGAAGATGCCGACGTCCTCGTACAGGCGCGCCGTGGCCGCGTGGTAGTTGCCGGTGCCGATATGCACGTAGCGGCGCAGCCCGCCTGCCTCCCGCCGCACGACGAGCGTCATCTTCGCGTGGATCTTCATGTCCGGGAAGCCGTGCACGACGTGGACGCCCGCCTGTTCGAGCTCGCGTGACCACTCGATGTTGCGGCGCTCGTCGAAGCGCGCTTTCAGCTCCACGAGGCAAACCGACTGCTTGCCCTGCTCGGCGCAGTCGATCAGGGACGACACGAGCGCACTGTCGTCGGAGGTGCGGTACACGGCCGTCTTCATCGCGATCACGTCGGGGTCGGCTGCCGCGGCTGCCGCGAATGCCTCGAAGCTCGTCCTGAACGACTCGTACGGCTGATGGATGAGCACGTCGTTGCGGCGGATCTCCTCGAAGAAGTGGGTTGCATCCTTGACCCGCGCCAGTCGCGGCAGGGTCACCGGCACCCACGGGTCATCCTTCAGCTCGGGCCGGTCGAGCTTCACCAGTTCCATCAGATCGGCGAGGGCGAGAGGCCCCTCGATCTCGTACACCTGCTCGATGTCGACACCGAGCCCCCCGCGCAGCCGCTCGAGCATGCCGACCGACGCCGACGCGGACACCTCGACGCGCACGACGTCACCGAAGCGCCGGCGCCGCAGCTCCGACTCGACGGCCTCGATCAGGTCGTCCGCGTCGTCGGACACCTCGAAGTCGGCATCGCGGGTGACGCGGAAGACGGCCCGCTCGGCGATCTCCATGCCCGGGAACAGCATCGGCAGGAAGTGGGCGATCACGGACTCCAGCGGCACCAGTCGCTTCCCCGTGTCGACGAAGCGGTCGAGCCCTTCCGGGACCTTCACGCGGGCGAAGCGCTCCTCACCCGACTCCGGGTCGACGGCCTGCACGGCCAGCGAGAGCGAGAGGCCCGAGATGTACGGGAAGGGCTGGCCCGGGCCGACGGCGAGCGGTGTCAGCACCGGGTAGATGTCGCGGGTGAACATGGTCTGCAGCCGGGCGAGCTCCTTGTGCGTGCACTCCTCGACCGAACCGATCTCGATGCCCTCGGCGGCCAGCGCCGGCCGGAGATCGCGCTTCCAGAGCCTCGATTGGCGGGCGCTCAACTCCGTCACGCGGGCACGGATGCCCGCGAGCGCCTGGCTGGCCGAAAGGCCGTCGGCGGAGAGCACGCCCAGCCCGGCAGCCTCCTGGTCGAGCAGGCCGGCGACGCGCACCATGAAGAACTCGTCGAGGTTCGACGAGTGGATCGCCACGAACTTGATGCGCTCGAGGAGCGGCTGTGACGTGTCGGCGCCGAGCTCGAGCACCCTGGCGTTGAACTCGAGCCACGAGAGCTCGCGGTTCAGCAGCCTCGACGGGGCCTTCTCGGTGCGGACCGGCATTGGGGCATGGTGCCAGAACGACTGCGGAGAACTCGGATCGTGGGCAGGGGATCCCCGGAAGCCGTTACGAGCCAGCCCGCATAGGTTCAGGGCATGCGGGTGGACGTGAGCCCCGAAGACGGCAGTCCTACGGCGTCGACCACGATGAGGCACCGGCCGTCCGGCCGCGTCGTGCGAGACGCCGCCACGTTCTCGGGCGGCGCGTGGTTGTCGTGGTAGAGGCACTCACGCTCGAGCAGGCGACGGTCATCGCACCCGAGCAGGTGCTCGAATCGCTCGCGTCGAGCAGGGAGGGCCTGGCCGCCCCCGATGCCGCCGCGCGCCTCGCCCGGGGCGGCGCCAACATCCTGCCGACGCCGCGCGGCCCGGGCCTCGCGCGCCAGCTCGTCGGCCAGCTCGTCCACTTCTTCGCGCTCATGCTGTGGGCGGCTGCGGTGCTTGCGCTGATCGGCGGCATGCCCGTGCTGGCTGCGGCGATCGTGGTCGTGATCGTCGTCAACGGCGTCTTCAGCTTCGCGCAGGAGTACCGGGCGGAGCGCTCGATTCGCGCGCTCTCCCGCCTTCTCCCCGAGACGGCGGTCGTGCGCAGGGACGGACGGAAGTCGAGGGTCCCCGCCGCCGAGCTCGTTCCGGGCGACGTCGTCGTCCTGGCCGAGGGTGACTCGATCTCGGCAGACGCGCGCGTGATCCGCTCGGCCGGGTTGCGCGTCGACAACTCGCTCCTCACCGGGGAGTCGGAGTCGGTCGAGCGGATCGCCGGGCCACTCGACGAGGAGCCGGGCGATCTCGTGGATGCGAACAACATCGTCTTCGCAGGCACGTATGCGGCGTCGGGCTCGGGTATCGCAGTCGTCGTCACGACCGGGATGCACACGCGGTTGGGGGCGATCTCGAAGCTCACCGGCGAGGTCGTGCGCCGGCCAACCCCACTGCGCGTGGAGATGAACCGGGCCGTGCGCCTGATCGCAGGCCTTGCCGTCGTCGCCGGCGTCGTGTTCTTCGGCATCTCCGTCGCCCTCGGTACCCCCGCCCGCGACGGGTTCCTCTTCTCGGTCGGCGTGATCGTCGCGCTCGTGCCGGAGGGGTTGCTGCCGACGCTGTCGCTCTCGCTCGCCATGAGCGCCACGAGAATGGCGCAGAGCGGCGCGCTCGTGCGCCGGCTCGAATCGGTCGAGACGCTGGGCTCGACGACCGTCATCTGCACGGACAAGACCGGGACGCTGACGGCGAACGAGATGACCGCCCGGGGCATCGTCACCCGCGGGCACGTCTACCGCGTCACCGGTTCCGGGTACGACCCACGAGGTGCCCTGACGATCGAAGGGCGCCCGCTCGACACGCCCGCGCTGCAGCGGGTGGAGCCGCTGCTGCGAGCCGTGGCGCTCTGCAGCGACGCCCGCGTCGAGCTGCGCGACGGCCGCTGGCGCTGCGCGGGAGATCCCACCGAGGGCGCGCTCGTCGTGATGGCGCGCAAGGGCGGCGTCGAGCAGGAAGCAGCCGAGCGCCAGGCCCCGCGCGTGCGCGAGTTCCCGTTCGACTCCGTGCGCCGCCGCATGTGCACGGTGCACGCGATGCCGAGCGGAGCGTTCGAGGTGCTCGTGAAGGGATCGCCGGAGGCCGTGCTCGAGACCTGCGCCTCGTTCGACGACGAAGGCCGGCCGGTGCCGATGCGGCCCGAAGTGGCGGCGGCGGTTCAGGCGGACGTGGAGCGGCTCGCCGCCGACGGGCTCCGTGTGCTGGCGGTGGCGCGCCGCCAGGTCGACGTGTTACCCGCCGGCCCCCGAGAGGCGGAGCAGGAGCTGGAGCTGCTCGGCGTGATCGGGATGGCCGATCCCGTGCGGCCCGAGGTGCCTGACGCACTGCGCCGCTGCCGGGCAGCGCACATCCGGGTGTTGATGATCACCGGCGACCACCCTGCCACCGCCCGCTCGGTCGCACGGAAGGCCGGGCTGGCCGACGGGAAGATCCTGCTCGGCGCGGAGCTGCCTCCTGCCGACGGCGAGCTGGCCGCGCTCCTGTCAGACCCGTCGCTCGTGATCCTCGCCCGTGTCGCGCCCGAGGAGAAGCTGAGGATCGCCAGAGCGCTCCAGGCGCTCGGCGAGGTGGTCGCCATGACCGGGGACGGGGTCAATGACGCCCCCGCGCTGCGCCAGGCGGACATCGGCATCGCGATGGGGGTCGTCGGCACGGACGTCGCCCGCGAGGCAGCCGATCTCGTGCTGCTGGACGACAACTTCGCCCATATCGTCCAGGCGGTCGAGGAAGGGCGAGCAGCCTTCGAGAACATCCGGCGGTTCCTCACCTACCACCTCACCGACAACGTCGCCGAGCTGACCCCGTTCGTCGTCTGGGCGGTGTCCGGGCGGCTCGATCCCGCTGATGATCACGGTGCTGCAGGTGCTCGCGCTCGACATCGGCACGGATCTGCTGCCCGCGCTCGCGCTCGGGTCGGAGTCGGCAGAGCCCGGCACGATGAGCCGGCCGCCGCGAGGGCGCACCGCTCGGCTGCTCGACCGGCGCGTGCTCGGGCGGGCGTTCGGGTTCCTCGGCCCGGTCGAGGCGGCAGCGTCGATGGCGATGGTGCCGATCGGGGCCGCGCTGTTCTTCTCCTGGCCGGACCTGCCGCTGCCCGCCGACGGGATGCCGCAGGAGACACTCTCGACGATGGTGTTCGCGGCCATCGTGTGCATGCAGATGGCGAACGCCCTGGAGTGCCGCAGCACGCCTGCTTCGCTGTTCGCCGTCGGCCCGCTCGCGAATCGCCTGCTCGTCGGCGCCGTCCTGGCCGAGGCGCTCGCGTTGCTCGCCTTCATCTACGTGCCGGTCGTCGCGGATGCGCTGGGCCAGCAGCCGCTGACCCCGCTCCAGTGGCTGCCGGTGCTGGTGACGCCGTTCGTGCTCGTGGCGGCGGAGGAGGCGCGGAAGGCGTTCGTGCGGGCCCGGGCGGTGTAAGAACCCATGGAGCGCCGCCACGAGCCGGCGGTCCCGCGCTCCTACGGCGTGTCGGTGCCGAGCGCGTCGACGACGAGCCGCTCGAAGTGGGCGATCAGGCGCTCGGAGACGGGCATCAGCGCGCCTGCCGCGATCATGCCGGAGCGCACGCCCTCCTGAACGCGCTCGACGAGCACGCGGTCCTCCTTGCCCACCTGGGAGTCCAGCTCGAGGTAGTCGGCGATCCACGCCTCATCGGTCCCGGGCGCGAAGAAGTAGTCGAGGAACCGGTGCGTGCGCTCGGCCGCGAGCGGGACGATCGGCCCGATCGAGATGTTGCCGCGGCCCGGCATCACGTTGATCGTCGTGTTCGGGAAGAGGTAGTGGAACTGGCCGCGGCCGACCTCGCCCGCCGCGTCGTAGACCCCGCCGCCGCCGTTCTTCGGAGGCCCGTACTGGCTCGAGAAGGTGGGCCGCTCCTCGAGCGAGTACGCGTCCGGTGACACGTCGATCGCCTTCGAGAAGCTCGGGTGGGCGACGGCGCAGTGGTAGCACTCGAGGTAGTTCTCCGCGCACACCTTCCAGTTCGCCTCGTACTCGCCGCTCTGCGCGCGCGTGGAAGTGCGAGCGCGTCCACGTCGACGCCGCCGTCGGCGACGAGCTGGGGGAGCTCCCCGAGCTGTTCCGGCAGCGGCGGCGCGTCGAGATCGGGATTGACGAACACGAACGGCCCCCACGTGTCGACCTGCACCGGCACGAGCCCGAGCGTGTGGCGGTCGAAGCCGGGCTCCGCCTCGGCCCGCGGCGCGGTTCGCAACGAGCCGTCCAGGTCGTACGTCCACGCGTGGTACGGGCACTGCAGCGTCTCGCGGCTCCCGCTGCCGTCGCAGAGCAGGTAGCCGCGGTGGCGGCACACGTTGAGGTAGGCGCGCAGCACGGAGTCGCGGTCGCGGACGACGACGACGGGGATGTGGCCTGCGCGTGTCGAGACGAACGAGCCGGGCGCGGGCACCTCGCCGGCGTGGGCCACGTACTGCCAGCTGCTGCGGAAGATGTGCTCCTGCTCGAGGTGCAGCACGGTCGGGTCGGAGTACCAGTCCCACGGGATCGAGCGGGTGCCGGACGCGGTTGCCACGGGCGAAAGCGTACACGGAGCGGTTCGGGCGCCTGACCAGCCGGTCAGGCCGCGAGCTTGCGGGGCTCGGCCTCGATTCGGGTCAGGTAGGCGGGGCGGGGTGAGCGCAGGTAGTCGACGACCGCCTCCTCGTCCTTCCCGCACGGCAGCAACGTCTTCCAGCCGCCCAGATGCTCCAAGCGGTGGAAGTCGCCGCAGGCGACGACGGGCAGCCCCTCGCGCGCCACCCAGGCGAACATGGTCGTCCGGTTGAAGAGCTCGAAGCGATGTGCCAGCGCGCGCAGGCCGGGATCGACCGCGAACCGGCGGGTGAGGCGGCTCGGAGACGTCGACGGCTCGTGCTCGAACGGGTGCGCCGCGATGATCGCGGCACCCGTACGACGTGCCGTCTCCATCGCTGCCTCGATGCCGTCGTCCACGGAGACGAACTGGCGCAGTCCCACGGCGACCGCGTGTGCGGCCTCGTCGGGCGCGAGCGCGTTGAAGGTGAGCTCGAGGCCCGGCAGCAGGAGCAGGTCGTACAGTTCCCGCGCGCGGGCCGCCTCCAGGACGAGCTCGTCGAGGTAGTCGCCGTGCGATTCGGCCCGGATGTGGCGGTCGCCTTCCTGCTCGGGGTCGAGCCACGGGTCGTCCGCGCGCACGGTGTGGTCCGTGACGCAGAGGACGTCGAATCCGCGCGTGCCGTAGATGTCCACGAGCTGCCCGACCGAGAAGGCGCCGTCACTCCACGTCGTGTGGGCGTGGAGCTCGGCGAGGAGTGGGCCGACGCGTGCTCTCATCTCGTCCGCAGTGTGCCGCGACGAGCGCGCCGGGTGGGGCGAGAAGTGGTATCTGTGCAGGGAAAAAGCGGACAACCCGCTCGGCCCACTTGCCTGACAGAAGATGTAAGGAACACCTTATCCTACTAGGCCGATTTGTGTAAGGTTGCCCTTACATGCATACCCAACTTCGACCCAAGCACGGGCGCCTCGTCGCGCTCGCCGCCATCGCCGCCCTGGCCGCGATCGCCTCCGGCACCGCACCCGCTGCGCCCGGCTCCACGGCCGCCACGCTCCCCGGTGCCAACCTCGCTCCCGTCAAGGCCTACCTCGTGCGGCACACCACCCGTCTCACCGGGTTCACGCGCAGCTTCCGCAGCACCGCGGACGACTACGTCGAGCTCGCCGAAGCTGCGGGCTTCGACTACGGGAAGCTGTGGCGAACACGGCCCGCGCAGGTGGCGAAGACGCTTCGCCGCGCGAGGGCCCTGTGGGTGGAGGGAAACCCGTACTACGAGCGCGTCGAGGGCGTCGTCGCCGGCACGCCGTCGCTCGCCGTCTACGACGTCATTCTCGACGCCGGCTCCTCGGCGCGGGAGGATCCCGCGAGCGCCGTCCCATTCGACCTGAAGCTGCGCAACGGCAAGGTGCTGCGCAAGCCGGGGAACCTCTACAACCTGACCGAGGGAATGCTGTGGGGCACCCTGCCCGCCTACGTGGCCCGCAAGGTCGACCTCGACCGGAACGGCACGGTCGAGTTCGGCGAGGTGCTGCCCGACGCCATGGTGCTCGAGGCCGCCGCCGACGCGTTCGTTCTCTACGGCGGCAGGCTCGATCGCGCAGCGCGGGCCTGGCAGCCGACGCCGTCCGACGCCTTCACCGCCGTCGTCGTGATGGTGCCGACGATGAGCGAGTACTTCGGGCAGTGGAAGGTCTCACGCTTCGTGCTCGGCGACAGGGCGAAAGGCGAGGCGTTCAACGTCGTCTCGCGGCTTTCCGACATCGGCGACATCCTCGGCGGCCTCCGGGTCATCTACGCCGGCGTCGGGCCCGCGATCGCGCGGGTCGACCGGGAGCAGAGCGCTCAGACGAAGCGCGAGCTGGACGCGCTCTTCACGTACGTCGCCCGCCTGAAGAAGCAGGAGCGCGCGGGGAAGCGCTTCACGCCGGAGCAGGCCGAGCTGCTCGGCCGCGAGGCGCAGGAGCGGGCGACGGCGATCGCCGGGCAGGTGACACAGGCGGCTGCCCGCCTCAAGGTCGAGATCGCGCAGTAGTGCGGCGCCCGCTCGCCCTCTGCGCGGCGGCGGCGGCGGGGCTCGTCCTCGCCGCCGCCGCGTCGTCCGCCCCGCCGGCGCCGTGGCGGGACGCCGGCGACGTCCGCATCGCGCTCTCGGACGTGGAGACCGAGCTCGTGCTCGGATCCCCGGCGGCGGCCAACCGTCGCCTCGCGTTCGCGCGGGATGCAGTGCGCCGAGCGCTAGCGAGCAGACCGGCCGACCGTCGTGACGCCGAGGCGGCGCTCGACGGCGCGTCGGCCGCCCTCTCGCGTCGGGACGGGCGTCGTCTCGCCGCGGCGCGCGCCACCGTCTGGACGATCGTGCTCCGGGCCGCGACGTCCGAGGCCGTGAGCGCTGCAGCGCAGGGAGACCACTCCGCCGCCCGCTCGTGGCTGCTCGTGCGGGAATTCCGGCCGCCGACGCGGTTCTCGCGGGCTGCCGCCGGCGCGACCGTGGCGCTCGACGGTCTCGCGACGGGGCGAGCGACGGCCCGCGAGGCGGCTGCTGCCGTTCGCAGCGACCTGCTCGACACCTACGACGGGCGTCTCCGCTCCTCGCTCGCCGCCGTTCACACGGCCAGGCAGTCGGGCTTCGACGTCCGCGCCGCCGAGGCTGCGTCCCTTGCGCACGGCTACTGGGCGATCGTGCGCCCTGCCCACCGGGCGGCGCGGGGCGCTGCCGCCACCGCGCGGGTGGACCGTGAGCTGGCAGCGCTCGTCGCACGCACGCTCGCGGGAAGCCCTGCCGGAGCGGAGCTGCGCGCCGTGGAACGCCTGCTCGAGGGCTTCCGCGCGGCTCCCCTCTCCGACGCGGAGCTGCTGCGGCGCGCCGGGCAGCTCGATCGCTTCCTGCGGCTCGTCCCCATCGAGTACGGCCGCGGCGTGAGCGACGGCAGGGTGAGGCTGGACTTCGAGATCCAGGAGGCGATCACGTTCCGCGACGCCGCGGCCGCCGCCTTCCGCGACGTCCAGCCCGTGCTGCTCGCGCGCGAGCCTGCGGCCGCCCGTCGGCTGGGCTCGAGGCTGGCCACCCTGGAAGATGCGCTCGCAGCCGCGAGTCGCGGGTCGCGCGTCGAGGATCCCGAGGTCGTCTCGGCCACCGCCGACGAGGCGCTGCAGCTGACGGACCGCCTCTACCCGGAGGCCTGGAAGGACGCCGCCGAGACAGCCGACTTCGACGTCATCGGAGCGACGCTCGACCGCCTCGAGGCCGCCGTCGCGAGCGGCGAATGGGCCCGTGCCGAGCAGGCGCGGCTGGAGGCCTACGGTGTCTTCGAGCTCGGCCCCGAGCAGCGGCTGCGCGGCCTCGCGCCATCGCTCTTCCGCAAGGTCGAAGGCTACTTCTGGTACGGCGAGGGCGGCGTGGACGGGCTCGTCCAGCTGCTGAAGCGCAAAGCGTCGCCCGCCGAGATCGCGACGACGCGCGCCGCTCTCGACGAGGCGCTCGCCGCCTCGGAAGCGCGGATCGGCTCGGGGCCCGGGTCGCGCGCGGCCATCGTCACGAACAGCGCCATCATCGTCTTTCGCGAAGGGCTCGAGGCTGTTCTCATCCTCGCCGCGCTGATGGCGAGCATGGTCGGCGCACAGCGCCGCCTGCGCCGGCCGCTGCTCGGCGGCGTCGCCCTGGCGCTGGCAGCGAGCGTTCTCACCTGGGTGGTTGCGCAGACGGTGCTGGGATCGCTGGCCGGCTGGGGAGAGAGGCTCGAGGCCGTCGTCTCGCTCGTCGCCATCGGCGTGCTCCTGCTCATCCTCAACTGGTTCTACCATCGCGTCTACTGGCAGGAGAACCTGCAGGACCTGCACCGCCGCAAGAAGCGGATCCTCACCGGTGCCGGCATCGGCATCCTCTCCGCACAGGCGCTCGGCCTCGTGGCGCTCGGCTTCTCGAGCGTCTATCGCGAGGGCTTCGAGACGGTGCTCTTCCTGCAGGCGTTGACGCTCGAAGCCGGTGCCTGGACGGTGCTGCAGGGCGTGCTCGTCGGCTTCGCCGGCGTGGTCGGGGTGTTCTTCCTCGTGATCGCGCTCGAACGCAAGCTGCCGCACAAGAAGATGCTGGTGGCCACCGGCGTGCTCATCACCGGGGTGCTCGTCGTGCTCGTCGGCCAGACGGTGCAGGTGCTGCAGAAGGTCGGCTGGATGCCCGTCACACCGGTCGAGGGCCTCCGGCTGCCGTACGAGGCGGGCGTCTGGCTCGGGCTCTACCCCACCTGGGAAGGGCTGCTTGCGCAGGCCGGCGCGGTCGTGTTCGTGGTCGGGAGCTACGTGGCGGCGGAGGCGGTCCGCAAGCGGCGCCGCGTCCGCCTGCTCGCCGCGGTGCTACGGCACCCTCCGCAGCGGCCGCTCGATCTGGACGAGCCCGGCGGCAGTGTGGTCCACCTGCAGGGTCGTGTGCCGGATGCCGAACGACGCGGCGAGCGCCTGCTCGACCGCCCGCCGCAGAGCATGGCAGTCCTCGTCGCGGCCGACGAGCACGTGCGCCGCGAGCGCGTCGAACCCTGACGTGATCGTCCACACGTGCAGGTCGTGGACGCTCTCCACGCCCGGCACGCCGAGGATCACCCGCTCGACCTCTCCGCCGGCGACTGCCGGCGGTGCTCCTTCGAGCAGGATGTGGCCCGAGTCGCGGAGCACGCCCCACGCGCTCGCCAGGATGAGGAGCGCGATCGCCGCCGACGCGATCGGGTCCGCGAGCTCCCAGCCCGTGGCCAGGATCGCGATGGAGGCGACGATGACGCCGACCGAGCCGAGGACGTCTGCCAGCACGTGTCGGAGCGCCGCCTCGATGTTCAGGGACTCACGGCCGGCACCGGCGAGGATCGCGAACGCCGCCACGTTGACCGCCAGCCCGCCGACTGCCACCGCGAGCATCCAGCCTCCCAGCACCGGCGGTGGATCGGACAGCCTCCGCAGCGCCTCGAACAGCACCCACGCTGCGACGAGGACGAGCAGCAGCCCGTTGAGGAAGGCCGCGATGATCTCTGCGCGCCGGAAGCCGAAGCTCCGGTCGGGCGTGGCCGGCCGCCGGGCGAGCCAGATCGCGCCGAGGGCGAGCAGGAGCGAGAGGACGTCCGAGAGCATGTGACCCGCGTCGGCGAGCAGCGCGAGGCTGCCGGTCGCGAGACCACCGGCGACCTCCGCCACCGTGTAGGCGGCGAGCAGGGCAAGCGTCCACCCGAGCGCGCGCATGCCGCCGGAGGAGTGACTGTGCGAATGGTCGTGAGAGTGGCCGTGCGCCATCTCGTACAGGGTGCCTTGACTTTCCGTCAGCCGACGAGCAGCCCGGTCGCCCACATCACGGCGATGCCGGCGAGGAAGCCGCCGATGGCAGCGCCGGAGCGGAGGCCTCCGGGCGTCGTCCGGGCCACGTACCGTCCGACCTCGACGACGACCTGCAGCGCGGCGCCTGCGGCGATCCCGAAGAAGAGCACGGCGGTGGTGTCGTTCGTGGCATAGCCGCCGAGCCAGGCGCCGAGGATGGCCGGCGCACCCGCGACGAGGGCGAGACCGGCGAGCTGGGCCACCGAGATGCGCTCACGGGCAGCCGGAGCCGCGATGCCGAGGCCTTCCGTGACGTTGTGCACCATGAAGCCGATCACGAAGAACGTCCCGAGCTGCAGCTCGCCCACCGCGAAGGAGGTGCCGATCGCGAGCCCTTCGCCGAGGTTGTGCAGCCCGATCCCGATCGCGACGAGCAGCGCCAGCGCGAGCCCCGTGGCGCCGGAGCCCTTCCCGAGGCGGTTCGAGACCAGCGTCATCCCGAGCGTCGCGAGAGCGACGCCGAAGAGGACGAGTCCCGGCCCTCCGAGAGCGCCGGGCAACCCTGCCTGCAGCTCGAACGCCTCGAACAGGGCCTCGACGCCGAGGAAGGTGAGGAGGCCGCACGTGAGCGCCAGGAAGCCGCCGAGCCAGCGCGCGTCGAGGCGCCGCAACGACGGCAGCCAGAGCAGGCCGAGCGCGACCGGGACGACCCCGACGAGGAGCCCGACGACGCCGTAGCCGAGGAAGCCACGTGCCGACGCCGTCGGCGTCTCGACCGCCGCCGCGACCTCCGCGGTGGTCTGGATGCCGGTCGAGCTCGTCAGGCCGACGACGATCGGATCGTCCGGCACCCAGTCGTAGGGGATCACGACTCTCGTGGAGCGGAGCCGGCCGAGCTCGTCGGGCCCGTCGGTGGTGAAGGGCACGATCGCGTCGTCGACCGTGGCGACGGCGATCGTGATGGGGTCGCGCTGCGGGTTCCGCACGAGTACCGCGATCTCCCCGGGCCGGAACTCGACGCGGCGGATGTCGAGCTCGTCGGCAGGCGGTGGGCTCTCGCCCACCAGGTCGAGCAGGCGGTCGCCCGCCGAGGCGAACGCGCCGACGACGACTGCGAGCAGCAGGATCGGCACGACGGCCCACAGGCGCCAGGCGACACCCCGCCCGGCAGCGCTCGAGCCCGCTTCCACCCGGCCCTACTCCTCCACCTGGAAGTACCCCATCCAGCCCAGCTCGGTGAACTCCGACTGGTGGGCGTGGAACATGAACGTGCCCGCGTGCGCGAAGCGGATCTCGAGCACGCCGCGCTGGCCCTGGCACTGCATCACCGTGTCGGTGTACTCCCAGTGCTCGCCGGTGCCGGTCGGCTGGTAGTGGAAGAAGTCCGCATGGAGGTGGAACGAGTTGATCAGGTCGAACTCGGTCAGGTTCGCGAGATAGACGCGAACGAGCTCGCCCCGCTTCACCTTGATCGGGTAGCGCGCGTAGTAGAACGTGCGGCCGTTGACCGTGTAGAAGTTGTTCTCGCCGTCGGCGTCGGTGTCGTACCCGTTCATCACCATCACGAGCTCGCGCGCGGGCTCGCGCGGCTCCTTCGGGTCGATGATGAAGGCGCCGTACAGCCCTTTGTGGATGTGCTTCTTCAGCGGGGTGGAATGGCAGTGGTAGAGATGGAAGCCGGCGGGCCGTGCCGGGAACTCGTAGGTCAGCTCTTCGCCGCGCTCGACGATCTCGAAGACGCCGTCCATGTTGGTGGGGTGGATGCCGTGGAAGTGGATCGTGTGCGGGTGTGCGCCCGCGTTGACGAAGCGGACGCGGAGGATGTCGTCCTCGGTCGCGCGGACGACCGGACCCGGAATCGTGCCGTTGTACGTCCAGGCGGGGAAGAACACGCCCGGCGCGATCTCGACCTCGCGATCGGTGGCGACGATCGTGTAGTCGCGCACCCGGCCCGGCTCGTGGGGCAACGCGGGCGGCGGGTAGAGCAGGGCGTCGAGGTCGTTCGGCCCGCCGACCGCGGGCGCTCCCTCGCCGATCATGGCCGCATGGCCCATGGCCGCGTGCGAGGTGCCCTCGTGCGAGGCGAGTCCGCGATGCGCTGCGTGGTCGTGGCCCGCCGCCTGTGCGCTCGGGCCGTCGAGCATGAGCTTCCCCGCGAGCGGCGCCGCTGCGAGGGGGGCCGTCAGGCAGAGGAGCTTCTTGCGGGTAATTTTAGGCATGTCGAAATATGAAGTGTAGACTACACTTCACCTTATGGCCAGACGCGGCCTCACGAGCGCGGCGGAGGACTTCCTCAAAGCCGTCCTCGAGCTTCAGCGCGGCGACGGGCGCGCGACCACGAACGGCCTGGCCGAGCGCCTCGGCGTGACGGCGCCCACCGCGACGGCCATGGCGAAGAAGCTCGACGAGCAGGGTCTCGTGCAGCGTGCCCCCTACCGGGGCGTGACGCTCACGGCGAAGGGCAGGCTCGTGGCGCTCGAGGTGCTGCGGCACCACCGTCTGCTCGAGCGCTACCTCGTCGAGACGCTGGGCGTGCCGCTCGACGAGGTTCACGTCGAGGCCGAGCGGCTCGAGCACGTGCTGTCCGACGTGGTCGAGCAGCGGATGGACGAGGCGCTCGGCTTCCCGACCCATGATCCGCACGGCGACCCCATCCCCGACCGAGAGCTCCGGCTCGCCGACGGCCCGCCTGAACGCACGCTCGCAAGCCTCGCACAGGGTGAGCGCTCGACGGTGACGCGTGTGCCCGATGGGGACGGGGCGGTGCTGCGCTACCTCGGAGACCTCGATCTCGTCCCCGGCGCAGGTGTCGAGATCGTCCTCAAGGCGCCGTTCGGCGGTCCCGTCACCGTCCGTGTCGACGGTGCCGACCATGCACTCGCCCGCGACCTCGCCGGGTCGATCGGCGTCGCCTAGCAGAACCTACCCGCCCCGCGCTCGCGGGCGCAGGAGGGCGCTCGGCGCACGACCGGCCTACGCCGTCAGGTCGTGCGCCATCTCCTCGAAGGCCGACACGAAGCGGTCGCAGTCCTCGAACGAGTGGGTGACCGACAGCGTCCATTCCTCCTCACGGCCCGGCGTCATGTAGATGCCGCGGTTGAGGTTGTAGAGCCAGGCGAGCTCGCACAGCTCCACGTCCTGGTTCGCCTTGAACGACGCGTAATCCGTGATCTTCTCCGTCGAGAAGGTGACGCAGCCCTTCGAGCCGATACCGATCGCGTAGCCCGGGAAGTCGAACTGCTCGATCACCGCCTGGCAGCCCTGCGTGAGCCGTTCGTTGAGCGCGTCCAGGTGCGTGTACGCGTCCGGTGTCAGCACCTCGAGCAGGTTGGCGCGCGCGGCCGCCATCGAGAGCGGGTTGCCGTTGTAGGTCCCGACCTGCACGACCTTCTCGGCCTCGACCAGCTCGAACGCCTCGTCGGTGCCACCGATCGCTCCCGACGGAAGGCCGCCGCCGAGCGCCTTCGCGAGGGTGACGAGATCGGGCATGACGCCGAACCGCTCCACAGCCCCTCCGGCAGCGATGCAGAGACCGGTCTTGACCTCGTCGAAGATCAGCAGGACGCCGTGCGCGCGCGTGATCTCCCGCACGGCCTCGAGATAGCCGGGCTCCGGCAGCACCACCCCGAGGTTCATCATGGCGGGCTCCATGATCACGCAGGCGGGCGGGCGGCCCTCCGCGACGAGGCGCTCGATGCGTCGCTCCATCGCCTCCGCGTCGTTGAACGGCACGGGGATCGTCAGGTCGACGACCGCCTGCGGGATGCCCATCCCGTACGGGAGCGACTGCAGGTCGAAACGGTCCCCGATCTTCTCGTACTCGACGCCGATCGAGACCATCACGTAGTCGTGATGACCGTGGTAGGAGCCGAAGATCTTGACGATCGTGTCGCGGCCCGTGGCGGCCCGGGCGATCCGGATCGCGTCCATGGTCGCCTCCGAGCCCGAGTTCACGTAGCGCCACTTCGGCAGTCCCCAGCGCCGTGCGAGCTCCTCGCCGACGACGATCGCGTCCTCCGTCGGCGCCGCGAAGTGGGTGCCGAGCTCGATGCGCGCGTTGACGGCTTTCGTGATCGTCGGGTGCGCGTGCCCCTGCACCATCGAGCCGAACCCGTTGTGGAAGTCGACCAGCTCGTTGCCGTCGACGTCCCACACCTTCGGGCCCTTGCCGTGCGAGAGGTAGAGCGGCCACGGGACTCGCGTCTGGTACGACGATGCGACGCCGCCGACGAGGCTACGGCGAGCCCGCTCGTAGAACGCCTTCGAGCCCTGCGTGCGCTCGTCGAGCAGCGCGGCCTCGCGGGAGGCGAGCTCGTGGATTCTGCCGCGATCGATCTCGACAGGGGTGCGGGCAGCCATCGTCAAGCTCCTGACTTCGTGGTCAGCCACATTGTGGCGATTCCGGGCGACGTCTGTCGCGCCGAGCGACGTACACTGGCCGCGTGACCGAGCCAGCCGTCGTCGCAGACCGCATCGAGGAGCGGCTCGCACCGCTCTTCACGGACCTCTCGCTCGCGTGGTGGGACCTGAGCGTCGAGGCGAGCGAGGAGCACGAGCGCCGGCGCGTCGAGCGCGATCTCGCACTGTCCGACGTCCTCGCCGACGCCGGCCTGTTCGCCGAGGTCGAGACGGCGCGGCAGGCTGCCGACGGCGTCGCGCGGCGGCGGCTCGACCTGTTGCGCGACGCGTTCCTGCCGAAGCAGGTGCCCTCCGAGCTGCGCTCCCGCATCATCGAGCTCGAGGCATCCGTCGACATGCGCTTCTCCAACCATCGGGGCGAGGTCGGCGGGCAGCTCGTGGGCGACAACGAGATCAAGAAGGTGCTCCGCAGCAGCGACGACGTCGCCGAGCGCCGCGAGGCGTGGGAGGCGTCCAAGACCGTCGGCGCCCTCGTCGCCGACGACGTGCGCCGGCTCGCGCGGCTCCGCAACGAAGCCGCGCGCACGCTCGGCTTCCGCGACTGGTTCGCGCTCTCGGTGGCGACGAGCGAGATGGACGAGGGGCGGCTGTTCGCCACCCTCGACGAGGCGGACCGCGCCACCGCGGAGCCGTTCGCACGCTGGAAGGCGACACTCGACGACCGTCTTGCCGCCCGCTTCGGGTGCACCGTCGCCGACCTGCGACCCTGGCACTACGCCGACCCCTTCTTCCAGGACGTGCCGGCCGAGGGCGGCGTCGACCTGGACGTGCATTTCGCCGGACGCGATCTCGTCGAGCTCACGGCCCGCACCTTCGACGGCCTCGGCCTCGAGACCCGCCCCATCCTCGGGCGCAGCGACCTCTTCCCCCGCGACGGGAAGTCGCAGCACGCCTTCTGCATCGACATCGACCGGGAGGGCGACACCCGCGTCCTCGCCAACGTCGTCTCCGACCAGTACTGGATGGACACGATGCTGCACGAGCTCGGGCACGGGGTCTTCAACACCGGCCTCGACGGCCGCCTGCCGTGGCTGCTGCGGGACTGCCATCTCGTCGTCACGGAGGGGATCGCGATTCTCATGGGCCGGCTGGCGAGCGACCGCGAATGGCTCGAGCGGGTCGCCGGGGTCGATGCGAGCGAGGCCGCCGCGCTCGACCAGGCCCTCCGTGCCGCCCGCGCGGCCGAGTTGCTCGTCTTCACCCGGTGGGTGCTCGTGATGACGAACTTCGAGCGCTCTCTCTACGACGACCCGGAGATGGACCTCGACGCGCGCTGGTGGGAGCTCGTGCGGCACTACCAGCTCGTGACGCCGCCCGAGGGCCGGCGTGCTCCGGACTGGGCGGCCAAGATCCACGTCGCCGTCGCGCCCGTCTACTACCACACGTACCTGTACGGGCAGATGGTCGCCTCCCAGCTCGCCGCCACACTGGAGCGCGAGTGCGGAGGCATCGTCGACCGGGAGGCGGCCGGCCGGCTCCTCTCCGAGCGCATCTTCGCCCCGGGCCTTTCCGTCCGCTGGGACCGCCTGCTCGAGCAGGCGACGGGCGAGTCGCTCGGTGCCGCCGCCTTCGGGCGGGACTTCGGCGCCTGACACACAGCGCGTCCGGTACTTTGTACAGGTAATGTCCAGATTCTCCCGGGTCGTCTCGGGCCGCCGCTCGAAGTTCCTCGTACTCGCGCTCTGGCTGCTGCTCGTCGCCGCTCTCGGCCCGCTCGCGGGCAAGTTCGAGAGCGCCCAGGAGAACGATCCCGCAAGCTTCCTTCCGGGCGACGCCGAGTCCGTCCGCGTGCTCGACGCCGAGGCAGGCTTTGCCGACGGCGATCCGACAATCGCGACCGTCGTCTTCCGCAACGCCGCCGGACTGAGCACAGACGATCGTGCGGCGATCGACGCGGCCGCGGCCGAGATCGTCGAGAGCGAGGTGGCCGGTCTCGGCGACCCGGCACCGGCGATCCCGTCGGAGGACGGCAAGGCGCTGCTCGTCAACGTCCCGATCGACGCGAACGACGACGTCGACGTCCTCTTCGGGGGCGTCGACGAGATCCGCGCCGCACTGGACGGGGCGCTCCCCGACGGGCTCGAGGGGAAGGTGACAGGCCCGGCGGGGTTCTCCGCCGATGCGACAGCCGTGTTCGAGGGCATCAACTCGACCCTGCTCTTCGCTGCCGCGGCGCTCGTCTTCGTGCTGCTCGTGCTCATCTACCGCAGCCCCGTCTTCTGGGTGTTTCCGCTTCTTGCCGTGTTCTTCGCCGAAGGCGTCGTGCGTGGCCTCGGGTATCTGCTGGCGTCGTCCGGCGTCGTTATCAACGGGCAGGTCGGCGGGATCCTGCTCATCCTCGTGTTCGGTGCCGGGACGGATTACGCCTTGCTCCTCACCGCGCGCTACCGGGAGGAGCTCCGCCGAGTCGAGGACAAGCACGAGGCGATGCGAATCGCCGTGCGCCGGGCGGCGCCAGCGATCCTGGCGTCGGCCGGCACGGTCGTCGCCGCGCTGCTCTGCCTCACGGTCGCCGAGGTCAACACGACCGCAGGGCTCGGGCCCGTCGGAGCGATGGGGATCGCGGTCGCAGCGATGGCGATGCTCACCGTGCTGCCCGCTCTGCTCCTGATCGGCGGGCGCCGCGCCTTCTGGCCGTTCATTCCGCGCTACGGGTCGGAGGACACGGCGACCCGCGGCGCGTGGCGACGGCTCGGCGGGTGGATCGACCCGCGCTACCGGCGCGTGTGGATCGGCACCGCTCTCGCGCTCGGCGCGATGGCCCTCGGCGCTCTCACGCTCGACGACGAGCTGACGAGCTCGAATGGGTTCAGCGGCTCGGTCGAGGCGGTTCAGGGGCAGAAGATCCTCCAGCAGTCGTTCCCGGCGGGCGCGAGCGCGCCTACCACGGTGCTCATGCTGCCGGGGGGCGACGTCCCCGCAGCACTCGCTGCGGCCCGCGCGTCGTCGGTCGTGGCAGAGGTCGGCGAGCCCGAGACCGGTGAGCCCGGGACGCGGTTCGAGGTCACGCTGGCGTCCGATCCGTTCTCCAAGCCGGGCTTCGAGGCGATCGAGCCGCTGCGCTCCGACCTTCGCGCTGCAGCCGGCGACCGCGTGCTCGTGGGCGGCCCGACGGCTGAGGAGGCGGACGTCCGCGCCGCAAACGAGCGCGATACACGCGTCATTGTTCCGCTCGTTCTGCTGGTCGTCTTCGCGATCCTCGTCGTCCTGCTCCGGGCGCTCGTCGCCCCCGTCGTCCTGATGCTTGCCGTGGTGCTCTCGTTCTTCGCCGCGATCGGCCTCAGCCTCGTCGGTTTCGAGCTCTTCACCGACTTCCCCGGCGAGGACCCGAGCTACGCGCTCTATGCGTTCATCTTCCTCGTCGCGCTCGGTGTCGACTACAGCATCTTCCTGATGGCGCGCGTCCGCGAGGAGGCCGAGCGCCTGCCGACCCGCGAGGCGATGCTGAAGGGCCTTGCCCTGACCGGCGGGGTGATCACCTCCGCCGGGATCGTGCTGGCGGGTACGTTTCTCGTGCTCGCGGTGCTGCCGCTGATCGCGCTGACCCAGCTCGGCGTGACGGTTGCGGTCGGCGTGCTGATCGACACCCTGATCGTGCGCTCGATCCTCGTACCGGCGCTGACGTTCGAGCTTGGCGAGCGGACGTGGTGGCCCTCCGCCGCCGCCGCGCGGCGCCGCCGGCCTGAGGCCTGCCCGCCGGGTGTCTCCCGGAGGGTGTCTCCCCCGGGGAGACACCCTCCGTGCCGGAAGTGCAACTTCTCGTCCACAGGTGCCGCCTGGTTGCCCTCGACGAGGCCGGCGCGGGATGATCGGCCGATGGCACCGCGGCTCAACCACGTCAGCGTGATCGCGACGGATCTCGCGGCGTCGATGCGCTTCTACGTCGACGAGCTCGGGCTCGAGCCGCTGCCGACCCCGGACTTCGGCTTCCCGGTCGTGTGGCTGCGTGCAGGGGACTGTCAGGTGCACCTGTTCGAGCGCCCGGGCGAGCCGCCCTCCCACGCGCATTTCGGGCTGGAGATCTCGGAGTTCATGCCCGTCTACCGGCGCATGAAGGAGCTCGGCGCGCTCGACCACCTCACGTTCGGCAATGCGATGTACGAGCTCCCGGACGGCGGCATCCAGATGTACGTGCGCGATCCCGCCGGCAACCTCGTCGAGCTCGACCATCGCGACGCGTCCACGATCCCGCGTGACGAGGTCCCCGAGTACATGCGGCTCGCCGACGTCAGGCCGCAGGACGGTGCCGCCGCGCACTCCACCCTCTGGCACCGCCGGTAGAGAGGATCGTCCTGGGACGCTCGACCCGGGCCGCGCTCTACGCCCAGAGGTCGACCCAGCGCGAGAACAGCGTACGCCCGTCTGCCTGCATCACGTCCATCGACGCGCGGAAGTCGGCGAGCAGCCGCTCGAGCCCGCCCGGCCCGAGCACGCGGTCGGCGGAGGCGACGTACTCCGGCACCTGCGCCCACTCGTCCGCCATCGCCTCGTCGAGCTCGAGGTGGAACTGCACGCCGTAGGCGACGCGACCCACGCGAAACGCCTGATGCGCGTACGCCGGCGACGTCGCGAGCAGGGTTGCGCCCTCGGGGAGGTCGAACGTGTCCTGATGCCACTGCAGCGTCGCCCGCGGCCACGCGAGACCCGAGAAGACCGGATCCTGCGCGGCCTCGGGCGTCGCGTGCACCGGGAGCACGCCCACCTCCGGCGCTGCGCCCTGCCGCACGCGCGCGCCGAGCGACGAGGCGAGCAGCTGCACGCCCAGGCAGGACCCCCAGAACGGAACGCCGGCCCGGACCGCCTCGCGCGACGAGCGCCTTCTCGAGGGCGAGCCATGGATGCTCCGCCTCGTCGTTGACGCTCATCGGGCCGCCCATCGCGACGATCGCGTCGACTCCGTCGAGGCTCGGCGGCAGCGGCTCGCCCTCGTCGAGCTCCACCCTCCGCAGCACGGCCCCTCGCTCGAGGAGCACGTCCTCGAAGATGCCGGGCGGCTCGCAGGCGATGTGCTGGAGGACGAGGACGTTCACGCAGCCACGACTCTAACGAGGCGGTCGCGAGGCGCACCACGTGGCGCGGGGTGTCTGGCGGTCGTCACGTGGCGCGGGGTGTCTGGCGGTCGTCACGTGGCGCGGGGTGTCTGGCGGTCGTCACGTGGCGCGGGGTGTCTCCCGAAAACCAGGGGAGACACCCCGACAACAGGTCGTTCGGCGAACGAGCTTCCAGCTCCCTTCCAGCTACGAGTGCGCGCTCTGCGCATTCTCCTGCGCGGGCGGCTCGTGCTCGGCGACACGCTTCGCGGCCGTCGCCTCGACCTGCGCGAGGGTCGAGCCCCGGTCTGCCCGGATCCGCACGATCACACGGGCACCGACCTCGAGGCTCGAGGCCGACGTGACCGACGGGATGCGTCCCTGCCAGTGCAGGAAGACGGTCTCGCCGCCGGTGGCGAACACCTGGCGGGCCGGCTGGCCGATCAGCAGCCGCAGCGCGTGACGGTTGCCGCCCCGGACGTCCACCGTCACGGCGCCATCGGCGCTGGAGACGAGCGTGCCGCGGAAGAGGTAGAGCGGCCTGCTCG
This sequence comes from uncultured Gaiellaceae bacterium, assembly GCA_963787085.1. Taxonomy (GTDB): domain Bacteria; phylum Actinomycetota; class Thermoleophilia; order Gaiellales; family Gaiellaceae; genus Gaiella. The sequence goes on along the minus strand of CAWBBO010000005.1, from coordinate 37,840 downwards.
GGTTGTTCCAGGTCGTGCCGTGATCGCCGACGATGCCCGGAGTTGTGGCGAGCAGCTCCGCGAGCGTGGCGCCCCGTGCGGCCCGGATGTTGATGGCGACGCGGTCGCCCTGGGCGAGGTCGCCGATGGCGACGACCGTGGGCACGCCGTTCGACCACTTCAGGAACACGGTCTGCTGACCGGTCGTGAACGTCTGCACCTGGCTCTGGCCGAGCATCGCTCTCAACGCGTGCCGGTTGCCTGCCTGGACGGAGACGCTCAGCGACGAGCCCGACGGGGTGCTCTGGAGCTGCCCGACGAACCGGTACAGCACCTTGCCGTTCGGGCCGGCGGCGAGGGCGGCGGTGGCCGCGACCAGCGTCACCAGCGCTGCTGCCAGTCCTATCACGATCCTGTGGCGCTTCATCTCGTGTTCCTCCTCTGAGGTCTGGGATACGAGACGCACGCTAGGAGGGGACTGTTCGCGGGCTTTCAGCGCTGGGTAAGACGCACGTAAAGCGTCTCGCCGTCGCTCGAGCGCGGAGGTGGTGCTGCCGGCGGCAAGAGCAGGGAAAAGGTCGAGCCCTCCCCGGGCTTGCTCGTGACCGCCACCTCTCCCTCCATCGCCTCCGTCAGCTCCGCCACGATCGCAAGCCCGAGGCCCGTGCCGACGGGGCGGTCGGCGCCGTAGCGGTCCCACAGGTAGAAGCGCTCGAACGCACGGTCGAGGTCGTCCCCTTCGATGCCCGGGCCGTCGTCGACGACGTCGAGCCGGCCTCGTGAGGCGACGATCCGCACCATGCCGCCCCGCGGAGTGCACCGCAGTGCGTTCTCGACGAGGTTCGAGAGCGCCTGCAACGTCCGGCCGGGGTCGGCGAGAGCACCTGCGCCCGGCTCGACGACGGCGTCCAGCCCGACCTCGTACGCATGCGACTGGGGCTCGTACCGCGAGACGGCCTCGAGCGCGATCTCGCCCAGGTCGACGGGTTGCGGCGTGACGGAGAACGAGCGGCCGGCGCAGCCGGGCGAGGTCGAGCAGGTCGTGGATCAGGCGCTCGAGGCGGTGCGCCTCACGCTCGATCACCCCTCCTGCCCGCTCGGCCTCGACGACGCCGTCGGAGAGACCTTCCGCATGGCCGCGGATCGCCGTCAGCGGCGTCTTCAGCTCGTGGCTGACCGACAGCAGGAACGCACGCTCGGCGTCCTGCGCGAGGCGAAGCTCGTCGGAGAGCTCGTTGAACGCGGTCGCGAGCTGTCTCACCTCCTCCGGCCCCTCGACGCGCAGCGGCTCAGGGCTCTCGCCCGCGGCCAGCCGCCTGCTTGCAGCGGCCACCCGCGTCACGGGCTGCGCCACCGCCCGCGCGAACGCGAGCGCGGCCAGCGCGGCGAGCGCGGCGCCCACCAGCCCGGCCAGGCCGAGCCCGACGAGGAAAGGCGTCCAGTCCGCAGCCTGGTTGCGCACCGAGCGGAGCAGGACGACCGCGTCGCCGTCGGCCGTGCGCGCGGCGTAGAGAAACTCCTCGCCGCGCACCTCGACGGTCCCGTCTGCGGAGCCGCCTGCGCGCAGGTCCGCCGCTCCGTCGGACGGGAGCAACAGCTCGGCCTGAGGGAGCGTGAGGATGGCCAGGCGCTCCTGCTCGGTCGCGAGGAAGCGCCCGATCTCCGCAGAGCCGTCCCCTGCGATCGGCGTCACCTCGTGCTGCTTCGCGATCAGGTCGGCCTGGCGGGCGAGCGAGCGCCGCGCATCGTCGTCGAGCGACCGCCGCGTCAGCAGCGCGCCGACAGCGAGCGTGACGGCGATCGACACGGCCACGGTGGCGGCGATCCCGACGAACAGGCGCGAGCGGAGCGAGCGTGGACGCCGGGCCCGAGGGACGCTCACGGCACGCTCTTGTAGCCGGCGCCTCGCACGGTGCGGATCAGGGCGGGGCGGTCGAGCTTCTTGCGGAGCTGGGCGATATGGACGTCGACCGTGCGCGTCCCGCCCGGGAACTCGAGACCCCACACCCGGTCGAGCAGGCGCTCGCGGGACATGACGAGACCCGGGTGGGAGAGCAGGAACGCGAGCAGGTCGAACTCCTTGCTCGTGAGCTCGACGGGGCGGCCCGCCACCGTGACCGTGCGCCCGCCCCGCTCCACCAGCACGTCGCCGGCGGCGATGACGTCGCCGCCGTCCGTGTCCGGGTCGGCGCGCCGCAGCACCGCCCGCACGCGGGCGACGAGCTCGCGGGGGGAGAAGGGCTTCGTCACGTAGTCGTCGGCACCGAGCTCGAGGCCTGTGATCCGGTCGACCTCCTCGTCGCGTGCGGTCATGATCACGATCGGCAGGCGGGAGTGCTCGCGGATCGCGCGGCAGAGGTCGAAGCCGTCGGCGTCGGGCAGTTGCAGGTCGAGGATCGCGAGCCGTATGTCGCCCTGCTCCAGCGCCAGCAGGCCCTCCACGCCGCGCGCGGCCCACACGACCCGGAAGCCGTCGCGCTCGAGGTAGGTGCGGACGAGGGCTGCGATGTCCTCCTCGTCCTCGACCAGCAGGATCGTGCCGCCGTGCGTCGCGCCCCCGCTTGTGCTCACGGGCGCCTGAGCACCGTCACGAGCCGCGCCGCTCCGCTCTCCGGATGCCTGACCGCCACGCGGGCGCCGGGTCGCGCGGCGTGCCGGCCGACCGGCTGCCCGAGACGGCGGAAGCGCGTGGACGCGTCGAGCGCGACCGTCACCAGCACGCCGTCGTCCCTGCGTACGGTGATCGCTGCGCGTGTCAGCGAGGTGACGACGCCACGCTCGGTCACGATCGGGATCTTCCCGAACGCGCGCACGAGCACGGCGGGCCGGGCGCCGCGGTGCAGCACCTCGGCCACGAATCCCGGACGGAGCGCGGAGAGCGACGACGGCGTGCCGTTGAGTCGGATCTTCGTGGCCGGCCCGACGGCGAGAGCGACGACGCTGCCGTCGAGCGCGCGCAGCTCGATCTGCGCCTCGGAGACCGACTGAACGACCCCGCTGTCGGTCTGGAGCGGCCTCGTGGCCGCGTTCGCGAGCCCGGGCGCCGTCGCCGCCGCGACGGCGAGCGCAACGGCGGCGATGCGCAGAGGTCCTGGTCTCATGGCCGCAGCTTGGCGCCTCGGGGTTAGCTGGCAGTGGTGCACGCGTAAGCAGGATGTAAAACGATCCGTCGGTCAGCGCGGCCCGATTTGCGGCAGGCGGCGGGGATGTGCGGCCGCGGGCGAAACGGGCGCCGCCCCTACACTGGCCGGGTGCCCGAACGCGAAGACATACGGAACGTCGCCATCGTCGCGCACGTCGACCATGGCAAGACGACGCTCGTCGACGCGATGCTGTGGCAGTCCGGCTCGTTCCGCGAGAACCAGGACGTCGGCGAGCGGGTGATGGACTCGATGGACCTCGAGCGTGAGAAGGGCATCACGATCCTTGCCAAGAACACGGCCGTCCAGTACGGCGACGTGAAGATCAACATCGTCGACACGCCGGGGCACGCAGACTTCGGCGGCGAGGTCGAGCGCGGGCTGCGCATGGTCGACGGGGTGCTGTTGCTCGTCGACGCGAGCGAAGGGCCGCTGCCGCAGACCCGCTTCGTGCTGCGCAAGGCGCTCGAGGCACGGCTGCGCGTGATCCTCGTCGTCAACAAGGTCGATCGGCCGGACGCACGGGTGGAGGAGGTGATCAACGAGGTGTACGAGCTCTTCCTCGACCTCGATGCGGACGAGGGCCAGATCGAGTTCCCGATCGTGTACTGCAACGCGAAGGCAGGGCGGGCAGGCCTCTCCGCGGAGAAGCTCGAGGACGACCTGCGGCCGTTGTTCGAGCTGCTGCTCGAGACGATTCCCGCGCCCACGTACGAGGAGGGCCACCCGCTGCAGGCGCTCGTGACCAACCTCGACGCTTCCCCGTACGTGGGGCGGCTCGCGATCTGCAGGGTTCGCAACGGCACGATCCGCAAGGGGCAGCAGGTCGCCTGGTGCCGCGCCGACGGCACCGTGGAGCGCGCCAAGGTGACGGAGCTGTACGTGACCGAGGCGCTCGATCGCGTCGACGCGAACGAGGCCGGTCCCGGTGACATCGTCGCCGTCGCCGGCATCGCCGAGATCACGATCGGCGAGACGCTGGCCGACGTCGACGACCCGCGTCCGCTGCCCGTCGAGGCTGTCGACGAGCCGTCGCTCTCGATGACGGTCGGCATCAACACGTCTCCGCTCGCCGGCCTCGAGGGCACGAGGCTGACAGCGAGCCAGGTCAAGCGCCGGCTCGAGGACGAGCTGATCGGCAACGTCTCGGTGCGTGTGCTGCCCACCGAGCGGCCCGACACGTGGGAGGTGCAGGGGCGCGGCGAGCTGCAGCTCGCGGTGCTCGTGGAGCTGATGCGGCGGGAGGGCTTCGAGCTCACGGTCGGCAAGCCGCAGGTGGTGGTGCGCGAGATCGACGGCAAGGTGCACGAGCCCGTGGAGCGGCTTGCGATCGACGCACCCGAGGAGTACATCGGTGTGCTCACGCAGCTGCTCGCGCTCCGCAAGGGGCGCATGGAGCAGATGGTCAACCACGGCACGGGCTGGGTGCGGCTCGAGTACCTCGTGCCTGCGCGCGCCCTGATCGGCTTTCGGACGGAGTTCCTCACCGAGACGCGCGGCACCGGCATCCTGCACCACGTCTTCGACCGCTACGAGCCCTGGCACGGAGAGCTGCGAACGCGGCCCAGCGGCTCTCTCGTCGCCGACCGCCAGGGGCCGACGACGGGGTTCGCGATCTCCAACCTGCAGGAGCGCGGCACGCTCTTCGTCGCGCCCGGGGTCACCGTCTACGAGGGCATGATCGTGGGCGAGAACGCGCGCTCCGAGGACATGGACGTGAACGCGACGAAGGAGAAGAAGCTGACGAACATGCGCGCGTCGACCTCGGACGAGCTCGTGCGCCTGATCCCGCCGCGCCCCGTGTCGCTCGAGCAGGCGCTCGAGTTCATCCGCGAGGACGAGTGCGTCGAGGTGACGCCGCAGTCGATCCGCCTGCGCAAGGCGGAGCTCGCCGCCGGCAAGCGGCAGCAGGCGACGAGCCGCAAGGCCCGCGGCCCGGCGTAGCGGCCGGGGCGAGCGCGCTGCCGGGGCAGGACCCTCAGGGTCAGGGTCTGGCCTAGGCTTCCGCCGTGCGTGACCTGAGACCCCTCTTCGACCCCCGCTCGGTCGCCGTCCTCGGCGCCTCCAACGATCCGGCCAAATGGGGGCAGTGGCTGGCCGTCGACGCCCTGCGCGGCTCCCACCGGCGCGACGTCTGGCTCGTCAACAGGAACGGCGGCGAGATCATGGGCCGGCCGGCATACAGCACGCTCGACGAGCTGCCCGGCGAGCCGGAGCTCGTCGTCATCGCAGTGCCGGCAGCGGCCTTCGAGGGCGCCGTCAGCCGTCTCCCTGGGCGAGCTCGAAGGCCTCTCGCTCGGCGTCGGTCAGCGGCCGCGATCGCCCGGTGACCCGGTCGCGGGCGACCAGCACGGCCTCCGCCTCCGCCGAGAGCTCACCGTCCAGGGCCCGGATCTCCTCGCGCAGCGCGACGCTCGAGCGGCCGACACGCGCGATCGCGCAGCGGACGACGACCTCGGCGTCCTCCTGTGTCAGCTCGCGACGAAAGTCGATCGCCACCCGCGCGAGCGCGTAATCCCACGGGTCGCCCACGCGGGCGAGCACCTGCTCGAAGAGCTCGTCCCGGCATTCCTCGAGATACGTCGCATAGACAGCGTTGTTGACGTGGCGAAACGCGTCGACGTCGCGCCAGCGGATCTCGATGCGCTTCTCGTGCACGGTGCCGGCGATCCTACTCTTGACACCCGGCATGGTCGAGCGCGCGGTCTACGTCGGCAGCGCCCACGAGTTGCACGTCCGCCTTGTCGGCGGCGACGTGCTGAAGGCGACGATCGCGAACGACGGCTCGGTGCTCGCCTACGGCGAGGGAGCCCCGGTGACGCTGCACCTGCCGGCCGAGGCCCTGCGGGTGCTGACGCCGTAGCAGGACTCTGGGCGCCTGCGACCCCGCAACCACGTCTCCCTGTCGAGCTCGACCATCGTGCCCGGCCTATGATCCCCGCATGACCGTCCGCGAGCTCTTCGATCTTTCGGGGCGGGTGGCGATCGTGACCGGGGGCGGCAGCGGCATCGGCCGTCAGATGGCCCAGGCGCTGGCCGAGCTCGGGGCAGACCTCGTCCTCTGCGCCCGCCGGCCAGAGCGGTGCGAGCAGGCTGCCGAGGAGATCGCGCAGCTCGGCGTCCGCGCGCTCGGCCTGCGCTGCGACGTCGGCGACAAGGCCGAGGTCGACGCACTGGTGTCGCGGACGCTCGACGAGCTCGGGCGCGTGGACATCGTCGTCAACAACGCCGGCGCGAGCTGGGGAGCGCCGGCGGTCGATCACCCGCTCGAGGCGTGGAACAAGGTGATGGCGGTCAACCTCACCGGCGTGTTCCTCGTCTCCCAGGCGGCCGGACGGGTGATGATCGATCGTGGCGGCGGCAAGATCGTCAACATCGCATCGACGGCGGCCTTCGGCGCCCTTCCGCCCGAGCTCATGGATGCCGTCGCCTACAGCGCCAGCAAGGGCGGCGTGCTGTCGCTGACGCGGGACCTCGCGGTCAAGTGGGCGCGACACGGCGTCTTCGTGAACGCCCTCGCGCCGGGGTGGTTTCCGTCCGAGATGTCGCAGGCCTTGCTCGAGCAGAAGGCCGCGGGACTCCTCGCCGGGATCCCGCTCGGTCGCTTCGGCGGGCCCGACGACCTCAAAGGAGCAGTCGCCTTCCTGGCGTCGGCGGCGTCGGATTTCGTGACGGGACAGGTCCTCGTCGTCGACGGAGGGCAGACGGCGGCCGGATAAACCACCATTGGGGTATCCATTTAACCGGAGTACGCTAGTGTGTTGAGTCTTTAGTTCGGGTGGTGTTTGTGGTAGTGTTTGGGGATGGCAGCGGCTACTCGTGGTCCTCGGAAGGCGGTGTTGGAGCTGTCTGCTGGGGAGCGGGGTCAGCTCGAGCGGTGGGCGAGGCGTCCGAAGACGGCGCAGGCGTTGGCGTCGCGGTCGCGGATCGTGCTTGCCTGCGCGGGCGGCGCCTCGAATCTGGAGGTGGCGCGGCGGTTGCGGGTGTCGGCGGCGACGGTCGGCAAGTGGCGTTCGCGGTTTGTCAGCAGCCGTCTGGATGGTCTGGTCGACGAGCCGCGGCCGGGCCGGCCGCGGACGGTCAGCGATGAGCGGGTTGAGGCGGTGATCGTGCGGACGCTGGAGAGCGCGCCGCCGGATGGCGGCACGCACTGGTCGACGCGCCAGATGGCCGCGGTGAGCGGGCTCTCGCAGTCGACGATCTCGCGGGTCTGGCGGGCGTTCGGGCTGCAGCCCCACCGGGTCGAGCAGTGGAAGCTGTCCAAGGACCCGTTGTTTGTGGAGAAAGTCAGAGACGTCGTCGGGCTCTACCTCGACCCGCCGGAGCGGGCGCTGGTGCTCTGCGTCGACGAGAAGTCCCAGATCCAGGCGCTCGATCGCAGCGCCCCGACCCTGCCGATGCTCCCCGGGACGCCGCAGCGCGCCACCCACGACTACAAACGCAACGGCACCAGCAGCCTGTTCGCCGCCCTCGATCTCGCCTCCGGCAAGGTGATCGGCTCGCTGCACGCCCGCCACCGCGCGATCGAGTTCAAGAAGTTCCTCCAGCAGATCGACGAGCGGGTGCCCGCCGAGCTGGACGTGCATCTGATCCTCGACAACTACGCCACCCACAAGACCCCCCAGATCAAGCGCTGGCTGCTCGCCCACCCCCGCTTCCACCTGCACTTCACCCCCACCGGCGCCAGCTGGCTGAACCTCGTCGAGCGCTGGTTCGCCGAGCTCACCGCCCGCAAGCTCAAGCGCGGCAGACACCGCTCCGTCCGCGAACTCAACACCGACATCCGCGCCTGGCTCGAACACTGGAACGACAACCCCCGCCCCTACATCTGGACCAAGACCAGCGACCAAATCCTCGACACACTCGCCAACTACTGCCAACGAATCAATGACTCACGACACTAGTGCGGCCTCTCATTACGTTGCACCTGAAACGTGCTCATCGGTCAGGCGGCGAGCTTGAGTTCGGTGTTGGTCTTTGCGGCTCGGCGTTGGCGCCGTCTGGCGGCTTCGAGCTTTCGCCGTTCGCGTTCGGCGGGGCTGTTTCTGTGGCGGACGTGGTCGGCGAGCGCGTGGCCGAAGGCGTCCCAGTCGAGGTAGTCGGTGTTCTTGCAGACGAACTCGTCGATGGCGCCGAAGGTGCTCTCGATCCGGTTGAGGTAGCTGGCGTAGGTCGGGGTCGGTACGAGCTCCATGTTGTTGGCGTTGGCGTAGGTGCGGATGTCGGGCGTCCAGTGGCTGGAGAGGCCGTCCTGGATCCAGTAGATGCGGACGCGGCGGGGGTAGGCGAGCCGGATCTGGCGCATGAAGGTGAGCGTCGAGTTGCCGTTGCGGCGCGGTCTGGGCCTGATCCGCAGGTAGTCGGCGTGCACGTCGAGCGCGCCGACCAGGTAGCGGATCCCCTGCCGCCGGTTGTAGGTGGCGCGATGGCGTTCGGGGCGGCCGCGGGGCGCCCAGCCGCGGCCGTGCTTGGGGCAGAGGCTCTCCGGGCCCTTCTCGTCGAAGCTGATCACGACGCCGTTTTCGGGCTGCTCCCGGTAGAGAGCGAGGACCCGCGCAGCCTTGGCCTCGTAGTCGGGGTCGGGGCTCTGCTTCCAGCTGCGCGTCCGTTGCAGCGAGATCCCGTTGCGGGCAAGGATGCGGCCAAGCTGCGCCGGCGAGACCTCGATCCCCCGCCCATGCAGGTAGCGGCTGAGCTTGGCCAGGCTCCAGCGCGTATACGGCACCCCGAGCGTGTCGGGACGGGCGCCGGCGACCGCGACGATCCGAGCTTCGTCGTCAATCGAGATCCGGCGGGGCCGCCCGCCCCGAAAACGAGGGCGCAACGACTCAAACCCGTGCCGGTTGAAGTCGTGGATCACCTTGCGCACATGCGACTCATCCGTCAGCAGCATGCGCGCGATCTCGGGCGCGCTCATCAGCGTGTTCGAGGCCAGCAGGACCATCGCCCGCTGCCGAGTCGACACCAGCTTCGACTGCCTCGAGAGCCGCTTCAGCCGCTGCCCCTCAGCCGGCGCCAACTCACGCACAAACACCTCCGCGGGACGCATCGACACCTCCATAGGTCGCATGCGCCCCGCTTCGACGCGAAGCGGCAGTTTCCGGTCAAACGTTATGAGAGGCCGCACTAGTACTGCTTTGTTACTCACGGAGCGGGAAGAGGATGAGCTGGTTGAGGTCGACTGGCTGGTGGCAGGTTCGGCAGCGGCTGTCCCAACACTTGAAGACGGGCTGGAGGAGCAGCACCGTCTGGGGGAGCGTCAGGCCAGCCGCGGGGCTCTCGGGCATAGGCGCTCGAGGGTGAGGAACCCGTGGGCGACCGTGACCAGGGCGGTGTGGTGGTGCCAGCCGATCCAGGAGCGGCCTTCGTAGTGGTCGAGGCCGAGCTCGCCCTTGAGCTGCTTGTAGTCGAGTTCGATCTTCCACCGCAGCCGACAGAGGCGGGCGAGCTGTTCGGGGTCGGTGTCGACGGGCAGGTTCGTGATCCAGTAGTCGACCGGCTCGTCGGCGCCTTCGGGCCATTCGGCGATCAGGAGCTCTTCGCGGCGCGAACGGCCTTTCCGCCAGTCGTGAGCGGCCCTCACTGGGACGAACACGAACCGGGAGGTGACCGGATGGCCGTCGGGCCCGTCACGGAACGCGACCGTCCGCGCCTGGTCGCTGCCGAGCCGGGCGACCAGGGCGGCGATCGTCTCGGGCTCCCGGTCCGGCCGCTGCCGGCTCTTGGGCCTCCCGGTCGTTGCCGTCTGGGTAGGGACGGCGAACACCGTTCCGGGCGAGAACACCTTGGTCGCCGCGCCGACGGCGAGCACGTAGGCGCTGCCTGCTCCGTCAAGCCTGTCGCGCAGCGCAGTGTTGTCGCCGTATGCCTCATCGCCGAGCACCGGGGCCGCGGGGACGTCCCAGCCGGCCGCCTGCTCGACCAGCTCGACGCCAAGCTCGGGCTTGGTCTTGAACCCGACCGAGCCGGGGATCTTCGCGCTCGCGCGCCGCTCGGCATCCTCGCACCACTCCTCGGGGAGGTACAGCGCCCAGCCGAGCGGGGCCGTCCCGCGCTCGCCGACCGCGTGCACCGATACGCCGATCTGGCAGTTCCCGATCTTCCCCAGCGTCCCCGAGTACTGCCGCTTCACCCCGGGCGAGTGCTTCCCCTGCTTGGGGAACCCCGTGTCGTCGAGCACCCACGCCTCCACGCCGATCTCGGGCGCGACCCGCTCCGCGCACCGCCGCACCACCCCGACCGGGTCCCACGGCGAGTCGGCCAAGAACTGCTGCACCGACTCGTACCGCGCCGACGGCTCCTCGAGCCGAAACAACGTCGGCTGCAGACTCTTCCGCGGCCCCTCCTCGACCAGGCCACGCACATACAGCTGCGCGTTCTCCCGCTGCCGCACATGCGGCAACCCCGACACGATCGCGTCGACGAACCCGACCAGACGCTCACGCGTCTCGACCGCCGGCATCTCAAGAGCAAAGACCGCTTCCATCAAGCCCTCCTTGAACGATGACCGCTACCGCGGACACCGTTCAACGCGAGGACCGAGGTCCCTTCCCCAAGACCGACAAAGCAGTACTAGTGGGTGATGGGTTACCCTCGTGGCGGCGTTCACTATCCGAGGTCGGTGGGCGAGTTCCAGGCCTGGTTCCGGACCGACGCGGACTGCCTGGACTATCTGGAGTGGCTCCGATGGGCGGCCGGCTTCGCGTGTCCGAGTTGCGACCACGGCCGGGGCTGGCGGCTGGGAGATGGCCGGGTCATGTGCTCGGGGTGTGGCGAGCGGACCTCGGTGAGGGCAAGGACGATCTTCGACCGGACACGCACGCCGCTGACGGTCTGGTTTCACGCCTGCTGGCTGTTCGCCACCGGCAAGGACGGCATCTCCGCGCTGAGCCTGCAGCGCACGCTCGAGATCGGCTCCTACCAGACCGCCTGGGCGATGCTGCACCGGCTGCGCTCGGTGCTGGTGCGTCCCGGCCGGGATCGGCTGGCCGGGACGGTGGAGGTCGACGAGACCTACATCGGCGGTGAGGAGCCGGGGCTGCGCGGCGGCCGGGCCAGGGGCAAGAAGGTGCTGACCGGCATCGCAGTGGAGGTGCGGGAGCCGAAGGGGCTCGGCCGCTGCCGGCTGGCGCCGCTGGCCGACGCATCCGCCGCCTCGCTGCACGCCTTCGTGACCGATCACGTCGAGCCGGGCGCCACGGTCATCACCGACGGCTGGGCAGGCTACGCCGGACTGGAGAGGCTCGGCTACCTCCACGACCGGCGCAGCCAGCGGGCGGCCCGCGCCCTCGGCGAGGAGCCCGGCGAGCTCCTGCCCGCCGTGCACCGGGTCGCCTCGCTGGCCAAGCGCTGGCTGCTCGGCACCCACCAGGGATCGGTCAACGACGCCCACCTGCCCAGCTACCTGAACGAGTTCGCCTTCCGTTTCAACCGACGCCGCTCGCGCAGCCGCGGCATGGTCTTCTACCGGCTGCTCGAACTCGCCGTCGCCCATCCGCCAGTGCGCTACCGGAACCTCATCGCCAGCGAGCGGCCCCGGGCAGTGCATCCCGCGCCACCGCGGGCACGCGGGCACCCGCCGAGCCTGGAGCGCCCTCCAGCGGATCGCCCGTGGAGAACCGCCGACCTGCCCTCCTCCGGTTAATACTGCTTTGTCGGTCTTGGGGAAGGGACCTCGGGTCCTCGCGTTGAACGGTGTCCGCGGTAGCGGTCATCGTTCAAGGAGGGCTTGATGGAAGCGGTCTTTGCTCTTGAGATGCCGGCGGTCGAGACGCGTGCAGCGTCTGGTCGGGTTCGTCGACGCGATCGTGTCGGGGTTGCCGCATGTGCGGCAGCGGAGAACGCGCAGCTGTATGTGCGTGGCCTGGTCGAGGAGGGGCCGCGGAAGAGTCTGCAGCCGACGTTGTTTCGGCTCGAGGAGCCGTCGGCGCGGTACGAGTCGGTGCAGCAGTTCTTGGCCGACTCGCCGTGGGTACCCGGTCGGGGTGGTGCGGCGGTGCGCGGAGCGGGTCGCGCCCGAGATCGGCGTGGAGGCGTGGGTGCTCGACGACACGGGGTTCCCCCAAGCAGGGGAAGCACTCGCCCGGGGTGAAGCGGCAGTACTCGGGGAGCGCTGGGGAAGATCTGGGAACTGCCAGATCGGCGTATCGGTGCACGCGGTCGGCGAGCGCGGGACGGCCCCGCTCGGCTGGGCGCTGTACCTCCCCGAGGAGTGGTGCGAGGATGCCGAGCGGCGCGCGAGCGCGAAGATCCCCGGCTCGGTCGGGTTCAAGACCAAGCCCGAGCTTGGCGTCGAGCTGGTCGAGCAGGCGGCCGGCTGGGACGTCCCCGCGGCCCCGGTGCTCGGCGATGAGGCATACGGCGACAACACTGCGCTGCGCGACAGGCTTGACGGAGCAGGCAGCGCCTACGTGCTCGCCGTCGGCGCGGCGACCAAGGTGTTCTCGCCCGGAACGGTGTTCGCCGTCCCTACCCAGACGGCAACGACCGGGAGGCCCAAGAGCCGGCAGCGGCCGGACCGGGAGCCCGAGACGATCGCCGCCCTGGTCGCCCGGCTCGGCAGCGACCAGGCGCGGACGGTCGCGTTCCGTGACGGGCCCGACGGCCATCCGGTCACCTCCCGGTTCGTGTTCGTCCCAGTGAGGGCCGCTCACGACTGGCGGAAAGGCCGTTCGCGCCGCGAAGAGCTCCTGATCGCCGAATGGCCCGAAGGCGCCGACGAGCCGGTCGACTACTGGATCACGAACCTGCCCGTCGACACCGACCCCGAACAGCTCGCCCGCCTCTGTCGGCTGCGGTGGAAGATCGAACTCGACTACAAGCAGCTCAAGGGCGAGCTCGGCCTCGACCACTACGAAGGCCGCTCCTGGATCGGCTGGCACCACCACACCGCCCTGGTCACGGTCGCCCACGGGTTCCTCACCCTCGAGCGCCTATGCCCGAGAGCCCCGCGGCTGGCCTGACGCTCCCCCAGACGGTGCTGCTCCTCCAGCCCGTCTTCAAGTGTTGGGACAGCCGCTGCCGAACCTGCCACCAGCCAGTCGACCTCAACCAGCTCATCCTCTTCCCGCTCCGTGAGTAACAAAGCAGTATTAAATGGATACCCCCAAAACCACCAAACGGTCGCTTGAGTGACTGCACCGACCGGCTACAGACTCCGGCATGGCTTCGTCGCAGGCGGCCGCTCACGCCGACTGCGTGGAGATCAGCACCCTCGGTGACATGCTCGTTCGCGCCGCCTCGCGCTGGCCCGGCAAGGAGGCGGTCGTCTTTCCGGAGGAGCGGCGCACCTATACGGAGATGCTGGCCGCCGCCGAGCGTTCTGCCCGGTCGCTGCTCGGGCTCGGGGTGCGTCCCGGCGACCGGGTCGGCATCCTCAGGTCGTTCTGCTCCTGGCGCACATGCACGTGGGCGCAACGGTCGTCACCAGGACGCACTTCGAGGCGGGCGAAGCGCTGAGGCAGATCGAGGCGGAGCGGATCACCTATGCGTTCCCGACCTTCCCGATCATCACGCAGGCGCTCATCCACCACCCCGACTTCGAGCGCACCGACCTCAGCACGATCCGGCTCGTCAACGACACCGGGCCGCCCGAGACGCTTCGCGTGGTGCAGGAGAAGTTCGCGCCGGCGTCGGTCGTGACGCTCTTCGGCATGACGGAGACGTGCGGCGGCGTGTCCTGGAGCGCGCCGGGCGACCCGCTCGAGAAGCGGATGACCACGGGTGGTCTGCCGCTGCGCGGCACAGACGTTCGCATCGTCGACCCGGAGACCGACGAGGAGGTGCCGGTCGGCGAGCGGGGCGAGATCACCGTGCGCTCCCCGGGGCTGTTCGAGCGCTACAACAACGACCCCGAGAAGACGGCGCACGCGATGCGGGGCGGCTGGTTCCACAGCGGCGACCTGGGCAAGGTGGACGAGGACGGGCGCCTCACCTTCCTCGGCCGGCTGAAGGACATGCTCAAGGTCGGTGGAGAGAACGTCGCCGCGATCGAGATCGAGGCGTACCTGGCCACCCACCCGGCCGTGAAGATCGCCCAGGTCGTCGGCGTCCCCGACGAGCGGTACGACGAGGTGCCCGCCGCGTTCGTCGAGCTCGCCGACGGCGCAGTCGCGTGACGCGAGGAGGAGCTGATCGAGTTCTGCCAGGGCCAGATCGCGCGCTTCAAGATCCCGCGCTACGTCCGCTTCGTGACGGAGTGGCCGATGTCCGCGAGCAAGGTGCAGAAGTTCCGGCTGCAGGGAGCGGCTGCTGCAGGAGCTCGGGACTTCCGACGAGAGATGACGAGCGCGTGACGACCTTCTGGCAGTACGCCGTCTTCGGCCTCGGCACGAGCGCGATCTACACCCTGCTCTCGCTGGGCCTGATCGTCATCTACGGCGGGTCGGGCGTCCTCAACTTCTCCCAGGCGGCGATGGCGACGCTGGCGGCCTACCTCTACTTCGAGACCCGTTTCATCCACGACTGGAGCTTCTGGCCCGCGTTCCTGTTCGCCGTCGGCGCGATCACCGTGTTCGGCGTCCTCGTCTACCACGGGGTGATGAGGCCGCTGCGGAACGCCTCCACGCTGGCGCGGACGATCGCGAGCCTCGGCGTCCTCATCCTCATCCAGGGGGTCATCGCGCTCAAGTGGCACGAGAACCCGAGGAACGTCAACGCGATCTTCCCGACGAAGGTGTACGAGGCCGGCAAGGTGCTGATCCCCGCGGATCGCATCTACCTGGTCGCGATCACGCTTGCGATCACGACCGCGCTCTGGGCCGCCGCTCGGTACCTGCCGATCGGGCTCGCGATCCGCGCAAGCGCTGAGAACCAGCGCTCGGCGGCGACGCTCGGCTGGTCGCCGCACGTGCTCGCCACGATCTCGTGGGCCCTCGGTGCGGCGCTCGCGGGCGTGGCAGGAATCATCATCGCGCCGATCACCGGCATCAACCCGGAGGAGATGCCGTTCTTCATCCTCCCGGTGCTCGCCGCGGCGCTCGTCGGCGGCTTCACGTCGTTCTGGATCACGCTCGCCGCCGCGTTCGCGATCGGGATCACGCAGTCGGAGTTCACGACCTACGTGGCGGACACCGCTTCACCTGGGGCTTCAAGCAGACGTTGCCGTTCCTCGTGATCATCGTGCTGCTCGTGATCCGCGGCCAGGGCCTGCCGGTGCGCGGGCACGTCGTCGAGCGTCTGGCCGAGCTCGGCAGCGGCGGGTCCGCTGGGGCTGGCTGACCGCGATCACGGCCGCGTTCGTGCTTGGACAGGTGCTCTGGTGGGGGGTGCCGTTGCAGGTCGCACTCACGTTTCCTTCGGCTGGGCGATCGTGATGCTGTCCGTCGTCGTCCTGCTGGGCTACACGGGCCAGCTCTCGCTCGCCCAGTTCGCGCTCGCAGGAATCGCCTCGCTGTTCGCCGCGCGCCTGGTCGGCGAGCGAGGATGGCCGCTCGAGCTCTCCTTCCTCGTCGCCGTCGGCGTGACGATCCCGATCGGGCTCCTCTTCGCCGATCCCGGCGCTGCGCACGCGCGGCATCAATCTCGCGGTCGTCACGCTCGGGCTCGCGATGGGCGTGAACGCGATGATCTTCACGAACACGAAGTGGGTCGGCGAATCCGGTTTCACCCAGGTTCCTGGCGCAGCACTCTGTTCGGGATCAGCATCGACCCGATCACGCATGCGACGCGGTACGGGATCGTCGCCTTCGTCGTCCTCGCCCTCCTCGTCCTGTGCGCGCTCGCGGTGGCGAGCATCCGCCGCGGCGTCGTCGGCCGGCGGCTGATCGCCGTGCGCACCAACGAGCGCGCGGCGGCCGCGCTCGGCATCAGCGTCTTCGGCGTCAAGCTCTACGCCTTCGGGCTGGCGGCGGCGATCGCCGGCGTCGGTGGCGTCGTCCTCACGTTCCGCACCACGACCGTCGCGTACTCGCGACTACACCCCGCTCGCGTCCATCCTGGCCGTTGCCTACACGGTGATCGGCGGCATCGGCTTCGTCCTCGGTGCGCCCTTCGGGTCGCAGCTCGTCCAGGGCGGCTTCGGCACCTGGCTGCTCGACGCGTTTCCCTGGTTCGGCTCGCTGATCCTCGCCGCCCTTCTCACGGCCGTCGGGGTCTCCCTCGCCCGACGGTCTTCTCGCCACGGTGAAGGATGTCCGGTGTCAAGAACGCGGTGCTGCTCGGGACCGGCGCGACCGTGCTCTTGGGCCTGGGAATCGCGGGCGTGGTGCTCTCCGTGATCGGAGGCAGGGATCACGGCTGGAGGACGGCCATCTTCGACAACCCGAACCCGAGCTGGCTCGTCGTGATCGGCGGCATCACGGTGATCGTCCTGATCGTGCTGCACCCCGACGGCGCCGTCAGCGTCAACGCAGAGCTCTTCAACAAGATCGGCGCCGCGCTCAGACGCACGACCGGGCGCGCCGCCGCCAAGGAGCTCGTGATACCCCTCCCCGACGCCGTCCGCGAGCCCGTCCAGCCGGCCACGCTCGAGGCATCCAGCATCACTGTCCGCTTCGGCGGTGTGGTCGCCGTCGACGACGCGTCCGTGACGGTCGAGCCAGGCGAGATCGTCGGTCTGATCGGGCCGAACGGAGCGGGCAAGACGACCCTGATCGACGCGATCACCGGTTTCGTGAAGCCGGTTCACGGCACCGTGCTCGTGAACGGCGAGTCGATCGGCTCCTGGCCGGTGTTCAAGCGTGCGCGCCACGGCGTCAGCCGCTCGTTCCAGCAGCTCGAGCTGTTCGAGAGCAACACCGTGCGCGAGAACCTGATGGTCGCCTCCGACGGGTACAGCTACCTGCCGTACGTGACCGACATCGTGCGGCCCACCAACCCGCCGCTCTCCTCGACGGCGATCGCCGCGGTGAAGGAGCTGGAGCTCGAGCAGTACCTCGACGAGCGTGTCAGCGACCTGCCGTACGGCCGTCGCCGGCTCGTCGCCATCGCACGCGCCGTCGCCGTGGCGCCGTCGATCCTGCTACTCGACGAGCCCGCCGCCGGCCTCAGCGCCCCGGAGACCGCCGAGCTTGCGACGGTGATGCGGCGACTCGCGCGGGAATGGAACTTCGGCATCCTCGTGATCGAGCACGACATGTCGTTCGTGATGAGCGTGTGCGACCGGATCACCGTGCTCGACTTCGGTCGCCAGATCGCCACCGGGACGCCTGCGGAGATCCGCGCCAATCCGGCCGTCGTCGCCGCGTACCTGGGCGAGGGCGACGACGACGCCGAGCAAGCCGGCGCGGCCGCGCCGGCGCCGCCGAAACATCGGGAGGAACGGAATGACGGAAGCGCTGCTCGTCGCCGAGGACGTCTCGGCCGGCTACCACGGCCACCCGATCGTGCACGACCTCAACCTGTCCGTTCCGGCAGGCAAGGTCGTCGTCCTGCTCGGCCCGAACGGCGCCGGCAAGACGACGACGCTGCTGACGCTGTCCGGCGACCTCCCCCAGCTCAAGGGCGAGATCTACATCAACGGGAAGCGGACGAGGTCACCGCTGTACACGCGCGCCAAGAACGGGCTCTCGTTCGTCACCGAGGAGCGCTCGGTCTTCATGCGCCTCTCGGTCGCCGAGAACCTGCGCGTCGGTCGCGGCGACACCGGCCGGGCGGTCGAGCTCTTCCCCGAGTTGCGCCCCCTGATGCGGCGCCGGGCCGGGCTCCTCTCCGGGGGCGAGCAGCAGATGCTCGCGCTCGCCCGGGCGCTTGCCCGCGATCCGAAGATCCTGCTCATCGACGAGCTCTCGCTCGGCCTCGCGCCGCTCGTCGTGATCCGGCTCCTCGACGCCGTCCGGCACGCGGCTCACGAGAACGGCGTGGGCGTGCTCCTCGTCGAGCAGCACCTGAAGCACGTGCTGCGGGTCGCAGACGAGGTGCTCGTCATGAAGCGCGGCACCGATCGTGCTCGAGGGCCCGACCGAGCAGGTGCGGTCGCGGCTCGGCGACCTCGAGGCCGCATACCTCTCGGCCGGGTCGGCCGATCCCGCACAGGAGTGACCACGCGCTCGACCGGGGTCGTCCCCGCTCCACCGGCGGAAAGCCCGCAGCAGCTGCGCGACTGGATCGAGCTGACGACGATCGGAGATCTGCTCGTTCGGGCGGCCGCGTTGCGACCGGACGCCGACGCCGTCGTCTTCCCCGAGCAGCGGCAGACCTACGGTGAGGTGCTCGCGTCGGCCGAGGCGTTCGCGCGCTCGCTGGCCGCGCTCGGCATCGAGCGCGGCGAGACCGTCGCTGTGCTGATGCCGAACTGCCTCGAGTACGTCCACACGCTGTTCGGCTGCGCGATCGCTCGGCGTGCGCGCGCTGCTCGTCAACGCCCGCTACAAGGAGCACGAGCTCGCGTACGTGCTCCGCGACGCCGACGCAGTGGCGATCGTGACGACCGACCTGATCTCCGAGTACGTCGACTTCGTGCCGCTGATCGCCCGCGCGACGACCGACGAGCCCGACGCTGCTCCGGCACCGCCTCATGCTCGGCTCGTCGTCGCCGGCCGGTTACGTCGACCGGGCGTCGTTCCTCGGCCGGCGGCGACGCCGTGTCGCTCGAAGAGGTGCACCGCCGCAGGTGCGCCGTCGGGATCCGCGACGTCGGGCGTGATGATGTACACGTCCGGAACGACCGCCGAGCCCGAAGGGCTGCCTGATCACCCACGAGGGCGCTCGTGCGAACGGCGCTGCGCGATCGTCGAGCGCTTCGCGCCTCACCGAGGACGAGCGCTTCTGGGATCCGCTGCCGCTCTTCCACATGGCCGGCCTGCTGCTCCTGCTCGCCAACGTCTCGAAAGGCGGCACGTTCCTCAGCATGACCCACTTCGAGCCGGGCGCGGCGCTGCGCCAGATGGAGGCCGAGCGCTGCACGTTCGCTATCCGTGCTTCCCGACGATCACGCAGAGCATCATCCACCACCCCGACTACGAGCACGCCGGATCTCGGCGCGTGCGCGGCGTTGCTCGACACGGCGCCGCCGGCAGACCCTGCGCGACATCGCGCAGCGCGTTCCCCGGCGGTCGTTCTCACCTCGTACGGGCTCACCGAGGGCGGCGGCGTCGTCGCGTTCTCGCACCTCGACGACCCCGAACGGGAGCGCACCGAGTCGGGTGGCCGGCCGTTCCGCGGGATGGAGGTGCGGATCGCGGATCCCGACACCGACGAGGAGCGCCCGATCGGCGAGGTGGGGCAGATTCTCGTCCGCGGCCCCGGGCTCTTCGACGGGTACCACAAGGACCCGGAGCAGGACTGCCGAGGCGATGCGCGGCGGCTGGTTGCACACCGGCGACCTCGGACGCGTCGACGCCGACGGGCGCATCTCCTACGTGGGCCGCTCGAAGGACATGCTCAAGGTCGGAGGCGAGAACGTCGCCGCGCTCGAGATCGAGTCGTTCCTCGCGGGGCACCCGGCGGTCAAGATCGCGCAGGTCGTCGGTGTGCCCGACGACAAGTACCTCGAGGTGCCGGCGGCGTTCGTCGAGCTCGACGCCGGGAGCACGCTCACCGAGACCGACCTGATCGACTACTGCCGGGGCACGATCGCGGCGTTCAAGGTGCCGCGTCACGTTCGCTTCGTGACCGAGTGGCCCATGTCGGCGACGAAGATCCAGAAGCACCGGCTTCGCGAGGAGCTGCTGCGGGAGCTGGGGCTCGACTGAATGGCCGCTTCCGTCGCAGCAGCCACCTGATGCAGCACCGGATCATCGTCGTCGACACGCTGGCCGGTCTCTCCGTCGCCGACGCACAGCGGCACTGGCGTGACCGCCACGCTCAGGTGTACGCGCCGCGCCCTCCTGCTCGGCTACGTCCAGAATCGCCCCCTCGAAGAGGAGTGGCAGAGGCTCAGGACGCGATCGGTCTGCTCCGAGACGTGGTTCGCCGACAGCGCGGCCGAGCGTGCCTCGTTCGCGAGCGGCTACTACAGCGACGTCGTCGTGCCCGACGAGGCAGTGTTCCTCGACCGCGCGTCCGCCTGGACGGGCCGGGTCGTGGCCGAGCCGGCCGGGCGCCTGGAGCGAGCGAGGTACCGCGTGCTCGCCTTCGGCGCGGAGACGCTCACGGCCGGCGAGGCCGACCTCCTGGAGGTCGACCGCGACCCCTGGGCAGGGGGGCGGGCGACGGGTGCTGAGCCTCTGGCTCGACGACCGCGGGCGCGCACTCGACATCGCCCGCGCCGCCGGGCCGTTCGCCTTTGCCGCCGAGCCGGCGGTCGTCGTCGCGCCGCCGGGCTGACGCGTTGGACCGGATCGTCCCCCCGACGCCGTTTCCGGTCGGGTCCGTCAACTGCTGGCTCCTGCGGGGCGAGCCGGTGACGCTCGTCGACGCCGGCCCGGACACACCCGAGGCGCTCATCGCCCTCGAGCTCG
The DNA here is from genome assembly GCA_963787085.1 of uncultured Gaiellaceae bacterium. Classification (GTDB taxonomy): domain Bacteria; phylum Actinomycetota; class Thermoleophilia; order Gaiellales; family Gaiellaceae; genus Gaiella. The sequence goes on along the minus strand of CAWBBO010000005.1, from coordinate 17,382 downwards.
GGCTGGCCGGCCACGACCTCCGCCTCGAAGACGTCGAGCTGCTCCTGCTCACGCACCAGCACTCCGACCACGTCGGGCTCGCCGCGACGATCCGCAGGCGCTCCAGGTGCACGGTGGCGGTGCATCTCGCGCTGGCCGGCTACGTGCGGGACATGCAGGCCGCACTTGCCGCCGAGGAGGACTGGGAGGATGGCGTGCTGCGCCTCCACGGGGCGCCCCCCGACCGCCGCGCCGCATTTCTCGCCGTCGCCCGCGAGCGCCGGCGGTTCGGCGGCGACGGTGTCGCGGTCGACCGCACCCTCGTCGACGGCGACGTCGTGGAGGCCGGAGGGCGCCGCCTTCGGGTCGCGCTACGCCCGGGGCACAGCCCGACGGACACCATCTTCGTCGACGATTCGAGTGGCATGGCGATCGTGGCGGATCACCTCATCGCCCATATCTCGTCGAACCCGCTCGTTCATCGTCCGCCGACCGGATCGCACGACCCGACGCACCGGCCCTCGGCGCTCGGCGCGTACCTCGAGTCGCTCGCCCGTACGGCGGAGGAGGATCTGTCGCTGCTGCACACGGGCCACGGGGAGATCATCCGCGAGCACCGGCCGCTGATCGCAGAGCGCGTCCGGCTTCACCACCAGCGCGCCGATCAGGTGTACGAGGCGCTCGCGGCGGGCCCGCAAACTGCGAGCGCGCTCAGCACTGCGCTCTGGCCCTCCGTACCGGTCAACCAGACGTATCTCACCCTCTGCGAGGTGCTGGGCGCGCTCGACCTGCTGGAGGCAAGCGACCGGGCACGCCTGGTCGTGGACGGCGACTCGGCCGTCTACTACGCGCGGGCATGACGCCCCGGTAGGCGGGGCGTCTGACGTCATCCTCGCCGTGTCGTGCGGACGGGGGCGGGATGCCCGTGCAGGCGCGCGAGCGGCGCGAGGCGGTCGAGCTCCCGTGCCAGGTCGGCGAGGAGCGCGCTCCGAAGAGACGGATCGCCGCCCGCCCGCTCCGCCGCTATCGCCTCCGCCTCGCGCGCCGCCGCGTCGCGACCGTCCGCCGGAGGGACGCGCGCCGCGGTCGTGGCGAGAAGGGCGGCCGCGCGTCGGGCCATCTGACGCAGGCGCCGGTCCTCCAGCACCGGCACGACGTCCTCGAGCAGCCAGCGTCCGACGCCCTCGACCGTCTCGGCGGGATCGGGCCGGAGCGGATAGTCGGGAGGCCGGCCGTCAGACCCGGGCAGGTCGCCCCAGCCTGCCGCTCGTGCGCCGCGTGCGAGGTCCAGAGCCAGGAGCTCGAGCCCGAGGGCGGCGGTGGCGGGCGAGCTCACCAGCCCGTCGATCCAGGCGGCCGTCCCGTTGACGAGCATCACTGAACGCGTCGTGCACGCGAGCGTGAAGAAATAGTCGAGGCGCTGACGGTCGACGCCCCCTGCGATCAGCTCGTAGCCCGCGACGACGTCCTCGGGGTCGATCGATCCGAGGCAGCTCCAGACGGCAGTCCCGAGATCGTCCAGCGGATGCCCGACGTGCGTCAGCTCCCAGTCGAGCAGCGCGGTGATGCGCCCTTCGGCGACGAGGATGTTGTGTGGGCCAGGGTCGCCCCACAGCACGACGGCCGCGGCTCCGCCGTCCTCGGGGACGTTCCGTTCGGCCCAGGCGAGGAGCGCTCCGAGCAGCGGCACGGGCGCTGCCTGCGCCGAGCGGTAGAGCTGCTTGAAGCGCTGCACCTGCTCGCGTGTCGCGTCGGCGGCCGACCCGCCGGCGGCGATGCCGAGGTCGTCTGGGTCGAGCGCGTGCAGCTGCGCGAGCCTGGTTCCGAGCTCCCGGCCGAGCGCTGCGCGCTCCTCCGGCGGGAGGCGCCCGGGCGGCGAGCCGGGAAGGCGCTCCATCACGAGGAAGGGGCGCTCGGCGACCCCTGCCGCGAGAACCGCCGGCACGGGGAGACCACGGCCGGCGAGCGCACGCAGTACGGCGAACTCCTGCTCGCGCTCGGTCCAGGAGAGCACCCCGGCGGTGGCGGTGCGACGCACGACGAGCTCCCGGGTGTCGCCGTTCGCCGTCCGCGCCGTGACGAACCACGTCTCCTGGCTGTTGCCGACGGGACCGCGCTCGACGTTCAGCGCCTCGAGCAGCGGATCGACGTGCTCCCGGAGGATCGCGGTGGCGGCGGCTGTGTTCACCCGGGTAGGGGACGGGTGAGCGTGACGGGGGCGAGCACGGCACCGACGCACAGCACGGCCATCACGAGCGCCATCGGGACGGCGGTGTCGACCCCTGCGATACCCACGAGCGGAGCGGCGACGGCTCCGACGAAGAACTGGTTGACCCCGAGCAGCGCCGAGGCGCTACCGGCCACGTCGGGATGGTCGGCGAGCGCGAGAGCCGTTGCGTTGGGCATCACGAAGCCGACGCTCGCAACCGCGACGAAGAGCGCGCTCAGCGCCCACGCGAGGCCTCCGCCGGCTGCGACGACGGCGAGGAGCGCAACGGCACCGGCGCTCATCCCCGCAAGCCCGAGCATGAGCAGCCGGCGTGGCAGGAGACGGTGCAGCAGGAACCGGTTCGCCTGGCTGCAGGCGACGATGCCGATACCGTTGACGCCGAACGAGAGCGTGAACGCGCCCGCCGACAGGCCGTAGACCTCCTGGAGCGCGAAGGACGAGCCGGCGATGTACGCGAGCACCGCGCCGACGGACAGTCCGAGCGTCAGGCCGTACCCGACGAACCTGCGATCGCGAAGCAGCACGGCGAACCCGCGCGCGGTCGTTCGCAGCCCACCGTCGCGGCGCCGCACGGCCGGCAGCGTCTCGGGCAGGCCGAGCGCGGTGGCGGCGAGGATGATCACGCCGAAGCCGGCGAGCACGACGAAGATCGCGCGCCGGGAGGTGATGCCGAGGACGGCGCTGCCGATCGTGGGGGCGAGGATCGGCGCCAGTCCGTTGACGAGCATCAGCAGCGAGAAGAGCCGGGCAGTGGCCACGCCGGAGCTGAGGTCGCGCACGATCGCGCGAGACATCACGACCCCCGCGGCGGCGGCGAACCCCTGCAGGAAGCGGAGCCCGACGAGCGCCTCGATCGTGGGAGCGACGGCGCAGAGGAGGGAGACGCAGACGTAGCCTGCGAGACCGGCGAGCAGGGGCGCGCGGCGGCCGAGCGCGTCGCTCGCCGCCCCGACGACGAGCTGTCCCAGCCAGAGCCCGAGCAGGCCGGCGGTGAGCGTGAGCTGGACGGCGGAGGCGCTCGTCCCGAACGTCTCCCGCAACTCCGGGAAGGCGGGCAGGTACATGTCGAACGAGACGGGCCCGAGCGCGGCCAGCCCGCCCAGGATGACGATGATGCGGGCGCCCGGCGACACCGTCCGGATCGGCAGAGCAGCCGCCTGCGCCACGAGGTGCTGCGCTACGTCCGCGCCGGCCGGCCGTCGACAAACGGCGGGAGCCCCGGGCGCATGGACTCGACCTCGGCGATGCGCTCCAGGAAGCGCCAGCGGCCGTCGGGGCAGCGCTCGAGCCGGTCCCGGTAGCGACCGAACACCCGGAGCAGCGGCTCGTCCTCGTGCTCCATCACGACCGCCAGGTACGAGACGCACGTCGCGCTGTCGCCGTCGACCTCGACGATCGGCTCGATGAGCAGATGCTTGTGCCACAGCTCGGGCGCCCGGGTGTGTCGCGCGACGAACGCCCGCAGCTCGTCGCGACCCCGGACGAGCCGGTTCGGCTGGTGAGGAAGGCGTGCCCGCACGTCGAAGACGCCGTCCTCCGTGAAGCAGTCGACCCACGCGTCCTCGTCGCCGTAGTCGATCGCGTGGCCGTACGCGTGCAGCGTCCGCAGGATCGTGCGCTCGTCCTCCAGGAGCGCGAGGCGCGCCGCCAGATCCTCGAGGTCGAGCACAGCGTCATCTTCTACCAAACGGTCGACTTCGGCAAATACCCTGCCGGCGGAGACCGGCTCGTGCCAGCCCCCCGACCCTCTAGCTGGGCACGGAGTAGCGAAAGACGACCGTCGGCAGCTCCTCCCGCACGACGCGACCGGCGAGGCGCAGGTGGCGGAGATACGCCATCGTCTCCTGCAGGTGAGCGACCGCCTGCATCATCGAGGCGGGCGCGCCGAACACGCGGAGCCCGATCTCGTACGCGGGCCCGGGGGCGTTGCCGACCTCTGTCTCGACGAGACTCACTCGTCGAGCGATCTCGCCGCGGTGCATGGCGATAACGTCGGCGAGATCCTCGATCGGCCGGCCGTGGCCCGGTAGCGCGAGCTCGACGTCGAGCGTGGCCACGAGCTCGAGCGAGCCGGCCAGCTCCGCGACGGGATCGGGCGTGTAGCCGTAGTCGTACCAGGGCGCGAAGACACGCGAGACGAGGTCGCCGAGGAGCAGGAGGCGCTCGTCGGCCTGGTAGAGGCAGACGTGTGAGGGAGAATGACCCGGTGTCTCGATAACGTCCCAGGAGCCGAGGCTCGACGGGATCTGCATGCCGCTGCGGAGCTCGCGATAGGGCGGCAACGGCCCGAGTGCGAAGTCGGTCTCCTCCCCGACGCTGGCGAAGTGGCGGAGGATCTCCGGCGGCACTCCCTCGGCGAGCGCACGCCGCTCGCGTGCGGCGTAGATCTTCTCCGGCTCGCGTGCTCCGTCCGTGAAGGCCTCGTGCGCCGGGTGCATCCACATCGTGCAGCCGCTCTCGGCGACGATCCGCGCTGCTAGCCCCAGATGGTCCGAGTGGGCATGCGTGATGACGAGGTCGACGACGTCGGCGATCCCGAACCCGGCCTCCTGGAGCGCGGCGACGAGCGCGTCCCAGCAGGTCGGGTGCCCGGCCGTGCCGCAGTCGACCAGTGTGACGCCGCCCTCGGCACGTGCGAGCACGACGGCGTTCACGTGGGTGATCCCAGGCCACGCCAGAGGCAGTCGCAGGCTCCACAGGCCGGGACGCACCTCGAACACAGCGACGGCTGCGGGGTCGATCGACCGGTCGTAGGGGGTGGGTCCGACCATGGGCTCCATGGTACGTGCCCAGACCTCGAATTCAAACAATCATTTGATTGTCTCGGACTTCGCGAGCGGGAGGGGGCGCCCTCGCTCGACTGTTGAACGATCCGGGCTAGCGCCATGGCGGCGGCGATCTGACGGCCGTTCCCGATCCCGCCGGCAGCCAGTACGGGCACCGGGCTGACCGCGTCGACCACCTCTGGCACGAGCACCATCGTCGAGACGCCGGCGCCCTCGTGCCCGGCCGCCACGACAAAGTCGGCGCGCGCCTCGACGTGCGTCTGTGCGTGGCGCACGGCGCCGCACATCCCGCCGACGAGCGTTCCGCGCTCGTGCGCGCGCTCGACGACGGTCCCGCGGAGCCGGACCGAGGGCCGAGACGAGCACGGACCCGTCGTGTGAGAACGTCCCACGTCGATCGCAGCGAGACCGTGGTCGGGCCTGTCGCGGAAGTGGATCGAGCCGAAGATCCCCGTGGGCGCTGCGGCATCGGCGGGGAGCGGCGGGATGCCGAACCGCTCTTCGAGCTGGGCGACGAAGCGCCGGTGCTGCTTCGGGATGATGCGCTCGAGCTCCTCGGGCGTGCCGTCGACGTGCGAGGCGGCCATGAGTACGTCGATCCCGTACGGCTTCCCCTGCAGCTGCTCGTCGAGCCACTGCCTAATCGAGCTGATCGAGCGTGATCTCTGCGGCGCCGAAGACTCCAAGCCCGCCCGCCTTGCTGATCGCGGCGACGACGTCGCGGCAGTGGCTGAATCCGAAGATTGGCACCTCGATACCGAACTGCTCGCAGATCCTGGTCCTCATGTCGGCTCCTCCTCGGGTAACTGCCGCTGGGACTGCTGCCGCTGCGGCGCACACTCATCGCCGATTCGGGTACGGAACCGGATAAGCATGTGCTGTGTTACACAGAACACAGCCGGGTGAGGGCGACCGGCATTGCGCGCTTCGACTCGTGCTCTCGACCGGCCGGGTGGAGATCCTCAGGCATGAGGTTGTGGCGGGCGTCACAACGAGTGCGTCCGGCGCGCACAGCTCGTAATCAGTCCGCCGAGAAGGGTCGACGAGATCTCGTTGGCAACCTGCTCGGCGTCGGCGGGGGGCCGATACCAGCGGTGGACCCAGTTGGCTGCGCCGACGAGGGTCATCCGTGCCACCCGGACGTCGAGGTCGGTGCGGATCGAGCCGCTTTCTTGTCCTGCCCGAATGAGGTTGTCGAGACGCTCGGCGTAGGCGTTCTCGACATGGCGGACGAGCCGCTGATGCTCTTGGGTCAGTGACCGGAAGTCGTCGAGGACGAGCGCCGTCCGCTTCTGGTTCTCGATCACGTACCGTACGTGGTTCTTGACGGCGATCCGCAGCGCTTCCTCGGTCGGGATGTCGAGTGGCTCAACGATTTGCAGGCGGGCGAGGATCCCCGAGTAGACATCGCGGACGAGCTCGAACGGCATCTCTTCCTTGGTTCGGAAGTGGTGGGAGAGGGCACCGCTGAGGATGCCGGCCCGCATTGCGATGTCGCGCGTCGTCGCGGCTTCGAATCCTCGCTCGATGAAGACCTCCCCTGCGACGGCGAGGATCTCTTCGCGGCGTGTGATCGCGATCTCTTCCGACAACGGGGTTGCAGAGCCGTCGTTCTCCTCCGTTCTTGCTTGACTGAGCAAACGACCGGTTGATGGAGTAATCTCCCATCGAGGAAGACGCAAGACGCAGGAAAGGAAACGCTCCCCCGGGCAGGCGGAGGTCGGCATCTCCCCTCGGCTCGATAGCCCACGACGCGAAGGAGTGCAGACGATTGTGGACACGCGCGAGCGACCCGTGGTGATCGTCTCGGGGCCTGGCTTGCGGCTGAGCCCGACCGGACGCGAGGCTGCATCTCTGGCTCGGGTTCGGCCCGTACTTCTGCCTTCGGGCGTCCCTCGCCCGACTCGAGGCGACCGCTGCCTTCAGCAGGATCTTCGAGCGCTATCCGCACACGGAATTGGTGACCGACGACGCCGCGTTCACGGGAACGCGATGCTGCGACGCCTCACGCGCTTGCCGGTAGTGCTGTGTCCGCAGCCGGTCGAGGGGCCGATCGGCGAGAAAGGATGTTTGAACCTGGATCTACCGTTTCGCGCGGGCGTTGCATCCTGTCGGGCCCGCCAGGCCGCTCCCCGTCCGGGTGGGCCCCGTTTCTTCTCTGCCGGGCGGCCCCACCCGGACGCCGCGCACGTCCTGACGACCCTGGCAGGCGCCCCGCGATCACGTGAAACGGTGGATCCAGGTTGAATTCTGTCCACGGCGGGCACGGTGCGGCCACGTGCGACGCGAGGAGGGATGCGCTGTGAGTCCCGGCGATTCGGCGCAGGAACCACCTCTCCTGGTGCGCCTTGACGAGCGTTGTGTTTGGCTGACGTTGAATCGACCCGAGCGGATGAACGCCCTCGATGTCGGTCTGTTCGGTGAGCTCGAACGGTGCCTCGACGATCTCGCCCGCCGCGACGATGTGGCCGTGGTTGTCCTCACCGGCGCCGGACGGGCGTTCTGCGCAGGAGCCGACCTCCAGTCGATCACGACCGAGATCGACTGCGACGACCCCCACCAAGTGCGCGACTACCTGCGCTGGATTGGAAGCATCGTGCGCAAGTTCGTTCACCTCGAGAAGCCGACGATCGCCGCGGTGAACGGCGCGGCGGTCGGCGGCGGCTGCAATCTCGCGCTCGCCTGCGACCTCGTCCTCATGCGCGAGGACGCCGTCATCGGCGAAGTCTACGCCCAGCGTGCGCTCGTACCCGACATGGGCGGCACGTACTTCCTCCCACGTCTCGTGGGCCGGGCCCGCGCGTTCGAGCTTGCCTACTTCGGCGACACGCTCAGCGCCGCCGAGGCGGCGGCTATCGGGCTCGTGAACCGCGCAGTCCCGGTCGATGTCTTCGAGGAAACCGTACAACTCTGGGCGGGAAGGCTCGCTGGCGGTGCCTCCCGCGCGATTGCGATGATCAAGACAGGTCTGCTCGGCTCTCCACTGTTCGATCTCGACGCTGCGCTCGAATGGGAGGCAAACGCGATCGCACTCAGCTTCGGGACACGGGATATCCAGGAGGCATTCGCAGCCTTCCAAGAGAAACGACCGCCACGGTATTCAGGTCGCTAGTGTCGTGAGTCGCTCGGGGCAGGATCTTCAGAGCTACTTCGCGCTCGCCGCGATCGGCGGCGACAAGCGCTGCGGCTCGTGGCGTCCCGTCGGGTGAGCAGGCCAGGTGCAGGCGCATCCCCCAGAAGTAGCGCGAGTGACTGCGGGAGGAGCCATAGCCACAGATCTCGGCGAGGCGCGAGCGCCGCGTCGTCTCCAGCGAACGCCCGCACTCCGCCGGGGTCGAGTCGAGCAGCAGCAGATCGTCGCCGTGCCCTGGCGAGCGGGCGGCGAAGACCCCAACCAGCCACTCGAGCGTCTCCGCCAGGCGAGCCCGGCGCTTGTGCAGGGCATCCTGAGTGGGGAGCGTCGGGAAGAGATGGCCGAGTTGACGCTTGGCTGCTCGCAGGAAACGCCGATCCGACGGGATCCCCATCAGCACCTGGGCGACACAGAGGGTTACGACTTCGGCGTCCGTCAGCCTGCGGCGGGCATTGGCCGGCCGCTCGGGCAAGAGGTCGTCGGCCGTGCAGTAGATAGACACTGATGCAGAGCAGGTCGAGGTCGGCGTCCTAGCGTCATGGCGACGTGGCAAGTTGCCCGGCCCGGCCGGTTGTTCTCCGTACAGGACGGTTCGAGAGTCAACCGAGCTGGATCGAAGTGACACAATCGGGAACATCCTGCTGTGGACGGCTGCGTACGTGCCGCAAGGAGAGGCGGGTACTCGAGTGAGAAACGTGAGGGACGCGTCCATGAAACGCGTCTTCATCGAGGGCACGACGGCCGGCGACCTCGTTGAACGCGCGGCGGCGGAATCGAGCGGCGACGCGGTCGTCTCTCCGGTGGAGCGCGTCACCTTTCCGCAGCTTGCCGAGCTGACGGATCGCGTCGCCCGCTCGTTGCGGGCGCTCGGCGCCGGTCCGCAGGACAAGGTGGGGATCCTGATGCCGAACCAGCTCGACTTCGTCGCCGCTCTCCTCGGAGCATCGAAGCTCGGAGCCGTGCCCGTCCCCATCAACGGCCGCTTCAAGACGCGCGAACTCAGCCACGTGGTCGCGCACGCCGACATCCGGGTGCTCGTGAGCGCGGCGGGGCCGCAGGACGCGGTCGACTTCCCTGCGCTGCTCGGAGAGGTGTTTCCCGACGCGGCAGGACAGGTGCCGGGCCCTCACGGGCCGTCGAACTCGAGCGCGCCCCCCGCCTCGAGCCGGCGATGAGCCTCTGCCGCCTGCGACGGCCCGTACGTGGCAGCCACACGGGGGGCTGAGGGCGCCGGAGCCGGCGAGCTTGCGTCGTCGAAGGCCCGGAGCACCACCACGCGGCCTGCGTCGCGAACGGCCGGCAGGAGAGGCCCGCCGACGTTGGCGGCGTCGACGAGGCCGTCGACGCCGGCGGCGACCAGGTCCCTGATCTCTGCTGCGGCATCCGGCCCTCGCGGCACGAACGCCTCGGCCCCGAACCCGCGCACGAGCTCCTCGTCGGCCGCCGAGGCGACGGCGACAACGCGGAGGCCATCGGCCACCGCCATCTGCGTCACGTAGCCGCCGACCGCTCCCGCGGCGCCGCTGACGGCCAGCCAGTCGCCGGGCGTGAGGGCGAGCGTGTCGAGCGCGAGCCGCACCGTGAGACCGTTCATCGGGAGCGTCGCGGCCTCCACCAGGCCGAGCCCGTCGGGGATCGCCGCGGCGGACTCGTCGTGCACGACGACGAGCTCGGCGTGCGCTCCTCTGCCCGTGGGGTTCATCGCCGCGACCCGGTTGCCGGGCTGCCAGCGCGTCTCGGCGTCGACCCCGTCGACGACGCCTGCGAGCTCGCGGCCGGCCACGTATGGCGGCTGCCCGGTCACGAACGCTGCGAGGCCACCCGAGCGGAACAGCGTGTCGGCCGGGTTCACCGTGGCAGCGGCTACCCGGATGCGGACCTCGCCGTCCCCCGGCTCGGGGTCGGGCAGGCCGACGACCTCGAGCACCTCGGGACCGCCGTAGCGGTGAAGCCGACCGCGCGCATCGATCCCGAGGCTTCAGCGCGCCATGCCGCAGCGTTCGACGTGACGACCCATCTCAGAACGACCGCGGCAGTCCGACGCTCTCCGCGACGATGTTGCGCACCATCTGGTTCGTGACCGGCCCGATCTGGTAGAGCCGGACGTCGCGCCAGTAGCGCTGCATCTGATATTCGGCCGAGTAGCCCATGCCGCCTTGGATCTGGATGCCGCGGTCGGCGGCCCAGGTGGCGTACTCGGAGCAGATCGCCTTGGCGGCGGACGACTCGACGCCGCAGGGCATGTCCTGGTCGTACAGCCAGGCGGCCTTGTACGTCACGAGTTCGGCCTGCATGAGCCCCATCTGCATCTCGGCGATCGTGTGGTTGATCGCCTGGAACTCGCCGATCTGCTTGCCGAAGGCCACGCGCTCGGTCGCGTACTTGACCGCCTCCTCGATCACGCCGCGGAGGATGCCGGTGCAGAGCGCGGCCACGAGGATGCGCTCGTTGTTCAGTGTCGAGAGGATGTGGCCCCAGCCCTTGTTCACCTCGCCGATCACGTGCGTGGCCGGCACGTGGACGTCGTCGAGCTGCACCTCGCAGGAGCCGACGCAGCGCATGCCGAGCTTCGGGATCGGGCGGGCGACGACGCCGTCCTGCTTCGCGTCGACGAGGAACAGCGTCTTCCCGCGCGACGCCTTCTCGGCGTTCTTGTCGGTCGTGGCGAGAAGGAGTAGGTAGTCGGAGACGTGCGCCATCGTCGACCAGATCTTGGCGCCGTTGATGCGGAAGCCGTCGCCGTCCGGCGTCGCCGTGGTGGTCATGCCGCCGAGCAGGTCGGTGCCGGCGCCGGGCTCCGTCACCGCGATCGCGATCTTGACCTTGCCCTGCGTGAGGCGCGGAATCAGGTCCGCCTTGAGCGCCGGAGACGCGAAACGCTGGATCGACTTCGTGTTGAACTGGTTGATGCCCCAGATCCACGAGATGCCTGCGAGCGATCGTGCGATCTCCTCCATGAAGATGCTCTGGACGACGCAGTTGCCGCCCTGCCCCCCAAGCTCCTCGTCGATGCCGATGCCGAAGAAGCCGGCCTCCGCCATGTCCTGCCACAGCTGCTCGGGGAAGTTGGAGCCGTCGTGGTCCTCGTGACGCTCGAGCTCGAGCGCGTGCTCCTTGGGGCATTTCGCGTTGACCCAGTCCCGGATCGTGCTGCGGAACGCCTCTTCCTCTTCGCTGAAGCTGAAATCCAACGCGATCTCCTCCTTCGGGCGGTTCAAACGAACGCTTGATTGATGCTGGTGAGAGTCTATAGCTTCCCCAACCGGTCCGGCAACGCACGACCGCGGTCGGTCCCAATCGTATGAGCGAGATCCGCGCCCCGCGACGCGCACGGCAACGTCGTCCAGTTCGGCCAGCGCGACTGCTCCGTGCAGCGGCGGCACCAGAAGCTCGTGGAGGAGTCGCCGGCGCCGACCGTGGACGCTCCCCTCGGCCGGCGTCTCAGCGCGTACGCACTCGAGCTTGCCCGTGCGATCGGGTACACGTCCGCCGGCACGATCGAGGGCCTGCTCGTCGGCGACGAGTTCTTCTTCCTCGAGATGAACACCCGCCTCCAGGTCGAGCATCCCGTCACGGAGCTCGTCACGGGCATCGACCTCGTGCAGGAACAGCTTCGGATCGCCGCCGGCGAGCCGCTCGGCTTTCGCCAGGAGGAGGTGGAGTACCGCGGCGTCGCGATCGAGTGCCGGATCAACGCCGAGGCCGCGCACCGGCAGTTCATCCCGAGCCCCGGGTCGATCGATCGCTACCGGGAGCCCGCAGGACCTGGGGTGCGGGTCGACTCCGGGGTCGAGGAGGGCTCGGTGGTGACCCCGTTCTACGACTCGCTGCTCGCCAAGGTCGTCGTCTGGGACGAGTCCCGGGAGGCGGCCACGGCCAGGATGGCGCAGGCTCTCGGCGACTTCGAGCTGGAAGGCATCCACTCTCTGATCCCCTTCCATCGCCGGCTGCTCGCGACCGAGCAGTGGCAGGCAGCCGAGACCTGCCGCGACCTCGTGGGGGACAGAGCCTGGCTGAAGCAGGCGGAGCCCGCCTAGCTCTCAGCGGTGCGCGAAGTCCGGCGGCCGCTTGTCGACGAAGGCCGCGACACCCTCGCGCGCATCCGCGGTGCGGAACACCTCCGGGAACGTGGCGCGCTCGCGGTCGAGGCCGGCTGCCAGGTCGGCGTCGAGCACCCGCTTGATCGACGTCACCGCGCGTGCGGGCAGCGCCGCCAACCGGGTGGCAAGCTCGATCGCCTCGTCGAGGGCTGCTCCCGGGGCGGAGACCCGGTTGACGAGGCCCAGGCGGTGGCCCTCCTCCTCGGCGTCGACTGCCCGGCCGAGCAGCAGCATCTCGCGCGCAGGCCCGGCGCCGATGCGGCGGGGGAGCCGCTGCGTCCCGCCTGCGCCCGGCATCAGCCCCAGGCGCACCTCCGGGAAGCCCAGGCGGGCGCCCGGATCGGCGACGATGAGATCGCACACGAGTGCCACCTCGAGGCCCCCTCCCAGCGCAGACGCCTGCATGGCGGCAACGAGGGGCTGCGGCAGCGCCGCGAGCCGGTCGAGCGACCGGCGGCTGGTCGCGACGTGCTCCTCGATCGACCCGTCGCCCTCGAGCAGCCGCTGGAACTCGGCGAGGTCGGCGCCCGCCATGAACGCCTTGTCGCCGGTCCCGGCGAGGACGACGGCGCGCACGCCGCGCTCCGTCGCGAGCGACGCCGCCACGTCGGCGAGGGCGTCGAGCACCGCGTTGCCGAGGGCGTTCACGGGCGGGTTGTCGACCGTGACGACGGCGACGCCGTCTGCGCGCTCGACGTCGACCGCGCCGCTCACCGCGCTTCACCGTACTCACGCAGGCCGCGGCCGGTCTTCCGCCCGAGGTGGCCCGCATTGACGAGTGCGCGCACCGTCTGCGGCACGAGGAAACGCTCGCCGTAGTTGCGCGCGAGGTTGTCCGCGACCCTCTCGACCGTGTCGAGCCCGCTGAGGTCCGCGGTCATCGAGTGGTCCCATCGCGTGCCCGAAGCCGAGCTTGCAGGCCTTGTCGACGTCCTCGATGTCGGCGATCCCCTCCTCGACGATTCGTGCTGCCTCGATCATGAACAGCGCGATCAGGCGTGAGGTGACGAAGCCGGGCGTGTCCTTGCGGCAGACGATCGTCTCCTTGCCGTACCGCTGCGCCAGCTCGAGCGTCGCCTGCACGGTGGCGTCGGATGTCTCGATGCCCCGGATCACCTCGATCAGCTTCATCGCCGGGGGTGGGTTGAACCAGTGGCTGCCGATCACCCGGTCCGGCCTGTTCGTTGCCGCCGCGAGCTTCGAGATCGGGAACTGCGACGTGTTCGACGCGAAGATCACGTCCTCCCGGCAGACGGCGTCGAGCCGGCGCAGCACGTCGGCTTTCGCGTCGATGTCCTCGATCACCGTCTCGATCACGTGGTCGGCGCCGGCTGCGGCCTCGTCGAGGCTGGTCGAGCCCGAGATGCGGGCGCGCGCTTCGCGCTGGTCGTCACCCGCCCGTTCGAGCCCTCGCTCGATGCGCCGCAGGCCTCGCTCGACGGCCGCCTCGTCCACGTCGACGATCGTCACACGCAGCCCTGCCGACGCGATCACCTGCGTGATGCCGCTCCCCATCAGGCCGCCGCCGCCGACAACCACCACGTGCTCAACGGCCATGTCTCTCCTCCTGTCGGTCGTCAGCCTGCTCGCGTCAGTGCTGAGAGCTGATCTTCGGTGCTTCGGTGATGCCTGCCTGTTGGAGCTCGTTCGTGATCTGCTCGCGGAGGCGGAACTTCTGGATCTTGGTGCCGGACATGGGCCATTCGTGGACGAAGCGGACGTAGCGGGGCACCTTGAAGGTGGCGATCTGGCCGCGGCAGAAGTCGATCAGCTCCTGCTCGGTGGCGCTCGCGCCCGCGCAGAGCTGGACGAAGGCGGTTGCCACCTCGACGTAGCGTGCGTCGGGGGCGCCGACGACCTGGACGATCTCCACGGCGGGATGCGTGAGGAGGTAGCTCTCGATCTCGGCGGCGGCGACGTTCTCACCGCCGACCTTGAGCATGTCCTTGAGGCGGCCGACGAAGGAGACGCGGCCGTGCTCGTCGATGCGGCCGAGGTCGCCCGAGTGGTACCAGCCGTCCCCGTCGATCGTCAGCGCCGTCTGCTCGGGCTCCTCGTGGTAGCGGACGAAGCGGGTGGGTCCGCGCATGAGCAGCTCGCCGACCTCGCCCACGCCCACGTCCTCGCCGGTCTCGGCGGACACGGTCCGTAGCTCGACGTCTCTGAGCGGCAGCCCGCTCGTCGTCACCCGCGCCTCGAGCGGGTCGTCCGCGTCCCCGAGGCACGCGAAGGCGCACGTCTCGGTGCTGCCGAAGCACGAGATCTGCGGGGCGTGGGGGAGGCGAGCCTGCATCGCGCGCAGGGAGTTCGGCACGCCGACGTTGACGACGAGGCGGAGGCGGCCGAGGTCGGCCGCAGGGAAGCGCTCGTGGTTGAGGACGCCGAGCCAGATCGTCTCGAAGGCGGGGAAGGCGACCGTGCAACGCTCGCGCTCGAGCTGGTCGAGCGCGACCGTCGGGTCGAAGTGCGGCATCTGCAGCGACGCGCACGAGGCGACGAGCGCGCCCGAGAGGACCGCGATGCTGCCGACGTGAAAGAACGGCAGCGGCGTCCAGAAGCGGTCGTCGGTCGTGAGCCGCAGCCGCTCGGCGATGCGCTGGCCCTCGGCCATCACCGCGGAATGGCGGTGAACGCACCCCTTCGGGTTCGCGGTCGTGCCCGACGTGTAGAGCATCAGCGCGTCGTCGTCGCCGCTCAGCTCCGCCTGCGCGGCCTCGACCTGTTCGAGCGCGATCCCGGCGGCCCCCGCTGCGAAGACGGCGTCGCCCGTGCCCAGCACGACGGCGCAGGTCTCCGCTGCCCGGCCTCCTCCAGCAGCTCTGCGAAGGCGGGGTCGGCGACCAGCACGCTCATGCCCGAGTGGCGGATCACGTACCGGAGCTCGCGCGCCTTGTAGCGTGCGTTGACCGGGACGGGAACCGCGCCCAGTCGCATCGCGCCGAGCTGGAGCGCGAAGGCGTCCAGGGAGGCCGCCGGCCACCGGCCGACGCGGTCGCCCCTGCGGATCCCGGCTGCCTGGAGGCAGCGGGCCATCTCGATCGTCGCGTCGGCGAACTCCCGAAAGCTCGCCCGCTCTGCCGGGAACACGACTGCGTCCCCGGCGGCTTGTGCCCTGAGGTCGACGAGCGCGGGCAGCGTCGACGGCAACAGCGGGTGCTGTGTGTCGCGGTCGGCCGTCACGGAAGGTGCAGCATACCGCCTGTGTCTACCGAACGGTAGGTTGACGCGCGCGCTCGTTCGAGGCACAGTTTCGGGATCGCACTGATCCAATCCCGGAGCTTCTGTCGTCTCTGCCCGGCCTATTGCGGGATCGTGGTCACGTCCGACGGAGAGCGCGTGGTCGACGTCCGTGGCGATCGCGAGCACCCTGTCTCCCAGGGCTACACCTGCCCCAAAGGGCGGGCGCTCGGTGAGCTCCACCATCACCCGCGGCGGCTCGACGGCCCTCACCGGCGGCGGCACGGCCGGCTCGAGCCGGTGACGTGGGACGAGCTCCTCGACGACTTGGCGGCGAAGCTGAGCGGCATCCTCGACACCGGCGGCCCGGCCGCCGTGGGGGCGTACTTCGGGACCGCGGCGGTCTTCAACGCGAACCTGTACTGGGCGGGGGCCACGCTCCTGAAGCGACTCGGGTCTCCGTCCAAGTTCACCTCCGGCACTATCGACGCGCCCTCCTACCCCGTGGTCCGGCGCCTCATGTTGGGCGTCGGCTGGCTCTTCCACAGCATCGACTTCGAGCGCGCGACGATGACCCTGCTGCTCGGCACGAACCCCGTCGTCTCGCACAACGCGCACATGCAGGCGTTCCCCAACCCGACGGCGCGGCTCCGGGAGCTCGCGCGGCGGGGTGAGGTCTGGGTGGCCGACGCCCGCCGTACCGAGACGGCGCGAATCGCGACACGACATCCGGCGCTGCGACCGGGCACGGACTACGCCCTGCTGGCGTTCCTCGTCCGGGAGCTGCTCCGCGAGGGCGCAGACCGGGAGTATCTCGCCGCGCACGCGACCGGGGTGGAGGAGCTGCGCGCCGCCGTCGAGCGCTTCAACCTCGCCGCGGCAGCCGGCCTCACCGGCCTGCCGCCGGACGACCTGGCCGATCTGCTCGCCGCCGTGCGCAGGCACGGGCGGCTCGCTCTGCAGACGGGCACGGGCACCTCGATGGCGCCGGCCGCGAACCTGACGCAGTGGTTCGCGATCGCGCTGCTCGCGGTGACCGGCTCGTTCGAGCGACCGGGAGGCGTCTGGTTCAACCCGGGCTTCGTCCAGGGGCTCGACAGGCGGCCGGGCACGCCGGACCCCGAGCCGGAAGCCGGGCCGCCCCGAGCTGCCACGTCAGGGAGGCGAGTATCTCGCCATCACGATGATCGACGAGATGGAGGCCGGCAACCTGCAGGCGCTCTTCGTGCTCGGCGACAATCTGCTCTCGGCACTGCCGGACACGCTGCGCGTCAGGGCGGCGCTCGAGCGTACGCCCGTCGTCGTCGTCTCGGACGTCCAGCACGGAGACATGACCGAGGTCGCGACACACGTGCTGGCGGCGGCAGGCCCGCTCGAGCGGGCGGACCTGCCGCACTTCTCCGATTGCCTCGCTCCGGTCCTCGCGGCCCAGTACACACCGGCGGTCGTCCCCGTCGGTGCCGACCGGCGACCCGGCTGGTGGCCGCTCGCGCTGCGCTCGGCGAGCGGGTCGGCGCCTCGATCCTGCCGCCGGGGGCCACGCTCGAGTCGGTAAGCGACGACGATCTCCTCCGCCTGCGCGTGCGCCCCGGGGCGCGGGCGACGTTCGACGAACTGAAGGCCGCCCCCACGGCGCTCGTCGACGAGGACCGCTCGCTCGGGTGGGTGGAGCGGAACGTCCTGCCGGGGGGACGCTGGAGATCTGGCACCGGCACCGCTCGTCGCCCAGCTTGCGCGAGCGTGGGCGAGGTGGCCCCGCTCGTGATGATCCCGCGGCGGCTGTGGCGGCGTGTCAACTCGTACGGTCGTGACCTGCCGCAGGTGCTCGAGCGCGAGCCCGCGGACATCCTCCTGCACCCCGCCGATGCGGTCGAGGCGGGAGTCGTCGACGGTGGAGAGGTCTGCGTCGAGAGCGCCTTCGGACGCCTGCGCGGGACGGCGAAGGTGGACGACTCGATCCGCCGGGCGCCGTCGCGA
>CAWBBO010000004.1:0-68004 GCA_963787085.1 uncultured Gaiellaceae bacterium | reverse complement strand
TGTCTCCTTGCTTCGTTCGTTCAGGTCCTTGCTGACCGTCCGGGTACGGCGGCTCGCGAGACCCCGCGCCATCGCGTTCGGCCTGTAGCCGAGACCCTCGGCCACCGCCAGGACCCGCTCACGCCGCTTGTCGCTGACCTTTGGGCTCTCGCGCATCACGAGCGAGACGAGAGCGCGTGAGACACCGGCCTCGCGCGCCACGTCGTCCATCGTCGCCCGCGCCCCGGCGGCGGCCCACTTGACAGGTTCGTTACGAGGTCGCATAATCGCCACACGTCTTGATTAGAGCGCTCTAACGATAGAGCGCTCCAATGACAGTAGCTATGTCGATGACGGCGATCAAGATCAGCTCTCCCCTCAACGGCACCTCAGCGCAGTCGCCGCGGATCGCTGCCGGCCCGATCTCCTGGGGTGTCTGTGAGGTCCCTGGGTGGGGCGTGCAGTTGCCGCCTGAGCGCGTTCTCCGCGAGATGCGCTCGCTCGGGATCACCGCCACCGAGGCGGGGCCGGTCGGGTATCTCGGCGACGACGCCGACACGCTTGGGGCTGTGCTCGACGGGGCCGGCTCGAGACTGGTCGGCGCGTTCCTCCCGGTCGTCCTCCACAATCCCGAGTTGCGGGCCGAGACGCTCGGGTCGGCGCGACGCACGGTCGACCTGTTGGCCGCCGTCGGGGCCACCCACCTGGTGTCGGCCGCCGTGGTCGACCCGGGCTGGTCGCCCCGGGTCCGGCTCGACGACGCGGCCTGGCAGTCGATCTTCGACGGCCTCGCGCGGCTCGACGAGCTCGCGCAGGCGTCGGGTCTCGAGCACGTTCTCCACCCTCACGTCGGGACCCTCGTCGAGACCGCCGACGACCTGCAGCACGTGCTCGCGGGCTGCGGCACGAAGATCTGCCTCGATACCGGCCATCTCACGCTGGGCGGCGCCGACGTCGTCGGGCTCGTCTCGACCGCAGGCGACCGCGTCGGCCACGTGCACCTGAAAGATGTCCGCGCCGAGGTGGCTGCACGGTTGCGCACCGGCGAGCTCGATCTCGTAGAGGCGACGAGGCAGGGGCTCTTCTGCGCGCTCGGCGAGGGCGACGTACCCGTCGAGGCGGTGATCCGCGCGCTCGAACGTGGAGGGTACGCAGGCTGGTACGTGCTCGAGCAGGACACCACTCTCGAGACGGCGGACGTCTCCCAGGGAGCCGGGCCGGTGGGGGACGCGGCACGGAGCATCGCCTTCCTGAACCGGTGCCTGAAGGAGGCAGAAGGGGGTGACTCGATCGGCTGATCCTGCGCCACGGTAGAGGCCACCTCGGGCGAACGGAAGCACCCACAGAGACAAGGAGGCAGGAAGAAGATGATGGAGCACGAGACACTCGAAGAGCAGGGAGAGCAAGGCCACAGCCGTCGTGACCTCCTCGTCAAGGGCGGGCTCGTCACCGCGGGTGCGGCGCTCCTGGGATCGCCCGCCGCAGCGTTCGCGTCGCGTGGATCGGTCACCGCCGGCACCGTCAAGGTCGCCGTCGTCACCCACGGAGACACGGGCTCGTTCTGGTCGGTGTTCAAGAAGGGCGTCGACCAGGCGGCAAAGGACATGAAGTCCCGCGGCGTCAGCGTCACCCAGGTCTACGCGAACAACGACGTCGCGAAGCAGGTCGTCGGCATCAATGCCGCCATCGCCGCGAAAGCCAACGTGATCGCGACGTCCGTCCCGGATGCGAGCGCTCTCAAGGGTGCGCTCACGAGGGCATCGGCGCGGGGGATCGAGATCATCACGGTCAACTCCGGCCTCGGCGCGTTCGACAGCCTGCGGACCTACGAGGTCCACGTCGGCCAGACCGAGGACGTGGCGGGCCAGGGCGCGGGCAAGCAGTTCAAGGCCGCCGGCGCGAAGAAGGTCCTCGTCGTCATCCACGAGGCCGCCAACTCGGGGCTGCAGCAGCGTGCCGACGGCGTCAAGTCGATCCTCGGCGGGGGCGGCGTGCAGCTGCTCTCGATCCCGAACGCGAAGTCGGACATCCCGGGAACGAAGTCGAAGGTCGCCGCAGCGTTCAAGGCGAACAAGTCGCTGGACGGGTTTCTCGGCCTCGACCCTGACGTGACGATCCCGTGCCTCGACGTGATCCCGAAGGGCACGAAGGCCGGTACGTTCGACGTCGGCGGCTCGATCAAGGAGATCCTCGCCGGGAGGCTCCTGTTCGCGATCGACCAGCAGCAGTACCTCCAGGGTTATCTGCCCGTCGTGTTCGGCATGCTCTACGTGACGAACCTGAACACGGTCGGCAACGGCGCGCCCGTCCTGACGGGCCCCGGGATCATCAACAAGGCGAACGCCGCACGCGTGGCGGCACTGGCCAAGAAGGGCACTCGCTAGAGCTCCAGCCCGGCCGTTCCGGAGTGGGCCGCCTTCTCTCCCACGCCGGAACGGCCGCGCAACCCACCGGAAGCATTCGATGACGAACCCTGTTCAGACACCGGTGCCGACGACGACCGTCGCCACCGACGAACGCGTCGTCCACGTCGGCCTCGGGGCGCGGCTCCTGACGCGCCCCGACACCGGCGCGTTCCTCGGCGCCGTCGCAGTCTTCATCCTGTTCTCGTACTACGCCAGCTCGGTCAACTGGATCGGCGAGCTCTCGAACTACGCCGTCTGGACGGACCAGGCCGCGCAGTACGGGATCGTCGCCGTTCCGGTCGCCCTCCTGATGATCGGGGGCGAGTTCGACTTGTCCGCCGGCGTCATGATCGGAAGCTCGGGCCTGCTGCTCGGCTACCTGACGACCGAGTCCGGGATGAACATCTGGCCCGCGCTCGCGGTCGTGATGGCGTTCGGGCTTGCCGTCGGCTTCCTCAACGGCATCACGGTCGTCAAGACGAAGCTCCCGAGCTTCATCGTCACGCTCGCGACGTTCTTCGTCCTCCAAGGCGTCAACGCGGCGGGGACTCTCCTCCTCACCGGACGGACCTCGATCGAGGAGATCGATCTCGTGAGCGGGTACGACTCGGCGCACCGCTTCATCGCGTCCACGGTCTGGAGCCCGTACGACTTCAAGCTCAAGGTGCTCTGGTGGATCGGCCTCACGATCGCCGGCGCTTGGGTGCTCGCGAGGACGCGGTTCGGCAACTGGATCTACGGCGTGGGAGGCGACCCTGTCGCAGCCCGCAACATCGGCGTGCCGGTCGCGCGGACGAAAGTCACTCTCTTCATGATGACGTCCGCGACGGCGGCGCTGCTCGGGATCATCGAAGCGCTGGAGCTGCGCTCGATGCAGGCGAAGGAGGGAATCGGGCTCGAGTTCATCTTCATCATCTGCGCCGTGGTCGGGGGCTGCCTGCTCACGGGTGGGTACGGATCCGTCGTCGGCGCCGCCTTCGGGGCCGCGATGCTCGGGATGGTCTCGATCGGGATCATCAGCGCCCAGTGGGACAGCAACTGGACGTTCACCTTCCAGGGCGTGATCCTCTTCCTCGCGGTCACGCTCAACACGCTCATCCGGAATCGCGCCGTGAAGGCGAGGTCGCGATGAGCACCGCGCCGCTGCTCCAGGTCGAGCAGATCTCCAAGCACTTCGGCAGCGTCGTCGCGCTGAAGGACGTCTCGGCTCACGTGAACGCCGGCGAGGTGACGTGCGTCCTTGGCGACAACGGCGCCGGCAAGTCGAGCTTCATCAAGATCCTTTCCGGCGTGTACCGGCACGACGAGGGCCGGCTGCTGGTCGACGGCCAGGACGTGCACTTCGGCTCGCCGCGAGACGCCCGCCAGGCCGGGATCGCGACCGTCTACCAGGATCTGGCGCTGGTGCCGCTCTCCTCGATCTGGCGTAACTTCTTCATGGGCGAGGAGCCGACCAAGGGATGGGGCCCGGCGACGCGCCTCGATTCCGCCTTCGCGAAGAAGACCGCGGTCGAGCAGCTCGGGGCAATGGGCATCTGGCTCCGGGACCCCAACCAGCCGGTCGGCACGCTCTCCGGCGGAGAGCGCCAGGCCGTCGCAATCGCACGGGCGATCTACTTCGGGGCGCGGGTGCTGATCCTCGACGAGCCGACGTCGGCGCTGGGAGTCAAGCAGGCGGGGGTCGTGCTCCGCTACATCGTCCAGTCGGCCGAGCGAGGTCTGGGCGTGATCTTCATCACCCACAACCCGCACCACGCGTACCCCGTCGGGGATCACTTCGTGCTCCTGAACCGGGGTCGGGTGATCGGCGACTACGCGAAGGGCGACGTGACCCGAGAGCACCTGGTCCGTGAGATGGCAGGAGGAGTCGAGCTTGACCAGCTGACGCACGAGCTGGAGGGGCTGAGCACGGGCGAATGACGGAGGAGCTGGACGTGTTGACAGTCGGCCGCGTGGGCGTCGATCTCTACGCGGAGGAGCTTCACGCGAGCTTCACCCAGGCCCGCCGCTTCCAGAAGTCGGTCGGCGGCAGTCCCACGAACGTGGCGGTCGCGGCCGCCAGGCTCGGACGTCGTGCAGCCGTGTTCACGAAGGTCGGGAACGACGGGCTCGGCGCGTACGTGCGCCACGCGCTCGCAGCGGAGTTCGGGGTCGACACCCGGTTCGTCGGCACGCACCCGACGCTGCAGACGCCGATCGTCGTCGCCGCCATGGATCCGCCGGAGGATCCCGAGTTCGTCTTCTACCGGGCGCCCCGCGCACCCGACTCGACGATCCTCCCGGGGGAGGTCGACATGGACGTCGTGCGGACGGTGCCGGTCCTCTGGATCAGCGCCGGAGCGCTCGCGGTGGAGCCGTCGCGGGGCACCACGCGCGCGATGCTCGCCGAGCGCGGGCGCAGGCGCCATACGATCCTCGACCTCGACTACCGGCCGTCGTTCTGGGAGAGCGAGGACGAGGCGCGCCGCGAGATCGGTGCGACGGTTGATGCCGCCACGGTCGCCGTGGGCAACCGCACGGAGTGCGAGGTCGCCGTCGGCGAGAGTGACCCCGATGCCGCAGCGGCTGCGCTGCTCGCCCGCGGCGTGGAGATCGCCGTCGTGAAGAAGGGTGGCGCGGGCGTCCTCGTCGCGACGGCCGGCGAGCGGCGCGTGATCGCGCCCGTGCACGTCGAGGTCGTGTGCGGGCTCGGTGCGGGGGACGCCTTCGGCGGCGCGCTCTGTCACGCCCTCCTCGCCGGGATGAGCCCCTTCGAGGCCGTGGAGTTTGCGAACGCGGCAGGTGCGCTCGTCGCCTCGCGGCTGCTGTGTGCGGACGCCATGCCTACCGGGCCGGAGGTGCGTGAGCTCATGGAGGCGAGCGATGCGAGGCGCTGACCTTCACCTGCCCTTCGGCACGGCCGCCGACGGCGGCGACCCCGTCGTCGTCACCCCTGAGAGCGCGGGCTGGCAGATCTGCGGGCTGCGCGTCGTGAGGCTGGGGCGGGGCGCCTCTCGCACCCTCGCGACGGGGCCCGACGAGGTGGCGGTGCTGCCGCTCTCGGGCGGCGGCGTCACCGTCGAGGCGGACGGGCGCCGGTTCGACCTCCAGGGGAGACGGACGGTCTTCGCGCGGGTGACGGACTGGGCGTACGTGCCGATGGACGCCGAGGTGCGCCTGTCGAGCGCGGAGGGCTGTGAGCTCGCGCTCGCGTCAGCGCGGGCGACGCGGCGCCTCGAGGCGGTCGCCGTGGCGGCCGAGGACGTCGCGGTCGAGGTCCGGGGCGCGGGGCCCGCGACCCGGCAGGTCACGAACTTCCTCACGCCCGAGGCGTTCGACGGCGCCGACAAGCTCATCTGCTGCGAGCTCGTGACCCCGGACGGGAGCTGGTCGTCGTACCCGCCGCACAAGCACGACGACACCGAGGGCAGCCCCGTCGAGAACGAGGAGATCTACTACTTCCGCATCGGGCGGGCGGGCTCGGCCGAGTACGCCGCCGAGGGCTACGGCGTGCACCGGACCTATACGCACGACGGGTCGATCGACGCGACGGTCACCGTGCGCGACGGTGACGTGTTCCTCGTGCCGCGCGGCTACCACGGCCCGTGCGCCGCCCCTCCGGGCTACCCGATGTATTACCTGAACGTGATGGCGGGCCCGGCGCCGGGGCGCGTCATGGCCTTTGTCGACGACCCGGCGCACCACTGGATCCGCGGCACGTGGGAGGCGATGCCGACCGACCCCCGCTGCCCCATGACGAGCGCAAAGGGACCGACATGGACACCGTGAGACTGACCACTGCGCAGGCGATCGTCCGCTTCCTCGTTGCCCAGCGCACGATCGTCGACGGTCGTGAGGTCCCGCTCTTCCCCGGCGTCTTCGCGATCTTCGGCCACGGCAACGTGACGGGGCTCGGCAACGCCCTCGACGAGGTGCGTGAGGAACTGCCCGTCTACCGGGGACAGAACGAGCAGGGGATGGCGCTGGCCGCCGTCGCGTTCGCGAAGGCGACCCGCCGACGGCAGATCATGGTCGCGACGTCGTCCATCGGGCCGGGAGCGACGAACATGGTCACCGCCGCCGGCGCCGCCCTCGCGAACCGCCTCCCGCTGCTCCTCCTCTCCGGCGACACGTTCCAGAGCCGCATCCCCGACCCGGTGCTGCAGCAGGTGGAGCATCCCGGCGCGCCGTCGACCACGGTCAACGATGCGTTCCGCCCGGTGACGCGCTACTGGGATCGGATCGTGTCGCCCGAGCAGGTTGCGCAGAGCCTGCCGCTCGCGGTCGAGACGATGCTCGACCCGGCCGACTGCGGGCCGGCCTTCATCGGGCTGCCGCAGGACGTGCAGGTCGAGGCCTTCGACTACCCGGTGCGCCTGTTCGAGCGGTGCGTGCACGAGCTGCAGCGCCCGCGGCCCGACCGCCGCCGTCTCGAGGAGGCTGCCGCCCTGCTCCGCACCGCCCACCGGCCGCTCGTCGTCGCGGGCGGCGGCGTCCACTACTCGCTCGCCGAGGACGAGCTGCGGGAGTTCGCGGAGCGCCACGGGCTGCCGGTGGTCGAGACGATGGCCGGGAAGACCTGCCTTCCCGCCGACCACCCGGCCTGGGTGGGCCCGGTCGGGGTCACCGGCTGTGACCATGCAAACCGACTCGCTGCCGAGGCGGACGTCGTCCTCGCGATCGGCACCCGCCTGCAGGACTTCACCACCGGCTCGTGGACCGTCTTCGGCGAGGGGACGCGGATCGTCGCGCTCAACGTCGCCCGGTTCGACGCCGCGAAGCACCTGTCGCTGCCGCTCGTCGCCGACGCGCGGGAGGGGCTCCTCGAGCTGGGCGAGGCGCTCGGCGACTGGCAGGCGGACGAGGCGTGGGCCGCACGGGCCCGCAACGAGCGCTCCGCGTTCCGCGCGTTCGTCGAGGAGCGAACCGCGCCGACAGGCGCGTCGCCGCCCACGTATGCCCAGGTCGTCGGTGCGATCAACCGCCTCGCGACCGAGCACGACCTCGCGCTGACCTCGGCGGGCGGGCTACCGGGCGAGATGAACGTGAACTGGCTCGCGAAGGGAGTCGCCACCTTCGACTGCGAGTACGGGTACTCGACGATGGGCTACGAGATCGCCGGCGCCTGGGGGGCGCGCATGGGCCGGGACCAGGGCGAGGTGATCGCGTTCGCCGGCGACGGCTCGTACCTGATGCTCAACTCGGAGCTCTACAGCACCATCCTCGCCGGCCACAAGGTGATCGTCGTGCTCTGCGACAACGGCGGCTACGCGGTCATCCACCATTTGCAGGTCGTCCAGGGTGGGGCACCGTACAACAACATGCTCGAGGACGTCCACCCCGGCTACGAGCCGGTGGACTGGGTCGCGCACGCGGGGGCGCTCGGCTGCCGCGCGGAGGAGGCGGTGGGCATCGACGAGCTCGAAGCAGCCCTCGCGCGAGCCCGGGAGGCCGACCGCACCTCCGTGATCGTGATCCGCACGGCTCCCCACGACTGGACGCCGGGTGGCGCCTTCTGGGAGGTGGGCGTGCCGGAGGTGGCGCCCAGGCCCGAGGTCGCCGAGGCGCGCGAGCGGATGGTCGAGGGCAAGCAGGCGCAGCGGGTGGGCTGGTGAGCGGGGTCGCCCCGATCCGTCTGGGCGTGCTGGGCGTGGGCCGCATCGGGCGTATGCACGCCGAGGTCGTGGCCCGCCGCGTCCCCGGGCTGGCGCTCGCCGCCGTCTTCGACGTGAACGATGAGGCAGCGCGCGGCGTCGCCGGCGAGCTCGGCGTCGATGCGGCGCCGTCGGCCGAGGAGCTGATGCAGCGGCGCGACGTCGATGCAGTCGCGATCTGCACGAGCACCGACACCCACGTCGACCTGCTCGTCGCCGCCGCGTCGACCGGCAAGCCCGTGTTCCTCGAGAAGCCGGTCTCGCTCGACCTCACCGAGGTCGAGCGCGGCCTCGCCGCCGCGGACGGCGCGGGGCTCTTCGTCCAGATCGGGTTCAACCGCCGCTTCGACCCGGCGCACCGGTCGGTTCGCGACGCCGTCGCCTCGGGGGAGATCGGCGACGTGCACCTCGTGCGCATCTCGAGCCGCGACCCCTCCCCGCCGCCGCTCGACTACGTGCGCGTCTCGGGCGGCATCTTCCTCGACATGACCGCCCACGACTTCGACATGGCCCGTTACGTCACCGGGAGCGAGGTCGAGGCGGTCTACGCGCGCGGCGAGGTGCGCGTCGACCCCGCGATCGGGGAGGCAGGAGACCTCGACACCGCCGTCGTGGTCCTCCGCCACGATAGCGGCGCGCTCACGACGATCGACAACAGCCGGCGCGCGGTCTACGGCTACGACCAGCGGGTGGAGGCCTTCGGGTCGAACGGGATGGCGACGTCGGAGAACCCCCTCGCGCACACCGGGCTCCGGCGCACGGCGGACGGAACGTACGCGGCAACCCTGCCGTACTCCTTCCTCGAGCGCTACGTGCCGAGCTACCTGGCCGAGTGGGAGGCGTTCGAGCGGACCGTCCGCTCCGCGGAGCCCTCACACGTGCCGGGTGCGGAGGGCCGTGCGGCGCTCGTGATCGGGCTCGCAGCCTGGCGCTCGGTGCACGAGGGCCGCCCGGTGCGCACGACCGAGATCGGGTGACGCGTGTCGTCGTCACGGGCGCCCGGCGGCATCGTCGGCGTAGGGCTCAGCCGGCGAGAGAGAGGTCGCCGACCTGCTCCCACGCCCCGGAGGCGGCCGACCGTTGCATCGCCGCGATCACTGCCGCTGCGGCGAGCGCCTCGCGGACGCCCGGCTCGCGCTGCACCCCGTCGACGACCGACTCGAGGAACGAGGCCGCCTCGATCACCTTGAGATCGTCGTAGCCCATCGGCAGGCCCGGCCCCGGCTGGAAGCGCCCGAAGGGCGGATGCTGCGGCCCCATCAGCACCCGGGTGTAGCCTGCGTCCCCGCCGTCGCTCGCACGGTAGACGAGCAGCTCGTTCATACGCTCGAAATCCCACGCCACGGCCCCCTCCGACCCGTGTACCTCGAAGGCGTAGCGAGCCTGCGGCCCGACGGCGACCCGGCTCGACTCGATCGTGCCGGTGACCCCCCG
The DNA here is from genome assembly GCA_963787085.1 of uncultured Gaiellaceae bacterium. Classification (GTDB taxonomy): domain Bacteria; phylum Actinomycetota; class Thermoleophilia; order Gaiellales; family Gaiellaceae; genus Gaiella. The sequence continues at coordinate 58,553 of CAWBBO010000004.1, read as the reverse complement.
CTCGAACCGGACGATGCTCCAGAGCACGTCCTCGTTCTCGACGGGTGCCGGCGTCCCACCCTCGACGACCGCGAAGTGCGTTCCCGCCCCGGTCGGCGGCGGCCGCTCGCGCACGATCGTGTCCGTCCACGCCGTGACGCTCGCGATCGGGCCGAGGAGGGACTGGGCGAGGTCGACCGCGTGCGAGCCGAGATCGCCGAGGATCCCGAGACCGGCCTGGTCACGGAGGAAGCGCCAGGAGAGCGCCCCGTGCGGGCTCGCTGCGTAGGCGGCGATCCACTGCGAGCGGAAGTGGTCGATGACGCCGAGCGCGCCCGACTCGACGAGCTGCCGCGCGTGCTGGACGGCCGGCGCCTGGCGGTAGTTGAACCCGACGAGGGTGCGGACGCCGGACGCCTCGACGGTGGCTGCGATATCCCCCGTCTCCTGCGGGAAGCGCCCGACAGGCTTCTCGATCCAGAAGTGCTTACCGGCCTGAGCCGCAGACGTCGCGACCTCGCGGTGCAGGCCGTTCGGGACCGCGATGCTGACGGCCTCGACCTCCGGGTCGTCGATCACCGCGCGCCAGTCGGTCGTCCACTGCTCGTACCCGAGTCGGTCGGCCGCCTCACGTGCCCGCTCCTCGCTCTCGTCCGCGGCTACGACGAGCCGCGCGGCGCCTGCGCAGTCCGGGAAGTGATCGCGGCACCGCCGATACGCAGCGCTGTGCACCCGCCCCATCCAGCCGACGCCGATCAGACCGATGCCGACGGTGCGCCCCATCTCGATGTCCCGAGCCTACAGCGACCGCCCCGAGTAGGCTGCGCAGATGTCGCTCGTCGCCGTCGTTGGCAACCTCGCCCGCGACCGCATCGACGGAGGCGCGCCGCAGCCGGGCGGCTGCCCCTTCTTCGCGGCGCTCGCCTTCCAGATGCTCGACCGCAAAGGGCAGATCCTGACCCGCTGCGCAGACGCCGACCGCGCGCTCTTCGCCGGGCCGGTCGCGGCTCTGGACGTGCCGGTCACCGTTCTGTCGGCCGGACACACGTCCGGATTCGACCACTTCTACGACGGAGAGGCGCGCACCACCCTCGTGACCGGGATCGGCGACCCGTGGACCCCCGCCGACGCGGCGGACCTCGACCCGGCCGTGACCTGGGTGCACGTCGCGCCGCTCATTCGCAGCGACTTCCCCGCCGAGACGCTGGCCGCGCTCGCCGGCAGCGGACGGCGCCTGTCGTTCGACGGGCAGGGCCTCGTCCGCGTGCCGCGTCTCGGCCCGCTCGCCGAGGACGCGGCGTTCGATCGGGCAGTGCTCGAGCCCGTGTCCGTGCTCAAGCTCTCCGAGGAAGAGGCGAGGATCGTCGCGGGCGGCGCCTTCGACGCGGACACCGCCCGGGTGCTCGGCGTCCCCGAGATCCTCGTCACGCTCGGCTCCCACGGGGAGGTCGTGTGGGTGGGCGGAGAGGCGACCCACGTGCCGACGACCCCGGTGCTCGGCGTCGAGACGACCGGCGCGGGAGACGCGTTCATGGTCGGGTACTCGGCCACCCGAAGCGAGGGAGCCTCGCCCGTCGAGGCGGCGCGCGAAGCCAGCGCACTCGTGGCTGGCATGCTGGCCGAGCGCAAGCGCGCGGGGTGATGCCGACACGTCACGTGCTCGCCGAGACGGCGTTCGGGATCGCGACGGTGGACGCAGACACCGGCGAGCTCGTAGCGCTCGAAGCCGGCGAGCCGCTGCCCCGCCCGTGGGTCGAGGGCCTCGGCCTGCCGCGGCTGATCGCCGCGGACGCGCACGGGTCGCGGGTGGTCGCGGCACTCGACCTGCGCCCACCGCTGGCAGTGTCCGACGACGCCGGCATGACCTGGCGCGAGGCGGGTGCCGGCCTGCCGCCGGTCGTCGCGGTCGCGATCGCGCCCGACCACCCCGACGTCGTGGCGGCCGTCACCGCGACGCGCGTCTACGTGTCGCACGACGGCGGGCGCTTCTGGCGCTCGTTGCCGATGGAGCTCGAGGGGATCGTGGCAGTGGCCTGGGACGTGGCGTAGGGGCTGCGGGCGGTCCCCGGGCCTACGGCAGCCGGAACTCGCCGCGCGCCACGGTGACGGCCTGGCCGCCCACCATGACGCGGTCGATCAGGCCGCCGCCGCCCTCCACCCGGGCGTAGAGCGTCGACGGACGCCCGATCTCGGCTCCCTGGCTGATCACGATCTCGTCGCCCCACGAGATCAGACCGTGGCGGGCGAGATGGCAGGCGACCGGGCCGGCCGCCGAGCCGGTGGCCGCGTCCTCACCGAGCGGCCAGAACATGCGGCTCTTCCAGCTCGTGCCCGAGCCGGCGAAGCAGTCCACGCCGGTGACCGCGAACGGTGCCAGCGCGGCCACGTCCGGGCGCAGGGCGGCAACCTCCGCTTCGGAGGCGAGCGCGACGAGGATGTGCGTCGCGCCGTTGTCGTACAGCTCGACCGGCAACACGGCTCCGGCGACGCCGAGCGCCGCGAACAGCGGCTCCAGCTCCGCGAACGGCTCCACCCGCGGCACGGGCTGCTCCATGCGCCCGAACACGATCCGGCCTGACTCGTCGCGGTCGAGCTCGACGGCGACGACGCCGGCACGGGTCTCGAGCCGGATCACCGGCAGCTGGAGCGGCGCGCCCAGCACGAACGCCGTGCCGAGCACCGGATGCCCTGCGAACGGGAGCTCGGTGACGGGCGTGAAGATACGGATCTTCACGTTGCCGTCGGCCTCCGGAGGCAGTACGAACACGCACTCGGAGAAGCCGACCTCGAGCGCGAGCGCCTGCATGGTCGTCTCGTCGAGCGCTCGCGCGTCGGTGAAGACGGCGAGCTGGTTGCCCGTCAGCGGGGTGTCGGTGAAGACGTCACAGACGACGTAGCGCAACGTGGTGGCCACGTGCCGATCCTAGAGGCTCAGGCACGACGCCCGGCCCGCTCGGCCTCGACCCACTTCGCATGGTGCTTCGCCGCCCATTCCTCGTCGACCTCGCCGGTCGTGATCCCCCGCAGCGCGTGACGCGTGCTGGGGTGGATCAGCGCCAGGTAGAGGTGACCGACGAGCAGCGCCACCGACACGAAGGTGAGGAGGTCGTGCAGGGTCCCCGTGCCGGCAAGGAGGAAGGTGTGGTCGCGCTCCCCCAGCCAGAGGAAGAAGCCCGAGAGCGCGAACAGGAGCGCGAAGGCGACGGTGGCGATCACGTTGACCTTCTGCCCGGCGTTGAACTTGCCCTGCCGCACGCGCCTGCCCCGGAGCCAGCGCCGGTCGTCGCGGCCGAAGCTCTCGACCTCGCGCCAGTCGTCGAGCAGCCGGCGGCGGTTGCCGAGTGCGACGATCGCGACCACCGCCACGGCCCAGGCGACCGCGGTCCAGATGTGCACGTTCTTGACGAGGTTGCGCCGGGCGATCCACGTCGAGAGCGAGGGCAGGTAGAGGATCAGCCCGGTCGCGAGCATGACGAGGAAGCCCGACGCGTGTGTCCAGTGCAGCAGCCGCTCGGTCAGGGTGAAACGCTGGATCCGCGCAGGCGCTGCCGTCGCCGGGCCCGGCACTACAGGCCGTTCGAGTCGCCGAGCCACGCGTCGGCGTCGTAGCCGTGACGCTCCCAGTACCCCGGCGTTTCGTCCGCGCGCAGCTCGATCCGCGTCACCCATTTCACGCTCTTGTAGCCGTACATGCGCGGCATCACGAGACGCACGGGCGCTCCGTGGGGCCTCGAGATCGGGCTTCGGTCCATCTCGTACGCGAGCATCACGTCGGGCAGCAGTGCCTGCTCGAGCGTGAGGCTGTCCTCGTACGGCGCCTCGGCGGAGACGAAGCGCAGGCTGGACACGTTCTGCGCCGGGGCGACACGGTCGAGCACGTCCTGGAGGCGGACGCCGCCCCAGTGGACGTCGTCGACCGACCAGCCGGTGACACAGTGGAAGTCGGAGACCTGGTTCGCTCTAGGCAGCGCCTCGAGGTCGCCGAGCGTGAAGCTCGTGGGGTTGCCGGCGAGCCCGTCGACGGTGAGCCGGTAGGCGTCGGCAGCAATGTCCGGCATCGCGTCCGCGATCGTGTAGATGCGCCACCCGGACGTCGAGACGGCGGAGGAGACGTTCTCGGGCAACAGCCGATCGACGGCGCCGGTGAAGTCCCTGGCGAAGAAGAGGCCGGCCACCCCGGCCCCGAGCAGGCCGAGGAAGCCCGCACGTCCGATGAGGCGGTCGTTCACTGCTCGTCCCGCTCGTGCATCACGGAACTATGCCAGTGGCCTGCGGGCCGAGTTCTTACGGCGAGGTGAAGTCCGCGTTGCGCCTATCCTGACCCGGATGCTCGTTCTCCTCTGCAGACACGCACATGCCGCCCCCAGCGATCCCGACGCGGCGCGCGAGCTCTCCCCGCAGGGCGGGAGCAGGCGGATGCCCTGGGTCGGCGCCTGGCGGCCCGGAGCGAGAGACCGGTGCTCGTGCTGTCGAGCCCGCTCGTGCGGGCACGGCAGACGGCCGAGGCGATCGCCGCAGCCACGGGCGCGCCGCTGCGGATCGAGGAGCGGCTCGCTCCGGGCGCGACCGCAGCCGCCCTCGTCGCAGCACTCGCGGGTGAGAGCGGCCCAGTCGCGACGGTCGGCCACCAGCCCGATTGCTCCGAGATCGCAGTGACGCTGACAGGAGAGGACCCCGGCTTTCCCGTGGCGGGCATGGCCGAGATCGAGCTGACGCTCTGACCGCGCTCGTCGTCTCGGACCTGCACAAGAGCTACGGCGCCGTGCAGGCGGTGCGGGGCATCTCGTTCGTGGTCGAGCGCGGCGAGGTGTTCGGTCTCCTGGGCCCGAACGGCGCCGGCAAGACGACGACCGTCGAGATCCTCGAGGGGTACCGCTCGCGGGACGGCGGCACGGTGGAGGTGCTCGGAGTCGACCCATGGCACGCAGGCCCCGAGTTGCGGCAGCGCATCGGCGTCGTGCTGCAATCGTCCGAGCTGCCTGCCGCCCTGACCGTGCGGGAGGTGCACCGCATGTTCGCGGGGTACTACGAGCGCCCGCGGGACATCGATCAGGTGATCGAGCTCGTCGGCCTGGGCGAGAAGTCCGGGGCGCGCGTGAAGACGCTGTCGGGCGGCCAGAAGCGGCGGCTCGACCTCGGCATCGCGCTCGTCGGCGACCCGGAGCTCGTGTTCCTCGACGAGCCCACGACCGGCTTCGACCCCTCGGCACGCCGTACCGCCTGGGGGCTCGTGCGCTCCCTGCGGGAGCTCGGCAAGACGATCCTGCTGACGACGCACTATCTCGACGAGGCGCAGCAGCTCGCCGACCGGGTCGCGGTGATCCGGGACGGAAGGGTCGTGCGCCAGGGCTCGCCGGCCGACCTGATCGGCGTCACGCCGCAGGTTCAGATCCGCTATCGCGACGGCGGGCGAGACGTCGTCGTCGAGACGGACGAGCCGACACGTGTGCTCGCGGAGCTGACCGGCGCGGCGGCGGCCGAGAGCCGGGAGCTCGAGGCGCTGGAGGTCGTGCGCCCGTCGCTCGAGGACGTCTACCTCGACCTCGTGGACGGCGACGAGACCGGCGAGGAACGCCGGTGAGGCTGTTCCTGCACGAGGTGCGGATGCAGCAGCTGCTGTTCTGGCGCAATCGCGAGTCGGCGGTCTTCGTCTTCGTCTTCCCGCCGCTGCTGTTCCTGCTCCTCGGAGCGGTCTACGACGGCGAGATCGACGGATATCGCGCGGCGGACGCCCTGCTCGTCGGCCTCGTCGGGTACGGCTGCGCCAACACGGCATTCGCAGGGCTCGCGATCACGCTCGTGATCCGCCGCGAGAGCGGCATCCTCAAGCGGGTGCGTGCGACGCCGCTCCCCGCCGCGACGTATCTCGTGGCCGTGCTCGTGTCGACGCTGGTCGTGTTCCTGCTGCAGATGGCGCTCACGCTCGTGCTCGGGCTCGTGCTCTACGACGCACACGACCCCGAGAACTGGCCCGGGTTCTTCCTCGCGATCCTGCTCGGCGCGGCGGCGTTCGCCGGGCTCGGGTTCGGCGCCGTGGCGCTGATCCGCTCGGCAGAGGGGTCGTCCGCCGTCGTCAACCTGATCGTGCTGCCGATGGCGTTCCTGTCCGGGTCGTTCGGTCCGACACGCGAGTACCCGGACGTGCTGCAGGCGGTCGCCGACGTGCTGCCGCTGACCTACCTGATCGAGATCTTCAAGAACGTCCACCTGCGCGGAGAGTCGTTCTGGCACGACCCGACGGCGCTGCTCGTCGTCGTCGCCTGGGGCGCCGGCGGCCTGCTCGTCGCCGGGCGCAGGTTCGGCTGGATGCCGCGCGAGCGCTAGCCTCTGCTCCCGCGCCTCCGACGAGGTGGGGCATGTGGGCCGGCGCCTCAGAAGACGGGGGTCTCGCGCCAGGTGCCCCACGTCTCGCGCAGGGCGTCGCACATCTCGCCGACGGTGACCTCGGCGCGGGCGGCGTCGACGATCGGGTGCATCAGGTTGGTGTCGCCCGCAGCCGCCGCCCGCAGTGCTCCCAGTGCCGCCTCGGCCGCCGCGCCGTCCCGGCGTGCCCGCACGGCCTGCACGCGCTCGATCTGCTGTTGCTCGAGCGCGGGGTCGATGCGGTGCAGAGGAATCGGCTCGTCCTGCTCGACCGTATGGGCGTTGACGCCGACGACGAGGCGTTGCCCGCTCTCGACCTCGGACTGGTAGCGAAACGACGCCTCGGCGATCTCGCGCTGCGGGAAGTTCTGCTTGATCGCCTCGACCATGCCGCCGAGCTCCTCGATCTGCTCGAAGTAGGCGTAGGCCTGCCGCTCCAGCTCGTTCGTCAGGTGCTCGACGTACCACGCGCCGCCGAGCGGGTCGGCCACGCTGGCGGCACCGGTCTCGCTGGCGATCACCTGCTGCGTGCGCAGCGCGATCCGCACCGCGTCCTCGGTCGGCAGCGCCAGCGCCTCGTCGTAGGAGTTCGTGTGCAGCGACTGGGTGCCGCCGAGCACGGCCGCCAGCGCCTCGATCGCCGTCCGCGCGATGTTGACGAGCGGCTGCTGCCACGTCAGCGACACGCCCGCCGTCTGCGCATGGAAGCGCATCAGCAGCGAGCGCTCGTCCCTGGCCCCGTAGCGGTCGCGCAGCACCGTCGCCCAGATGCGCCGCGCCGCCCGCACCTTGGCGATCTCCTCGAAGAAGTCGATGTGCGCGTTGAAGAAGAACGAGAGCCGCGGCGCGAAGTCGTCCACGTCGAGGCCGCGTGCGAGCGCCCACTCCACGTAGGTGAACCCGTCCTGCAGCGTGAAGGCGAGCTCCTGCGCCGCCGTCGAGCCCGCCTCGCGAATGTGGTAGCCGGAGATCGAGATCGGGTGCCACAGCGGCATCTCGCGCGCGCAGAACTCGACCATGTCGGTGACGAGCCGCAGCGACGGCTCGGGCGGGAAGATGTACTCCTTCTGCGCGATGTACTCCTTGAGGATGTCCGTCTGGATCGTCCCGCGCAGCTCACCGCGCGGCACGCCCTGCTCCTCGCCGACGCACAGGTAGAAGGCCAGCAGCATCGCGGCGGGCGCGTTGATCGTCATCGACGTCGACACCTCGCCGAGCGGGATACCGGAGAAGAGCGTGCGCATGTCAGCCAGCGAGTCGACCGCCACGCCTTCGCGCCCGACCTCGCCCAGCGAGCGCGAATGGTCGGAGTCGAGCCCCATCAGCGTGGGCATGTCGAACGCCGTCGACAGGCCCGTCTGCCCATGCTCGAGCAGATAACGGAAGCGCTCGTTCGTCTCCACGGCCGAGCCGAAGCCGGCGAACTGGCGCATCGTCCACAGCCGACCCCGGTACATGGACGGGTACACGCCGCGCGTGAACGGGAACGAGCCGGGGTAGCCGAGGTCGCGGTCGTGGTCGACGTCGACGTCGCCCGGCCCGTACAGCGGCTCGTTCTCCACTCCGGACATGGTCGAGAAGAGGACGGCGCGCTCCGGTGTCGCCGCCAGCCGCTCGCGCCAGCGGTCGCGGGCCGCGGTCAGGCCGCCGGCTGCTCCGGGGGGGCTGCCCGCGTGTTCCACGGCCTCGGTCATAGACCGCATCGTACCTCCGGCGTTCCGCGATGATGGCGCGGTGAGCGAGAGCCCGACACCCTTGTGGCAGCCGTCGCCCGAGCGGATCGAGCGCGCGACGATGACGAAGTATGCGCGCTGGCTGCAGGAGACACGCGGGCTCGACCTGGCGGGCTACCACGAGCTGTGGCAGTGGTCGGTCGACGAGCTGGAGGAGTTCTGGGCGTCGCTGTGGGAGTACCTGGACGTCCAGGCGTCGGCGCCGTACGAGCGCGTGCTCGGCTCGCGCGAGATGCCCGGGGCCGAGTGGTTCCCGGGCGCCCGGCTGAACTACGCGGAGAATCTCTTCCGCGGCCACGACGACACCGAGGTCGCGATCCGCCACGCCTCCGAGCTGCGGTCGCTCGGCGAGGTGACGTGGGGTGAGCTGCGCACCGACACGGCCCGGATCGCCGACGCGCTGCGCGGCCTCGGCGTAAAGGAGGGCGATCGCGTCGTCGCCTACATGCCGAACGTGCCGGAGACGATCGCAGCCTTCCTCGCCTGTGCGAGCCTCGGGGCGATCTGGTCGAGCTGCTCGCCGGACTTCGGGGTGCGCAGCGTCGTCGACCGTTTCGCGCAGATCGAGCCGACTGTGCTGTTCGCGGTCGACGGCTACCGCTACGGCGGCAAGGACTTCGACCGGCGTGACGTCCTGGCCCGGCTCCAGGCCGAGATGCCGAGCCTCCGGCAGACGGTGGTGCTCCCCTACCTCGACCGGGATCCGGATCTTGGCGCGCTCCATGACACGGTCACGTGGGAGTCGTTCCTCACGGCCGGCCCCGGCGAGACGCTCGCGTTCGCGCAGGTGCCGTTCGACCACCCGCTGTGGGTGCTGTACAGCTCGGGCACGACCGGGTTGCCGAAGCCGCTCGTGCACGGCCACGGCGGGGTGCTGCTCGAGCTCTCGAAGGTGCTGCTCCTGCACGTCGACCTGCAGGAGGGCGACAGGCTCTTCTGGTTCACGACGACGGGCTGGATGATGTGGAACTTCCTCGTCAGCGGCCTGCTCACGAAGGCGTCGATCGTGCTCTACGACGGCAACCCCGGACAGCCGGATCCCGGCGTGCTCTGGGACCTCGCCGAGCGCGCACGGGTGACGTGCTTCGGCGTCGGCGCCGCCTATCTCTCCGGTTGCCTGAAGGCCGGGCTGCATCCGGCCGAGGGCCGTGACCTTTCGGCGCTGACGAGCGTCGGTTCCACGGGCTCGCCGCTCGCCCCCGAGGGATTCGACTGGGTGTACCGGGAGCTCGGCGCCGACACGTGGCTCTTCTCCACGTCGGGCGGCACCGACATCTGCACGGCGTTCGTGGGCGGCGTGCCCACCCTGCCCGTGTACCGCGGCGAGCTGCAGGCCCGGTCGCTCGGGGTAAAGCTCGAGTCGTGGGACGAGGAAGGGCGCCCGGTCGTCGGACAGGTGGGCGAGCTCGTGATCACGGAGCCGATGCCGTCGATGCCCCTCTTCTTCTGGAACGACCCGGACGGCCGGCGCTACCGGGAGAGCTACTTCGAGCGCTACCCGGGCGTGTGGCGCCACGGCGACTGGATCGAGATCACCGACCGTGGCACGGCGATCATCACGGGCCGGTCCGATTCGACGATCAACCGGGGCGGCATCCGCATGGGCACGAGCGAGATCTACCGCGCGGTGCTGTCGCTGGACGAGGTCGTGGACGCGCTCGTCGTCGACGTCCCGCGCCCGGGCACCGAGGGGTTCATGCCGCTCTTCGTCGTCCTCCGCGAGGGTGCGCAGCTCACCGACGAGCTGGTGGCGCGCATCCGCGCGAGGATCCGCGAGGACTGCTCGCCGCGCCACGTGCCGGACGAGGTGCGCGCCGTCGCCGAGGTGCCGCGCACGCTGTCGGGCAAGGTGCTCGAGGTGCCGGTGAAGCGCATCCTCTCCGGCGAGAGCCCGGAGCAGGCGGCCAGCAGGGACTCGCTCGCGAACCCGGCCGCGCTCGAGCCGTTCGAGCGGCTGGCGGCCGAGCTGCGCGACGGCGGCGCCACGTAGACGGCCAGCGCGACACGCCCACGCCGAAGACGTGCTCACGGCGGTCGAGCGGGAGCGTGTCGATGTCAGACGCCCAGACGAGCGATCGCGGCTCGAGCACGGTCATGCCGCCTCCTGCCGACGTGGCAGCTGCACGGCATCGGCGAGCAGCTCGTAGGAGCGACGGCGGGCGGCGTGGTCGTGGGTGATGGTGACGACCACGACCTCGTCGGCGCCGTAGTCGGCCGCGACCTCTTCGATGCCGGCGACGACGGTCGCGGGAGTGCCGGTGAGCAGCCGTCGTCCGCCCACGGCGGAATCGCCTGTCCCCTCCCCGGCGAGGTAGGCGAGAGCCCGTTCCACGGAGGGCACCTCGATCGGCTGTCCACGCCGGAGCATCGAGATCGCCATCCGCGTGCTGGCAGCGAGGCGCTCCGCCTCCGCGTCGGAGTCGGCGCAGATGACGGAGACCGCCACCGCAACGTGCGGGGCAGCCTGCCGACGGGACGGGACGAACGACTCGCGGTAGCCCTGCGCGAGCCCGGCGCCGGTGGGGCTGATGAAGTCCGCGAACGCGTACGGCAGCCCCAGCTCGGCGGCCCAGATGGCGCTCTGCGCCGAGGAGCCGAGCAGCCACACCTCCGGCGTCTCCGGCCTGCCCGGCAGGCGGGCGAGGCGGGCCAGTGGGTGCCCCGGCGGAAAGCTGTCCTCCAGGTAGGCAAGGAGCTCGTCGAGCTGCTCGGGAAAGTCGTGCGGGGCATGCTGGCGGCGATCCCGCTGCAGGGCAAGCGCCGTCTGCGGGTCCGAGCCGGGAGCGCGGCCGAGGCCGAGGTCGATCCGGCCGGGATAGAGGCCGCTGAGCATGCTGAACGTCTCGGCGACCTTCAGCGGGCTGTAGTGCGGCAGCATGATGCCGCCGCTGCCGACGCGGATGCGCGACGTCCGGGCCGCGATCGAGGCGATCAGCACCTCCGGGCTGGGGCTCGCGAGCATCGGCATGCCGTGGTGCTCCGCGACCCAGTAGCGATGGTAGCCGAGGCGCTCCACGAGACGGGCGAGGTCGACCGTGTTCGCCAGCGCGTCGGCGCCCGTCGATCCCTCGGAGATCGGCGACTGGTCGAGGACGGAGAGCCGGTGGGGCGCGGTCACTCCCCCAGTGTGCGTGCTGCGCGGCCTGCCGTGCAGCAGGCAGGAGGCAGCGCGCAGCGGAGGAGACGGGCCGGCCGAGCAGTGGGTGCCCTAGGCAACAGTTCGCGTCAGCCGCGCGGCGCGCCGGCGGCGGCGCTCTCGCGCAGGCTTCTGCCCTCCCCGATCGCGATGGCGGCACCGACGAGTGCGAGATGGGTGAACGCCTGCGGGAAGTTGCCGAGCTGCCGGCCGGCGACCGGGTCGTACTCCTCGGCGAGGAGGCCGACGTCGTTGCGGATGTCGAGCAGCTGCTCGAATAGCTCGCGCGCCTCGTCGAGCTTGCCCTGGCAGGCGAGCACCTCGGCGAGCCAGAAGGAGCACGCGAGGAAGACGCCCTCGCCGGCGGGTAGGCCGTCGATGCCGCCGTCCGTCCGCGAGACGTAGCGGAGGACGAGGCCGTCGACAGTGAGCTCGCGCCGGATCGCGTCCACCGTCGAGGCGAAGCGCTCGTCGTCGGCGGGGAGAAACCCCACGAGCGGCATCAGCAGGACGCTCGCGTCGAGCTCGTCCGACCCGTAGTACTGCGAGTACGCGCGCTTCTCCTCGTTCCACGCTCGGGCGAGCACCTCCGCCTCGATCTCGTCCCTCAGCTCGCGCCACCGCGCGACAGGGCCGTCGCGCCCGAACTCCTCGTGGGAGCGGATGGCGCGGTCGAAGGCGACCCACGCCATCACCTTGGAATGGGTGAAGTGCCGGTTCGGCCCCCGCACCTCCCAGATGCCCGCGTCTTCGCGACGCCAGCCCTCCTCGAGCCACTCGAGCAGCTTCCCGCTCAGCGACCAGACGTTGTCGTCGGCAGGCGCCCCGTGCCGCCGGGTCTGATAGAGCGCGTCGATCACCTCGCCGTAGACGTCGAGCTGGATCTGCTCGGAGGCGGCATTGCCCACGCGCACCGGGCGCGACCCCTCGAACCCGGGGAGCCAGTCGAGCACGCGCTCGTCCAGGCGCCGCTCGCCGGCCACCCCGTACATGATCTGGACGTCGGCCGGGTCGCCCGCGACGGCTCGCAGCAGCCACTGCCGCCACGCCATCGCCTCGTCGCTGTAGCCGGCCTTCAGCATCGCCAGGAGCGTCAGCGTCGCGTCGCGGAGCCAGCAATAGCGGTAGTCCCAGTTCCGGACGCCTCCGATCGTCTCCGGCAGCGACGTCGTCGGTGCGGCGACGATCCCGCCGGTCGGTGCGTACGTGAGCGCCTTCAGCAGCAGCAGCGACTGGTGGATCTCCTCGTGGTAGACGCCGGAATGTCCGCAACGGCCGGCCCAGTCGAGCCAGTAGTCCTCCGTCTCGGCGAGGGCGACCTCGGCGTCGACCTCGGCGGGCAGGTCGAGGTGGGACGGGAACCAGGTGAGCACGAACGGGATGCGCTCGCCGGGCCGGAGGGTGAACTCCGAGACCGTCGTCAGGTCCTCGCCGTGGACGTCGACCGGGGTGCGCAGGCACAGCGCGTCAGGCCCGGCGATCGCCACCCGCGCGTGATCGACCCGGCGCACCCACGGCACGATCTCGCCGAAGTCGAAGCGGATGGCGAGCTCCGAGCGCATCTGCACGTCGCCGTCCAGCCCCTCCACGATCCGCACGATGTCCGGCGCCTCCCCACGCGGCGGCATGAAGTCGATCGCACGCACCCTGCCCTCGTCGGTCTCGTAGACGGACTCGAGGATCAGCGTGTCGTGCCGGTAGCGTCGCATCGAACGGCGCACCTCGGCGACCGGGGCGAGAAGCCAGCGTCCGTGGTCGGGCCCGCCGAGGAGCGCGGCGAAGCACGCGCCCGAGTCGAAGCGCGGGAAGCAGCACCAGTCGATCGATCCCGTCCGGCCGACGAGGGCGGCCGTCTGCAGGTCGCCGATCAACGCGTAGTCCTCGATCCGGAGCACGCCGGCATCGTATGACGGGGCGGCACCCACCGAGGCGCGACTCCCGCGGCCCGCCGGCGGGCCGCGGGGTCACCGGGCCGGTACTAGAAGAACCCGAGCGGGTTCGGGTCGTAGCTGACGAGCTGGCACTTGGTCTGGGTGTAGTGGTCGAGCATCATCTTGTGGTTCTCACGCCCGACACCCGAGCCCTTGTACCCGCCGAACGCAGCATGCGCCGGGTAGAGGTGGTAGCAGTTCGTCCACACGCGGCCGGCCTGGATGCCGCGCCCCATGCGGAACGCCTTGCTCGTGTCCCGCGTCCACACGCCCGCGCCGAGGCCGTAGGGCGTGTCGTTCGCGATCTCGAGCGCTTCCCGCTCGCCCTTGAACGTCGTCACCGCGAGCACCGGGCCGAAGATCTCCTCCTGGAAGATCCGCATCTTGTTGTGGCCCTTGAAGACGGTCGGCTGGAAGTAGTAGCCGTGCTCCAGCTCTCCGCCCGGGCCCTCGCATCGGCTCCGGCGCTGACCGCCGTCGGTAGAAGCCCGCAACTCACGACGCCTGCGCGGTGCGATCCTCCACGTGCATCTCCGTAACGCCCAGCTCGGTGAGGAAGGAATGAGCCCAGCGGCTGACGTCGTGGGCCCGCAGGTACCGCTGCATCAGCCGCATGCGTCGCCGCCCTGCGGCCGGCTCGACGTTGATCGCCTGCATGAGCGCGTCCTTCACGGCGTCGGGGTCGTGAGGGTTGCAGCGGAACGCGTGCCGCAGCTCGTTGGCGGCGCCGGCGAACTCGCTCAGCACCAGCGCTCCGCCCAGGTCGGTACGCGCGGCGACGTACTCCTTCGCGACGAGGTTCATCCCGTCGCGCAAGGGCGTCACCGCCATCACGTCGGCTGCACGGTAGAGCGCGGCCAGCTCGCTCCGGTCGTACGACTGGCGCAGGTAGTGCACGGCGGGAATGCCGACGCGCCCGAACTCCCCGTTGATCCGCCCCACCTCGCGCTCGACCCTCATCCGCAGCGCGTCGTAGTGCTCGACCCGCTCGCGGCTGGGTGTCGCGAGCTGGACGAGGACGGTGTCGGGCACGCTCAGCGCTCCTTCCTCGAGCAGCTCGCGGAAGGCATCGAGGCGAAGCTCGATCCCTTTCGTGTAGTCGAGCCGGTCGACCCCGAGGATCACCGTCTTCGGGTTCCCGAGCTCCGTCCGTATCTGCTTCGCACGCGCCTGCACCACCGCGCTGGCGGCCATCTCCTCCATCTCCCGGACGTCGATCGAGATTGGAAAGGCGGCCGCCTTCGTGGTGCGCCCGTCCAGCTGGATGCTGTTCGCGACGTAGCGAAGCCCGAGCAGGTGCCGCGCGAGCCGGATGAAGTTCTGCGCCGCCAGCTTCTCCTGGAATCCGACCAGGTCGGCTCCGAGCAGGCCGCGCAGGATCTCGGCCCGCAACGGCATCTGCATGAACAGCTCGATCGGCGGAAACGGAATGTGGAGGAAGAAGCCGATCCGCAGATCCGGCCGGCGAGCCCTCAGCATCGCCGGCACGAGCTGGAGCTGGTAGTCGTGCACCCACACCGTGGCCCCGTCGGCCGCGACCTCGGCTGCAGCGTCCGCGAACCGTGCGTTGACGACGCGGTACGCGTCGCGCCAGCGGCGATTGAAGATGGGCGGCTCGACGGCGTCGTGGTAGAGAGGCCAGATCGTCGCGTTCGACTGTCCCTCGTAGTAGAGCTCGAGCTCCTCGGCGCTCAGCGAGACCGGGTGCAGCCGGATCCCGTCGGTCGTGAACGGCTCGGGAGCGGCCCCGACGCCGCCGGCCCAGCCGACCCAGGTGCCGCCGTGTGCTGCGAGCACCGGGTAGAGGGCGGTCACGAGGCCGCCGGGGCTCGTGCGCCACACCCGCCCCGCCGGGGTCGTCTCCTCGTCCACCGGCAGGCGATTGGCGACGATGACGAACCGGCTCTTGGAGCTCATCTCAGCATGACGCTGCGCCGGCGGGCGAGCGAGGAGAAAGCAGCGTCACGAGCCCAGTATCTCACCACCCGGGTGGTGCTGCGGAGCGCGTCCCGGCGACCCTACGGTCGCTTGCTGCGCTGTGTCCCCGAGTTGCGCTGTGTCCCCGGACGGACCGGTGCGAGCAGCTGGGTCTCCAGGGTGTCGGCGTCGAGAGGCCGGGAGAGGAGGAAGCCCTGGACCTCGTTGACGTGCTCGCCGCGGAGGTGGTCGATCTGCCCGGTGGTCTCGACGCCTTCGGCGAGGGTCGTGAGGCCGAGGTCCTTGCCGAGCTGGACGAGGGTGCCGATGAGGGCCTTCGACTCCGGCGAGGTGGCGATCGCGTGAGTGAAGGAGCGGTCGATCTTGAGGCAGTCGACCGGGAACCGCTGGAGGTAGTTGAGCGAGGAGTAGCCGGTGCCGAAGTCGTCGACGGCGATCCTGACGCCGAGGTCCTTGATCGCTTGCAGCCGTTTGGCGGTCGTGGCGGCGTTTCGCATCAGGGCGGTCTCGGTCACCTCGATGATCAGCGAGGTGGCTGCCAGGCCGCTTGTCGCCAGTGCGTCACGGATGTCGTCGACGACGGCGTCGCTGTCGAGCTGCCGGCCGGAGACGTTGACGGAGACGTCGATCGCGTCGCCGCGGCGGTGCCAGGCAGCCATCTGCTCGCACGCCTGGCGCAGCACCCAGCGGCCGACCTCCCGGATCTGGCCGGTCTGCTCCAGGATCGGGATGAACTCGTCGGGCTGCACGATCCCGTGGGTGGGATGCTCCCAGCGGAGCAACGCCTCCACGCCGACGACGGTGAGGTCGTCGAGGTTGTAGATCGCCTGGTAGGCGACGCGGAACTGGTCGCCTGCGAGCGCCGCCCGGAGGTCGAACTCGAGCTCGATGCGGCGCAGGATCTCGGTCTGCATCTCCGGGTGGAAGATTTCATACCTGTTCTTGCCGGCGGCTTTGGACTCGTACAGCGCCACGTCGGCATCGCGCAACAGCTCTCCGGCGCTGACGCGGTCGCCGATCGCGATCCCGATACTGGTGTTGACGATCAGCGGCATCGCCGCCCCTTCGAGCGCGAACGGCTGGCGCATCACGTCCAGCAGTCGCTCCGCGACGAGCTCCGGCGCCACCTTGAGATCCCCGCCGTCGATCAACACCACGAACTCGTCGCCGCCCATGCGGCCGATCGTGTCGGCGTCCCGCAACGTGCTCGTCAGCCGGGCGGCCACCGCGACCAGCAGCCGGTCGCCGGCCTCGTGCCCCAGCGAGTCGTTCACGTTCTTGAACTCGTCCAGGTCGATGTACAACGCCGCACCCTGTGTCCCGCTCCGGCGGTTGCGAGCCAGCAGCTGCTCGATCCGGTCCATGATCAGCGCCCGGTTCGGCAACCCGGTCAAGGCGTCGTGCAAGGCCTGGTGGCGCAGCTCGCCGGTTCGTTCGCCCACGAGGCGCAGCGCCCGCGCCCGGCCGGTGGAGAGCACGACCACGAGCAACCCGAGCAGGATGCTGAGCAGCGACCCGGCGGCCAGCAACGCGACCGCGCTCCTGTTCCCCCACACCCCGGCAGAGGCGACCCGGCCGAACGTGCGCACGGTCCACCCGTTGTGCAAGTCGAGCACGACCGACTGCGCGCCGGCCGGAGTATGGCCACTGCGATACACGACATCGGAGAACGCACTGCGAAAGCGCATCGACACCGCCACCCCCGGATGGCCGCGCAGCGCCCGGTTCAACAACGGGGTCGGATTGAGGGTCATGCCGAGAACGCCGACGAACGCGTCGCGTCGCGCCTCGACGAGCGCGGGCACCACCCCGCCGCGAAAGATCGGCACCCACGCCGAGAAGCGCGTATCGCCTTTCGCGAGCATAAGGGGCTCGTAGGAGCTCCGTCCCGTGTCCCGAGCGCGCAACACCGCCTGCCTGACATCGGGTGCCGCGCAGTAGTCCACGCCCGCGGACAAAAGGCCTGTCGCGACGCGCTCGGCCCCAACGACGCTGAAGCAGTAGAACGGCCGCACGCCGGGAGGAACGACCTGGAACGTACCGGCCGCCCCCGCCGCTGCCCCGGCACTTGCCGCTCTTCGTGCGGCGAACGCCGCCAACTCGGACGCCGGGACGGTGACGATTTGGGCCAAGCCTTCGAGTTCCGGATAGCGCTCGAATGCCTGCACGGTGGTCAGCCACCATGCGAACTTGGCGTCGGACGCGTTGGGATGGTCGAGCACGAAGGCCCGCGCATGCACGACCAGCGATTCCTCGTCGTAGATCGCGCGCTGGAGCGTCGACGCGACCTCACCTGAGGACGCCTCGAACACCTGGCGTGACTTCTCGGCGTCGTTCCGCGCTACCCAGCGTGCGGCGATCACCGTGACAACGAGGCCCCCGACAGCGAGCAGTGCAGCCACTGCGACCCACACGTGGCGTCGCCTCAACCGTCGGCCGTGGTCGACGTCTGGGCTCGACACCAGCGTGGTGCCGGATGACGTACCTGCACGCTTGCCCACAACACCTCCAGCCTCCAACAGGACGGCGGCCCAAATGGGCTCCACCGGTGGTATCGACGCGGGAGCCGCAACCTTTAGCGACGACCTCTGCACGAACAGGATGCTGCGGCCGAGCGAGAGCGCGGCCCCGACGGGGTCGCCGGCGTCGAGGCGCGCGTCGGGGGGCCTGCGCTCGAGGAGATCGACCAGCGCGCGATCGCGGCCGGGCGTGCCCGGTTCGCGCCTGCCGAGATACGCCTGCGCGAACCGTGCGAGAGCCTTGCGCTGCTCCCTGTCGGTGATCGGCTGCGCCGGGACAAGGGCGCGCGGCAGCGGCTCGCCGGCGCGGCTCGCGCGCGGGGCAGCGTGACGATGCCGAGCTCGTCGTCCACTT
Source organism: uncultured Gaiellaceae bacterium (assembly GCA_963787085.1). GTDB lineage: Bacteria > Actinomycetota > Thermoleophilia > Gaiellales > Gaiellaceae > Gaiella. The sequence goes on along the minus strand of CAWBBO010000004.1, from coordinate 40,599 downwards.
CGACCGTCTAACCCTTGCCCGTGGCCCCTGCGAAGAAGGCTCCACGATGAGTCATGCGACCCGCTCGGCCCAGTCGCCGTACAGGCTCGTGTAGGCACCGCCCCGCGCCATCAGCTCGGCGTGCGTCCCCTGCTCGACGATCTGGCCCTCGGCGAGGACGACGATCAGGTCGGCGCCCTGGATCGTCGACAGCCGGTGGGCGATCACGAAGGCCGTGCGCCCGTCGAGGAGGCGCCGCAACGCCCCCTCGATCACGCGCTCGGTGCCGATGTCGACGGACGAGGTCGCCTCGTCGAGGATCAGGATGCGCGGGTCGGCGAGAAGCGCGCGGGCGAAGGCGACGAGCTGCCGCTGTCCCAGCGAGAGCCGGAAGCCCCGCTCACCGAGCTCTGTGTCGTAGCCGTGCTCGAGCTCGCGGATCCAGCCGTCCGCCCCGACGACGGCCGCGGCCTGCTCGATCTCGGCGCGCGACGCGTCGGGCCGTGCGAAGGCGATGTTCTCGGCAACGGTGCCGGCGAACAGGAAGCCCTCCTGCGGCACGACCCCGAGCTGCGCCCGCAGCGAGCGCTGCTCGACGTCGCGCAGGTCGTGCCCGTCGATCGTGATCCGGCCCTCGCGCGGGTCGTAGAAGCGGGCGATCAGCTTCGCGATCGTCGACTTGCCGGCACCGGTGCGGCCGACGAGCGCGACCGAGGTTCCGGCCGGGACGTCGAGGTCGATGCCGTGCAGCACCTCGGGCAGCGACCCGTAGCCGAAGCGCACGCCCTCGAAGCGGACGCGGCCGTCGATGCGCGGCAACGCGACCGCGCCCGGGGCGTCGACGATCTCCGGCTCCTCGTCGAGCACGTCGATGATCTTGTCGAGCGCCGCCGTGGCGGAGAGAAACGTGTTGTAGAGCTGGGAGAGCTGCTGCACGGGATCGAAGAAGTTGGCGAGGTAGAGGAAGAAGGCGAGCAGCGTCCCGATCGTCACCTGGTCGTGCATGAGCAGGTAGCCCCCGTACCCGAGCACGATCGCGGTCGCGAGCGAGGCGAGGAAGTCGACGGCCGGGAAGTAGAGGCCGTTGAGCACGATCGTCTCGTAGTTGGCGTCGCGGTAGAGGCTGTTGATGCCGCGGAAGCTCGCCTGGTTGCGGGGCTCGCGGGCGTACGACTGCACGACGCGCATGCCTGCGATGTCCTCCGCCAGGGTGGCGGTGACGAGGCCGATGCGCTCGCGCACGCGGCGGTAGGCGCGGTTCGAGCGAATGCGGAACCACATCGTCGCGAGCGCCATCAGCGGCAGGATCGATAGCGTCGCGAGTGCGAGCCGCCAGTCGAGCACGAACAGCACGGCGGCGGTGCCGACGACGAGCGTCAGGTTCTGCACGAGCGAGGTGACGCCGTCGGTGACGAGCTGGTCGAGCGCCTCCACGTCGTTCGTGATGCGGCTGACGATGGCGCCGGTGCGGTTGCGCTCGAAGTAGCCGAGCGAGAGCCGCTGCAGGTGTGAGAACAGACGTCCGCGCAGGTCGGCGAGGGCCCGCTCCCCGACCCAGCCGGTGAGGTAGGTCTGCACGGAGGAGAGGCCGAAGGTGGCGAGGCCGGTCGCGACGAAGGCGACCACGATCCACACGAGCGTGCGCAGGTCGCCGGCCTTGATACCCTGGTCGACGGCGAGCTTGGCGAGCAGCGGCGGCACCAGGGCGACGAGCGTGAACGCGAGCAGCGAGACGACCGCGCCGGCGGTGCGCGCCCGGTAAGGGAGCCCGAGCCGCGCGAGCAGGCCGAGGCGGCGGCGCGTCTGGCGCCACGACCAGTCGCCGACCTTGCCGCCGCGTTCCTCGGAGAGGTGGCTGCCCGCCTGCCACACCTTCATGCCGACACCCCGATCTCCTGGAGCAGCCCGTAGTCGTGGATCTCGCGGTAGACCGGGCTCGTCTGCAGCAGCTCGTCCTGCGTGCCCTGCCCGACGATGCGGCCGCGCTCGAGCACGATGACGGTGTCGGCGAGCGCGATCGTGGAGAGCCTGTGCGCGATCACGATCGTGGTGCGTCCCCGCATCACCTCGGTGAGCCCGGCGCGGATGGCGGCCTCGGTGGTGGCGTCGACCGAGGCGGTGGCGTCGTCGAGGATGAGGATGCGCGGGTCGATCACGAGCGCCCGGGCAATCGCGAGCCGCTGCCGCTGCCCGCCCGAGAGGGTGATCCCGCGCTCGCCGATGACGGTGTCGTAGCCGTCGGGCAGCTGCTCGATGAACGGGTGGGCCTGGGCGGCGCGGGCGGCGGCCTCGACGAGCTCCTGCGGCACGTCGGGCACGCCGAAGGCGATGTTGTCGCGGACGCTCGCCGAGAAGAGGAACGGGTCCTGGGAGATGACGCCGACCTCGCGGCGCAGCGAGCGCCGCGTCACGTCGCGCACGTCGACGCCGTCGACGAGCACGCGCCCCCGGGTTGCGTCGTAGAACCGCGGCACGAGCGAGGCGAGCGTCGTCTTGCCCGACCCCGAGGCGCCGATCAGCGCCACAGTGGTGCCGGGCTCGACCTCGAGGTCGATGCCGTGCAGGACCGGGCGGTCGGCGTCGTAGCCGAAGTCGACGCCCGCGAAGACGACCTTGCCGGGGCCGTCGGGAAGCTCGCCCGCGCCGGGCACGTCGGCGACCTGCTCGGGCTCGTCGATCACCTCGAAGAACCGCTCGCCGGAGGCGATGGCGCGCTGGGCCTGGCCGATCCACATGCCGAGCATCCGCAGCGGCGCCACCAGCATCATCAACAGCAGGTTGAAGGCGAAGAAGCCGCCGAGCGTGAGCTCGCCCTCCACGACGTAGTGGCCGGCGGCGAGCAGCACGGCAGCCTGGGCGAGCATGGGCAGGAACGTGAGCAGCGGCACGTACAGCGCCCGCTGCCGGTTCGCCCGCACGCTCCAGCGGAACACCTCGTCGGCGGCATGCCGGAAACGCTCCTCGACCTGCTCCTCCTGCGCGAACGACTTGACGACGTGCACGCCGACGATCGACTCCTCGGAGACGGTGGCGACGTCGGCGAGCTTCTGCTGCACGTCGCGCAGGACCGGGTGGGAGACGTGGCTGTAGCGGTAGGCGATGCCGATCAGCAGCGGCGTGATCGCGAGCGCGATCAGGGCGAGCCGCCACTCGTAGACGAAGAGGACGGCGGTGACGGCGACGATCGTGATCACGTGCTGCACGAAGAAGATGAGGCCGTAGCCGAGGAAGAAGCGGATCGTCTGCAGGTCGACGGTCGCGCGCGACATCAGCTGGCCGGTCTGGTGCCGGTCGTAGAAGCCGAAGGAGAGGCGCAGCAGGCGTACGTAGAACGCGTCGCGCATGTCCCATTCGACGCCGAGCGCCTGCTTCCCGGAGATGAAGCGCCGCCCCAGCATGAGCAGCGCCTTGATCACGCCGACGGCCAGAATGGCCGCGATCAGCCAGGTGAGCGTGCCGGAGTCGGGGTCGTCGCGCAGCTCGTCGATGACGACGCCGGTGAGCACGAGCACGCCGATCGCCGCTCCCTGCGAGAGGATCGCGAGCAGCGTCGAGACGGCGAGCGACAGGCGATAGGGCCGCAGGAAGCGCAGCAAGCGGGCGAACGTGCGGGCGTTGGAGCCGGCCATGCAGCCATCGTAGGGCGAGGCGGGGTGCCTGCCGCCGGCGGGCCGGTCGATGCACGGCGTGCCGTAGGGGCGAGGCCACGCCTCGCCCGCGGGTGCCGGCGGCTAACGCTCTGCGGAGAGACGTTCGCGGAAGGCGCGGCGGAGCTCGTCGAGGGAGCCGCCCGCGAGGGTGCGGTCGGTGAGCTCCTCCTGCTCGGCGCGGTCGAACAGGTCGAGGAAGGCGCTGATCTTCGGCTCGGGCCGGGTCGGCCGCGTGCCCGGGCGCCAGCCCGCGCGTTGCTCGAGCTGCAGGAGGTCCGCACGCTCACCGTCGGTGAGCGTCGGCTCGTGACGGTCCAGCAAAGCAGATAGCTCGGAGCTCAGCTCTATGACTCGGTCGGTCATCGCGCGATCTGTGGATCCCGCAGCGTTACCGCAGGCGGTAGACGATGCGGCCGCGGTCGAGGTCGTACGGGGAAAGCTCGACCCGTACACGGTCTCCGGGGAGCATGCGGATCCGGTAGCGCTTCATCCGGCCGGCCGTGTAGCCGATCATCTCGTGCCCGTTGTCGAGCTTGAGCCTGAACATCCGGTTGCGGAGGGCCTCGGTGATCTCGCCCTCCATCTCGATCTTCTCTTCCTTGACGGCGATAGCGCATCTCCTTTCGTCAAGTTCGTTGGCGGCGCGGAGCCCGTGACCGCCGAAGCGGCCACGGGCATCCAGCACTACGAGACGACGACGACGTTGGTCGCCTCCGGCCCCTTCGAGCCCTCGCGGGCCTCGAACGTGACCTTCGCCCCTTCCGGAAGCGACTTGAAGCCGTCACCGGCAATGTTGCTGTGATGCACGAACAGGTCCTTCGACCCCTCGGCGGGCTCGATAAAACCAAAGCCCTTTGCATCGTTGAACCACTTAACGGTTCCTTCTGCCATAGAAATACACCTCCCCTACATATTCACGAACGCGTAAGGAAGGCGCACGCGCGCAGACCGGACTCGCTCTCAACTACCGTCCACGGTAGCAGCTGGGGGCGGAACCGGTCGGACAGCGTCCGGTTCTCGGTCCGTCAGCCGGCCCCGAGGCTCGCCCCGAGCAGCGGCGCCACCTCGTCGGGCAAGCAGACCGGCAACCTTGCCCTCGACGGAAACACTATACCTAATGAAGTAATGGCATAATTCGCTGCCGGGCGACGAGCCCGCCCCAGGGCCAACCGGCACCCTGATCCGAGACACGAGGAGGACGCACGATGACATTGCAGCTCGGCGACGTGGCACCGGATTTCGAGGCGGACACGACGGAGGGGCACATCCACTTCCACGAGTGGATCGGCGACTCCTGGGCGGTCCTGTTCTCGCATCCCAAGGACTTCACCCCAATCTGCACCACCGAGCTCGGCTACATGGCGAAGATCAAGCCCGACTTCGACCGCCGCGACGTGAAGATCATCGGGCTCTCGGTCGACCCTGTCGACCGGCACGCGGCCTGGGCCAAGGACATCGAGGAGACGCAGGGCCACGCGCCCAACTACCCGATGATCGCGGACATCGACTTCAACGTCTCGAAGCTCTACGGGATGCTGCCCGCGAGCACCTCGGGCGATCCTCTCGAGCGGACGCCTGCCGACAACCAGACGGTGCGGAACGTGTTCGTGATCGGCCCGGACAAGAAGGTCAAGCTCATCCTCGTCTACCCGATGACGACCGGCCGGAACTTCGACGAGGTGCTGCGCGTGATCGACTCGCTCCAGCTGACGGCGAAGAACCGCGTCGCGACACCCGTGAACTGGAAGCAGGGCGACAAGGTGTTCATCGCCGGCTCGGTCTCGAACGACGAGGCGAAGGAGATCTACCCGGACGGGTGGGAGGAGCCGCGCCCCTACATCCGGATCGTACCGCAGCCGAGCTGACGCCGGCGCGGTAACAGCTCTGCTCGAGACGGCGCGGGCCGGGGCCTACCCGGTCCGCGTCGAGCCCGGACGCGCTAGGCGGGCACCGCTCGAGGGGTCGCGGCTTCGACCAGAAGGTCGAGCGCGTCGTACACGACCTGCACCTGCTCGCGCGTGAGCGCGTCGACGTCGCAGCCGCCGGTGGCGCGCGCCACGAGTGCGACGACCCGGTCGCGGTCGACGTCGCCGTCTGGCAGGACCAGGCCGGCCGAGCGGGCCAGGCCGAACACCCTGCGGATCTGCGGCTCCGAGGCCGGCCGCGTGTCGCCGCGGGAGCGCAGCCCGGGAGCTCTGCGGGCACCCAGCGGACACGGCCGATCGGGACGACACTGGCTTGCGGGGCCATGTCCCGAGGATGTCCGCCCCGTCGGACGGTGCCGTTGCCTCTACGCCGAGCGGCTCACCAGGGGATCTCGTCGCCGTCTGCGTGGAAGAAGCGGCCGCTCTTGTCCGCGTCGAGCTCGTCGATGCGCGCGATCAGCCCGGCGGCGGACTCCGGCGGGTCGATGCCCCCCGCGCCGCCCGTCATCTCCGTGCGCACGAAACCCGGGTGCAGCACGAGCACGTGGATGCCCCGCGTGGCGAGCTCGTGCGCGAGGTTCGCCCCGGCCATGTTGAGCGCCGCCTTCGACATCCGGTAGCCGTAGCTCCCGCCCGACGGGCGGTCGCCGATCGACCCGGCCTTGCTCGAGACGAGGCCGATCCGCGCCCCCGACCCGAGCCGAGGCAGCAGAGCGGAGACGATGCGGAGCGGCCCGAGGGCGTTGACCTCGAACTGTTCCCGCGCACCCGCGAAGTCGAGTGAGTCGAGCTGGTCGGGGCGCAGGAGCCCGGCGTTGCACACGATCACGTCGACCGCCCCGGCCCCGGGCAGGCGGTCGAGCGCCCGGGCGAGCACGGCCCCGGCGTCGTCTCGCGTCACGTCGACGCCGTCTGCCACCGTGCAGCCGGTCGCGTCGAGCTCGGGCGAGGAGCGCCGGCAGGCGGCGACGACGGCGTCGCCACGCGCCTGCAACTGCCGGCAGAGCTCGAGCCCGATCCCGCGATTCGCCCCCGTCACGACCCACGTCGCCATCTCTAGTACGGGTTCCTGGGCGAGCGGTCGTCCGACAGCGACGTCCGATTTCGCAGCACCAGCGCCTCGATCGCGTCTGCCACGCGCACTTCGGCGATGTGGTGGTCGCCGCGCTCCACCCGGAGCTTGTGCGCCTGGAGCAGCACATCGGCGTGCGTGACACCGAACGGCGGCTCGAGATTGGGCTGCTCGAACACGAACGGCATCCCGAGCAGGCCCTCCCAGAAGTCGATCGACGTCTGCCGGTCGGCGCCGACGATCGTGATGTGGTGCACGCCCTGGCTCTGGAGCTTCAGCATCGGCCCGGTCCCTCCGTTGTGGTCGAACCTGGATTTGTACTCGCTCGGCACGGGACGGCGCGCGCCTCGCTGCGACTTTCTCGTCCCCCTGTAAGGAAACGCCGGCAACCCGGTTGTGGAGACAACGGATCTCGTCCACAACCGAAGGGAGAACACCATGAAGGTCCGCATCCCCAGCCCGGCCATGATCATCGCCGTCATCGCGCTCCTGTTCGCGCTCAGCGGCACCGCCGTCGCCGGCGCGCTCATCACGGGCGCGCAGATCCAGAACAACACCGTCTCGAGCCTCGACCTGACGAACAACACGGTAAAGGCCGTCGACGTGCAGAACAACTCGCTCACGACGTTCGACGTGATGAACGGCACGCTGCGCGCCGTCGACTTCGCGCCGGGCGTCCTCAAGGAAGGTCCCGCAGGCCCGGCCGGCCCCGCCGGCGCTCAGGGCGCCGCCGGCCCCCAGGGTGCTCCGGGCCTCGCCGGCCTCGAGATCGTCGTCGCGGAGACCGCCAGCAACTCCGACAGCCCGAAGCAGGTCGAGGCGCTGTGCCCGGCCGGCAAGCAGGTCGTCGGCGGCGGCGGGCACATCTACAGCGCAGCCACGGACGCGGCGCTCGACGAGAGCTACCCCGCCAGCACGACGAAGTGGCGCGCGACGGCCTACGAGGTCGTCGGCACGGCGGCGAACTGGAAGATCGCGGCCTACGCGATCTGCGCGGTCGTGCCGGCCTAGCGCACGGGCTTGATCGGGGGGGAACGTGGGCGCGGCGCAAGCCGCGCCCACGTTCGTTTGCGAGCCCGCGTAAGGAACGGGCGGCGCCGCGGTTCTCCTCCCAGACCGGCGGAACGGAACCGCCGCCAACACGAAGGAGAGCTCCGATGACCACCACCAAGACACTCCTCGGCCACGTCACGGCGGCCGTCGCAGCGGCCCTCGTGGCGGCGCTCGCGATCGCAGCCGGCCCGGCCTCCGCCGCCCAGGGCCCGACGCTCTCGGTCGGTACGGGCTGTGCGGCGCAGTGCATCACCAAGGCTGCCGTCACCGTCACGGCCACGTCGGCCAAGGTCGAGCTGAAGACGACGGTGCCCGCGCACCTGACCGTCTACGTCACCAGGCAGACAGCGTCTTCCACGACGGGCGGGCTGACGGCGTCGCAGACGACGCAGGTCTCCATCCCCACCGCCTCGCCCGATCGCACGGCCTCGTTCTCCGGGCTCGAGCCCGATACGACCTACCGGATCCTCATCAAGGCGACGGATCTCAAGAACCAGACCGCGACCCAGAAGGGCACGTTCAAGACACTGCCGATCAAGACGACAGGGCTCGGCGGGCCGGACACGATCGACTCCGGCGCCAGGGGTCGTTCCGCACCGTCTCCGCGACGGCATCGGTGACGATCCACAGGATCAAGGTCGTCAACGACGGCGACAAGGGCAGGAACACCGGCGAGCTGTTCTTCCGCCTCTGGCTCGGCGACGACGCGTACGCCTCGTGGGGCACCGGTCTCCTGAAGCTCGACTCCGGGGACGTCTACTCCGTGAAGACGAGCGACACCACTCGAACCGGCTTCACGTTCCAGGTGCCCGCAGACGACGGCGCCACCTTCGACATGACCATGCTCGGCGAGGAGTGCGACGCCGTGCTCAAGAAGAACTGCATCCTCGAGGCCGGCGGCCCGAGCATCCTGCAGTACGCCCTCGCAGGCGGACGCTTCGACGTCTCGGAGCTCCTCTCCCACGGTGCTCTGCCCGGCTGGTACGGCACGGGCGTGGCGGCACCCGCGGGACACGACGGCTACTTCGTCTTCGGCACGACCGACAGGTACGTGAAGTTCCTCGTCCTCGCCACGATCGACGTCGACGTCGACTGGCCGTAGAGCCTCGCAGCGCACAGGTGGCTTTCCGGGGGCCGGAGCGATCCGGCCCCCAACCGTGCAGGCCGTAAGGAATCGGCCCGCTCCCGGTTGCAGTGACATGAGCGAACACCACACACACATCGAGCTCCTCGACGTGGACGAAGCATGGCTCGCCGAATGGGCGGCCGAGGGCATCGCCGCGCTCGAGCAGCACCTTGCCAAGCACGCCGCGTTCGCGGAATACCTCCGCTGGCACAACGGCCTACACTCCGACGATGGCGACCGTCGCCCGGACGCCTGACGCCGAGGTCCTGCGCCGGCTCAGCGCGCGGGACGCTACGGCCTGGGACCTGCTCTATCGCGAGCACCAGCCACGCCTGCGCGCGTTCGCCTACCGGCTGGCCGGCAACGTGCACGACGCGGACGACCTCGTACAGGAGACGTTCGTGCGTGCGGTGCCACGACTCGATCGCCTCGACCCGGACACGACCGACGTCTCCGCCTACCTGTTCGCCACGCTCAAGAACCTGTTTCTCAAGCAGGTCGAGCGCCGCAAACGGCAGGAGCCGATGGCCGAGGTGCCCGAGCCGGCGCTGCCCGCACCGATCGAGGACGACCCCCAGCGCAGCCTCCTCCTGAAGAGCCAGCAGTACGAGGTGCGGATCGCGAACGCCCGGCTGCAACCGCGCCAGCGTCTCGTGCTGGCGCTGCGCGAGCTGGAGGACCGCTCGTACGCCGAGATCGGCGAGCTCGTCGGCATGAAGGAGAACGCGGTCGCACAACGTATCTTCCGTGCGCGCGAGGGCCTGCGCACCGAGCTGCGCCTCGCCCAGGTCGACCCCGAGCAGCTGCCCGAGGAGTGCCGCCGCTTCCTCCCCCTCCTCGCCGCCCACCTCGACGGCCAGCTCAAGGGCGCACGGCAGAAGGAGACGCTCGCCCACCTCGAGAGCTGCGAGCGTTGCCAGGCCGCGCTCGCCGACATGCAGGAGGCCTCGCGCCGCTACCGCACGATCTTCCTGCCGCCGCTCGCAGCAGACGAGGCACGCGCCGCCGTCGACGAGCGGCTGGAGGCAGTCGGCTACTGGTCGTCGACGGCAGCCAACCGGCGGGCGCGGCGCTTCAGGAGCGCCGGCGCGCTCGCCGCCGCTGCGCTCGTGCTCGGTGGAGGCGGCGCCGCCCTGGGCGTGGGGCTCACACGCGACGACGCGACCGAGGCCGTGGCCACGACCGCGCCGGTGTCGACCGAGCGCACCACGACGACCGCCGCCGACCGCACCGAAGCGGTGACGACGGAGCCCGCCCCGCCACCCCCGCCGAAGCCGAAGCAGAAGCAGAAGGTCGTGGCGCCCGCGGTCACGGAGACGTCCGAGCCGGCGATCCCGCCGACCGCGGCCGTGACCCCGCCTCCGACGACCGCGCCGGCAGTGACGACGACGCCAAAGGCGAAGCCGAAAGCGAAACCAACGCCGGCGCCCCGGCCCGAGCCGGCGGTCACGTCGCAGCCGCCCGCGGCGGACACGAAGGCGCCCATCGTGACGATCGCGAGCGGGCCGGCCGCGGCTACCGCGACGGACGCCGCCGAGATTGGCTTCAAGGCGAACGAGGCCGCCGTCTCGTTCTTCTGCTCGTTCGACGGTGCGGCGTACACGGCCTGTGTCAGCCCCGCCGTGCTCACCGCGCTCGCCGCCGGCCAGCACCAGTTCGCGGTGAAGGGAGAGGACAAGGCCGGGAACGTCGGCGCGCCGGCATCGGTCACCTGGACGTACACGCCGCCCGACACGACGCCGCCGGTGGTGACGATCGGCTCGGGGCCGGCATCGCCGACCACGGACACCGGGGCAAGCTTCACGTTCTCGTCGAACGAGCCAGGCTCGTCCTTCGCCTGCTCGCTCGACGGAGGCGCGTTCGCACCCTGCGGCAGCCCAGCGTCGTACACCTCGCTCGCCGTCGGCTCGCACTCCTTCGCGGTGCAGGCGGCGGACACAGCGGGAAACACGGGCGCTCCTGCGACCCACACCTGGACCGTCGTCGCGCCCCTGCCGGACCTGCTCGTCGGCGCGCTCGCGAAAAACAGCATCACGATCCGAAATCAAGGCCCGGTCGCGGCCGGCCCGTCGACGCTCACGATCACGCTCGTCGGCACGTTCAGTGTGCCGAGCATCCAGCCCGGTGCCTCGATCACGTTCTCGTGGTCGACCTGCCGCGTCGGCACCTACTCGGCGATCGTCGACCGCACGAATGTGGTCGCCGAATCCGACGAGACGAACAACCGCGCGAGCCGCGTCAACACCTGCCCGTAGCCACGGCTCAGCGGCAGCGTGCCGCGCGCTCGAGCAGCAGCGCGCGCTCGCGTCCTGGGCGAGCTCGTCCGCCACCCCGACGTCCCGCACGATGCGTGCGAGCCCGGCGATCAGCCGTGCCGACTCGATCCGCCAGACGGCGTCGATCGTGCGGCGGATGCCGGCAACAGTGGCGGAGGCGCTCATCCCTCCCTACCCTCCGGCGGTCTCGCGGCGCAGCCGCTCCTCCTGCTCGCGCAGCTCGGGCGTCAGCTCTGCCCCGAAGTCCTCGAGCTCGAACACGGGCCTCAGCTCGATCTCGGTGCCGCCGTCGAACGGGGCGCGCTTCAGCCATTCGACCGCCTCGTCGAACGAGCCCACCTGCCAGATCCAGAAGCCGGCGATGAGCTCTTTCGTCTCGGCGAACGGCCCGTCGATCACGGTCCGCTGCGAGCCCTCGAAGCGCACCCGCGCGCCCTTCGAGCTCGGGTGCAGACCGTCGCCCGAGAGCATCACGCCCGCCTTGACGAGCTCCTCGTTGTAGGCGCCCATCTGCTCGAGCAGCTCCGTGCTCGGCATCACGCCGGCCTCGGACTCCTCGTTCGCCTTCACCAGCACCATCACCCGCATGTCGTCCTCCTTGGTCGTCTGCGACGTTCGCACAGGCCTCCGTGCCCGTGCTCTACCAGGACGTCGAACGAGATGCCCCGAATCCGACATCGCGACACGAGAAGATCTCGCCCGCCGGTCCGCCGGGCTCTACCTGGTCGTTCGCCACTCGCGCCACCTCCGCGTGGCCGGGTCGTAGCGTGCAACCTTGCCGGCGTTCCACTCGCTCACCCACAGTCGGCCGCGCGAGTCGGACCAGATGCTGCGAGCGCGCTGCTCGCGGGTCGGCGGGCGCAGCACGGTCGCCTTGCCGGTGCGGAGCGCGATCCGGGCGACGCAGGGTGCGGACGAGGTCCGGGGAGACGGCGGCGGTCGCACCGGCGGGAAGTGTCAGTGCCAGGGCGGCGACGGTGGCGATGGCGACGGCGCGTGATCGCACTGTTCGAGTATTCCCCAGATTCGCGGTCGTCACACGTGGTCGACGAGGTGCTCGAGCGCGCTCACTGCGTGGGAGGGCGGCGGTAGCGCCGCGATCTCGGCGGCGAGGGCACGCGCCGACTCCCGGTAGTGCGTCGAGCCGAGGAGGGAGCGCATGCACTCACGGACCGCGCTCGGGCTGAGCTCGTCCGGCTGGAGCGCGAGCCCTGCGCCCGCGGCGACGACACGGTCGGCGTTCGAGAACTGGTCGGCGCCCTGCGGCACGACGAGCAGCGGGAGCCCGTGCGCGAGCGCACCGAGCATCGAGCCGGAACCGCCGTGGGTGACGACGACGGTGCAGTGCGGCAGCAGCTCGGTCTGCGGCACGAACCGCCGGACGCGCACGTTCGGAGGCTGCGTTCCGAGCATGGCCGGGTCGTTCCGCGCCCCGACCGTGACGATGACGTCCACGTCCTCGCCCGCGAGGCCGTCGAGTATGGCCCGGAACACGTCCGCGGCCCGGTTCCAGATCGTGCCGAGCGTGACGTAGACGAGCGCCCGGCCGCCCAGCCCGTCGAGCACCTCCGCGGGCGGCGCGTCGGCCGCCGGCGTGTCGGCCGTCTGGATGTGCAGCGTCGGGCATCCGATCGCCGCGGTCTCAGCGACCTGGAGGCTGGGAGGGCACGGGTCGAGGTAGAGCTGCCCGTACAGCCCGGCCGTTTCGTTGGGCTCGAGCCCGTGCTCGACCCAGATCGGGGCCGCAGCCTCCGCGGCATCCCAGACGACCTGGCTCGGCAAGGCAGGGCCGTAGCCGTGATCGACGCACGCGAGCCCGCGGGCCGCCGCCACGAGCGGTGCAGCGAGTTCCGCGACCTCGTGCACGATCAGGTTTGGCGACCAGCGGTCGGCGATGCCCAGCAAGTCGCGGGCGCGAGGCTCGAGCTCGATGCCGACGAAGAGCTCCGTGAAGAAGAAGGAGCGGATGCGTGCGGGCGAGAGCAACTCGGGGTCGGTGAGGCGCGCGCCGAGGAGGTTCCTCGCCTCGGGCCCGAGCCCTGCCCGGAAGACCGTGAAGCCGGCGCTCTCGGCCTCGGTCGCGATCGGGCCGGCGGTCGCGAACGCGACCTCGTGCCCGGACGCGGCAAGCGCCGCTGCGAGCGGGAGCAGCGGACGGTAGTGACCCGTGACCGGGCGGCAGGTGACGAGGACGCGCACGCGAGGCAGTATGAGGCGCTGCGCGCTCGTTCGGGGTAGCGAGAGCCCCGGGGCGATCTCAGGGTCGCCTCAGGGTCATTCCTGGCGCTGTCGGTGTCGGACGCGGCCGAGGACGTGATCGCAGTGATCAGGGCCGGCGCCCGCGGCTACGTGACGAAGACGATCTCCGGCGACGAGCTGGCCGTCGCGATCGAGCGCGTCGCCACCGGCGACGCCGATCTCGACGAGCTCACCCCGCGCGAGCGCGAGGTGCTGCAGCTGATCGCGCGCGGCTACATGTACAAGGAGATCGCGGCGCGCCTGCACCTGTCGGTGAAGACGGTCGAGAGCCACGTCTCCAACGTGCTCCGCAAGTTGCAGCTTTCGACCAGGCACGAGCTGGCGCGGTGGGCGATCGCGGCGCGTCTTCTACTCGGTCGAGCTCTTGAAGGCCAGGGCAGCAGCGGCAGTGCGCGTGTGCACGCCGAGCTTGGCGTAGATGCTCTCGAGGTGCCGCTTGACGGTGCCGGCGCTGACGTACAGCGCACGGGCGATCTCGGCGTTCGTCCGGCCCTCCGCCACGAGTGCGAGCACTTCGGCCTCGCGCCTGCCCAGGCCGAGCTCCCGCAGCGCCTCCGCGGACGGAGCCTGCGGGCGCTCGGTCAGAAGCAGCGCAGATGGCCGCGCGCCGAGCGCGTCGACCCTCAGGCTGTGCCCGTCGCACGCCACCGAGAGCGGGCGGCTGGGATCGCGTGCGAGCCAGTCGCACACGGGTCTCGGCAGGACGTCGTCGCGGGTGTCCGGCCCGAAGTGGGCTCGGAGCGCGGTGAGCGCCGGCTCGGTCATGTAGAGGACGCTGCCGTCGATCGCGAGCACGACGAGGGGCATGGCACCCTGTTCCGCTGCTCCGTCCATGGCACCGAGCGCTGCGCGCATGAGCGACTGCCGGTAGGCGTTCGCGAGGTGCGGCTGCAGAAGGTCGAGGAGCGTTCGGTCGCGGACCGAGAAGTCCCGCGACGAGCGGAGCAGGCCCCAGCCGGCGACGATCGGCGGCGGCAGCGGCAGCACCGTCGTGAGCACGTACTCGCCTGCGACCGGCCGGAAGAGCTCGTCGTACAGGCGCGTGCGGTGGAACTGCCTCGCGGAGAAGAAGTCTGACATCGTCGTCGTGCTCGTGTTGCCGGCGGCGTAGTAGCGCACCTGCGGGTGCTCGCCGATGTTGCGCGAGAACGCCTCGTGGGTGTCGGCGCGCTGTGCGCCGGTGGGGAACGTCATCGGCACTGCCCGTCCCTGCAGGGGACTGATCTCGCTGTAGGTCGACAGGTCGCAGCGGATCAGCTCGAACAGCCCCTGCGTCGCCGTGACCGCGAACTCGTCGGGATCGGCGACGCTCGAGATGTCGTGCACGAGCTCGAGCGCCCCGCGGAGGTCCGCGCTCGAGAGCTCGCTACTCCCTGCACGCGCCGAATGTGCCGAATGGCCCATTGTCCACCCGCCCCCTGTCCTGATAACCGTACGGATCGTACGGCGTCCGGCAACCAATGGGGGGATTTCGGTGATTCCCAGGCGACTCGGCTTGGCCCTGCTCGTGCTCGTTCCGCTGTTCGCCCTGGGCGCGGGGCTCGCCCGGGGAGCGACGCTGACCGTCTCCGGCACCGGCACGATCAGCGGGTCGGGGACGAGCTACACGCTCCGGGTCACGAACACGGGCACGGAGGCGCTCAGGTGCTGGCGGCTGACGCTGCCGGCGGGGGTGATGGCGACCACGATCGGGCAGCCGCCCGCCGGGTGGCGTGTCGGAGCGCCAGGCCCGCCGCCGCAGCCGGAGCTCGGAGGGCAGGGCGCCGCCGGCATCCCGCCGGGCGGCTCGGCCGACTTCCCCTTCACGACGGACACGGGGTTCCCGGCCGGGCTGTCGTCGGCGCTTCGCATCTCCGGCGACTGCAAGACGGACACGGACGCCGCCGTGACCGGGCCCTCGAGTGGCAGCACGCCGCCGCCGCCGCCGCCGCCACCACCAACCGAAGCCGAAGCCGTGCGAGTGCAAGAAGCTGACCGTCGAGGGGAAGAACTACTCGTCGGCCCAGGTCAACAAGGGGGCGACGTCGCTGAAGCTGAAGCTCCGGTGGTTCCTGAGCTGCTCGTCGGGCGCGGGCGACTGCGTCGGCAAGCTCAAGCTCGCGCCGCCCGCAGGCTCGGACATCAGGATCGTGACGCCGGCGAACACGACCGTGACGTGCAACGGGAAGTGCGACACAGGTGGGGCCACGTCGGCGAGCGGGACGGTGACGCTGAAGGTGACGTCGGTCGAGACGCTCGACTTCGACAACCGTAGAGGGCAGACCGTCATGTTCTCGATCCGGCGCTTCTGCGTCCGGAACGGGAAGGACGTGTTCGTGGGCAACACGAGGCTCCGCATCGTGTTCGGCTCCGGCGGTTTCCTCGACAAGAAGAAGAGCGACCTGAACGGCAACAACAAGCCGGACGGCGACGACAAGAAGTAAGAGCCAGGTCCCGCATGACCAGCGCTGTCGATCAGGCGAGCGGATCGAGGGTCCGCAGGCCCGAGCCCGTGAAGCGGTGGAAGCCGTGGTCGTGCGAGGCGAGGACGAGCCCGTGCTCGATCGCAAGCGCTGCCAGCTCGATGTCGGGAACGTCGTCGCTGCGCAGCCCCGGCGTCGCCGCGAGCTCTGTCGCGAGGGCTTCGTGCCCGGGCCCGGGCACGACGATCCGGATCGCCGGCTGCGCGAGGTATGCCGCGACGGTCGCCCAGCCCCGTCTCACCGAGACAGCGTTCTCTCCGAAGACCCTGGGGCTCGTGATCAGCCTGACGAAGGCGTAGACCACCGGCCAGCAGAGCGCGACCGCGTTGTCACCGTCCGCAAGCTGATCCTGGAGCCAGCCGCGGGCGCGCGCGTGCTCGGGAGCGTCCGAGAAGGTGGCGTAGACGAGGAGGTTCGTGTCGACGAGGTTCACGGGAGATCGCGCTCTGCGCGCCGCTCGTCGTCGAGCGTCGCGAGTAGCGCCGACACGTCCGAGACGTCGAGCAGCGGCCGCCCCGGCAGCAGCGGCAGCGGTGCCTCGTCTGCCGTCCGGCCCTGGCGCGAGCCGCGCCGGAGGAGCCTGTTGATCGCCGTACGGAACGACTCCCCGGTGCGCGCCCGCTCGCTCTCGATCAGAGCGGCGACGTCGTCGTCGAGGGTGACCGTAGTGCGCATGATGCAGTGATTCTAGCATCAGACGCATCACATGGTCTTGCCACGACCCCGCCTCCTACTTGGCGAAGAGGCAGTAGTCCGAAAGCGTGGCGACCTTGTCGTTCGCACGCGGACCCGTCCGCTGCGTTCCGGGCCGTCCCGGGTCGGCGTCGAAGAACCGGTTTCCCCAGCAGCGCACGAAGTTGAACCGCGACTTGGCTCCGACGGAGGCGTTCCCGCCGGTCGACTGGCAGTTCTTGCGCGCCGTCAGCGTCGACGCCGGCAGCTGCCGCTTGCACAGGTAGCGCATGTCGTCGAGGAACTTCTTGTCCACGCGCGCCCGCGACCAGGTTCGGAAGTCGACGATCCTGCCGCCGTTCAGCTTGTCGCGGACGATCGCGCCTGCGTAACCGGCGTCGTGGAGGTCGCACGCGTCCTTGAAGCTCACGCTGTAGGTACGTGCCAGCGGGTTGAGGTTCGAGTCGGCGTACTTCGAGGTGTTGCCGAGGTAGTTCTGCACCGCGACGAGACTGGCCCAGCCGGCGCCGCCGCAGCCGTTCGACACCGACTCGATGGGCACGGGCTGGGGCGTCGGGGCCGGGGGCGGCGCCGGCGCAGGGGGCCCGAGCTGCAGCGCGAGTGAGACGTCGTCGAGGTAGCCGTCGTTGTAGACGGCGCCGTCGAGGTAGACGGACCTCATCAGGATGCGGGCTCGTCGCGCGTACCGCGGGACGGTGCCCGACGCCGACCGTCGCACGAGCACCGACTGGTTGTTCCGGTCGGCCGGCGTCACCGGACCGATCTTCAGGCTCCCGAGCGACCGCCCGGCCTGGTCGAGGAACGACGCCTGCACCGTGGCGTAGTCTCTCTGGCTCTCGTAGCCACCGAGCAGCCCGCTCAGCGTCGCCCGCGTGCCGCCGCCGTCGATCGCCATTGCATTCGCCGAGAGGTCGACGTCCTGGGAGGCAGACGAGGTGCCGCCGTCGCCGCCGGCGAAGAACTGGCCGCCGCTCACGCCTCCGAGCGGAGGCACGCAGTCGTTCTTCAGCGCCGTGAAGTGACCGGTGACCCGCCAGCCGGCGGGAGCTGCGACGCCGGTGTTGCTCTGACAGGACGCTCCCGCGGAGTCCTCGGCACCCGGGTTCTTGACCACGCTGGCCGCCGACTGCGAAACCGCAGCGGGCGTTGCCGCCAGCAGGGCCGCCGCCGCGATCCCGATCAGCGTCGGCAGCCGCACGGGGGTCCGAGCCGTCCGCGGACTGTCAACGGGTCGGGGCTCTGCCGCAGCGGGGAGGGACGAAGCCTCCATGGGTTGTGTTATCGGCGGATTGCCGCAGCTTCTTGAGGCAAGAAGACCGGGGCACGATCGTTACGGCGAGATCGCGGAGCGGTGCCTCGCGGGCCTGGCGGTGGCGCCTGCCGTGTGGCGCGAGTCGGTGCTCGACGGCGAGCGCTTCGGGTATGCGGATGCAGCAAGAATCCGAGCTGCTGCCCAGCAAGGGTTCGTACGACGCGCGGAGCTCGACGTTCACGAGGCGCGTCGAGCCGGCGAGATCGCCGCGTCGTGGCGAGTTGGCCAGGGCGAGAGCGAGACACTGGCGCTGGGCCTCGAGCACGGACGGGCTCTCGTCGACGACGGTTGGGCGGCCCGGGTCGCCGAGATCGAGGAGTTCATCAGGAGGCACACATGAGCACGCAGCAGATCAACATCAGGATCGACCTCGACCTCGCGGCGGCTCTTGACCGTGTCGCGCGCGAAGAGTCGCTCGATCGCGCAACGGCTATCCGCCGCCTGCTCGAGCGGTCGGTGAAGACGTGGGAGCTCGAGCACGCGGTGCTCGGCATCCAGCGGGGCGACGTGTCGCTCGGTCGCGGAGCTGAGGAAGCAGGACTATCGACCTGGGACCTGGTCGACGCAGTGCGAGTGGCAGGCGTCGCGCACCCGCTGACGGGCGATGAAGCGCGAGCCCGCCTCGACCGACTCGCCGGGCCTGCCGTTGAGGGAGCATCGACACTGCCCGATCGTGCGCCTCGCGAGGGCGGCGTCGTCCTCGTGGGAATCAACCCCGCACCTGCCTCGGTATCCGCCGGCCATTACTACCAGGGGCGCTTGGGGCGCCGGCTGTGGCGGCGCCTCGAAGGGCTGGGGCTCCTTCGCGATCCGGAGCCCGGCAGCGAGGACGACGGCTTCGTCTCGGCGGGCAACGGGCTCACCGACCTCGTCAAGCGACCGACAGCAGCTGCCGATCTCCTCTCCTCGGCCGAGCTGGAGGCGGGTGCCGATAGTCTGCGCGAGAAGATCCGCGAGTGGCGGCCGGGTCTCGTGCTCTTCGCGTTCCGCGCTCCTGCCGAGGCGCTGCTGGGGACGAACGTTGCGCCGGGCCGGTGCGGTGAGGTCGAGGGCGCTCCGCGGTGCTGCGGATCGGCAGGGACGGGCTGCGGCGCGTCGCCCGTGCGGGAGACGTGCTCCGCGTGTCGCGGGGCCTTGGCGGAGTGCCGATCGTCGACTGACCCGCGCGCCCGGGAGGTCCAGGAAGCTCAATCAGCCGGGCCGAGGAGCTCGTCGAACTGGCCGGGGTCCGGCGGCAGCCCCGGCTGCGTCGGCGGGTCCTCGAACTGCTCGGCCTGGCCGCGACGGCTTGGACGCAGCGCTCGACCAGCTCGTCGAGATGGTCGAGGGGCGAGCGGTCGCGTAGCCCGGCCCCGCACGGTCTACGGGACGACGACGAGCTTGGTGCCGGGGCCGTCGGCCTGGCGGCGCCACGCGTGCGCGACCGCATCGAGCGGCACCCGTTCGACGTCGAGCCGGATCTCGCCGGCGATCGCGTGCCCGACGAGCCGGCGGTAGTGCTCGGCGAGCTCGTCGCGAGGTAGCGCGAAGTTCGTGTGGCCGAGGATCGAGAGGTTCTTGAAGCGCACCGCCGCCGAGGCGAGCTCGGCCGTCGCGCCCGCCGACTGACCGAGGTTGACGAGCGTCGCGCGCGGTGCGGCGGCCTGGATCGCGGCTGCCGCAGGCTCTCCCCACAGCGGGTCGAACACGTAGCTCGGGCCCTCGCCGCCGAACGCGTCCCTGAACGCCGCGGCGAGGTCGGCGGTCTCGTCGAGGCGGATGGTCGCGTCCGCGCCGTACGCGGTTGCCTGCTCGAGCCCGGCGGCGCTGCGGCCGGCCGCGACGACCCGGGCGGCGCCGAGCAGCTTCGCGGCCTGCACGGCGACGAGGCCGACCGACCCCGTGGCGCCCAGCACGAGCACGTTCTCGCCGCCCGAGAGCGGCGCGCGCCACGCGAACGGCAGCCACCCGGCGAGCCCTGCGATCCCGAGCGCTGACGCGAGCGCGGGATCCGCTCCTTCGGGCACGTCGATCGCGTGGGCGTCCCCGACCACGACGCGCTCGGCGATAGCACCGTTGGACGTCCTCCCCAGCGAGCCGCCGAAGATCCAGACGACCCTGCCGTCCGCCGTGCGGCCGACCGCCTCGCAGCCGGGGACGTACGGCAGCGCGGGATGACCGGTCGCGAGGATCCCGCGCGACACGGCGAGGTCGATCGGGTTGATCGGGGCCGCCAGCACGTCGATCACGTCGCCGGACGGCTCGGGCGCGTCGCCCACCTCGGGCATGGCGCCGACGTCACGGATGAGGGCTGCCCGCACGCCGCCACTCTACGCCAGAGGAACGTGGAGGCGAACTGGGGTCAGGCGCCGTGAATCGCCCAGTCGCCGCGGAACACCTGACCCCAGCCCTTTCACGCCCAGTCGGGCAGGTCGAGTCGCTGCTCGTTGATCATGCGGCGGACGCCAGGCAGGGCGAGGGTCCGCAGGAAGTGCGCCGCAGCCGCGGCCTGTCCCACGCCGGGGACTCCAGCCGGCGGCCCCAGCGCGTCATCATGAAGGGGGAGAGGTCTGCCTCCGTGCGGTGCTCGCCGACGCGCCAGTCCCGGCCGGCGAGGCTCTTTCCGACGAGGTCGAACAGCGGGCCCGCCTCGTCCGCGGCCACGCGCTCGACCTCGCCGCCGCCGTAGCGCTCCGGGTAGAAGAACCGCATGACGCACGTCTGCATCGTGTTGGTCATGAAGACGAGCCAGCGATAGAGATCGGTTCGGTCGTCCGGGGCGAGCCGCGCCGCGGGGAAGCGGTCGGCCAGGTAGAGCAGGATCGCCGCCGACTCGGTCACCACCACGTCGCCGGCGACGAGCGTGGGCACGAGGCCGAGCGGTTCAGCACTCCGTAGGCCGCGTCGCTCTGCGCCGGATCCCGGTCGATCTCGACAAGCCGGTACTCGACCCCGATCTCGGCCAGTGCCGCGTGCGGCGCCATCGCCGCGCTCCCCGGCCGCCAGTACCGCGATGTGAGAGCGGACGCGCCATGCAACGACGAGTTGGTGGCGTTGCTCGGGGCTGCGTCAGGTGTCGGCGGGTGTGCCGAGGATATGTTTGAGCGCGGAGACCGCTCGCGCGAGGTCGAGGGGGCGGCCGGCGCCGTGCCGGTTCGTTTCCGGATCGATCTCGAGCCCTTGGCGGTCGTTCTCGGCCAGGAGCTCGTCGATGCTCCCGGGCGGCGGCCGTGGCGGCAGAGTCTGGCAGGCGACGCCGTGGCGGTTTCGGAAGCGGAGCCCTCCGGCGCCGTCGCCCTCGATCGTGTAGCCGCCCTCGTGGACGAGGCGGTGGTGGTGGAAGCAGAGGAGCACGAGGTTGTCGAGGCTCGTCTCGCCGCCGTGCGCCCAGTGGTGCCGGTGGTGCGCCTGCAGGTGGCGGCGGCGCTCGCAGCCGGGGAAACAGCAGGCGCTCTCGTCGCGTGCCTCGAGCAGACGGCGAAGCGTCGGCGGCACGGTGCGCCGCTTGCGCCCGGCGCTGAGCGGGAACCCGTCCCGCTCGACCTGGGCGACGAGCTCCCCGTCACAGCCCAGCCGCCGCGCCGTCTCCGGCGAGATGACAGGGCCGTCCTCGAGCTCGCAGCGGCCACGGCCGTCGTGCGACAGCGCGGCGGCGTCGACATGGACGACCACCCGCGCATCCAGGCCCACGCACTCGCCCGACCCGGCGAGGGAAGCCTCGGCAAGGTCGAGCAGTGCATCGACTCGCGTCGAGCGCGGAGGCTCGAGCGGGAGCGGCGCGGGCGCGGCGCTCGCCTCCTGGCCCTCGGCAGCTGCACGTCGCTCTTCTCGCCGCCTGTCGACGATCCGCTCCCGCGCAGCCTCCAGCGCCTTCACGAGCAGGGTGCCGTCCTCGGCCGCAAGGCGGGCCCGCAGGAAGAGAGCGCCGTCTTCCCCGAAGAAGTACTCGACGTACTCGAGCTCGTGCGTCTCGCGCGCCTCCTCCACCGCAATCCGGCGGAACGCGCGAAGCGCCCGCTCCAGCTGCGACGCCGTGAGCGCCCCCGCAAGCTCGAGCAACCCCTCCTCGGATGACGCGGTCGCGACCCTCGTCAACGCCCGCACCTTCGTCAAGGTCAGCTCACCTCGGGCGAACGCCGCCCGTGTCGCAGGGAGACCCTGCAAGGCTTCGGCAACACGGAGGTACTCGCGCGCCTCACGTGCCGTGATGCCGCAGCGGAAGGCGACAAAGCGGGCAGGATCGTCGCTGCCGGTCTCGCAAAGCTCCCACACGAGCTCGAGCCAGCGAGCAGTCGCAGCACTGAGATGGGCAGAAAGCGCCGCCAGCTCATCAACCCGCCGCTCCTCCTCGCGCCAGCACTCCTCCCGCGTCCGCACCAACTCCGTATCTGCCGCCTCGACTGCGAGTGTTGTCTCCATTGCGAACAATGGTAGCGATCGCGCCGGACGGCGCTCGACACAGAATCAGTGAATCGGCCCGGTCTCGATTCGCGGCCGACGGGCCCTCACCCGTTCCTCTGCAGCCGCGCACAGAGCGAGCTCGCCGGAACGAGGAAGACCTGACCCCGGTCTCCCAGTTCAGATTGTCTATACTTAGGTGTGTGTCTAAGTGTCCCGCAGCCGTCGAAGAGATCTTTCACGCTCTGGCAGACCCGACGCGACGGAACGTCGTCGAGCGGCTCGAGCACGGCCCCTCGTCGACGGGTGAGCTGCACGGCGCGTTCTCGATGTCCCTCCCGTCGTTCACCCACCATCTCGCGGTGCTCACGGACGCGGGCCTCGTGACCTCGACGAAGCAGGGGCGCGTCCGCACCTACCGGCTCGCCCCGGACGGGCTCGCGATCGCCGAAGGCTGGCTGTCCGCCAGGCGCAGGCACTGGGAGACCAGGCTCGACCAGCTCGACCACCACCTCCGAGACACGAAGGAGCGCACACGATGACGATCCCTGTTCCGAGCCCCGATCTCGACCTGCAGCTCGAGCGCGAGGTGGACGTCCCACCCGACGCCGTCTGGACCGCGTGGACCGAGCCCGACCAGCTCGTCAAGTGGTTCACCCCCGCCCCCTGGACGACCGCCGAGTGCCAGGTCGACCTGCGCCCCGGCGGGATGTTCCGCACCGTGATGCGCTTCCCCGAGGGCGAGGACCACCCCCACGTCGGCTGCTACCTCGAGGTCGTGCCGTACGAGCGCCTCGTCTGGACCTCCGCCCTGGCACCCGGCTACCGGCCGCTCACCCAGCACCCACCCGACAGCTTCCCCTTCACCGCAGCCATCACGCTCGAGCCCACCCCGACCGGCACCCGCTACCGCGCGCTCGCGATCCACGCCGACCCGGGGACATGCAAGCAGCACGCCGAGATGGGCTTCCACGACGGCTGGGGCGCAGCGCTCGACCAGCTCGTCGAGCTGGTCAAAGGGCGAGCGGTCGCGTAGCCCAGCCCCGGAAGACCTGACGCCCGCAAGACGCCGTGCTCAGTCTCGTGAGTTGTTTTACTCATGAAATTGAGTAAAATGGGTGCGATGTTCGAGCGCCCCATTCTCGGGCAGATCGTGCGTCGCTGGTCTGAGCCGCGGCGCTTCGTGCACGTGCTGGCCGGCCCACGACAGGTCGGGAAGACGACGATTGCCACGCAGGCGCTCGAACGTATCGACCTGCCGTCCCGCTACGCCTCGGCTGACGACGTCGCGGGGCGCGATCGGGACTGGATCGTCGAGCAGTGGGAGCTCGGGCGAATCCGGGCGGCCGAGAGCCGTCGCGGCGCTTTGCTGGTCCTCGACGAGGTCCAGAAGGCGCCGGGCTGGTCGGAGACGGTCAAGCGCCTCTGGGACGAGGACACCCGATTGCAGACGAAGCTCCGTGTCGCGATCCTCGGCTCGTCGCCGCTCCTCGTCGGGCGAGGGCTGACCGAGAGCCTGGCGGGTCGCTTCGAGATCATCCCCGTCGCTCAGTGGGACCTCGCCGAGATGCATGCCGCATTCGGGTGGGATCTCGATCGGTTCGTCTTCTTCGGCGGCTATCCGGGCGCTGCGCCGCTCGTCACCAACGAGGAGCGCTGGCGCCGGTACGTCCTCGACTCGCTCGTCGAGACCTCGGTCTCTCGCGACATCCTGCTCCTCACCCGGGTGGACAAGCCCGCGCTGCTCCGGCAGCTCTTCGGGCTTGCGTGCGAGGCCTCCGGCCAGGTCATCTCGTACACGAAAATGCTCGGCCAGCTCCACGACGCCGGCAACACGACCACGCTCGCGCACTATCTCGAGCTGCTGCGCGGAGCCGGGCTCGTCGCCGGCCTACCCAAGTACTCCGGCTCCGTCGTTCGTACCCGCGGTTCCAGCCCGAAGCTCGTCGCGCTCGACACCGGCCTCGCGAGCGCTGTCGGGGGCCGCAGCTTCTCGGAGGTCCGCGCCGACGGCGGCGCCTGGGGACGTCTCGTGGAGACCGCGGTCGGTGCTCACCTCGTCCGCGCAGGGCTCGATGTCTTCTGGTGGCGCGACGGCAATCGAGAGGTCGACTACGTCGTCCGCCGCAGTCGACGCGTGACTGCGATCGAGGTCAAGAGCGGCACGCGGCACGCGTCGCTGCCCGGCATCGCGACGTTCGCGGATCGCTTCAGGACGGATCGGCGACTCCTCGTCGGAGGCGACGGCATCGCACTCGACGAGTTCCTCGGCAGCCCCGCGACGCGGTTTCTCGCGCCGTCTCGCGGTGAAGCGTAGGTAGGGCTCCGCGTCCGACTGGCGAGGGCGCCGTGTCAGTCGGCTGCGGCGCGCCTCTGTGCGTCGAGCAGCCGGTACCTACGGCCGCCGGTAGGCCACCGATCGGTGCAGCACGGCGCGGACAACGACGGTCGGCGAGGCCTCGGCGCCCTCGATCGTGTAGAGGATGCGGTAGCTCCCGACTTTCGCGACCCAGGTTCCGCGCATCCGGCCGCGGAGCGGCTTTCCGTGTTGACGCGGGTTGAGGAGCAGGCGAGCCATCGTGTTGACGACAGCACGCTGGAGGTCGAGCGGGAGGTCGTTCAGCAGCTCGCGTGCGTGGCGGGTGAGCCGTAGCTCAGGCAAGCCCGAGGTCTCGCTTGACCTCGTCGAGGTCGACGAGTCGGCCGGCCTTCACGTCCTCCTCCGACAGGCGGAGCGCTTCCATCGCGTCCGGATCGGAGAGGACGTCGATCGTCTCTTCCCACGACTCCCACTCGTCGACCGACATCACGATCGCGATCGGCTTTCCTTGCCGGGTGATGATCACATGCTCCTGCTCGTTCTCGACGAGGTCGAGCAGATCGCTGAGCGTTGCGCGGGCGTCCGTGAAAGGGACGATGCGAGCCATGTCCGAACTGTACAGAATGTCGTGCATCCCGGGAATCAGGCTATCGTCCCGTTCCTCAACTACAAGAAGGGCATCTACCGGGCAGCCGCCCAGCGCGGCCCGGCGGCGCTGAGCGTCAACACCTCCTACAAGTCGCCCTACGACGACCAGGAGACACCCGACGGCTTCGTCTACGCCTACCGCGCCGGCGCGATCGACCAGCCGGACAACCGTGCCCTGCGTGCCGCCTTCGAGCTGCAAGTGCCGGTCGCCTACTTCGTCGGCACGAGACCGGGCTGGTACCGACCGGAGTGGCCGGTGTTCGTGACCTCGAACGATCCGCTGAGCCGCTCTGTCACGCTCACACCTGGCCGCATGATCGGGCCGTACGACGAGCGCGAGCCTCTTCTCCCCCACGATCCGATCGAGCGTCGCTACGCCGTCCGGGAGACACGGGTACGGCTCCACCAGGCGCGTTTCCGCGCCCGGGTGCTCCCGGCCTACGCGAACCAGTGCACGATCTGCCGCCTCAAGGAGACACGGCTCCTCGACGCGGCGCACATCGTCAGCGACGCCGACGCTGCCGGAGAACCAACAGTGCCGAACGGCCTCAGCCTCTGCTCCATCCACCACCGCGCGTTCGACGAGGACCTCGTCGGCGTCTCCCCCGACTACGAGGTGCGTGTCCACCCGCGCCTGCTCGACGAGGATGACGGGCCGATGCTCGACCTTCTCAAGGGCGCACACGAGAAAGCCATCATCCTCCCGCGTCGACAAGCCTCGCGACCGGACCGAGGGCTCCTCGCCATCCGGTTCGAGCGGTTCGCGGCGGCCACGTAACAGCTGACGGGGTCGTCGGGGAGCGGGCCGAGTGCCATCGACGTCGCATAGCATCCAGCCGGTGCTTGCCCTCGCGTTCGGGGCGACGCTCGTCGCCGACTCGCCGTTGGTCCCTCAGCCGACCGGCAAGGTCGTCCGGACCATCGCGATCCGCGAGGATCAGACGCTCGAGCAACTGCACGAGGCCTTGCGGCTGGCGTTCGGATGGGACGATCCGCACCTCTATTGCTTCTGGCTGAGCGGCAAGTTCTGGGATCGCGACTCGCTCCGCTACTCGGCACCGTTGGAGCTCGAGAATGGTGAGCTGAGCGCCCGCACGCCCATCTCGGACGTCGGGCTCCGCTGTGATGCCGCCGAGCGCGCCTGCCTCACCGCAAGAGGCCGAGCACCACCTCGATCGCACCGTCGGTCGATCTCGCCCAGCTCCGGCCAGGTGAGCGTGCCGGCGGATGGACCCCATCTCGTAGACGCGCGGTCGCACCTCGCGCGCGGGTACCGCACGCAGTCCGCGCGAGGGCGCCGTGTCAGTCGGCTGCGGCGCGCTTCTGTGCGTTGAGCATCCGGTACCGCTCGATCATGTCACGCAAGCGGCGGTCGAGATCCTCGCGCCGCGCCCGATCTGCCGCTCGCTCCTCAGGCGTCTTCTTCCGTCGCTTCATCGTCGTCCTCCGGCTCGACCACAGCGTCGTGGATCTCGTAGACGGCCACCCTGACGTCGAACAGGGTCTCGAGCATCAGCTGCGTCGCCTCGGTGTCATCCACGTTCCGATGGTGCCTACGCGAGCGGGTGGCCGCAAGGTGCCCACGACGGACAGGGCTCGTGGATCGGCCGGACACGCAGGCCCAGCGACCGCGATCAAATGACGACCGAGCTCGAGGGTACGCTCGATGAAGTGGAGGAAGGGATCGGAAGCTGAGTTCTGTCGCGTCCGCCAGCAGGGCCGAAGCCCTGCTGGCAATCTGGAATGCCCAGTGGGCGAGGGGCGATAGGGCCGAACGGATCCGACGTGTGCTGGCGTTAAGGGCCTGTCAGCAAACAACTCGTGGTTTGATGGTGTAGTTCCATTCGGGGTGGAAGGTGTGTCCCTCGAGGTTGACGGCGGCGAGTTCGGGGTCTGTGACCTTGACGTTTTTGGGGTAGGGATTCTCGTCGAGGCGGGCGTAGACCTCGAGGCCGGTGCGGGTCGTGGTGGCGCCGATCAGGTTGACGATCACTTCGTGACTGAGGAGCGGCTTGCCGCGCCAGTTCTGCGAGATGAAGCTGAAGAGGCGGTGCTCGATCTTGTTCCACTTCGAGGTGCCGGGCGGGAAGTGGCAGACGGTGAGCTTGAGCCCGGTCTCGTCGGCGAGTGCTTGCAGCTCGGTCTTCCAGAGCCGGGTGCGGTTGCCGTTTGAGCCGCCGCAGTCGGCGGTGATCGTTAGGGTCGTTGCGTCGGGGTAGCGCTTCTGTCCCAGGTGCTGCCACCAGGCGCGGATCGAGGCGACCGAGAACTGGGCGGTGTCGCAGTCGATCCCGACGTTGACGAAGCCCGTGTCCTCGCCGATCTCGTAGACGCCGTAGGGGATCGCCTTGCCGAGCTGTTTGTCGATGAAGTCGTGGCTGCGGACCGGGATCGGCGACCCCTGCGGGCGCAGCTCCCGGCCGCCGTTCTTGCAATCCCCAACCAGCTCCTTCTTCTTCGTCTCGACCGAGACCACCGGCTGGCCGGCGGCGATCGCCTCGCCGGCGGTCCGGTTGATGTGGCGGAACTGGAGGTCGCGATCGGGATGGCTTGAGCCCTCGCGCGTCTTCGCGTTGCCCTGCAGGCTGTAGCCGCGGGAGCGCAAAAGCCGCGCCACGGTCTGGTGGGAGACCTCGTGGCCGAGCTCTCGCAAGCCGACGGCGAGCTGACGCACGCTCTTCGCCGTCCAGCGCAGCAGCTGCTCGGGGTCGCCACGACTCTCCGGGTCGACCAAACGCTCCAGATCCTCGACCAGGGTCGGATCGGTGTCGGTGATCGGCTTGCGCCCCCCGCCCGCCCGACGCACCCGTGAGGTGCCGATCGCGGAGCCGGACTCCAGCTCCCGCAACCCCGCCCGGATCGTGCTCTCAGCGATCCCGCTCGCCCTCGCCACCGCAGCGATCCCGCCGCGCCCATGCGAGCGCGCCTCAGCCGCCGCCCACAGCCGCCGCCGCCGCTCGTCCAAGTCCCCCGCCAAGGCCCGGTAGCGCTCCCCGATCGCGCCCTCGTCGATCACACATCGACAATACGCCCGACGAACCCCGATTCCTGCGAGCTATTTGGTTACGGGCCCTTACGCGAGCGCTCGGGCGCGGGAGCGACGCCGGAGGAGAAGGCGCTCGACCGGCGCTTCGCCGAGGCGGTCGCGCGGGAGGCCGGCGCCGACGCGCTCGCCGGTGCTCGCACCGAGGGCCGCTCGCTCGACGATGCCGAGCTCGACCGCCTGGCGCGCAGCTTGGTGGAGGGCCGCATTCCGAGTAGTGTCGGCGCCGACCGAGACGACCCCCGAAGGGGAGGTGGATGATGTACGAAGGTAGTGGCAGAGCTGAGCCGATCTCGTTCCGAGGGATCTCGGAGGAGAGCATGGACGACGCGATCCGCGCAGCGGTGGACGCCTCCGGCGCCGAGCCCGGCTCGAGGTTCGTCGTGACCCACATCGAGGTCGAGACGGTCGGCGACCCGAACGTCGGCTCGTACCTCGTCACCCTCAGCCCGCGCGGCTAGCGGTAGAGGGGCAAGGGAAGCGGGCGAACTGCGGCTCGCCCATCTCAGCTGCGATCGCCACGGGACGACCTCGGCGTCGTCTCGCCGCGGTGTCAGACTCGCCTGGAACTCGCCCGACGTAACGAGGAGCCGATGGCGACCGTCCGGTCCGTGGAGAGGCAGATCCAGCGACTCGAGGGCTTCGCGGTGCGCTTCCTCCACCCCACCGGACACGATGTCCGCGGCGACCGCATGAACATGCCGGGCTACGACTACCGGCGGATGGGGCCGAGCTCGTTTCGCGTCTCCCAGTGGATCGAGCGGAGATTCCGCCCCAGGTACCCCGGCTTCGGGGTCGAGGTCCTGAAGGCCGACGGAAGCAAGGCGCACGGCAACACGAGACTGGCGAACGTGCGCGACACCTACAAGCGGTAGCGGAGCCGGCAACGCGGTGTGCCGGCTGCGCCGGCACGGGCCGGGCATGGCCCGGCCCCTACGGTCATGTGAAAAGGCGCCGGGAGCTCAGTACCAGATCGCGATCGAGAGCCCGTCCCGGGTCTCCGGCGGGTCCGGCACCGACACCGCGCCGGCGCGCGCCGCCGTCCAGGCGCACGCCGCTGCGTCGAGGAGATCGTCGAGCGGCGCCGTCGCTGCCGCTCCGAGCGCCCCCGCGTCGATGTTGATCCCGTGCTTTCGCAGCAGCCCCAGCCGCTCGAACGCGCCTCCCGCCGACTTCTTGCGGTACTTGAGCCGCCGCATGTCGTTCATCGCCGTGAAGCAGAGCTCCGGGTGCGCCTCACGGAACCGCGAGTCGCGGGACGCGAGCTCGGTGACATGGCGGATCCTGTCGCCGAGCGCGTGAGCCTGGGCGGAGATGCCGCCGCCCTCGCCGAACGGCGCGTCGAACCGCGCCCGCTCGGGAATCGCGAACACCGAGCTTCCGCCGACGAGAGCCCGCGCCAGGCCGTCCGCCTCGCGTGGGCCGAAGCCGATCGGGACGTCGATCGAGATCCTCGCCACGTCGGCAAGCTCCGCGAACGCCGACTCGACCCCGTCGAGCAGACGCGCCTCGAGAAAGCGGCCGCCCGCCAGCACGACCGCCACCCAGCCGTTCCTCGTCCCGTCGACACCCGCCACCAGCTCGGCCATATGCCCGATCTTACGAGCCGGCGTGCGTGCCGGCGGTGCCGGCACGGGCCGGGCACGCCCGGCCCTACGGTCACGTTGGTGCCGGCTGTGCCGGCACGGCCGGGCACGCCCGGCCCCTACGGTCGTGTCGACGGGTGAGTGCTTCCGCACACGCGGCGCGATCTATCGGATACAGATCACTTCGACACCGACCTCGAGGCTCGTCCACGCCCGGTCGGCCGTGACTGCAGGGGCGCCCCGTTGCATGGCCAGCGCCAGGCACGCACGGTCGGCGAGCGAGAGCCCGACGTCCTTCGTGGAGAGCACGAGCTCGCCGGCGAGCCACGCGTGCTCCGCATCGAAGGCGACGATCTCGACCCCGGTCTCCGCGACTCCGTCCGCGAGTGCGTCTCCGTCGACCCCGACGGCGCGCAGCTTCCCGACGACCTCGCACCAGTTCACGGCCGAGATCGCCGACGAAGCGACCCACTGCCCGACCATCTCTGCGCCAGGCTCGGCATGCAGGAGGGCGAGCAAGGCCGACGCATCCAGGACGTACGCCGGCGCGCCGGCGGGCTCACTCACCGGCTTCGCGCAGAGTCTCGGTGCGCCGCTCCGCAATCAGCTCGTCGACGAGACTGACGCCCTCCGGCACGGCGGCGCCGACGAGTGCCTGCAGGCGCCCGATCGCGGCCGAACGAGGCTCGAGCACGATGCCGTCGCCCTCGATCCTCGCCATCAGCTCCGAGCCCTCGTCGATGCCGAGCTGATGCCGGATGGCGGCGGGCACGACGACGCGGCCCTTGCGACCGACCACGACCGAGATAGCGTTCATCATCGCAGTGTGACACATGATGAACTCTGTGTCACTTATATCTATAAGTGACACCTCTCATTCGACCACGTTCCCCAAACGTAGGGGCCGGGCCATACGTGGCCCGGGTACTACCGGCCGCGTGTCGCTGCCTGCGGAACGCCGGGCGCCCGAAGGCGAGGCATGGCCTCGCCCCTACGCGCGCCGGCTGTCGGGCGGCGTGTGCTTCTCGATGAAGGCGAGCACGCGCTCCCAGGCGTCCGCCGACTGGGCGGCGTAGTCCTCGTAGCGGCGGTCGAAGAAGCTGTGCGGCGCACCCTCGTAGACGACGAGCTCGTGCGCGACGCCGGCCGCGGTCAGCGCCGCCTCGAAGGCCGCGTTGTGCTCGGGCAGGATGTGCTCGTCGGCGCCCGCCTGCAGCGCGAGGATCGGCGCGTCGAACTCCGGCGCGAGCTGAATCGGCCCGGGGGCGCCGGCCCGCTCGCCCGTGGAGCCGTAGAAGCCGACCGCGCCCGCGAGGCCGTGCCCGCCCGCCGCCGCGAGCCACGCGTTGCGGCCGCCGAAGCAGAAGCCGACCGCGAACACCGCCTCGCACGCGCCGCCCTCGGGGGAGCGCAGGAACTCGACGGAGGCGCGCACGTCCTGCTGGATCCCCTCCGGCGTCGTCTTCGCCACGTGCTCCATGTAGGGGAACTCGTCGTCGCGCTTGCCGACGCCCGCCGTGCGGCCGAAGTAGTCGAACGCGACGGCGGGGTGGCCGCGCTCGGCGAAGCGCAGCGCCAGCTCCTCGTAGAAGCGGTAGAGCCCGCGGACGTCGGGCAGGACGACGACGCCGGCGTGTGTCGCCTCGTCGGGCAGAGCCGCGAAGGCCGCGAAGCGCGTGCCGTCGGCGGCCTCGAGGGTGACGTCCTTCGAGACGACCGGGGCGCCGCCCGAGAGGGCGGGAATCGGCGGCAGCGAGTCGAGCTCGAAGCACATCGTCGCAGGACGATACTGCGCCGGGGCCTGTCGCGGCAACGCCCCCGGCGCCCGCGTCTAGGCTATGACGCGCTGCCGATCAGCGACCCGCCCCCGGACGTGAGCCTCGCGAACGTCGGGCGGGCCATGGACGCGGCGTCGGACGCAGGTGTGCCCGTGATCGTCGTACGCCACGGCTCGAGCGACCCGGAGTCGCCGATCTTCCGGGAAGGCACGCACGCGTGGGAGCTGCACCCGGAGGTCGAGCGGCGCTCACGCGACCACCTGATCGAGAAGACGCTGCCGGGCTCGTTCACCGGAACCGCGCTCGAGAACGTCCTCGCCGAGGCCGGCGTCGACACCGTCGCGATCACCGGCTACATGACGCACATGTGCGTCGACACCACCTCGCGCCAGGCGGCACACCTCGGTCTCGCCGTCGAGATCCTCAATGACGCCACCGGGACGCTACCGCTGGAGAACAGCGGCGGCTCGGCAGCCGGCGAGGAGCTGCACCGCGCGACCCTCGTCGCCCAGGGTCAGTTCTTCGCGGACGTGATCAGCACCGACGACTGGCTCGAGCGGATCGGCGCGGCGACCGCCGGCGTTTCCTAGCCGACGGCGTTCGGCGGCAGGCGCGAGGCCCACGGGAAGAACTGCTCCAGCTGGGAGGCGAGGCGGAAGAGCGCCGCCTCGTCCCCGTAGCGCCCGACGAGCTGCACGCCGACGGGAAGATCCCCGTCGCTCCAGGCGAGCGGCAGGCTGAGCGCCGGCTGGCCGGAGATGTTGAACATGGCCGTGAACGGCGAGTAGACCGTGAACAGCTTGCGCACCCAGGCGTCACCGTCGAGCGACGCGTCGTTCTGGTCGAGCTCGCCCAGCTTCCACGGGAGCCGGGCCACCGAAGGCAGCAGGAGGACGTCGGCGTCCTCGAAGAACGTCCCGATCGCACGTCCGACAGCGTTGCAGTCGCCGAGGCCGTCGAGCAGCTCGACCGCCGAGATCGACGCGCCGTGGCGAAGCATGGCCAGCGTGCACGCCTCGACGGTGTCGGGCGCCGGAGGCGTGCCGAGGGTGCGCTCGAGGGCGGCCGCCCGCTGGGCGAGGCCCGCCGCCCAGCCCGTGACGAGCGCGCGGTGCAGCACGTCGGGATCGATTGCCGGCGTCCCCGCGTCGACATCGTGGCCGAGCCCGTCCAGCGCGCGGGCAGTCGTCTCGACGGCGGCGCGACACTCCGCCGCAACCGGCGCACCCGACCAGGCGTCGGCGGTCCAGCGGATACGCAGACGGCCCGGCTCGGCGTTCAGCTCCTCGACATAGGGACGAGCCGGCGGCGGGATCACGTACTTGTCGCCCGCGCCCGGCCCGTGCAGAGCATCCAGCGAGGCCGCGGCGTCGCGCAGCGTGCGGCACAGGACGAAGTCGTGCGCCATCCCGTGCAGCCCCTCCCATTGTCCCGGGCCGACCGGAATCCGCGCACGGGTCGGCTTCAGGCCGACGAGCCCGCAGAGCGAGGCCGGGATGCGGATCGAGCCGCCTCCGTCCGTCGCGTGGGCGAGCGGGAGCGCCCGTGCCGCAACCAGCGCCGCCGCTCCGCCGCTCGAGCCGCCGACGCTGCGCTCGAGATCCCACGGGTTGCGGGTGGGCCCGTGTGCGACGGGCTCCGTCGTGACGTTGAAGGCGAACTCGGGCGCCCGTGTGCGGGCGATGACACGCAGCCCAGCGGCGCGAACGCGCCGGCCGAAGTGCGTGTCCGCGACGCCCGCGATTCCGTCGCCCGCCCAGCGGCTACCGAGCTGGGTGACCTGCCCCTGCAGATGTGGAGCGACCTCCTTCAGGGCGAACGGCACGCCCGCGAGAGGGCCGTCGCCGCTTGCCTCGAGCGCCGGCTCGAGCAGCTCGCCGACCGTGGCGCCGAGAGCCGGCTCGAGCTGGGCGATCGCCCGCCGGGCCGCGTCCTCGACCTCCGCGGCCGACACCTCACCGGTGCGAACGAGCAGCGCGAGGCCGACGCCATCGCAGGCCGCATAGTCGCCGAGCTGCACGTTGCCCCCTCCCTACCGGGTCACCCGGCTCACGCCGAGAGTTCCGCGACTGCGCGTACCGGCGAGCCCGTCCCACCGAGCCACTTCAGCGGGTAGCCCGTGAACTGGAACTCGCCCTTGCCGAGCAGCTGCTCCAGATTGACGAGCCACTCGTAGTGCACCATCCCCCGGTCGCGGCAGACACGGTGATTCGGGAACTCCTTCGTCCCCGCCTTGTCCGTCGAGGGGCCTTCCACGCCGTGCACGCGCGACCGGTCGGCGAGCCAGTGGCTGGCAGCCGCCGTCAGCCCCGGGTTCGTCGTCACGACCTCGCGCTCGGGCCAGTGGCGCGCATGGAAGCCGGTGCAGAGGAGCACGATGTGCCCGTCGATCGCGACGCCGCTCTGCTCCTCCGCCTGCTCGAGATCGCCGACGTCGATGTCGCCGAGATCGGGGATGTGGCGCAGCCGCGGAGGGCATGCGCCAGGTGCGGCCGCGCCCGGCGCATGCCCTGCGAGACGTCTAGCTCCCCGCCGGGAGGATGTTCTGGTTGACGCGGAACACGTTGTCCGGGTCGTAGGTCGCCTTCACCTGAGCGAGCCGGTCGTAGTTGCCGCCGTAGGTCGCCTTCACCCTGGCCTGGCCCTCTTCCATCATGAAGTTGACGTAGGCGCCGCCGGCGGAGTACGGGTGCAGCGCCTCCCAGTAGCCGACCGTCCAGTCGCGGAGCGCCGAGGCGCCGGCCGGATCGGGATCGACGCCGATGAAGACCTGCGACCAGGTCGCGTCGCGGTAGGCGAAGGCGGTGTCCTCCGGTGCGACGTCGTGCGCCGCCCCGTCGATCGGGTAGAGGTGCGAGCCGCACTTGAAGGTCGGCATGCGCGCGTTCCACTCCTGGTTGCGCGCGATCGCCTCGTCCGGGATCTCGTTGACGAAGTCGCCGCGCCAGTACCACTGGTCGCCGGGGCCGTAGAGCCCGTCGAAGGCGCTGTTCAACGCCTGCAGCGGCATCCGGCCGACGCCGTGCATGAGCGGCTCCGCGACCGAGAGCAGCGGCTGCATCGCCTGCTCCGCCTCCTCGTCGGTGCCGTCGACGCACCAGACGACGCCGCACACCTGGCGGAGGTGGATCTCCTCCGGGAACGGCGGTCCGGGCGGGACGGTGTGGAAGTTGAAGAAGCCCATCACGTTCCGCGGCGCCGACGGCAGCCACTCCCGGTAGGCGGCGAGCAGCGCGCCCGCGTCCTCGAGCGCCCAGAACGTGGGGCCGCCGACCACCGTGTCGACCGCGTGCGCGCGGAACACGAACTCGGTGACGACGCCGAAGTTGCCGCCGCCGCCCCGGATCGCCCAGAACAGGTCGGGGTGCTCGTCGGCGCTCGCGGTCACCTGCGTCCCGTCGGCGAGGACGACCTGCGCCGAGAGCAGGTTGTCGATCGTCAGCCCGTGGGCGCGGGTGAGATAGCCGTGGCCGCCGCCGAGCGTGAGGCCCGCGACGCCCGTGCTCGAGATGATCCCGCCCGGCACGGCGAGCCCGTGCGGCTGCGTGGCGGCGTCGACCTCGCGCCAGAGGCAGCCGCCGCCGACGCGCACGGTGCGGGTGCCCGGATCGACGGAGATGTCCCGGAACAGCGACAGGTCGCAGACGACGCCGTCGTCGACGCTGGCGAGGCCACCGCCGTTGTGAGCGCCCGCACGGATCGCGAGCGGCAGGTCGTGGTCGCGCGCGAAGCGGATCACCGCGGCGACCCCGTCGACAGTGGCGGGGCGGGCGATCAGGGCCGGTCGCTTGTCGATCATGGCGTTGAAGAGCGCCCGTGCGGTGTCGTAGCCGGCGTCGTCCGGTCCGATCAGCTCGCCGGCGAACGCGCCAAGCTCCGCGCGGGCAGCATGGGCAGGTGTGACCGTGGTACTCAAGGCTTCCTCCTGGCTCGTGGATCGTCCTCGAGGGTACGGCGGCGGCGGCCCGCTGTCATGACCCGGCCTGACCGACTTCCCAAGACCCACACGCCGGGCTGATAATCAATCCTGACTATCGCCGTGCACCTTCTTCCAGGGCCTCTGCGCCTGCCGCCGTCGTTCCCGTTCGCGGGCCGCTCCCGCGAGCTTGCGGCCCTGAGCGCCCTGCTGCCGCGGGCGCCGGCCGAAGGTCGGCGAGGTGCGCTCGTCTCCGGCGAGCCCGGCTCGGGCAAGAGCCGCCTCGTCCGCGAGCTGGCGGCGAAGCTCGCAGACGAAGGCGCGATCGTGCTCTACGGAGCCTGCGACGCGGTCGTGACGACACCCTACGGCCCGTTCGTCGAGGCCCTCGACTCGTTCGTCCGCGGGCGCGACCCGGCCGCGCTGCGGGCCGACCTGGGAGCGGGCGGAGGCGAGCTGGCGCGCCTGCTGCCCGACCTGCCGGACCTTGTCGGCGACCTTCCTCCTCCCCTCGCGGCCGACGCGGACACCGAGCGGCACCGTCTGCACACGGCGATCACGGATCTGCTCACTGCGGTCGGCGCACGTGCGCCCGTGCTGCTCGTGCTGGAAGACGTGCACTGGGCCGACGCCCCGTCCCACCTCCTCGTCCGGCACCTCGTCCGAGCCGGCACCGAGGCACGGGTGCTGCTCGTGGCCACCTTCCGCGACCTGGAGGCCGACATCTCGACGCCGCTCTCGGAGACGCTGGCCGACGTCGCCCGCTCGGAAGCCGTCGTTCGGGTGCGGCTGGGCGGACTGAGCGACGACGAGGTTTCCGAGTTCGTGCACCTGGCCACGGGCGCGGACGCGACGCGCGAGGTGACCGAGGCGATCCTCGGCCTCACCGACGGCAATGCGTTCCTGCTCACCGAGCTCTGGCGCGACCTCGTCCACTCCGACGCGCTCGAGGTCGGGCCGCTCGCCGTGCGGCTGCGATTCCCGCTCGACGACATCGGCACGCCGGAGACCGTGCGCGAGGTCGTCACGCACCGGCTCGCGCGGCTCGCACCGACGACGGGCGACGTGCTCGAGCTCGGTGCGATCATCGGAGCCGAGTTCGAGCTGGACACCGTGCGCCGCGCCGCCGAGCTGGCCGAGGGCGACCTGCTCGACGCGATCGACGAGGCGGTGCGCAGCGGCCTCGTGCAGGAGGTGCCCAAGCGAGGCCTCGCCTACCGCTTCGCCCACGAGCTCGTGCGCCGCTCGGTCGCCGACCGCGTCTCGGCGCCACGCCGCGCCGGGCTGCACCTGCGCGTGGCGCGGGCGCTGGAGAGCGACCCCTCCCCGGGCGGCGGGCGGGCGCGGCTGGCGGCGCTCGCGCACCACTACTCCGAGGCGGCGCCGGTCGGTGGGCGCGACCGGGCCGTCTCGTACAACCTGCTCGCGGCCGAGTCGGCATCCGGCGCGCTGTCGTTCGACGAGGCGGCCGAGCGCCTGCGCGCGGCTCTGGCGCTGGGCGTCGACGATCGCCGGGAGCGGGGCATCGTCCACCTCGATCTGGGCTACGCGTGTCACAGGGCAGGGCGCTCGCTGGAGGCGCTCGAGGCCTGCCGGGAGGCGGCCGCGATCGGCCGGTCTTTAGGAGACACCGAGCTGCTGGCCCGCGCCGCGATCGGCTTCGAGGAAGCCTGCTGGCGTCCGGCGATCCACGACGAAGGCTCCGTGGAGCTGCTCGGCGAAGCCGTCGCCGCGTTCGGCGAGGAGCCGTCGGAGCTGCGCGTGCGGTTGCTGGGGGCGCTCACCCGCGCGCTCGACTTCAAGGGGGAGTACGCGGTCGCAGCCCATGTTCGCGACGAGGCGACGGCGATGGCCCGCGCTCTCGGCGACCGTGCCGCGCTCGGATGGGTGCTGTCCTCCGCCTACTGGTCGCGCGGGGCGAGGTCGACGGACGAGATCCACGCCATGCTCACCGAGGCCGTGGAGATCGGAGAGGAGCTCGGCGACGTCGAGATCCGGGCAGAGGCCCTCTGGTGGCTCGTGCCGTCGCTCGTCGGCCTCTGCGACCACGCCGCCGCCCGGGACGCGCTCGCCCGGCTCTTCGACCTCGCGCGCGCGCTGCACGAGCCGTTCCGGATGCACGTCGCCGAGCACTACGCGTCGGCCCTCGCGCTGTGCGACGGCGACCTCGCCGGCGCCGAGGCGGCCGCGCTGCGCTCGCGCGAATGGAGCCGCCTGCTCACGGGGCGCGACGCGTCGAGCGTGCACGGCATCCAGATGTTCGGCATCCGCCGCGAGCAGGGACGCCTGGCGGAGCTCGCACCGGTCCTGCGTGTGCTCGCCGGCTCGGCCCGTGGCAGCGCCTGGGGGCCGGGGCTCGCCGCCCTGCTGGCCGACCTGGGGATGGAGAGCGACGCCCGCCGGGAGCTCGCCCGCCTGCGGGCAGAAGGGCTGGACGCCCGGCGGCACCGGCTCTGGCTCGGCACCCTCACCTACCTCGCCGATGCCGCCACCGCCGTCGGCGACGCCGAGACGGCGGCCGTCGTCTATCCCGAGCTCGCTCCGCATACCGGCACCAACATCCAGATCGGCCACCTCGTCGCCTGCCACGGCTCCGCCGACCGCCACCTCGGCATGCTCGCCGCCGTGCTCGGCGACTGGCCGCGCGCAGAAGAGCACTTCACTGCGGCGATCGCGCTCAACGAGCGCCTCGCGGCGAAGACGTGGCTCGCCCACACGCTGCTCGAGCACGCGCGCATGCTGCTGGCCCGCAGCTCCGGCAACGACCGGGCGCAGGCCGCCGCGCTCCTCGGCCAGGCGGTACAGCTCGCGCAGGAGCTCGGCCTCGTCTCCGTCCTCGCGAAGGTGTCCGCCCTCGGCACGGCGGTCGACACCACCGCACCGCTCCCGGACGGTCTCACGGCGAGGGAGGTGGAGATCCTGGTGCGCGTCGCAGACGGCCGCTCGAACCGGGAGATCGGCAAGGAGCTCTTCATCAGCGAGCACACCGTCGCCAACCACGTGCGCAGCATCCTCAGGAAGACGCGCTGCGCCAACCGCACCGAGGCTGCCACCTATGCGAACCGGCGCGGGCTCGTGACGCCGTAGCGGAAGCGGTACCATCGCACGATGCCGCTCTATGTGATCGAGCGTACGTTCGCAGAGCAGCTCGACCTGACGGCCGACGACGTCCGGCTGATCGAGGAGGTCAACGCCGACGAGGGGGTGAGCTGGCTCTTCTCGTTCCTCTCGGCCGACCGCCAGCGCTCCTACTGCCTCTACGAGGCGCCCTCGCCCGAGACGATCGTCGCCGCCGCGCGCCGCGCGAACGTGCCGGTGGACTCGATCGTCGAGGTGTCGAAGCTCGTGCCCGCCGAGCTGCTCGCCTGACGTCGCCGACGCCCCCGGCGTAGCCTCAAGCCCGTGAGCCGCCGGATCGGGACGAGCAACGTCGCCCGCTGGGTCCCCGGCGTGCGCGTGCTCGCCACCTACGAGCGCGGCTGGCTGCAGCACGACCTCCTCGCCGGCATCGTCCTCACCGCGCTGCTCGTGCCGCAGGGGATGGCGTACGCGGAGCTCGCCGGGCTGCCGCCAGTGACGGGGCTGTACGCGACGATGCTGCCGCTCCTCGCGTACTTCCTGTTCGGGCCGTCGCGGATCCTCGTGCTCGGCCCCGACTCGGCCGTGTCGCCGGTCGTGGCGGCGGCGATCATCCCGCTCGCCGGGGCGAGCGCCGGCGAGCGGATGGAGCTGGCGGCGATGCTGGCGCTCCTCGTCGGCGCCATCCTGGCGCTCGGGGCGCTCGCCGGCCTCGGCTTCCTCACCGACCTGATCTCCAAACCCGTGCGACTCGGCTACCTGGCGGGCATCGCGCTGACGGTGCTCGCGACGCAGCTGCCGAAGCTGCTCGGCATCCCCCTCTCCGCCGAGAGCTTCGTCGAGGCGGTGCGGGAGCTGCCGGGCGAGCTCGACCGCACCGAGCCCGTGGCGCTCGCGATCGGCGCCGCCTGCCTGGCCGTGATCCTCCTCATCCGGCGTGCCGCGCCGAAGGTGCCCGGCGTCTTCATCGCGGTGGCGGGCGCCACCATCCTCGTCGCCGCGCTCGGCCTCGCCGACGAGATCACGACGGTGGGGCCGCTGCCCGAGGGCTTGCCGAGCCTGACCGTGCCGAGCGTCTCGGCCGGCGACCTCGGACGGCTGACGCTGTCCGCGTTCGCCGTCGCCCTGGTCGCGTTCGCCGACACGAGCGTGCTCTCGCGCAGCTACGCGACCAGGCTGCGCCAGAGCGTCGACCAAGACCAGGAGCTCCTGGCGCTCGGGGCGGCAAACCTGGCGAGCGGCCTCTTTCAGGGGTTCCCGCTCTCGAGCAGCTCCTCCCGCACGCCCGTCGCCGAGTCCGCGGGCGCCCGCACCCAGCTCACGGGCGTCGTCGCCGCCGGAGCGCTCGCGCTCGTGCTCATGCTCGGCACCGGGCTGACGAAGAACCTGCCGCACACGGCACTCGCGGCCGTCGTGATGACGGCGGTGATCGGCCTGATCGACCTGCCTGCCCTGCGCTGGCTGCGCCGCGTCAACCACGTGGACTTCGGGCTCGCCGTCGCCGCGTTCCTCGGCGTCCTCTTCTTCGGCGTCCTCACCGGCATCGGCATCGCGATCGGCCTCTCCGCGCTCGCGTTCCTCTGGCGCGCCTGGCATCCGTACGACGCCGTGCTCGGCCGCGTCGCCGGCCGCAAGGGCTACCACGACGTCGGCCGGCACCCCGAGGCGGCGCTCGTCCCCGGCCTGCTGCTGTACCGCTTCGACGCGCCGCTCTTCTTCGCGAACGCCGGCGTCTTCCGCGAGCGGCTGCTGCGCGCCGTCGAGGCGGCGCCGGAGCCCGTGCGCACGGTGGTGGTGGCGGCGGAGCCGATCACGGACGTCGACACGACGGCGGCGGACATGCTGATCGAGCTCGGCCGCGAGCTCGAGGAGGCCGGCGTCGAGCTCGCCTTCGCCGAGCTGAAAGGCCCGGCCAAGGACAAGCTGGAGGCGTACGGCCTGCTCGACCTGATCGGTGCGCAGCGCTTCCACCCCACCGTCGGCGCCGCCGTGCACGCCTACGTGGCCGAGCACGACGTGGAGTGGCGCGACTGGGAGGACGAGCCG
>CAWBBO010000003.1:0-32915 GCA_963787085.1 uncultured Gaiellaceae bacterium | reverse complement strand
GCCGCTTTCCCGATCAGCGGAGCGTGCGCAGGCGGCCCGGGTCGATCCCGAGCCATGCCCGCGCGAGCCGGCGCAGCGTGCCGTCGGCACGCAGGCGGCGCAAGGCCCGGTCGACGTCGGCGACCGCGACGGGACCGTTCCGCGCAACGGCGACGACGAGCCCGCCGCCGTGCTCGACCTTCGCGACGATCGGGCCGAAGCGGCCGCCCTTGCCGGCCACCAGACGGCCGACCGCGGCGGCGTCGACGAGCGCCGCGTCGCACACGCCGGTGCGAACGAGCTCGAGCAGGCGGTCGTTCGAGGGCACGAGCAGCGGACGCGAGCGCGGGCGCACCGATGCTGCAATCGCCGCAGCACCGTCGCTGCCGCGCACGGCGCACACTGCCTTGCTCAGCAGGTCGGCGAGCGCCCGGGGCGCGGCAGGCCGCGCCGGGGGACGACCGCCTGGTCGGTGCCCAGGTACGGAATGCTGAGATCGGCGGCGGCGGAGGCAGCCCGTGTCGGACGGACGGAGGCGATCGCGACACCCCACGTCCTCGTGCCCGCTGCGAGCAGGCGAGAGCTCGGGCGCACATCGACGAAGCGGACCTGGCGGATCCGCAGGCGGCGTGCGAGCGCTCTCGCGACCTCGACCTCGAGCCCCGGGCGAGGATGACGCGGCCGTCGCGCGCGACCCCGGCCTG
Source organism: uncultured Gaiellaceae bacterium (assembly GCA_963787085.1). Lineage (GTDB taxonomy): Bacteria > Actinomycetota > Thermoleophilia > Gaiellales > Gaiellaceae > Gaiella. Next base: position 32,232 of record CAWBBO010000003.1, on the reverse strand, counting down.
GAGCGCCGGGTCGCCGAGGCTGAGGGCGACGACGAGCTCCGGCGGTGGCAGCGCGCGGGCCGGTTTCGCGGCCGTGTCGTCGGCCCGGCCCTGTGCCGGCAGGCCGAGGGCGACGAGCAGCGTGGCGGCGGCGACCGCGCAGGTGACGATCCCCGCGGCGACGCCGAGCCCGCCCGCCAGGGCACCGATGGCACGCCGCGCGGTCACACGCTCTCGTAGAGGACGTCGACCGGGGTGCCGTGCGAGGCGAACTCGTACAGCACCGGCGCGTCGTAGTGGTTCACGCGCACGCACCCGTGCGAGGCGGCGTAGGTGGGCACCGACCCGTACTCGTGAAAGGCAACGCCGCCGGTGAAGTAGCTCGCCCACGGCAGCCAGACCTTGAACGGGACCGACCACGAGTAGCGCTCCTTGCGGAAGACGCGGAACGAGCCGATCGGCGTCGCTCCTCCCGCTCCCGAAGAGATGTGCACCGAGCGGATGACCTTGTCGTTCTCGATCAGCAACGCCAGCTGGCGGCCGATCTGCACCTCGATGCGGCGGCCGGGCGCCCGGCGGGCCGGCTGAGGCCGAGCCGTTCGCTCGAGCGCGCTGACCGTGGTCGGGCCGAGGACGCCGTCGCGCGGCAGCCCGACCCACTTCTGGAAGCCGAGCACGGCGGTCGCCACCTGGGCCGCGTCCGCGCCGGAGAGGCCCGACGGGGCCATGAAGCCGAGATCGACGAGGGCCTGGCGCAGCTCGCGCGGCGACGGCGACCGCACCGTGGCGTCGTCGACGGCCGCGCTGACGGGCCTGCGCAGGTCATAGCCGGGGAACAAGCCGACCGGGACGCCGCCCTCGACGAGCACGCGCACGGCTCGCACGCCGGGCACGTTCCGCACGGTGCGGACGAGCTGGCCGACACGGGCGCGCAACGAGGCGTCACCGCGGCCGGCCGCGAAGCGCGAGCCGAGGTCGACGGTGACGATCCTCCGCTCGATCGTGAGCCCTCGCAGGGGCGTCCGTGCCGGCACGGCGGAGCGGAGGCCGCGTGCCCGCTCGGCGACGGTCGGCCCGGCGAGCAGGGCCCGCACCGCGCCCTCGATCGTCGAGCCGCCGCGCGCCACCGAGACCGGCTCTCCGCCCTTCTCGAACCACACCGACACGCGCGCAGACGCGGAGGCGGGCAGCGCGAGCGCAAGCCCCGAGAGCACGAGCACGAGCGCTGTCCTCACACGACAGTTGTTGGCGATCGCCGCCTCATTTCCTATGTCCGTCATCTCCAGCATCTGATCGGCACGCAGGCCGCACATCTCAAGGGGTTGGCGTCTCTCGCCGATGAGTTGGCGAGATCGTGAACCCACCTGCAAACACTCCTGCGGCTGCCTCGACCATCCCGCTCGTCACCGACGACCCCGCCAGAGCCGGCCCGGCCGCCTCACCCGAGCTCGTCGAGTCGTATCGCAAGCTCGCCGACGTCTTCCACGACGTCCTCTCGGAGCAGAGCCTCGACGCGCTGCTCGAGCGGATCGCCGACACGGTGGGGGAGCTGATCCCCCACGACGACCTCGCATTCTACGAGGCCGACGAGGCAGAGGCGGAGCTTCGCGGCGTGTTCGCCCGCGGCCAGTACGCCGAGGAGGTGCTCGCCGACGAGCCGTTCGCGTTCGGCACCGGTATCACCGGCTGGGCCGTCGAGCACCGCGAGCCCGTGCTCGCGAACCGCGCCGACCTCGATCCGAGGGTCCGCTTCGTCGAAGGCACGCCGCCCGACCCGGAGTCGCTGATCGCCGTGCCGCTGATCGCGCGCGGACGCGTGAAAGGCGCGCTCAACATCTACCGCGTCGGCCTCCAGGATTTCACCGAGGACGAGTTCCGCCTCGCCGTTCGCTTCGGGGACGCAGCCGCGCTCGCGCTCGACAACGCCCACGTGCACGCGTCCCTCGCCCTGCAGGCGCAGACGGACCCCCTCACGGGGCTGTGGAACCACCGGGCGTTCCACGAACGGTTGCGGAGCGAGCTCGTGCGCGCCTCGGCGGGGAACACCACCGTCGCCCTGGTGATGCTCGACCTCGACGACTTCAAGCGCGTCAACGACATCTACGGCCACGCGGTCGGCGACCACGTCCTCGCCGAGCTCGCAGATCACCTGCGTGCCGTCGTCCGCCAGAGCGACGACGTCTGCCGCATCGGCGGCGAGGAGTTCGCCGTGATCATGCGGGACGCCGACCTTGCAGCCGCGCACGCGCTCGCCGAGCGGGTGGCGGAGCGCATCGCGATCGCGGACTTCGAGACGGCCGGGCCGATGGGCATCTCGATCGGCATCGCGCTCGGCCCCGAGCATGCCGCCAACCCACGTGAGCTCGTCGCCTGCGCCGAGCTGGCGATGATGACGGCCAAGGCTCGCGGCAAGAGCCGGATCGTCGTCTTCCACGAGGACGAGAGCGAGCGCCCGGAGGCGCCCGCCGTCCGGCGCGACGACGTCCGCTCGATCGCGCACCTGAAGATGCTGCACGGCGTCTCCTCCAAGCTGAGCCGTCTCAACGACGTCGCGCGAGATCGGCTCCACGATCGCCAACGAGCTGCGCCAGCTGATCGACTACCACAACTGCCGGGTGTTCCTGCGCGAGGGCGACGACCTGCGACCGGTCGCGTTCCGCGGCGAGCTCTCGGCGGCACCCGGGTCGGCGCTCGAGGTGCTCGCCACCCGCGTCGGCGTCGGTGTCACCGGCCACGTGGCGGAGACCGGCGAGCCGTTCCTCACCGGCGACGCCGCCAACTGCGGCATCGGCCACCACATCGCGGGCACCGCCCAGATCGCCGAGTCGCTGCTGGCCGTCCCGCTGCGCTACGGCCCGCAGGTCGTCGGCGTGATCGTGATCTCCAAGCTCGGGCGCGACCAGTTCGACGCCGACGACCTCCGACTCCTCGAGGTGCTCGCGGGGCACGCCTCCGTGGCGCTCGTGAACGCACAGCTGTACGAGGCGCAGCGCCGCGAGGCGGAGAGCGCCAAGGCTCTGCTCGAGCTGTCTCGCGAGCTCTCCTCGGTGACCGAGCTCGACGCCGTGCTCGACCGGGTGGCATACCGCGCCGCCCGGATCCTCGGCCGCAAGCGTGCGTCGGTGTGGCTGACCGACATCGAGACGGGCGAGCTCGTCTGCCGCAGCTCATTCACCGAGGACGACACGGCGGTGCACGTACCGGCCGGGTCGCGCATCCCACCGATCGCCGCCGAGCTGTTCGGATCGCACACCGAGCCGTTCGTCGTCGAGCGCGCAGACTTCGTGGCCGTGCTCGGCCCCGCCTACCGGGATTCCGCCGCAGACGCATACGCCGTCGCGCCGATCCCGCTCGACGCGGGCTGGGGGGCGCTCGCCGTCGCCCTCGACGATCCCGGCGGGTTCGACCACCGCCACCGCGAGCTGCTTGCCGGCATCGGCGCCCAGGCGAAGCTCGCGATCGCAAACGCCTTCAGCTTCGGCAGCCTCGAGCGCACGTTCCTCTCCACGGTCGAGGCGCTCGCGAACGCGCTCGAGGCCAAAGACGAATACACGTCCTCTCACGCACGCTGGATCAGGGACATGTCGACCCGGGTGGGGGCCGAGCTCGGCCTCGACCCCCTCGCGCTCAAGCGGGTGGAGCTCGGGGCGCTCTTCCACGACATCGGCAAGATCGGCATGCCCGCCGCCATCCTCACCAAGCCGGGGCCGCTGACGGCCGACGAGCGCACGCTGATCGAGACGCACCCCGAGCTCGGCGAGCGGATCCTCGCACCGATCGAGCAGCTCGAGAGCGTGCGGCCGATCGTCCGTGCCTCACACGAGCGCTACGACGGCAAGGGCTACCCCGACCACCTCGCGGGAGACCAGATCCCGCTCGAGGCGCGCATCATCTTCGCCTGCGACGCGTTCCACGCCATGACGACGACGCGCCCCTACCGGGACGCGCTGCCGGTCGAGGAGGCGCGGCGCCGGCTGCGCGAGGCCGCGGGCACCCAGTTCGACCCGGCCGTCGTCGAGGCCTGCCTGCGGGTGCTCGACGCACCCGATAGCCAGGTGTCTCCCCTGCTTTCGGGAGACACCCTGCATTCCGTTTCGAACCGTCCGAGCCTATCCAGTCCGCCTGAGTAGCAGGAGCGAGCGGCCCTCCACGACGGCCTCGCCGCGCACGGGCAGCTCGTAGGCGCCTGCCTGTAGCTCCGGGTCGGCCGTCGAGAGCTCGAGCGTCCAGCGCCTGCCGAAGCGGACCGGTGGCAGGCGGAACGTGATCGGGCCTTCCCACGCGTTGAAGAGGATCAGGAACGAGTCGTCGACGACCGGCTCGCCCTCATGCGTCCGCGCGGTGATCTCGGCGCCGTTCAGGAAGGCCCCCAGCGAAAAGGCGTCGCCGCGCTCCCAGTCCCGCCGCGTCATCGCCCGGCCGTCCGACCGGAACCACCACACGTCCGGCGCACCGGAACCCCTGCGCTCGGTGCCGCTGAGGAAGTCGGGCCGGCGGAAGACGGGGTGCTCGCGCCGGAGCACGATCAGCCTCCGCACGAAGGCAAGCACGCGCTGCGCACTGCCGTCGATCTCCCAGTCGACCCACGAGATCTCGTTGTCCTGGCAGTACGCGTTGTTGTTGCCGGACTGGGTGCGCCCGAACTCGTCGCCGGCGAGCAGCATCGGCACACCCTGCGAGAGGAGCAGCGTCGTCAGGAAGTTGCGAACCTGCCGCTCGCGCAGGGCGTTCACGGCCTCGTCGGCGGTCTCCCCCTCGACACCGCAGTTCCACGACCGGTTGTCGGTCGTGCCGTCGTTCCCGTCCTCCCCGTTGGCCTCGTTGTGCTTCTCGTTGTAGGTGACGAGGTCGCGCAGCGTGAAGCCGTCGTGGCAGGTGACGTAGTTGATCGAGGCGAAGGGCTTGCGGCCGTCGCTCTGGTAGAGGTCGCTCGAGCCCGTGAACCGCTGGGCGAACGCGCCCACGGCCGTGTGGCTGCGCCAGAAGTCGCGCATCGTGTCGCGGTACATCCCGTTCCACTCGGTCCACAGCACCGGGAAGTTGCCGACCTGGTAGCCGCCCTCGCCGACGTCCCAGGGCTCGGCGATCAGCTTCACCTGGGACAGCACCGGATCCTGGTGGATGATGTCGAAGAACGCCGAGAGCCGGTCGACGTCGTGGAACTCCCGTGCGAGCGCGGAGGCGAGGTCGAAGCGGAACCCGTCGACGTGGCACTCGATCACGAAGTAGCGCAGCGAGTCCATGATCAGCCGCAGCACGGCCGGGTGTGCCGGGTTGAGCGAGTTGCCGGTGCCCGTGTAGTCCATGTAGTGCCGCGGGTCGTCCGGCATGGTGCGGTAGTAGGCGAGGTTGTCGACCCCCTTGAAGGACAGGGTCGGGCCGAGATGGTTCCCCTCGGCCGTGTGGTTGTAGACGACGTCGAGGATCACCTCGATACCCGCGCGGTGCAGCGCCTTCACCATCCCCTTGAACTCGCGCACCTGCTCGCCGCGCCTGCCGGTTGCCGCATACCCCGCGTGTGGCGCGAGGAAGCCGATGGTCGAGTAGCCCCAGTAGTTCGTGAGGCCCTTCCCGACGAGCGCGTGCTCGTCTGCGATGTGGTGGATCGGCATCAGCTCGACAGCGGTGACGCCCAGGGAGGTGAGGTACTCGAGCGCCGGCTCGGAGGCGAGCCCGGCATAGGTGCCGCGCAGGTCGTCCCGCACGCCCGGCATCAGCTTCGTGAAGCCCTTGACGTGGAGCTCGTAGATGACGGTCTCGTCCCAGCCGCGGCGCAGCAGCTCGTCGCCCTCCCAGTCGAAGGCCGTGTCGACGACGACGCTCTTCGGCATGGCGGCGGCGCTGTCGCTCTCGTCCATCACCCCGTCGTCTCCGTCGGCGTAGGCGAGGGTGCGTCCGCGCTCCCACCGGATCGGGCCGTCGATGGCCTTCGCGTACGGGTCGATCAGCAGCTTGTGCGGGTTGAAGCGGTGGCCGCTGTCGGGCGCCCAGGGGCCGTGCACCCTGTAGCCGTAGCGCTGCCCCACCCCGACTCCCGGCAGGTATGCGTGCCAGTTGTGGGCGGTGTTCTCCGGCAGCTCGAAGCGGGTCTCCCGGTCGGCGTCGTCGAAGAGGCACAGCTCGACCCGCTCGGCGTTCTCCGAGAAGAGCGAGAAGTTGGTGCCGCGCCCGTCCCACGTGGGGCCGAGGGGAAACGGCTCTCCGGGCCAGACCGTCACCGCCTCAACCTAGCGACTGACCCGGCGGTGGGCCGGGCACGCCCGCCCCTACCCGGCCGCCTCGGCCGCCCTCAGGCCCCGGAGCGCCCAGGTCGTGAACGCGACGCCGAGCAGCAGCACCAGCACGAACGCGAGCGCCACATGCGTGGGGCCGCCGGAGATCAGGCTCCGGCCCGCTTCAGGAGCACGACCGGAAGACGAGAGGCGGGATGGCACTTGCCGGCTGTCGTACCGTCCGGGTGACGGATCGCTGCGCGAGCGCACCGATCTGGGTCGCGAGGATGCTCATCGCGCCGTGTCGTCGTCCCCTGCAGCGGCCGCGCCCTCGAGCGTGCGGCCGGTCTTCGCCAGGAACACGTCGTCGAGCGTCGGCGCGCGCAGCTCGACGTCGTCGGCGACGACGCCGTCCTGGTCCATCGCCCGGATCACGTCGGCGAGCCCCACCCCCTCGCCGAGCCTGACGACGAGCTCGTGCCCGTCGCCGAGCGGCTCGCCGAAGCGGGCGAGGAGGGCCGAGATCCGGGGCCGGTCGTCGTCCCCGCAGGGGATCACGTGGATGCTCGGACGCCCGATCTCGGCCTTCAGCGCGGCCGGTGTGCCCTCGGCCACGATGTGGCCGTGGTCGATGATCCCGACGAAGCAGGGTCGTCAGCATCAGCACGGTCGTCGACTTGCCGGCACCGTTCGGTCCCAGGAAGCCGTAGATCTCGCCCGGGGCGACGTAGAGGTCGATGCCGTCGACCGCGCGCGGGCCTTTCTTGAACTCACGTACGAGCTGCTCGACGACGATGCTGTTCTCGGCAGCCACGGGGTCAGCCTACTGTCCGGGGCCTGCGTGCTCGATCCATCCGTCCAGCGAGCGGCAGCGCAGAGCCACAGAACAGGCAGCAGCGCAGGTCGAGCGCAGAACGCGTAGCAGCAAGGTGCGACGGGCGCGAGCTCCCCACGCCCGAAAGCGCTTGTGGTGAATCACCACAAAGTCTCTCCTGCTGCCTGCGCTCGCGCCACCATAGGCGCCTCGGCCAACCCACGGCCTGCCGCCGGCCAGGCGGAAGCGTGCGGCGAATCACGGCTGATCGGAGCGCCGGAACTACGCCTCGGGCACGAGCCAGACGGTGGCCAGCGGCGGCACGGTGACCTCCGCCGCCCACCCGTGCCCGGCGGCAGACTCACGCGCCGCGACCCCGAGGCCGTTGCCGACGTCGGAGCCTCCGTAGAAGCGCGAGTCGGTGTTGAGCACCTCGCGCCAGGTGCCGCCGCGCGGCAGCGGCAGGCGCCACCCTTCCCGCACCGCCGGGGAGAAGTTCGTCAGGCACACGAGCGCTCGCGCGCCGCCGGCCGAGAAGCGGGCGAACGCGACCGTGTTGTCGTCGCGCGCATCGCCGACGAGCCAGCCGAACCCCTCGGGACGGAAGTCGACCTCCCACAGCGCCGATTCGGCCCGGTAGGCGGTGTTGAGATCGCCGACGAGCCCGTGCAGGCCGGCGTGATCGGGGTCGTCGAGCAGCGGCCAGTCGAGCGATCCCGCCTCCGACCACTCGTCCCACTGGCCGAGCTCGCCGCCCATGAAGAGCAGCTGCTTGCCGGGGTGCGCCCACATGTAGCCGTACAAGGCCCGCAGCGCGGCGAGCTTCTGCCAGCGGTCTCCCGGCAGCTTGGAGAGCAGCGACCGCTTGCCGTGCACGACCTCGTCGTGGGAGAGCGGCAGCACGAAGTTCTCGTCCCAGGCGTACATGAGCGAGAACGTCAGCTCGTCGTGGTGGAAACGACGGTGGATCGGCTCGTGCTCGAGATAGCCGAGCGTGTCGTGCATCCAGCCCATGTTCCACTTGAACGTGAAGCCGAGGCCGCCGCCGTCGGTCGGCCGCGAGACCCCGGGCCACGCGGTGGACTCCTCCGCCGTGACCGAGACGCCGGGCTCGCGATCGTGCAGCACCGCATTCAGCTCCTGCAGGAACGCAACCGCCTCGAGGTTCTCCCGTCCACCCTGGACGTTCGGCACCCAGTCGCCACCTTCGCGCGAATAGTCGAGGTACAGCATCGAGGCGACGGCGTCCACGCGCAGCCCGTCGGCGTGGAACTCCCGCACCCAGTAGAGCGCGTTCGCGAGCAGGAAGTTCCGCACCTCGTGGCGCGAGAGGTTGAAGATCAACGTGCCCCAGTCCGGGTGGGCCCCCTTGCGGGGGTCCTCGTGCTCGTACAGCGCCGTCCCGTCGAAGCGCGCCAGCGCCCACGCGTCGCGCGGGAAGTGGGCGGGCACCCAGTCGAGCAGCACGCCGATCCCGTGCCGGTGCAGCTCGTCGACGAGGAAGCGGAAGTCGTCCGGGTCGCCGAACGTCGACTGCGGTGCGTAGTAGCCGGTGACCTGGTACCCCCACGAGGGCGCGTACGGGTGCTGCATCACGGGCATCAGCTCGACGTGCGTGAAGCCGAGCTCCGCCACGTACGGCACGAGCTCCGCCGCGAGACCGCGCCACGACAGCCCCTGGCGCCACGACCCCGGATGCACCTCGTAGATCGACATCGGCGACGAGAGCGGATCCGAGCTGCGCCGCCGCTCGAGCCAATCCTCGTCGTGCCACACGTGGTGCGAGCGGAAGACGACGGACGCGTTGGCGGGGGGCACCTCGGCGTAGGCGGCGTACGGGTCGGCCCGCAGCCGGGTGATGCCGTCGACACCGACGACGGCGAGCTTGTAGCGGGAACCTTCCGACGCACCGGGAACGACCGCCTCCCAGACCCCCGACGAGCCCACCGGGGCGAGCGGATCCGCCCCCTCGCTCCAGTAGTTCCAGTCCCCTGCCACGGACACCGCCCGCGCGTTCGGCGCCCACACGGCGAAGCGGACACCCCCGCCGACCGGATGCGCGCCGAGGCGCTCGTACAGCCGCTCGTGCCGCCCTTCGCCCACGAGATGGAGGTCGAGCTCGCCGAGACCCTCACTCATAACGTCTCCAGCAGGCGCTCGAGGCCGGCGAGCGGGATCACCACCCAGTCCGGCCGGTGCCCGAGCTCGTAGCGCAGCTCGTACAGGAGCTTCTGGAGCTCGAACAGGTCGAGCAGCCTGTCGAACCCTCCCTCGCTCGCCGGCAGGAGGCGGTCGTCGACGGTGGAGCGCCAGCCGTCGAGGAAGGCGGCGCGGCACGACCACTCCCAGTCCTCCGGCGCCTCCACGCCGTGCAGGAGCTCGATGCCGCGGGCCGCGTACGCGAACGAGCGCAGCATGCCGGCGACGTCCTGCACCACCGACGTGCGCCGGCGGCGCTCGGCGAGGGAGCGGCCCGGCTCCCCCTCGAAGTCGATCGCCACCCAGTCGCCTGCCGCCGTCCACAGCACCTGCCCGAGGTGGTAGTCGCCGTGCACCCGGGTGACGAGCCCCGGCGGGCCGACGTGGCTGAGGTCGTGGACGAGATCGCGCACCGCTTCGAATCGCAACGGCAGAGATGTGCCGAGCTCGAGCGCGTCGACCGAGAGCCGCGCGACGTCCTCGTCGATCGTGGCGGCGAGCAGGCTCACGACCTCCGCGCTCGGCTGCTCCGGCGCGAGCTGGGGATCGTCGGTGGCAGCGAGCGCCGCGTGCATGGCGCCGGTCACCTCGCCCAGCCGGTAGGCCCGCTGGGGTAGCCAGCCGGGGTCGCCGGAGGCGAGCGCGGCGATGGTGAGCTCCCAGCCGCCGCCGACCGCGTCCACGAGCCCCGTGACGACGGCGAGCGAGGTGTCGAGCGGGTCGCCGCGATGCTCGAGGGAGCCGTTGAGGCGGGGGGCGTTCTCGAAGCCGACCTCGGCGAACAGCCGCAACAGCTCGAGCTCCGGGTTCGGGCCTGCCTCGAGCCTCCGGTACAGCTTCAGCACGTGACGCTCGTCGAGGACGACCGAGCTGTTCGACTGCTCGACGCCCATCGGCCGCACGGTTGCGCACGGCGTCTCGACGCCGCACAGCGCTGCGATCCGCCGCGCGTGCCCGGGCTGCTCGAGCGCGTCGTACGGCTCCTCGGCGTCGAAGCCGAGCGCCAGCAGGTACGTCTCGTGCGTCCCCTCCAGGAACCGCACCTCGACGAGGGCGAGCTCCAGGTCGTCGTCGGCGTGCGCGATCGCAGAGACGTGCGCGCCCTCCAGCTCTCGTCCTGTCGCGGCGAACCAGCGCTCCCCCTGGACGAGCGCCAGAAGCTGGTCCGACGAGAGGCGCTCGGACCGGCTCACTCCTTGACCTCCTCGGTGAGCTGGAACCAGAAGAAGCCGCGCGGCGCCAGCGTCAGCAGGTACGGCAGGTCACCGATGGCAGGAAAGGCGCTGCGCCCGAGCATCTCGACGGGGACGCGGCCGCGCCAGCGTGAGAGGTCGAGCTCCACGGCCTGTGCGGAGCGCGCGAGGTTGTGCACGCACATGACGACGTCGCCGTCGGCGGTGCGCACGTGAGCGAACACCTTCGGGTTCTCCGGACGCAGCACCTCGTAGTCGCCCACGCCGAAGACCGGGTGCAGCTTGCGCAGCTCGATGAACCGTCGCAGCCAGCGCAGGAGCGATGTCGGGGAGCGAAGCTGGGCCTCGACGTTGACGGCGGCGTAGCCGAACACGGGGTCCATCAGCGGCGGCAGGTACAGCTGGGCGAAATCGGCGCGCGAGAAGCCGCCGTTGCGGTCGCCCGTCCACTGCATCGGGGTGCGGACGCCGTCGCGGTCGCCGAGGTAGACGTTGTCGCCCATCCCGATCTCGTCGCCGTAGTAGAGCACCGGCGAGCCCGGCAGCGAGAAGAGAATCGCGTGCATCAGCTCGATCTCGTCGCGGCCGCCGTCGAGCAGCGGCGCCAGCCGGCGGCGGATGCCGACGTTGAGCTTCATGCGCGGGTCGTTCGCGTACTCCGCGTACATGTAGTCGCGCTCCTCGTCGGTGACCATCTCGAGCGTGAGCTCGTCGTGGTTGCGCAGGAACAGCCCCCACTGCGCGCCGTCCGGGATCGCCGGCGTGCGATCGAGGATCTCGACCATCGGCTTCGCCTCCTCCCGCCGCAGCGCCATGAACATGCGGGGCATGACGGGGAAGTGGAACGCCATGTGGCACTCGTCGCCGTCGCCGAAGTACTCGACGACGTCCTCGGGCCACTGATTCGCCTCGGCGAGCAGGACGCGGTCGGGGTAGTTGGCGTCCACCTCGGCCCGCACCCGCTTCAGGAACGCGTGGGTGGCAGGGAGGTTCTCGCAGATCGTGCCCTCCTCCTCGAACAGGTACGGCACCGCGTCCAGCCGGAAGCCGTCGAGCCCACGATCAAGCCAGAAGCGCAGCACGTCGAGCATCGCATCCTGCACGGCGGGGCTCTCGTAGTTGAGGTCGGGCTGGTGCGAGAAGAACCGGTGCCAGTAGTACGCACCGGCCTGCTCGTCCCAGGTCCAGTTGGAGCGCTCCATGTCCACGAAGATGATCCGCGCGTCCTCGTAGACGTGGACGTTGTCCGACCACACGTACCAGTCGCGCTTGGGCGAGTCCGGCCCGACGCGCGACTCCTGGAACCACTGGTGGTCGCTCGAGGTGTGGTTCATGACGAGGTCGGCGATGACGCGGATGCCGCGCTCGTGGGCCGCGCGCACGAAGCTCTCGAAGTCCTCGAGCGTGCCGTAGTCCGGATGCACGCTGTAGAAGTCGGCGATGTCGTAGCCGCCGTCCCGCATCGGCGAGGGGTAGAAGGGCAGCAGCCACACGCAGTCGATGCCGAGCCACTGGAGGTAGTCGAGCTTCTGGGTGAGGCCGCGGAAGTCCCCCGACCCGTCGTCGGAGGAGTCGAAGAACGCCCTCGTGTGGATCTCGTAGAAGACGGCCGTCTTGAACCACAGCGGCTCCCGCTCGAACCAGTGCTCGCTCGCCCTGGGCGCAGGGCCGGATGCTGCGGGGCTCACGCTGCTTCCCCGATCGCGATCACGTGGGCGCCGCCCGGCGGCAGCCTCACGTAGTTGCGGCCCGTGCGCCACCGGAAGGCCGTGTCGGCCAGCAGGTCGAGCGCCGTGAACGTCTCGGGCAGCCCCAGGCCGCCCGGCACGATGCAGAGCCCCTCCCTGGCGGCGCGCGGGTCCAGGTTGACGACGACGATCACCGTGTCGCCGGCCTCGCGCTTGACGTACGCGATCAGGTCGTCGTTCTGGGTCTCGAGCCAGCGGAGGCTCTCGAACCGCTGCAGCGCCGGATGCGCGCGGCGGATCGCGTTCAGCCGGCGGATCAGCGGCAGCAGCGGGCCCTCGAGCCGGCGGCGCCTGACCTCGTACTTCTCCGAGTCGAGGTACTCCTCGCTGCCCCGGCGCACCGGCACGTTTTCGCACGCCTCGTAGCCGGAGTAGATGCCGTAGCTCGGCGAGATGGTCGCGGCGAGCACGAGCCGCGCCTCGAACGCCGGCCTGCCACCCTGCTGCAGGTACGCATGCAGGATGTCGGGAGTGTTCGGCCACATGTTGGGACGGTAGAACGCGGACCACGACCGCACCTGCTCGACGAGCTCCATGAGCTCCGCCTTCGTGTTCTTCCACGTGAAGTACGTGTACGACTGCCCGAAACCGACCTTGGCCAGCGTCGTCATCGGCGCAGGGCGCGTGAAGGCCTCCGCCAGGAAGACCGTGTCGGGGTAGACGGCCCGTACGCTCGCGAGCAGCCATTCCCAGAACAGCACCGGCTTCGTGTGCGGATTGTCAACGCGGAACACGCGGATGCCGCGCTCGCACCAGTGCAGGACGACGTCGCGCAGGGCGTTCCACAGCCCGTCCCGGTCGGCGCTCTCCCAGTTCACGTTGTGGATGTCGTCGTAGCGCTTGGGGGGATTCTCCGCCACCTTGAGCGAGCCGTCGGGCCTGCGCTGGAACCACTCCGGATGCTCGGTCAGCCACGGATGATCGGGCGAGCATTGGATCGCGAAGTCGAGCGCGAGCTCGATCCCCGCCTCGTGGGCCGCCTCCACCATCGCGTCGAAGTCGGCCTCGGTACCGAGCACCGGGTGCAGCGCATCGTGACCGCCTGCCGCCGCCCCGATCGCCCAGGGGCTCCCCGGGTCGGTCTTGCGCGCCGGCTCCGTGTTGTTGCGGCCCTTGCGGTTCGTCGTCCCGATCGGGTGCACCGGGGGGAGGTAGACGACGTCGAAGCCGAGCTCTGCCAGGTCGGGCAAGACTGCGGCCACCCCGCGAAAGCCTCCCCACGACCGGGGGAACAGCTCGTACCAGGCGCCGAAGCGGGCGAGTGCGCGCTCGACGTCGACGCCGAGGACAGGGCTCTTCGCGGCGTCGCGGCGGTCGGCCTGCGACAGGGCCTCCGCCCGCTCCCGCCACTCCTCGACCGTGCCGGGGCCGAACAACGCCTCGCCTTCCGAGAGCTCGCCGGCGAGGTCGGACCGGCCCGCTGCGAGCTTGCGTGCGACTTCGTCGAGCCAGGTCGCATACGGGTCGGCCCACGCCTGCACGCGCAACTCGAAACGGCCGAGCGCGTCCGGCGTGAAGCCCCCCTCCCAGCGGTCGTTGCCGACCGGCTCGAGCGGCGTCTCATGCCAGCGGCTGGCGCCGGAGGACCGGTAACGCGCCGTCGCGCGGAGCATCTCGTGGCCGTCACGGAAGATCGTCGCCGCCACCCCCACGCGGTCGCCGAGGATCGCCTTGCACGGATAGCGGCCGCAGTCGACCTGCGGCTGGACGTCCTGAATCTGGATGCGCGACGATGCCATGCCCTGACAAGGTAAACAGTCCGGGGCATGTGGCTCACACGGTCGCTCGGAATCAGCCTCCACCCGACCTCGCTGCCGGGAGGCCGGCTGGGGCCGGAAGCGCTCGCGTTCGTGGACTGGCTGGCCGCCGCCGGCGCTCGCTGGTGGCAGGTGCTGCCCCTCAACCCGCCCGACGAGCACGGCTCGCCGTACGCATCGCGGTCCGCATTCGCGTGCTGGCCCGGTCTGCTCGCGGACCCGGACGCGCGGGTCGCGCCCTCCGAGGCTTCAGCCTTTGCCCGCAGCCACTCCTACTGGATGGACGACTGGGCCGGCTGCGCCGGAGCTGACACGCTCGCCGACCAGGTGCGGTTCGAGCGCGAGTGGTCGGCTCTGCGCCGGTACGCCGCCGAGCGGGGCGTGCGGATCATCGGCGACGTCCCCATCTACGTGGCGGCCCGGGGATGCGACCAGGCAGCGCATGCCGAGCTCTTCCTGTCCGACGACTTCGTCGCAGGCGCGCCGCCGGATCCGCTCAACGACGACGGGCAGAAGTGGGGAAACCCGCTGTACGACTGGGATGCCATGGCCCGCGACGGATACCGGTGGTGGGTGGAGCGGATGCGCCGGTCGCTCGAGCTCGCGGACGCGGTCCGTATCGACCACTTCCGCGGCTTCGCCGGCTACTGGGCCGTGCCCGCCGTGGGAGCGACGGCGCGGGACGGGCACTGGGAGAAGGGACCGGGAGCGGCGGTGTTCCGAGCCGTCGAGCACGAGCTCGGGCCGCTGCCCGTGATCGTCGAGGACCTGGGCGTGATCACCGCGGACGTCGTCGAGTTGCGCGAGCAGCTCGGCTTCCCCGGCATGGCCGTCCTCGTGTGGGCTTTCGGCGGCACCAAGGACAATCCCCACCGCCTGGCGAATCATCGGGAGAACCAGGTGGTGTACACGTCGACCCATGACACCGACACGCTGGCGGGATGCCTCCCCGACGCGGAGCCGTGGCCGCTGATCGAGCTGGCGCTGTCCTCGCGCGCCGCGCTCGCCGTCGTTCCCGCCCAGGACGTGCTGGGGCTCGGGAGCGAGGCGCGCATGAATCGCCCCGGCGTCATCGGCGGCAACTGGACGTGGCAGCTGGAGCCGGCGCAGCTCGGCCCCGAGGCCGCGGCCCGCCTGCGGTCGGCGGCGAAGGCTGCTGGGCGTGCGTGACGACCTGCGCCGGCTCGCCCACGCCGGCCTGACGTTCAACGCGCCCCTGTCGGACGCGCGGGCCGACGCCCTCGTACAGAGCCTCCCGATCTCGCCCGGGCGCCACGCTCTCGACCTCGGCTGCGGCTGGGGCGAGTTGCTGCTGCGCCTCATGCGCGCACACCCGGCGACGACTGGCACGGGCGTCGACACCGACCGGCGCGCCCTCGACCGCGGCCGCAGGCTTGCGGCTCAGCGTGGCCTGCAGGACCGCGTCGACTTCGTCGAGACCGACCTCGCCTCGTTCGACGATCGCGGTGCCGTCGTCATCTGCGTCGGGAGCTCGCATGCGTTCGGAGGGCCGGACGCTGCCTTCCGCTCGTTGCACGACCGTGTCGGCCCGGGCGGGCTGCTCCTCCACGGCGACGGGTTCTGGGCACAGGAGCCCGGCGCCCTCGCCCGCCGCGCAATCGGCGCGCTGCCCGACTTCGACGAGCTGCTGGGCCTCGCCCGGGCGGCGAGCTTCCGGGTCGAGCACGCCGAGCGGTCGACGCTGGAGGAATGGGACGCGTTCGAGGCCGGCTGGCGCTCCGGCCTGGAGGCCTCGCCCGACCCGGACGCGCTCGCGCTCGCAGCGGAGCGCAGGCACGAGTACGAGGACGGCTACCGCGGCGCGCTCGGGTTCGCCTGGCTCGTGCTGGCGCCGGGATAGGGGCTCCGAAGTGCCGTGGACGCGGGTGTCTCCCCTGCCGTTCGGGGAGACACCCGCCGAGAGCCGACCCGGCCGGCGACTCTCCTACGCCGGCTCCACAGGCAGCTTGGCCGCGACGACGGGCTGGCCGTCGACCTCGTACACGACGTCGACCGAGTCGTTGCGGCCGTAGCTGCCCGCGATCCCGAGCACGATCGACGTCCACCGCATCAGCCCGAGCTTGCCTTCCTGCTTCAGCTCGCCCTCGAACACGAGGGCGCCGTCACGCACGACGTAGTCCGGCCCCTCCTGTTTGAGCACGCCGTTGACGTACACCTGGAAAGGTCGAGTCACGTCCGCGGGGAGCTGCACGCGGGTTCGATGTCGCGCCGTGTCGTTCACCCTCGTAGAATGACACCGCTCGTGCGCCCCAAGCTGTTCGCAACCGTCGGCGCGGCACTCGCCGCGCTCGCTCTCGCCGTTCCCGCACTCGCGGGAAACGGCGGTTTCGCGCCGGTCCCGCCGGAATCGCCGAACGCCGAGGGCATCAGCCAGAGCTACTGGTTCATCACGATCTTCATCCTCGCCATCCTCGTCCTCGTCGAGACGCTGCTGATCGCGTTCCTGATCCGGTTCCGCCGGAGGCGGCGCCACCGGCACGCCGACGGGGCACAGATCCACGGCTCGTCGCGCCTGGAGACGATGTGGACGGTCGGGCCCGTGCTGATCCTGTTCGCGGTCGCCGTCTTCGTCTTCGTGAAGCTGCCGGGCATCAAGGACGTCCCCACCGCAAGCGCCGGCGAGCCCAACCTGGTCGTCAAGGTGACCGGCCGCCAGTTCTACTGGCAGTTCGAGTACCCGAACGGCGTGATCGCGATCGACGAGCTGCGCGCGCCCGTCGGTGGCGTCGTCCAGCTGGACGTCACCGCGCCCGCCTACGACGTGATCCACTCGTGGTGGATTCCGGCGCTCGGCGGCAAGATCGACGCGATCCCCGGCCGCGTCAACACGACGTGGTTCCAGGCCTCGCGGGCCGGCGTCTACTCCGGCCAATGCGCCGAGCTCTGCGGCCTCAACCACGCCCGCATGCTCGCCACGGTCGAAGCGATGCCGCGCGACGCGTTCGACGCCTGGCTCGCCGAGCGGAAGGCCCAGCAGGACGCCGGCACCTCGCCGCTCGGCCGCGAGTCGTACGACGGGGTGTGCGCGAAATGTCACGGCCTGGCGGGCGAGGGCGGGGTGGCCGACAACGCGCCGCAGCTGCAGGGAGCCTCGCTCGTCAGCGACGCAGCCGGCATCGAGCGGCTCCTCCACGAGGGCGGGCTCCGGATGGCCGCCGTCGGCCGTGACTGGAACGACACCCAGATGAGGGCGATGACCGACTACCTGAAGGAGCGCTTCGCCAGTGGCAACTAACCCGGTCGCTACGAGCCCGGGCTCGAGGGCCGTCTCCCAGTGGCAGCGTGGGCGCGTCGCGGGCTGGCTCGTCACGGTCGACCACAAGCGGATCGGGCTCCTCTACATCGCGACGGCGGGGGTCTTCTTCGCGATCTCGGGCTTCCTGGCCCTGCTCATCCGCACGCAGCTCGCGCAGGCCGACCAGTCCATCGTCACGGGCACGTCCTACAACGAGACGGTGACGATGCACGGCACCGGCATGGTCTTCTTCGTCGTCGTGCCGATCCTCGCCGGCCTCGGCAACTTCCTCGTGCCGCTCATGATCGGCGCCCGTGACATGGCCTTCCCGCGGCTCAACGCCCTCTCCTACTGGCTCTACCTGTTCGCCGGGCTCGTCTTCTGCCTCTCGTTCTTCGCCAAGGGGGGCGCAGCCAACACCGGCTGGACCGCGTATCCGCCGCTGTCGCTGCAGTCGCCCGGCAACGGCCAGGACCTGTGGATCCTGTCGCTCCACATCCTCACGATCTCCTCCCTGGTGGGGGCGATCAACTTCATCGTCACGATCCAGAACATGCGCACCGCAGGGATGACGTGGACGCGCATGCCGTTGTTCGTCTGGTCGATCTACGTGTACGCCTGGCTGCTGCTGCTCGTGTTGCCCGCCCTCTCGGCCGGCCTCACGGCACTGCTCCTCGAGCGCCAGTTCCCCGGCACCTTCCACTTCTTCGACCCGTCGGGCGGCGGCAGCCCCGTGCTGTACCAGCACGTCTTCTGGTTCTTCGGGCATCCCGAGGTCTACGTCATGATCCTGCCGGCGATGGGGATCGTCTCCGAGATCCTCCCCGTCTTCAGCCGCAAGCCGATCTTCGGCTACAAGGCGATCGCGTTCTCGTCGATCGCGATCGGGTTCTTCTCCATGCTCGTGTGGGCGCACCACATGTTCACGGTCGGCCTGTCGACTCCACTGAGCATCTGGTTCATGCTCGTTTCGATGGTGATCGCGGTGCCGACCGGGATGAAGATCTTCAACTGGCTCGCGACGCTGTGGCGCGGCAACCTCAGCTTCGACACGCCGATGCTGTTCGCGGTCGCGTTCCTGTCGGTCTTCACCTTCGGCGGGCTGACGGGCATCTACCTCGCCGCCTTCCCGGTCGACTGGCAGCTGCACGACACCTACTTCGTCGTCGGCCACTTCCACTACGTGCTCTTCGGCGGCGCCGTGTTCGCGATCCTCGGCGGCCTCGTCTACTGGTGGCCGAAGCTGTACGGCCGCCTGCTCGACGAGCGGATCACGAAGACCGCCTTCTGGTTCACCTTCGTCGGCTTCAACCTGACCTTCTTCCCGCAGCACCTGGCAGGCATGCTCGGGATGCCCCGGCGCGTGTTCACCTACCAGGACACGGGGCTGCTGCAGGCCTACAACCTCGCCTCGACGATCGGGTCGTTCACGATGGGGGCCGGCATGCTGATCTTCCTCGCGGCGATCGTGAAGAGCGTCAACGGCCGCCGCGCGGGGAACGACCCGTGGCTCGCCGACACGCTGGAGTGGTACACGACCTCGCCGCCGCCGGCACACAACTTCGAAACGGTGCCGTACGTGACGAGCGCCCGTCCCCTCTACGATCTTCGTCGCACGCTGAAGGACTCGGGTGCTCTCTAGCGCCTCGCCTCGTGACGTCGCGACGGTAACCGCCGCGCCTGACGTCTCGCCGGGGCCGCTGCTGCGGCTCGCGATCGTCGCCGGTGCCGTCGCGACGGGCACCGTCGTCGTCAGCGCCGCCCTCGACCTCGGCCGCGCCCACTGGGGGGCCGCGCTCGTCGCACTCCCGTTCCTCGTCGCGGCAGCCGTCGCCGCCCGCACGAGCTATCCGCGCCTCCTCGCACCGGCGCTCGCCGCTCTGGCGCTGATGCTGGTGGCGATCGCGACCGGGGGTGTCGTCGCCTGGGCGGACGAGGCACCGTGGGCCGTCGGCCTGCACGTCGCGGCGGCGGGTGCCGCCCTCGCGGCGTCGCTCGTCGCGCTCTCGCTCTCCTTCCGGGGCGAGGCGCTGCCGGTGGGGCCGTGGCGCGACTACGTGACCCTGACGAAGCCGCGCATCATGACCCTGCTGCTGCTCACCGGCGCTGCCGGGATGTTCGTCGGCGCGCAGGGCTGGCCCGACGGCCCCGACTTCGCCGCCGCGATGCTCGGGCTCGCGCTCGCCTGCGGCGGCGCGAGCGCCCTCAACCACGTCATGGACGCCGACATCGACAGGCTCATGGGCGACCGCACCGCGGCCCGCCCGGTCGCGTCCGGCCGCGTGCCGGCCCCGCGCGCGCTCGAGTTCGGGCTCATCCTGATGGCCCTCTCGTTCGCGCTGCTCGCCTCCACCGTCAACGTCCTCACGGCCGCGCTCGCGCTCGCCGGCGGGCTCTTCTACGTCGTCGTCTACACCGGCTTCCTGAAGCGCTCCACGGACCAGAACATCGTCATCGGCGGCGCCGCCGGCGCCGTCCCCCCGCTCGTCGGCTTCGCCGCCGCCACGGGCACCTTGACGCTGCCCGCGCTGTGGCTCTTCCTGATCGTGTTCCTGTGGACGCCGCCGCACTTCTGGGCGCTGGCGCTGATGATCAAGGAGCACTACCTTGCCGCCAACGTGCCGATGCTGCCCGGCACGCGCGGCGAGCGCGAGACGACCCGGCAGATCCTGCTCTACTCGCTCGTCATGGTCGCGTTCACGGTTGCCGTGGGCTGGTGGCTCGGCCCGGTCTACACGATCGCCGCGGTGCTGCTCGGCGGCTACTTCCTCCTCCTCGCGTGGCAGCTGCGGCGCCACAGCTCCCGCCGTCATGCCGTGCTGCTGTTCCACTACTCCCTTGCCTATCTCGCGCTGCTGTTCGTCGCGGCGGCGATCGACCCCCTGGTGGTGTAGACGATGGATCCCGAGCTCGAGCGCAGGAACCTGCTCCTCGGCTGGGCCCTGTTCGGGCTCGCCCTCCTGCTCTTCCTCGGCACATTCGCGGTCGCGCTGATCTACCTGCAGCTGGACTGACGCCCGCCGCCGGCAGGCGCGGGCGAGGCATTGCCTCGCCCCTACCGGCGGAGAGCACCGGGCAGGCTCCCCCATCCCCCGTACGGGGGAGCGCCGAAGCCCTGATCATGCCGACATACGGGCTATGCGCACCGTTCGCCTCGCCTCCCTCGGCCTCGCCGCCATCGCTGCGGCCGCCCTTGTCTCCGGCTCTGCCTTCGCACGAGGTTCAGCTTCTCTCCAGGCCCCCCAGGGGCTGAAGCCGTTCCTGCTCCGTGCCAGCGAGCCGGCCGTCCGTGACTTCCCCCGGACACCGTCGTTCTCGTGGGCGCCGATCAGGGCGCCTCCCGCTACGAGTTCCAGCTCGCGAAGACGCCGAACTTCCAGGACGGCACGATCTTCTGGGCCAGCTCGTCGCTCAAGAGCCCTGCCGTCGCGATCCCGCTGACGCTCCCCCGTCGGATGACGGGCCCGCCTCCGCAGCAACTACGCAGCGTACGCCCGGGTGCGGGCCGTCCACGCGCCAGCGGCACGTCGCGCGCGCTCCCCTGGTCAGCTCGCAGCCCTACGCGCTACTCCCATGTCCGCTGCCTCCGAACGACGTCCCGCAGCAGGCCACCGTCCCTTACCCCGCTGGCCGCTGCGACGCCGATCGGCACCGCCGGCTAGTCGGTGACCAAGTGAGGGCGCCACGAGCTACCAGGTGTGGTTCACCGGCATCAACCGCGTCGTCGAGACCCGCGTCAACGCGATCGACCAGCGCGAGTTCTACGCCTTCCACCAGAGCGCCGCCTATACCGGCACGATCAAGTGGCGCGTCCGCGCGGTGCGCCGGGTCGCCAAGCCCGCAGGGCTTCATCACCCCCGTCAACTACGGGCCGTGGAGCCAGACATTCACTCGACGAACCCGCCGATCGCAGGCGGCGTCGTCCGCCCAGTCGCCGCCGTGACGGCGCTCGCGACGAGCACGCCGGACAAGCCGGGGCGCACGAGATGACGCCGGCCTTCGTCTTCACCGGCTCGACCGACGCCTGCCGGGGACCCCTACGGCTTCTATCGCGTCTACGTCTTCAGCGACCGCCAGTGCGTCAACACGGTCTTCCGCGGCGCGATCGTGGCGGCCCCGCCTACGCCGCCCGCAACCGCGGCACGATCAAGTTTCCGACGGAGACGCAGGCCGTCGCCGATGCCGCAGGCCAGATCCTCGAGCGCGGCGACGAAGGCAAGACCTTCACCGCCGAGGGGCTCGTCGCCTAGCCCGCGAGCGAGGGCGGCGTCGTCACCGACACCGCCGCCGCGCCCGTCGCGACGACACCGCCGGCGAACGGCTCGACGGGAACCCCGGTCGAGCAGGCATCGAACAGCACCTGGCCGCAGATCGAGCTGCTCGAGAGCGGCTGGCCGAACGGGCGCTACTTCTGGACGGTCGTGCCGGTCAAGCTGGTGCCGAAGTTCTCCGCGGACGGGAAGATCGCGAGCTACGACTACTTCGACGCCGAGGTGCCGCAGGACGCATGCGCCGCAGGTCGCGTGCTCGCCTTCGGCAAGGCGATCTTCCCCGGTCGTCGCCGGCCAGGGCACCGCGTACGCCTCGGGCCTGTCTCCGGCAGGACGCCTGATCGCGTCGGCGGGCAACAGGCCGTTCTACGGCCGCCCCCTCGTCGCGTGGCTGCCGGCGCCCGGCGCCGACACGTACGAGGTGGAATGGTCTCGCTCCCGCTATCCGTGGCGTGCCGTCAAGCGCGTGGCGGTCGACGGAGGCACCGCCACGACGGCTGCCGCTCAAGCCCGGCACGTGGTGGTACCGGATCCGCGGCATCAACAGTGCGCTGCCCGACGGCCACCAGTTCATGAGCTGGTCTCCCCCGCTGCGGCTGACCGTGGCGAAGCCGAAGTTCCGGCTCGTCGCCTCCCGCTAGAGCAAGAATCACGCCGTCGTGATCGGCTAGGGTCGGGGCTCGCATGAGCCCCGACCTTTCGCTTGCCCTGGCGCTCGCGGACGCTGCCGACGCGATCTCGCTCGACCGCTTCCGCGCGCACGACCTCGTCGTCGAGACGAAGCCCGACCTCACCCCGGTGACGGAGACGGACCGGGCGGTCGAGTCGGCACTCCGAGAGTGCCTCGCCGTCGAGCGACCCGGCGACGGCGTCGTCGGCGAGGAGCACGGCGTCACCGGCGGCGGTAGCCGGCGCTGGATCGTCGACCCGATCGACGGGACGCGCAACTACTCGCGCGGCATTCCCGTGTGGGCGACGCTGATCGCGCTCGAGGAGCACGGTGAGCTCCTCCTCGGCGTCGTCTCCGCTCCGGCGCTCGGGCGCCGCTGGTGGGCCGAACGCGGCGCCGGCGCCTTCGTCGACGGCGAGCCGATCCACGTCTCGGCGGTGGCCGACATCGAGGACGCGGTGCTCTGCTTCGCGCTCGAGCAGCAGCTGCCTGACCTCGCGAGCCGCTGCTGGCACCCACGGGGCTACGGCGACTTCTGGGCCCACATGCTCGTCGCCGAAGGCGCGGCGGACGGGGCGATCGACGCCGTCGGCGTCTCGCTCTGGGACCTGGCCGCGATCCAGCCGATCGTCGAGGAGGCCGGTGGCACCTTCACCGACGGAAACGGCGTCGCGCGGGCCGACGGCGGTATCGGCATCTCGTCGAACGGCCTCCTGCACGACGCTCTCCTCGCAGCGATCACGCCAGCGTCGCTCTGACGGCCGCCTCGTAGACAGGGTCGCGACCGAGCTGGTCGAGCTCGGCCGAGAGGAGATCGCTCGGGCTCGAGGGCTCGCCCGGGACATCGGCAGGGAC
The DNA here is from genome assembly GCA_963787085.1 of uncultured Gaiellaceae bacterium. GTDB lineage: Bacteria > Actinomycetota > Thermoleophilia > Gaiellales > Gaiellaceae > Gaiella. The sequence continues at coordinate 9,278 of CAWBBO010000003.1, read as the reverse complement.
GCCGTCCGACCCACACGGCCGAGACCGCCTCCGCGCTGCGCCGGGTCAACGAGACCTCGCGCCCGAGGCGCGAGCGCAGCCAGCCGGCCAGAAGCTCGGCGTCGGCCCGCGGCCCCTCCACCCGCAGCCGCTCGACCGACCCGATTCCCGGCCACAGTGCAGCGAGCCCCGCCCGCCACGGCAGCGTCCGCGAGAAGGCGATGTCGGAGACGGCGATCGTCTCGAACAACGCCGCGAGCTTCTCGTAGGCCGTAGGCACTCCCCGCCACTCGGACGAGTCGACGACGAGCCTGTCGCACACGGCGACGATCTCGGCGAGCGCGCTGGAGCCCCAGGCCGGCGCACCCCGCCAGCGGCAGAACGCGGGTAGGTCGGAGATCAGGAGCGGCAGCACGATCGAGCCCGGATGCCGCGCCGCCGGCCCGCGCAGCCGGATCTCGATCACCTCGGACAGCACCTCGCGCGAGAGCCCGTAGACCTGGAAGTCGCGTAGCGTCGCGTCGGCGCTGATCTGCGCCCTGCGCCCCGGCTCGGGCACCAGAAAGATGGTGCGGGCGGGATGCCGCTCGGCGAGGCCGGCGAGCGTCCGGCGCGCCTGTCCCAGCCATGGCGGCGGTGCCCAGACCACGTGCGTCATCGTGCTCGTCCGCAGCTCGGGCATCCCGTCCACCGCCTCGCGGGCGCGCAGCCGGGCCAGCTTGCGCTCGATCTCGCCGACGACGCCCATCGCTCCGCTCAGTGCCGGCGCCAGGAGCGCCCGTCGCGATGGATGAGCTCGTCCGCCGACCTCGGTCCCCACGTACCGCTGCCGTAGTTGGGGAAGCTCGGCCGGTCCCGCTGCCAGCCGCCGAGGACGGCGTCGACGAGCTTCCACTGCTCCTCGACCTCGTCCTCGCGGGTGAAGAGCGTCGCGTCACCGAGCAGCGCATCCAGGATCAGGCGCTCGTAGGCCTCCGGCAGGCCGGTGCGGAAGGCGCCGCCGTAGAGGAAGTCCATGTGCACCGTGCGGATCGTCATCCCGGCCCCCGGGACCTTCGCGCCGATCGCAAGCGAGACGCCCTCGTCGGGCTGGACGTGGATGAGAAGCACGTTGGGCCGCAGGCCGTCGCCGGCGATCGCCTCGAAAGGCGGATGCGGCGCGCGCTGGAACTGGATCGCGATCGTCGTCTCGCGGCGGGCGAGGCGCTTGCCCGCGCGCACGTAGAACGGCGTGTCGGCCCAGCGCCAGTTGTCCACGTACAGCTTGGCCGCGATGTAGGTCTCGGTCAGCGAGCCGGGAGCCACTCCGGGCTCCTCGCGGTAGCCGGGCACCTCCACCCCTTCGACGTAGCCGGCGCCGTACTGGCCGCGCACGACCGACTTGGGGCCGGGCGTGTGCATCGCCTTCAGCACCTTGACCTTCTCGTTGCGGACGGAGTCGGCGGTGAAGTCGATGGGGGGCTCCATCGCGGTCAGGGCCATCAGCTGCAGCAGGTGGTTCTGGAAGATGTCGCGGATCGCGCCCGCCGACTCGTAGAAGCCCGCCCTCCCCTCGATCCCGATCGACTCGGCCACGGTGATCTGCACGTGGTCGATGAACTGCCGGTTCCAGATCGGCTCGAAGATGCCGTTCGCAAAGCGCAGCGCGAGCATGTTCTGCACCGTCTCCTTGCCGAGGTAGTGGTCGATGCGGAAGATCTCGTCCTCGCGAAACCACCGGTGGACGAGCTCGTTCAGCTCACGGGCCGAGGCGAGGTCGTGGCCGAACGGCTTCTCGACGATCAGCCGAACCCACCCTTCCTTCGCCCGTCGCCCGCCGATCCCCCCGACTGCGCGGGCGAACGCCGACGGCGGCACCGCCAGGTAGTACAGGCGGTTGCCGGCGGTTCCGCGCTCGGCGTCGAGCTCCTCGAGCGCCCTCCCGACGCGATCCTCGCCCGGGTCGTCGCCGGAGTCGGTGCCGACGTAGCGCAGCCCCGCCGCGAGCGAGTCCCACACGTCCTGACGGAACGGGTCGCGGGCGAACTCCTTCACCGCCTTCTTCATGGCGGCGGCGAAGGCCTTCGAGCTCTGCGGCGTCCGTGCCACGCCCAGCACGCCGAACCGTTCGGGCAGGAGCTTGCGGTACGCGAGCGCGTAGAGGGCGGGGAAAAGCTTCCGCTTGGTGAGGTCGCCGGAGGCGCCGAAGATGACGGCGACGCACGGTTCCGGCCGCCGGCGCAGCTGCAGGCCCTCGAGCAGCGGGTTGGCGCGGTCGGTCACGCTGCCGCCAACGACCCCTGTCTCGCCGCGATGCCGTCGAGCAGCTCGGCGAACGAGTCCGCGAACTTCTGCACTCCCTCCGCCTCGAGGGTGTCCGTGACGTCCTCGACGTCGACGCCCGCCGCGGCCAGGTCGGAGAACACCCGGCGCGCGTCGTCGAGCCCCGCCGCCAGCGTCTCGCCGACCTCACCGTGATCCTGGAAGGCGCGCACGGTCTCGAGCGGCATCGTGTTCACGGTGTCGGGGCCGATCAGCTCCTCGACGTAGACCACGTCCCGGTAGGCAGGGTTCTTCGCCGACGTGGACGCCCAGAGACACCGCTGCGGCCGCGCCCCCTTGGTACGGAGGTACTCCCAGCGCTCGCCTGCGAACGTGCGCAGGTAGTGCTGGTAGGCGAGCTTTGCGTTCGCCACGGCCAGCTTGCCCTGGAGGTCGGTGCGGCCCAGCTGCTCGAGCCGCCGGTCTGCCTCCGTGTCGACGCGCGAGACGAAGAAGCTCGCCACGGAGAGCACCCTGGAGGGATCGCCGCCGGTGGCGACGAGGCGCTCGAGACCGCGCAGGTAGGCCTCCGCGACGGCGGCGTAGCGCTCGAGCGAGAAGATCAGCGTCACGTTGATCGACGTCCCCTTCGCGATGCAGTCCTCGATCGCACCGAGCCCGGGCTCGGTGGCGGGGATCTTCACGTAGACGTTGTCGCGGGCGACCTCGCGGTTGAACCGCATCGCCTGCTCGAAGGTCCGCTCCCGGTCGTAGGCGAGGGTCGGGTCGACCTCGAGCGAGACCCAGCCGTCGACGCCGTCGGTGCGCTCCCAGACCGGTCGCAACAGGTCGCAGGCGGTGCGGATGTCGTCCATGGCCAGCGCGAAGAACGCCTCGGCCGGACCGCCGCCGAGCCCGCGCAGCTGCGCGTCGTACCAGTCGCCCTCCGCCAGCGCCTTCTGGAAGATGGTCGGGTTCGAGGTGACCCCGACGACGGCGTCGTCGTCCAGCATGCGGGCGAGCGCCCCGGTCTCGAGCATCTCGCGCGAGAGGGAGTCGAACCAGACGCTGACCCCCTGCTCGCTCAGCGCGTGCAGGCGTGATTCAGCCATTGGACATCCTTTCCAGGTCGGCCACCTTCTCGAGGCGGCGCAGATACCGCTCCGCGCCGTCGAAGCGCGCGTGCAGGAACGCGCGCACGAGCTCGGCGGCAAGCTCGGCGCCGACGATCTCGGAGCCGAGGCAGAGAACGTTCATGTCGTCGTGCTCAACCCCCTGGTGCGCGGAGTAGGAATCGTGGCACATCGCGGCTCGGATGCCGGGGATCTTCGAGGCGGCGATCGACGCACCGACGCCGGAGCCGCACACGAGCACGCCGCGCTCGGCCTCGCCGCGGCGCAGCGCCATACCGAGCTCGAGCGCCTTGTCCGGGTAGTCGATTCGCTCCGCGTCGGTGTCGGCGCCGAGGTCGAGCACGCTGTGCCCCGCCGACTCGATCGTCTCGATCACGGCGCGGCGCAGCTTCACGCCACGATGGTCGAACGACGCGGCGACACGCATCACGCAGCACCGAGCAGCGCGCGCGCACGGGCCGCGACGTTCGCGGCGGTCAGGCCGAGCTCCTCGAAGATGCGCGCCGCGGGCGCCGAGGCGCCGAAGCGGTCGACCGCGACGGAGCCGCCTCGCAGGCCGACCCACCGCTCCCAGCCGAGCGAGATGCCGGCCTCCACGGAGAGCCGCGCCTCGACAGTCGGCGGCAGCACCTCGTCACGGTAGGCCTGGGACTGGGCCTCGAACAGCTCCCAGCACGGCATCGACACGACGCGGACGTTGACGTCGAGCGCACGGGCGGCGTCGAGCGCGACGTGCGCCTCCGACCCGGTGGCGAGGAGGATCAGGTCGGGATCACCGGCGCCGGACTGCCACAGCGTGTACGCACCTCGCAGCGTGCCCTCCGCCGGTGCCACGTCGGCGCGGTCGAAGGTCGGCAGCTTCTGGCGGCTGAGCGCGAGCGCGACCGGGCCGTCCTCGCGCTCGAGGGCGATGCGCCAGGCCATCGAGGTCTCGTTCGCGTCGGCAGGCCGCACGTACCAGAGGCCCGGGATCGCGCGCAGCGCCATGTGGTGCTCGACCGGCTGGTGCGTGGGCCCGTCCTCGCCGACGCCGATCGAGTCGTGCGTCCAGACCCACGCGACCGGCAGGCCTGTCAGTGCCGACAGCCGCACGGCCGGGCGCATGTAGTCGGAGAAGATGAGGAAGGTCGACCCGTACGGGCGCAGCATCGCCGGCTCGAGCGCGATCCCGTTCACGATCGATCCCATCGCGTGCTCGCGGATGCCGAACGCGATGTTGCGCCCGGCGTGCGTGGCGGCGAAGACGCCGGCCCCCTCGAACTCCGTCTTGGTCGACTCGACCAGGTCGGCGGCGCCGCCGACCATGGTCGGCGTGAACGGCTTCAGCGCCTGCATCACCTTCTTGCCGGCGTCACGGGTCGCAACCTCCTCCCCGGAGGCGAAGACGGGGAGCGCCTCGCGCCAGCCCTCACGCGGTGCCCGCGCGAGGTCCAGCTCGCGCTCGCGGGCCAGATCGGGAAACGAGGCCGCCCAGGCTGCGAGTCGTTCGTCCCACTCGCGCTGGAGCTCCGCGCCGCGCTCGCCGACGCCGGCCATGTGGACGCGCACCTCGTCCGCGACAGCGAACGCCGCGTCCGGATCGAAACCCATCCGCTCCTTCGTCGCCCGGACCTCCGCGTCGCCGAGTGGGGCGCCGTGCGCCTTTGCGGTGTCGACGGCGTTCGGGGCCGGGTACGCGATGTGGGTGCGCAGCACGATCAGCGAGGGCCGCTCCTCCTCGGCCTTCGCAGCCGCGAAGGCGCCGAGCAGGGCATCGAGGTCCTCCGCGTCGTCGACGTGCTGGACGTGCCAGCCGTACGCCTCGAAACGCCTGCCCTTGTCCTCGGTCGTGTAGGTGAGCGAGGTGGTGCCGTCGATCGTGATGTGGTTGTCGTCGTACACGTAGACGAGACGTCCGAGCCCGAGGTGCCCGGCGATCGAGGCGGCCTCCTGCGCGACCCCCTCCATCAGGTCGCCGTCCGAGCAGATCGAGTAGATCCACGCGTCGACGACCGTGCGACCAGGGCGGTTGTAGCGGTCGGCGAGGAAGCGCTGCGCGATCGCAAGCCCGACGCCGTTCGCAAAGCCCTGACCGAGCGGACCGGTCGTCGTCTCGACGCCGGCGGTGTGGCCGAGCTCGGGATGGCCGGGGGTGCGGGAGCCCCACTGGCGAAACTGCTTCAGGTCGTCGAGCGTGACGTCGTAGCCCGCGAGGTGCAGCGCCGCGTACTGGAGCATGCAGGCGTGGCCGGCGGAGAGGATGAAGCGGTCACGGCCGGCCCAGTGCGGGTCGGCCGGGTTGTGGCGCATGACGTCGCGGTAGAGCAGGTACGCGACGGGCGCCAGCGCCATCGCCGTGCCGGGGTGCCCGGCGTTCGCCTGCTGCACCGCGTCCATCGCGAGCGCCCGGATCGTGTCGATCGTCTGTCTGCGCGGATCCGTGGCCACCTGACGGCCTACGATAACGCCCCGGCGAACGCAGCCGCGGGACGCACCGTCTCGTTCGCGAGCAGAGCCCGGTCGGGTGCTTCCGGATGCTCGCGGAGGAGCGCCTTGATCTCCTCCGCCACATCTGCGTTCTGGCCTGCGAGCACGGCGCCCGTCAGGCGTCCCTCGCGGAGATAGAAGCCGAGCACGCGCCCGTCGGCGACGCTGCCGCGGAGCACGACGTCGTCGACGCCCTCGACGTCACCGAGGACCTGCAGCTTCAGCCCGAAGAGTTGCGTGAAGAACACCGGCACCTCCGCGTAGGCGGCACGGGCGCCGGCGAGCAGACGGCCGAGATGAGCACCCTGTGCGTCGGCGTTCGACCAGTGCTCGATGCGCCTGGGGCGCCCGCCGACCGGGTCCGGGTAGCGGGCGACATCGCCGATCGCGAACACATCGGACACCGTGGTGCGGAACCGCTCGTCCACGACGACGCCGTCGTCCGTCTCGATCCCGCTCCCGTCGAGGAAATCGACGTTGGGCTCCACCCCCACACCGACGACGACGAGGAAGGCCTCGATCCTGCGGCCCGAGCCGGTGACCGCGCCGGTGAGCGAGCGACCGTTCGCGGTCAGCTCCGCGACGCTCTCGCCGAGCAGGACGTCGACGCCCTCGCCCCGGTACAGCTCGAGCAGCTGTGCGGAGAGCGCCTCCGAGGCGAGCGCCGGCATCAAGCGGTCTCCCATCTCGACGATCGTGACCTCGAGGCCCCGCAGCCGCAGCGACGCGGCGACCTCCGAGCCGATGAAGCTGCCGCCGATGACGAGCGCCTTGCGCGCCTCGCCCGCAAGATCGCGCACGGCGGTCGCGTCGGCGAGCGTGCGGTACGTGTGCACGGCGGGCAGCTCCGCACCGGCCAGCGGCAGCGGCCTCGGGCGTGTGCCGGAGGCGATCACGAGCTTCGTATAGGGCACCGTCTCGCCGTCGGCGAGGGAGACGAGACGGCGCCTGGTGTCGACTCCGACGACCTTCGTCTCGAGTCTCAGCTCCACGACGCTCTCGTCGTAGAACGCAGGCGGCTGGGCGAGAACCGCGTCACTGTCCAGCTCACCGCGCAGGAAGCCCTTGGAGAGGGGCGGCCGGTTGTACGGCGGCGCCGTGTCCTCCGAGAGGATCGTGACGAACGCCTCTCCGCCGGCGTCCCGGTAGCTCGCCGTCAGGCTGGCGGCGGCCCTGCCGCCACCCACGATCACGATCACCTGGTCGGCCATATCGACTGTATACCTGTCGGGACCGGCTCTGAAACGCGGCGGCGACTACGCTTCGGGTCGCTCGGGTCCCGTCACGGGCAGAGCGCGTGCCTTCGCCATGCCCGTCCTGATCGCATCCAACCTCCGCAAGGAGCTCTCCGGGGACCCGCTCTTCGACGGCGTCTCCTTCTCCGTCGACCGCCGCGAGCGGCTGGCGCTCGCCGGGCAGAACGGCGCCGGCAAGACGACGCTGCTGCGAGCACTGATCGGCGAGACGTCGCTCCAGGGCGGCGAGGTCGCCCTCGCGAAGGGCACGCGCGTGGCGCTGCACGACCAGCGGCCACCACGAGACAAGAGGCTGAGCCTGCGCGAGTATGCGCTCTCGGGCGCCGCCGACCTCGTGCGGATCGAGGAGACGTTGCGGGAGCTCGAGCAGGCAATGGCGGGCGGTGCCCACGACGCGGCGACGCTGCGACGCTACAGCGAGGCGCAGGCACGCCTCGAGCATGCGGGCGGCTGGGGCTGGCGCGACCGCGCCGCGTCGGTGGTGCGCGGCCTCGGGTTCAGGGACGAGGACCTCGACCGGCAGCTCGCCACCTTCTCGGGCGGCGAGCTCACGCGCGCCTCGCTCGCCCGGGCGCTCGCCGGCGATCCCGACCTGCTCCTGCTGGACGAGCCCACGAACCATCTCGACGTGGAGAACCTCGAATGGCTGGAGCGCGAGCTGACGGCGCTCGACGCAGCCGTCGTCCTCGTCGCCCACGACCGCTGGTTCCTCGAGTCGGTGACGACCGCAGTGCTCGAGCTCGAGGGCGGACGAGCGCTCTTCTTCTCCGGTCCCTGGCACCAGTGGCGCCTCGAGCGGGCCGCCCGCGCCCAGGCGGCTGCGAAGACGGTCGCGCGCGTCGGGGACGACATCGACCGGCTCGAGCGTTTCGTGCAGCGCTTCCGCTACAAGAAGTCGAAGGCGAAGCAGGCGCAGGCCAAGCTCACGCAGATCGGGCGGCTGGAGCAGGAGCGCAAGAAGGCGGCCGGCGAGCTTCAGAATCTGACCCGCCGGCGGCGCACGCTCGGCTTCGAGTTCCTCAAGCCGGCCCGCACGGGGCGCATCGTGCTGGAGGCCGACGACCTCGTCGTGTCGGCGGGCAGCAAGCAGCTGTTGCAGGGAGCGACGCTCGTGCTCGAACGCGGCGAGCACGTAGCGCTCGTGGGGCCGAACGGCTCGGGCAAGACGACGCTGCTCGAGACGCTGCTCGGCCACCGCGAGCCCGACGCCGGCACGATCAAGACCGGCCACGGCGTGCAGACGGCGTACTTCTCCCAGCACGACGTCGAGCTCGACGAGCGCGGGACGGTGCTCGAGTGCGCGATGTCGATGACGGGGCTCGCCCGGCCCCAGGCGCAGCAGCTGCTCGGGCGCTTCCTCTTCTCCGGCTGGGGCGAGCACGAGAAACAGGTGTCCGTGCTGTCGGGCGGCGAGCGCCGCCGTCTCTCGCTCGCGGTCGTCGTCGCGTCAGGCGCAAACCTGCTCGTCCTCGACGAGCCGACGAACCACCTCGACCTCGAGAGCCGCGAGGCGCTGGAGGCGGCGCTCGACGCATTTCCCGGCGTCATCCTGCTCGTCTCGCACGACCGCGCCCTGCTGGACGCCGTCGCCGAGCGCACGGTCGCGATCGAGGAGAAGACGCTGCGCTCCTACGACGGCGGCTGGGCCGACCTGGTACGGGCCGCAAGGAGGAGCTTGCACCGACCCCGACCCACGCCGCGCCCGTCGTGCCGAAGAAGGTCAAGCCGGCGAAGCCCCGCCCCGCGAGGAAACAGCCGACCGAGCTCGAGCAGGTCGAGGCGCGCATCGCCACGCTGGAACAGCACGTGGCGCAGCTCGAGGCGAGGCTGGCGGAGGACTGGACGAACATGGACGTGCTCACCGAGCACCGCGTCGCCCGCGACGAGCTGCAGGCGCTGCTCTCGCGGTGGGAGGTGCTGTTCGGGTCTGCCTAGCAAGCGGACTCGCGCTGCGCGCGAGTGACGGAACCCGCTCCCGCGGGTTCCCTCCGCGCAAGAACCCCTGAAGCCGGGAACCTACGGGTCCCCCTGGACCCCTCCCTGTATTGGTGGGTGCGGCGACGCGCTCGCGGCTTTCCCAGAACGGGGCCCGCAGCTCGCGCTCGAGGATCTTCCCGGTCGGGCCCTTGGGCAGGGTGTCGACGAACTCGACCGACTTCGGCTTCATGTAGCTCGCGAGCTCGTTGCGGGCGAGCTCGATGAT
>CAWBBO010000002.1:0-13291 GCA_963787085.1 uncultured Gaiellaceae bacterium | reverse complement strand
GATGATCTTCGTCACGGGAGCCGCGGGGTTCGTCGGACACCACGTCGTGCGCGCGCTCGTGCAGCAGGGCGTGCGCGTGCGCGGGCTCGTACGCGGCGCCGCCGGAGCGGCCGCGCTCGGCGACGTCGACTGCGAGCTCGCCCACGGCGACGTCACCGACCCCGCCTCGCTGCAGGAGGCGATGGCCGGCATCGACACGGTCGTTCACCTCGTCGCGATCATCACGGGCCGGCCCCGTGACTTCGAGCGCGTGATGACCCAGGGCACGGCCAACGTGCTCGACGTGGCGCGACAGGCCGGAGTACGTCGCTTCGTCTACATGAGCGCGCTCGGCACGAACGAGCAGACGAAGGACACGGTCCCCTACGACCGCGCCAAATGGGCGAGCGAGCAGGCCGTGATCGCGGCCGGCATTCCCCACGCGATCCTGCGGCCCAGCTTCGTCTTCGGGCCTGACGGCGGCGCGCTGCCCCGCTTCCTGCGCATCGCGCGGCTCGCCCCGGTGACGCCGGTGATCGGCAAGGGCACGCAGCGCATCCAGCCGATCTGGGTCGGCGACCTCGCGCGCGCCGTCGCGGCCGTCGTCGCCGACCCGGCACAGGGCGGCGTGATCGAGCTCGGCGGGCCGGACGTGGTCGACTGGAACGATCTCTGGCGCCTGCTGAAGGAGGCCCAGGGGACGCGCAGGCCTACCCTGCACCTCCCGACCTGGCTGATGCGCCCCCAGGCCCTCGTGCTCGAGCGCCTGCCCGGGGCGCCGCTCACGCGCGACCAGCTGACGATGCTCTCCCTCGGCGACAACGTCGTCTCCGACGGCGGGCGCTCGCAGGCGGGCCTCGGCCTGGGGGAGCTCGTGCCGCTCGTCGAGCAGCTGCGAAGGGCCGCCGAAGCGTCGTAGGCCCTGCGGGCTCCCCCAGAAAGGGCGAAGGGCCGCGGGTGTCTGCACACCGCACGGCCCTTCGTTTCCCGGTAGCCAGCGTCGAAGTGGTAGAGGCGCTTCCTGCCTTGCCGGAGGATCCCGGTCGGCGGCGCGGATCGCGCGTCCCCTACGCGTGGCTATGGCGATTCCCCAGTGGGTCTCGGGGACACGCCTCTACCCGCTGGTACCTCCACTGCCGGTACTGCTCGAATCTGTCACGTCCGGACCACCTCCTTTCCGCGGTAGCCGGCGACAAGACGTACCGATGCGGCAAGCGGTGACGTCCGCAAACCCCTGCTCAGGGCGTTGCCCGACCGCCCCCGTCCCGATCGCGTCACCTCGAGCCCGTTGCCGATCGGCAGCGTGCACGGACACAAGCGTCGGATCGGCCTGGCGGGCACGCACATAGGCGGCGCCACGGCGGATTCGAGTGGGCGTTGTCCGCCACGACGACGCCGCCGGGGCCGAGCTTCGTCCTTGCGATCTCGAAGTACCGCTCGTAGTCGTCCTTCCACGCATCGAGGAAGACCACCTGGAAGCCGGGCTCGAGGCGCGCGAGCGCCGGCGAAGGCGTCGCCCTCGACGAGCTCCGCCCAGTCCGTGCAGCCCCGCGTCGGCGAGGTTCCGGCGCCACGCGTCGATCTTCGCCGGCTCGCGCTCGAGCGACACGACATGCCCGCCGGCGAGGCGCGCCGCCGCAGCCAGCCAGATCGTCGAGTACCCACGCGAGGCGCCGACCTCCAGCACGCTGCACCCGGCGTTCGGGGCGACGAGCGCGAAGAGCAGCCGTCCCGCCTCCGGGCCGCAGGCGAGCGACCGCTCCGGCCACCGGCACGCCCTCTCGATCCGCGGTCGGCCTCGTCCTCCGCCTCGAGCCGCCCGAGGACGTCGCGGACGCGGTCGTCGATCATCGCTCGTCCTCCCGTCTCGACCGGCGGCCCTGGCCTGGCCAGGTGGATGAACGCTCCCTTGGCGTCTCTCGTTCCGACCTTGCCGGTGTCGAGATACTCGACGATCTCCGGCGCGAGGAGCGTCGAGAGCATCAGCACGCGAACGGGCGAGTCGGTGCGGTTCGAGATCTGATGTGCGCCTTCGCGGCCGCGCCGGAAGCAGGCCACATCGCCTTCGCGGAGTTCCTGCTCCCCGTCCGGCGAGCGAAGTGTCGGCGTGCCGATGACGACGGCGCCACCCTCGTTTGCGTGGTGCGCGTGGTACGGCCACAGTCGGTCGCCCGGCGCGGCACGTAGAGCTGCCGCCGAGCAGCTCGGCGCCGAGCCGTCGGCCGACGAACGCATCCTTCGAGCGCCACCCTTCGCGCTCCTCGGTGCGATCCCATTCGTCTCCGGGAGGTTGAAGACGTCCGCCGCTCGACCCTAGTCCATCTCGACCACGATCAGCCGTCCTCGCGCACGCGCACCGGGTACGTCTCCACCGGGATGTAGGCGGGCAGTGACAGGGCACGGCCGGTCGCGATCTCGAAGCGGGCTCCGTGGCGCGGGCAGACGGCCACGCCCTCCGCGGTCGAAGTCGCCTTCGCACAGCGGCCCGTCGTCGTGCGAGCAGCGATCCTCGAGGGCGTAGAGCTCGCCGTCGCAGTTGTAGACCCCGATCGAGAGCAGCGGGGCTGCGACGGCGATCCGCACCGTGCCGGACGGCAGCTCCGAGAGTGGACAGACCTCCAGCTCGCGCCCCGGCTAGCTGAGGCTGATCTCGTTCGACGACGCGCCCCATTCCTCCGGGAGCGGCGTCCCCTTGGCACGGTGCAGCGCGACCTTGAGCACGCCGAGGCCGAGCAGGGCGCACTTGAGCCGCACGGGCGTCAACGGGATCCCGATCTCGTCGAGCAGCTCGTCCTTCGGCATCACCGCGACCTCTCCGGCGGTACGGCCCTTGACGAGGTCCGTCAGCATCGACGTCGCCGCCTGGCTGATGGCGCAGCCTCTGCCCTCGAACCCGACCTCCTCGATCACGTCGCCCGGCCCGAAGCGCACGGAGACCGTGACCTCGTCGCCGCAGAGCGGGTTCTGACCCTCCGCGACCGCGTCGTTCGGGTCGAGCAGGCCGTGGTTCCGCGGCGCCTTGTAGTGGTCGAGGATGACCTCGCGGTAGAGCTGCTCGAACTCGCTCACGCGAAGGCCTTCCTGACCGTGTGCAGACCGGCGACGAGCCGGTCGATCTCGTCGTAGGTCGTGTAGAGGTAGAAGCTCGCGCGGTTGGTCGCCGCCACGCCGAGCTTCTGCATCAGCGGCTGGCAGCAGTGATGCCCGGCACGGATCGCGATTCCCTCGAAATCGAGCACCTGCGCCACGTCGTGCGGGTGCACGCCCTCGACGTTGAACGAGACGATGCCGGCGCGCCGGTCGGCCGGCGGCCCGTAGGAGGTCACCCACGGGAGCTCCTCGAGACGATCGAGCGCGTATGCCGCCAGTTCGTGCTCGTAGCGCTCGATCGCGTCGAAGCCGATCTCCGTCAGGTAGTCGACAGCCGCGCCGAAGCCGACTGCCTCGGCCATCGGGGCGTCCCCGCCTCGAACTTGTGCGGCAGCTCGCCCCACGTCGTCCGTTCGAGGCCGACCGAGCGGATCATGTGGCCGCCGAGGAGGAAGGGCTCCATCGCCTCGAGCAGCTCGGCCCGTCCCCAAAGCGCCCCCACGCCGCTCGGGCCACACATCTTGTGCGCCGACACGGCCGCGAAGTCGCACCCGAGCGCCTGCACGTCGACCTTGCGGTGCGGCGCCGCCTGCGCGGCGTCCGCGACCATGATCGCGCCGTGCTCGTGTGCCCACGCAGAGAGACGCTCCACCGGATTGACCGTGCCGAGCGAATTGGAGACGACACCCGCTGCGACCACCTTGACCTCCCCGTCGCGTCCGAGCGCGTCGAGCTCCTCGAGGTGGAGCTCCCCGTGCTCGTCCAGCGGGATCAGGCGGAAGGTCGCGCCCGTGCGCGAGGCGATGTACTGCCAGGGGACGAAGTTCGAGTGGTGCTCGAGCTCCGTCACGACCACGATGTCGCCGGGCTTCAGCGTCGTCAAGCCCCATGCGTACGCCACGAGGTTGATCGCCTCGGTCGCGTTGCGGACGAAGATCACCTCGCGGGCCGACGGGGCGTTCAGGAGCACGCGGACCTTCTCGCGCGCGTCCTCGAGGGCCTGGGTGGCACGCTCTGCCAGCTCGTACACACCCCGGTGGACATTGGCGTACGAGGTCTCGTAGAAGTCCGTCATCGCCTCGAGCATCTGCCGCGGCTTCTGCGAGCTGGCAGCCGAGTCGAGGAATGCAAGCGGCTTGTCGTGGAAGCGCTGCTCGAAGATGGGGAAGTCCGCACGCAGGCGCTGCGCGTCGAGGGCAGGTGCGGTGCCGACCGGCATCACGTCATGGTACCCGGGAGGCATCAGCCCGCCGGGCGGCGCAGAGGCACGAAGCGGTCGTCGGTCAGCCAGAGGAAGCCGATCGCGATCGCCGACCCCATGGCGACGAGCATCACGGCGACAACGTTGGGGACGGCGAGCTCGTAGAAGTGGCGCAGACCCGGTACGGCGAGGATCGCCAGGTAGACCGCAAACAGGGCAGCGCACAGGGCTCCGACGAGGCGGGCGCGCCTCGTGCTCGTCGCCTCGAGCGCAAGCACGAGGTAGAGGCCGACGACGATCAGCGTCGAGGTCGCCGCGGTGCGGGCCTGCAGCAGACTCAGGCCGAAGACGTTGAGCGAGACGAGGTAGCTGGCCGTGACGCCGAGCCCGGCTGCGACGCCGGCGGGCATCGCGAAGCGGGTCACCTCGCGAAGGTAGCCCTCCGTGCGCCACGGCCCGTCGCTCGGCGCAAGGGCGAGGAAGAAGGCCGGAATCCCCACCGTGAGGGCGGCCACGATCGTCAGGTGGCGCGGCAGCAGCGGATAGTCGGTGGGGGTGATCCCGATCGCGACGATGAGGAACGCGGCGAAGACGGACTTCGTCACGAACAGCTTGGTGACCCGCTGGATGTTGCGCAGGATGCGGCGGCCCTCCGCCACCATGCCGGGCACCGCGGCGAAGTCACCGTTGACGAGCACAACGTCGGCGACCGCCTTCGCCATCTGCGTGCCGGAGCCCTGGGCGATCGCGAGCCGCGCCGCCTTCAGCGCCGGGACGTCGTTGACGCCGTCTCCGACCATCGCCACGTACCGCCCTTGCGCCCGCAGCGCTTCCACCACCCGCCGCTTGCCCTCCGGCGAGATGCGTCCGACGACGGAGACGTTGCGGGCGACGGCCGCGAGACCGGCGTCGTCTTCCGGCAGCTCGTCGCCCGCGATCGGCGGCGCGCTCATCGGGATGCCCGCATCGCGGGCGATCGACCCGACCGTGTGCGGGGAGTCGCCCGACAGCACCTTCAGCTCCACCCCCTGCTCGACGAGGAACGCGACCGTCTCGCGCGCGTCGGGGCGGAGCGCCTCGGCGAGGACCGCCAGCCCGAGCGTCCGCAGGGGCGGCGGCCCGTCGTCCGGGTCGTCCGGAAAGGGTGCACTCGAGGAGCCGAGCGCGACGACGCGACGCCCCGCCTCCTGCTCCACCCGGACCGCGTCGGCGACGCCGTCGAGCGGGAATAGCTCGGGAGCGCCGAGCACGTAGCGAGTGCCTCCGACCCGCAGGCCGCTGAAGCGGCGGCGCGAGACGAACGGGATCTGCTCGTCCGCCGGCTCGGGGGGAACGCCGCCGGCGTCGGCGATCGCGTCGAGCGTGGGGTTGCGTGCGTCGGCCGAAGCGGCGAAGCGGCCGAACGCGTGCCGCAGGGCGGGCTCCTCGACGCCGTCCACCGGCACGAACGAGACGACGCGCAGCCGCGCCTCGGTGAGCGTGCCCGTCTTGTCGATACACAGCGTGTCCACGGAGGCGAGCGACTCGATCGCGTTGAGCTGCTGGGCGAGTGCGCCGGCACGCGCCATCCGCAGCGCCGCCGCCGCGTACGTGATCGAGACGAGCAGGATCAGCCCCTCGGGGACGAGCGTGACCATGCCGGCGACCGAGGTGTCGACGGCATGGCGGATGCCGACGTCCTGCTTCCAGAGGGCGACGACGAGCATGGCGCCGAGCGGCACCATCACGCCGACGAGCACGTAGAGCAGGCGGTTGACCGAGCGCTCGAGCGGCGAGCGCGGATGGCGGAACTCCCGTGCGGTGCCGGTGATCCTCCCCGCGTAGCAGTCTTCGCCGACGGCGGAGACCAGAAATGCGCCTGTGCCCTCGGTCACGAACGAGCCCGACAGGACATCCTGTCCCGTTTCGCGGGCGACGGGGTGCGACTCGCCGGTGAGGATCGACTCGTCGAGCAGCAGACCCGACGACTCGGCCAGCGGTCCGTCGGCGACGACCTGGTCTCCGGGAGCGAGTCGCACGAGGTCGCCCTCGACGACCTCGCCGACCGGCACCTCACGCTCGGCGCCGTCGCGGACGACGGTGGCGCGCGGAGCGACGAGGGCTGCGAGCGCGTCGAGCTTGTTGCGGGCGCGCACCTCCTGCCAGATCCCGATCGCCGAGTTGGTGACGATGATCCCGAGGAAGAGCGCGTCCCGCCAGTCGGCGAAGACGAGCGTGAGCACACCCAGCGCGAGCAGGATCGCGTTGAACGGCGTGACGACGTTCGCCCGGACGATGCCCGCCGTCGAGCGGCTCGTGGCCGGCTCGCCGGGCTCGCCCCGCGCCTCGAGGCGACGGCGCGCCTCCGCCTCTGTCAGACCGGCCGGCACCAGTCCGAGGCTAACAGCGGCGGGTGTCCGGGAAGTCTTCTCCGTCGGCGCCGATCGTTGCGGTCGACACCTCGGCCAACGCCTCGACCGCGAGCGCGCAGAGCCCCGTCGCGATCGTTGTTGCCGACACGCAGCTACCGACCGGCGCCTTCACCACACCCACCCCTGCCACCACAACCACGGTCGCCGGGAACGTGACGCTGGCCGTCACAGCCGCGGCACCGGCGTCCACCACGAACACGCTCGCCTACAGCTTCGACCCCGCCGGCTTCCGCTCAACGCGCACGCTGAACGGCGTCACCAGCCGCTATCTCCTGGGCAGCCTGATCGAGACCGACAGCACCGGCGCGATCACCCTGTTCGACATCGACGGGCCGCTCGGTGATCTCGCCCACTACACCGCAGCCCCCACCACAGGCCAGACCGCAGTCAGCTTCCTCCACTCCAACGCGCACGGCGACCTCGCCGCCGAAACCAACCCGGCCGGAACCCGCACCGCCGCCTACACCTACGACCCCTACGGCGCCCCACTCGAGTCCCCACCCGCCGACACCACCAGCGAGCGCTGGACGGGCCAGTGGGACAAGAAGCTCGACACCACCCTCAACCTGATCGAAATGGGCGCCCGCCCCTACGACCCTGCGATCGGCCGCTTCCTCACCACCGATCCAGTCGAGGGAGGGTCCGCCAACACGTACGACTATGCATCGCAAGATCCGATCATGGGTTACGACCTCACGGGCGAACGCCAGGCGCCGACCGGGGACTACAGCCCCGTGTCGATCTGCAGTCCGCTCTGCAACGTGGCTCCGGTTGGGGGCTTTGCCGGAATCAGACTCTCGAATGCGCTGCAATCGCACGTCCTTAAGCCAGTCAGCAAGTATGGTGGTACATGCGTGTTCGCGGCGTCGACAGGGGCCGTGGGTGCCTCGGCGAGCGGGCCACTCGCGCTCATAGTGGCCTCCGGCAACTGCGGCATAGCCGTTACCGCAAAGTGGTTGCAGACCAAGAATGGTAAGCTGAAGAATCTCGGCATCCACTGCTAGGAGGAACGATCTCTCCGTATATATATCGCCAGCAAAAGATGGTGGAGTTTGGGGACTTCACCGTGTATTAATTTAAGTCGTGATGGGGACATTATCGCGGGACGGATTGCTGGGAAGACGCGCTGTTACTTGCGCGGCTAGAGAGTTACGCACGTCGATTCTCGGTTGTTCGTACGGAACTCAATACTCAATCTCGGTGGGCTGATCGAGACGACCGACGTCGGCGCGATCACCCTGTTCGACATCGACGGGCCGCTCGGTGATCTCGCCCACTACACCGCAGCCCCCACCACAGGCCAGACCGCAGTCAGCTTCCTCCACTCCAACGCGCACGGCGACCTCGCCGCCGAAACCAACCCGGCCGGAACCCGCACCGCCGCCTACACCTACGACCCCTACGGCGCCCCACTCGAGTCCCCACCCGCCGACACCACCAGCGAGCGCTGGACGGGCCAATGGGACACGAAGCTCGACACGCGGTTGCGACCTCGCGGGCGTACGCCAGGTGCGGACCGGCGTGGTCTCCGGCAACCTCGCGGCCTCAGTATCATCCATGGTCAGCGTATTGAAGAGTGCGGACCTACGCGATAACTCGGCGTATCTCCGGTTGACAGTGATCTAGGTCGTGCGAGGTGCTTCGGTGAAAAGAAGCTCGAACGTGCAGTACTTCCTCGAGTACGCCGCTGTAGGTGTCGTTGCCGGCCTTGTGATCGGCTTTGCCGGAAGTATTGAGCTCGGCATGGTCTTTCTTGCGACCGGCGTGTTCTTCGGAGTGCTCGCCTGGAGGGATTGGCGACGTGAGAAGCACGACGGCGATTCGGCATGAGCAGCCGCTCGATCAGCGTGATCGAGCGGCTGTCGGTGGGCTTTACCTGCGGGCGGCGGACGTGGCGCCCACCGCCGGCGCCGAGGTTTGGGACTGGTATCACTCTCGTTGCGGGCGCGCGGTTCTACGACGCGGTCCGTCGCGGCACGCCCCGCCCTGGAGTGCGCCCAAGCCGACCCTCAAGCCACCCGCAACACCATTCGTACCACAATGAGGGAACTCGATTTCGAGTTGCGACAATGACGCGCTGGACGTTCACCTCGAAGATGCTTCTTGGGCTCGGTTTACTCGTGGCCGGCCTTTGGGGAGCTGCAATAGGTGCTGGGTACAACACGCTTCTTCCATTCGCAGTCTTGGCATTACTCATCGTGATCGAAGGAGCTCACTATCTTCGCAGGGATACCTCTGCTAAACGCGAGAACCCGGAAAACCTGGGTGAGGATGACGAGTAGTCTTTCTCTAGGGCAGTGGCCTCGGGCGTGCAGTCGGGCAACGCTGCTAGCTCCTGTGGGCGCTCGTTGTGCATCGTGGTGTACGACGCGCTCGGAACCCGTCTCCGCCTCGTCAAGAAGTACCGGGACGAGACAGTCTGAACCGTAAGCCGCTCGCACAAGGACGCCGCAGAGGGTACGCGGAGGGCCACCGTCACACTGATCGAGCGGTAAGCCGAATCCGCGCCCACAGCTCGCAAGCGCCGAGCCGGCTCGAGATCGTCGCGTCGCGCTACGTTCCCGGTGGGTGCACCTTGCCGTTCGTCTGCGCCCGGGCCGCGATCTCCTTCTGGCGCTCCACCGTCTCCGCCGCGGCCGCGAGCAGCTCGCAGAGACGGCGCAGCCGCACCCGCTCGGACGTCGCCTCGAGCAGCTCCTGCTTCAGGTCGGGCGAGAAGTCGAAGCGGCCGGCGACCGCGAACGAGAGTTGCGGCACGTCGACGGCAGGCGCTTCGACGTCCGCCCCGGTCAGCTCGACGAGGCGGCCGAACAGCTCCAGCGCCCGATCCGCGTCCTCGTCGTCGGGTGGGTCGTGCTGGTCCTCGACGAGCTCCACCTCGCCGGTGTGAAAGCTGCGGCCCTCCGTCAGCTCCACCACACGAAAGCGCTCGCCGCCCTCGACGACGATCGTGAGCCGGCCGTCGGGAAAGCGCTCCGTCACCTCGGTCACGGTCGCGAGCGTGCCGACCTCGCGCATGCCGCCGTCATCGGCGTACAGGAGGCCGAACGGAGCCTCCTCCTCCAGGCACTCGCCGATCAGCTCCCGGTAGCGCGGCTCGAAGATGTGAAGGGGCACCTGCTCGGTCGGCAGGAGCACCAGGCCAAGCGGGAAGAGACCGAGCTCGTCCATGTCACAAGCGTAGAGGACTGCACCCGGAGGAGGGATGAAGCGCAAGTTTTCTGGACCCGATCGCTCTACACAGGACAGACCCCTGTCCCCGCACGAAAGGGCCGCTGATGCAACGGATCGCCATCGCCGCCGCCGCGGCGATCCACCCACGTGACCCCCACCGCGTCCTCGAGGTCGTGGCGTGATCGCCCGTGTCCACGGCATCGCACTCGCAGGGCTCCTCGGCGTTGCCTCTGCCGCCGGCGCGTACGCCACCATCACGACGGCGCAGCTCGGCGACTCCGAGACCAAGCCCGAGCTCGTCGCGTCCGCGACGATCGCGAAGCGGAGCGCCCGCCTGGACGCGTGGGAGGCCTCGCTCACCCGCGCCCTCGCGACGAAACCGCCGAAGCTGCCGGCCGTTCCCCGCTACGAGCGTGTCTCGCTCGTCGGAGCCCCCGCCGCAGCCCCCTTACCGGCGACGGCCGTGCGCCGCAGCGCACCGGCGAGCACACCACCCGCCAGGGCGCACGCCGCCCCTCGCGCCCAGGCAGCGTCTGCCGCCCCTCTCGCCGACGAGGCGCAGACACGGGTCTCTCGCACGCACACCGCACCGGCGAGCGCCCGCACGGACGCGGAGGCCGCGAAACCGGTCGAGCAGGAGCCGGCGGAGACGACGTCTCCTGCGCCCGCCCCCGCCCCGGCGCCGACGGCGCCGCTGTCGCAACCCGTGCCGGCAGAGCGATCGGAGCACGACATCGAGCAACAGTGCGAGGCGCTCAAGCGTGCTGCCGAGGGACAGGGAGACCAGGCCAAGAGAGAGGCCGAGCGGCAGTGCGAGGCGCTGAAGCAGGCCGGCGAGAAGGAGGACTGACATGGCGAACCATCTCGTCCGGCTCTACGCGGCGGCAGCCTCGGTCGTCGTCTTCTTCCTGCTGTGGGCGCTCGTCGCGGCACACCCATGGGAGGCGGCCTCGGCCGCTCCGGTCGACCCGCGGCTCGTGGCACTGACGAAACGGGAGCAACAGCTCAAGCGGCGCGCCGGCGAGGTGAAGGTGATCGTCGGCAAGCGCTGGGCCCTGTACGAGCGCAAGCTGCGCAAGCGCCGGTGGCAGATCGCCGTCGCACAGCAGCGGCACCTGCAGGAGCTCGAGGCCTCGCGGGCCTCGGCGGTGCGGGCGGCGCAGGCCGCCTCGGCGCAGGCGGCGCAGGCTCGCGCGTACGCCGCGAACGTCGTCGCCTGGGCACAGTCGCAGGCGCAACCGGTGGCGGCGAGCACGAACGCCGCCGGAGCGGCGGCGGCGCAGCCCGCCGCGCAGCCTGCCCCATCGACGCGCACGGCCCGCCCCGGCGGGCGCAGCAACGCCGCCCCGGCCGCGAAGACGGACACGACGACGGCCGCCGCCCCGGCGCCCACGCCCACCACCCCGCCCCCGTCGGCCTCCCCGGCACCTGCACCGGCGGCTGCAGCCGCACCTGCGCCGGCGCCCGCGCCCGCACCGGCGCCGGTCGCAGCCCCGCCCGTGCAGGTCGTGCAGCTGCCGCCGGTCACGAGCACGAAGAGCTCATAGAAGTGACGGCGACCCGCACAGCGCGCCACGGGTCCTGCGCGAGGCACGAGCTCGACGCGATGGGCGTCACCGTCGAGCTCCTGCTCGGCGGCCCTCACGTGGACGAGCACGCGGCCTTCGCAGCGGCGGAGGCCGAGTTGCACCGCCTCGAGCGGGTCTTCTCGCGCTTCCGGCCGAGCTCGGAGCTCAACGCGCTCAACTGCGCAGGAGCCCTCGACGTAGGACCGGAGCTCTTCGAGGTGGTGAGGCTCTCGCTGGAGGCGCGGGAGCGCACGGAGGGCGGTTCGACCCGACCGTGCACGACGCGGTCGTCGCCGCCGGCTACGACCGCACGTTCGAGGACGTCGCTCCGCGCCGCCCGAGCCCCACCGACCGGCCGTCGCCCCGTGCGGCGGCGTCGTCCGGCTCGACCCGGCGGCGGCGGATCGAGCTCGAGGCCCGGCGTCCGGCTCGACCTGGGGGGCATCGCCAAGGGGTACGCGGTCGACCGTGCCTGCGAGCTGCTCCTCGCGGCCGCGGGGCCGTGTCTCGTCAACGCGGGCGGCGACCTCGCCGTCGCCGGCCTGCCGCGGCGGCACGTGGCCCGTGGCCGTCGACGTGCCGGGCGGCACTCACCCTCGGGCTCACCGACGGGGGCGTCGCCACCTCCGGCCGCGACCGCCGCCGCTGGCGGCGCGGCGACGTCGACCTGCATCACCTGATCGACCCGGCCACCGGCCGGCCGTCCCGGAGCGACCTCGTGCGCGTCACGGTCGCCGCCGAGACCGCGGCCGACGCCGAGGTGCCGCCAAGACCCTGTTCCTGGCCGGCGAGCGCGCCGCCCGGCGGAGGCGAACGCCCTCGGCATCCCGTGCGTGCTCGTCACCGGCGACGACCGCATCGTCCTCGCAGGAGGGCTGGCGTGAAGACCGACCCGACGTTCTGGATCGTCGCGCGGGCGAGCGGGCTCGTCGCATACGTGCTGCTGACCGCTCGATGCTCGCGGGGCTCGTCCTCAAGTCGCGCCCCTTCGGCAAGGCGCTGAAGCCGGCGGCCGTCACGGACGTGCACCGCTTCCTCGCGCTGCTCGCGCTCGGGGCGATCGCACTGCACGGCGTCACGCTCGTGCTCGACCAGGCCGTCTCGATCACCGGTCGGCGCTGCTCGTGCCCGGCACCATCCCCTACCGGCCGCTGTGGACCGGCATCGGCGTCGTCGCCGCCGAGCTGATGCTGCTCGTCTTCGTCTCGTTCTCCCAGCGCAAGCGCATCGGCGCGCAGAACTGGCGCAAGCTGCACTGGGCGACGTACGGCGTCTTCGCGGCCATGACCGTGCACGGCGTCATGAGCGGCACCGACACGCGACAGCCGTGGGTGCTCGGCCTCTATCTGGGCGCGATCGGCAGCGTCGTCGCTGCCACCACGTTCAGGGCGCTCGTGCCTCCGGCCAAGCCGGAGCGGCGGCGGCGCGAGCTCGTCACCGAATAGCGACGAGGCCGCCGCGGGCGGCCTCGTCAACCCTCTCCCAAGACGAGCGCTCTTCGCCTAGACGAGCGCCTTCATGAAGACGGCGACGTCCTCCGCCGGGAACGTCTCCGTCTCGACGACTTCCAGCTTCGCGATCTTCGCCAGCACACGGAAGGCCGTCTCGTTGTCCGGATACTTCACGATCGCGAGGAAGTCCCACGGCCCCATCACCGCGAGTGTCCGCTCGAGCGTGCCGCCCTCGGACTTGATGATCTCGCCGATCTTCTCGAGGTACTCGGGGGCCTTGTCGAACTGCTCCCTGCCCTCGGGCGTGACCTTGATCAGCCCGATGTAGGTGAACATCTGCACTCTCCCTTCTGTCGCACGGTTCAGCGGCGAACATGCCACGCCCCGGGTGAGCTCCGCATCGGAGAAGTCCCCGAT
>CAWBBO010000001.1:0-117514 GCA_963787085.1 uncultured Gaiellaceae bacterium | reverse complement strand
GACATCGGCAGGGACGCCGTCCACCCACACTGCCGAGACCGCCTCCGCGCTGCGCCGGGTCAACGAGACCTCGCGCCCGAGGCGCGAGCGCAGCCAGCCGGCCAGAAGCTCGGCGTCGGCCCGCGGCCCCTCCACCCGCAGCCTCTCTACCAACCCGATTCCCGGCCACAGTGCAGCGAGCCCCGCCCGCCACGGCAGCGTCCGCGAGAAGGCGATGTCGGAGACGGCGATCGTCTCGAACAACGCCGCGAGCTTCTCGTAGGCCGTAGGCACTCCCCGCCACTCGGACGAGTCGACGACGAGCCTGTCGCACACGGCGACGATCTCGGCGAGCGCGCTGGAGCCCCAGGCCGGCGCACCCCGCCAGCGGCAGAACGCGGGTAGGTCGGAGATCAGGAGCGGCAGCACGATCGAGCCCGGACGCCGCGCCGCCGGCCCGCGCAGCCGGATCTCGATCACCTCGGACAGCACCTCGCGCGAGAGCCCGTAGACCTGGAAGTCGCGTAACGTCGCGTCGGCGCTGACCTGCGCCCTGCGCCCCGGCTCGGGCACCAGAAAGATGGTGCGGGCGGGATGCCGCTCGGCGAGGCCGGCGAGCGTCCGTCGCGCCTGTCCCAGCCATGGCGGCGGTGCCCAGACCACGTGCGTCATCGTGCTCGTCCGCAGCTCGGGCATCCCGTCCACCGCCTCGCGGGCGCGCAGCCGGGCCAGCTTGCGCCTCGATCTCGCCGACGACGCCCATCGCTCCGCTCAGTGCCGGCGCCAGGAGCGCCCGTCGCGATGGATGAGCTCGTCCGCCGACCTCGGTCCCACGTACCGCTGCCGTAGTTGGGGAAGTTGGCCGGTCCCGCTGCCAGCCGCCGAGGACGGCGTCGACGAGCTTCCACTGCTCCTCGACCTCGTCCTCGCGGGTGAAGAGCGTCGCGTCACCGAGCAGCGCATCCAGGATCAGGCGCTCGTAGGCCTCCGGCAGGCCGGTGCGGAAGGCGCCGCCGTAGAGGAAGTCCATGTGCACCGTCCGGATCGTCATCCCGGCCCCCGGGACCTTCGCGCCGATCGCAAGCGAGACGCCCTCGTCGGGCTGGACGTGGATCAGAAGCACGTCGGGCCGCAGGCCGTCGCCGCGCCGATCGCCTCGAAAGGCGGATGCGGCGCGCGCTGGAACTGGATCGCGATCGTCGTCTCGCGGCGGGCGAGGCGCTTGCCCGCGCGCACGTAGAACGGCGTGTCGGCCCAGCGCCAGTTGTCCACGTACAGCTTGGCCGCGATGTAGGTCTCGGTCAGCGAGCCGGGAGCCACTCCGGGCTCCTCGCGGTAGCCGGGCACCTCCACCCCTTCGACGTAGCCGGCGCCGTACTGGCCGCGCACGACCGACTTGGGGCCGGGCGTGTGCATCGCCTTCAGCACCTTGACCTTCTCGTTGCGGACGGAGTCGGCGGTGAAGTCGATGGGGGGCTCCATCGCGGTCAGGGCCATCAGCTGCAGCAGGTGGTTCTCGAAGATGTCGCGGATCGCGCCCGCCGACTCGTAGAAGCCCGCCCTCCCCTCGATCCCGATCGACTCGGCCACGGTGATCTGCACGTGGTCGATGAACTGCCGGTTCCAGATCGGCTCGAAGATGCCGTTCGCAAAGCGCAGCGCGAGCATGTTCTGCACCGTCTCCTTGCCGAGGTAGTGGTCGATGCGGAAGATCTCGTCCTCGCGAAACCACCGGTGGACGAGCTCGTTCAGCTCACGGGCCGAGGCGAGGTCGTGGCCGAACGGCTTCTCGACGATCAGCCGAACCCACCCTTCCTTCGCCCGTCGCCCGCCGATCCCCCCGACTGCGCGGGCGAACGCCGACGGCGGCACCGCCAGGTAGTACAGGCGGTTGCCGGCGGTTCCGCGCTCGGCGTCGAGCTCCTTCGAGCGCCCTCCCGACGCGATCCTCGCCCGGGTCGTCGCCGGAGTCGGTGCCGACGTAGCGCAGCCCCGCCGCGAGCGAGTCCCACACGTCCTGACGGAACGGGTCGCGGGCGAACTCCTTCACCGCCTTCTTCATGGCGGCGGCGAAGGCCTTCGAGCTCTGCGGCGTCCGTGCCACGCCCAGCACGCCGAACCGTTCGGGCAGGAGCTTGCGGTACGCGAGCGCGTAGAGGGCGGGGAAAAGCTTGCCGCGTGCCGGTGAGGTCGCCGGAGCGCGCCGAAGATGACGGCGACGCACGGTCCCGGCCGCCGGCGCAGCTGCAGGCCCTCGAGCAGCGGGTTGGTGCGGTCGGTCACGCTGCCGCCAACGACCCTCTGCTCGCCGCGATGCCGTCGAGCAGCTCGCCGAACGAGTCCGCGAACTTCTGCACTCCCTCCGCCTCGAGGGTGTCCGTGACGTCCTCGACGTCGACGCCCGCCGCGGCCAGGTCGGAGAACACCCGGCGCGCGTCGTCGAGCCCCGCCGCCAGCGTCTCGCCGACCTCACCGTGATCCTGGAAGGCGCGCACGGTCTCGAGCGGCATCGTGTTCACGGTGTCGGGGCCGATCAGCTCCTCGACGTAGACCACGTCCCGGTAGGCAGGGTTCTTCGCCGACGTGGACGCCCAGAAGCACCGCTGCGGCCGCGCCCCCTTGGTACGGAGGTACTCCCAGCGCTCGCCTGCGAACGTGCGCAGGTAGTGCTGGTAGGCGAGCTTTGCGTTCGCCACGGCCAGCTTGCCCTGGAGGTCGGTGCGGCCCAGCTGCTCGAGCCGCCGGTCTGCCTCCGTGTCGACGCGCGAGACGAAGAAGCTCGCCACGGAGAGCACCCTGGAGGGATCGCCGCCGGTGGCGACGAGGCGCTCGAGACCGCGCAGGTAGGCCTCCGCGACGGCGGCGTAGCGCTCGAGCGAGAAGATCAGCGTCACGTTGATCGACGTCCCCTTCGCGATGCAGTCCTCGATCGCACCGAGCCCGGGCTCGGTGGCGGGGATCTTCACGTAGACGTTGTCGCGGGCGACCTCGCGGTTGAACCGCATCGCCTGCTCGAAGGTCCGCTCCCGGTCGTAGGCGAGGGTCGGGTCGACCTCGAGCGAGACCCAGCCGTCGACGCCGTCGGTGCGCTCCCAGACCGGTCGCAACAGGTCGCAGGCGGTGCGGATGTCGTCCATGGCCAGCGCGAAGAACGCCTCGGCCGGGACCGCCGCCGAGCCCGCGCAGCTGCGCGTCGTACCAGTCGCCCTCCGCCAGCGCCTTCTGGAAGATGGTCGGGTTCGAGGTGACCCCGACGACGGCGTCGTCGTCCAGCATGCGGGCGAGCGCCCCGGTCTCGAGCATCTCGCGCGAGAGGGAGTCGAACCAGACGCTGACCCCCTGCTCGCTCAGCGCGTGCAGGCGTGATTCAGCCATTGGACATCCTTTCAGGTCGGCCACCTTCTTCGAGGCGGCGCAGATACCGCTCCGCGCCGTCGAAGCGCGCGTGCAGGAACGCGCGCACGAGCTCGGCGGCAAGCTCGGCGCCGACGATCTCGGAGCCGAGGCAGAGAACGTTCATGTCGTCGTGCTCAACCCCCTGGTGCGCGGAGTAGGAATCGTGGCACATCGCGGCCCGGATGCCGGGGATCTTCGAGGCGGCGATCGACGCACCGACGCCGGAGCCGCACACGAGCACGCCGCGCTCGGCCTCGCCGCGGCGCAGCGCCATACCGAGCTCGAGCGCCTTGTCCGGGTAGTCGATTCGCTCCGCGTCGGTGTCGGCGCCGAGGTCGAGCACGCTGTGCCCCGCCGACTCGATCGTCTCGATCACGGCGCGGCGCAGCTTCACGCCACGATGGTCGAACGACGCGGCGACACGCATCACGCAGCACCGAGCAGCGCGCGCGCACGGGCCGCGACGTTCGCGGCGGTCAGGCCGAGCTCCTCGAAGATGCGCGCCGCGGGCGCCGAGGCGCCGAAGCGGTCGACCGCGACGGAGCCGCCTCGCAGGCCGACCCACCGCTCCCAGCCGAGCGAGATGCCGGCCTCCACGGAGAGCCGCGCCTCGATAGTCGGCGGCAGCACCTCGTCACGGTAGGCCTGGGACTGGGCCTCGAACAGCTCCCAGCACGGCATCGACACGACGCGGACGTTGACGTCGAGCGCACGGGCGGCGTCGAGCGCGACGTGCGCCTCCGACCCGGTGGCGAGGAGGATCAGGTCGGGATCACCGGCGCCGGACTGCCACAGCGTGTACGCACCTCGCAGCGTGCCCTCCGCCGGTGCCACGTCGGCGCGGTCGAAGGTCGGCAGCTTCTGGCGACTGAGCGCGAGCGCGACCGGGCCGTCCTCGCGCTCGAGGGCGATGCGCCAGGCCATCGAGGTCTCGTTCGCGTCGGCAGGCCGCACGTACCAGAGGCCCGGGATCGCGCGCAGCGCCATGTGGTGCTCGACCGGCTGGTGCGTGGGCCCGTCCTCGCCGACGCCGATGGAGTCGTGCGTCCAGACCCACGCGACCGGCAGGCCTGTCAGTGCCGACAGCCGCACGGCCGGGCGCATGTAGTCGGAGAAGATGAGGAAGGTCGACCCGTACGGGCGCAGCATCGCCGGCTCGAGCGCGATCCCGTTCACGATCGATCCCATCGCGTGCTCGCGGATGCCGAACGCGATGTTGCGCCCGGCGTGCGTGGCGGCGAAGACGCCGGCCCCCTCGAACTCCGTCTTGGTCGACTCGACCAGGTCGGCGGCGCCGCCGACCATGGTCGGCGTGAACGGCTTCAGCGCCTGCATCACCTTCTTGCCGGCGTCACGGGTCGCAACCTCCTCCCCGGAGGCGAAGACGGGGAGCGCCTCGCGCCAGCCCTCACGCGGTGCCAGCGCGAGGTCCAGCTCGCGCTCGCGGGCCAGATCGGGAAACGAGGCCGCCCAGGCTGCGAGTCGTTCGTCCCACTCGCGCTGGAGCTCCGCGCCGCGCTCGCCGACGCCGGCCATGTGGACGCGCACCTCGTCCGCGACAGCGAACGCCGCGTCCGGATCGAAACCCATCCGCTCCTTCGTCGCCCGGACCTCCGCGTCGCCGAGTGGGGCGCCGTGCGCCTTTGCGGTGTCGACGGCGTTCGGGGCCGGGTACGCGATGTGGGTGCGCAGCACGATCAGCGAGGGCCGCTCCTCCTCGGCCTTCGCAGCCGCGAAGGCGCCGAGCAGGGCATCGAGGTCCTCCGCGTCGTCGACGTGCTGGACGTGCCAGCCGTACGCCTCGAAACGCCTGCCCTTGTCCTCGGTCGTGTAGGTGAGCGAGGTGGTGCCGTCGATCGTGATGTGGTTGTCGTCGTACACGTAGACGAGACGTCCGAGCCCGAGGTGCCCGGCGATCGAGGCGGCCTCCTGCGCGACCCCCTCCATCAGGTCGCCGTCCGAGCAGATCGAGTAGATCCACGCGTCGACGACCGTGCGACCAGGGCGGTTGTAGCGGTCGGCGAGGAAGCGCTGCGCGATCGCAAGCCCGACGCCGTTCGCAAAGCCCTGACCGAGCGGACCGGTCGTCGTCTCGACGCCGGCGGTGTGGCCGAGCTCGGGATGGCCGGGGGTGCGGGAGCCCCACTGGCGAAACTGCTTCAGGTCGTCGAGCGTGACGTCGTAGCCCGCGAGGTGCAGCGCCGCGTACTGGAGCATGCAGGCGTGGCCGGCGGAGAGGATGAAGCGGTCACGGCCGGCCCAGTGCGGGTCGGCCGGGTTGTGGCGCATGACGTCGCGGTAGAGCAGGTACGCGACGGGCGCCAGCGCCATCGCCGTGCCGGGGTGCCCGGCGTTCGCCTGCTGCACCGCGTCCATCGCGAGCGCCCGGATCGTGTCGATCGTCTGTCTGCGCGGATCCGTGGCCACCTGACGGCCTACGATAACGCCCCGGCGAACGCAGCCGCGGGACGCACCGTCTCGTTCGCGAGCAGAGCCCGGTCGGGTGCTTCCGGATGCTCGCGGAGGAGCGCCTTGATCTCCTCCGCCACATCTGCGTTCTGGCCTGCGAGCACGGCGCCCGTCAGGCGTCCCTCGCGGAGATAGAAGCCGAGCACGCGCCCGTCGGCGACGCTGCCGCGGAGCACGACGTCGTCGACGCCCTCGACGTCACCGAGGACCTGCAGCTTCAGCCCGAAGAGTTGCGTGAAGAACACCGGCACCTCCGCGTAGGCGGCACGGGCGCCGGCGAGCAGACGGCCGAGATGAGCACCCTGTGCGTCGGCGTTCGACCAGTGCTCGATGCGCCTGGGGCGCCCGCCGACCGGGTCCGGGTAGCGGGCGACATCGCCGATCGCGAACACATCGGACACCGTGGTGCGGAACCGCTCGTCCACGACGACGCCGTCGTCCGTCTCGATCCCGCTCCCGTCGAGGAAATCGACGTTGGGCTCCACCCCCACACCGACGACGACGAGGAAGGCCTCGATCCTGCGGCCCGAGCCGGTGACCGCGCCGGTGAGCGAGCGACCGTTCGCGGTCAGCTCCGCGACGCTCTCGCCGAGCAGGACGTCGACGCCCTCGCCCCGGTACAGCTCGAGCAGCTGTGCGGAGAGCGCCTCCGAGGCGAGCGCCGGCATCAAGCGGTCTCCCATCTCGACGATCGTGACCTCGAGGCCCCGCAGCCGCAGCGACGCGGCGACCTCCGAGCCGATGAAGCTGCCGCCGATGACGAGCGCCTTGCGCGCCTCGCCCGCAAGATCGCGCACGGCGGTCGCGTCGGCGAGCGTGCGGTACGTGTGCACGGCGGGCAGCTCCGCACCGGCCAGCGGCAGCGGCCTCGGGCGTGTGCCGGAGGCGATCACGAGCTTCGTATAGGGCACCGTCTCGCCGTCGGCGAGGGAGACGAGACGGCGCCTGGTGTCGACTCCGACGACCTTCGTCTCGAGTCTCAGCTCCACGACGCTCTCGTCGTAGAACGCAGGCGGCTGGGCGAGAACCGCGTCACTGTCCAGCTCACCGCGCAGGAAGCCCTTGGAGAGGGGCGGCCGGTTGTACGGCGGCGCCGTGTCCTCCGAGAGGATCGTGACGAACGCCTCTCCGCCGGCGTCCCGGTAGCTCGCCGTCAGGCTGGCGGCGGCCCGGCCGCCACCCACGATCACGATCACCTGGTCGGCCATATCGACTGTATACCTGTCGGGACCGGCTCTGAAACGCGGCGGCGACTACGCTTCGGGTCGCTCGGGTCCCGTCACGGGCAGAGCGCGTGCCTTCGCCATGCCCGTCCTGATCGCATCCAACCTCCGCAAGGAGCTCTCCGGGGACCCGCTCTTCGACGGCGTCTCCTTCTCCGTCGACCGCCGCGAGCGGCTGGCGCTCGCCGGGCAGAACGGCGCCGGCAAGACGACGCTGCTGCGAGCACTGATCGGCGAGACGTCGCTCCAGGGCGGCGAGGTCGCCCTCGCGAAGGGCACGCGCGTGGCGCTGCACGACCAGCGGCCACCACGAGACAAAAGGCTGAGCCTGCGCGAGTATGCGCTCTCGGGCGCCGCCGACCTCGTGCGGATCGAGGAGACGTTGCGGGAGCTCGAGCAGGCAATGGCGGGCGGTGCCCACGACGCTGCGACGCTGCGACGCTACAGCGAGGCGCAGGCACGCCTCGAGCATGCGGGCGGCTGGGGCTGGCGCGACCGCGCCGCGTCGGTGGTGCGCGGCCTCGGGTTCAGGGACGAGGACCTCGACCGGCAGCTCGCCACCTTCTCGGGCGGCGAGCTCACGCGCGCCTCACTCGCCCGGGCGCTCGCCGGCGATCCCGACCTGCTCCTGCTGGACGAGCCCACGAACCACCTCGACGTGGAGAACCTCGAATGGCTGGAGCGCGAGCTGACGGCGCTCGACGCAGCCGTCGTCCTCGTCGCCCACGACCGCTGGTTCCTCGAGTCGGTGACGACCGCAGTGCTCGAGCTCGAGGGCGGACGAGCGCTCTTCTTCTCCGGTCCCTGGCACCAGTGGCGCCTCGAGCGGGCCGCCCGCGCCCAGGCGGCTGCGAAGACGGTCGCGCGCGTCGGGGACGACATCGACCGGCTCGAGCGTTTCGTGCAGCGCTTCCGCTACAAGAAGTCGAAGGCGAAGCAGGCGCAGGCCAAGCTCACGCAGATCGGGCGGCTGGAGCAGGAGCGCAAGAAGGCGGCCGGCGAGCTTCAGAATCTGACCCGCCGGCGGCGCACGCTCGGCTTCGAGTTCCTCAAGCCGGCCCGCACGGGGCGCATCGTGCTGGAGGCCGACGACCTCGTCGTGTCGGCGGGCAGCAAGCAGCTGTTGCAGGGAGCGACGCTCGTGCTCGAACGCGGCGAGCACGTAGCGCTCGTGGGGCCGAACGGCTCGGGCAAGACGACGCTGCTCGAGACGCTGCTCGGCCACCGCGAGCCCGACGCCGGCACGATCAAGACCGGCCACGGCGTGCAGACGGCGTACTTCTCCCAGCACGACGTCGAGCTCGACGAGCGCGGGACGGTGCTCGAGTGCGCGATGTCGATGACGGGGCTCGCCCGGCCCCAGGCGCAGCAGCTGCTCGGGCGCTTCCTCTTCTCCGGCTGGGGCGAGCACGAGAAACAGGTGTCCGTGCTGTCGGGCGGCGAGCGCCGCCGTCTCTCGCTCGCGGTCGTCGTCGCGTCAGGCGCAAACCTGCTCGTCCTGGACGAGCCCACGAACCACCTCGACCTCGAGAGCCGCGAGGCGCTGGAGGCGGCGCTCGACGCATTTCCCGGCGTCATCCTGCTCGTCTCGCACGACCGCGCCCTGCTGGACGCCGTCGCCGAGCGCACGGTCGCGATCGAGGAGAAGACGCTGCGCTCCTACGACGGCGGCTGGGCCGACCTCGTACGGGCACGCAAGGAGGAGCTTACACCGACCCCGACCCACGCCGCGCCCGTCGTGCCGAAGAAGGTCAAGCCGGCGAAGCCCCGCCCCGCGAGGAAACAGCCGACCGAGCTCGAGCAGGTGGAGGCGCGCATCGCCACGCTGGAACAGCACGTGGCGCAGCTCGAGGCGAGGCTGGCGGAGGACTGGACGAACATGGACGTGCTCACCGAGCACCGCGTCGCCCGCGACGAGCTGCAGGCGCTGCTCTCGCGGTGGGAGGTGCTGTTCGGGTCTGCCTAGCAAGCGGACTCGCGCTGCGCGCGAGTGACGGAACCCGCTCCCGCGGGTTCCCTCCCGCGCAAGAACCCCTGAAGCCGGGAACCTACGGGTCCCCCCTGGACCCCTCCCTGTATTGGTGGGTGCGGCGACGCGCTCGCGGCTTTCCCAGAACGGGGCCCGCAGCTCGCGCTCGAGGATCTTCCCGGTCGGGCCCTTGGGCAGGGTGTCGACGAACTCGACCGACTTCGGCTTCATGTAGCTCGCGAGCTCGTTGCGGGCGAGCTCGATGATCTACAGGCCGCCACCTCCGAGGAGGTCAATGCCGGCAAGCTGTTGCAGGATCTGGCGCATGGCGCGAACCGGACCTGTGACGCGACAGCCACCCGGCGGCGTACAACGGTCGTGCACGCGATGACACTGACCCGCCCGCTCACGCACACGGCCGCGCCGGCGACGTTCGCCGAGGCGGCGGAGCACCACCTCGACGACGTCTTCGGCTTCCTGCTCTACCTGACCCGCGACCGTCCGCTGGCCGAGGATCTCGCCGGGGCCACGTTCGAGAAGGCGCTGCGGTTGTGGCCCCGCTTCGACGCCCGGCGCGGAAGTGCTCGCACGTGGCTGATCGGGATCGCCCGCACGACCGCACTCGACTGGTTCCGCTCCGAGTCGCGGCGCCGTCGCCGCGAGCAGGCTGCGGCGCAGCCCGAAGCGCACGAGGCCGATTTCGCCGAGGGGCTCTCGCCGGCGCTGCAGCAGGCGATCGCGAGCCTCTCGGCCGGAGAGCGCGAGGTGATCGCCTTGCGCGTCGTGCTGGAGCTCGACGGCGACCAGGCCGCGCGGGTGCTCGGCATCAGCCCGACCGCGGTGTCCACCCGGCTCAGCCGGGCGCTCAGGAAACTCGAGGAGAAGGTGAGAGACGATGAACTCCGCTGACCTGACCAGGGAGCTGCGGGCCGCCCGGCCCGTCGCCGACGACGCCTTGCGCGAACGCGTGCGGGCCATCGCCGCCGCGCAGCCGAAGCGGCGTCCGTCGCCGTTCGCCCGCTTCACGCCCCGCCGGCTCGTGCTCGTCGCGGCGCCGGCCGCAGCCGTGATCGTGGCCGCCGTCGCGGGCGTGGCCGGTCTCGTCAACTCCGAGCAGCCGCAGCGTCTCGCCGACGCTCCCCTCCTCGCGACGGAGTCTGCGACCGTTGCACAGGATGCGGCCCGCTCCGCTCTCGCGCCCGCCCCCAAGGCCGGCGCGACCGAGGCGGCGCCCGCCCCGACACCGGGCCGCGCTCAGCGCTACGCCGCCCAGCTCACGATCGCCGTGAAGGACAACGACGCCCTCTCGCAGGCGACCCAGGACGCGCTGACGACGGTGCGCCAGCTCGGCGGCTTCGTCCTCGACGTGCAGTACGCAACCAGCGAGACCGGCTCCGCCTCGATGACGCTTCGCGTGCCGACCGCGCGCGTCCAGGACGCGCTCGTCCGCCTCTCCGGGCTCGGCACGATCCTCGCCCAGCAGGTGCAGATCGACGACTTGCAGGGACAGGTCGACGGGCTGGAGACCCGCGAGGCCGCCCTGAGCGAGCGGATCGCAAGGCTGTCGGCCCGGATCGCCGCCCCCGCGCTCGACGCCGAGACGAAGGCAACGCTCGTCGCGCGGCGCGACGCCGCGCGCAGCGAGCTCGCACGGGTGCGCACCGAGCACTCCCAGGTGACCGGCGAGGCGGGTCTCGCCACGATCCAGCTGGCACTTCAGACCGAGGAGCGCTCCGTGGTGGCGCCCGCTCCCTCCCGCATCGACCGGGCGTTCGAGCGCGCCGGCGAGATCCTCGCCGTCGAGGCGACGGCCGTGCTGTACGCACTCGTCATCCTCGGGCCGGTTGCGCTCCTCATCCTGCTCGCGTGGCTGGCGCGACGCGGCCTGCGCCGACGCGACGACGAGCGGCTGCTCTCGACGTCCTGACCTCGAGGCCGCGGAGGTACCCCAGCTAGCCACGGCGCGTCTACGGCGCCGCGAGCGTCGCGATCAGCGCCTCGGCGACGACCTTGAGCGGCCGACCGGAGATCTGGCTCGCCTTGCGCAGCCGCGCGAACGCCTCCTGCTCGGAGAGCCCTTCACGCTCCATCAGGAGCCCCTTCGCGCGCTCGATCGCCTTGCGGGCGGCGAGCGCTTCCGACAACGAATCGGCCTCTTCCCGCAGCGCCGCGAGCTCCTCGTGGCGCGCCCGGGCGGTCGCGATCGCGGGCAGCAGGTCCGACTCGCGGAACGGCTTCACGAGGTAGCCGAAGACGCCTGCCTCGACCGCCCGCGAGACGAGCTCCTCCTCGCCGTAGGCGGTCACCATCACGATCGGGATGGGCCGCTCGTCGAGGATCCGCCGGGCTGCGTCGATCCCGTCGAGCTTCGGCATCTTCACGTCGAGCAGCGCGAGGTCGGGCTCGACGGTGCGGGCGAGCCTCACCGCCTCCTCACCGTCCTTCGCCTCCGCACAGACGTCGAACCCCGCCTTCTCGAGCAGCTCTCGCAGGTCGAGCCGGATGATCGTCTCGTCTTCCGCGATGAGAATCCGCATCGTCGTCCTTTCCGTCACGCGTGCGCAGGGAACCTGACCTCGGCACACAGGCCGTCGTCGTCGACGAGGCTCAACTCACCGCCGAGCTCGTCACGGACGAGCGCGCGCACGATGGAGAGACCGGTGCCGTCGGCAGCCGCCTGCATGCCCTCGCCGTCGTCGGCGATCGCGAGGACGACGTTGCCGTCGCGCTCGTGCAGCTTAATCGAAATGTGGCTGCCGCCGTGCTCGAGCGCGTTGCCGAGAAGCTCGCTGAACACGAGTGCGAGGGACGTAGCACGCTGGCCGGCGAGCGGCACGGGCTCGAGATCCGATGCCACCTCGGTGCCCGCGACGAGCCCCTGGACGAGCATCGCGCGCAGGCGGTCGATCAGCACGTCGAGCTCGACGTCGTCCTCGCGATGCTCGGTCAGCACCTCGTGCACCGCCGCGATCGCGAGGATCCGGTTGACGGAGTCGCCGAGCGCTTTCTTCGGGTCGACGTGCTCGGCACGCGCTTGCAGGCGCAGGAGCGAGGCCACCGTCTGCAGGTTGTTCTTGACGCGGTGGTGGATCTCCTGGGCGAGGACGCCACGCAGGGCCATGCGCCCATGCTCGAGCGCGACGGCAGCCTGGCTCGCGATTGCCTCGAGCAGCTGGCGGTCGTCGTCGGTGAAGGGGGCATCGCGGTCGACGACGAGCTCGCCGATCGTGCGCGCCCGCCAGCGCAGCGGCAGGCGGACGGCGTGCCTCCCGGCCCGGCCCTCGGGCCAGGCGATGCGGCCGTCCTCGAGCACGATCGCAGCTCCGGTCCCGTGCATCGACTCGACGGTCGTCTGCACGATCGCCTCGAGCGACTCTTCCAGGTACAGCGACTCGGAGACCGCCTCCGAGATGCGCGCGAGCGCCTCGAGCTCGTGCACCCGGCGCTGCGCCTGTGCGTACAGCTTCGCGTGCTCGATCGTGCGGGCGACCTGCGAGGCGATCGCGACGAGCAGGTCGATCTCGCTCTCGCTGAAGGCCCGCGGTTCCCTGGTGCGGACGTTGAGGGCTCCCTCGAGCTTCTCGCGGGCGAGGATCGGCACGGCCAGGATCGACTCGTAGTCCTCCTCGGGCAGGTTCGGGAACGCCTTGAAGCGCGGGTCGAGGTGGGCTCGCGACGGGATCATGACGGGCTCCCCCTGCGCGGCAGCGACGCCGGTGATGCCTTCGCCCTGCCGCATCCGGGGCGCCTTCGTCGCGTCCTCGACCAGCGTGCCGTGCGTCGCGCGAAGCACGAGCTCGTCCGAGCGCTCGTCGTACAGGTAGACGAAGCAGGCGTCGGTCTCGAGCGCCGCCGCGGTCTCGTGCGCGATCGCCTCCATCACCTCCTGCAGGTCGAGCGACGAGTTGACGACCTCGATCGTCTTCGTCAGGAGCGCGAGGTGGCGGGCGGCGTCATGCATCCTGGCTCACGAAGGGGGGTCAGTCGAGGTAGGTGAGGACGACGGCGCCGAGGACCGGCACGGCGAGTGTGAGCCCGAAGTTGAACCAGCCGACGAGCACGAGTCGGCGACGCGTCGCTGGAGCCTGCGCCGCGCCTGCGCGAAGCTCGCGCTGCAGCCGCGGCCCGAGCACGTAGTCGTGCACGAAGGCACCCACACACAGCAACACGACGAGGACCGACTTGAGGATGAGCGTGCGGTCGAAGTCGGTCGAGAGCGCGGCCCTGTTGAAGCCGCCGTGCAGGTCGGTGAGCCAGAGCCCCGAGACGACGGAGATGCCCATCGCGCTCCACCCGAGCGGCCGCCAACGGCGCCCGAGCGCTCGCATCGCGGTCGCCCGCGCCTCGCCCTCGAGCCTGCGGATGGCGGGCACGCCGACGAAGACGAGGGCGACCGTGCCCCCGACCCAGACACAGGCGGAGAGGACGTGGACGATGCGCAGGACCTCGAGCACGCCTTCAGGCTATCGTCGGTGCCCGTGAGCAACGACGCCATCATCTTCCTCCACCTGGCAGGCGCGTTCCTCTTCGTGGGCGGCTCGATCACGGCCGCGGTGCTGCGTTGGGGGGCGATGCAGCACGAGCGGCCGTCCGAGATCGCGCTGCTCCTGCGCGCGGTGCGCCCCGCCGTCCCCATCGTCGGCCTCGGCCTGGCAGTCGCGGTGGGAGCGGGCTTCTGGCTCGCTGACCGGATCGGGTTCGACCTCGGTGCGGCCTGGCTGACGGCCACCTTCGCGCTGCTCGCGGGGGTGGCGGTGGTCGGAGCGCTCGCGGGTCGCCAGGATCGCCACACGCGCGAGCTGGCCGAGCGGCTCGCTGCGGCGGGAGACTCCCCGAGCGCGGAGCTCGGGCGCAGGCTCCGCGACCCGCTCAACCTGGCGCTGAACGGGTCGATGCTGGCCGCGATCGTCGCGATCGTGGTGCTGATGGTCTGGAAGCCCGGCGTCTGATACGTCCTGCCGTGGGCACGGCGTCCGCCTCCGGCGCGTCGCCGAGCGGGCCGGGCCGAAGCGGTAGCGCCAACGCACAGACCCGCGCAGAACCCGGCGCGGGCAGGCGGCGCGCGCGCACTTTGTGGTGATTCACCACAAACCCCGCGAATGGGCGGAGCCGGGCTCCACCCGACGCCACCCGGCGTGTCGCTGCAGAAGCACAGACCCGGAGAGCCCGGTGCGCACAACGGGGCGAGCGGCCCGGCGGCCGGCTCGGCCGGCCGGGAGGACCGCGGCCCGTGGCGATGGGGCCTTAACGACCACGGGCCCCGAAGAGGGGACCCGCGATCGGCCGTCAGACACAGGCGGGCCGCTCGCCTTGCGGCACGGCCTGCACCGGAGATGATGCGCGATCCGGAGGACGATGTCCAGCCCTTCTCTTCCCGGCCGCGAGAAAGGCCATTTCAGGGGTTTGCGGCCCCGTCCCGGCCCGAAACAGTCCACCCGAGGGACTCTCCGGGTCGTCCCGGCCACGAAGTGGCGATGCCCAGTCCCGGATGTTCCGGCCACGCAGCAGGCCGCTTCAGGGATCGTCCCGCCGCAGGCGGGACCCCGCGGGCGGCATCCCGCACACGCGGGATGCCGCGCTAGCGGAGAACTACAGGGCGGCCAGGTAGCGATCCTTCTCCCACTCGCTGACCTGGATGCGGTACTCGTCCCACTCCTTGCGCTTGAGCTCCACGTAGCGCGGGAAGATGTGGTCGCCGAGCGCCTTCCGCATCAGCTCGGAGCCGGCAAGCTCGTCCGCGGCCTCGCCGAGCGAGCCCGGCAGCGCCTCGACCCCCTGCTCCTCGCGCTCCTCGTCGGAGAGCCGGTACAGGTTGGTGGTCATCTCGTCCGGCAGCTCGTACCCGCGCTCGATCCCCTCGAGGCCCGCGTGCAGCAGCGCCGCGAAGGCGAGGTACGGGTTGCACGCAGGGTCCGGGCAGCGGATCTCCGCCCGTGTCGCCTGCTCGGAACCGGGCTTGTAGAGCGGGATCCGGATCAGGGCGGAGCGGTTGCGCTGCGACCAGGCGACGTAGACGGGCGCCTCGTAGCCGGGCACGAGCCGCTTGTAGGAGTTGACCCACTGGGCGAGCACCGCGGACATCTGGCGGGCATGGACGAGCAGCCCGGCGATGAACGACTTGGCCGTCTTCGACAGGTGATGCGGGTCCTTCGGGTCGAAGAACTGGTTGCGGCCGCCCTTGAACAGGGACATGTGGGTGTGCATGCCCGAGCCGTTCTCACCGAAGAGCGGCTTCGGCATGAAGGTCGCGTAATAGCCGTGCCACGCGGCGACCTCCTTGACGACGATGCGGTACGTCATCGTCTTGTCCGCCATCGCGAGCGCGTCGTCGTAGCGCATGTCGATCTCGTGCTGCGACGGGGCGACCTCGTGGTGGTGGTACTCGATCTCGATCCCGACCGACTCGAGCGCCGCGATCGTGTCGTTGCGCACCTCGGTGGCCGCGTCCTGCGCGGTCATGGCGAAGTACCCGCCCTCGTCGAGCGTCTCTGTGCCCTTGTCGTCCTCGAAGAGGAAGTACTCGAGCTCCGGGCCGACGTTGAACGTGTCGAACCCGAGCTTGCGCATGCGCTCGAGCGCAAGCCGCAGCACGTAGCGCGGGTCGCCGTCGTAGGGCGTGCCGTCGGGCTTGACGACGTCGCACATCATGCGTCCGACCTTGGCGCCGAGCGCGTGGCCGTGCTCGTCGACCGGCCGCGGCATCACCTGGAAGGTGGCCGGATCGGGAATCGCGACCATGTCCGACTCCTCGATCCGGTTGAAGCCCGTGATGGAGGAGCCGTCGAAGCCCATGCCGTCGTTCAGCGCACCTTCCATCTCGCTGGGGGTGATCGCGAACGACTTGAGGTGGCCCTCGAGGTCGGTGAACCAGAAGAGGACGTGCTCGATGCCCTCATCCGTGATGCGCTTCAGCACGGCACGGCGCGACGCGACGCTCGAGGTCGCGCGATCCTTGCTCTGCACCGTGGCCGAGCGCCTGGCCGTCGTCGCCCCGCCGCTCGTCGTCCGTGGTCTCGCCATCTGTGTTCCTCCCTGAAAACGAAAAGAGCCCCAGGCGCGGAGAGCGCCTGAGGCAACGTCGCCTCGAAACTTGGCGCCCGCCAGACTACCAGCGCACACGGCCGCGCGCAGCGTCAACGGTCGGCGGCCGCCGTTCCGAGGAGAGGGTCGCGGCCCTGGCGCCGAACGGCGCGGCCGTAGAGCGCGAGCGCCGGCGCCAGCACGGAGGCACCGACGGCGAGCGCAGGGCGCAGGCCCACGGACGAGCCCACGGCGCCGATCGCCGGGCCGCCGGTGACCCGGCCGATCGCGTCCGACTGGTTGACGATGGGCAGGACGGTGGAGCGCACGGAGGAATCCTCGATCGTCCTGTTCACCCAGACGGACTGGAGCGGCACGATCAGCTGGCGGCAGGCGGTCACCGCGGCATAGACCGGAACCGCGGGGAGCCGCCTCACACGCGCCGCTCCAACGCCTCCTCGACCGCCGCCAGCGGCGCCTCGAGCCGGATCCAGGCGGGCCGTTCCAGGTAGCCGAGCTTGCGGTTGACGGCCTGCATGGCGGCGTTCCCGGCCTGCGTCCAGGTGACGATCTCGCGCGGGATGACGGTGAGCTCGAGCTCCATCAGCCGCTCCGCTTCAGCTTGCCGTTCCGCTTGGCGTAGCGCTCGCCCGTCCGGAAGACGGCGAGCCCGAGCGGGATCGAGACGGTGCCGATCACGAGCAGCGGCCAGACGTCCGCCCAGGCCACGCCGGCGCCGTCGAGGATCGAGGCTCGCACGCCGCGCAGGGCATAGGTGGCCGGGGAGAACGTGGACAGCCACTGCATCCAGCCCGGCAGCACCGAGACCGGGTAGTAGACGCCGGAGACGACGAGGAGCATCCCCTGCGCGATGAACCCGAGCTGCGTGCCGTGAGCGTGTTCGCGACCGTCCAGAGGAAGAAGGCGAGGTCCCACCAGATGTAGCGCCTGGTCAGGTAGACGTTGCGCTCGACGACACCGCCGAGCCCGATCAGCTCGGCGCGTAGGTTGCTCGTCAGGGCTCTCATGCGAAGACCTCCCTGTCGTCGTCGTCTGTCCTCGAACGTCCGGCCGGTGGCGGCGAAGAACGCTTCCTCGAGCGTGTCGACGCCGTAGCGGTGCTTCAGGTCGGCAGCCGGCTCGAGCGCGAGCAGGCGGCCGCGGTCGAGGATGCCGATGCGCTCGGCGAGCGCTTCGGCCTCGTCCATGTCGTGGGTGCAGAGCAGGATGGTGGCGTCGTGTAGCTGGCGGATCTCGCGGACGAACGCCTGCACCTCGCGTTTCGAGCGCGGATCGAGGCCCGTGGTGGGCTCGTCGAGGAGGAGCAGGACCGGAGAGGTGAGCAGGGCCCGTGCGAGGGCGACGCGCGACGGGAAAAACGGGCCCGGTCGGGCCCCGGCAACGGATGTCCTAGATACGAGC
Organism: uncultured Gaiellaceae bacterium; assembly: GCA_963787085.1. Lineage (GTDB taxonomy): Bacteria > Actinomycetota > Thermoleophilia > Gaiellales > Gaiellaceae > Gaiella. Next base: position 100,036 of record CAWBBO010000001.1, on the reverse strand, counting down.
CAGCATTGCGTCGCCGAGCCTACCAGGCCGGCTACCCGGCCGCCACTGCCGCGCAGGCACATGCGACGCACGCAACGACGCGGGGTGCTACCATTCCGCGCCTGGCAGGGCCGACGCAGGCTCCGCCGGACGGCAATGACGCCTCAGGCTCCTCGTGGAGCGCTGGGGCTTTTTTCGTTGGTCCAGGGAGGAGGGACGGGCAGATGATGAAAATCGAAGCCGTCGTCGTCCGTGATCGCGTGGAGACGGTCATGGAGGCCGTCGAAGAGCACACGGGGCACGTCGGCATCACCGTGATCGAAGCCGTCGGCCACGGACGCGAGAAGGGCATCACACACGAGTACCGGGGCAGGGTGTTCGAGTCGCGCTTCCTGCCGAAGGCGCACCTGACGTTCATCGTCCGGGACGAGATCGCGGACGACGTCATCCACGCCATCGTCGACGCGGCCCGCACGGGCCATCCGAACGGCGACGGCATCTGCTGGCTGTCGCCGGTCAGCAAGGTCACCCACAACCGCACGGGACAGATGCTCGAGGAGGTCGAGACCGTATGAGCACCAAGGAGCTTGCGTTCGCTGCGAGCACGATCTGGGTCGTGCTCGCCGCCATCCTGGTGATCTTCATGCAGGCCGGCTTCGCCTTTCTCGAGGCGGGCCTGACGCGCATGAAGAACGTCGGCCACATCGCCGCGAAGAACGTCCTCATTCTCGCGATCGCGTCGATCGTGTACTACCTCGTCGGCTTCGGGATCGCGTTCGGCGACGGCGGCAACGGCCTCGTCGGCGGCTCGGGCTTCGTGCCGTCGGTCGACGAGCTGCTCTCGATCGGAGCGGAGCCGTTCTCGTGGTTCAGCGCCATTCCCGGCGCCGCCGGCTACCTGTTCGAGGTGGCGTTCGCGGCAGTGTCGCTCGCGATCGTCTGGGGCGCGATGGCCGAACGCACCCGCCTCTGGGTGTACTTCGCGTTCGGCGCCGTCTTCACGCTCATCTACTCCGTCGTCTCCCACTGGATCTGGAGCCCGGACGGATGGCTGTTCTCGAAGGGCATGCAGGACTTCGCCGGGTCGACCGTGGTGCACTACCAGGGCGCGCTCGCCGGGCTCGCCGGGGCGCTCCTGCTCGGGCCGCGCATCGGCAAGACGGGGCCGGACGGGAAGGTCAACGCGATTCCCGGCCACAACATGGCGTACACGACGCTCGGCGTGCTCATCCTCTGGTTCGGGTGGTTCGGCTTCAACCCGGGCTCGACCCTCAGCGTCGACTTCGGCGGCGTCGGCTTCTTCGCCTACGTGGCGCTGAACACGAATCTCGCCGCCGCCGCAGGCGTGCTCGGTGCGGTCGTCACGTCGTGGCTCGTGATCAAGAAGCCCGACCTCTCGATGATGCTGAACGGCGCCATCGCGGCACTCGTCGCGATCACGGCCGCCTGCGCCTTCGTGGCGCCCTGGGCGGCGCTCGTGATCGGGTTCGTCGCCGGCGTGATCGTGGTGCTCGGCGTGCTCGCCGTCGACAAGGTCGGCATCGACGACCCGATCGGCGCGATCGCGGCACACGGCATGTCGGGCATCTGGGGAACGCTCTCCCTCGGGTTCCTCACGGTGCCGAGCCTGGCCGAGAAGCTGGCGACCGGCAAGGGCGGCCTGTTCTACGGCGGCGGCCTGCACCAGCTCGGCATCCAGGCGCTCGGTCTCGTTTCCGTCGGGGCCTTCACGTTCACCGCGTCGTTCCTGATCCTGCTCCTGTTCAAGGTGACGGTCGGCATCCGCGCGGAGCCCGAGGTCGAGATGATGGGCCTCGACGTCTCCGAGCACGGCATGTGGGGCTATCCCGAGTTCTACATCCCGGTGCCGGGCGGCTACGGGTCGGAGCAAGGCCACGTGACGCACTTTCCGCAGCACAAGGAACGAGCCGAGGCGCCGCCCACGGCGCCGGCGCCCGTGACCTAGTCGTCGGACCTCCCACGACGACGCTCCGGGGGGGCGGGCACGACGCCCGCCCCCCCGGTCACGTCACCCGGGCGGTGGGTGCCCGCTACGCGAGCGCGAAGGTGACCGTCACGGAGGCGGTCGTCTCCTGCGGCCCCGCGACGATCGGTGTCCCATGAGGGCTCCTCCAGAGGTCCGTTGTCGACCTCTGTACGCCACCGGAGGGCGCCCGCGTCACCGGGCCGGGCATGGCCCGGCCCCTACAGGCTCTCGCCGAAGCGCCGCCGCGCCTCCGCGATCGCCTCGACGACGCCGCCGGGCCCGGGCATGCCCCGGACGGCGACGCTCTCGGCGGCTGTGCCGTCGGGTACGAAGGAGCCGTCACGCACCGAGCCTGCCACCCGCTCGTGCGCCTCGCGGAACGGCACCCCGCCCCGGACGAGGTCCTCGGCGACGTCGGTCGCGAGCAGGAGCGGATCGGCGACCGCCGCAGCGAGCCGTTCCCGGTCGACGGAGAGGCCGCTGACGAGCACCGTCAGGGCGGCGAGGCCGAGCCGGACGTCACGGCGCATGGCAAAGACCGGCGCCTTGTCCTCCTGCAGGTCGCGGTCGTAGGCGAGCGGCAGGCCCTTGACGGTCGCGAGCAGCCCCGTGAGGCGGCCGATCGCGGTGCCGGCCTTGCCGCGAGCCAGCTCGGCGACGTCGGGGTTGAGCTTCTGCGGCATCATCGACGAGCCCGTCGCGGCGCTCTCCGGCAGCCTCGCGAAGCCGAACTCGGCCGACGACCACAGCACGAGCTCCTCGCCGATCCGTGAGAGGTGGTTGTACAGGACGGCCGCCGCGTACAGGTAGTCGAGGGCGAAGTCGCGGTCGGAGACGGCGTCGATCGAGTTGCGCATCTGCCCGCTCGGGGGGTCGAGCCCGAGCGTCGAGCCGGCGAGCGCGCCGGCCCCGAGAGGGCTCTCGGCGGCCGCCTCCGCGGCGGCGGCAAAACGTCTGCGGTCGCGCTCGAGCATCTCCACCCAGGCGAGCAGATGGTGCCCCAGGGTGACCGGCTGCCCACGCTGCAGGTGCGTGTACCCGGGCATCAGCGTGTCGGCCTCGGCCTCCGCGAACGAGAGCGTGACGAGCGCGAGCGCGTCGATCTCCTGCCGCGCCTCGGCACACGCGTCCAGCACGTAGAGCCGGAAGGCAGCCGCCACCTGGTCGTTGCGCGACCGTCCGGCATGGATCTTGCGGCCGACGTCGCCGAGGCGGCGCTCGATCGCGCTGTGCACGTCCTCGTCGCTCGCGAGGTAGCCCGCGGGGTCGTGGGCGATCTCGGCCAGCTGCCGCTCGGCCTCGGCGAGCTCGGCGTCGGTGAGCAGGCCGGCGCCGTGCAGCCGCTGGGCGTGCTCGGCGGTGGCCTCGCAGTCGTACGGGAGCAACTCGGCGTCGTCGGCCCGGAGAAACTCCCAGACTGCGGGGTCCAGCGCACCGTCCACGCGGCCCGACCAGAGGCTCACGACTGCCTGCTCCGCATGCGTCCCATTCTGACCGCTCGGCTACGGCTACGCGGCGCCGTCGGCAAGGTGACCCGCGAGCTCGTCGCAGAGCTCGCGCCCCTGCATGCCGTCCTTCGCCGCGATGAAGATCGTGTTGTCGCCGGCCAGGGTGCCCGCGATCGACGGGTGAGCGCCCTCGTCGATCGCCTGGGCGAGCGCGCTCGCATACCCGGAGGGAGTCGTCACGACGACGAGGCCGCCGCTCGCTGCCTCGACACCGGTGGCGTAGCGGCGCATGGCGGCGCCGATGGCCCGGAGCCGGTCGGCATCGCCCGAGCCCGGCGCGGCGTAGACGAGCCGGCCGCTCGGTGCACGAACCTTGACGAGCCCGAGCTCGCCGATGTCGCGCGAGACGGTCGTCTGGACGACGTCGTGACCTTCGTCCCTGAGCGCCTGCGCCAGCTCGCTCTGGGTCGAGACCGCCCGGTCGCGGACGAGGCGGAGGATGGCCGCCTGGCGCTCTCGTCGATTCACAGTATGCGGCATAATAACAACCTATGCGCCACTTTATGCGGCGAGGACGGTGCCCAGGAGCGCCAGCGCCTCGTCCACCTCGTCGCTGCCGATCACGAGGGGAGGCGCCAGGCGCAGGACGTCTGCTCCCGCCGAGAGGACGATCAGGCCGCGCTCGCGGCAGGCGTCGACGACAGGGCCGACGGGCCGGTCGAGCACGGCGCCGAGCAGGAGCCCGCGGCCTCGCACCTCGAGCACACCCGGCAGCCCTGCCAGGCCGTCCGCCAGCTGCCGGCTGCGCTCGCGCACGAGAGCGAGCAGCGTCTCGTCGAGCGCCTCGACGACGGCGCAGGCGGCCGCGGCGGCAACCGGGTTGCCGCCGAAGGTGGAACCGTGATCGCCGGGCACAAACCCGGCAGCAGCCCGGCCGGACGCAAGCATCGCTCCGATCGGCAGGCCGTTCGCGAGGCCCTTGGCGAGCGTCACGAGATCGGGCTCGACGCCGAGCTGCTCGAACGCGAAAAACGTCCCCGTCCGCCCGCAGCCGGTCTGGACCTCGTCGACGCAGAGCAGCGCCCCGACCTCGCGCGCGAGCTCGGCGGCGGCCTGGGCGAACGGCTGCTCCAGGGGGATCACCCCTCCTTCGCCGAGAATCGGCTCGAGCAGGATCAGCGCCGTGTCCCCGGCAGGCGCAAGCGCCGCCTCGAGCGACTCGACGTCGTTCGGCCGCGCGAACGCCATCCCGGGCACGAGCGGCCCGAACCCTTCCCACTTCGCCGGCTGCCCCGTCGCCGAGAGCGCGCCGAGCGTTCGGCCGTGGAAGCCGCCTTCGAGCGCGACCACACGGGTGCGCCCGGTCGCCTTGCGGGCGTACTTCAACGCCGCCTCGTTCGCCTCGGCGCCCGAGTTGCAGAAGAAGGCACCGCCGCCGCCGAGACGGTCGGTGAGGAGCCCGGCCAGGCGCAACATCGGCTCCGTCCAGTACAGGTTCGACGCGTGCCAGAGGAGATCGAGCTGGGCGTGAGCTGCCGCCGCCGGCCCCGGGGCACAGTGCCCGAGCGTGACGACGGCGATGCCTGCGCCGAGGTCGAGGTACGACCGGCCCGTGTCGTCCCAGACGCGGCACCCCTCGCCGCGCAGGATCGTCAGCGGAGCCCGCGCGTACGTCGGCAGCACCGCGCCGTGCAGCGTGGACAACGCTCCTCGCACCGTATCGCCGGCGGGCTTCACGCGGTCACCTCGGTCATGCCGATCGACGCGTGCACGCCGGCGCGCACGGCCCTGACGGCGGCCTCGAGCTTGGGCACGATGCCGCCCTGGAAGGAGCCGTCGGCGAGCATCCGGCCGGCGAGGGCGACACCGATCTCGGGGAGGACCTCGTCGTCGACGAGCACGCCGGGGACGTCCGAGACGAAGCGGATCCGCTCGGCGCCGAGCCCGACGGCGAGTGCCGCGGCAGCCTCGTCCGCGTTCACGTTCAGCGGCCCCTCGGCCAGGGGTGCGATCACCGGTATCCGGCCCAGGGCCGAGCGCCTCGAGCACCGCCGCGGGGGCGGACGGCACCGGATCGCCGACGAGGCCGAGCGCGGGCACGAGCTCGGCACGGAGGCCGATCGCGTCTCCGGCGAGCCCGAGTGCATCCGTCCCGATGGCGGCACACACCGCCGCGTTGACGGCGAGCAGCGACTCGCGCACCACCTCGAGCACCTCGGCCGTCGTCACGCGGCGGCCGCCGACGAACGACGGCTCGATCCCACGCCGCTCCATCTCGGCTGTGATCTGCGGCCCGGCACCGTGCACGACGACGACGACGTACCCTTCCGCGCGCAGCGCCCGCGCCTGCGCGGCCGCCTGCTCGGCGACCCGGCCGCCGAGCTTGAGGACGACACGCGGGTTCTCCGGAGCCACTACGTCGTGTACTCCGCGTTGATGCGGACGTAGTCGTAGGTCAGGTCGGAGGCGAGGTAGGACGCGGCGCCGTCACCGAGCCCGAGAGCGAGCTCGATCCGGCAGGAGGGACCGGTGAGCTCCGGCACGCGCCCGGTGGGGGCGCCGTCGGCGAACACCTCGACTCCCTCGAACGAGACGCTGATGCGGTCGAGATCGAGCGTGGCGAAGCCGCCGCCGTGCGGCGCCGAGCCGGCGGCGGCGAGGATGCGACCCCAGTTCGGGTCGCGCCCGAAGACGGCGGTCTTGACGAGGGAGGAGGTCGCGATGCGGCGTGCGATCGACAGCGCCTCCTCGGGCGAGGCGGCCCCGGTGACGTCGATCTCGATCATCACGGTGGCGCCCTCCCCGTCCGCGACGATCTGGCGGGCAAGGCTCGTGCACACCTCGCCGAGCGCCTCGACGAACGCCGCATCGCTCGCGGCGTCGCGGGCGATGCCACTCGCGCCGTTCGCGAGCAGGACGACCGCGTCGTTCGTGGAGCAGTCCCCGTCCACGGAGATGCGGTTGAAGCTCTGCTCCACGACCGGCTGCAGGAGATCGCCGGCCTCGCCCGCCGCGAGCGGATAGTCGGTCGTGACGACGACGAGCATCGTCGCGAGGCGAGGGTGGATCATGCCGGCGCCCTTGGCCATGCCACCGACGATGAAGCCGGGGCGGCGTGCGACCGCGAGCTTCGGGCCGGAGTCCGTCGTGAGAATGGCGGCGGCGGCCGCGTCGCCGCCGGACGGCGAGAGCGCGAGCGAGGCATCGCGAACGCCCGACAGCACCTTGTCGAGGGGGAGCGGCACCCCGATGACGCCGGTCGAGAGCACGAGCACCTCCTCCGGCGAGAGCGCGAGCTCCTTCGCGACGCCCTCGGCGGTCGCCTCGGCATCGGCCTCGCCGCGAGGGCCGGTGGCGGCGTTCGCCGAGCCGGCGTTGATCACGACCGCCTGCGGTTCGGCCAGCTCCAGGTGTCGCCTGGAAACGACGACGGGCGCGGCCTGCACACGATTCGCCGTCCACATGGCCGCGCCGACGGCGCGCGAGACGGAGCGGACGAGCGCGAGATCGGGATTGCCGGACGGCTTCAGCCCGGCCACGACCCCTGCGGCCGAGAAGCCCTGGGCGGCGGTGACCGACACTAGACGAGCACCCCGGGCAGCCGCAGCCCGGCCGTGTCGGCGAACCCGAACGCCCGGTTGACGTTCTGGATCGCCTGGCCGGCGGCACCCTTGCCGAGGTTGTCCTCCGCGCAGATGACGATCGTGCGGTCGGTGAAGCGGTCGGCGAAGACCCCGATCTCGGCCGTGTCGGTGCCCTGTACCCGCGACAGCTCGGGTGCGAGGCCCTCGGGCAACACGGTGACGACGTCGCTCGTCGCGTACGCCTGCTCGAGCAGGGAGCGCAGGTCGGCGCCGGTCGAGCGCACGTTGCAGGTGGCGATGAGACCGCGCCGGACCGGCAGCAGATGCGGGGTGAAGGAGACGGGGAAGCCGAGCAGCTGGGCGATCTCCGGCACGTGCTGGTGCTCGCCCACCTTGTACGGGGAGACGTTCTCGAGCACGAAGCCGGCGTGGGTGGACGGCTTCAGCGTGCGACCGGCGCCGGTCATGCCCGACATCGCGTCGACGACGACGGAGTCCGGCTCGATCGCGTCGCGCAGCGGCCCGAGGGCGAGCAGCGTCGCCGTCGCGTAGCAGCCGGGGTTCGCGATCAGGCGCGCCGTGCCCTCGACGAGCTCCGGCAGGCCGTACAGCCACTCGCCGAGCTCGGCCGGCCTCGGATGCGTGAACCCGTACCACCGCTCGTACTGGAGGGCGTCGCGAAGGCGGTGCGCGCCCGAGAGATCGACGACGACGCCGCGGGCGGGCGGCTCCAGCTCGGCGGCCTCCTCGTGCGAGAGGCAGAGGAACGTGATGTCCGCCCCGCACGCAAGCGCCGCGTCGTTCGCGATGAAGACGGGCACGCGCCGCGTCCCGTTCCGGTTCAGGCGGGGGTCGAGCGCCGTCGCCGGCCTGCCCGCGAGCGAGTTCGAGCCGACGGCGACGAGCTGGAGCTCGGGATGCGCGAGCACCCGGTCGAGTGTCTCCTGGCCGGTGTAGCCGGCGGCTCCGATGATGCTGACAGAGGGCATGGATTGCATAGTATGCACGTTCCTTGGGATGTATGCGGTGCCCCGCCGGTGGCTGGTCGCTCGCTAGCCGGCGCGGCGGGAGGAACGGGCCGCCGGCTAGCCGCGCGGCGGCAGTGCGACGAAGGCGAACGGTGTCGCCGGCGGGGCACAGGCCGCCGCGGCTGTCGCGAAAATACCGTCCGCCGAATGCATCGTGTGTCGAGGATACTGGCGCCGGGCACTCCGGACAAGGGTGCTCCGACAGCCCGGCCCGGAACGGTGGCTTCTTGCCTCTAATCGATTGTTCAGGCACACTCAGGTCTCCGATGCTCTGCCTCGCCGTATCACTCCAGGTATGCGATCCGCGCCGCGCGGTATCGCGCGGCGTCGGCATCGAGCTGACGTCTCATTCTCCCCGTCTAGGGGGAGATGTCGCTCACGCGCCCGCCACACCGGCGCACACGCCGACCGAGACGACACCAGAGGTACGCCCACCGGGCGAGCGAAGAAGGAGATGGAGCACCGTGACAGCCAAGACGAGAGACGAAGGGACGAGGCGTATGTCGCCCGTCCCGCGGCGGCTGCGACGCTCGCCGGCGACCGGGGATGCGGCCGATGAAGATGAACGGTGCAGACGCGATCCTGCGCTCGCTCGAGGCCGAGGGCGTCGAGGTGATGTTCGGGATCCCCGGCGGCGCGATCATGCCGACCTACGACGCGATGGCGCGCGGCACCACCGTGCGGCACGTGCTCGCGCGGCACGAGCAGGGCGCAGGCCACATGGCGCAGGGCTACGCGCGCGCCTCCGGACGCGTCGGCGTCGCGATCGCGACCTCGGGGCCCGGGGCCACGAACCTCGTCACCCCGATCGCCGACGCCTGGATGGACTCGACGCCCGCTCGTCTGCATCACCGGGCAGGTGCGCTCGACGCTGATCGGCACCGACGCCTTCCAGGAATGCGACATCACCGGCATCACGATGCCCGTCGTCAAGCACTCCTGGCTCGTGCAGGACGTGCACGAGATCCCGCAGATCATGAAGGCCGCCTTCCACGTCGCTCGCACCGGCCGCTGCGGCCCGGTGCTCGTCGACGTGCCGCGCGACATCCAGGAGGCCGAGCTCGACTTCGCCTACCCCGACAAGGTCGACCTGCCCGGCTGGCGCCCGCCCTCGAAGGTGCACCCGCTGCAGATTCGCGAAGCGGCCGAGCGCCTCGCCCACGCCGAGAAGCCGGTGCTGTACGTCGGCGGCGGGACCTTGAACGGCGATGCGTGCGCCGAGCTGCTCCAGCTCGCCGAGGCCGGCCGGCTGCCCGTGATCACCACCCTGATGGGGAAGGGAGCGTTCCCCGAGTCGCACGAGCTGCACTTCGGCTGGCCGGGCATGCACGGGACGAAGTGGTCGAACATCGCCATGAACACGTGCGACGTGCTCGTGGCCATCGGCGCACGGTTCGACGACCGCGTCACGGGCAAGCTCTCGGCGTTCGCCCCGGGCGCCACCATCGTCCACCTCGACATCGACCCGGCGGAGATCTCGAAGCTGCGCGACGCCGACATCCCGGTCGTGGGACCGCTGCGAGAAGGCGCTCGTGGAGCTCGCGCAGGCCGTGGCCGTCCACCGCGAGAGCGGCGTGCCGGCCCCGGAGGCCTGGATCCAGAGGATCGAGGCGTGGCGCGAGGAGTTTCCGCTGCGCTACGGCGCGAGCGCCGAGTGGCTGAAGCCTCAGAAGCTGGTGGAGACCCTGCAGGAGCTCACCGCCGGCGACGACGTCATCTTCACGACCGGTGTCGGCCAGCACCAGATGTGGGCGATGCAGTACCTCCGACCGAGCGCCCGCGGAACTTCATCACCTCCGGCGGCCTCGGCACGATGGGGTACGGGATCCCGGCGGCGTCGGCGCAAAGGCTGCGCGGCCGGAGGCGACGGTCGTCTGCGTCGACGGCGACGGCTGCTTCCAGATGACCGCTCAGGAGCTGACGACCGCCGTGCTCGACGACCTGCCGATCGTGGTCGTGCTCGTCAACAACGGCTACCTGGGCATGGTCACGCAGTGGCAGGACATGTTCTTCGAGGGCCGCCGCTCCCACGTGCACCTGACCGCGCAGGTGCCGGACTACGCCAAGCTGGCCGAGGCCTACGGCGGCGTCGGCATGGTCGTCGAGTCCGAGGCGGAGTTGCGGCCGGCGCTCGAGGAGGCACTGTCACTGAACCGCACGGTCGTCGTCGACTGCCGCGTCGACCCCTCCGAGCAGTGCTTCCCGATGATTCCCGCCGGCGCCGCGGCGCTGGACATGGTGGAGTACGAGGAACGCGTGGAGGCCGCCTCGTGAAGCACAAGCACACGATCTCGGTGCTGGTGGAGGACAAGCCCGGGGCGCTCGCGCGCATCGCGACGATGTTCGCACGCCGCGGCTTCAACATCGACTCGCTCGCGGTCGGCCCGACCGAGCGCACCGGCGTGTCGTGCATCACGTTGCGGGTCGACTGCGAGCACCACACGCTCGAGCAGATCGAGAAGCAGATCCACAAGCTCGTGAACGTGCTGCGCGTCACCGAGCTCGCCCCGGGCGATGCGGTCGAGCGGGAGCTGCTGCTGCTGAAGGTGAGCGCCGCGCCCGACCGGCGCGCCGAGCTCGTCTCGACCGCGGAGGCGTTCAAGGGACGCGTCGTCGATCTCGGCCCGGACGCGATCGTGTTCGAGCTCACCGGCACGCCCGAGGAGCTCGACTCCTTCCAGGAGCTCGCACGCCCGCACGGGATCCAGGAGCTCGTCCGCACCGGTCGCGTCGGCATGTCCCGCGCCTCGACCCGAGGGCGGGCACGGCGCCTGTCGGCGATCAACTAGGACCGGCGAGGCACGCTCGCTGTTCGAGACAATGGGCGAGCCAGCCTTGCCCCCACGGCAAAACGAAAGGACACGAACCACATGGCGACGATCCTCCGCGACGGCGACCTCGGCCTTCTCTCCGGCAAGGTGGCGGTCATCGGCTACGGCAGCCAGGGCCATGCCCACGCGCTGAACCTGCGCGACTCCGGCGTCCAGGTCGAGGTGGGCCTGCGGGAAGGCTCACCCTCGCGGGGCGAGGCAGAAGCGACGGGACTCGCCGTGGGCACCGTCGCCGACGCCGTACGCGGTGCGCAGCTCGTCTCCATCCTGCTGCCGGACCAGGTGCAGCCGCAGGTGTACGACGACCACATCGCGGCGAATCTCGAGCCCGGCGCGGCCGTGCTGTTCGCCCACGGCTTCAACGTCCTCTATCAGCGGGTCGCCCCCGACGCCGCCCACGACGTGATCATGGTCGCGCCGAAAGGCCCCGGCCACGTCGTCCGCCGCCTCTTCACGGAGGGATACGGCACGCCCGCGCTGATCGCCGTGCAGCAGGACGCCTCCGGCAAGGCGCGCGACCTCGCGCTCGCCTACGCCGTCGGGATCGGCGCAGCCCGTGCCGGCATTCTCGAGACGACGTTCAAGGAGGAGACGGAGACCGATCTGTTCGGCGAGCAGGCCGTGCTCTGCGGCGGCACCGCCGAGCTCGTCCGCGCGGGCTTCGAGACGCTCGTCGAGGCAGGCTACGCACCGGAGATCGCCTACTACGAGTGCCTGCACGAGCTGAAGCTGATCGTCGACCTGATGTGGGAGGGTGGCCTCGCCGGCATGCGCTACTCGATCTCCGACACGGCCGAGTTCGGCGACTACACGCGCGGCAAGCGGGTGATCGACGCCCACGTGCGGGAGCAGATGAAAGGCATCCTCACGGACATCCAGTCCGGCGAGTTCGCGCGCGAGTGGGTGGAGGACATGGCGAACGGCGAGGCGCGCCTGAAGGCGATGCGCGCCGAGGCCGCCTCCTCGACGCTCGAGACCGTCGGCAAGGAGCTGCGCTCGCTGATGCACCGGGCCGGAGACCATTGAGCCCCGACGCCCGCAGGGACGAAGCCGAGAGCGGCGACGGCGAGGTACGCCTCGCCCCCACGTCCGTCGACGTGTCCGTCGCCCTCCTCGGCTACGGCACCGTTGGGGCGGCGGTACACCGGCTGCTGGAGGAGAGTGCCGACGAGATCGAGCGGGCGACCGGCCACCGGCTGCGGGTCACGCACGCACTCGTGCGCGACGCGACGAAGGAGCGCGGCTTCTCGCCGGATCCCGGCGTGCTCACCGACGACTTCGCGACGATCCGCGACGACACCTCGATTCACGTCGTCGCCGAGGTGATGGGCGGCGTCGATCCGGCCGGCGGCTACGTGCTGGAGCTCCTTCGCTCGGGACGCCCCGTCGTGACGGCGAACAAGCAGCTCGTCGCGCGCCGCGGCGTGGAGCTGTTCGAGGCCGCCGCCGCCGGCGGCGTGCAGCTGCGCTTCGAGGCATCCGTGTGCGCTGCGATCCCGGTGATCAAGGTGCTGCGCGAGTCGCTCGTGGTCACGAACGTCCACCGGGTGCTCGGCATCGTCAACGGCACCACGAACTTCATCCTGTCCGCCATGGAGGGTGGCCGCTCCTACGCGGACGCGCTCGCCGAGGCGCAGCGCCTGGGCTTCGCCGAGGCCGATCCGACCGAGGACGTCGCCGGCCTGGACGCCGCCGCGAAGACCGCGATCCTCGCGACCGTCGCCTTCGGCTCGCGGGTGCCGCTCGAGTGGGTCGACGTGGAGGGCATCGAGGGGATCACCCTCGACCACGTCGCGGCCGCCCGCTCGCTCGAGATGCACGTGAAGCTGATCGGGCGCGCCAGCCTGATCGGGGACCGCGTCGACGTGCGCGTCGGGCCGGCGTTCGTCGACCGTCATCACCCTCTGGCCGCCGTCGAGGGCGCCTTCAACGCCGTCATGCTGCAGGGCGACGCGATCAGGGAGATCACGCTGGAGGGTCCAGGCGCAGGCGGCATCGAGACCGCGTCGGCCGTCGTGGCCGACATGGTGTCGGTCGTCGGCACGACGGGCACCGGCTTCCTCCAGAACGACCCCGTGTGGCGGGAGCTCGCACAGCTTCCCGCCGGGGAGCTCGCCTCCCCCTACTACCTACGGCTCGAGGTCGAGGACCGCGCCGGCGTGCTCGCCCGCATCGCGCACGAGCTCGCCGCGCAGGGCGTCTCGGTGGCGCAGCTCGTGCAGCAGCCGGGCGACGGCCACGCCGTGCTCCACGTCGTCACGCACGAGGCACCGGCCGGAAGCGTCGACGCCGCCCTCGACGCGATCCGCAGCCTGCCCGAGTCGCGCGGCGACGCGAGCGCGCTGCCGGTCGTGTCGGACCGTGGCGTCGAGCAGCTGGGCTGGAGCTAGAGCAGGACGTATGGCAGTCGCGCTGATCGAACGCTTTCGAGACCGGCTGCCCGTGACCGAGGCGACGCCGGTCGTCTCGCTCGGGGAGGGCTCGACGCCGCTCCTGCGCGCGCCGAGGCTGTCCGAGCGGCTCGGGGTCGAGCTCTGGCTCAAGTGGGAGGCGTCGAACCCGACCGGCTCGTACAAGGATCGCGGCATGACGGTCGCGGTCTCGAAAGCGGTGGAGGAAGGCGCCGAGGCCGTCATCTGCGCGTCGACCGGCAACACCGCCGCGTCGGCGGCCGCCTACGCCGCCCGGGCCGGCCTCCCGGCGGTCGTCCTCACCCCGCAGGGAGCCGTGGCGGGACCGAAGGTGGCGCAGACCCGCATGCTCGGCGCGACGGTGCTGGAGGTGCGCGGCGACTTCGACGAGGCCCTCGAAGCCGCCCGCGAGCTCGGACGCCGCGGCACGCATGTCCTCGTCAACTCGGTCAACCCGTACCGGCGCGAAGGCCAGAAGACGGCTGTCTTCGAGATCGTGGAGGAGCTCGGGGTAGAGCCCGACGCGTTCGTGATCCCGTACGGCGGCGGCGGCAACACGTCCGCGTACGCGACCGCGCTCGGCGAGCTCGGCTCGACGGCACCGATCTACTCGGTGGAGGCGCTGCACCGGCCGACCACCCTCGCCTCCGCCATCCGCATCGGGGTGCCGGTGCACGCCGCGAGCGTCGCGGCGGCCGGCGCCCATGTCGTCACCGTCTCCGACGAGGAGATCGTCGAGGCGTGGCGCGAGCTCGCCACGGTCGAGGGGCTGTTCTGCGAGCCGTCCTCGGCGGCCGGGCTCGCGGCCATCCGCCGGGGCGCCGTCGCCGGCGAGCGCCTCGCTGTCACGATCACGGGGCACGGGCTCAAGGACACGGAGAGCGCCGACCGCTACGGGCCGCCGCCGATCCTCGTCGACCCCGACCCGGACGCGATCGCGGCCGCCGCGCGCAGATGATCGTCCGGGCGCCTGCCACGTCGGCCAACATCGGCCCCGGCTTCGACTGCGCCGCCGTCGCGCTCGATCTCTGGAACGAGGTGGAGGTGACCGACGGCGACGGCGTCGCCGTCGCGGGGGAGGGCGCCGGCGAGCTGGCGGAAGACGGGACGAATCTCGCGGTTCGCGCCTACGGGCTCCTCGCAGAGCCTGCCGGCAAGCGGTTCTCCTTCACGAACAGGATCCCGCTCGAGCGCGGGCTCGGCTCGTCCGCTGCCGCGATCGCGCTCGGCCTCGCCGCCGCCGCGCCGTCGGCGCCGTTCGAGGAGCTGCTGGCGGCCGGCCTCACGCTCGAGAGCCACGCCGACAACCTCGCGGCTGCGCTGCTCGGCGGGCTCACGCTGACCTGGGACGGGCACGCGGCACGGGTTGCGGAGCGGCTGCCGCTCGCAGCCGTGGCGGTCGTGCCGAAGCTGCGCACGTCGACCTCCGCCTCGCGGTCGACCCTGCCCGCGTCCGTGTCGCACGCAGACGCCGCCGCGACGGCAGGTCGGGCCGCCCTCCTCGGCGCCGCCGCCGCCGCGGGCGACCCCGAGCTGTTCGCCGCGGCCCTGTGGGACCGGCTGCACGAGCCCTACCGGGCCTCGCCGGAGCTCGCCGCCATCCGCGGCGACCTGCCGCCGGGCTGCGCCGGCGCGACGCTCTCCGGCTCCGGCCCGACCGTGATCGCCTGGGCCTCCGAACCGGGGCGCTGCGCCGCGGCGCTGTGCGCGCGCTTCCCCGAGCACGACGTCCGCGAGTTGCCGGTGTCGCCGCGAGGCGCGCTGTGAGCGTCCGGCTCGTGGACGTGCGGCCGCGCGCCGCCTACGAGGCGGGCCACGTGCCGGACGCCGTGCACCTCGACCCCGAGCACGACCTCTCCGAGATCGCCCCCGACGCCGCCCACGGCGGCCGTCATCCGCTGCCCTCCGTCGAGCGGCTCGAGGCCGCGTTCGGCCGCGCCGGCATCGGCGACGACACCTTCGTGCTGGCGCTCGACGACGGCACGGGGTGGGCGGCCCGCTGCTGGTGGCTCCTCCGTCATGCCGGACACGACGCAGCCGCGACGCTCGACCTGAAGAGCTACACAGGGCCTCTCGTCGCCGACGAGCCGCGCCCCGTTGCCGCACGGTTCGTGGCACGGGAGCGCACCGGCGACACGATCTCGGCCGAGGAGATCCTGTCCCGGCTCGGCGACCCGACGCTCACGCTGTACGACGCCCGCAGCCCCGAGCGCTGGCGCGGGGAGACGGAGCCGCTCGACCCGGTCGCCGGCCGCATCCCCGGCGCCCGCAACGCGTACTTCGAGCATCCTCTGCCGGAGGAGGCGGTGAGCCGGCCGGAGCTCGTCGCGTACTGCGGCTCGGGCGTCACCGCCTGCGTCATCGCGCACCGGCTCGTGCTCGCGGGCCGGGACGACGTCCGCCTCTACGCCGGCTCCTGGAGTGAATGGTGCCGCCGCGACGGCTACCCCATCGAGAAAGGAACCCCGTGACCACGCCGTACGACCGCCCCTCCGATCCCGCCAAGCGGCACAGCGCCGCCCTCACCGACGGCCCCGACCGGGCCGGCGCGCGCGCCATGCTGAAGGGCGTCGGGATTCACCGACGAGGATCTCGCGCAAGCCGATGATCGGCGTCTGCACGACGTGGATCGAGACGATGCCGTGCAACCTCAACCAGCGGGCGCTCGCACCGCACGTGAAAGAGGGCATCCGCGCAGCGGGAGGCACGCCGATGGAGTTCAACACGATCGCCGTCTCCGACGGCGTCTCGATGGGGACGACGGGCATGCGCGCCTCGCTCGTCTCCCGCGAGACGATCGCGGACTCGATCGAGCTCGTCGCGCGCGGCCACCTGTTCGACGGCCTGGTCTGCCTGATCGCCTGCGACAAGACGATCCCCGCCGCCGTGATGGCGCTGGCCCGGCTCGACATCCCCGGCGCTCGTCCTCTACACGGGCTCGATCGCGCCGGGCCGCTGGCGCGGCAAGGACGTGACGATCCAGGACGTGTACGAGCAGATCGGCGCCTACAACGCCGGCAAGATCACGGCCGAGGACCTGCACGAGCTCGAGTCGGTCGCCTGCCCTGCCGCCGGCGCGTGCGGCGGGCAGTTCACGGCGAACACGATGGCCACCGCGATCGAGTTCCTCGGCATCAGCCCGGCCGGCCGCAACGACATACCCGCGCTCGACACGTCCAAGGAGAAGCGGCCTCCGAAGAGGCCGGGCGGATCGCCGTCGACCTCGTGCGCCGGGACGTGCGCCCCTCCTCGATCATCACCAAGGCGTCGCTCGAGAACGCCGCCGCATCCGTCGCGGCCACCGGCGGCTCGACGAACGGCGTGCTCCATCTCGTCGCGATCGCGAAGGAGCTCGAGATCGACTTCACGATCGACGACTTCGACGCGATCTCGGCGCGCACGCCGATCGTCGCCGACCTGAAGCCGTTCGGCCGCTTCGTCGCCACCGACGTGCACAAGGCCGGCGGCATCGCGCTCGTCGCGCGCGAGCTGAAGAAGGCGGGCCTGATCGACCCGACCACCCCGAACGTCGACGGGCGCACGCTCGGCGAGATCGCCGACGCGGCCGTCGCGACGGAGGGCCAGGAGGTGGTCGTGCCGATCGAGACGCCGATCAAGTCACGGGGCAGGCGTCGCGATCCTGCGCGGCAACCTCGCGCCGGACGGCTGCGTCGTCAAGCTCGCCGGCTCACGAGCGCAACCATCACCGTGGCCCGGCCCGCGTGTTCGACTCCGAGGAGGAGACGTTCGCCGCCGTCAAGGCAGGGAAGATCGTGGCCGGCGACGTCGTCGTGATCCGCTACGAAGGCCCGGTGGGCGGGCCCGGCATGCGGGAGATGCTGCACGTGACGGGCGCGATCGTGGGCGAGGGGCTCTCGGACGAGGTGGCGCTGATCACCGACGGCCGCTTCTCCGGGCGCGACGCACGGGTTCATGGTCGGGCACATCTGCCCGGAGGCGATCGAACGGCGGCCCGATCGCGGCGTTGCGCGAGGGAGACATGGTCGTGATCGACGTCGGACAGCCGCCGGCTCGACGTGGAGCTCTCGGACGACGAGATCGCCGCCCGGCTCGCGGAGACGGCCACCCGCCCGCCCAAGGTGACGACCGGCGTGCTGGCCAAGTACGCGTCGCTCGTGCAGTCCGCCTCGGAAGGAGCGGTGACGACACCCGCCTGATTGGTCTACTATGTGCGACGGCAGCGGGCAGCCCCCGCTCCACATCGAGAGAGGCTGAGGGACCGGCCCTGTGACGCCTCGGCAACCGCCCCGCCAACGGGAACGGTGCCAAACCCGGACGGATGTCGAGCGACTACAGGAGGTTCCGCCCCAATGCCAGCCCTATCCCTCGCCTGTCGTGTCTGCGCCACCGAGCACGCGCTCGTCGCGACCGGCACCTGCTCGAACTGCTTCGGCCCCCTCGACCCGGTCTACGACTGGGACGCGCTCCGCGCCACCGTGACGCGGGAGCGGATCGCCGCCGGGCCGCAGTCGATCTGGCGCTACGCGGACCTCCTCCCCGTCACCGCTCCCGCCGAGCCGCGCCTCGCCCCCGGCATGACGCCGCTGCAGCCGGCACCGCGGCTCGCGGCCGAGCTCGGCCTCGGTGAGCTCTGGCTCAAGCTCGACACCGCCAATCCGACCCATTCCTTCAAGGATCGCGTGGTGGCGGTCGCGGCTCGCAAGGCGCAGGAGCTCGGCCTCGAGACGCTGTCCTGCTCGTCGACCGGGAACCTCGCCGGCGCCGTCGCGGCGCGCGCGGCCGCCGAGGGCCTCGCAGGCGGCCGTCTTCGTGCCTGCCGACCTGGAGCCCGAGAAGCTGCTCGCGGCCGCGGCCTACGGCCCCACCATCTACGCGGTCAACGGCCACTACGACCATTGCTCGCGCCTCTCGGTCGAGCTCTCGTTCGAGCTGCCCTGGGGCTTCGTCAACGTCAACCTGCGCTCCTACTACGCCGAGGGGTCGAAGACGATCGCCTACGAGATCGCCGAGCAGCTCGGCTGGGAGACGCCCGACGCGGTCGCGATCCCGGTGGCCTCGGGCGCGCTCTTCCACAAGGTCGGCCAGGGCTTCGGCGAGCTGCGCACGCTCGGGCTCGTCGAGGGCCGCACGCCGCGCCTGTTCGGCGGTCAGGCCGAGGGCTGCCGCCCGGTCGTGACGGCGTTCGAGACGGGAACGAGGGTGACACCCGTCCGTCCGGACTCGATCGCGCGCTCGCTCGCGATCGGCAACCCGGCCGACGGCGACTTCGCCGTCTCGACCGCGCGCGCCACCGGCGGCGCCATCTACGCCGTCGCCGAGGAGGCGATCGGGGAGAACATGGCGCTGCTCGCGGAGACGACCGGGGTGTTCGGCGAGACCGCCACCGGCGTCACGCTCGGCGCGCTACGCGCAGCCGTAGACGCCGGCGAGCTGGACGCACGCTCCCGGGTGGTGCTGCTCGTCACGGGCGACGGCCTCAAGACCCCGGGCCCCGTCGCGCACACGTACGCCCCGGTCCTGATCGAGGCGGACGCGGACGCATTCGTGGACGAGGTGCTGGCCGCGGCGTAGGCGTCCGGCCCGGCTGTCCCCAACGCGTACGATTGCCGCGATGGGCCGCACGCTGTTCGAGAAGGTCTGGGAACGTCACGTCGTCCGCGAGGAGCCGGGCGAGCCGGCGCTGCTCTACGTCGACCTGCACCTCGTCCACGAGGTCACCTCGCCGCAGGCGTTCGACGGCCTGCGCCTGGCAGGACGCCGCGTGCGCCGGCCGGAGCTGACGGTCGCGACGATGGACCACAACGTGCCGACGCTGCCCGGGCCGGTCACCGACCCGATGGCGAAGGCTCAGCTCGACGCCCTGCGCGCGAACTGCGAGGAGTTCGGCATCCACCTCCACGCCACCGGCTCCGGGCAGGAGGGGATCGTGCACGTGATCGGGCCGGAGCTCGGCCTCACGCAGCCCGGGAAGACGATCGTCTGCGGGGACAGCCACACCTCCACGCACGGCGCCTTCGGAGCGCTCGCATTCGGGATCGGCACCTCGGAGGTCGAGCACGTGCTCGCGACGCAGACGCTGAACCAGCGCCGGCCGCAGACGATGCTGCTCGAGTTCGTCGGTGCGCTGCCGTCCGGGCTGACCGCGAAGGACCTGATCCTGGGGGCGATCGGCCAGGTCGGCGTGGACGGCGGCGTCGGCTACGTCGTCGAGTACGCGGGCGAGGCGATCCGCGGGCTCTCGATGGAGCACCGCATGACGATCTGCAACATGACGATCGAGTGGGGCGCACGCGCCGGCATGATCGCGCCCGACGACACCACGTTCGCCTATCTCGAGGGTCGCGAGCAGGCGCCGCGGGGCGCCGACTGGGAGCGCGCCGTCGACGACTGGCGCTCGCTCGCCTCGGACGCGGACGCCTCCTACGACACCTATGTCGAGGTCGACGTCGGCCGGCTCGCGCCGCAGGTGACCTGGGGCACGAACCCCGGCATGGTCGTGCCCGTCACCGGCCGCGTGCCCGACCCGGCGTCGTTCGACGACCCTGACGACCGGAGCGCGGCCGAGCGGGCGCTCGAGTACATGGCCCTGCGCCCCGGCCAGGCGATCGAGGAGATCCGCGTCGACCGCGTCTTCATCGGCTCGTGCACGAACTCGCGCATCGAGGACCTCCGCGACGCAGCGGCGATCGTCGCGGGTCACAAGGTCGACCCGGGTGTGACCGCGCTCGTCGTGCCCGGCTCGGCCCGTGTGCGCCGCCAGGCAGAGGAGGAGGGTCTCGACAGGATCTTCCTCGACGCCGGGTTCGAGTGGCGGCTCGCCGGCTGCTCCATGTGCCTCGGCATGAACCCCGACATCCTCGGGCCCGGCGAGCGCTGCGCCTCGACGTCGAACCGGAACTTCGAAGGGCGACAGGGCAGGGGCGGGCGCACGCATCTCGTCAGCCCGCAGATGGCCGCCGCGGCGGCGCTGCACGGGCACTTCGTGGACGTGCGCACCCTCGACGCCGAGCCGGTGCCCGCATGAAGGCGATCTCGCGGGTCGAGGGACGCGTCGCGGTGCTCGACCGGCCGGACGTCGACACCGACCAGATCATCCCGAAGCAGTTCCTCAAGCGCATCGAGCGCACCGGGTACGGCGCGTTCGCGCTTCTTCGACTGGCGCTTCGACGAGGACGGCAACGAGCGTCCCGGCTTCGAGCTCAACCAGCCCCAGTTCGCAGGCGCCAGGGTGCTGCTCGCCGGGCGCAACTTCGGCTGCGGCTCGTCGCGCGAGCACGCCGCGTGGGCGCTCCAGGACTACGGCTTCGACGTCGTCATCGCCCCGTCGTTCGGCGACATCTTCCGCTCGAACGCAGGCAAGGTCGGGATGATCGTCGTGGAGCTGCCCGAACGTGACGTCAAGGAGCTGATGGAGGCCGTCGACCTCGACCGCGGCTCCGACGTCGTCGTCGATCTCGAGGCGCTCACGGTGACGGCGCCGAGCGGCAAGGTGATCCCCTTCGCCTTCGACGAGTCGACCCGCTACCGCCTGCTCAACGGCCTCGACGACATCGGCCTCACGCTCGAGCACGTGGACGCCATCACCGCGTACGAGCGATCCGCGGCTGACGCCGCGGGTCGCTAGCCTGAACGACATGCACGTCGCAGTCCTGCCGGGTGACGGCATCGGACCGGAAGTCGCAGCCGAAGCCATTCGCGTGCTCGATGCCCTCGGCATCGAGCACGCGACCCACCCGTTCGGCGGTAACGCGATCCTGAGCCAGGGCAACCCGCTTCCCGACGAGACGCTCGCCGCCTGCCGCGCCTCCGACGCCGTCCTGCTCGCCGCCGTCGGCCTGCCCGAGCTCGAGGGCCGGCCCGTTCGCCCCGAGCAGGGTTTGCTCGGCCTGCGCAAGGAGCTGGGCGTCTACGCCAACCTGCGACCGGCGGTCGCCGACGGCATCGACATGCTGATCGTGCGCGAGCTCGTCGGCGGCCTCTACTTCGGTGCGAAGGGCATCCGCGACGACGGCACCTGGTACGACACGTGCGAGTACTCGCCGCCCGAGGTGGAGCGGATCGCACGCCGCGGGTTCGAGATCGCACGGGGCCGCGGCGGACGCCTCACCTCGGTCGACAAGGTCAACGTGATGCACACCTCCCGCTTGTGGCGGGACGTCGTCACGGAGATGGGCGCCGCCGACTACCCGGACGTGACGCTCGAGCACGCGCTCGTGGACTCGTTCGCGATGACGATCGTGCAGGCTCCCGAGACGATCGACACCGTTCTCACGGAGAACACGTTCGGCGACATCCTCTCCGACGTCGCCGCCGCCGTCACGGGCGGCCTCGGCCTCGCGGCGTCCGCGTCGCTCGGCGACAGCGGCCCCGGGATCTTCGAGCCGGTTCACGGCTCGGCCCCCCAGATTGCCGGGCAGGGCATCGCCAATCCGGCGGCGATGCTCCGCTCCCTGGCGCTGCTGCTCGAGCACGGTCTCGGCCGTCGCGACGACGCCGTCGCGCTGGCGCGGGCCGTGGACGCTGCGCTCCTGAACACGCCCACCCGTGACGTCGGCGGCACGGCGACGACCTCCGCCTTCGGCGCCGCCGTCTTGCGCGAGCTCGAGACTGCGCCTACCCTGTGAGGACGATGCAGAGCGCGCAGCCCTTCACCGGTTTCTTCGGCCTGGCGCTCTTCGGCTTCGCCTTTACGGGCTAGCCGGCGCTTTCGCTCCCCGCGCGCGCCCGGCTAGCTGAGATCTCCCGCGGATCCCGTCGTCCCGAAAGGCCCGTCCGAATGACATCGACCGAGCTCACCGTCGCCTACCCCGGCCGTGAAGGGGCGCACTCCGCCGCCGCCTGCGACCGCCTCTTCCCCGCGGCCCGGCTGATCCCGCTGCCGGCCTTCTCCGACGTCGTCGACGCGGTCTCGTCGGGGACAGTCCGCTTCGGCGTGCTGCCGATCGAGAGCTCGCTCGTCGGCCCGGTGGCCGAGACGCACGACCTGTTGTTCGACTCGCCGCTGTCGATCGTGGCCGAGGCGATCCTCCCGATCCGCCACTGCCTCGTCGGGCCGGCGGAGATCCCCCTCGACGAGGTGCGCGAGGTGCACTCGCACCCGGTCGCGCTCGACCAGTGCCGCAAGCTGCTCGCGTCGCTGCCGGGGGCGACCGCGACCGCCGCCCCGACGACCGGCGACGCCGCCGCGATCGTCGCCGCGCTCGGGGACCCGGCCGTCGTCGCGATCGCCAGTGACCGCGCCGCCCGGATCCACGGGCTGACGATCCTGTCCGACAACGTCGGCGACCACCCGGAGGCCTACACCCGGTTCGTCTCGGTGGCGCCGTACACGCGCCTCGACCGGCGCGACGGCGAGTGGCGGACGGCGTTCTCCTTCATCACGGACCACGAGCCGGGCGCGCTGCACCGGGCGCTCGAGCCCCTCGCGCGGCACGCCATCGACCTCAACCTGCTCGTCTCCCGTCCGATCCCCTCGCGCCCGTGGAGCTACCGCTTCGACGCGGTGTTCGCCGGCCACCCGCTCGACGCGGAGATCGCGGCGACGCTGCGCGAGATGCAGTCGCTCACCGCGCACCTGCGCGTGTTCGGCTCCTACCGCGCCGACCGGTAGGTTCCGTGACGTGAAGCAGGTCGCGCTGTGCGACGTCGGGCCCCGGGACGGGCTCCAGAACGAGCCCGTCGTGCTCGCACCCGCCGTACGCGCCGAGCTGGCAAACCGGCTTGCGGCGACCGGTGTCGCCCGCGTCGAGGCTGCGAGCTTCGTCCGCGACGAGCTCGTGCCGCAGATGGCCGGCGCCGAGGAGGTGTCGGCGGGGCTCGTGCAGCACGAGCGGGTCGTCTTCGCGGGCCTGGTGCTGAACGCGCGCGGCTACGAGCGCCTGCGGGAGACGGTGCTGACAGAGGCGCACGTCACGTTCGCCGCGAGCGAGAGCTTCCAACAGCGCAACGCCGGCTCCTCCGTGGACGAGGGCGTGGCGTACGCCGCCGCCGCGATCGCAGCCGCCCACGCGGATGGACGGCGCGCCACCGTGACGATCTCGACGGCGTTCGGCTGCCCGTTCGACGGGCATGTGGACGAGATGCGCGTGCTCGATCTCGTGGCGCGCTGCGCCGCGGCGGACGCCGACGAGGTGGTGCTCGCGGACACGATCGGGGTGGCGACGCCGACACAGGTGCGCCGCGCGGTGGAGCGGGCACGGACGACCCGGGAGACGATCGGCGTGCACCTGCACGACACGCGGAACACCGCCGTCGCCTGTGCCCTTGCCGCGCTGGAAGGGGGCGCGAGGCTGCTCGACGCCTCAGTCGGCGGCATCGGCGGCTGCCCGTTCGCACCCAACGCCACGGGCAACGTGGCGACCGAGGACCTCGTCTACGTCCTCGAGCGCGAAGGGATCGCGACGGGCGTCGACCTCGACGCCCTGATCGGCGTGGCGGAGTGGCTCGAGGGCGTGCTCGGCCGCCCACTGCCGGGACGTGTCTACCGGGCCGGCAGGTGGCCGTAGGGGTCGGTCAGGCAGCCTCGAGCGACGGCAGGTACTGCCGCCAGCTGTCCGGCACCCGCTGGGCGGCGAGGCGGATGAAGAGCACGGGCGCCGGTGCCCGCGGCGGGTGAGGGAGCGACATCGCCACCTCCTCGAGCAGGCGGTCGCCCTTGCGGAGGTTGCACGGCGCACACGCTGTGACGACGTTCTCCCAGACGGAGTCGCCGCCCTTCGAGCGGGGGATCACGTGGTCGAGGGTCAGCCGGCCCGCCGTCGTGCCGCAGTAGACGCAGCGCCAGCCGTCGCGTGCGAAGAGGGCCCGCCGGGAGATGCGGCGCTTGATCGCGCGCGGCACACGAACGTACTGCAGCAGGCGGATCACGTGGGGCCGTACGAACTCGAACGCGGCAGACCGGAGCGGCTGGTCGTGGCTCTCGATCACCTCGGCCTTCCCTTTCCACACGAGGACGTGCGCACGGCGGACCGAGCACACGTTGAGCGGCTCGTAGCTCGCGTTCAGGACGAGTACCTGATGCACGTGGGCAGAGCGTACCGGAGGGCGACCCCTGGCCTCACCTACGGCACCGGGGGGGATCGCGCTGACGCTTCCGAGCGTACTTTGTGGTGATTCACCACAAGCCCCGCCAGCGTGGCGCTCCTGACGCCTGCGAGCGGGTGGCGGACCCGGGCTCCGCCCGGCGAGAGCCACCCGCGGTCGGTGGCGTCAGCGCCCCATCGCTCTTTCCACTGCTTCGTGCTCCTCGGGCGAGAGCGCCACCGACGCCTGTCCACGGTCGAGCTCCTTGACGTAGATGCGCGCGTAGTCGCGGCCCTGAATCGCGGTGACGACGGTACCGGTGCGCGTCGCGTCGAGGAAGGCGAAGGAGGCGGACTGCTGGCCGCCGGTGTCCTCGTACGCGTCGTAGCGCACCACCGCCGTGTTCGTGATCGACCCGTCGACACGACGGTCGACCCGGGAGAGCCCGGCGGCGACCTCGTCCACGGCACGGTGCAGGTCGTCGATGCGCCCCTGCAGCGACACGGCGAAGTCGACCATGTCCGTCGAGGACCCTCCGAGGATCATCTGCTGGGAGCTGTGGATACGCCGGAGGCGGCGCAGCGCGAGCGCCGCTCCGAGCAGGGCGAGCGCCGCCACCGCGCCCGCCGCGATCGCGACGACCAACTCGACAGCCACTACTCGAGAGAGAAGATGACGGGGTACTCAGACGTGTTGTTCGTCTTGTTCTGCTCGCCGGGAACGGGCTCGACGCTCACCTGCACGGTCGTCTTCTCACCGAACTGCACCTCCGGGAACTCCTTGAAGGCGACGGTCTTCGTCTCGCCGACGTCGATCAGGTCGATCGTCGCCTTCTTCACGATCGGGCTCGTCCCCTTCGGGACCGTCAGCGTCACCTGCACCTGGACTTCCTGGTTCTCGCCGGTGTTCGTGACGCCGACCACGAAGCCGAGGTCGGTGGAGACCCGGATCGTCGCCTCGGTGTCGGTCGAGAGCTGGCCGTTGCCGGTGCAGCCCTGGGTGCAGCTCGCGGCCGGGGTCACCGTCGTGTACTGGAGGCCGGTACCGTGGACGCCGGAGGGGGTGCCCCCGGTCGACGCTCCGTGGATGCGCTGCCAGATCGCGGTCATCGACTTGGCCGAGTACAGGTCCACGTTCTCGACGAAGGCCGACTGCGGGGCGGTCACGTCCTCCAGTCCCTCGTCCGCAAGCGTCGCGGTCGCCGGTTGCCGGAAGAGGTCCTGCCAGACGACGTCGCCGGCCACGAGCCGTCGCGCCTGCACCGAGAGCTGCTCACCGGCCGCCGTCGCGTCCTGCGTCGTCGCGGTCGCCTTGAAGCTCGCGAGCATGCCCTGCATGCCGCCGATGCGCAGCTGCAGGGCCTCTTCGGCGTGCTCGTGCGCCAGGTGCAGTGGGCCCGGGGCGTCGATCCCGCCCGCCTGCTGGAGGTCCTGCTGCTGCTGCTGGATCAGACCACCGAGACTTGTCTCGAGCTCGGCCTGCTTCAGGCCGGGCGTCGTCAACAGGTCGGCGAGGTCGGCGCCGAGCTTGGCGGATGCGGTGCCGACGTCACCGATCTCGGTCATGTAGTCGTTGTAGGTCGTCCGCTTCTTGTCGCTCGAGCAGCCCTGGCCCCAGATGACGAGGAGGACGACGACGACGATCGCGAAGGCGATCAGGCCGACGAGCCGCAGCAGCGGCGTCAGCCCGTGCGGCGTGCGCAGCTGCGGCCGGCGCGGCCCGCCTGCCCCCGGACCGTCGGACGGCGGGCGACCGCCGCCCCCGGTTCGCGTCTGGGGCTGGGCCTCGCGAGTTGCGTCGTCCTCGAAGAAGTCGAAGTCGAGAATGTCGTCGTCGTGACCGCTCACGCAGATGCTCCCGTCGGGGGACGGGACGAGTGTACGGGATGATTCGGTCACGGCGATCGGAAGGGAGGCCAATTCCGGCGGCGAAGAGGCTGGGGACGTGTCGAGCGCCGCCTATTCCCTTCCGGTTCGAGACCTCGTCCTCGACCGGTACCGTCCACTGCGCCCGCTCGGCCGAGGAGGCTCCGGGTCCGTCTGGCTCGCCCGGGACGAGCGCACCGGCCTCGAGGTCGCGCTCAAGATCGTCCCGCGCGAGGGCAAGCGCGCCTCGCGGGCCGCCAGGGAGATGGAGGCTGCGTCCCGCCTGCGGCACGAGCGCTGCGTGCGGGCCTACGACTTCGGGGGCGACAGCGGCCACGTCTACATCGCCTACGAGTACGTGCAGGGCCACACCATGCGCGAGGCGCTGCGCGCCGGCAAGCTGAACGACCGCGACGCCGTCGAGGCGGCCGCGCAGATCCTCGACGGCCTGGCGCACGCCCATCGCATCGGCATCGTCCATCGAGACGTCAAGCCTTCGAACGTCCTCGTCGAGGACAAGCCCGTCATCTCGGTGCGTCTGCTGGACTTCGGGCTCGCGCAGTTCGACGAGGCGGACACGCTCACCGCCGTCGGCGACGTGCCCGGCACGCTGGCCTACATCTCGCCGGAGCGGCTCCGCGGCGGCGACGCGACCGCCGCGAGCGACGTGTGGGCGGTCGGGGTGCTGCTGTGGGAGGCACTCGCCGGCCAGCATCCGTTCTGGGGCGTGCCGCTGCCGCAGGTTGCCGCCGCGATCGAAGCGGGCGCCCCGGCGCTCAGCCAGCACCGCCCCGCCCTCTCGCGCGCCCTCCTCGACGCCGTCGCCTCGGCCCTCTCGGTCGACCCGGGCAAGCGCCCGAAGGCCGACCGGCTCGCGCACGACCTGCGGATCGCGCTCGAAGCGCCCCGCCGCGACCGTGCGACATCGGCACGCTCGCGACCCGCTGCGAAGTCGGCGCACAAGCCGGCTCCGAGGGTGGCGGCCGTTCCCGTGCCACCCGGGCGACGGCTCGCCGGCGCGGCGCTCGCGGTCGCAGCCACGACGGTCGGGGCGACGGTGCTCCCGTTCTGGCCGCCGGGGCTCGTGGTCGCGCTCGCGCTCACCGCGGGCGCGGTCGCGTGGCGCTCGCCACGTGCCGGGCTCGCGCTCGCGCTCTTCGTGCCGGTGTTCCCGCTCGGGAACGTGGCGCAGGCGGCCGCTGTCGCGTACGCCGCGGTCGCCGCGGGCTGGCTCGCGCTCTGCTGGCGCGACGCGCGCGCCGGCCTCCTGTTCGTGGCCGGTCCCGTTCTCGCCTCGTTCGGCGGCCTGGCGCTGCTCCCGCTCGCCGTCCAGCCCGCGCGCGGGCCGGTACGCCGCGCAGCGCAGGCGTTCGCCGGCGTGATGGCGGCGGCGCTCGTGGCAGGGCTGCGCGGCTCGCCGCTCCCCCTCACCGGCGCCACCGCCGGCGACATCGGCATCGACGGCTCGGAACGGGTCACCGACGTCGCCAACGGGCTCGCCACCGTGCTGCAGGCGAACACCGCGCTCGTCACCACGGGCCTGGCGCTCGCCGCCGCCGCGGTACTGCTCCCCCACGCACGCCGGCACGGGCTGTGGGGGATCGCAGCGCTCGGCGCGGGCCAGCTCGTGCTCGTTCTGCTCGCCGCCCCCTCGATCCCGGCGTTCTCCCTCGTCGCCGGCACCTGGGCTCTCTGCGGGGCGCTCGCAGCTCTGGAGCTCCGTCGCGGACGCTACCCTTAGGACTTCGTCTCACCCCATGAAGCCTTGTGCCGACGGGACGTGCTGTGCGGCACGCTGCGCGGAGGAGGCCTCCCCCGCATGAGCCTGCTGCGCACCATCGAAAGCAAGATCGAGGGCCTCTTCGAGGGCGTCTTCGGCCGCGCCTTCCGCACCCACGTGCAGCCGGTCGAGCTGGCGCGCAAGCTCGCGAAGGAGATGGACGAGCATCGCTCGGTCTCCGTCTCGCGCGTGTACGTCCCGAACGAGTACACCGTGTACCTCTCGCCCGCCGACAGGCAGCAGTTCGCCTCGTACGAGGGCTCGCTCGTGGGCGAGCTGCAGGAGTACCTGACCGAGCACGCCAAGCGCGAGGCCTATGCGCTGCTGACGCCGCCGCGGGTGTCGATGGCCACCGATCCCGACCTCGCGATCGGCGAGTTCGGGATCGCCACGCGCGTCGTGCAGCCGGGGGGCGGCCTGCCGCCGCTACCCCGCCGGGAGGCGGAGCAACGGGCTGCCCCCGTCTCCACCCCGAGCGCGCCCGTTCCGGCCGCCGTCCCTCTCACCCTGCCGGTGCCGGCGCCCGCGCCGGAGCCGATCCCGGAGCCGGAGCCCGTGCTCGTCCCGGAGCCGGAGCACGCTGCCACGATGGTGTATCGCCCCGCCTGAGCCCGAGCCGGAGCTCGTGACGCTGACGATCGAGGGCCGCGTCCACCCGGTGGCGTCCGGCCGCGTCGTGCTCGGCCGCTCGCGCGAGTGCGACGTCCGGGTGGCGGACGGGAACGTCTCGCGGCGCCACGCCGAGATCGTGCGGGACGGCGACGTCTACTGGCTCGTCGACCTGGGCTCGACGAACGGGACCGACCTGAACGGCCGCCGCGTCGCGCGCGAGCAGCTCAGCGACGGTGACTGGATCACGATCGGCTCGACCGAGGTCGTCTTCGGTCGCACGCAGCCGTGATCGCGGTGATCGACGCCGAGCAGGCGCTCCTCGCCCTCAAGATCGCCTTTCTCGTCCTCCTCTACCTGTTCATCTGGGCGGTCGTCCGCTCGGCCACGCGCGACCTGAAGGTGGCGCCGCAGGAGTCGATCGTGCTCAGCGCCCAGGAGGCCGGCGCGCTGCGAGCCCCGTTCGAGGCCGCGGCGCCGACACCCAACGGACGGCTGCTCGTCGTCCAGAGCCCCGCGCTGACGGTCGGCAGCACCATCGAGGTGGCGGCGCCGACGCGCTTCGGCCGCGGCGGCGAGAACGCGGTACGGCTCGACGGAGACGACTTCGTGTCGAGCAGGCATGCCGTGCTCGAGCCGCGTCCCGACGGGCTCTGGGTCGAGGACCTCGGCTCGACGAACGGCACGTTCGTGAACGGGGCACCCGTGACGACGGCCCGGCTGCTGCAGGCAGGCGACGTCGTGCGGATCGGGCAGACCGACCTGCGGGTGGAGGCATGAGGATCGGGCGCGCCGGCGCGCTCACCGACACCGGCCGCCGCCGGCCCCAGAACGAGGACACGTTCGTGTGCGAGCCGCCGCTCTTCGCCGTCGCCGACGGCATCGGCGGGGCTCAGGCGGGCGAGATCGCCGCGCGGCTCGCGGCGACGGCGCTCGAGGAGCGGCGCGCCGACGCGTACGGCGAGGAGACGCTCGCCGTCCTGCTGCGGGAGGCGAACGAGCGCATCTACCGGCACGCGCTCGGCGACCCCGCCGCCGCCGGCATGGGGACGATCGTGACGGCGCTCCTCGTCGACGAGGCGCAGGGGACCGTCGCGATCGGCCACGTCGGCGACTCCCGCGGGTACCGGGTGCGCGACGGGGAGCTCGAGCAGCTGACGACGGATCACTCGCTCGTCGGCGAGCTCGTGCGTTCCGGCCGGCTCTCGGTCGAGGAGGCCGAGCAGCATCCACACCGCTCGGTGATCACGCGTGCCGTCGGCACCGAAGCCAGCGTCGACGTCGACACGCTCACGGTCACCTCGGCACCAGGCGACCTCTACCTGATCTGCTCCGACGGCCTGACGGACGTCGTCCGCGACCAGGAGATCGTCGCTCTGATCGCCGCCGCCGACGGTGACCCGCACAGGGCGGCCGAGTCGCTCGTCGACGCCGCCAACCGCGGCGGCGGCATCGACAACATCACCGTCGTCCTGTTCGAGATCGTCACCGGAGAGCCCGCTCCCCGCGGCTGCTCGCGTCCGTCGCGGAGCCCGAGGAGACGACGGCCGAGCAGGCCCTGCCGGAGGCGGCGGCGACTCCGGAGCGCGTCTGCCGCCGTGCGCCGCCACGGCCCCGGCGCAGGAGGACGCTGGCTCGCGCTGGCGGGGATCCTGCTCTCGGCTGCGATCGCCGCCGCCATCATCTGGTGGAGCCTCGGCCGGTGACCGCGCGGAACAAGGAGCTCGCGAACCTCGTCTTCGCCACGCTCGTCGCGTCGGCGGCGTTCGCGAGCGTCTACGATCGCGACGACGGGCGTCGTCTCGACGCGGTGGCTCGGCTACGCCGGCGTCGTCGTCGGCCTGTACGTGGCGGCCCACCTCGTCGTCCGCAGGACGGTCTCGTTCGCCGACCCGACGCTGCTGCCGCTCGCCGGCGCTGCTGACGGCGATCGGGCTGACCGTGATCTACCGGCTCGACCCCGAGGACGCGCGTCGCCAGGCGGTCTGGGTCGCGCTCGGCGTGGCAGCCTTCGCGGCCACGCTCGTCGTGGCTGCGCTGGGACTACCGCGTGCTCGAGCGCTACAAGTACCTGTTCGGCATCTCCGCGGTCGCTGCTGCTGCTGCTGCCGTCGGTGCCGGGCCTCGGTCACCGCGATCAACGGCGTCAAGCTCTGGGTGAAGGTCGGCGGCCGTTCCAGTTCCAGCCGGGCGAGCTCGCGAAGATCTTCCTGATCGTCTTCCTCGCGGGCTACCTGCGCGACAAGCGCGAGGTGCTGGCACAGGGACGGCTGAAGGACCTCGGGCCGCTGCTCGCGATCTGGGGCGCCGCGATGCTCGTGCTCGTGCAGACGAGCGACCTCGGCTGCGGCGCTCCTCAACTTCGGCATCTTCCTCGCGATGCTGTACGCGGCCACCGGCCGCGTCGCTCTACGTGGGCGTCGGCCTCGACGCTCTTCGTGGGCGGCGCGGCGGCGCTCTACAACGCGCTCGACCGGGTGCAGCAGCGTGTGACCGTCTGGCTGCACCCCTGGACCGACGAGCGGGTCTACTGCGCGATCAACGGCAAGCTCGAGTTCCGGCAGAACTGCGACTCCTACCAGCTCGTGAAGAGCCTCTACTCGATCGCGAACGGCGGCTTCGGCGGCACCGGCCTCGGCAAGGGCACGTTCGAGACGGTGGACGGCACGCCGCTGATCCCCTACCTCAACACCGACTTCGTCTACTCGGCGATCGCGCAGGAGATCGGCCTCATCGGCGCCGCCGCCGTGCTGCTGCTGTTCATGGTCTTCGTCGCGCGCGGCTTCCGGATCGCGCTGATCGCCCAGGACGGCTTCTCGAAGCTCCTCGCCGCCGGGCTCACCTTCGGGTTCGCGCTGCAGACGTTCATCATCGTCGGCGGCGTGCTGCGCGTGGTCCCGCTGACCGGGATCACGCTCCCGTTCGTCTCCTACGGAGGCTCCTCGATCCTCTCGAACTTCGTCATGCTCGCACTGCTCCTGCTCGTCTCCAACCGCGCCGTGGCGACGGCGAGTCGCCCGTGAACAGCCAGATCACGCGGATCGCGCTCGCTCGCGATGGGGCTGCTCGTCGACGCTCATCGTCGCCACGACCTACTGGCAGACGTGGGCGCGCCGGCGCCCTCGCCGAGCGCCAGGACAACGAGATCCAGCGTGTCGCGCAGTTCGAGGTACGACGCGGCGTGATCCTGACCCCGTCGCGTGTCGTCGCCCGCAACCGCGCGCAGCCGGTGAAGGGCAGGACGCTACTACTTCCGCCGCTACCCGCAGGGAAAGCTGGCCGCGCACGTCGTCGGCTACTCGACGCCGCGCGCTCGCGTACCGGGCTCGAGCGGTCGCTGAACGACTACCTGACGGGCTCGGTACGGAACCTCTCCTCGCTCGTCGACCAGTCGCTCGACAAGCTCAACGGCAGGCCGATCGTGGGCGACTCGGTCCGTGCTCAGCCTCGACCTCGACGGCCAGAAGACGGCGCTCGACGCGCTCGGCGGCGACTGCGGCGCCGTCGTCGCGCTCGATCCCCGCAACGGGCGCCTGCTCGTGATGGCGTCGTCGCCGACGCTACGACCCGAACATGGTCGAGAACGACTTCGGCAAGATCGAGTCCATCCGCGCGAACTGCACGCCTGCCTCGCCCGCTGCTCAACCGTGCGACGCCAGGGCCTCTACCCGCCGGGCTCGACGTTCAAGGTCGTGACGGCGTCCGCCGCGCTCGAGTCGGGCGTCTACGAGCCGTCCTCGACCTTCTTCGACCCCGGCTACTGCACGGTGTACGGGAAGCGCGTGAACAACTTCGACACGTCGCGGCCGTTCGGCACCGTGTCGCTCGCGAGCGCGCTGCAGTACTCGGTCAACTCCGTCTTCTGCAACATCGGGCACGAGCTCGGCGCGCGCAGGATCCTCGAGCAGGCGAAGCGCGTTCGGCTTCTACGAGCGCCCGCCGCTCGAGACGCCCGAGACCGAGCGCCGCCCGAGCGGGCTCTACGAGCTCGAGGACCGTGAGCTCAGGCTGTACGAGCCGCGTCGCGACACGGACGTCGACGCGGGCCGCCTGGCGTTCGGCCAGGAGCGGCTGCTCGTGACGCCGCTGCAGATGGCGATGGTGGCCGGCGACGATCGGCAACGGCGGCATCCTGATGCGGCCGTTCGTCGTCGACCGCATCGTCACGCCCGAACGGGAAGACACGGATGCGGACGAAGCCGGAGCGGGTCCGGCGCGCGGTCTCGCCGGTGACCGCCCGCGACGTCGAGCGAGATGATGGTGCGCGCCGTCGCAGGCGGGCACCGGCACCGCCGGCACAGATCTCCGGGCTTCCGGGTCGGCGGCAAGACGGGCACGGCGGAGACCGGGGTGGCGGGCAGTAACGTGACGTGGTTCATCGCCTTCGCCGGCCGGGAAGGCGAGAAGCCGGAGCTCGCGATCGCAGTCGTGCTCCAGAACCAGTCCCTCACGGGTGGCGCAACTGCAGCGCCGATCGCGCGTCAAGTGATGCAGGCGCTTCTGCAGCCGACGGCGAATCCCTAACGTACGGAGATCCATGCGAGCCAACGACCTCACCGAAACCCTCTTTGCCGGCCGCTACCTGCTCGAGCGCAAGCTCGGCTCGGGCGGCATGGCGGACGTCTGGCTGGCCGAGGACCAGGAGCTCGGCCGCAAGGTGGCGGTGAAGATCCTCGCACGAGCGTTACGCGAACGACGAGCAGTTCGTCGAGCGCTTCCGGCGCGAGGCGCAGCACGCAGCCGGCCTGTCGCACCCGAACATCGTCTCGATCTACGACCGCGGCGAGGCCGACGGCTCCTACTACATCGTGATGGAGTACGTCGAGGGCCGGACGCTGAAGGAGCTGATCGTGACACGCGGCACGTGCCCCGTGCCCGTCGCGATCTCCTACACGCGGCAGATCCTGGCGGCGCTGCGCTACGCGCACCGCAACGGGATCATCCACCGGGACATCAAGCCGCACAACGTGATCGTCGACCGCGAAGGGCGCGTCAAGGTGGCCGACTTCGGCATCGCGAGAGCCGGCGCGAGCGAGATGACCGAGGCCGGCTCGATCGTCGGCACAGCCCAGTACCTCTCGCCCGAGCAGGCCCGCGGGGCACCGGTCGACGAGAGCTCCGACCTCTACTCGACGGGGGTCGTCCTCTACGAGCTCCTCACCGGGACCGTGCCGTTCACCGGCGAGACGCCGGTCGAGATCGCGATGAGGCACCTCTCGCAGGCGCCCGAGCCGCCCTCCGCGCGCGGGCCCGAGATTCCGCACGATCTCGACCTCGTCGTGCTACGCGCGCTCGCGAAGGAGTCGGCCGAGCGCTACCGGACGCGCCGAGCGAGATGGATCGCGACCTCGAGCTCGTGACGCGGGGCGAATCGGTCGGCAGCGAGACGGAGCACGCGGCCACGATGGTGCTGTCCGGCGCGGGCGCGATCGACGAAGCGGCCGCAACCCAGCTGACACCGCGGCTCGGACAGGCGACGCCGGGCGGCACGTACGGCGGCGAGGAGCGCTACCGCGCCTACGACGGCCCGGTCGCGCGCGGCCGCAACTGGTGGCCGTGGCTGCTCGGCCTCGGTGCCCTGCTCGCGGTCGCCGTCGCAGGCTTCTTCCTCTACGACAAGGTGCAGAACCAGATCGACGAGGGCAAGCCGGTCGCCGTCGGCGAGTACGAAGGGCTGCTCGAGCCGCAGGCGGTCGACCTCATCGTCGGCAGCGGCTTCGAGGCGAAGGTGCGCAGGCTGCCGCACCCGGACGCTCCGAGGCAGACCGTCTACGACCAGGAGCCGTCGCCGGGCTCGCGCCTCGCGAAGGGGAGCATCGTCACGATCCTGGTCTCGAGCGGCAAGCCGACGGTGCGCACCCCCGACGTCGTGGGGCTACGCATCACGGACGCCGTCACGGCGGTCACCCAGGCAGGGTTGAACGCGAAGACGGTGGAGGTGAACTCGGACAAGCCGACCGGGACGGTGACGGCGCAGGCGCCGAAGGCCGGGCACGGTGCTCGTGGCCGGTGCCGACGTGCGGATCAACGTCTCGAAGGGCTTGAAGCCGCTGGGCGTGCCGTCTGTGATCGGGCTCCTCTACGACACGGCGGCCTCGCAGCTGCAGGCCGCCGGCTTCGCCGTCGCCCGTGTGGACGTCGACAACGACCAGCCGGTGGGCGAGGTCGTCGACCAGGCGCCGGCCGGCAACTCGACGGCCTCGAAGGGCTCGACGGTGACCCTGTCGGTCTCCAACGGGCCGACGACGACGCCGCTGCCGGACGTGACCGGCCTGACGCTGGCGGACGCCAGGGCGACGCTGACGGCCGCAGGCTTCAAGGCCACCGTCACCTTCGAGGAGACGGATCAGGAGCTGGACGACGGCGTCGTGGTCACCCAGGACCCGCCGGGGAACACCCAGCAGGATCCGGAGACGATCGTGACGCTGTTCGTCGGCCGCTACGTGGCGCCACCCGAGGCGATCCCGACGGACACGACCACGCCCGAGACGACGCCCACCGACACGACGGCGACGACACCGATCCCGTGAGCGGCCGCGTCCGCGTGGCGATCCTGGCGGGCGGGCGCTCGAGCGAGCACGGCATCTCGCTCGCGTCGGCGGCGTCGGTGCTCGAGGCGCTCGACCCGGTCCGGTACGACGTGCAGACGATCGAGATCGGCCGCGACGGCACGTGGGCGCTGCCGCCCGCGCCGGCGCTGGGCGAGCTTCCCGGCAGCGTGGCGGGGTCGCTGCCGGTGCCGTCAGCCGCATCTCCGGCGGCCCTCGGTGCCGTCGACGTGGTGCTGCCGATCCTGCACGGGCCCTTCGGCGAGGACGGCACCGTGCAGGGGCTGCTCGAGCTCGCCGGCGTCCCGTACGTCGGGGCGGGGGTGCTCGCCTCCGCCTTGTGCATGGACAAGGACCGGTTCAAGGCCGTGCTGCGCGACAGCGGCATCCCGGTGGCGCGCAGCGTGACGCTGCGGCCCGGCGACGTGGCCGAGAACCCGTTCGGCTACCCGGTGTTCGTGAAGCCTGCCCGCCTCGGCTCCTCGGTCGGCATCTCCAAGGTGGGCTCCGAAGCGGAGCTCGGGCCGGCCGTCGAGCTCGCGCGCAGCCACGACGACAAGGTGCTCGTGGAGGAGTTCCAGCCGGGCATGGAGGTCGAGGTCGGCGTGCTCGGCAACCGGGAGCCGGTGGCGTCGGCCGTGGGCGAGATCGTCGCGCACGCGGACTGGTACGACTTCGACGCCAAGTACGCCGAGGGTGGGATGGAGCTGATCGTGCCCGCGCGCCTGCCGGACGAGACGACCGCGCGGGTGCAGGCGCTCGCCGTCGAGTCGTTCGTCGCGACCGACTGCGAGGGCATGGCGCGGGTCGACTTCTTCGTGCTGCCGGGCGGCGAGGTGGTCGTGAACGAGCTGAACACGATCCCCGGCTTCACCTCGACCAGCGTGTACGCGAAGCTGTTCGCGGCGAGCGGTATCCCGTATGCGGAGCTGCTCGACCGGCTGATCGCGCTCGCGCTCGACCGCCACGAACAGCGGCGAGGGCTCGCGTACTGACCGTTACGCGAGGACGGTTGCGAGCGCGTCCTCCCACGCTGCGAGCCCTTCGTCGAGGACGGCGTCCTCGATCGTGAGCGGGCAGAGCACCCGGATGCAGTTGCCGGAGACACCGGCCTTGAGCAGGATCAGACCGCGCGCGAGCGCGGCTTCGATGATGGCGGCCGCGAGCTCCGGGGCTGGCTCCTTCGTGGCAGCGTCGTGCACGAGCTCGATCGCGAGCATGGCGCCGAGCCCGCGCACGTCGCCGATCGCGGGCCAGCGCTCCTGCCAGGCGAGCATGCGCTCCCTGATCTGGTCGCCGATCCGGGCCGCCCGGCCGACGAGGTCCTCCTCGGCGAACACGTCGAGCACGGCGAGGGCGGCGGCAAGCGCCACGGGGTTGCCGATGTAGGTGCCGCCGATCGCGCCCGGGTGGGGCGAGTCCATGATCTCTGCCTTGCCGATCACGCCCGACAGCGGCAGCCCCGCCGCGATCGACTTGGCCACGATCATCAGGTCGGGCTCGACGCCGAAGTGCTCCATCGCGAACATGCGCCCGGTGCGGCCGAACCCGGTTTGCACCTCGTCCGCGACCATGACGATGCCGTTGCGGTCGCAGAGGGCGCGAAGGCCTACCACGAACTCCTCCGGCGCCGGCACGAACCCGCCCTCGCCGAGCTGCGGCTCGAAGACGATCGCCGCCACGTGCTCGGGCGAGACGTGCGTGTGGAACATGCGGTCGAGCTCGGCGAGGGCCTCGGCGGCGGAGGGCCCGCGATAGTCGTTCGGGAACGGCGCCCTGTACACCTCCGGCGCGAACGGCCCCATCCCGGTCTTGTACGGGTGCACCTTGGAGGTCATCGTCATGGCGAGGAGGGTGCGGCCGTGGAAGCCGGCCTCGAACGCGATCACTGCGGGCCTGCCCGTGTGCAACCGTGCGATCTTGACGGCGTTCTCGACCGCCTCGGCGCCGGAGTTGAAGAACGCGGCGCGGGTCGGCCCGGCGAACGGCGCGAGCGCGCCGAGCCGCTCGGCCACGGCGACGTACGACTCGTACGGGACGACCGTGAAGTCGGTGTGCACGAACTGGGCTGCCTGCTCCTGGATCGCCTCGACGGCTTGGGGGTTGCAATGGCCGACGTTGACGACGCCGACGCCGCCGGCGAAATCGACGAACGTGTTGCCGTCGACGTCGGTGACGTTCGCGTTGAGCGCCCGGGCCGCGAAGATGGGCAGGTACACGCGCAGCGGCTTCGCGATCGCGTGCTCGGCGCGCGCGATGATGGCCCGGGAGCGCGGGCCCGGGATCTCGGTGCGGATCTCGATCGTCCTCGTCACGGCCACGAGTACGAGCGTACCGGAGCCCGCGGCGGCTAGTCTCGGCTCGTGGACGTGGAGGAGCGCTTCGCGGGGGCGGAG
This sequence comes from uncultured Gaiellaceae bacterium, assembly GCA_963787085.1. Lineage (GTDB taxonomy): Bacteria > Actinomycetota > Thermoleophilia > Gaiellales > Gaiellaceae > Gaiella. Next base: position 62,566 of record CAWBBO010000001.1, on the reverse strand, counting down.
GACGTGCCGCTACCGCCCTTCTGGGGCGGCTACCGGGTCGTCCCGGACGCGTTCGAGTTCTGGCAGAACCGCCCCAACCGGCTCCACGACCGCATCCGCTACGAGCGCGCCGGCGAGGGCTGGAGCAGGCTGCGCCTGGCTCCGTGAGCCGCGGTCAGGAGGCGCCGGGGGCGGGTGCCAGGGCCCGCACCGTGTACACGCCGTTGGCATTCCAGAGCAGGAACCCCTTGGCGCCCTGCAAGCGGGCCGCGTCGATCTGGGCGAGCACCTGCTCGGCGCCGTAGTTCCAGTCCTGCACCCACGGCACGATCTGGGCGCGAGATCCCTCCACCTGCCGGCGGAAGTCGGAGAGGGTGCGGAACACGGTCTCGCCGGGCTGGGAGCTCGGGTTCTGGATGCCGAGCTCGCCGCCGCCGTAGAGGGCCGGGTAGGACATCGGTACGATCGTGTCCGCGTGCTTCGAGATGTAGCGCGGCACCTGGCCGATGCCGAGATCGCGAGTGGCGGAGAGCCCGAACAGCGCGGTCGAGACGCGAACGCCGAGCGGCGCGAGCCGCTTCTTGGCATAGGCGACGAACTCGGCCACCAGGCGCCCTCGCGGCACGCTCGTCTTGCCGGGGTAGACGGCGCTCGCGACGTCGCCGTCGGAGGGGAAGCGGACGTAGTCGAACATGATCTCGTCGAAACCGGCTCTCGCGGCGGCGGCGGCCACGGAGACGGCGTAGTCCCAGACGCGCCTGTCGTAGGGGTTCACCCAGCCGAGGCCGGCGTTCGTCGTCCAGACCGAGCCGTCGGGGCGACGGATCGCGAGGTCGGGGCGCCCGCCTGCGAGCTGGGGGTCCTGGAAGGTGACGACGCGCCCGATCAGGTAGATGTCGTTCTCGTGGGCGAGGCGCACCACCCGGCGCGGGTCGTAGTACGGCCGTGTGGCCTGGACGCGCGACGCGAGCGGCACGCCGGCGGGGACGAACCCGATCTCGCCGCCTTCGTCCTTGACGTCGAGCTCGATCGTGTTGAGCCCGTAGCGCGTGTAGTGGACGTATTCCTCGATCTTCCCGGGGAGCGAGGCGAGCGCACCCGTGACGTGGATGCCGCGGATCTCGACCGGAAGCGGCCGCGGGCGGGTTGCCACGGCGGTCGCGTCCGGCACGACGGCGGGCGCGGCCTTCTCGGCGGCGGCCGGGTGCGGGTCGCCGCCGAGCAGCTGTGCGCCCATGGCCAGGGCGATCACGACCGCCAGCAGCAAAGCCAGGACCGCGGCACGCCGACGCCGCTTCGTCCGACGTATCTGGTCCCTGCGAGCGCGGAAGCGCTCGTTCGGGTCCATCGGTCCGTAGAGCATCGACACGGGGCCAGGGAGCGTAGCGCATCCGGGGTCTCACGAGGTCCCCGGCGCCTCCTGCCGGGGCACTAGGATCGGTGCCCATGGTTCTCTCCGACAGCGCCATCCGGCGCCTGATCGAGGCCGGCCGCATCGGCATCGACCCGTACGAGCCGGCGCTGATGCAGCCGTCGAGCCTCGACGTGCGCGTCGACCGGCTCTTCCGGGTGTTCCGGAACTCCCGCTACCCCTACATCGACGTGAAGGTGGAGCAGGAGGGGATGACCGAGCTGATCGAGGTCGAGGACGACGAGCCGTTCATCCTGCACCCGGGCGAGTTCGTGCTCGGGTCGACGCTCGAGCGCGTGACGCTCCCGGACGATCTCGTCGCACGGCTGGAGGGAAAGTCGAGCCTGGGCAGGCTCGGCCTGCTGATCCACTCGACGGCGGGCTTCATCGACCCCGGCTGGGACGGGCACGTGACCCTCGAGCTCTCGAACGTGGCGAACCTCCCCATCACGATCTACCCCGGCATGAAGATCGGCCAGCTCTCCTTCGTGCAGATGTCCGAGCCGGCGGAGACGCCGTACGGCTCGGGAACGCTCGGCTCCAAGTACCAGGGCCAGCGCGGCCCGACGCCGAGCCGGTACTGGAAGAACTTCGAGACGGCGATGATCCTCGTCACGGGGGCAGCCGGGTCTTCGTCGGGCCGGCATCGTCACCACGCCTGCTCGCCGAGCGCGGCGAGAGCGTGCGCGGGCTGGTGCGCGACGCCGCCGGGGCCGCCGCGCTCGACGACGTCGACTGCGAGCTCGCCCGGGGCGACGTCACCGACCCTGCCTCGCTGCAGGCGGCGATGGCGGGCGTCGACACCGTCGTGCACCTCGTCGCGATCATCGGCCGGCCACGCGGCCGACTTCGAGCGCGTCATGACCCGAGGGCACGGCGAACGTGCTCGACGCGGCGCGGGAGGCCGGTGTACGTCGGTTCGTGCTACATGAGCGCGCTCGGCACGACGAGGCGACGAAGGACACCGTCCCCTACTACCGCGCGAAATGGGCGAGCGAGCAGGCGGTGATCGCGGCCGGCATTCCCGCACGCGATCCTGCGGCCGAGCTTCGTCTTCGGGCCGGACGGCGGCGCGCTGCCCCGCTTCCTGCGGATCGCGCGGCTCGCCCCGGTGACGCCGGTGATCGGCAAGGGCACCCAGCGGGTACAGCCGATCTGGGTCGGACGACCTCGCGCGTGCGGTCGCGGTGCTGCTCGCCGACCCGGCGCGCAACGACGCCGTCGAGCTCGGCGGGCCGGACGTGGTCGACTGGAACGAGCTCTGGCGTCTGCTCAAGGAGGCGCAGGCGACGCGCAGGCCGGCCGTGCACCTGCCCGTCCTGGCTGATGCGCCCCCAGGCCGCTCCTGCTCGAGCGGCTGCCCGGGGCGCCGCTCACGCGCGACCAGCTGACGATGCTCGGCCTCGGCGACAACGTCGTCGCCGACGGCGGCGCGCTCGCAGGCGCGGCCTCGGGCTGGGCGAGCTGCGTGCCGCTCGTCGAGCAGCTTCGCCGGGCGGTCGCCGAGCCGTCGCGGCCGCGTGACACGGCTCGCGACGCCAGAGAGGCGCGAAGGGCCGCGGGTGTCCGCACCCGCGACGGCCCTTCGTATTCCCGGTAGCCAGCGTCGAAGTGGTAGAGGCGCTTCCTGCCTTGCCGGAGGATCCCGGTCGGCGGCGCGGATCGCGCGTCCCCTACGCGTGGCTATGGCGATTCCCCAGTGGGTCTCGGGGACACGCCTCTACCCGCTGGTACCTCCACTGCCGGTACTGCTCGAATCTGTCACGTCCGGACCACCTCCTTTCCGCGGTACGCGCAAACGTACCATCAGCAAGCGGTCGTCGCGAAACCCCTGCTCAGGGCGTTGCGACCGCGGTCACCTCGAGCCCGTTGCCGATCGGCAGCGTCACGGACACAAGCGTCGGATCGGCCTGGCGGGCACGCACATAGGCGGCGACGGTCGGATTCGAGTGGGCGTTGTCCGCCACGACGACGCCGCCGGGGCCGAGCTTCGTCCTTGCGATCTCGAAGTACCGCTCGTAGTCGTCCTTCCACGCATCGAGGAAGACCACCTGGAAGCCGGGCTCGAGCCGCTCGAGCGCGGCGAAGGCGTCGCCCTCGACGAGCTCCGCCCAGTCCGTGAGCCCCGCGTCGGCGAGGTTCCGGCGCCACGCGTCGATCTTCGCCGGCTCGCGCTCGAGCGACACGACATGACCGCCGGCGAGGCGCGCCGCCGCAGCCAGCCAGATCGTCGAGTACCCACGCGAGGCGCCGACCTCGAGCACGCGGCACCCGGCGTTCGGGGCGACGAGCGCGAAGAGCAGCCGTCCCGCCTCCGGGCCGCAGGCGAGCGACCGCTCGGCCACCGGCACGCCCTCGTCGATCCTCGCGGGCGTCCTCCTCCTCGAGCCGCGCCGAGGACGTCGCGGACGCGGTCGTCGATCATCCCGGGAGGCCGTCCGGGACCTCGACGACGACGACGCCGTCCTCGCGCACGCGCACCGGGTACGTCTCCACCGGGATGTAGGCGGGCAGCGACAGGGCCCGGCCGGTCGCGATCTCGAAGCGCGCTCCGTGGCGCGGGCAGACGGCCACGCCCTCCGCGCAGTCGAAGTCGCCCTCGCACAGCGGCCCGTCGTCGTGCGAGCAGCGGTCCTCGAGCGCGTAGAGCTCGCCGTCGCAGTTGTAGACCCCGATCGAGAGCAGCGGGGCTGCGACGGCGATCCGCACCGTGCCGGACGGCAGCTCCGAGAGCGGACAGACCTCCAGCTCGGCCACGGCTAGCTGAGGCTGATCTCGTTCGACGACGCGCCCCATTCCTCCGGGAGCGGCGTCCCCTTGGCACGGTGCAGCGCGACCTTGAGCACGCCGAGGCCGAGCAGGGCGCACTTGAGCCGCACGGGCGTCAACGGGATCCCGATCTCGTCGAGCAGCTCGTCCTTCGGCATCACCGCGACCTCTCCGGCGGTACGGCCCTTGACGAGGTCCGTCAGCATCGACGTCGCCGCCTGGCTGATGGCGCAGCCTCGGCCCTCGAACCCGACCTCCTCGATCACGTCGCCCGGCCCGAAGCGCACGGAGACCGTGACCTCGTCGCCGCAGAGCGGGTTCTGACCCTCCGCGACCGCGTCGTTCGGGTCGAGCAGGCCGTGGTTCCGCGGCGCCTTGTAGTGGTCGAGGATGACCTCGCGGTAGAGCTGCTCGAACTCGCTCACGCGAAGGCCTTCCTGACCGTGTGCAAGCCGGCGACGAGCCGGTCGATCTCGTCGTAGGTCGTGTAGAGGTAGAAGCTCGCGCGGTTGGTCGCCGCCACGCCGAGCTTCTGCATCAGCGGCTGGCAGCAGTGATGCCCGGCGCGGATCGCGATTCCCTCGAAATCGAGCACCTGCGCCACGTCGTGCGGGTGCACGCCCTCGACGTTGAACGAGACGATGCCGGCGCGCCGGTCGGCCGGCGGCCCGTACGAGCGTCACCCACGGGAGCTCCTCGAGACGATCGAGCGCGTATGCCGCCAGTTCGTGCTCGTAGCGCTCGATCGCGTCGAAGCCGATCTCCGTCAGGTAGTCGACAGCCGCGCCGAAGCCGACTGCCTCGGCCATCGGGGCGGTGCCCGCCTCGAACTTGTGCGGCAGCTCGCCCCACGTCGTCCGTTCGAGGCCGACGGAGCGGATCATGTGGCCGCCGAGGAGGAAGGGCTCCATCGCCTCGAGCAGCTCGGCCCGTCCCCAGAGCGCCCCCACGCCGCTCGGGCCACACATCTTGTGGGCCGACACGGCCGCGAAGTCGCACCCGAGCGCCTGCACGTCGACCTTGCGGTGCGGCGCCGCCTGCGCGGCGTCCGCGACCATGATCGCGCCGTGCTCGTGTGCCCACGCAGAGAGACGCTCCACCGGATTGACCGTGCCGAGCGAATTGGAGACGACGCCCGCTGCGACCACCTTGACATCCCCGTCGCGTCCGAGCGCGTCGAGCTCCTCGAGGTGGAGCTCCCCGTGCTCGTCCAGCGGGATCAGGCGGAAGGTCGCGCCCGTGCGCGAGGCGATGTACTGCCACGGGACGAAGTTCGAGTGGTGCTCGAGCTCCGTCACGACCACGATGTCGCCGGGCTTCAGCGTCGTCAAGCCCCATGCGTACGCCACGAGGTTGATCGCCTCGGTCGCGTTGCGGACGAAGATCACCTCGCGTGCCGACGGGGCGTTCAGGAGCACGCGGACCTTCTCGCGCGCGTCCTCGAGGGCCTGGGTGGCGCGCTCTGCCAGCTCGTACACACCCCGGTGGACATTGGCGTACGAGGTCTCGTAGAAGCTCGTCATCGCCTCGAGCATCTGCCGCGGCTTCTGCGAGCTCGCAGCCGAGTCGAGGAATGCGAGCGGCTTGTCGTGGAAGCGCTGCTCGAAGATGGGGAAGTCCGCGCGCAGGCGCTGCGCGTCGAGGGCGGGTGCGGTGCCGACAGGCATCACGTCATGGTACCCGGGGGCATCAGCCGGCCGGGCCGCGCAGAGGCACGAAGCGGTCGTCGGTCAGCCAGAGGAAGCCGATCGCGATCGCCGACCCCATGGCGACGAGCATCACGGCGGCCACGTTGGGGACGGCGAGCTCGTAGAAGTGGCGCAACCCCGGCACGGAGAGGATCGCCAGGTAGACCGCGAACAGGACAGCGCACAGCGCTCCGACGAGGCGGGCGCGCCTCGTGCTCGTCGCCTCGAGCGCGAGCACGAGGTAGAGGCCGACGACGATGAGCGTCGAGGTCGCCGCGGTGCGAGCCTGCAGGAGGCCGAGCCCGAAGACGTTGAGCGAGACGAGGTAGCTGGCCGTGACGCCGAGCCCGGCTGCAACACCGGCGGGCACGGCGAAGCGGGTCACCTCGCGAAGGAAGCCCTCGGTGCGCCAGGGCCCGTCGCTCGGCGCGAGCGCGAGGAAGAAGGCCGGGATCCCGACCGTGAGGGCGGCGACGATCGTCAGGTGGCGCGGCAGCAGCGGATAGTCGGTGGGGGTGATCCCGATCGCCACGATGAGGAACGCGGCGAAGACGGACTTCGTCACGAACAGCTTGGTGACCCGCTGGAGGTTGCGCAGGATGCGGCGGCCTTCCGCCACCATGCCGGGCACCGCGGCGAAGTCGCCGTTGACGAGCACGACGTCGGCGACCGCCTTCGCCATCTGCGTGCCGGAGCCCTGGGCGATCGCGAGCCGCGCCGATTTCAGCGCCGGGACGTCGTTGACGCCGTCTCCGACCATCGCCACGTACCGCCCTTGTGCCCGCAGCGCTTCCACCACCCGCCGCTTGCCCTCCGGCGAGATGCGTCCGACGACGGAGACGTTGCGGGCGAGGGCCGCGAGGCCGGCGTCGTCTTCCGGCAACTCGTCGCCCGCGATCGGCGGCGCGCTCATCGGGATGCCCGCGTCGCGGGCGATCGATCCGACCGTGCGCGGGGAGTCGCCCGACAGCACCTTCAGCTCCACCCCCTGCTCGACGAGGAAGGCGACCGTCTCGCGCGCGTCGGGGCGGAGCGCCTCTGCGAGGACCGCCAGCCCGAGCGTCCGCAGGGGCGGCGGCCCGTCGTCCGGGTCGTCCGGAAAGGGTGCGGTCGAGGAGCCGAGCGCGACGACGCGGCGCCCCGCCTCCTGCTCCACGCGGACGGCGTCGGCGACGCCGTCGAGCGGAAACAGCTCGGGGGCGCCGAGCACGTAGCGGGTGCCTCCGACCCGCAGGCCGCTGAAGCGGCGGCGCGAGACGAAGGGGATCTGCTCGTCCGCCGGCTCGGGGGGAACGCCGCCGGCGTCGGCAATCGCGTCGAGCGTGGGGTTGCGTGCGTCGGCCGAGGCGGCGAAGCGGCCGAACGCGTGCCGCAGGGCGGGCTCCTCGACGCCGTCCACCGGCACGAAGGAGACGACCCGCAGCCGCGACTCGGTGAGCGTGCCGGTCTTGTCGATACAGAGGGTGTCCACGGAGGCGAGCGACTCGATCGCGTTGAGCTGCTGGGCGAGGGCGCCGGCACGCGCCATCCGCAGCGCCGCCGCCGCGTAGGTGATCGAGACGAGCAGGATCAGCCCCTCGGGGACGAGCGTGACCATGCCGGCGACCGAGGTGTCGACGGCATGGCGGATGCCGACGTCCTGCTTCCAGAGGGCGACGACGAGCATGGCGCCGAGCGGCACCATCACGCCGACGAGCACGTAGAGCAGGCGGTTGACCGAGCGCTCGAGCGGCGAGCGCGGATGGCGGAACTCCCGCGCGGTGCCGGTGATCCTCCCCGCGTAGCTGTCTCCGCCGACGGCGGAGACAAGAAAAGCGCCTGTGCCCTCGGTCACGAACGAGCCCGACAGGACATCCTCTCCCGCTTCGCGGGCGACGGAGCGGGACTCCCCCGTGAGGATCGACTCGTCGAGCAGCAGTCCCGACGACTCGGCCAGCGGTCCGTCGGCGACGACCTGGTCGCCGGGGGCGAGACGCACGAGGTCGCCCTCGACGACCTCGCCGACCGGCACCGCACGCTCGGCGCCGTCGCGGACGACGGTGGCGCGCGGAGCGACGAGGGCTGCGAGCGCGTCGAGCTTGTTGCGGGCGCGCACCTCCTGCCAGATCCCGATCGCCGAGTTGGTAACGATGATCCCGAGGAAGAGCGCGTCCCGCCAGTCGGCGAAGACGAGCGTGAGCACGCCCAGCGCGAGCAGGATCGCGTTGAACGGCGTGACGACGTTCGCCCGGACGATGCCCGCCGTCGAGCGGCTCGTGGCCGGCTCGCCGGGCTCGCCCCGCGCCTCGAGGCGACGGCGCGCCTCCGCCTCTGTCAGACCGGCCGGCACGAGTCCGAGGCTACAGCGTCCCGACGCTACATTCCCGGCGGGTGCACCTTGCCGTTTCCCTGCGCCCGGGCGGCGATCTCCTTCTGGCGCTCCACCGTCTCCGCCGCGGCCGCGAGCAACTCGCAGAGACGGCGCAGCCGCACCCGCTCGGACGTCGCCTCGAGCAGCTCCTGCTTCAGGTCGGGCGAGAAGTCGAAGCGGCCGGCGACCGCGAACGAGAGCTGCGGCGCGTCGGCGGCAGGCGCTTCGACGTCCGCCCCGGTCAGGTCGACGAGGCGGCCGAACAGCTCGAGCGCGCGACCCGCATCCTCGTCGTCGGGTGGGTCGTGCTGGTCCTCGACGAGCTCCACCTCGCCGGTGTGAAAGCTGCGGCCCTCCGTCAGCTCCACCACACGGAAGCGCTCGCCGCCCTCGACGACGATCGTGAGGCGGCCGTCGGGAAAGCGCTCGGTCACCTCGGTCACGGTGGCGAGGGTGCCGACCTCCCGTATGCCCCCGTCGTCGGCGTACAGGAGGCCGAACGGAGCCTCCTCCTCGAGACATTCGCCGATCAGCTCCCGGTAGCGCGGCTCGAAGATGTGCAGCGGCACCTGCTCGGTCGGCAGGAGCACGAGGCCAAGCGGGAAGAGACCGAGCTCGCCCATGTCACAAGCGTAGAGGACTGCACCCGGAGGAGGGATGAAGCGCACGTTTTCCCGGCCCGATCGCTTCCAGGACAGACCCCTGTCCCCGCACGAAAGGCCGATGATGCTCGCCACGGGTGTTCCTGCGCGAGGCACGAGCTCGACGCGATGGGCGTCACCGTCGAGCTCCTGCTCGGCGCGCCTCATGCGGACGGGCAGACTGTCTTCGCAGAGGCGGAGGCCGAGTTGCGCCGCCTCGAGCGGGTCTTGAAGTCACGCCCGTTCGGCAAAGCGCTGAAACCCGCGACCGTCACGGACCTGCACCGCTTCCTGGCGCCACACGGAAGGCCGTCTCGTTGTCCGGATACTTGACGATCGCGAGGAAGTCCCACGGCCCCATCACCGCGAGTGTCCGCTCGTGCATGCCGCCCTCGGACGTGATGATCTCGCCGATCTTCGCTCCTCGAACTGCGGAAATGGCCTGCCGGGGCGACGCCGACCGAGTAGCATCAAGCGACTCCATGCCGACTCGAGCCCTCGCCCTCCAGACCGCTCTGCTCGCAGCCGCGCTCGCGTTCGCGACGGCCGCGACAGGATCGATCGACGTCACCGTGCAGGGCTCGAAGCCCACGCTGAAGGTCGACGCCCGCGGGGCGGCGGAAGTGAGCTGGACGGAGGGGGGCGTGCGCAAGACGCTGCTCGTGCCGCCCTCGGGGCGCTACCTGCCTGGCGGGCGCATCCTCAGCGCCGACGTCAGCTCACCCGCGTCGAAAGCAGGAGTGGCTCAGGCGGTGCTCGTACGCACGACGCCGGACGGGCACCTCTGGGCCCTGCAGAGGACACCGATGCGGCCCGACGGGTCGACCGCCCTCCGCCTCGCCCGCTGGCAAGGGGCGCCGACCGCGCTCGACGCCTCGCTCTCGGACGAGCGCATCAGCGGCACAGCCGAGTTCGGGGGTCGCGGCGTGTTCGGCACCTCCCCGACGACTGCCGGGGCCGCGGTGACGCACTACGCCTGGGTCGACTGCTGGCGCTGCGGCGGTGCCGCCGGCTGGAAGCGACTGCTCGGCGTGCGCCTGAAAGGCCCCCGGGGCACCTTCGCGCTCGCCGTACGCCCGGCGTGGCGTGCCAGCCGCTACCGCGTGACGATCCTCGGCCCGAACCGTGGCGCCGACTACGCGCCGGACGCGGTCACCGTGATTCCACGCTGACGACGGCCCCGCCGGTTACGGGATGCGAGCCTCGAGCGCACGGCCGAGGGCTTCGCGCACGGGCTCGAGCTCGATGCGGTCGAGCACGTCCTGGAAGAAGCCGCGCACGATCAGCCGCTCCGACCCGGAGCGGGAGAGGCCCCGCGCCATCGCGTAGAACAGCTGCTCCCGGTCGACCTGGCTGAGTGTCGCGCCGTGGGTGCACCGCACGTCGTTGGCCAGGATCTCGAGGCCGGGAATCGAGTTCGCGGTGGCGGTCTTGGAGAGAAGCAGGTTGCGGTTCTCCTGGTAGGCGTTCGTCCTCTGCGCGCCCTCCTCGACGTGGATCATCCCGCGCCAAACTGTCGCCGCGGAGTCGCGCAGCGCGCCCTTGAACGCGAAATCACTCGTCGTGTCGGGGGCCGCGTGCAGCTGGTAGGTGTCGTAGTCGAGGTGCTGCGTCCCGTCGGCGAAATAGGCCCCGGTGACACGTGAGGTGGCTCCACGCTCGGCAAGGTCGTTCTGGATCCAGACCTTCCCCTTCGCCGACCCGAACCCGCCCTCGACCCAGTCGAGCTCGGCGTCGCGGCCGACGCGAGCATGGCAGGAGGCGAACAGCCACGTCTTGCGCGAGAGCCGCTGGACGTTCACGATCTCCACCTTGGCGCCCTCCCCGGCAACGACCTCGACGACGCCGTTCACGTATGCGTCGAGCTCCTCGTCGGCAGACGTCAGCTCCTGGACGAGAGTGAACCGCGCGCCGGGCTCCGCGACGACGAGCACCCGCCAGAACAGCGAGCCACCCGGGTTCGAGCTGGCCACCCGCAGGTAAAGAGGTTTCTCGAGCTCGACTCCCGCGGGAACGTGGACGAGCAGGCCGTGCTCCCAGACAGCGGCGTTGTGCGCGCGCAGCTTGTCGTCCGGCTGCACGAGCGTGCCGAGCAGCGGATGGTCGTCGGCGAGCGGCTCGAAGCGGACCCCGTCGGGTGCGCTCTCGATCCTGACGCCGTCCCCGTCGATCGTGGCGGCGCCGGCGACGTCGAGCGAGACGAGCGAGTCAGGTGTGGCCCGGCCCGACCTGGCACCGCCCGGCCACGCGTCCGGGTCGAACGTCTTCAGATCGGTGAAGCGCCAGTGCTCGTCGCGCGTCGTCGGCAGCGGCAGCGCCCGGTAGCGCTCGAGCAGATCAGCCCTCATACGGCGCGTACCGGTGGTGGAGCATCAGGTCGTTGCCGTCGGGATCGCGGAAGAACGCCATATGGCAGACACCGGTGTCCAGCGTCTCGCCTTCGAACTCGACGCCCTTCGCCTCGAGCTCCGCACGGGCGGCTGCCACATCGGCGACACCGAGAGCGAGGTGCCCGTTACGCTGCGGCGCGAACTCCATCCCGAAGGTCGCCGGCTCCCAGATCCCAAAGCACGTCTCACCGACCCAGAACTCGCCTTGCGAGCGGGCATCGGGGCGCAGGCCGAGCGTGTCGACGTAGAACACGCGCGAGCGCTCCCAGTCCGCGGAGGGAACGGCCACGAAGTCGATGCCCGTGACGGGGCTAGCCAACGGAGCCCTCCATCTGGAGCTGGATCAGCCTATTCATCTCGACGGCGTACTCGAGCGGCAGCTCCTTCGTGATCGGCTCGACGAAGCCGGACACGATCATGGCGCTCGCCTCGGACTCGGAGAGGCCGCGGCTCATCAGGTAGAAGAGCTGCTCCTCGCCGATCTTCGAGACGGTCGCCTCGTGCCCGAGGTCGACGTCGCTCTCCTTCACGTCGATGTACGGGTAGGTGTCGGAGCGCGACTCCTCGTCGAGGATCAAGGCGTCGCAGACGACCTTCGACTTCGACCCGGAGGCGCCCTTCGCGACCTCGAGCAGGCCACGGTAGCCGGCGCGCCCGCCGTCCTTCGAGATCGACTTCGACGTGATCACGCTCGTCGTGTTCTTCGCGACGTGCACGACCTTGCCGCCCGCGTCCTGGTGCTGGCCCTTGCCGGCGAAGGCGATCGAGAGCACCTCGCCGTGAGCGCGCTCCCCCATCAGCCAGATGGCCGGATACTTCATCGTCAGCTTCGAGCCGAGGTTGCCGTCGACCCACTCCATCGTCGCGTCCTCGTGCGCCACCGCACGCTTGGTGACGAGGTTGTAGACGTTGTTCGACCAGTTCTGGATCGTCGTGTAGCGGCAGCGGCCGCGCGGCTTGACGACGATCTCGACGACCGCCGAATGGAGCGAGTCGGACGAGTAGATGGGCGCCGTGCAGCCCTCGACGTAGTGCACGTAGGCGTCCTCGTCGACGATGATCAGCGTCCGCTCGAACTGGCCCATGTTCTCCGCGTTGATGCGGAAGTAGGCCTGCAGGGGCATCTCGATGCGCACGCCCGGCGGCACGTAGATGAACGAGCCGCCCGACCAGACGGCCGAGTTGAGCGCCGCGAACTTGTTGTCGTTCTGCGGGATGATCGTGCCCATGTACTGCTTGACGATGTCCTCGTGCTCCCGCAGGGCGGAGTCCATGTCGAGGAAGATCACGCCCTTCTGCTCGAGATCCTCCTGCAGCTTGTGGTAGACGACCTCCGACTCGTACTGGGCGCCGACGCCCGCGAGGTACTTCTTCTCCGCCTCCGGGATGCCGAGCTTGTCCCACGTGTCGAGGATCTCCGCCGGCAGGTCCTCCCACTTGTCGACCTGCTTCTCGGTGGGACGGATGTAGTAGTAGATGTTGTCGAAGTCGATCTCGGCGACGTTGCCGCCCCACGCCGGCAGCGGCCGCGCGTAGAAGTAGTCGAGCGAGGTGTGGCGGAACTTCCGCATCCACTCCGGCTCGCTCTTGTGCTCTGCGATCGCCTCGACGACCTCGTGCGAGAGGCCGCGACCGGACTTGAAGAAGTAGTCCTTGGCCTCGTCGGGGTTCGAGAACCCGTACTGATAGTCGCTGCGGATCCCCTTGACGACCTCGTTCTCGGCGGTGCTCATGCGCTCTCGCCTCCTACGGTCGCGGGAATGAACGCCTCGTAGCCGTCCGCCTCGAGCTGGTGTGCGAGCTCGGCGCCGCCGGAGGCGACGACGCGGCCGTCCACGAACACGTGCACGTGGTCGGGCGTGATGTAGTTGAGGATGCGCTGGTAGTGGGTGATCACGAGCGCGCCCATCTGCGGGCCGACGAGCGAGTTGACCCCGTTCGCGACGATCTTGAGCGCGTCGATGTCGAGCCCCGAGTCGGTCTCGTCGAGCACGGCGATCCGCGGCTTCAGCATCGCCATCTGCAGGATCTCCACACGCTTCTTCTCGCCGCCGGAGAACCCGTCGTTGAGATAGCGCGACGCGAGCTCCCGCGGCACCTTCAGCTCCTCCATCGCGCCGAGCAGCTCCTTGCGGAACTCGGGGATCGGCACCGGGCTGTCCTCGCCGCCGTTCGCAGCCTTGCGCTTCGCGTTGATCGCGCTGCGCAGGAAGCTCGTCACGGTGACACCCGGAATGGCGTGCGGATACTGGAAGGCGAGGAAGAGGCCCCGCTGGGCACGCTCGTCGGCGCCCAGCTCGGACACGTCGGCGCCGTCGAGCAGGATCTGGCCCTCGGTGACCTCGTAGGCAGGGTGGCCCATCAACGCGTACGCCAGTGTCGACTTGCCCGACCCGTTCGGGCCCATGATGGCGTGCTTCTCGTCGACGTCGACGGCGAGGTCGACTCCCTTGACGATCTCGGTGCCGTCCTCGAGCGCGACGTGAAGGTTCTTGATCTCGAGCAATGCCACTGTTTCGCTCCTCGTTCCTGTCCGCGGAGAGTGAAGTCGACGTCCCTCGTGCTGGCCGGCCCCGGTTCTGTCATGGTAGCCGGACCAGCGCTGCGACAAACGTGCCCTCTAACAACGTGCCCTGTGGCGCCCTGCATGCCCCGAGGGACCGGCGCAGACGGTGCTACTGTACCCGCCATGCCCTTCGGAATCGGTATCTGGGAGATGCTCATCCTCCTGCTCGTGCTGCTCCTCGTCTTCGGCCCCAAGCGGCTGCCGGAGATGGGACGCCAGCTCGGCAAGGGAATGCGGGAGTTCAAGGACTCCGTCACCGGCGACAACAAGCACGACGACGACGACGAGCCCTACGCGGGCGAGCTGCCGCCCGCCGAGCCCACCACCACCGTGACGTCGCAACCGCGCGAGCGGGACTCCGTCTCCTAGAACTCGAGTCAGGATGACGCTTCGTCGGCGGGGCGCCCTGGGCGAGCGCGATGCAAGGACGCAGGGAGCACGCCTGGCAGTGCCGTGCGGGCGCGGCATCGGTGTGATTCGCGTTCCGACCCGCAGTCCAGCGGGATGAGACGCCTCCGGCGGATCGCTCCCCGACGGCTCGGGACGGACGAAGAGGCAACCCTTGTCGAGCATCTCGGCGAGCTGCGCCATCGCCTGGTGCTGGGGCTCGCGGCGCTCATTCCGGCCTTCCTGCTCGCCTTCGCGTTCCACGGGCGGCTGATCGAGTGGCTGAAGGAGCCGCTGCCCTCCGACAAGGAGCTCGTCACGCTCGGCGTCACCGAGCCGTTCACGACGGCGGTGAAGGTGAGCCTGATCGCCGCCGTCGCGATCGCCTTGCCGATCCTGCTCTGGCAGATCTGGGCCTTCCTCGCCCCCGCCATGGACCGCGCCACCCAACGGGTGATCTCGGTGTTCGTCGTGATCGCGACTGCGCTGTTCGCCGTCGGCGCCGCCTTCGCGTACTTCGTCATCCTGCCGGCCGCGGTCGACTTCCTCACGAACTTCGACGAGTCGCTCTACGACATCCAGATCCGCGCGAGCTACTACCTGACCTTCACCGCGATGGTGCTGCTCGCCACCGGCCTCGCCTTCGAGATGCCGATCTTCATCCTCGCGCTCGTGCGCATCGGCGTGCTCTCGTCGGCCAAGCTCCGCCGCAATCGCCGCGTCGGCGTCGTGCTGATGGTCTCCTTCGCGATCCTGCTGCCGACCGTCGACCCGGTCTCGCTCCTCCTCGAGACCGTGCCGCTGCTGATCCTCTTCGAGGCGTCCATCTGGCTCTCGGTGCTGATGGAGCGCCGCTGGGCGACCGCGGCGCCCCTCGACGGCGACGAGGCCTACGGTGTGGGCGACGACGACGATTTCGGCGACGACGGCGGCTACGACATCGAGGACGACGTCGACGACGAGGACGCCGAGGCAGCCGACGAGGACGGCGACGAGACCACACGAACGTGGTAGCGGTCGTCTCCGCGGACTGGGTCGTGCCCGTCGAGGGCGACCCGATCAGGGACGGCGCCGTCGCGATCGGGGACGACGGCCGCATCGCGGCGGTCGGCGCGGCGGGTGAGCTCGGGCCGGGCGAGCGGCACGAGGCCTGCGTGATCCTCCCCGGCTTCGTGAACGCGCACTCCCACATCGAGTACGCGGCCTACGCCGGCTTCGGCGACGGGCTCCCGTTCGGCCCCTGGATCGCCACGCACATCCGCCGCAAGGAACGGCTCGACGACGAGGACATGGTCGCGATCGCACGGCTCGGCGCAGCGGAGTGCCTGCGCTCCGGCATCACGACGGTCGGCGACGCGAGCTTCTCCGGGGCGGCCGCCGTCGGCGCCGCCGAGACGGGCCTGCGGGCGATCGTCCACCTGGAGGTGTTCGGCGGCCCCGACGCCCTCGACCGCTCGTTCGCGCCTGCGCGCGAGCGCATCGCGCCGTGGCTCTCCGACCGGGTGCAGGTCGGCGTCTCGCCCCACGCCCCGTACACCTGCACGCCGGAGCTGTATGCCGCCTGTCTCGAGCTCGACCTCCCGGTCGCGACCCACTTCGCCGAGAGCCTCGGGGAGCAGGAGTGGCTGACCGCCGGCGCCGGGTTCGGGCCAGACTTCCCACCGGGCTGGCTGCCGCCCCCGCTCGGGCAGACGGGCATTCGCGCGCTGGCCGAGCGAGGGCTGCTCGGACCGTCGCTGCTCGCCGCTCACTGCGTCCACGTCGAGGCGGACGAGATCGAGCTGCTCGCCGCTCACGACGTCGCCGTCGCACACTGTCCCCGCTCGAACGCCTACCTCGGCTGCGGCATCGCACCGCTCGAGGAGCTGCGAGCCGCCGGCGTCCGCGTCGGCCTCGGCACCGACAGCCCCGCGTCGACCCCGTCGCTCGACATGTTCGCCGAGATGAGGGCCGCGGTCGAGGCATCGCGCGCGCGCGCCCGGCGCCCCGATGCGCTCACCGCCGCCGCCGCGCTCGAGCTCGCGACACTCGGCGGCGCCCGCGCGCTCGGCCTCGACGGCGAGATCGGGTCACTGGCGGTAGGCAAGAAGGCCGACCTGGCTATCATTTCACTTGCCGAGACGACTTTCGTCCCCTGGGAGGACCCCGTCACAGCAGTGGTGCTCGGCGGCGCGCCTCACCATGTGGTCGAAACATTCGTCGAAGGAACACGGACGTCCGAGAAAGGAACCGAATGGCACGCGCTGATCGACGGCGCTCGAAGAGCACGAAGCCGAATGCTGGCGTAGCGAAGCGGCCGGCCCGCACGTCGATGGCGCCCGCGATCGAGGACACGATGTTCTTTCCGCGGTTGCGGCGGCATGCCAAGTGGATGTTCGTCTTCCTCGCCCTCGTCTTCGCCGTCGGCTTCGTCGGCTTCGGCGTCGGCGCCGGCGGCACCGGTGTCGGCGACATCTTCCGCGGCGACCAGGGCTCGAGCGGGGTCCCGTCCGTCTCCGAGGCGCGCAAGCAGACCGAGGAGAGCCCGAAGAGCGCGCAGGCCTGGCGCGACCTGTCCACGGCCCTGCAGACGGAGGGGGAGACGGACGAGGCGATCGCCGCTCTCACCACGTACACCACGCTGAAGCCGAAGGACGTCGACGGGCTGCGCGAGCTCGCGGGTCTCTACCTCGCCAGCGCCACGGCAAAGGGGAACGCAGCCCAGGAGATCCAGCTGCAGGCGGCGTTCGCCGGCGCGAGCCAGAACTTCCCGGGCTCCCTCAGCGTGAACGGGACGTCCATCGTCGACAACAAGATCGGCCAGGCGGTCAACGCCGAGTCGTCCGCCCGCATCACCGCGGCGATCACCGACTCGAACGAGGCCGCCGCGAGCGCGGTCACGACCTACGAGCGCATCGCCGAACTTCAGCCCAACGACCCGAACGTCCAGCTCGAGCTCGCCTCGACGGCGCAGCAGACGCAGGAGCTCGAGGTCGCGATCAAGGCGTACGAGCGGTTCCTCGAGCTGGCACCGGACGACCCGAACGCGCCGATCGTCAAGACACAGCTGAAAGAGCTGAAGAAACAGCTCTCCGCATCCGCGTCCGGCTGATCGGGATAGACTCGCGCCGAGTGAGGGTTCCCGCCGTCAACGGTCACGCCGGTCGCGTGCGACTCGTCGCCGCGCTGTCGTCGTGCGCCGCCGCCGGGCTGCTGCTGGCGGGGTGCGGTGGTACCGTCGGCTACTCCGAGGGAACAGGCGACCGTGCGAACGGCAAGGAGCTGTTCACGCAGAAGTGCGGCAGCTGCCACACGCTCGCCGACGCCGGCACGGCAGGTCAGGTGGGACCGAACCTCGACGACGCGTTCGTCGCCTCACGGCGCGACGGGCTCGGCGAGAACACGATCCGGCAGGTCGTGCGCGGCCAGATCGCCTACCCGATCACGGACACGACGACCGGGGCGCCCGGCATGCCGACCGACATCGTCGAGGGCCAGGAGGCGGAGGACGTCGCGAGCTACGTCGCGGCGGTCGCCGGCACCGGCACCGCGGGCGGCGCCACGACCACGGAGCCGGCGACGACCACGGAGACGACCACCACCGAGACGACGACCACTGCAGAGCCTCCGGCCGACGACGCCCTCGTCGCTGCCGGCGAGAAGGTGTTCGCGGCAGCCGGGTGTGGCAGCTGCCACACGCTCGCTGCCGCGGGCGCCGGCGGCAGCGTCGGCCCCAACCTGGACGAGTCGAAGCCCGCAGCGGCGCTCGTGACCGACCGCGTCACGAACGGCAAGGGCGTGATGCCCTCCTTCGAGGGCCAGCTGAGCGCAGACGAGATCGCCGCGGTCGCCGCGTACGTCTCCTCCGTCGCCGGCTCGTAAGCTCGTAGCGGCGAGGCCGTGCCTCGCCCGACCTGACCGCTACGGGCCGGGGGTGTCCTCCACGTCCGCACGCTCCTGCGGAGGCGGCTCGGGCGCTCTCCGTCGCGCGAGCAGGAGCCGCCACGCGGCGAGCGCCACGAGCAGCACGACGACCGCGAGCCCGAGCCACGTGCTGATCCAGGATGCCGCCACGACGACGGCGAGCACGACGACGGTGGCGAGCACCCAGTGGAATGCCGCCGTCTCGTCCCGCAGCGGGTTTCCCGTCACGGCCCCTCGCAGCGTCAGAGGAGGTACACGGCGGCGTACACGATCAGCCACATGATGTCGACGAAGTGCCAGTAGATCCCCGGGATCTCGACCCCGTGGTGATGCTCCGGCGAGTAGTGGCCGCGGAACGCGCGCACGGCGGCGATCGTGAGCAGGGTGAGGCCGACGAAGACGTGCGCACCGTGCAGCCCCGTGAGGCCGAAGAACACCGATGCGAACGCGCCGTCGCCCGTGTTGAAGCCGACGTGGGCGTACTCGATCATCTGGGTGAGCAGGAAGGCGGCCCCCATCAGGATCGTGAGCACCAGGCCCGCCTGGAGACCGCGGCGGTTGTTGCGCTTGATCGACTGGAGCGCCCAGTGCATCGTGAAGCTCGAGGTGACGAGCACGGCGGTGTTGATGCCGGCGACGAACTTCGGAAACTCGTACGGCTCCGGCGGCCAGCTCTCGGACGCCGTCGGGTTGACGACCCGCACGAAGAAGTACGCGGTGAAGAAGGCGCCGAACAGCATCGCCTCCGAGGCGATGAAGAGGAACATCCCCAGGATCGTCGGCGCGAGCCGCGAGGAGCTGTTGGCGACGGGCGGGCCGTGGTGTTCGTCGGCGTGCCCGGGCAGAGGCTCGGCGTGCGCGCTCATGCGGCCACCTCCACGAGTGCCGGGTCGACGACGATGTGCTCGACCGGGAGCTTCGAGTCGCTGCGCAAGCGGCCGACGAGATCGCGCCGCAGCCAGCCCGAGCGCTCGCCCGGGAAGGTGGACACGATCACCTCGTCGATGCGCTCGTCGTAGATGGCCTGCATCGCCGCGGTGTACGGATCGGGATGCGCGATCTGGCCGTGGGCGTCGACGCCGTCCGCCCTGAGCTGCGACAGCGCGGCCCGAAGGCGCCGCTCGGCCTCCGGATGCTCGGCCGACTGGACGTCGCTCTGCGGGCTGACGATGAGGAAGCTCGTGGGGCCTTCGGAGGCGCGACGCCGGATGCGCTCGAGCAGCGGCTCGCCCAGCACGGTCTCGTTGGCGACCACGAGCACGTTGGCGGCGCCGGTGCGGGCTGCGACGTCGGCGACCACGTGCTCGACCGGCCGGCTGCCCGCGGCCTTCCGGATCTCGTCGATCAGGTTGCGGCGCAGCCAGCCCGACTTCGCCTCCGGATGGGTCGAGACGATCAGCTCGTCGATGTGCTCCTGGGCGACGATGTCCCTGACCGCGTCGAGCGGCCCCGACCCGAAGACGCCGCCGTGCGCCGGGATGCCCGCAGCGCGGAACGACTCCACGGTGCGGTCGAGGCGCCGGCCGGCGGCCGCCCGTCGCGAGTCCTCGTAGACGACGTAGCCGGCGGCCGGCTCGTTCACCGGCGCCACGATGACGACGCGGATCGGGCCTTGCCCGGCCCGGCGGCGCACGGCGGCGATCAGCTCGTCACCGACGAGCGTCTCGTTGGCGACGACGAGGACGACTTTCTGCTCGTCGCTCATGCCGGTGTCTCCTGGGGCGTGCCGCCCTTCAGCACCGCGTGCCGGGCACCCGGCACCCCGTACTCGTAGGGGCCTCCGACCACCTGCGGAATCTCGTCGAAGTTGAACACCGGGGGCGGCGAGCTGACCTGCCACTCGAGCGTCATCGCGCGCCACGGGTTCGACTCGGCGACCGGGCCACGGGCCCAGCTGACGATCACGTTGTAGAAGAAGATGACGACCGAGGCGCCCAGCATGAACGACGAGACCGTGACGAACAGGTTCAGGTCGGCGAAGCGGTCGGCGTAGTCGGCGACGCGGCGCGGCATCCCGACGAGGCCCACCCAGTGCATCGGGAAGAACGTCAGGTTGAAGCTCACGAACGTGAGCCAGAAGTGCCACTTGCCGAGGCGCTCGCTGTACATCCGCCCGGTCATCTTCGGGAACCAGTAGTAGATGCCGGCGAAGATCGTCAACACCGACCCGCCGAAGAGCACGTAGTGGATGTGGGCGACGATGAAGTACGTGTCGGAGGCGTGGATGTCGATCGGCACCGACGCCAGGTAGATGCCGGACAGGCCGCCGATCACGAACATGGAGATGAAGCCGAGGGCGAAGAGCATCGGCGTGTTGAGGCGGATCTTCCCCTCCCACAGCGTCGCCAGCCAGCTGAACACCTTCACCCCCGTGGGCACGGCGATCAGCAGCGTCGAGATCATCATCGGCACGCGGAGCCAGTCGGCCATGCCGGCGACGAACATGTGGTGCGCCCACACGGAGAACCCGAGCACGAGGATGCCGAGCAGCGACAGCGCCATCAGCCGGTAGCCGAAGATCGGCTTGCGACTCATCACCGAGACGATCTCGGAGATGATCCCGAAGCCGGGCAGGATCATGATGTACACGGCCGGGTGGCTGTAGAACCAGAAGATGTGCTGGTAGCCGAGCACGTAGCCGCCTTCGTCGGGCACGAAGAAGCTCGTGTGCATGATGCGGTCGAACATGACGAAGAACTGCGAGCCGGCGATGAACGGGGTCGCGATGACGACGAGCAGCGACGTCGTGAAGTTCGCCCACACGAGCAGCGGCATGCGCCAGAACGTCATCCCCGGCGCGCGCATGGTGATGATGGTGACGAGGAAGTTGAGCGCGGTGAGGATCGACGAGGCGCCGGCCCACTGCACGCCCATGTTGAAGAAGACCTGGCCGATCGGCTGCTCGGACGCGAGCGGCGCGTAGCTCGTCCACCCGGTCGCGAAGGCCCCGCCGGGGGCGAGGAAGCTGGCGAGGAACATGATGCCGGCGATCGGCAGGAACCAGTAGGAGAGAGCGTTCAGGCGCGGGAACGCCATGTCCGGGGCGCCGAGCATGAGCGGCACCGCGAAGTTGGCGAGGCCGGCGAACGCAGGGATGATGAAGACGAAGATCATCAGCGCCGCGTGCACGGAGACGAGGCCGTTGTAGGTCTGCGTGTCCATGAACTGCATGCCGGGCTGGGCGAGCTCGGCCCGGAACAGCATCGCCATCAGGCCGCCGAGGACGAAGAAGACGAACGTCGTCGCGAGGTACTGGACGCCGATCACCTTGTGGTCGGTGTTGACCTTGAAGTAGTCCTTCCAGGTGTGCGCCCCGTGGTCGGAGTGGTCCTCGGGCAGCGTGGGGCGGCCGGAGATCCAGTAGAGCCAGTAGTCGAACGCGCCGATCCCGAGCAGGAAGCCGATCGGCGCCGTCGTGAGCGCCCCGACGGCGGTGATGATGTTCCAGTCGTAGACCGGGTCCCAGCCCGCGAGCCAGCGGAGCGAGACGACGATGTACATGCCGACCAGGAAGAACAGCCCGGCGCACCACGCACCGCGCACGAAGCCGGGGCGCATCAGGATGCCCCGCCGCCGCGGAGCGAACTGCCCCGGTCCGCCGCCGTGTGGTGTCCCGTGCTCGACGACGCTCGTCACCCGATCGCTCCTTCGACGCTGGTCACTGTTTCGCTCCCGTCAGGTACTGCACCAGCGCGTCGATCTCCTCCGCGGAGTACGACTCGCCGTAGGTCTTCGGCATGACGCCGTCCGCATAGCCGCCGGCGACCACCTTGCCCGGGTCGACGATCGACTCGCGCGCGAAGGCGTCGACCGGCTGGCCCGCCTTCTCCGCGGCAGCCGCCAGGTCGTCGAGCGGCGGGCCGATCGCCCCGGTGGAGCCCGCGGGGCCGAACGCGTGACAGCTGCCGCACCCGGCGGCGGTGAAGACCGCCGCGCCCGCGTCGCCGCCGCCACCGCTGTCCGACTGCTGCTCCTTCACCCAGGCGGCGAAGTCGGCCTGGGAGAGCACGCGCACCGGCGCGCGCATGGTCGCGTGGCCGAGGCCGCAGAGCTCCGTGCACACGAGCGTGAAGGTGCCCGTCCGCTTCGGCGTGATCACGATCGTCGTCTGGATGCCCGGCACGACGTCCTGCTTCTGCCCCATCTCCGGGATCCAGAACGAGTGGATCACGTCCGCGGCGGTCATCTCGAACTCGACGCTGCGCCCCAGCGGCAGCACGAGCTCGCCCGACTTCAGCTTGTCCTGCTGCGGGTACTCGAACCGCCAGGCGAACTGCTGCGCGAACACCTTCACCGTGAGCGGGTTCGTGCCGGCGTTCCCGTTCTGGGAGAGGACGACGGCGCTGAGCACGCCGATCGCGACCACGAGGATGGCGGGGATCACGGTCCACATGACCTCGAGGCCGGAGTGGCCGTGGATCGACGGGCCGTCCGAGTCGTCCTCGGGCGCCGCCCGGAAGGTCAGCACCGAGTAGATGATCACGGCCATCACGAGCGCGAAGATGCCGATGCAGATCACGGTCGCGAACCAGTAGACGAACTCGATCCGGTCCATCTCCTCGGAGGCGGAGGTGGGGAGCCACGGGATCAGGACCGCGACGAGCGTGACCAGGATCGCGACAACGACCCCGATCCCGGCCATGCGGACGATCGCTCCCCTGCGCACGCGAGCGAGACTACATCACCGCTCACGTGCGAGGGGTGGGCAACGGCTGCCCGCGGCAGCTTCCACTCCCCGCCGCCGGCCTCAGCGGCGGGCGACGGACTCGAGCAGAGCGGCGAGATCCCTCACCCGCGCGTGCCTCGAGACACGCTCCCGCCACGCGGGTGTCAGCGTCACCGGTTCGAGCGTGCCGGCGCGCCAGCGGTCGCGCAACGCCGTCAGCTCCCGTGCCATCCCCGGGACGTCGTCGGGCGCGACGACGACGCCGGTACCGGTCTCGCGCAGGAGCTCCGCGGCGGCGCCGTCCGGCGGTACGACGGCGAGGATCGGCCGCTCCGCCGCGAGGTACTCGAACACCTTCCCGGAAAGCACGCCGCGGCCGCGGCCGCCCGCGTCGGGGATCAGGAGCAGAAGCGCCTCGGAGTCCCGCTGCAGCTCGAGCGAGCGGCGGCGCGGGGCGTACGGGACGAGCTCGAGCCGCTCTGCCAGCCCACGGCGCTCGGCCCACTCCCGGTCGGAGGCGCGGAAGTCGCCGACGAAGCGGGCCGTCACGTCGTCGAGCCCGTCCTCGGCGAGCGCGGACAGGAACGGCCGGGGGTCGCGCTTGCCGAAGAACGAGCCCGTGTGCGTGATCCGAAACCGCTCGCCCCGGTGGTAGGGGAGACCGGCGAAGTCGTCGAAGTCGGACCCGTTGGGGATCTCGACGACGCGGCCACGGGTGGCGCGCTCCCGCATCTCGGCGGCGATCGCCTCGGAGACGGCGACGACGGCGTCGGCGCGGCGGGCGACGAGCCGTGCGACTGCCGTGCTCGGCCCGCTCCTTGACGCGGACGGCGCGGCGCTCGGCGCGGCGGTGCGGGTGGGCGACGATCGAGTCGCGCAGGTCCGCGACCCAGGGAATGCCCGTCGCGCGCTTGACCGCCGCACCGACGAGGTGAACCGACGACGGCGGCGACGTCGTCAGCACCACGTCGATGCGCTCGCGCCGCACGATGCGGATCGCCTCGGGGATCGCCGTCAGGGTCCAGCCGACGCTCGCGTCCGGCAGGAGCAGGCGGCGGCCCGCGAGGCTCGCCTGGCGGGCGAGCCTGTCGGCGCCGCGGGTGCCGTGCAGCTCCTCGGCGGGCCGGCGTGCGTGAGGGCCGAGGAAGCGGGCACGGTGGACATGCGCCGCCGGCGGCAGCAGCGACTCCTCGTCCCGGTGGATCCACTTCGGGTCGCTCGGCGCGAGCACGTGCGTCTCGATCCCGAGCGCGGGCAGGTGGGTGGCGAACTTGAGCGGCCGCTGCACGCCGCCGCCGCCCGCCGGAGGGAAGTACATCGCCACGAGGAGGGCTTTCAGAGGCGCCAAGGGCCGCACACGATAGTGGAGCCGCCCGCCGCATCGCGGCTACGATCCCGTCGCCTGCATGCGTGACCCGAGCACCCACCCTCCGCGACCTCGTCCGCAACCCCGGCCGGACGCGTGAGCGCTCCTGCTGCGGGCTTCGCCGTCTGGCTGACGGGGCTGCCGAGCGCCGGCAAGACGACGATCGCCGGGCTGCTGACGGCAGAGCTCGAGCGCCGCGGCCTCGTCGTGGAGTCCCTCGACGGGGACGTCGTGCGGACGCACCTGTCGAAGGATCTCGGCTACTCGCGCGCCGACCGGGACACGAACATCGCGCGGCTCGGTTGGGTCGCCTCGCGGCTCGTGCGCCACGGCGCACCGGTCGTCGTCGCCGCCATCTCGCCGTACCGCGAGGCCCGCGCGCAGGCGCGCGCCCTCGTCGAGGAGCACGGGACGTTCGTGGAGGTGTGGGTCAACGCGCCCGCCTCCGAGTGCGCCGGGCGGGACGTGAAGGGCCTGTACGCGAAGGCCGCGGCCGGCGAGATCACCGGCATGACCGGCGTGGACGACCCGTACGAGGCGCCCACGGCGGCGGAGGTGGTCCTCGACACCGTTGCCCTCGAGCCACACGCGAGCCGCGACCTCGTCGTCGCCTACCTCGAGCGGATCGGAGCGATCCCGGCGGCAGGAGCGGCGTCGTAGCCGGTCCGCGGCAAGCGTGGCAGGACGTCTCGCTGTACGGCCGCAGCGCCGCACGCGTGCTCACCCGTCGGCGCCGCGCAGGCGTCGAGGAGCGGCTCGTGTTCGTGATCGGCTCACCGCGCTCGGGCACGACGTTCCTGGGCGAGTCCCTCGGCGCGCAGCCCGGCTTCGTCGACCTGAGCGAGGTGAAGCCGCTGAAGGCGGCGCTGCCCGCGCTCGCAGAGGCGAGCGAGGACGAGGCTGCCCGGCGTATCCGCCAGATCCTCGAGCGCGTACGGCGGCTCGCGCTGGCGCGACGGCTGCGGGCGGTGGAGCAGACGCCGGAGATGAGCTACTTCGTCGGCGCGGCGCTGAAGGCGTACCCGCACGCACGCGCGGTGCACATCGTCCGCGACGGACGGGACGTCGCCAGCTCGCTGATCGAGCGAGGCTGGCTCAAGGAGACACGGGAGGAGGCAGACGACGCGGGGCTCCACTACGGGCCGCATGCGCGCTTCTGGGTGGAGGCAGAGCGCACGGACGAGTTCCTCCGGGCGAGCGAGGCAACCCGGGCGGCGTGGGCGTGGCGACGCTATCTCACCGCCGCGCGCCGCTCGACCGAGCGCACGCTCGAGATCCGCTACGAGACCCTCGTCGCCGATCCGGCCGGTGCCGCGGTGACCCTCGCCGCCCACCTCGGCAGCGACCCGGAGCCCCTGGCGACGGCGCTCGCGCAGGTGCACAGCCGCTCGGTCGGCCGCTGGCGCGAGCTGCTCTCGACCGACCAGGTGGCCGACGTCGAACGCGAGGCGGGGCCGCTCCTGCGGGAGCTCGGCTATCTCGAATGAAGCTGCCGCGGCTGCGGGCAGAGTCGATCCCGACCCTGCCGGCCCCGGTGCGGGCGGTGCTGCGAAACGGCGTCTGGGCGTACGGACGCGCGACGGCGCGGGCCCGCCCTCTGCCCGGCTTCCTCGTCATCGGCGCTCAGAAGTGCGGCACGACGGCGCTGTACGCCTACCTGCGCTGGCATCCGCAGATCACGGGACCGGCCTGGAAGGAGGTGAGCTTCTTCGACCGGCACTACGGCCGCGGCGAGTCGTGGTACCGCGGCCAGTTTCCGAGCAGACCGTGGCTGTGGCTGACCGGGGGCCGCTCCGGCCGGTCGCCGCTCGTCGGGGAGGCAAGCCCGAGCTACGTCCTGCACCCCCATGCGCCGGAGCGGGTGCGCGCGCTGCTTCCCGACGCGCGCCTGGTGGTGCTGCTGCGGGACCCGGTCGACCGGGCACTCTCGCACTACCACCACGAGGTGGCGCTCGGCCGTGAGCCGCTGACGTTCGAGGAGGCGCTCGACCGCGAGCCGGCGCGCACGGACGGCGAGCTCGCGCGGCTCGGCGACACGCGCTACTTCAGCCACGCCTGGTGGGACTTCACGTATCTCGCCCGCGGCCGCTACGCGGAGCAGCTCGAGCGCTGGCTGGCTGTGTTTCCGCGCGAGCAGCTGCTCGCGCTCGCGAGCGAGGAGCTGCGCAGGGACCCCGCCGCTGCCTACGCCCGCGTGCTCGAGCATCTCGGCGCCGACCCGTACGAGCTGTCCGAGTACCCGCCCATCTTCGAGCGCGAGTACGCCCCGATGGCGCCGGCCACGCGCGACCGGCTGGCACGCTACTACGCGCCGCACAACGAGCGTCTCTACGCCCTCCTACAACAGGACCTGGGCTGGTCGCGTCCCTGACCGGGCACCAGGGGGTCGATCACCTGGCACGCTGCGCTTCCCCATCCCCCGGAAGGGGTCGTGTCCCCGCCCGAGAATGCCGATCTGCCAACAGGTTGCGGCATCCGACCAGGGAGGACACCAGCATGGCTACACCAAGGACTCGGCGCCTGTCGCCGTCGATGATCGTCGCGCTGCTCGCGCTGCTCGTGGCGACGACCGGAACCGCGACCGCGACCACCGCCGCGCTGATCACCGGCAAGCAGATCGCGAACGGCACGATCACCGGAATCAAGATCAAGAACAAGTCGATCGGCGCCAAGAAGCTCGTCGGCAACTTCCGCGGGCCGGTTGGGCCGATTGGGCCCGCGGGACCGGCAGGCCCCGCCGGACCGGCACCCGACACGACGCAGTTCTACAAGAAGACCGAGTCCGACGCCCGCTACCTGCGCGGAACGGTCACCGTGGTCGCGGCGAGCGGCACCATCACGAACAACAGCTTCGGTTCTGCGACCGCCACATGTCCGGCAGGCCACCAGGTGATAGGTGGCGGCGGCGATCCGCAGAACGTCGCCACGATGTACATCACCGGCTCCTATGCCATGGCCAACGCCGCCGACCGCCCGTTCACGTTGGGCGACGGCCAGTATGGCCCGGCGACCCAGTGGCGGGTCTGGTTCAGGAACGAGACGGGGGCCAACGCGACCGGGAAAGCGGTCGCCGTGTGCGCTCCGACCGGCTAGCACTGCAGGAACGGCGGCGGGCGCCCACCCGCCGCTGTTCTGCGCATCGCGTCCTGCTCAGCGCCGGCTACACGTGTCCTCGGGAAGCGGGCTGACGCGCAGGCCGAAGGTCGCGCTCGGCACCGGCGGCAGCAGCCCGAAGGCGGCGAGGGCTCCGGGCAGGCGCGTCTTGGCGCGCATCTCCACCGAGTGCTTCCAGCCGCCGACGAACGCCTGGACAGGGGCACGCGGGTTGATCGCCCTGACCGCTCGGTAGAGCGCGCCCGACTGGCGTTGCTGGTTGGGGACGATGCGGTCCTTCGTGCTCCACCAGAGCTGCACGGGGACGCATGAGCCCGCGATCGTCCGCGCGTACCTGAGCGGGCTGCGAATCATGTACGCGTGCCGCCGCTTCGCCGGGGGGCCGCCCACCTCGTCGCGCGCAAGTGCCTGGAGGCTTCGTCCGATGGCGCCGTTCCAGGTCTTCCGGCAACCCTTGCCGCACGGGATGCTCGGGAAGCTGTGGTACTGCAGCGCGAAGTCCGTCACTGCGTCGAAGGCAGCGACGCCGGCGAGCAGGCGGTGGTGGCGGGCGAGGAGCAGGAGCGCCTCCTGCCCGCCCATGCTGCCTCCGAGCGCAAACACCTGCTTCCGGTCGATCTTGAGCCAGGGCAACGTGCGCCGGAGGATCTCGGGCATCCGGGCGAGATCCTCCACATGACCCGGGGAGCCCCAGGAGTAGCGGGCGAGCCGGCGTCCGGTTCCGTCAGGCGAGACGACGGCGAACGAGCCGCGCGCCGGAAGGGCCCCGAAGAGACGAAGGTTCGCCCGCGCGCCCAGGCCGCGGCCGTGCGGCGAGATGACGAGCGGGATGGCGGGATTGTGGCGCGGGCCGTACGAGGCAGGGAGAGCGACGTAGGCCCTGACGGAGGCGCCGGTGTGCGCACGGTAGTTGATCGTCCACACGCGAACCTGCCCGATCGTCTGGCTCCGCGGCGGCGCGCCGTACCCCGGGTCTGGCGCGACGGCAAGGGTGAGCATGAGAATCGCGCCCGCGAGTCCGGTGACGACGGCTCCGCCGAGGCGCATGGGACGAGCCTACGCGGTCAGCGCTTCCTTTCATAGCGGGCAACGACGGTGACCTCGCCGGCTCTACCGGAGAGATCGATCGTCCCGGTCGCGCGGTCGACCCGGTTGAACCCGGCTCCGTCGACCTCGACCCGACCGAGGCGAGTGCCGCGCGGGAGGCGCAGGCGGAGACCCAGGAAGGCGGGCCGACGCTTGGGCGGCTGCAGGGAGACGGTGACGGCGTCCGCCCCGGCGACGATCGAGTAGGACAAGGGGCCGAAGCTCGTCGGCACGTTCGCAACCGCGACGCGCCGGCCCGGCCGGAGCCAGGCGCGTGGCGTCGCGTACGCAAGCCGCAGGCCGTGCGGGAGCCCGGCGCGGTCGCGGGTCTCGTGCACGAGCAGCTCGCGCACCGTCTCGAGGAACGCCGCACCGCTCGCGCCGTTCGGTGGCAGATACATCGCGCGTCTCGCCGTGCCCGGGAGCGGGGCGACGCTTGCCGCCTCTCCGGAGACGAACGTCCCGGGCGTCAGGCCGGCGGCGAGGGCCCCGTACAACGCGAGCACGAGCTGGCCGGACTCGTCGTTGTCGGCGAGGAAGCGCGCGACGCTCGTGTTGTACACGTGGTTCGTGCCGGAGGCGGGGAACGCGTCGCGGCCGTACAGCGCGTAGCCGCCCGCGCGCACGATGCCGAGGAGCCGCGAGCCGTGCAGCTCGAGATAGCGGAGCACGCCACGTGTCTGCGGGCTGCCCGGCGGGAAGATCCCCGACGCGAGCGCGTACGGCATGACGAGGTTCCAGTAGCTTCCCAGGCGCTCCCGGACGAGGAGGTCGTAGGGCGCCTCGTGGCCGAGAAGCGAGACCGGCACGAACAGCGACCCGTCACCGAGGCGGCTCTGTGAGGCCGCGACCGCCTGCCGCAGGCCGCGCCCGAGTCGTGCGGCCAGATCGGAGGAGCGTGCGCCGAGCGCACTGTTGCCCGTCTCCCGCCAGACTCCGGCCATCGCGCGTAGCCCTTCCCACACGACGGCCTGCGCGTGGAGCCCGTACACCCTGTCGGGGATGTCCGACGAGTAGCGCTCTCGCTCGAGCAGCTGCCGCTCGAGGCCGGGTCTCCCGTTGGCACCGAGCTGGCGGCCGAAGTCCGCGACCCAGAGGCGCAGTACCGGCGTGACCCGGCGGATGGTCGCGCTGTCGTCCGAAAGACGGTGGTAGGCAGCGAGCGCGACGAGGCGCTCGCCGCGCTTCCAGTTGCGGTACCGCTCCTCGTCGCGGCTCAGCGAGGTGCGGAGCATCGAGCGGGCGGCGGGCGCCAGCCCGTACTCGGCGAGGACCCGGGCGACGTCGACGCTCTCCGGAAACGAGAACTGCTCGTACTGGTTCCCGATGCTGTAGCGCCAGGTCAGCACCAGGCTCTGCACGAGCAGAGCACGCAGTGCGTTCGCGACCGCAGGCTCCGGCACGCTCACGCTCATCGCCTGGGCGAGCCTCGCGTCCCAGTAGCGGCCCACCGACGCTCGGGCCGCCGCGTAGGTGGCGTCGTCGAGCACGAGCCCGCCCAGCCGTGCGGGGGTCGCGAGCCACGCGACGAGGATCGACCGCTGCGTGCCCTGCGGCACGCGATACGAGACGCCTGCAGGCGATACCGCCCCTCCCGGCTCGAACGCGAGCTGGGCGCGTCCGCTCCGTGTGAGCGTCGAGCCGGTGCGCCGCAGGCCGGCCACCGACGAGGCGAAGCGGACGACGACACCGCGTGCGGCCCGGCGCGCATCGATCTCGAGCCGTACGAAGCTGACGAGCGCGCTGGTCTCGGGGATGCGCGCGACGAACGACTCCTGCTCGTAGCGCGCTCCGACCGTGTCCACATACCGCGTCTGGAGGATCGGCAGGTAGCCGTCGCCGAGCCTCGCGGGCGTCAGGCGCGAGAGGCACGAGCCGTAGCGCTCACGGCCACCGCTGCCGACGTGGACGGTGAGCGTGCGCCCTCCGATCCGCTGGGCGACCACCTGGCTGCCGTCGGCGACGTGGAGGGCGACGGTCCCTGCGCCGCGCGGGCCGTCGGGCTGGGCGAACGGGAGGTAGTAGACGCCCGACTCGGTGAGCTGCGTCTTCTTCGGGCCGCGGGCGAGGAGGAGCGGCGTCAGGTAGCGGCGCGCGCCTGCGAGCGTCGGTCCCGAAGGGCTGGCGAGCAGCGTCTCGCCCCAGACGTCCCGGCCCGACGCGAGCGCCGCCCGCACGCGCGCCTCGGACGCGGGGCCGAGACCGGCAGGGCGGCAGGGCGCCGGTGCCGCCGCGGACGACGCTCCGCCTGCGCGACGGAAGCCCCCACGCTGCCGCTGCGAGGAGGACACAGGCAGCCGCGAGCGACACCGAGGTGCCCCGGCGTGTGGCACGTCGGACCATGCGCGACATGATGTCGCATGCCCGGCGACGCAGGTGGCTGCGGTCAGCCGGTGAGCACGTAACGGAAGGTGCCCCGGGCGTGTGCGACGTCCACGCCTCCGCCCTGCCCCTCCTGCGCCTGCTCGCGCGCCGCCGCGACCGTGAACGCGAACCAGGCCGGACTGCCGAAAGCACGGCGCGCGACCGAGAAGGCCAGCGTCGGGCCGCTGGTGACGATCTTGAAGGTGGCCACCCGAGCGGTACTCCCCCTGCCCGGTCCGCACCATCTGCCCCGTTTTCGACGGGCCATGGGTGCCGAGGGCGAAGTTCGCGCCGTGTCAGCTCGCGGGGCGGGAGTCGTCGGTCTTGGGGACGAGCGGCGGGACGTCGACGCCGATGAGAAGCATGGCGACCTACCCCTCGCGGTGGCTGAAGGCGAGGAGGTGCTGCTTGGCGAGGTCGGAGTCGTGGGGGTGACGATTCGTCTTCACGGAGAAGTAGTCGGCCGACCGAGACGAGATCGGGGTCTGGTCGACCTTGACGTCGCCCTCGCGGTCGATCGAGCGTTTGCCGCGGGCGCGGAGCCGTTGCGAGATCAGGAAGAGCTGGGCGCTGCGATACGCGGAGACACCGCATGCCCGTCGAGAGTGTCGATCGGCTCACCCCGTCTCGGCCTGGCAGCACGATCTTTGCCCGCCGCCGGCGCCGTGCCATCCGCGCCGACCCGGATGCGTGCCTGACGAGCGCTTCTCGTCGGCGCAGACGACGTAGTCGCCGGGATGGAGGCGCTCTCCTTGCCAGGAGCCGGCGTAGAGGTCGAGGATCGGGCCGGCGCTCGGCGAAGAGCGGGTCGCGGGGGAAGATCCAGGAGCGGTGCTGCCAGGGCTTGATCGCGTCCTGGGAGAGCCAGCGCCAGACGGTCACGTCGCTGATCTGCTCGACGATGCCGCGCCCGATCGCCTCGCGCGCCAACTCTGCTGTTGACCAGCGCGATAGCGGCACGCCGCTTGAGACGGGCAGTTCGCAGGCCATCGCGATCACCTCAGCGCGGACGTGAGGGGGAAAAGGTCGGCGGGCGGCCCCGCCGTGGCCGGTCTCGAGGCCGGCCAGGCGCGACTCGAAGAAGCGCTTGCGCCACTGCGAGACGACCTCGCGGCGGCAGTTCAGCCGCGCGCCGATCTGGTCGTTGCGTAGCCCCTGGGCGGCCAGCAGCACCATCTGGGCGCGCGCGACTTGCCAATACGGCAACGTATACGAGCGCGCCAGCGACTCCAACTCGTGGCGTTCTTCACCGCTGAGCTCGATCCGATACGGACTCTGTCTAGGCATCAACACCCCAATCAGTGGGACAGGATGCCACAAACGGTAGGCCCGAAACCGGACAACTAATACGTGTTGTTACTTACGAGAGCGACCACTAAGCCCCGGCAGCTCCCGTCACCGGTCGGCGCGCACATTCGGGCCGGGCGCTGGCACGCATGCGATCATCACGGCGTGACCAGGATGGCGGCAACCGTTGGCGTGGTGACGA
This sequence comes from uncultured Gaiellaceae bacterium, assembly GCA_963787085.1. Taxonomy (GTDB): domain Bacteria; phylum Actinomycetota; class Thermoleophilia; order Gaiellales; family Gaiellaceae; genus Gaiella. Next base: position 30,397 of record CAWBBO010000001.1, on the reverse strand, counting down.
CGGTCGGTGGTGTCGTGATCGCACTCGTGGCGGTCGCCGTCTCCACGGACTGGCGCACAGGCCCATGGACGGAGGCGCTGCTGGTCATCGGCGTCATCACCGTCGTCGTCGCCGTCGGCTGGATCCTGATCGCGCTCGCCATCGCAGCATTGCTTCGGGCGACGGGGTACGTTCCTGCCCCCGCGCCACCACCAGGTCTGACACGCATCTCCGCGATCATCGAGCAACGGCTCGCGGAGCAACAAGACGCTGCGGCAGCCAGGCAGCGCCGCGAACCACCACCGGCGGAGATCGTCGTCGCACTGCGAGCGATCACCGGCCACGGCCGCCGCTAGACGTCGGTCGGGCTGGGCGACCACACAATCACACCGCCCGGAACGGGAGGTCGCCGGGAACCGTAGGTTCCCGACTTCAGGGGTTCTCGCGATCGGGAATCGCCGCTCGGCGATTCCCGATCTGCGGGTCAGCATGGGCCGTGAAGGATTCGAACCTTCGACCTTGGGATTAAGAGTCCCCTGCTCTACCAACTGAGCTAACGGCCCGGGCCGATCGGAAGTGTAGCCGCGCTCGCCGGAGGCGGCAGTGGAGGAAGACGGCTCAGCCCGTCGTGATCGTGAGCGCGCTCGGGTATGCCGCCGTCATCGCCACCCACACGTCGTGGTGCTGGAACAACAGCCTGACGCGAAGCTCCCGCCCGGCTGCGATCGAGCGCGTGACGGAGCCGATCGTGATCTCGCGATACATCCAGCTCGAGAGCAACCCGTTCCAGTTGTCCACGTGGACGTCGTTCTGGGCGATCGTGACGCAGGCGGCCCCGCCGGCGGCGCAGTCGTACAGGAACACATAGGGGTGCACGGTCTTCGCCAGGGAGAACAGCGTGGCAGTGCTCCACAGCTGCAGCGTGACAGGCCCGTTCACCTGCAGCGGCGAGGCGAGGGCGTACGTCCAGACCTGCACCTTGCCGGGGTCGCTCGTACTCTCGTCGCCGTTCGAGTTCTCGATCGTCAACCCGGGCTGACCGTCGGCGTCGTAGTCGGGCACGGGCGAGGCAGCCCCGGGCGGCGCCGGCGTCATGTCCCAGACGTCGGCCGACGGTCCGCTCCCCTGCAGGTAGAGGAGCGACGAGCCGACCGCGCCGCTGACGACGATCGACACGACGCCGTCGGCGCGGCGGCCCGTGCCGTCGTCGAGGCGATACGCTGAACGTGTCCGTGCCGACGAACCCGGCGGCGGGCGTGTACGTGAACGACCCGTCCGTGCCGAGGCTGACGCTGCCGTTCGCCGGCGAAGACGACGGGAGTGACCGAGATCGCAAGGATGTCGGCGTCCTCGTCGCCGTCGTTCGCGAGCAGGCCGGGCGGGGCCACGACGAGAGGCGCGTCCTGCGGCGTCACGTAGGCGTCGTCGCCCGCGAGCGGCGCATCGGGCTGGGCGACGACCGTGATCGTCACCGTCGCCGTGTCCGCGCCGCCGTTGCCGTCGCTCACGGTGTACGCAAATGACTCGGCGCCGAAGTGGCCGGAGCCGGGGACGTAGGTGAAGGATCCGCCGCCGTTGCTCGTGAGCGTCCCCTCGACGATCGCCGAGCTGTCGAACGACGCGAGCGAGAGCGTGTCGGCATCCGCGTCGGTGTCGTTCGCCAGCACCTGGAAGGTCACCCCGGCCGCGTCCTCCGCGACGGAGACGGCATCGTCACCGGCAACCGGCGCATCCGGCTGTGTTGTGACAGTGATCGTGAACGTGCTGGGCCTGCTCGTGTCGGAGCCGCCGTTCGCCGTGCCACCGTCGTCCACCGCGTGCACCGTCACGGTCGCAAACCCACTCGCCTGCGGCGCCGCCGTGAACGTCAACGTGCCGTCGGATCCGATCGCGGGGGCGCCGCCCGCGGCGAAGAGCGCCACGTTGTCGACCGTGACGGTGAAGAAGACGCTCTGGCCGGTGTCGGCGGGTGGACCCGCGCTGATCGCCGTCGCCCAGGCCGGGCGCGACTGCGGCCCGGCGTCCTCGACCACGACCTGGCTCGGCCCGGCGACGAACGTCGGCGGCTGGTTTACCGCTGCGGGAACGGGCGCAGAAACCGGGGGCAGCGGAGGTGGCGCCGGCGGAACCGGCCTCGGCGGGACCGCCGGCCTCGTGGGCACCGCTGGCGGCGACGGTGCCGGGGAAGGCGTGGACGGCTCCGGGACAGCGTCCGCTGCCGCGACGGGCGCCGGGTTGATGCGGCCGACCGTGATTTCCACCCCGGCCCTCCCGAGCGCACCGCCGGGGTCGGAGACGACGTAGAAGAACTCCACCGCTCCGGCGAATCCAGGCGGCGGCAGATAGGTGACTGCCGTGCCGTCGTTCTGGACGCGGCCGACGTCCGGCTCCGCCACCCGGGCAACCCACAACGGGTCGCCGTCGGGGTCGGCGTCGTTCTCGAGCACCGGGATCCGGACCGCGGCGGCGGAGGGAGTGCGCGCGACGTCCGGCAGCGGCTGCGGACGGTCGTTCCGGGCAGCGACGAGCACTGTGACATGTCCCGTGGCCCTGCCGCCGTTGCCGTCGGAGACCACGTAGGCGAAGCCGACACGACCGTTGAAGTCGCGGGGCAGCTCGAGGCGGACCCGTCCGTCGGTGCGGGTGGCCGACCCGACCGTCACGTCGGCAACGTCGGCGACGGTCAGCACGTCGCCGTCCGGGTCGGTGTCGTTCGCGAGCACGTCGACTGCCACCGGCGCGTCCTCGGCGACCCGGACGGCGTCGTCGAGCGCGGCAGGGCTGTCGTTGACCGGCCTGACGACGACGCGGATCGTCGTCCGGACGCAGACGTCGTCGCTCCGGCACGCCTCGACGACGAGCGAGACGGCCCCGCTGTAGTCACGTGGCGGCAGGTAGCGGACCGAGTCCGTCGTCGACCACGGCATGTCCGACGCGCGGCGGCCGCACGATGCGAAGGGTGGTCGCGTCGCGCGCGGGTGCCACGCCGGGCACTCGCACGACGAGCTGCTCGTCCTCGTCGACGGCCCGGGCGATGCTCGAGACCGACGTCGTCGCCACGGCGGCCTCTGCGGACGGTGTCGCCGGCGGCGTGACGACGCCGGTGGAGATCGCGGCCACCGCGGCGGCGATCGTGCTCGAAAGCGTCCCCACGGCAGGGGTCAGCGGAAGCCGTCCGAGAATCGGGGCGTGCGCCAGCCAGGAAAGCGGCCCCATGGCAAACCGCATGCGACCGAGCGACACGTTCAGAAACGCACGGACGACGGCGGGGTCGAACTGCTCCCCCGCGCATCTGGCGATCTCGGCCCGGCCCTCCACGGCCCCGTGGGCTCGCTTGTACGATCGCGCCGACGTGATCACGTCGAACACGTCCGCGACGGCGACAACGCGGCCCGCGAGAGCGATTTGCGTTCCCTGCGAGGCCGGCGGGGTACCCCTGCCCGTCCCAGCGCTCGTGATGCTGGGGTACCGCCTCGAGCCATTCGCCGAGCCACGGCTCGAGCGGGGCCACGAGCTCGCGGCCCCGCTCCGGGTGGCCGCGGAGCACGGCCCACTCGTCGGCGGTCGGACGGCCCTGCTTCGTCAGGATCTCGCTCGGCACCTCGAGCTTGCCGACGTCGTGGAGGAGCGCCGCCCAGTTGAGGAGGTCGATCTCGGCCTTCGACAGGTGCAGCTCCTCCGCGATCAGGTGCGCGTAGGCGCGCACGCGCTCCGAGTGGCCTCTCGTGAGCCGGTCGTGCCGGTCGAGCGCCGCGACGAGGCCGAGCAGGCGCTCGGCCGCCTCGACGGGCGTCGTGCTCCTGCGACCGGCCCGTGCCTTGGCGAGTCGCTGCTCGAGCGACTCGGTCGAGCCGGCGCGGACAGCGGTGCGGAAGCGCGACGGGCGCCCGGTCGGGAAAGACGAGCGAGAGCTTGAACAGCGCGGCGAGCGGAAGCAGGCGGCGAGAGACCCTGTCCATGAGCACGAGCACGACGGTCGCCGCGCGCCGTGAGCAGCACCCACCACCCCAGGTACAGCCAGAACGACGAGAGCGGCGGCCGCACGACGCGGCTCGCCAGGTTGACGAACACGAGTGACGCGCACGATCGGGGCGAGCAGCACGACCGCGCGGATGACCACGGCCTGTCGTGGCCGTGCCTGCCACGCCGTGCTGCTCAGCAGCTGTCGTCATGTCGTCGCACGGGCTCACGTCCCGCACGTCGTCGCTATCGGCAGCGCCCGTGTGCTGCTTGACACGAGGTCGGCCGGTATCCGACAGCTGCCGGGCGCGAGTGAGGACGCCGCTAGGCTCGGTGCGTGAAGGTCCTCTCCGTGGTCGGAAACCGGCCGCAGTTCATCAAGTCCGCGGCCGTGTCGGAGGCGTTCCGTCGCCGTGGGCGTGGACGAGGTGGTCGTGCACTCGGGACAGCACTGGGACGACGGCATGTCGGAGATCTTCTTCGCCGAGCTCGGGCTCGCGGAGCCCGCCCACCGGCTCGATCTGCGCACCGCCGACCCGGGGACGATCCGGCCCGGCATCGCGGAGCTCGATCGCGGCCGAGTCACCCGATCTCGTCGTCGTCTTCGGCGACACCAACACGACGCTCGCCGGTGCGCAGGCCGGCGTCGCAGCGGGCGTCCCGGTCGCGCATGTCGAGTCGGGGCTCCGCAGCGGCGACGCTCGAGATGCCCGAGGAGCACAACCGCATCGAGGTCGACAGGATCGCCGCCGTCCTCTTCGCTCCCGACGAGCGCTCGGCGGCGACGCTGCGCGACGAGGCGGTCGAGGGCGACGTGCACGTCGTGGGCGACGTGATGGCTGACGTGGCGCAGCGCTTCGCGCCGCTTGCCCGCGACCGGTCGACGATCGTGCAGCGGCTCGGGCTCGATCCCGGCGGCTATGTCGTCGCCACCGTGCACCGCGAGGCGAACGTCCGCCCCGAGCGCCTGCGGCGCATCGCCGCCGGGCTCTCGGCATCGGCGCGCCCGGTCGTCCTGCCCGCCCATCCGCGCACCCGCAGCGTCCTCGAGGCCGAGCGAATCGAGCTGGCGCAGCACGTGCGCGTGATCGAGCCGCTCGGCTACCTCGACCTGGCGGCGCTCGCCTCGCAGGCCGCGGCGATCGCGACCGACTCCGGCGGACTGCAGAAAGAGGCCTACTGGTACGGCGTCCCCTGCATCACGCTGCGCCCGTCGACGGAATGGGTGGACACGGTCGAGGCCGGCGCCAACACGCTCGTCGACGACGACCCGCAGCGGATCGCGGAGGCGCTCGAGACGGCGACGATGCCGACGGAACGACCCGTCCTCTACGGCGACGGCCACGCGTCCGGACGGATCGCGGCCGTGGTGGTCGCTACGATCAACCGCCGTGCCCTCTGACCTCGCCATCGTCGGCGCCGGCTACGTCGGCGTTCCGCTCGCCCAGGTCTTCGCGGACGCGGGCCGCTCGGTGCTGCTCGTCGACGTCGACGCCGAGCGCGTGGCACAGCTGAACCGCGGCGAGAGCTACATCGAGGACGTCCCGAGCGAGAAGCTGAGAGAGCTCGTCGAGCAGGGCACGGTCCGCGCCACCACCGACTACGACGAGCTGCGCGACGCCGATGCGATCGTGATCGCGCTGCCGACGCCGTTGTCGAAGCAGCGGGAGCCCGACCTCTCGATCGTGCTCTCGGCCACCGAGGAGATCGCGAAGCGGTTGCGCCCGGGCCAGCTCGTGGTGCTCGAGTCGACCACCTACCCGGGCACGACGCGGGACGAGATCCTGCCGATCCTCGAGCGCGGCTCCGGCCTCACCGCCGGCACCGACTTCCACCTCGCGTTCTCGCCGGAGCGGGTCGACCCGGGCCGGCTCGACCACACGACGAAGAACGTGCCCAAGGTGATCGGCGGCATCGACGAGGCCTCGACGGACGCGGCAGCGGCCCTGTACGGCTCTGCCATCGACACGATCCACCGTGTCTCCTCGCCCGAGGCGGCAGAGCTGACGAAGCTGCTCGAGAACATCTTCCGCTCGGTCAACATCGCGCTCGTCAACGAGCTCGCCCAGCTCTGCGACCGCATGGGCATCGACATCTGGGAGGTCGTCGACGCCGCCGCCACGAAGCCGTTCGGCTTCATGCGCTTCGAGCCCGGGCCCGGCCTCGGCGGTCACTGCATCCCGATCGACCCCTTCTACCTCACCTGGAAGGCACGCGAGTACGACTTCTCCACCCGCTTCATCGAGCTCGCCGGCGAGGTCAACCAGAACATGCCGTACTACTGCCGCTCACGGGTCTCGCAGGCGCTCAACCACGGTGCCGGCAAGTCGCTGAAAGGGGCTCGCATCCTCGTGCTGGGCGTCGCCTACAAGGCCGACATCTCCGACATGCGCGAGTCGCCGGCGGTGAAGCTGATCGAGCTGCTCGCGAACGCAGGAGCGGAGGTCGCCTACCACGACCCGCACGTCCCCTCGTTCGAGGAGCACGGCCACCGTCGCAGCTCCATGCCCCTCCGGCCCGGCGAGTACGACGCCGTCGTGATCGCGACGGCGCATTCGGAGATCGACTACCGGCAGCTCGTGGAGGAAGCGGCTCTCGTCGTCGACCTCCGCAACGCGATCGGCCGCCGCGGCATCGCGAGCGAGAAGGTCTGGAAGCTGTGACCCGTGTCGCCCACGCCGGCGTCGGCGGCTGGGGCAAGAACGTCGTTCGCGTCGTCGGCGAGCTGGCGGAGCTGGCCTGGATCTGCGACACCGACGACGGCCGCAGAGCCGAGTACGCCGAGCGCTATCCCTCGGCACGCGTGACGGCCTCGTTCGAGGAGATGCTCGCGGACGAGACGGTCGACGCGGTCGTGATCGCGACCCCGGTACCGACCCACTACGCGCTCGCAAAGCAGGCCCTGGAAGCCGGCCGTCACGTGTTCGTGGAGAAGCCGCCGGCGATGCGGGGCGAGGAGATGGAGGAGCTCGTCCGGCTCGCACAGGCTGCAGGCAAGGTGCTCATGCCCGGCCATCTGCTCCTCTACCACCCCGGCCTGCGAAAGGTGAAGGAGCTCGTCGACGCGGGCGACCTCGGCGAGGTCGCGTGCGTCTACGGCAACCGCCAGAACCTCGGCGTCATCCGCTCGAACGAGAACGCGCTCTGGTCGCTCGGCGTGCACGACCTCTCCGTCATCCTCTGGCTGCTCGACGAGGAGCCGAGCGAAGCGGTCGCCCACGGCATCGACCGCCTGCAGAAGGGGATCGAGGACGTCGTCTTCTGCTTCCTCCGCTTCCCTTCCGGCAGGATCGCGCACATGCACCTCTCGTGGCTCGATCCCCACAAGATGCGGCGAATGACCGTCGTCGGGCTCGAGAAGATGGTCGTGTTCGACGACATGGAGCTCGAGCGCAAGGTGACGGTCTACGAGAAGGCGCCCTGGGAGCCTGCCGAGACGTACGGGGAGTGGCGCACGCGCACCGGTGACATCTTCAGCCCCAAGATCCCGAACGACGAGCCGCTGCGCCTCGAGCTGCAGCATTTCCTCCGCCTCGTCGCCGACGGCCCCGGCGACCACCGTGAGGCGCTCGACGGCCTCGCCGTGGTGCGGGCGCTCGACCGGCTGACGACGTCACTCCGGACAGGCGCACCTGCGTGATCGAGGTGCACCCGACCGCAGTCGTCTACCCGGGGACCGTCCTCGGCGACGGGGTGAAGGTGCTCGAGCACGCGGTCGTGGGCAAGCAGCCGACGCTCTCGCCCCGCTCGACCGCCAGCCGTGAGCCGCTGCCGCCGACCGCGATCGGAGCAGGCTCGATCGTCTCCACCGGCGCGATCGTCTTCGCCGGGTCGACGGTCGGCTGCCGCGTCGTCCTCGGCGACCAGTCGTGCGTGCGCGAGCGCGTCACGATCGGCGACGACGTGGTCGTCGGCCGCGGCTCGCTCGTCGAGAACGACACGACGATCGGGGCGATGACGAAGATCCAGGCGGACGCCTACATCACGGCCTATTCGACCCTGGAGGAGCACGTGTTCATCGCCCCGTGCGTGGTGACGACGAACGACAACTGGATGGGACGCACCGAGAAGCGGTTCGGGAACGTGAGAGGACCGACGATCAGGCGCGGCGCCCGCATCGGCGGCGGTGCCATCATCTGTCCCGCGGTCGAGATCGGTGCAGAGGCGTTCGTGGGCGCCGGCGCCGTCGTGACGAAGGACGTGCCGCCCCGCGCCGTCGTCGTCGGTAACCCGGCGCGCGTCCTGCGCGACGTGCCCGACGAGGAGCTGCTCGAGAACGACGACGCGCAGGGGCGCCTACGTCTTGACGACCGAGAGGCGGTACGGGCCTGTGCCCGGCGCGCCGAGCTTCACGTGGAGGGAATACCAGCCGGCAACGGGCGCGCGGTAGCCGAAGTGCTCGTTGGGACCGAACGCCGCCGACAGCCGCACGCGTAGGTCCTGCCGGGCGAGATCGTCGATCTCGCGGGTGCCCGGACGCCACAGTGCGAGCGCCGGATCGGTGCCGGGCGTGCCCGCGAGAGCGGCGAAGAGCCGCTGCCCGCGTCGCAGGTAGAGCCGATAGACGTCGTTCTGGTCGTCCCAGAAGTCCAGCGTCGCCTCGACCACCCGCTTCGTCCCCCAGAGCGTGTACGCGTGGCGCCCGGCATCGTCGTTCGGCTCGTGGCGGTCGGCAGGGGGAAGAGGCAGGGCCAGAGCCGCCAACGCGGCCGTGACGTCGAGGCGCCCCCAGCCGGTGAGCGCGTCCCGCCCCGGCAGGCATCTCGCGCATCCGCTCGCCGGCGCCGCGTCCACGGCAGACCGCTCGAGCACGGTGACGACCTGGTCGGAGGTGAGGTCGGGCAGCGTCGCGAGCAGTGTCGCCGCCGCGGCGCTCACCTGAGGCGTGGCGAAGCTCGTCCCCTCGGCGGTCTGATACTCGCCCGGACCGCAAGACGAGTAGCCCTGCTCGACGCAGCTCGGGCGCAGCGAGGTCAGCGCCAGCGGGAAGGTGGAGAGGATCTCCTGCCCCGGCGCCGCGACGTCGTTGTAGATCTCGTCCCGGTTCGAGAACGTCGGCGAGGTGCCGTTCCGGGCGAGCGCGCTGACGCCGAGCACGTGTGGCAGCGAAGCGGGCCAGCTCGCGTACTTCCACGGCTGCGACGGCGCCTGGTCGGCGTTGCCCACGGCGGCGACGACGACGACGTCGTTGCGCACGGCATACTCGATCGCCTCCGCCTCGAGCCGCGAGAAGGTGTCGCGCGAGGAGTCGTTCGGGTCGCGCAACCCTCCGAGGCTCATGTTGATCACGCTGGCGTCCTTGGCCACGGCCCACCGGATCGCCTTCACCTCGGCCTCGACGGGGATCGTCCCGGTCGAGGAGACGACCTTGGCGACGACGAGATCCGCGGAGGGCGCGAGACCGGCGATGCCGACGCCGTCGTTCGCGCCGGCCGCGATCAGCCCGGCCACGAAGGTGCCGTGCCCCTGAGTATCGGTCCGCGGCGAGCCGCCGACGAAGCTCTGGGCGGCTGCGATCCGCGTTGCCAGCTCGGGGTGGGTGCCGTCGATCCCGGAGTCGATCACCGCGACACGCACCGGCGCGAGCGGCGGCGGCTCCGGCCAGGCGTCGTACGAGCGGTTCTGGAACAGGTACCACTGCTTGGCCACGAGCGGGTCGTTCGGGACGAACGAGAGCCGGCGCTCGGCCAGGAGCTCGACGTAGCTGACACCCGTGACGCCCCTGAGCAGGCGGGCGGACGGCGCTGTCACGAGGAGCGCGGGCAGGGGGGCGAGGCTCTCGACGGGCTCGCCCGTGCGCCGTTCGAGCTCCGCCTGCACCGCGGCGGGCTCGGCTCCGGGCGTGAGGCCGACGGCGTACCGGCCCGCCTCGGCAGCCGACGGCGCCGCGAGCGCGACCATGGCGGCGGCGATCGCGAGCACCCGCCCGGGCGAGAGAGTCAACCGATCGTCCCGGCGGCAACCGTGAGCGTCAGGGCGGGGCCCGGCAAGCCGGCCGCCGAGAGCCGGAAGGTCGACGTCCGCTGGGGGCGCAGCGTCACCGCGAAGGCGCCGTCGAGCGTGGGTCGCAGGCGGGCAACGCGGGCCCACGTGCCGTCGGCGGCGAGCTTCTCGAGCACCGCACCCTCGACGTCGCGGGCGATGCCGCTCAGCGCGACGGGCTCGCCGGCCGTGGTGGCCGGGCCCGGGCGGGCGAAGCGGAGCACGCCGAGCCGAAACGCGGTGGAGCGCAGGCCGAGGCGGGTGCGCACGTCGCCGCCGCGCACCTGGACGGTGGCCCCGTCCCTCGTCGTCAGCAGGACGGCCGCCGGACGCCCCGAGAGCGTCGGCACGGCCCGGACGTCGACGACGGGCGTGGCGAAGCCGAACGCCTTGGCGAGCGTGGCGCCCGTGAAGACGCGTGGCGCCCAGCGGTGGAAGGGCGAGATGTCGTCCCATGGATCCGCGAACGACTGCAGGTACGCGTACGGCACGCCGAACACGTCCTCGCTCGCTGCCGTGCGACCTCCCGAGGACGAGTAGTAGAACGCGGTCACGACCTTGCCGTCGAAGGTCAGCACCTCGCCACGGGTCGACGTGACGGCGTCGCTCGTCGACGGCGCCTCCCTCTCGACACCGTAGTAGACCTGGCTGCGCACGTCGGCGTACAGGTCCCACGGCTTGCCCTTGACGCGGCTTGCGAGCGCGTACGAGCGGGCCGCCACGGCCTGCGCCCTGAGCGCCTCGGCGGGCCACTCCTTCGGCACCTCGCCGGGCACGACACCGAGGAGATACGACTCGAGCCCGACGTAGTCGACGACCTGCAGCACGCCCTCGGCGACGGAGACGCGGAGGTCGCCCCGGTATCCCTTGCCGTCGAGCTGGAGCGGCGCCCCCTGCCCCGGCCTGAACGTGAGCGGGCCGGTGAGTGCCGCGGGGACACCGTCGACCATCACCTTCAGGTCGGGCGTGACGACCAGCTCACCGGCCGGCAGGTCGTACGCGACCGAGCCGGCGTCGCGCACGCGGAACGGCACCGTCGAGCCGATGCGCACCGGCCGGCGGCTGCTCGCGACGAGCACGCGCACCCTGGCGACCGGCGACGTGGCGATCTCGGCCCCCCGGTAGTAGAAGCCGAGGATGTCCCGGTAGGTGCGACCGGCGCTCGCCTGCGCAAAGGCGCCGAACTGGCTCATCCCGACGCCGTGCCCGTAGCCGCCGCCGGTGAGGACGAACTGCGGGGTCGCGAGCACGGTGGCGGCGACAGGCTGCGGAGACGGCGCCGCCGAGGCGGCGGCGGGGAGGAGGGCCAACGTGATGACGAGAAGGATGAGATGCCGCATCGCAGTTCCTACCGACTGTTCTCGGTTGGACGGCTCAGGCCTTGAGTCGGTTTGCGTACTGCTCTTCGTAGTAGGTGCGGTATGCCCCCGACTTGATCGGCTCCCACCAGGCACGGTTTGCCCGATACCAGTCGACCGTCGCCGGCAGCCCCCCCTCGCCGAAGGAGTGCTGCGGCGCCCAGCCGAGCGCGCGTAGCTTCGTGTCGTCCACCGCGTAGCGACGGTCGTGGCCGGCCCGGTCCTCGACATGGCGGATCAGGGCGGCGTCGGCACCGGTGAGCTCGAGGATCCGGTAGGTGACCTCGAGATTCTCGTGATCCTCACCGCCGACGTTGTAGATCTCGCCGGGCGCCCCCTCGCGCAGGACGAGCTCGATGCCGGCGCAGTGGTCCTCGGCGTGCAGCCATTCGCGCACCTGCTTGCCGTCCCCGTAGACGGGCAGGGGCAGCCCCTCGAGCGCGTTCGTGACGAACAGCGGCACGAGCTTCTCCGGATACTGGTTCGGCCCGTAGGTGTTGGCGCCCCGCGTGATCGAGGCCCGGACGCCGTAGGTGCGGGCGTAGGCCAGGACCTGCAGGTCGCCGCCCGCCTTGGCGGCGCTGTAGGGGCTCGACGGCGCCACAGGGTCGAGCTCGCGGGCGCGCCCACCGGCCTCGAGATCGCCGTACACCTCGTCGGTGGAGACCTGGACGAACCGCGCCTCACTCTCACGGGCCCACTCGAGCAGCGTCACCGTCCCGAGCACGTCCGTGTGGACGAACTCCCGCGGCCCCAGGATGGAGCGGTCGACGTGCGTCTCGGCGGCGAAGTTGACGATCGCCTCGCAGCCGTCGGCTGCGCGCGCGACCGCCTCCGCGTCGGCGATGTCGCCGACGACGAGCGTGTGCTCCACCCCTTCGAGGTTGGCCGGGTTCCCGGCGTACGTGAGCTTGTCGAGCACGACGACCTCGTCTCCGCCCGCGACCAGGCGCTTGACGAAGTGCGAGCCGATGAAGCCGGCGCCGCCGGTGACGAGCACGCGCATCGGCACAGGTTACCGTCCGACCGAACCGTCCCTCGCCTGCGACGAACACGATCGTGGCGCCTATCCGTTCGTCGACGAGTGGTTCGTGCCGGCACCGGTGGAGGCCGTCTACGACGTGCCTCGCGACCGCGCGAGTACCCGAGCTGGTGGGCGAGGCTCCTCGCCGGCGACGGCGACGGCGGACCCGCAGCCGCCGGGAAGCGGGTGCGCCTGCTCACCCGCGGACGGCTGCCGTACACGCCTCTCGTGGAAGCCGTCGCGTCGAGGCGGACGCACCGCCGCGGCTCGTCCGGCATCCACGCGACTTCGCGGCGAGGGCATCTGCGTCGCTCCACCCGTCGAGGCGCACTCGCGCGGTGCTGGACTGGAGGATCGAAGTGCGAACGCCGCTCGTCGCCGCCTGACGCCACGTGCTGCGGCCGCTCTCGCCTGGAACCACCGGTGGGCGATGCGGCGCGGCCAGGTACGGGCCTCGGCGCCACTCGCTGGTCGGAGCCGTTAGCCTCGCGCCAGGATGACGCCTCGATCCTCGCGAGGCACTCCTCGAGCCCCTGGCGCCAGTGCGGCAGCTCCGGCGCCCCCTTCTCGCTGCGCAGGATCGAGAGCGCCGGTCGTGGGGCCTTCGCTCCGAACTCCGCCGAGCTGATGCGCCGCACCCGGCACGGCAGGTCCGCCGCCTCGAAGATCGCCTCGGCGAAGTCCGCCCAGGTGCAATCGCCCGCGGCCGCGACGTGCCAGACGCCGTACGGCAGCGCCACCACCTCCCGCGTCGCCTGCGCGAGGTGCCCCACGTAGGTGGGGCAGCCGCGCTGGTCGTCCACGACCGCGACCTCGTCGCGCTCGGCGCCCAGGCGCAGCATCGTGCGAACGAAGTTGCGGCCGGTCGGCCCGAAGAGCCACGAGCTCCGCACGACCCACGCCTGGTCGCCGGCGGCTGCCTCGCCGTGCAGCTTCGTGCGACCGTACGCCGAGAGCGGGTTCGGCCCGTCCGACTCCACGTACGGCGACCCCTTGCGCCCGTCGAAGACGTAGTCGCTCGAGAACGCCACCAGCGGGGCGCCGAGCTCTGCCGCGTGGGCGGAGCCGCCGACGTTGACCGCCGCGGCTCCCTGCGGGTCGTCCTCGGCCCCGTCCACGTCCGTCCACGCTGCTGCATGCAGGACGAGGTCGAGTGCCGGGAGCCCGACAGGTGCCGGCAGCGCGACGTCCCAGTCTTCGCGCTGCAGCGCGAGCACCTCGTCGCCCGCGAACGCCTCCTGCAACGCCAGGCCGAGCTGGCCGCCGGCGCCGGTGATCAGGACGCGTCGCGGGCTGACAGGATCGGTGTCGTCGTGCTCCACAGGTGCGCCACGCGCTGGTCGTCCCACGGTATGCCCTGCTCGTCGGGCGCGGCAGGGTCGTACTCCTCCGTCACGTGGTAGCAGAAGAGCAGATCCGTGAGCGCCTCGAAGCCGTGGGCGTGATGGCCGGGAATGTAGATCGCGACGGGATTCGCGTCGCCGATGTCCTCGCTGAACGTCTCGCCGGTCTCGCGGTCGAGGACGACGACCCGCGCCGTCCCCTGCAGGCAGGCGAAGAGGTCGTCCTGGCCCCGCTCGTGGAAGTGGAGCCCGCGGATCACGCCGCGCCGCGAGAACGACACGTTCGTCTGCCGTGCCGGCTTGGGCAGCAAGCTGTCGCGGCGCAGCTCGCAGAACCAGCCGCGATCGTCCTCGAAGCGCCGCAGCGGAATCCTCACGATGCCGTCGATCACGGCTTGTTGACGCCGGTCTCGTCGATCGTGCGCCCGATCTGCGCCAGATGCTGCCAGTGCTTGCCCGCGTCCTCCCACCAGCCGCGCACGCGGGCCACCGTCAGCTCGCCGCGCTCCGCGTACCAGCGGTTGACGTCGGTGATCTCGAGCTCGCCGCGACTCGACGGCTGGAGCGCGCTCGATCACCTCGAAGACGTCGGGCGGGTAGCAGTAGAGGCCGACGACCGCGTCGCTCGTCGGCGGCGTGTCGTAGCGGAGGTCGACGACGCCCGCCTTCTCGGCGAGGTCGACGACCCGTCCCTCGTCGTCGTACACGACGACGCCGAAGTTCTCCGGGTCCGGCACGTCCGTCACGAACACCTGCGCCCCGGCGCCGGCCCGCCCCCACGCCGCGATCTCGTCTGCGTGGGAGAACTCGAAGATGTTGTCGCCGAGCACGACCACGAGCGGCTCACCCGCCGCGAAATCGCGCGCCATGCCGACGACCTGCGCGATGCCGCCGGGGCGCGTCTGCACCTTGTACGTGAGATCGAGCTCGAGCAGCGGCTCGTCGGTGCCGCGCACCGACAGACGGCCGTCCCCGAGCAGGTCGATCATCTGGCCGGCGTGTCCCTTGCCGGTGACGACGAGCACCTCGCGCACGCCGGCGAGCTGCAGCAGCTGCAGCGGGTAGTAGACCATCGGCCAGCTGCCGACCGGGAGCAGGTGCTTGTTCGTGACGCGCGTGAGCTCGCCGAGCCGCGTCGCCTCGCCGCCCGCGCAGACCAATCCCTTCATGGCCCGGATCGTAGTGTGTGCGTCGCGTCCGGAGCGGCATCGGCGAGCGGCGAGCGCTCGAGCAGCCAGAACGCAAGCTCGACGGAAGGGCCGACGCCGAAGGCGAACGCGAGCGTGCCGATCCCGACGGTGCCGCCGAGCGCGAAGCCGGCCACCGTGACGGCGCTCTCGAGCCCGGCGCGCACGACGCCGGTACGCACGCGCGTCCGCCACACGAGCACGAGCATGAGCGAGTCGCGCGGCCCCGCCCCCATGCCGGCGCCGATGTAGAACGCGGACCCGGCGCCGATGACGAGGATCCCCGCCACCATCAGGCCGATGCGCACCCCCAGCGACTCCTCCGACAGGCCGGCAACGGCGTCGACTGCGAGCAGCCCGTCCACGAACAGGCCGATCAGGAGCGCGTTCGCAACCGTGCCCGGCCCGACGCGCGCACCGAGCGCCCAGGCCCCGGCGAGCACGACCACGGCGATCGCGATGTTCGCCGTCCCGAACGACAACGACGTCCGCTCCGAGACGCCCTGGTTGAGGACGTCCCACGGGGAGAGCCCGAGCTGCGACTCGAGCAGCAGCACGATCCCGAGTGCGAACAGGAAGAGGCCGGTGAGCAGCGAGGCGGTGCGCGCGGCCGTGTTGCCGCGAACGAGAGGCGGAGCGAGCACCGCCGCAGCCTACGGGTCACGGCGAAGAGCATCACGGGGATCGTCAGCGAGCCGATCGCAACGACGCCGTCCAGTGTCCCCGGCGCACCTTCACCACCTCGACACAGACGGCTACGGCACGCGGCGCGAGCCCCGCGCGGCGGCCTTGCGCGCGAGCACGCCCGGGACGGCGCGCACCGCGGCGACCCACACGTAGGCGAGCGCGGCGAGCAGCATGCCCGCAACGAGCAACAATCGCTTGATCCGGCGCATCGTCGATACACATCGTAGGGGGCCGGCGGAGGTCATACTGGTGGAGAACAGAAACCGAGGAAAGGACGGCCTGCGATGGCCAAGACGAAGACAGGCAAGGTCGCTCCGACCGTGGAGACCCTGAAGCCGTACCTCGACCGCGCGCTCAACGACCCGGAGTTCCGGGACGACCTCAAGGAGGCGCTCGGCGCCGCGCGCAAGCTCTACGGCCCGCTCGTCAAGGAGAACGGCGGGATCGCCCAGTCCGCGTCGAAGCTCGCGACCGACGCGAAGGTGCAGGAGAACCTGCGCCGGGCGCTCGAGGACTTCGGCAAGGCGGCCGACACGCTCAAGGGCAAGCGGAAGAAGGGCCACAAGGGACGGAAGGCGATGCTCCTGGCGGGCCTCCTCGCGGGCGCTCTCTACAACCCGTGGACCGGCCCGGGGACGAGGCAGTGGCTGCTCGACAAGATCGCAGGCGACGACGACCTGCAGCCGCTCGAAGGCTTCGAGGTCGACGCGGCGCCGGCCGCTGACGACGCGGGACGACGCCGTGGCCGCAGACGGCGCGTAGGGGCGCCTCGGTCTACCGATCCTGCGTTGCGGGCTGGGTGCCTTTCGGCGCCCGGCCCGCGAGCGCCTGCGCCAGCGCGCCCGGCACGAGGCCGCTTGCGCGCGAGATGTCGTCGGCCGTGAGCAGGATCGCCGCGGCCGGAGGCGCAACCCCGACGCCGGCGTCCCCGATCGGCAGGTAGACGCGGCCGGCCGCGAACGAGACGTCCTGCGCCCGCCGCCAGGAGAGCAGGAACGGATACGGCGCGACGACACCGTGATAGCCGCGGGCACGCAGCGCCACCGGGTGGATCTCGAAATGCAGGTGCACCGGAGAGTGTTCTGCGTCCCCCGTCTTGCCCATGAAGCCGATCACGTCGCCGGCTTTCACCTGGCGGCCGTTGACGGCGAGCGGCGAGTACGCGGACAGATGCGCGTAGTAGAACTCGTTTCCCTCCCGGTCGCGCAGCCAGATGCGCCAGCCGCCGATGTCGTTCCAGCCGACCGAGAACACCGTTCCGTCTGCGACGGCGAGCAGCGGCGTCCCGAGCGGGGCGAAGATGTCCTCCCCGTGATGCCAGCCTCCGTCGACGTCGGCGCGAGGGGCGCCGAACGTGTCGCCGAACGACGCCGGCCCGTACACGGGGAACACGTACCCGGCGCTCGTGAGTCGCGCCGAGACCTCGGGCGCGGGGCGCACGAGCTCGGTCGGCGCACCGGGGATCACCTTGCCTCCCGGCTCGCGCGGTGCGGAGGACGGCACGGCGGGGACGACCGGCTTCGGCTGCGCCGGCGCGGGCCGAGCGGGCGGCAGCGGCTCGGCGGCCCCGGCGGCGACGGCTGTCGCAGTTGCGGAGCCGAGCTCGATCACGCTTCCTGCCGCCAGGCCGCCGTGATCGGCGACCAGCCTGACCCGCAAACCCGTCACGGTGGCGCGGGCCGACCGCGGCGGCTCGAGGATCGACTCGGCCGTGGAGGCGAGGATGTCGAGGAGTCCCCAGTCCGCAAGTGGGATCTGCGTGTTCGCCGAGGGCGTGATCAGCTGCCCGAGCACGGTGAGCCCCGTCAGGGTGGACGCGGACGGGTCGGACGACGCGTTGGCGGCACCGGCCGCGGCGGTCGCTCGGGCGCTCAGCGACTCGACGGTGATCTCGCCGCCGAAGAGCGTGACGGCGAGAAGCTCGACGACTCCCTGAGCGCTGGACGAGACGCCCGGCTGGGCAGCGGCACCGGCCGTGCCGGAGCCGATGCGCACGACAGAGCCGTCCTCCGGGTAGGCCCAGCCGCTGACACCCTCCTCGAGCGCAGGCGGGGCGGTGACGCTCAGGGCCACCTGCTCGGGCAGGCCGGGCTGCGTGACGCGGGCGACGACGACGTTCGCGAGCGCCTGCGGGTCGGACGGGGCAGCGGAGGCGATCGCGGCGATCGCGACCAGGAGCAACGGCAGCGCGAGCAGGAGAACGCGTCTCACGTCGCCTCAGGGTAGCGGCGGCGAAGCCGCAGGGTCCGCCAGGCGAGCTGGGCCGCGATGCCGATCAGCAGCAGCCCGAAGAGGCGCCGGAGCGCTTGCTCCGAGATCCCCGTGGCGATGTGCACCCCGGCCTCGACCCCCGCGATGGACGCCACGCCGACGACGAGAGCAGGACGAAAGCGCATGTTGCCGTACCGGGTCTGGCGCCAGATCCCGACGCCGGCCGTGGGCACGATCGCGAGCAGCGACGTCGCAGACGCCTCCACCTGCCCGAGACCGAGCGCGACGAGTGCCGGCACGAAGAGAATGCCACCGCCCACGCCGAAAAGGCCCGACAGCACGCCTGCCGCCACGCCCAGCGTGACACCGAGGAGAATCGTCGTAGCGCTCACCGACGAGCAGCCAGACGCCGAGGCCGGCGAGGAGCGACGCGAACGCGAGCATGAAGGCTGCGCCCGAGAGGCGGCGCTGCAGCGTCGCGCCCGCCAGCGCTCCTGCCATCGCCGGGCAGGCCCACGAGCGCGGCGTACTCGACGTCGACCTTGTCGCGCAACGCGTACAGGACCACGCCCGCGAGCGCGGTGATCGCGATCGCGCCGAGAGAGACGGCCGACGCCTCCTTGGCGGCGAAGCCTGCCGCCATGATCAAGAGCGGCACGATCACGATGCCGCCCCCGACGCCGAACAGCGAGCTGAACACGCCTGCGACGAGGCCGATCAGGACGAGGCGCACCACCACCGTATCCTAGGGGCGGGTGCAGATCCCGGACCTCCTCCGTGCCCTCGGCGCCGAGCCCGGGGCGACCGCGCTGCTGCTCGACGTCGACGGGACGCTCGCGCCGATCGTGCCGCGCCCCGCCGAAGCGCTCGTGCCCGAGCAGACGCGCGCCGAGCTGAGGCGCCTGCACGGCCAGCTACGGGCTGGTCGCGTGCGTGAGCGGGCGCCCGGGCCCGGACGCCGCCCGTGTCGTCGGCGTTCCGCGGCTCACCTACGTCGGCGAGCACGGGCTCGAGCTCGTGCCCGACGCGAAGGCGTGGGCGGCGCGGATCGCGGCGTTCGCCGACAGCGTGCCGCGGCAGGCAGAGCGCAAGCCGCTCACCGTCTCGTTCCACTTCCGTGGTGTGGCGGACGAGGAGGCGGCGGTGCGGGAGCTCGAGGACGTCGCCGAGCGGGCGCGGGCGTGCGGCCTGCAACCCCGCTGGGGCCGGAAGGTGCTCGAGGTGCGCCCCCCGGTCGCCGCCGACAAGGGGACGGCGGTGCGGTTCCTGCTCGAGCGTGCCGGCCTGCGGCGCGCGCTCTACGCAGGCGACGACGCCACCGACCTGGACGCATTCCGGGCGCTCGCCGGCCTCGACCTTGCCGTGCGGGTCGCCGTCGCCTCGGACGAGAGCCCGTGCGGGCTGCGGGAGTCGGCCGACATCGTCGTCTCCGACCCCGACGCGCTGCTCGAGCTGCTGCGGCTGCTCTAGGCGGCTGCCTGCGCGGCGGCCGCCCCTGGACCGGCGCGAGGTCGCTGCCCCGTACGGCGAAGACCGACACGAGCACGCCCACGAGCCCGATTGCCGCTCCCACCCAGAACGCGGCGCGGTAGCCGTCGACGAACGCCTGCGGCGACGCCGTCCCGCCCGCCAGGCGGTCGTCGGCCACGGAGGTGGCGATGGTGGAGAGGAGGGCGATGCCGAGCGCGCCGCCGATCTGCTGCGACGTGTTGATCAGGCCCGAGGCGAGGCCGGCGTCCTCGTGCGTCGTGCCCGCGACCGCCGCGATCGTGATCGGCACGAAGCAGAATGGCATGCCCAGTCCGATGATCAGGAAGCCGGGGAAGAGGTCGGCCCAGTAGGAGCCGCCCACGGAGACCTGTGTGAAGTAGACGAGGCCGACGGTGAGAAGCGCCATGCCGAAGATGAGGGCGGGCTTCACACCCACCCGGTTTACGGCCACCGCGGCGACATTCGCCCACAGCACGGTCGTCCCCGCGACCGCGAGGTAGGCGACGCCGGTCTTCATGGCGGAGTAACCGAGCACCTGCTGCATGTACAGCGTCAGCATCAGGAACATCGCGAACAGCGCCGTCCCCAGGATGAAGCCCGCGACGTTCGCCGCCGTGCGCGTGCGGGAGCGCCAGATCGCGAAGGGCATCAGCGGCTCGCGTGCCCGCGACTCCCAGGCGAGGAAGCCGAGCAGCAGCACCGCCGACGCGGCGAAGAGCCCGATGATGCGTCCGGAGCCCCAACCCCAGTTCTGGCCCTGCGTGATGCCGAGCACGAGGAGCACGAGGCCCGAGGTGACGAGGAAGGCGCCCATGGCGTCGAAGCTCGTCGCCCGCTCGTCGCGGCTCTCGGCCAGCCAGAGCGGCGACAGGATCAGGGCGACGACACCGATGGGCACGTTGACGAGGAAGATCCATTCCCAGCTGAGCAGGTCGGTGACGATGCCGCCGAGCAGCACCCCGGCCGCGGCGCCGAAGCCGCCGACGGCGCCCCACGCCCCGAGTGCGATGTTGCGCTCGCGACCTTCTGCGAACGTGCGCGTCAGGATCGAGAGCGCGGCCGGCGACAGCGTGGCCGCGCCCAGGCCCTGCACGGCACGTGCGCCGATCAGCGACGTCTCGCTCCAGGCGAAACCGCAGAGCAGAGAGCCGAGCGTGAAGAGGGCGAGGCCGACCATGAAGATCCGCCGCCGGCCGAGCAGGTCGCCGACGCGGCCGCCGAGCAGCAGAAAGCCGCCGAAGACGAGGGCATAGGCCGAGATCACCCATTGCAGGTTCTCCTACGAGAAGCCGAGGTCGACCTGGATGGACGGGAGGGCGACGTTCACGATCGCGATGTCGAGCACGACCATGAACTGCACGACACAGAGGAGTGCGAGCGCGAGCCATTTCGTTCTTGCCGAGGCAGTCATCCGTCCGTCCTTTCGCCGTTCTCCGAAGCGCGGACACTAGCGCGTTCACTTGCAACTTGCAAGATAGTGCTGGCAGATTGCAACCATTCGCTCTAGACTGCGACGCGCGAATGGCGAAGAGCTATCACCAGTACTGCCCGATCGCGCACGCGCTCGACCTCGTCGGCGAGCGCTGGTCGCTGCTCGTCGTGCGCGAGCTGCAGCAGGGCCCCCTGCGCTACGGCGACCTGCTCGAGCGTCTCGGCGGGTGCAGCACCAACATGCTGGCCGCGCGGTTGAAGGACCTCGAGGCAGGCGGCGTCGTCCGCAAGCGGCGCCTGCCTCC
Organism: uncultured Gaiellaceae bacterium; assembly: GCA_963787085.1. Lineage (GTDB taxonomy): Bacteria > Actinomycetota > Thermoleophilia > Gaiellales > Gaiellaceae > Gaiella. Next base: position 9,439 of record CAWBBO010000001.1, on the reverse strand, counting down.
GCCCGGCGCCGCCACCGTCTACGAGCTGACCGAGGACGGCGCGAGCCTGCGCCCCGTCCTCGCGGCGCTCGCCCGGTGGGGCGCACGCACGCTCGGGCCTCCCGCTGCGGACACCGACCTCGAGCCGGGCTGGCTCGAGCGCGCCCTGAGGACGGCGGTGGCGCCGACCGCGCCCGGCGTGCGCGTCGCCTTCCAGTGCGGAGACGAGGAAGCCTCGCTGCTGGAAGGGCACGTGTTCCCGGGCCTGTCACCGGACGCGGCGGCGACGGTCACGTGTGACGCCACGGGCTTCTACCACCTGCTCGCGCACGGGGACATGGGCGGCGTCGGTGTCGAGGGCGACGCCGGCGACGTCGAGCGCCTCGTCGCCGCCACGGCGCCTACCCCGTAGCGCCGGCCTCACGCCGCAGCACGTCCCAGGCCAGGCGCACGTCGTCCTCGGTCGTCCGAGCATTGCCGATCGCCAGGCGCAGCACGAAGCGCCCCGCCAGTCTCGTGTGGGAGAGGAAGATCTCGCCCGCGTCGTTGACACGGGTCAGCAGCGCCTCGTTCTCCTCGTCGGTGCCCTCGCGCCGGAAGCAGACGAGCGCGAAGGAGCGCGGCACGCACAGCTCCCAGCCCGGCTCGTCGCGCACCCAGCGCTCGAACTCGCCCGCCAGGCGCACGTGCTCGCGAATCACCGCCTGCAGCCCTTCGCGGCCGTAGCAGCGCAGCACGGCCCACAGCTTCAGCGCGCGGAAGCGGCGGCCGAGAGGAGAGGCGAACTCGCTCAGGCTGACCACGTCCTCGGTGACGCGCAGGTACTCGGGCACGAGACTGAACGCGCGGCGCAGGTCCTCGGGGCGCCGCGTCCAGAAGACCGAGCAGTCCATGGGCGTGAGCAGCCACTTGTGCGGGTTGACGCCGATCGAGTCGGCGCGCTCCCAGCCGGCGAACGGCCCGCGCAGCTCCGGGCACACCGCAGCCGACCCTGCATACGCGGCGTCGACGTGCAGCCAGGCACCGGCGGACTCCGCCAGGTCGGCGATCGCGGCGATGGGGTCGACGGCCGCGGACGACGTCGTGCCCACGGTCGCCACGACGGCGCAGGCGCCGGAGAGATCGATCTCGGCGGGCCGCATGGCGCAGAGATCGTCCCCGGGAACCGTCCGCACCTCCAGCTCGAGCAGGCGCGCCGCCTTCGTCGTCGACGAGTGGGTGTGCTCGGAGCAGACGACGACCCGCCGTCCGGGTGCGGCCGCGCGCGCGGCCGCGAGTGCCGTGATCAGCCCCGTCGAGGCCGTGTCCTCGATGTGGCCGTGCAGCCCTTCCGGCAGCCCGAGCAGCTGTCGCAGCCAGTCGAGCGTCACCTCCTCCAGCTCCTGGAGGGCGGGCGAGGCGCGCCAGAGGATGCCGACCTGGTTGAGCCCGGCGATCAGGAGCTCGGCGAGGATCCCGGGCTCGGACGCGGTCGAGGCGAAGTACGCGAAGTACCGCGGGCTCTGCCAGTGGGTGATGCCCGGCATCAGCACGTCGTCCAGGTCGCGCAGCACGCTCGCGAACGGCTCGGGGCGGTCCGGCGGCGACGTGGGCAGCGCCGCCCGGATCTGGCCGGGCTCGACGCGGGCGAGCACCGGGTAGTCCCGCAGCCGCTCCAGGTACGAGGCCACCCATTCGAGGGCGGCGGCGCCGTCGTCGCGGAACGTGCTCACGCGAGCATCTTGGCGATCGCGGGCCACGCGCGCGTGTTGAGCACCTGGTTCCTTCGTCAGCCACGCCCGCCGCGCCTGCCCGATCCCGAACTCTGCGTAGGCGAGCGCGCCCACGGAGTGCGCATCCGTCGTCACCGGCACGCGAACGCCCGCCTCTCCCGCCATCCGCGCGTGCACGTCGCGCAGGTCGAGCCGGTCCGGCTGCGCGTTGATCTCGAGCGCCGTCCCCGTCTCGGCTGCGCGCGCGACGACCCGCTCGACGTCGACCTCGGCACCCCGCCTGCGCGAGAGCCGGCGGCCCGTGAGATGGCCGATGCAGTCGACGTGCGGGCTCTCGATCGCAGCGAGGACGCGCTCCGTCGGGCTGCGGTCGAAGGAGGTGTGCAGCGAGGCGACGACCCAGTCCAGCTGCGCGAGCTCGTCGTCCGGCACATCCAGCTCACCGTTCGCACGGATGTTCGCCTCGATCCCCCGCAGCACGCGGAACGGCCGCAGGCGCTCGTTCACCGCGGCGATCTCCGCCCACTGGGCGTGCAGCCGCCCCTCCCGCAGGTAGTGCGAATGGTCCGTCAGGCACAGGAACGAGTAGCCGCGCGCCGCGGCCGCGGCCGCCATCTCCTCGATCGTCGCCTTGCCGTCCGCCGACCACGTCGAATGGCAGTGCATCTCGCCACGCAGGTCGCCGAGCTCGACGAGCGCCGGCAAGCGCCCCTCGCGCGCGGCCTCGAGCTCTCCTGCGTTCTCTCGTAGCTCCGGCGGGATGAAGGCATAGCCCAGGAAGGCGTACAGCTCCTTCTCGCCGCGAAAGGTGTGCACCTCGCCCGTCTCGACCACGGTGACGCCGTACTCGGAGACGGACAGGCCGCGCCGCTGAGCCTCCTCGCGCATGGCCACGTTGTGCTCCTTCGACCCGGTGAAGTGCTGCAGCAGGTCGCCGTAGCTCTCGGGCGGGACGACACGGAGATCGAGACGGAGCCCCTGCTTCGTGATCACGGTGGCCTTGGAGTCACCGTGCGCGACGACGTCCAGCACCCACGGCAGTGAGACGAAGTGGCCGGTGAGCGCCGCGGGGTCGGTCGCGGTGGCGATCACGTCCAGGTCGCGGAACGTCTCCTTGCGCCTGCGGGCACTGCCGGCCTCGGACACGTCCACGGCAGCGGGGTGGGCGCGGAGCGCCTCCACCACCTCGCGCACGACCGGCAGGCCGTGGCCGAGCAGCCCTCGCCTGGGCTCCGCCGCACCGGCACCCTGGGCGAGCGCCTTCAAGATCTTCTCCTCGGACTTCTCGCCGAGCCCCGAGAGGGCGCGCACCCGCCCCGCCTCCGCCGCCTCCTTCAGGCCTGCGAGCGTCGTCACGCCAAGCTCCTGCCAGATGCGCGCGGTCGTCTTCGGCCCGAGCCCCGGCAGCCGCATGAACGACGCGACCTCGCCGGGCACCTCGGCGCGGCGCTTCGCGAGCGCGTGCATCTCGCCCGACTCCACCACCTCGACGATCTTGGTCTCGATCGTCTTGCCGATCCCCGGCAACTCCTTCGCCTTCCCCTCGAGCGCGAGCTCGGCGACCGACGCGGCCGTCTCGCGGATACGGGTGGCAGCCCGCCGGTAGGCGAGTACCCGGAACGACTGCTCTCCGAGGATCTCGGAGAGGTCGGCCAGCAGGTCGAGCTGGTCGGCGAGATCGCCGTTCGAGGGGAGCGCGGACACCGTCGACCGATGATAGGTGCGCCGGAACGGGCAAGATTCGCCGATGCCGCGCGCCGTCGTCTGCCTGCCCACGTATGACGAGCGCGAGAACGTGGAGGCCATGGTGCGGGCGCTCGGCGCCGAGCTCGACACGGCGAGCGACCGGGTGCTCGTGATCGACGACAACTCGCCCGACGGCACGGGCGCGATCGCCGACCGTCTGGCGCAGGAGCTGCCGTGGGTGGAGGTGCTGCACCGCCCCGCCAAGGAAGGGCTCGGGCCGGCCTACATCGCCGGCTTCCGCGCTGCGCTGGCGCAGGGCGCAGAGCTCGTGCTCGAGGTCGACTGCGACTTCTCCCACGACCCGAGCGACGTGCCGCGGCTGATCGCCGTGTGTGAGGGTGGTGCCGACCTGGCGCTCGGATCGCGCTACGTGGCAGGCGGCGGCACGGCCAACTGGGGCCTCGTGCGACGCGCGGTCTCGGCCGGCGGCTCGCTCTACGCGCGTACCCTGCTCGGCGTCGGCGTGCGCGACCTGACGGGGGGCTTCAAGTGCTTCCGGCGCGGCGTGCTCGAGACGATCGACCTGGACGCGATCGCGGCCCGGGGCTACGCGTTCCAGATCGAGACGACGTACCGGGCGCTGCGCGCCGGCTTCAGCGTAGTGGAGGTGCCGATCGTGTTCACCGACCGTGCCGTCGGCGGCTCCAAGATGAGCCGCTCGATCGTGCTGGAGGCCGTGTGGCAGGTGCCGGCGCTGCGCTGGCGCGCCCTGCGCGGGCGCCTGTAGGGCGTGCCTCTCCTACCCGGGCGAGGCGGGCGCCGGCCGGGCGCTCTCGGCCGGCACCGGCACCGCCACGGGCCGCTCAGCCCGATGCCACCGGAACGTCCGGCCGCCGACGCGCGGATCGAGCAGGCCGAGCGCGAGGTCGGCGATCAGGTTGCAGATCACGATCACGATGGAGACGATCACGACGATGCCGAGGAGCACCGGCAGGTCACGTCGCTGCAGCGACGTGATCGTGAGCATGCCGATGCCCGGGATCCGGAACGCACGCTCGACGAAGAGCGAGCCGGCGAACGCCAGCCCCACGTCCATGCCCACCATCGCGACGATCGGGATGACCGCGTTGCGGAACGAGTGGCGCCGCACCGTCGCCCATTCCGAGAGGCCCTTGGCACGAGCGGTGCGGACATAGTCCTCGTTCCTGGTCTCGAGCAGGTTCGCGCGGATCATGCGCGCGTACATGGCGGCGAACGCGAGCGCGAACGTGAGCCAGGGCAGGAACAGGTGGTAGGCCCATTGCACGGGGCCGCCACAGCTGACGCCGTCCTGTGGCCGGATCACGTCGCAGTAGCCGGCGATCGGGAACCACTGCAGCCGATAGCCGAAGAAGTAGGCCAGCACGTAGCCCAGCCAGAGCGGCTGCGCGGCCACGCCGACCAGCACGAACACCATGCCGGCACGGTCGAACAGCGAGCGCGGCCGCAGTGCGGAGACGACACCGATCACGAGGGCGAGAGCGATCCACACGACGGCGCCGCCGATCACGAGGGAGGCCGTCGCCGGCGCAGCCCGTCCGATGATCTCCGACACGCCCTCGTGCGTCCGCCACGACTGCCCGAGGTCGCCCTGCGCGAGCTGCCCGAGAAAACGGAGGTACCCGGCGAGGACGGAGCCCTCGACCTGGAAGCGGTTGACGCCGGTGTCCTCCGACGTGTTCGCAAAGGAGGCGCCGACGGCGACGTCCTCCCGCGGCACGACGTAGAAGAGGACGTACGCGTTCAGTGTCACCGCGACGAGAAGCACCACGGACCACGCGAGTCTGCGTACGACGTAGACAGCCACCGTCTCCGGAGCGTTGCACCGGCCGCCGCCGCTGGTCAAGGACCGTGACTACGCTCCCGAGATGAGCTCCCCTGCGGAGGTGACGGACGCGACGTTCGCCGACGAGGTGCTGGCCAGCGACGTCCCCGTCGTCGTCGACTTCTGGGCACCGTGGTGCAGGCCGTGCAAGGCGATCGAGCCGGCGCTCGTCGAGATCACGGCCGCGAGCGCCGGACGCCTGCGGCTGGTCAAGGTCGACATCGATGCGAATCTCGGCACTCCCTCGCGCTACGGCGTGCTCTCGATCCCGACCGTGATCCTCTTCAGCGGCGGCGAGGCCCGCGAGACGATCGTGGGGGCACGCGGCAAAGGGCACTACGAGAGGGCGTTCGCGCCGTATCTCGAGACCTGAGGTGACCGGCGCAGGGCCGACCGGCGGCGCGCCCGGGTGGGCGGACCTGCTCGCAGGCGAGGAGCTCGCATCGCTGACGACGGAGCCCGCGCGGCCCGGGCGCAGCGAGCGGCTGCCGGAGAATCTCGACCCGCTCGTCGTCTCGGCGCTCGTGCGCCGCGGCGTGGACGGGCTCTACGCACACCAGGCGGAGGCCTGGGAGGCTGCGGCGCGCGGCGAGGACGTGATCGTCACGACCGGGACCGCCTCCGGCAAGTCGCTCGCGTTCACGCTGCCGGTGCTCGATGCGGTGGCACGCGAGCCGAAGACGCGCGCGCTCTACCTCTACCCGACGAAAGCGCTCGCCCAGGACCAGGCCCGCTCGCTCGCCGAGCTGGGCCTGCGAGGGCTCCGGCCCGCGATCTACGACGGCGACACGGAGACGGAGCGGCGCTGGCAGATCCGCAAGTGGGCGAACGTGGTCCTGACCAACCCCGACATGCTCCACATCGGCATCCTCCCCAATCACGACCGCTGGGGCGACGTGCTGCACAACCTCCGCTACGTCGTCGTCGACGAGGCGCACGTGTATCGCGGCGTCTTCGGCTCGCACGTCGGCAACGTGCTGCGGCGGCTGCGGCGGCTCGCGCGAGCCTACGGCGCCGAGCCGCAGTTCCTCCTCGCGTCGGCGACGATCGCGAACGCCGGCGAGCTCGCGCATGCGCTCACGGGAGCCCACGCGACCGTCGTCGACGTCGACACCTCCCCGAGGCCGGAGCGGGATGTCGTCCTCTGGAATCCCGGCGCTGCTCGATCCCGAGCTCGGGCTTCGCGCCAGCTCCCTGGGCGAGGCGTCGCTTCTGATGGCGGCCCTCGTCTCGCGCGGGCTGCGGACGATCTGCTTCGCCAAGAGCCGCAAGGCGGCGGAGCTCGTCCACCGCTTCACGACGGATCGGGTCGACGCCGCCACGGCCCGGCGGCTGGCGCCGTACCGCGCCGGCTACACGAGGGAGCAGCGACGCGAGATCGAGCGGCGACTGGTGGAGGGGGAGCTGCTCGGGGTGGCGGCGACGGACGCACTCGAGCTCGGCATCGACATCGGCATGCTGGACTGCGCGATCTCGGTCGGCTTCCCCGGCACGGTCGCCTCGCTACGCCAGCAGTGGGGACGCGCCGGGCGGCGGCAGCGCGGCCTGGCCGTACTGGTCGCGAGCGAGGACGCCCTCGACCAGTTCTTCATGCGCGAGCCGGAGACACTGCTCGGACGCCGGGTCGAGGCGGCGCTGCTCGACCACGCCAACCCCCGCATCCTCGACGCACACGTCTACGCCGCCGCCTACGAGGGGCCGCTCGTCGCCGCCGACGCAGGGACGCTCGGGCCGGAAGCGCTCGAGCGGGCGGCGCTGCTGCCGGAGCTCGAGCACACGCCCGCGGGCTACGTGTGGAAGGGACGCGACAGCCCCGCAGCGCGCGTGTCGCTGCGCTCCGGCAACGCGGACTCGTTCACCATCGTCGACGGCGAGACGGGCTCGGTGCTCGGGCTCGTCGAGCGCGAGCGCGCGTACTCGACCGTGCACGAGGGCGCGATCTACCTGCACCTCGGCGAGCAGTACCTCGTCCGCTCGCTCGACCTCGAGGCGCGCACCGCCGTCGTCACGCCCGCGCGGGTCGACTGGTACACGCAGGTGCAGAAGGACACGCAGACGGCGATCGAGTCGTCGCTGCGCGTCGCCGCCGGGCTCGGCGTCGAGCTGCACTTCGGACAGGTGTCCGTGACGGAGCAGGTGATCGCCTATCAGCGCAAGGCGATCGCGGACGGCTCCACGCTCGACGTGGTGCCGCTGATCCTGCCCGAGGCGACCTTCGAGACCGAGGCGGTGTGGTTCTGTCCCGGCCCGAAGCTGCTCGAGGGCCTCGAGGAGATGCCGAAGCTGCTCGGCGCGCTGCACGCGGCCGAGCACGCGCTCATCTCGCTGCTCCCCCTCTGGGCGATGTGCGACCGCTGGGACATCGGCGGGCTCTCGACCAACGTGCACTTCCAGACGGGGCTGCCGACGGTGTTCGTGTACGACGGGCATGCGGGAGGCGTCGGCATCACCGCCCGCGGCTTCGACAGCTTCCCCGGCTGGGTCGCGGACACCGCCCGGCTGCTCGCAGGCTGCCCGTGCCACGACGGCTGCCCGTCGTGCGTGCAGAGCCCCAAGTGCGGCAACCTCAACGACATGCTCGACAAGGGCGCCGCACGGACACTGCTCGAGCGCATGATCGCGACCGGCTGACAGAGCTGTCGATTTTCACCCACCTCGTTCGTCCTGGTGATGAAATCGCACATCGACGCAGCAGGCGAAGGAGGATGATGGAGTTCATGGCACTGATCTACGCGGACGAGGACGGCTGGGAGGACCTCACCCCCGCGGAGCGCGACGGCTGGATGGAGCGGTACGCAGCGTTCTCGCGCGAGGCGCGGGACGCAGGTGTGATGGTCGACGGCGACGAGCTCGCACCCGGTCGCGACGCCACCACCATCCGCGTGCTCGCATCCCGGGAGCAGCGCACGGCGCCGTCGAGGTGCGGCCCGTACACGTCGACACGGAGGAGAGCTGAGATGCGGTACGCGCTGCTCGTCTACAACGACCAGTCGGCGTGGGCCGAGCTCACCGAAGAGGAGGCGGCGGCGGCACCCGCCGAGTCGATGCCGAAGTGGATACGGCTCTTCGAGGAGATGGGGAAGGCCGATCCGGATTGCCTCGCTCGTGCCCGCGACGGAGTACGGCTCGCTGGAGATCCGCCCCACCGCCCGGTGCCGGTCGAGGCGGCCTTCCGGGAGGAATGGACACGTGCGGTCGCCAATCCCGGTGCCTGGATCGTCACGACGGCGCGCAACCGCGCCGTCGACCGCATCCGGCGAGAGCGGGTGCTGCGCGAGAAGACCGAACTGCTCGAGCAGCTCGAGCCGACACCGGTCGTCCGGCTGAACCGCGCCGCGGCAATTGCGCTCGCCGGGCAGCCCGCCGACGCCCTCGTGCTCGTCGACGAGCTCGAAGGGCTGGACGACTACCGGCACCTGCACGCCACGCGGGCCGATCTGCTGCGCAGGCTCGGGCGGGCGGACGAGGCCGACGCCGCCTACCGGCGGGCTCTGGCCCTGACGGAGAACGCCGCAGAGCGTCGGTTCCTGCAGCGACGGCTGGGCGAGCTGCGCGAGGAGCCGCGAGAATGACGCGATGCGCGTCTCCGCCAAGGTCGACTACGCCTTGCGTGCGATGCTCGAGCTCGCGGCGGCGCCGCCGGGCCCGCTGAAGAGCGAGCGGATCTCGTCCGCGCAGGAGATCCCGCAGAAGTTCCTCGAGAACATCTTGCTCGACCTCCGGCACGCAAGCCTCGTCACGAGCCAACGCGGCGCCGAGGGCGGCTACGCGCTGGCACGGCCGGCGCGCGAGATCAGCCTCGCCGACGTGATCCGGGCCGTCGAAGGGCCAATCGCGACGGTACGCGGTGTGCGGCCGGAAGAGGTCGCCTATGCCGGGCGCGCCGTCCCTCTGCGCGAGGTCTGGATCGAGCTGCGCGCGGCGATGCGCGGGGTGCTCGAGGAGACGTCGCTCACAGACGTCCTCGAGCGATGCTAGCGGGCCTGGGCGGCAACCTCTCGACGCGCAAAGGTGTGCTCGTTGGCGGGTGTCACCCAGACGATCTGTCCTCGCTCGAGCTCGAGCTCGTAGAGGCGGTCCCGGGTCAGCTGCACGAGCAGTTGGTCGCCGTCGGCCGGCGTCAGCTCGACGCGGACGTCGAAGCCGAACTGGGTGATCCTGTCCACCATCGTCTCGACGCCGCCGCCCACCGGGTCGA